>CAVRPF010000020.1:0-150478 GCA_963723015.1 Bryobacterales bacterium
TCTCCCGCAATTTCCGTGCAGGTCAGGGAGCGCTTTGTGGTGAGACGGTGACCGCGGCAGCGACATACGGTAGAACACGGCAACGCAGAAGGTTGAATTTAGCCCGGCCGTACATTTGCCGCTTCACCAGTTTCAGTCGATGAATTTGGCCTTCCACTTGGCCGTTGCTCCAAGGCAGAACGACCGCGGCTTCGACCGCCCTCTCGTCGCGGCGAAGTCCATCGCAGAAACGCACAATTTCTGGCAGTCCTGTTCCTCGTGCTTGATTAAGCCATGTCCGTAAGGTGTCACTCTGCTGGCCGCGGAACACTGTGGCGAAGCCTTGTGTGAGCTCGTAGAGGATGGGGATTTCTGGACAGCACTCGTTCAATTTGGCGAGCAGTTGTTTCTCGTCGGGTTTTAGCTTTTCTGGTCGCCGGGCCAATAGCATCGCGGCCTGCCGGGGAGAAGGCGGTTTGGCCTGTTTCTGCCGCGGAGCTGCCGTCGTGCGGAAATACGTGGTGCCCGGAACCCGAAGGGTGGCAATGAATTTAGCCATCGTGCTTCGTCCGCCGGTATAGCCTTGGCCTTGGATCTCGTGCCAGAGTTTGGTCGCATTGTGGCAGCCCTCGCCCCATCGCCGACGTAGAAACTCCTGGTATTTATTGATGCCCGGCGGTCTTCGGTGCGGTCTCGCCCGTTCCGGGTACCGACCGGCGCGCAGGAAACGCCGGATGGTTTTACGCTGAATATGCAGCCTAAGACTGATGGCTTGCTGACTCATTCCTTGGCGGTCCAGTCCAACTACTTCGTTGTACCGATCAACCCGGCGCTGGCGACGATCCTCGCTATCTTGCTCGAGCCTGCTTTTGGCCTTCGGAGAACTGTCAACCGATGGCTGCGACGGTTCGACCACCACGGGCACAATTGCTTTCGCCAGAGCAGTGCGTTTCTGTTCCAGGACCCGCTCCACAGCGGAGGTCAGATTGCAAAGCAGATGGAAACGATCGGCCACTTGAACAGCTTGCGGCGCACCACGGGTGGCGCCGTCGGCATAAATGCCGCCCCGATCACGGCTGACGACTTCCGCACCAGGGTGCAATTGCAACCAGGCAGCCAGACTATCGGCGGAACGGTCCGGCAATAGATCAATGGGGGTGCGCGCCTCGAGATCGACCAGGATGGTCCCATAACGTTGACCTTTGCGCCAGGCCCAATCGTCAACGCCGAGAGCTCTCGCGCCTCGGATCTCCATGGATGGCCCCACCTTCAGTCTCCGAAGAACGGTATCGGGGCTGGTTGCCATGCCGAGCCTTTTCGATAGACGAGCTCCGGCCTCGCCGCCCAACACGTAGCCAATCAGGCGGACCGTCTCGGACAGTCGACTCGTTTGCCGGCCGTACTTCGGAGACACCACCGGCAGAGTCTCTGCGAAGGTGACGCGGGGACAGTCGTGGGTCCGACACCGAAAGCGGCGAACATTCAGACGGAGCTCGACGGTTGATCCCTGCCACGGGAGGTCATGCAAGGCCCGCGAATAACGGCTGTGGAGAGAATGAGAAGCGTGGTGGCATGCCGGACAGTACGCAACGGAACCGAAGGCGGCAGCTGCGATCAGAACCCGACCGCCATCCTGATGCTCGACAGAGTTCAGCTTGAGACAGGAGGGGTCGGGAAGGAGAGCCTGGACATGGCTCGGGGGAGAAGCCATTTTCCTCTCAACAATAAAACATTTTACTGTTTCATGTTTTGGGCCATTTCGAGCGGCCAAACCTGCACGGAAATTGCGGGAGAACCATTTTTCAACCGGCGCAAACTGGGGAATATTCAACCCGCGTTGACAACTCCATAGAGGCCAGGGGCCACGTTGCGTAATGTACTCGTCGCTGTACAGGATAATTTGCCCTTGCAGATGGAAAAGAGGTGAGAGCAACTCTATGCCTAGAGACTGCCGCGCGAATCGGGTGAGGCCCATGGGGCAAACCGCACTCCTGCGCTTGCTCCAACTGGCTGACTCGGCCCTCCCGATTGGCGGCACAGCGCACTCCTTCGGACTCGAAACTCTTGCCGATGAAGGCGCCCTGACGCCGGGAGACGTGGAAACTTTCCTGAGCGGGTATCTGGAAGAAGCCGGAGCCTTGGAGGCTGTCTTCGTTCGCCTGTCCTGGGACGGGGGTAATTTGCGCGAGTTATGCGAAGAATTGAGCGCGCGAAAGCCGGCGAGGGAATCGCGGGAGGCAAGCCTGAAACTGGGACGCAGATTCGCCGAACTTGTGAACGGGATGGTGGACCACTCACTGCTTGAAACCAATCTGCATTACTGCATCGGTTTTGGCGCCGCTGGCGCGGCATTTGGGATACCGCTCGATGCCGTCGCGCTAGCTTACTTGAATCAATCGATCGCCGGACTGGTTTCCTCCTGTCAGCGGCTTATGCCCCTGGGCCAGACCGCTGCGAGCCGAATTTTGTGGAATCTCAAACCCGCGATCGCCCGTGCATCTCTTTCCGAGGAGGCTTCGTGCTTCAGTCCGTATCCGGAGTTGGCGTCGATGCGTCACGGGTCCATCGAAACACGTCTGTTCATCAGCTAAGCCTGTGCTTCGAGAGAGAACGGTTCCGAGTGAAGCGGCAGGATCCTCCGTGGAAAGTAGTGCGGGCATTCGCGCTTCCAGGATCCGGCAAATTAGTGCATCTGAACAACGTCTCGGGAGGCGTGCTTGCGGGAGATCGCCTGGCGCTCGATGTCGAAGTCCAGGCCGGCGCCTCGGCGCAAATCACCACCACTGGCGCCACACGCCTCTACCGGCATCGCGTGGGCGCTACGGATTCCGAACAGCATGCGCGATTCTCGGTCGGCGACACAGGCCTGCTAGAGTATCTTCCGGATGCCGTGATCCCCTATGCGGGTTCCCGCTACGAGCAGCGCACGGAGATCCGGCTGGGGCGGGGAGCGACTCTGTTCTGGTGGGAAGTTCTCGCGCCCGGCAGGCTGGCGGCCGGCGAGCGTTTCGCGTTCGAGCGGCTGCGCGTCCAATCGGAGGTCTACGCCGGGCCACGGCCGGTCCTACGGGAAGATTTTCTGCTGGAGCCCAGGCAGAAAAATCTATCCTCGACAGCGCGGATGTTCGAATATTCGCACGCCGCTAGTCTATGCATAGTTCAGGAAGGCAGGCCGTCCGCCTTTTGGCGTGTACTGGAGGACCGATTGAACGAAATCGCTCGAGAACGAACGCGGCGCGCGCAAGCCGTCTGGGGCGCGAGTGCGCTCGCTTCGGATGGAGTGATCGTGCGGGGTCTGGCTGCAAGCGGATGGTTGATACACGAGTCGCTGATTGAATTTTGGAGAACTGCGCGGGTGGCCGTGACGGGAGCGGATTCAGTACCGCCGAGAAAGATATACTGAGCTGATTTGAGGAGGAGCGATGCACTTGACACTCCGCGAGCAGGAGCGTCTGATGATCTATGTCGCGGCCGAAGTGGCTCGGCGGCGGCAGGGGCGAGGCTTGAAGTTGAACTATCCGGAAGCCATGGCGATTCTCACCGCTGAGATCCTGGAATGGGCAAGGGACGGCAAGACCGTGGCCGAAATCATGACGCTAGGCGCCGGCGTTCTGGGCGCCGGTGATGTGATGGAAGGGATTGCCGGAATGATTCACGAAGTGCAGGTGGAAGCCACTTTTCCCGACGGAACCAAACTGGTGACGGTACACGACCCAATTCAATGAGTACCTGCCGATGAGTATCTGCCAATGAAACCAGGAGAATATTTCCTTGAAACCGGCGCTATCGATGCCAACGTGGGCCGGAAGACTGCCAGCCTGATAGTGCGGCACACCGGCGATCGGCCCGTACAGGTTGGCAGCCACTATCATTTTTTCGAGGTCAACGACGCGCTCGATTTTGACCGGGAGGCGGCTCGCGGCCTGCGCCTGAACATTCCCGCCGGTACTTCGGTAAGGTTCGAGCCAGGCCAGGAGAAGGAGGTCCGTTTAGTAGAATTCGCAGGGGAACGGCTGGTGCTGGGTCACAAAGGCAGAGGAAAGAAATGAGCCTCTCGATTCCAAGGAGAACCTATGCGGATTTATATGGGCCAACAAAGGGCGACCGCGTCCGCCTGGCCGATACCGAACTGATAGTTGAAGTGGAGAAGGATTTCGCGGCATACGGGGATGAGATAACGTTCGGAGGCGGCAAAGTCATTCGAGACGGCATGGGGCAGAGCGCCCGCGCCACGCGTGCAGGCGGCAGCCTCGATCTGGTAATCACTAACGCGCTCATCATCGACCATTGGGGCATCGTGAAGGCGGATATCGGCATTCGCGACGGTCGAATCGTGAAGGTTGGCAAAGCCGGAAATCGGGACACCATGCAGGGCGTCGATCCGGAACTGGTGGTGGGGGCTTCGACCGAGGTGATCGCGGGCGAAAACACGATCGTGACGGCAGGCGGCATCGATAGCCATATCCATTTCATTTCGCCGCAGCAAGTCTATGAGGCGCTCTCGAACGGCATCACCACCATGATTGGGGGTGGAACGGGGCCTGCCACCGGAACCAACGCCACCACTTGTACGCCCGGAGCCTGGAACCTGGCGCGGATGCTCGAAGCCGCCGACGCGTGGCCGATGAACTTCGGGTTTCTAGGAAAGGGCAATGCCAGCACTACCGAGCCGCTGGTCGAACAGGTGCGTGCGGGAGCGTGCGGTCTGAAACTGCACGAGGATTGGGGCACGACTCCAGCCGCCATCGACGCGTGCCTTCGGGTAGCCGGCGAGATGGATGTGCAGGTCGCGATCCACACCGATACGATCAATGAGGCTGGCTTCGTCGAAGACACCATCGCGGCGATCGCCGGCCGCGCGATTCACACCTATCACACGGAAGGCGCCGGCGGCGGCCATGCCCCCGATATTATTCGTATCGCCGCGCTTCCGCATATTCTGCCGTCGTCCACCAATCCCACGCGGCCTTACACGGTGAATACGATCGCCGAGCATCTGGACATGCTGATGGTCTGCCATCACCTGAACCCGCTGGTGCCCGAGGACGTTGCATTCGCGGAGAGCCGCATTCGTCCCGAGACGATTGCGGCGGAGGATATTCTTCACGACTTGGGTGTGTTCAGCATGATCTCCAGCGATTCGCAGGCCATGGGCCGCGTCGGCGAGGTGGTCACGCGCACGTGGCAGACGGCGCACAAGATGAAGACGCAGCGCGGCGCGCTTCCGCAGGACTCCGCCCGCAACGATAATTTCCGGGTGCGGCGCTATGTCGCCAAGTACACCATCAATCCGGCCGTGACCCATGGCATTGCACACGAGGTGGGATCGATCGAGCCCGGCAAACTGGCGGATCTGGTGCTCTGGAAACCGGCCATGTTCGGAGTGAAACCGGAGATGGTGATCAAGGGCGGCTTCATCGCATGGAGCGTGATGGGCGACGCCAACGCCTCCATTCCCACGCCACAACCGGTGCTCTACCGCCCGATGTTCGGATCGTTCGGCGGGGCCACCGCTTCCACGTCGGTGACCTTCGTTTCGCAAGCTTCGCTCGCGGCGGGTATCGCGGATGCCTTCCGTAAACGCGCCGTGGCTGTGAGGGACTGCCGGACGATCGGCAAACGCGATATGATTCACAATTCGGCGACGCCTAAAATCGAGGTTGATCCCGAGACTTACGAGGTGCGCGCGGACGGGGAGTTGCTGACCTGCGAGCCGGCGCGGGTCCTTCCTCTGGCGCAACGATATTTTCTGTTCTGAAGGAGCCATTGAGCCGTTCATGAGAGCATTTAGAGTAGGGATTGCGGGTCCGGTTGGCTGCGGGAAGACAGCCTTAGTGAATGGCTTGAGCAAGCGGCTGTGGCCGGGTTTGAATCTGGCCGTAGTCACCAACGACATCTACACCAAAGAGGATGCCGAGTTCCTGATCCGCCAGGGTACGCTGCCCCCCGATCGCGTGCTGGGTGTGGAGACCGGCGGCTGCCCGCACGCGGCCATTCGCGAAGACGCTTCCATGAACCTGGAGGCGATTGCCGAGCTGGAGACGCTGCACCCCGGATTGGAGTTGATCTTCGTGGAGAGCGGCGGCGACAACCTGGCGGCGGCATTCAGCCCCGAACTGGTGGATGCCTTTATCTACGTTATCGACGTGGCGGGCGGCGACAAGATTCCGCGCAAGGGAGGACCGGGGATCAGGCGCAGCGGACTGCTGTTGATTAACAAAATCGACCTGGCGCCGCACGTGGGTGCGTCTCTCGAAGTCATGGACCGCGACGCCCGGCGCATGCGTGGCGACCGGCCGTTTGTGTTCACGAATCTGATGAGCGGCGAAGGGCTCGACAGCGTGGTTGCCTGGCTGGAGGAGCAGAGAGCGCGCGGCCTCACCGCGTCCGGCAAGCCGGCTTCGCACGAATCAGGGACACACGAGCATCACCACCACAACATTGAGGTATAGAGGTCGGCCGCCCTCCAGCGATTGTAAGGAGCAACCCTTTTTCCATCCTCTCGCCCTGTTGAAGAGAGATGGCTGTCGTCGGCCCACGGCACTGAAGGCCGGCGTATGGATGGCCTGCCGGTGAGAACGGCTCTCGCCCAGTAGGCGACAGCACGTCCAGAGATGGCGGTAAACGCTACGTCGTCAGGCAGGACCGAATCGCCTAGACGTGCAGGGTACCGCTTTCGGGGAGCCCGTGTTACGACCGCAATACGGCCACCGAACTTCCCAGAACGACTTCACGGGTCTCCTGGGCCCCTCTTATATGAGTCAGTGGTCTCAATCCAGTTGGGTGATGGGCACTCAAGACAATGCGGAAAACCAGTCTTCGCGCTCCGCAATCACGGCAACGGGCACAATCTTGCTCGAAACTTCCTGGCGACACCGCTCCTCGGCCATCGCGAGCAAAAAGCTCGGAAATTGATCGGGCGTGCTGAGTATCCCCGAGGGGCAAAGGACCTGGCTCCTTACGGTTTCTCTTTCGGCGGAAGGTGTACGGTTCAAAAACAACGCCAAGCTCATAACAGCGTTTTACTTCTTCCAACTTTGGGGCCCAAGAATTCATTCCGAAGTTCTGAACGTCCAGCGCTTCACGCTGAATCAATTCAAGTACCACAGTGTCCTCGGTTGGCGTTCCCTCGATGTACTTTTGATATAGAAGTCGACTACTGCTAGGATCGACTCTGTCGGCGAGTATTGAAGCGAGCCGCTGGCTCATGGAGCCAGGCAGCTTTCGCGCATTTACTTCTACGCTCAACTCTTCGCGTGCGCAAGCCATGGAGGCACAGCGCCTTAGGGCGCCGAATAACCGCTGCCACGCCGGTTGATCAAGCCGAGAAAGCAGCATATCGAAGACCTCTACGTTCGCCAGTGTCGCCGGTACCGTTGTCCACGTAAGCGCGACCAATAGCAAAAATCGGATGTCCAAGTCAGTTGACGCAGCCTCGAGTTGGCCCTTCCACCACTTAAAGGCTCCAGACCGCAGGCGTGCAAATCTAATACGTCGGGTAAGTGAGCGGGTCGTGTCCAGCAGTTCGGGACAATCAGTACATTTATCTGAGATCGATCGAACGCCAGCCGCGATATTAGCAAGGATTAAGAGCGCCCACCGGTCCCCCCAAAGTGAACGGCCTGCTTCGACTACGGTATCCCAGGGGTTGAGATCCGTTGCCCACTCAATCGTCGAGCGCTGAGATTCTTTTTCTGCAACTTTGGCGAAATCCACGCAAAGTTGATGGCGAGCGTACGACTCGGTATTGGTTACCAGTTGCGAACTCCAGGTCAGCTTGGCCGCCCGGTTTTGGCGTTCGAGATGATTCTCCAAAGAGATTGGCTGGCGATCTCGAAAAGCGAACGAGTAACGGCCGGCATCAACTGCCTGACTCAACGCATCGAGCGGCGATTCTATTCGACGGGACGGCTGAGCTGAAACCCCCCGGTCTAGAATCAGCGTGACGAGGTTGTCGAAGATCGCCTCCGAGGAGTGTAGGAAATCGAGCCGCCTAGCGCGAAACAAAGCTGCCAGTGCGCGAGGCTCGGCTTGAAACTTCGAGTCGGAGATAAGATGCGTAAGTGTTTCTGGCTCCAACGTGGAGAGGGTGCCTAGCTGCACGCCGTAATCAAGCCAGCGCAGCCGTCGCTCTGGCGCGGCGGCCTTTACCTGCTCGACCCAGTGGCCCATGACGTCTGACCTAGACTCCGTATTGGCCTTCAGAAGGTCGAGGAGTTGGGAGGCTAAGTCGTGAGGAGGGAAAGTAGCAAGCATCTGAAAACACCTTTTGATCAGTTCCTCTCTCCCACATTTTGATGGAAGAACCAGCGCGTTCTCCCGCGGCCGCCGGGTTTCAGAGGGTGCTAATACGTATCGAAGGCTCGCCGGATCAAGGACCAGATCGACAGCTTGTTGAACAGACTTTGGATTCTGGGTGAATACCCAATCAGTCAACAGGTTCGCAGCCAGCATTCGGGGAAAGCTGATAATGCGGAATCCGCTCTCGTTTGTGAGCTCCTGCAATCGGTCGACAAGTGATGGCAATTCCCCCTTGCTGTAGCATCCAGCATAGAACCGCGTGACGTTGAGCCAATAAAAGTTTCGAGCTATGGCATCGAATCGATTTGGTTTGGAGCCACGTTTCTCCTTTCCCGGTGAAGACTGCGGAGCCGTATAGTACAGATGGCATGCTGCAAAGTATTCTCGCAGCGGTTGCACCTCAAATTCGAACGTACCCTCGACCCGCGAAACCAACGCGACGACCCGTTCAACCATGCCTGTGAACAATTCTCCTGCAAGCCCAGGATCGTGGCCTTCCCTAACGAGATACTCTGCCACCATCTCTGGAGACGCTCCTGAGGAACGCTGGCACGGGCGTCTCCCTGTTCTGCCTCGGAGTGGAGCAGCCACGCGAGATGACGATGTATAGCAATCAGTAGTTCGCGATGGTTACGGACCAGTGGGCTCTTCCCGGCCTCCCTGCTGAAGAACAAATCAATATAGTAGTCGTACAACGCTGTCCGCTTATCCGGCAGAGAAGCTCCGCGAGTGTGGACCAGGCTCAGCAAAATGGCGAGTTGCATCGGATTCCGCGCGAGATCCCGCAGGTGTGGTTGGTCAAGCTTATCCTTCAACACCGCTCGGAATTCTGCACCTTGCTTGTTGTCCAAACGCCTGGCCCTCAGCCAGCGCTCTGCGTAGTCCATAATCAGCGACTGACTCAGCGACAGCAACTGGAGATATGGGTACTTGGCGTGAGGCATCCCAGGGGAATTCGCGAATGCAGCGGGCCGACTCGTTACAATCGCCTGCATCGAAGCCGCATTTGCCTCTAATCGCTGAACCCCACGCACAATCTCGTCATCGACCTCGTGCCTTCGGCTCATGTCTGCGACCTCATCGAGGCCGTCGAAAACGATTAGGGTGGCGCTTATCCTTAAGATGGCAAGGAGGTCGTCGGTCGTGAATTGAGTTCCGCCCGATTGGTGGCTGATCAGCGCTGCCAAAAAGAATCCAATTGTCCGGCTCAGCGTCGGCTTGATCGACATTGAAGGGGTCCTTCCTTCCCAACCAGAGCGCGAAGTCTCGCAGGTCAACCTTGATTGGGAGCCGCACAGGGGTGTCTACGTGCTCTGGAGGAAGCGACTTCAGCGCGACAACCTCGTCTAGCAACCGAATACGATGAACCTGATAGACGTATTGTGCGATTGTTGATTTCCCTTGTCCCGGTGCACCTTCCACTACGACACGGGGCATTCGACGCTGCATCGGAGCACTAAGCAGCAGAGTCGATGCGCCTAAAATGCCCCTCATGCTGTGAATGCCAGCGCACACCGGGTTCGAATAGTGTCATTTGGAAATCAACATCGGCGTCATCGAGCCCAGAGTCGCGACGGGACATGATGCTACGAGCCACACCCTGATGGCTTTGTTAAAGGTCTCGATCTTTTGTGAGATTTCGGCCTGCACAGTTGTCGTTCCGAGCCCGTAATTGCCGGGCCATCCGCTACTGTGTCGTGAGGGTCGCGTCCCGTGTCACGTTGCCGTGGCGGATCGTGACCCTCACCACTGTGCGAGGCTCGGCAAGTAGCTGTCCAAGCAGTTTCTCGATTGTGACGTCCACGACCGGAACGCCATCGATCGCCAGTATCCAATCGCCTCTCTTCAAGCCAGCCCGCGACGCGGCTCCGTCCGCAGTGATCCCCAGAATCTCGATATGATCGCCGGTCCGGCGAACGATCCGGACCAATCCCAAATCCCCCGAGCGCCCGGGTTTCTGCGGGTCCGGCCGGGGGATGGTAAAAGTCCAGTCCCGGTCGTCTTTGTAATTTGGGTCTTTCTCAAGATAGATCGCTCCATGGCCATAATCCAGCGTCACCTTATATTGGCGTAGGATCTGATTACCGATAGCTCCTGCAACATACTCGTCTCCTCCGATTCCACTCTTGGAGAGCATGATTTCGGCGTCGGTAATCGATGGCGTGAGACTCCCCATCGCAAATTCGGACGGCCTGAAAGCAACGACGCCGGCCTTCCCGCCAACGCCGCTTACCGACGCCTTCTGGCCCGACGCGTACTTAAGGAGCAGGCCGTTTTGCTCCGCGAAAGGACGGTTGATGAGCAAGGAACTTCCCTGGCCGGTATCCAACTGAAACTCACCGCGGTTGCCGTCCACCGTGGCGTCCACCAGGATCTCGCTGATTGACGCGAAGCGGAACGGAAGCCTGGTGGCGCTGGCGGGAGGGCGGAACGATTCCGGTTTGGTGAAAGTAATCCGGTGAGAAGAATAGTCAATTGTCACCACCGAACGCTTCGCCAACTCGTAACCGACTCCTCCGGCGATCAGCCGGCCGGACGCATCGAGCGGCGTCACATCGATGATTTGGCTAGCCATTTTGAGATCGCCGATCTCCAGTCGCTCTACCCTCGTCATGCCGTTCTCGGCGGCCTCGGTTCCGACGCCATAGGCGACGCCTGCCTTGACAACCTTCAGTCCCAGCGACTTTGCTGTGGCTGTATCCAGGGTATTGTTCATTCCAATGTCGAAAACGAAGTTCTCGAAACGCCGATCATTGATCGAGACCGGCAAATGGAGATGCCCGTGATCGTAACGGAACGGCAGGCTAACCGAGTCGATTCCCGGAGGAAACTGCAGCCCCGAGAGTACCGCGGCCGGAGGGTCGAATCGATGTTCCGGGGGATCACGGTCGATTTCGATCGAGGTGATGCTCCGGACGGACGAGACCTTGTTGGAATGCGAATCCCGCTCCTCCACACGGAAGGGCAGGAGCAACCCGTCCAATCGCCTCAAATCCCCATAATTCATGGCATCGCGATCCACGCCTTTTAGGGGAACGACGCGGGCGATGCGGGCAGTAGCCGGATCGGTCCACAATTCAAAAGGAGGCCCCTCGGCCGGTGCGATCCGTAACACGTGAAAGCGTCGGTGCTGGAAGATCGCGTCCGGCTTTGACTTGCAAAGACGCCGCCGAGGCGTTCTTCAGGAGGTACCCAAAGGCTTCCATATAGGTGTTACTCGCGGCGTCCTGAAGGGCCGCATGGCTGGAAGCGACACAGACATCACCGGTCTGATCCGCCGACCACGAGAGGGACCCATTCCATCCACCGGCGAACCGCAGGTCGCCCAAATCCGGATGAGAGAAGCGCAACTCCGTGTAGGAGTATAACCGCCGCAGGTCCAGCCAGGACTCGTAGTTCCCTTGCAATTCGCCGAGTTGAATCTTGCCCTGTGCGTGCAACATCCGAACATCATCCCAGCGCACGCCTCCCATGGCCTGTTTGACTTGCGAAAGCGCAGTTGCTCCTTCACGCTGGGCTCCTTTGTCCTGTGCCGCAAGCGAGGACTGCAGCACACACAAGCAGAGAACAAACAACCAGGGCTGTAGATCCCTTCGCGGGATTCGAACACCCAGAGCCACCGCCAGACTGTTCAAGCCCATTCTCGTTTAGTGTATCCCGCCCTCCGGTTTCCAATCGGCTCCCGGCGAGCGGCGCATCCCGCAAAGCGTGACTCCGCATCGCCGGAATCTGCTGGCGCATGCGCGCCGCCCTGTTGAATATGACGAAATACCCGTTCCAAATCTTAACCGCGCTTTCTTCTTCAACTCCCAGGGCGGCGCGAAAACTGGATGGCAGGGTTATTATCAGTTGCGGTGAATTTTAACTATGGTGGCAAATGGCCGACTGCGAAGGGCGGTCAACGATCCGTCTTGTCGATCAGCAGGGGAACGCTATTCCAGCTACGCGCGGGATGGGCGCCGGAGAGCGGTGGCGTTTTGCTTCCCGTGGCGGGCCGCACGAAGCTGGCGGAATGCGCGTTTGGCGCGAGCTCTGGACGGCTCTCTATCAAAAAGAGAGATTGTCAAACGGGGAACGGCGTCGTACAGTGGGGGCAAGTGGGAGTCGCTCCTCTCAACCGAGTTCCCGGCCCTCCCACCTGAATCGCAATGACTCCCGAGCGTTGGCAGCAGGTTGAGAAGATTTATAACGCCGCCCTGGAGCGGCCGCCGCACCAGCGCGAAGAATTCGTGATCGAGGCGTGCGGCCGGGATGAGGATCTTAGACGCGACCTTCTGGCGATGCTGAAGGAGAATGCGTCGTCCTCCGGCGTGTTTCTAAATCGCCCTGCATGGGAACAGGCCCCGGCGCTCGATCCCACCACCACGGTTCCAGCGCCCGGAACGCGATTCGGCCCGTACGAAATCGAAGCTCCCCTGGGCGCCGGCGGCATGGGAACGGTGTTCCGGGCGCGCGATACACGTTTGGGCCGGGCCGTGGCTCTCAAGATTTGCCAGGCGCAATTCAGCAATCGCTTCGATCGGGAGGCGCAAGCCATTTCCGCCTTGAACCATCCGCACATCTGCGCGCTTTATGATGTCGGGCCGAACTATCTCGTCATGGAGTTGGTGGAAGGCGATACTCTGGCTGCGCGCCTCAAAAAGGGACCGCTGCCCTCCGATTCCGTAGTGCGATATGGGGCGCAACTGGCGGATGCGTTGGCGGCGGCCCATGCGAGGGGCATTATTCACCGCGATCTGAAACCGGGCAATATCATGCTCACCAAGACCGGCGTAAAGGTGCTGGATTTCGGCCTGGCGAAGTCCGCGCAGGACGAGACCCTCACATCCCCGAATGTAGCCCTGGGCACCCCCGCTTACATGGCGCCGGAACAGCGGGAGGGCAAAGAATGCGATGCACGGACAGATATCTACGCATTGGGGCTGATCCTGCGCGAAATGATCACCGGAACGCGCCATTCCGATAGCGCGCTGGGCGCGTCTCCTCAATTGGCCCACGTGGTGGAACGGTGCCTGGCCGCCGATCCCGACGACCGCTGGCAATCGGCGAAGGACGTCCGGCGCGAATTGGAATGGTCGGCGGCCCAACCGGCGGCTCAGCCGGAGAGCCCCGCGCCGAACCGGGTACGTCCTTGGACCAAGTGGCTGCTGGCCGGGGCGATCGCGGCGATCGCCCTGAGCGTCCTATTCATCGCGGCGCGAGCCTTGCAAACGCAAAAAACGGGTACGCCGAAAGTAGTCCGTTTGGCTCTCCCACTGCCGGAAGAGGGGGCGGTCGCCGACCCGGGAAGATTAAATGGGCCGCCGGTAATTTCTCCCGATGGCTCGGTGGTGGTACTTCCGTTGGGGCGCGGAGATGGCGCCGCACTTTGGATGCGGCGCCTTGGCTCGGACCAGTTCGTTCGCCTGAATGGAACTGAAGGAGGAGGCCAGCCGTTCTGGTCTCCGGATGGAAAGCAGATCGCGTTTTTCGCCGGTGACAAGCTCAAAAAAATGCGGTTGCCGGACGGCGCTCCGCAAGATCTTAGCGACGTTCACACGGTAGAGGCTCGCGGCGGCGCCTGGAGTTCGCGCGGTACTATTCTGTTCGGCGTGAATTATGACGGGTTGATGAGTATCCCCGAAAACGGGGGAAGCGCGCGTGCGATCGCGGGCCTCGATCCGAAGATTCAGGAGAACTCGCTGCGCTTCCCAGCGTTTCTTGGGGACGGCAACCATTTCATTTACTTCTCGCGCACACTGGATCCTCAGTTTCATGCAATTTACCTGGACGCGCTCGATACTGTTGGAAAGCAGCCACGCAAGCTGCTTGTGGCGGCCGATGGGCCTGCGGCGGTCGGCCATGACCCTTTCTCCGGGCGCGATTTTCTCCTGTTTCCAAAGGGCGGGAAATTGTGGGCGCAGCAATTCAATTCCGGCACAGGCGCGCTCTCCGGCGAGAAAACAGCCATTTCCGAGGATGTGGGCCAATTCAGCGTCTCTTCCACCGGAACCCTGGTCTACCGCCAGGCAGGGTCGGAGCAGAACAGGTTGGCCTGGTTCGATCGCCTCGGCAGATCCACCGGCGCTGTAGGCGAGCTTGGCGACTATTGGGAAGTTGGCCTCTCGCCCGACGAGCGATACGTTTCGGCGTTGAATCATCGCTCTGCCGAGGGCCGTTTTTGGGTTGAGATCATCGATCTCGCTCGAAATGTGCAGTCCGCGGTTTCCGATCCCAAGGGCCGGAGTTTCGGCCCAACCTGGTCCCGCGACAGCAGGAGACTATACTTCACAACGGTACTCGAGCAAGGAAATGAGATTCGTGTAAAAGAGATAAATGCGGCGGGTCTGCCGGCGCTGGTGGCCAGGATGCCCGATCGTTACGATCTGCGCGATCTTTCGCCCGACGGCAAGATATTTTTGGCCAATCTTGCTAACAGCTCTATTCATTACATCCTTTCCATTTCCCCGGTGAATGAGATGCATTGGCGGCCTCTGGACCAGACCGGCGCCATTACGGCAAACGGGCAATTCTCGCCCGACGGACACTGGATCGCCTATCAATCGAATGAGTCGGGCGCCAGCGAGATCTATCTCACCGATTTCCCGGAAATGCGTCGAAAGCTGCGAGTCTCCACCGCCGGCGGTTCCGTGCCCCGCTGGAGGGGCAATGGCAAAGAGTTGTTCTATGTGGCCGGCGACAGCATGATGATGGCTGCGCCCATTGAAGGATTTTCGAGCGGAAAGCCGGCGCCCCTGTTCAAGTTGATACTTCTTCCCGAAGGCGCGGGCTTCCCGTATGCGGTGACGCGCGACGGACAGCGTTTCCTCGGAGTGGACCGCAGCGTCCCTTCGAGCGCGCGCGACCTTAGCATTGTCTTCAATTGGCCCCAACTGATTCACTGACTGGTTTGTGGGGCAGGTCATCCTGCGCGCTGGTTACGGGCGCGCTGGTTACACAACCGGAGCCCCTCGGAATCGTGTAAACTCTGGAATTCAGGAGAACTGCCGCCGTGTCCATTTCGCGAATCAGCATTCGCCGTTCAATATTCCTCGGGTTTTCGCTGGCTTCCCTCGCCCCGCTCGCGCCCGCTCAATCGCTCGATCCCCGGCTTTATGCCGAGATGCATTGGCGGGAGATCGGGCCCACCCGCGCCGGCCGCGCGCGGGCGCTCTCCGGCGTGGCCAGCCAACCCAACATGTTCTACGTCGGTTTTGATAACGGCGGGGTGTGGCGCTCCACCGATTACGGCTCTACCTGGACGCCGCTCTTCGATCACCAGCCGGCCGGCTCCATCGGCGCCATCGCGGTGGCCCCGTCGGATCCCAATATTATTTACGTGGGCAGCGGCGCCGGCATCATCCGCCCCGATCTCTCGGTGGGCGACGGCGTCTACAAATCCACCGACGCTGGCAAGACGTGGACGCATCTCGGGCTGCGCGATTCGCAGATGATCGCCAACATCGACGTGGACCCTAGAAATCCGAACCGCTTCTTTGTCGCGGCGCTCGGGCATCCTTATGGGCCCAATCCCGAGCGCGGCATTTTCCGCTCGACCGATGGCGGCGCGAATTTTCAGAAGGTCTTATTTAAGGATGACTACGTCAGCGGCAACGACGTCCGCATCGATCCCAGTAACCCTAACACCGTCTATGCCGCGCTGTGGCAACAGCAGCAGGGATACACCGAAGACGGCGGTTTCGGCGGTACGGATGGTGGTATTTTTAAATCCACCGACGGCGGCTCCACGTGGAAGCAACTGACCACCGGTCTGCCGCCCATCATTGAAGCGAACCTCGCCATCGCTCCCAGCGATCCAAAAGTGATCTACGCGACCGTCGCGCCGGGCGCGCCGGCAAGCGGCGCGGCCGCAGCCGCTCCGGCAGCGGCGGCGGGAGGTCGCGGCGGCCGCGGCGGGCGTGGCGGCGGAGGCGGTGGGATCTCCTTCTACAAGACCACCGATGGCGGCGATCACTGGTTCTTAGCGACAGACGATCCGCGCGTGAGCGAGACGGGCTCGCAACGGCATCCGCCCGATACCCGCCCGCTGGGCCGCATTGGCGGCGGCGACCTGCCCACCATCACGGTTGACCCAAAGAATGAAAACGTAGTCTATAGCTGCTCTACAGTTTTTTGGCGCACCGAGGATGGCGGACTTACCTGGTCGGCGGTGCGCGGCGCTCCCGGCGGCGACGATTATCAGAAGAGCTGGGTCAATCCGAATAACTCCAATATCATTCTTCTGGTAAGCGATCAGGGCGCGGTAATCTCGGCCAATCGAGGCGAGTCATGGAGTAACTGGTACACACAACCTACCGCGGCCATGTACCATGTGACGGCCGACAATGCGTTTCCGTACCGCCTCTGTGGGGGCCAGCAGGACTCCGGTTCGGCTTGCGTGGATAGCCGTAGCATGGATGGCGAAATCACGTTCCACGATTGGCATCCGGTGGGCATCTCCGAGTACGGCGAGGCTGCTCCCGACCCGAAAAATCCAGACCTGGTGTATGGCAGCGCGCGCACCCAAGTGAGTCTCTATAATCGGGTCACCTCCCAAAAAGATAACGTCGGACCCGGCGGCGCTGGAGGGCGTGGCGGCCGTGGAG
Source organism: Bryobacterales bacterium (assembly GCA_963723015.1). GTDB lineage: Bacteria > Acidobacteriota > Terriglobia > Bryobacterales > Bryobacteraceae > PALSA-243. Next base: position 16,866 of record CAVRPF010000020.1, read on the forward strand.
GGCGCGGGGCCGCCACAACGCCAGCCGCTGTCCCGCCGGCCGAGGCGCCCCAGCGATCGGTGCGCACGCAGCCGCTAATATGGTCGCCCAAGGACCCGGCGATACTTTACTTCGCTACGCAGTTCGTTTGGAAGACCGGCAACGGCGGCCATAGTTGGACCGCCATCAGCGGCGACCTGACGCGCCAAACTTGGGAACCGCCCGCTAATGCCGGCAAATACGCCCAGCAGCCGCCGCCACAGCCAGGCTCCATCACCGCGCTCGCGCCTTCGCCCCTCGATATCAACGTACTGTGGGCTGGGAATGGCGACGGTCTCATCCATCTCACCACCGACGGCGGCGCGAAATGGGTAGATGTCACTCCACCGCAGATCAAACCCTGGACGCGCATCTTCAACATGGACGCGGGCCACTTCGACGCCAAGACCGCCTATGCCGCCGGTAACACCCTGCGCCTCGACGACATGAATCCTCATTTCTGGCGCACCCACGACGGTGGCAAGACCTGGACCGAGATCGATAACGGCATCGAAGGCGGCGCCGTGGCTAACTCCATCCGCGAGGATCCGCGCAAGAAAGGCCTGCTCTACGCTTCGACTGACACTCAGGTGTGGGTGTCTTTCGACGATGGCGACAACTGGCATTCCCTGCGGCTCAACATGCCCGCCATCTCCGTCCGCGACATTGAAGTGAAGGACGACGCCTCATGCATGTGCTCCGACCTGGTCGCGGGAACTCACGGGCGCGGCTTCTGGGTTCTAGACGATGTAACTCCGCTGCGTCAGGCGGCCGAAGCCGCCGCGGCATCTAATGCCTACTTATTCAAGCCCGCCACCGGCATCCGCATTCGCTTCGGTACTAACGATCCCACGCCGTGGCCGCCTGAGCTGCCGGCGGGCGAGAATCCGCCGCCCGGAGCGATCGTCGATTACTACTTACCCGCCGCGACTGGCGAAGTCAAGTTGGAAGTACTTAACAGTCAGGGCAAAGTAATCCGCACTTACTCCAGTAACGATCCGGTGCGGAGTCCCGACCCTGCCACCGATCCCGTGGCTTACAACAAACTATGCCAACAGACGCCCACCGCGCCCGATTGCAGTCTGCCGCTCTATTGGCCCGCGCCGCCGCAGGTATTGAAGACCACGGCCGGCATGCATCGATTTAGCTGGGACATGCACTACGATCCGCTCCCGGGCGGAGGCGGCGGAGGACGCGGCGGCGGAGGAGGGAATGGCGCGGTTCCGCATCGCACCTATCCCAGCGTCAACTCTCCCTGGGTGGCGCCCGGCATGTATTCGGTGCGCCTGACGGTCAATGGTCAGAGCCAGACGCAACCTATGGCCATCAAGTTAGATCCGCGCGTGAAGGTCACTCCCGAAGTGCAGCAGATCTTCACGCTGACCACGCAGATGGAGGACGGCGCACGCAAAGCCGCCGCGGCTTACAAAGACGCTCGCGCTCTGGCGGATAAGCTCAAAGGCCGCGCGCAATCCGCCGCCAACGACGCGCTGATCAAGCAGATCGAGGATCTCGCGCCCGCAGCCCAGGCCCCCGCGGAAAACGCAGGCGGTGGACGCGGAGGCCGTGGCGGTCGCGGCGGGGCGGCGGCCGAACCACCCGCTCCGCCGAATTTGGCGAATATCGGCGCGCAAATGGTGGCCGCCGCGCAGTCGATGCAAGGCTCCGAATTGCCGCCCACCGCGGCGCAGATCCAAACCTGCGGCCGGGAGCAGGCAAGCTATACCGCTTTGATGACCAGATGGACGGCACTAAAAGCAAAGGTGAATGGAGCGCCTGCGGCCCATCCCACCGGTAAGCAATAGGGAGGAGCATGCTCTAGCTTGCTCTTGCCATTGTGCCGCGGCGCCGGCAGGGCAAGCTGAAGCCATGCTCTACCTACCAATCGGATGAGGCGACGCCCTGACCGCGCGCTCGAAGGCCCAGCCGCGAATATGATTGATCTGCTCCTTCATGGTTCGCGAAAGCGGGACCAGCTTCGCCGCCACGCCGATCAGATCCTGCTCCGTGACCTCCCGGTCCGCGAGCCGAGCCTTGGTAATAGCCGAGATCACGCATTGCTCAATCTCGGCGCCGGTCCAACCGACCGTGAACTGCGTCAATTGCGCCAGATTGAATCCCGCCGCATCCACTCCGCGGCGCTTCAGGTGGATGTTGAAGATTTGGATCTGCTCTTCCTCTAGCGGTAGATCGACGAAAAAGACCTCGTCAAAGCGTCCCTTGCGAATCATCTCCGCGGGCAACAGATCGATCCTATTGGCAGTGGCGGCGACAAAAAGACCGCGGGCTTTCTCTTGCATCCAGGTCAGGAAAAACGCGAAGATTCTGCCCTGCTCTCCACCCGATTCGCTCGACGTGATGCCCATCTCAATCTCATCGAACCAAAGCACCGCCGGCGCCATCTCCTCCATCATGCGGCACGCTTCCACGAACGCTCCTTCCGGCTTGCCATGCCGGCCGGAAAAGATCTCGGTCATGTCCACGCGATATAGCGGAAGCTGGAAATAAGAAGCTATGGCCTTCACGGAGAGACTCTTGCCGCAGCCGGGAATGCCCATAATCAGGATCCCTTTGGGCACAATTTCGTTAGTCAATGTGTCGCGCAACTGAAACAGCTTGCGGCGCTCCAGCAGCCACGTCTTGAGACCTTGAAGACCCCCGATATCGCCGAGTTCCGTCACCCCGCCAATGAATTCGATCACGCCGCTGCGGTTCACCAAAAGCCGCTTTTCTTCCAATACGACCGCAATAGAATCGGGCCCCAGCCGGCTATTCGCGGCCAAGGCGCGGCGCAGCGCATAGCGCGCTTCATCCAGCGTAAGCCCCTGCAGCGCGCCGGCTAATTGGTATAGCATTTCCTCAGTCGCGATAGATTCACCGATCCCATTCGTTGGCGAGATTCCCCGCACTTCCTCGCGCAGGAACTCCACCAGCTCCACCGAGTCCGGCGGCCGTAGCTCGAGAAATATCATGCTGCGCTCCACCTCCTCCGGAATGAATCGGACCGGAGAGGTGATCACGACGAACTTCCGGCGATCGCGGCAGCTCTCGTAGACATCGCGAAGGCGCCGCCGGATTTCCGGAGATTCGCGCAGCGGCTCGTGAAAGTCTTTCAGGTGGAAGATGCCCGGCCGCTCATGCGCAACGATAAAATCGAGCGCGCCCCGCGGCGTTTGAGCGCCGGCTTCGACGGCTTGGCCATCGCGATTCATACCCTCGGTAAGGCTCCAGCTCCACATTTCCGCAGAGGAGCCGAATAGTCTCACGCCCACTTCGCGCAATACACGGGCAATCCGTTGCTCCTCGGTGGAACGAATGTAGGTCAGCGGCCGGCCGGATTCAAAGATTTCCCGAACGGTTTTTGCCGCGCGGCTTTCTAACACGGTTGGGGACGCGCCTGCATCGAGGGCGGAAGCACTAGACAGGATTTGCATGGACTCTTTCATTATGGACGAGTGCCTGGCACACCAGAACGTCCATAAGATGTGAGTACTAGAACTTAAAGCACGAGTAAGGCTCTCACTCCAGTACTAGAATCTGTTATAGGAACATGTAAAAGTACTGATCGTGCGTTTTCGTACTTGATTTCTGCTATGAACTGACGCACCATTCAAAAAGCGCCTTTGCGTTTCCAGGGCTGAGGGCGCTGGAGTTTGAAGGGGCCCACTGGGAATCTGTAAATTTGACGAATCGAAAAATTGGAGGAACGGATGAAATTTAGGATTTTAATCGCGATCTTCGCATTGACCGTAGCGGCATCTTGCTGGGGTCAGGCGGTGATTACACTGCCATCGGGTAACGTGTCGCTGGGAATCGGCGCATTCGGCGAGCTTGGAAATTGCAATAACGCCGACTGTGCAGCGGGTGGACTTGCAACGGGCACGCCGGGCCTTCCCACAAATTCCAACGTCACCGCGCCATTTGTTGGTGACGCCGGCAATTTGGCCGGACAGGCTTATGGCATTTATCTGAAAGGGCAGAACGCCGACAGCGTGACGCCGGGCTGCTTCTGCGAAGGCTGGGGCGCTTCCTACAACGGCACGGTTGAAGGAAACTCTTCAAACGACAACGGCGGCAACACTGGTATAACGGGGGTAAGCTTTGCATCCACCGCAACTACCGCGAATTCGGTTGTGACTATCGGAAACCTGAAAATCACACAAGCCTATGCACCCGCGCCCGGGGCCGGCGGAACGTGGCTGTTTCAAGACACAGTCACGATTCAGAATACAGGCGCTACTACGGACGCCAATGTGGAATATGCGCGTTCGACTGATTGGGATATCAATCCGACTGAGTTCAATGAGATTGAGACTCTCGGTGGCTGGCCGGCGACGAACCTGGTCTGGTCCGTCAACAATGGCTTTTGCGCCGACAATCCCCTGACGATCATGTCTAGTTGCACTGCCATTGCCACTTCAAAAGGTTCTTCATGGACCAGCACCAATTTCACCCAAAACGGCTTCGCCGATCAGGGATCGTCGTTCCTGTTCAACTTTGGCTCACTGGCCGCCGGCGCCTCGCAGACGTTTGATATTTTCTACGGCGCCGCGGACAATAACACGGACGCGGTTAGCGCATTAAGCGCCGTCGGGGCACAGGTCTATGTTCTGGGATATGCCTCGGATGGAACCGGCTGCACGGGGACTGCGCCTTGCATCGACGGAGCGGCGAATCTGAGTTCCGGGACCTGGATGTTCGCTTTTGCCGGGGTAGGTGGCACGGTAATCGGCGGGACGCCGGAACCCGCCACTTTGGTGCTTTTCGGATCCGCTTTGATCGGCTTAGGCGTGCTTCGTAGAAAGCATTCGAAGAAGTCCTAGGCGCTAAGTTACGATGTGGCGGGCCAGTCAAGTGAAACTCAATCTTTTAGTGAGTGGGTTGCTGGTGGCCCGCTTTTGTTCTGGAAGTTCAATTACTCTGCTAGACAAAATCGCTGCTGGGGCTCCAAGCCTCAGCAGCGCCGATTTCGCGGGTTCGCAGTCCCGGTTCCAGGAAGGTCTCAAGTTCGACCATAGCGATGCCGGCGTTTTATTAGGCCGCGCCGCCGACAAGTTTAGCACCGGGGATCCTAAAGAAGTCGAAAAATATCTTCGCCAAGCGTTAGCCGCCGCGCCGCAGAAGCCCGACGTTTACCGCGCGTGGGGCCGATTTCTGGCCATTCAAAAACGCTTCCCCGAGGCCGAAAAATCGTTCCAACAAGCGGTCGCGCTTTCGCATCATGGCGTGAGCGCCGAGATGGATCTGGGCGATTTCTATATCTTAGGGCCGCATAAAGTCAAGCAGGCGATGGATTCCTATCGGGAGGTATTGTCGACACACCCCGATCACGCGGGAGCTCATTTCGCGATGGGAGTAGCCTTGGCGGGGCTTGGAAACACCGCCGAAGCTGAAACCGAACTTCAGCAGGCGACGCGGTTGGCCGCGGATCGCCCTTTTGCTCCGCAAGCGCTCGGCGAGTTGTATTTGCGGCGCCAGCAATATGACAAAGCTCTCGAAGCATTTACGACGGCGGTAAACCGTCAGGCCGACTTTGTCCCCGCATACGTTGGTAAGGGAGACGCTCTGTGGGGCAAAGGCGACGCTACCAAGGCGAGCGCAGAGTACGCCACCGCGGTTAAGCTCGCCCCCAACGAACCCGCCCTGCAAATCAAAATTGGAATGCTGGACCAGTGGTTCGGCAAGCGTCAGGCAGCCGAACAGGCGTATCTGGCGGCCATTCGCCTGGACCCCAAGGCAGCCGTAGCTTACAACAATCTCGCGTGGATGGCCGTGGAGAAAAACACGGATCTCGCTCAGGCGCGAAAGTGGGCGCAAGCGGCGGTGGATCTAAATCCCAGCGCCGCCGCGTTCCAGGTAACGCTCGCCTGGACCTATCGCGCCGCCAAGGACCTGGGGAGGGCCGCCTCAATCCTGGAGAAATCCGCGGCCGCAAATCCGCAGTCTCCCGACATTCTCTATCGCCTCGGCATTGTGTATTCCGAAGTCGGTAAAACCCGTGAAGCGGCCGCCTCTCTGGAAAAAGCCCTGCCCAGGGAGAAGGATACCCGCGAAGCGGACGACATACGCAAGCGGCTCGCCGTATTGCGCCCACCGGCGGCCGCCCAGTCGGCGCCGCATTCGCATTAGCCTGTGGGCCGGATGATGAGCCTGCCGCCGATTAATAATCGAGCCTACCGCGGGTTCATCAGCCGCCCGATAAATAGCATGGTTCCACTTCCCGCATCCCGGATCAGGAACAGGAATGGGTGATCGGCGCGGAAGATGACAGGCTGCTCGGGCATACGCATCGCGGTGGCGCGCATGCCAATGCCGGTGGCCGCCGCAGCCTCGGTGCCTTGCTCGGAAACATCCACAAAGGCCTTGTGCACCACATTTGAAATCTCGATGTCCCGCTTCGCATCGATGCCTGAAAAATCGGCTTCGGCAGTGAATGCCGTGGACATCCCCATGGCGGCGAGCGTACTTGCCGAGCGAGAACCCCGATTCGGCGCGAAACTTCGGCAGGCTCACCTGAACATTCCGGCTCGCCAGAGTGCCCAACCAGCCGGTCAGGCTCTCCGGCGTTAGCGACTTCTCCGCGGCGGCAAGACCGGCGGCGGCTTTGGGGAGCAGAATATCGAAAGCCATTCCCGTACCGGCATAGCGCAGTTCCAGGATCTGCGCGGATGCCGTCTCGGTGTAGCCGAAATACCCGGTCTGGTTCATAAAGTTGGCCTGTATGGGGGCGGCATCCGGGGGCGTAAACGGCGCGGGCTGCGTGCGCGAGGCGGCGAATGGGTTCTGCCATTTCCCGTAAAAATAGATAGCGCTGGTGAGGGCCAGCCGGGTCTGCGCGCCCAGCGATCCAGCCGGAAACAGATTTTTGATTTTCTGTTTGGTCTGCTCTTCGGTCCAACGGTTGATCTGAGATCGCGCGCCCTCGGGATTCGCCTTAAAATCGAGCGGCATCGCCGCGGCATGGTAGTCCTTCGCTAGGATGCTCTCGAACGCGGGCTGGATCGCGAATCCCTTCTGTACCCACAGCGCGTTGGCCGCGTGCAGTTCGCTGCCAGCGGTGTTGCCGGCCTTGGTGAGATCGGCGAGCAGCGCGCCAAGGGCGGCATCGTAGCCAGACTCGTTTCGTAAATGCAGAACGGATTGGATCTCCGCCGCCGTCTGGCCGCGCGCGCCGGCCAGGGCCATGGAGAGCGCGGTGGCGATGTTGAAAGGCGAGAGGATCAGGTTCGCATTGCCTTGGTCGAGTTGTTTATATGCTGCGATGGTGAAGGCGTTCATCGCAGACGTGATCCGGGAATCCGCAGCCGGCATCGCGGCGGCGAGAAGCATCGGCAGAACCAGGCGTTTCATAAAGGCCTCACCTTTATCATGACTCCCAATTACGTCCTCTGGGGCATGATGGCCGCCCATAGCGGACAATGGTACTGTTGCGCCGTTCCCTGCGATGTCGATCCTCTTAATCGTTCTTCTGATATTCCTGGCCAGCCAGATCTATTGGGCTTGGCGCGCCTATGCATTCGCCGCCTCGCACATCGCATCGCGCGGCCGGCGATTGGCCGTCTGCGGCGGGGTTCTGGCGATTTATCTGTTCGAATTCCAGATGAACCTCGGCGCCTGGCGCGAGCGGCCGGAGCCGGTGAGCCTGACGCTTAGAGACGCATTGCTGGCGCGCCTTTTCTTTGGTGGGTCGCCAGCTCATTCATCGCGTTTCTGGTGGCGATCCTGTTCGCGGCCTTCAGAGCATATCGTCACCGGCGTGCATTGGTTGATCGACCGGGGCCGCGCCATCCGGCCGCCGTATCCACTCGCCCGCGCGGCGGGATCTTCTGCAGCGAACGGCCGCCGTAGCCGTCGCCGCCCCCTTCGTTGCTGGCGCTTATGGCCTGCTCTACGGGCGTCTAAACCTGCAAGTCACTACTCAGCCCATCCATTTGCCGCGCCTCCCGCGCGCCTTCGATGGATTTCGCATCTGCCAGCTTTCCGACATTCATATCGGGCCGTTCATGCCCGCCAGCGAGATCCGCAAGTACGTCGCTATCGCCAACCAGCAAAAGGCCGAGATGATTGTGCTCACCGGAGATTATGTCACCTTCGATCCCAATACGCAGCAGCCGGTAGTCGATGCCCTGCGCGGGCTGCGCGCGCCCTTTGGCGTATACGGCAGCCTGGGCAACCACGACGCATGGGCGGGCGTCGAGGATTCTATTACCGAGCTGTTCCGCCAGACCGGCGTGCGCATTCTTCGCGCCGCCAGCGTGCCGGTGGCCGCTTCGGGCGAATCTTTCAATTTGATTGGCGTGGACTTTCAGAGCGCGCGGCGATTTGGGCCGTCCCCGCCCGTGAAGCGGCTTTTGGGAGATATAGAAGGTCTCATCGACCGGGATCGCGTCAACCTTCTGCTCAGTCACAATCCCGATACCTTCGACCGCGCCGCCGCGATCGGGATCGACCTCAGCCTCGCCGGCCACACGCATGGCGGGCAGGCTGCCCTGGAATTCATCAGTCCCGAAATCGCTCCCAGCCGCCTGGTGACGCCGTACGTCGCCGGCTGGTTCGGGAAGCCAGGCAGTCAACTATACGTCAATCGCGGCATTGGGACGATCTTCATTCCAATGCGTGTGGGCGCGCCGCCGGAGATTACAGTCTATTCCCTTTCGCGCGCCTGACAACCGGCTCCGGCTAGGAGACTCTTAGCCCACGATAGCCCGGAGGCCCGCGTCCCTACGGCTTGAGCACCACCTTAATGCATTCGTCTTCTTTATTCAGGAACTTTTCATATGCTTGCGGCGCATCGTCCAGCTTCATGCGGTGCGTCACCACGAAACTGGGATCGATCTCGCCCTTTTCGATACGCTCCAGCAGCGGCTTCAAGTATCTATGCACGTGGGTCTGGCCGCTCTTGATGGTAATCGCGCGATTCATCAACGATCCGAAGGGGATCTTGTCGATAAAGCCTCCGTACACGCCGGCAATAGAAACCACGCCGCCGTTGCGGCACGCCAGAATGGCCTCGCGCAGCGCGATCGGCCGGTCGGACTCAAGCATGAGCGCCTGTTTCGCGCGGTCGTAGGCGTAGATCGGTCCATGGCCGTGCGCCTCCATTCCCACGGCGTCGATGCAAGCGTCGGGCCCGCGTCCGCCGGTGATCTCCTTCAGCGCTTCGAGCACGTCGCCCTCTTCGTAGTTGATGGTCTGCGCGCCCGATTGTTCGCGCGCCATGCGCAGCCGCTCGGGAAAACGGTCAATCGCAATCACGCGCTCCGCGCCCAACAAGAAGGCGCTCTTGATAGCGAACTGACCAACCGGCCCGCATCCCCAAACCGCGATCGTATCTCCCGGCTGGATATCGCAGGCTTCGGCGGCCATATATCCGGTGGGAAAGATATCGGAAAGGAACAATACCTGCTCGTCGGTAAATCCATTCTCGATCTTCAGCGGCCCGACATCGGCGAAGGGCACGCGCGCATACTCCGCCTGGCCGCCCGCGAAGCCGCCCAGCAGGTGCGAGTATCCGAAGAGTCCGGCCGGCGAATGGCCCCACATCTTTTCCGCCATCCAGGCGTTCGGGTTCGAGTTCTCGCACAGCGAAGTCATTCCGCGCTGGCAGAAGAAACAGCTTCCGCAGGAGATCGGGAAACGGTACCACCACACGGTCGCCGGGCTTCAGATTTTTCACCCCCGGTCCCACTTCCATTACCTCGCCCATGAACTCGTGCCCCACGATGTCGCCTGGCTGCATGGAGGGGACAAACCCGTTATAAAGGTGAAGGTCCGACCCGCAAATGGCGGTGCTGGTGATTTTGACGATCGCGTCGCGTGAGTTTATGATCTTCGGGTCGGGCGTCTGTTCCACGCTCATTTTGTGTTTGCCCTGCCAACAGTTCGCTCTCATGGTGTTTACCTCGCAATCCGATCGAGCCAGGTGACGCCGGTGCTGCGACCAGCGGGTTGGCCTTCTGTAGTGATCACTTCCCCTGTTTCCATAACCTGCTTAAAGCGGCGGAGATCCTTGCGGATCATCTGCTCCGGGTCTTTGCCGATTATGCCGGCGGCGGCCGATGCCAGCGCATGCAGCGGATTCCCGTACTCCATCTGGACGCGGACGATGGTTCCGCGCCCCGCAGGCGCTCGTTCGAACTCCACCGACCCTGCATTTTGGAGATCCGCTCCCGGCAGCGAGCGCCAAGAGATGCGTTCATTGGGAGACTCGCTTTCGATCTCGGCATCCCACTCGATCGACGTGCCTCCCGCATTAGCGGTCCAGTGAGAATGCCGGTCGCCGGTGATGCGCACGGATTCGAGATAGCTCATGAATCGCGGCAGATTCTCGAAGTTCCGCCAGAAGGCATAGCACTCCTCGGGCGGACGGTTTACGATCATGTTAGCCTCCGCGCGCATGGCGCGCCTGCGTGTCCGAGCTGCGTCCCTGCCGAGGCGCTGCGCGCATAGCACATCGAGACGGTTACCCCGGCCACGGAAGCGATGCCCGAAGGCGGTTTTGCCGCGATCGTTTTGCGGGTCGCGAAGCACGGCGCCGAGCGCGGCGAGATCCATCACGTCGCCCGCGACGCGCGACCATAGCCATGGCCATCCGGCCTGGAAGCGCGCAAGAATCCCCACGCCGGCGGCGATTTCGCGCAACCCATACGCGCGATTAACCAGAGTATTGTGGTTGCGGCTGCCGACCAAACGCCCGATAGCCCGCGGCGCGAGCAACTCCGTCAATCCCAGCCCGATGCTGAACCAGCCGAGCCCGCGCGCCAGCTGTTCCTCGTTGATGCCCATCACGCCCCGATCCTGGGGTCGGCTCTGCGAGCGAGCGCCGTCGCCGGTGAGTGTAGCGGCCTGTGCCGTATCTTGTGTCTGTGTGAGTGTTGCCATCCGATTTATCCCTCTTCGTCGTGGTCTCTGCCAGCAGTCTAGCGGTACTGCGACTGCGGTGATGTCCTGGAAAAAACAGTCGCAAACGGGATAGAGAATCCTATTACAGTGGACCCACGCGTGAAGCGCAGCCTGGAGTCTCCGCTATTCCGCAGTCCCTGCGGGCGAGCAGCGCATCGCTCTCGCGCAACCATGCGGCCAGCAGGATCAAACCGGCGGCCAGATACACCACGCCAGCCGGTACCCACATAATGAGACCGCCGATCTGCTGGTCCTGTAGAGGGGTTAAACCCCATAGCGGGGCGGTGGCGGCGTAAGCCGGATAGAAGACCACCGGTGAGAAAGCCAACAGCGCGCCAAGAATGCCGGTGTGGATGGCGGTGGTGAAAACATAAAACACCGACTGCCCATGGCCCATCCGCCCGCGCGTGTAAAACAGCGACCACCAGAACAGGAGCGCCGAAACGAAGAAGCTGAGATGCTGGGCCGTGTGTATCCACTCATTGCGGAGCGTGGCTTGAAAGAGCGCCGGCGCGTGCCATCCCCAGAGTGCGATCGCGTGAATCCACCATGCCGTCACCGGTTCCGTAATCGCGTGCCAGATTTTCCGCACCAGGGGCGTCTTGGACCACTGACCAACTCCTCGGCGCCAGCTTGGCGGCATTCCCCATAGGAACGGGACCAGCGGCCGAGAAAGCACCAGAAGCGGCGCGGCTACGAGCATCAGGATTTCATGCTGCGCCATATGGGCGCTGAACAGCACTTCCCCCAGCGGATGCAGCGGCGAAATCAGCGCGATGGCGAGGACTGCAAGGCCCATCCAGAAGTATGCCGCCTGGAGGCGCGTGATGCCGCGCGAGGTGCGCGCGCCGTGTGCATACAACCACGCGGAAACGGCGAGCGGAATCACGGCGCCGGGATCAAACCTCCATGCCGTCCAGAGATCGTCGGGCTGCAGCGGACCGCCCGCGTGCGCGAGGGCCAGCAGCGGAGCTAGCAGTATCGCGGCGATCGGCAGAACCAGAACGCGGCCGGCTCTCATTGTCCGGCTCTCATTGGCAAGCTCCCAGAATGATCTCCGCGATCGACTGGGCCAGGATTACCAGGAAAAACATCCCATTCAGAAGAAGCCCTCCCGAGGCCAGAGCGCGTGAAGCCGAAACTCCGCCGCCCGCCTCGCCGGGATACTCCTGGCCCAACTGCCGCCACTGGTTCCACGCCACCAGCCCGGAGCAGGCGGTGAGCGCCAGCGCAACCGCGGAGACGACGTACAGAGCCGGCTTCCATTGCAAAGTGCAGGCCCAAGGGGCCAGCGCGAAATTAGCGCCGAAGCTCAGGAACCAGATCGCTGGGCCCGCCAGCAGCGCCAGCCATAGGATGGCGTCCCGCTTCATTACGGCGCTCCTACAATGTGCGGTCCCCAAAAGACCGCCACATAGAGCGGGATCCAAATAGCCACCAGAAAGTACCAGACGATGCTATCCACATGGACGCCGAGGCGCTGCCGCGGACCATGCCGTCCAAGAAGGAGAATGATCAATAGAACCAGCGTGAATGCCAGATCGGCTCCGACATCCACCGTGTGCAGAAAAACAATCGCCCAATCGATGGAGCCATAAGCCGTGCTGGTCCATTTGAAATTCCACTGCCGCCATTCGATTGCGCGCACCACAACGCCGGCGCAGGCCAGCGCCAGATTCAGCGTGAGCCCGCGAATCATGCCCGCGCGGTCATCTGCTTTGGCGGCATTACTAGCAATATAAGAGCCGGCGCAACTGGCTATCAGAAGAATGGTGCAAATTGCCGGCAATAATTCCCCTGGGAGCTGAATGCCGGGCGGCGGCCACATGTCCATGCTCAACCGGATGTAGAAATACATCGCGATCAGAATGCAGAACATCGAGCCTTCAATCATGGCCAGGGAAATCTGCCCCCACCAGAGGGGCGCCTCACTAGAGATTTCGTAGGGGCGCAAGTGGGAGACATCAATAGTGCGCTGAGGCATCATGGCTCAATCTCTCCCCGTCCCCGCGGCCAGAACCATCCCACCAGACCGATCGCGCCCAGCGCCATGCCCACGTAATACCAACCGAACTGGAACACAGATCCCACCAGACCGACAGTTATGAGGACCGCGGCCAAGAACGGCCAGATGCTGGAGTGCGGCAGCACGTACCGGTGATGCGGCTCCGCGTCCATGAGTGTAGTCACCAGAACTTCACGCCGGTCGGTGCGCAGTCCCGTGACCGCAATGCGTTCCTTCAGCGGCGCCCATAGCGGATAGCGTCCGGTAGCGGCTGGCGGACGGATGAAATTGTAATTGCGCGGCGGCGAATCCGCGGCCCACTCCAGAGTGCCCGAATCCCATGGATTGGCGCCGGCCAGCTCGCCGCGCTTGCGGCTGGTCAGAACATTAACGATAAAAAAAATGCCGCCCAGCAGGATGACGAGCGCTCCAGCCGTGGCGAGCGCGTTGGCCGGGCCCCAGCCCATCTCCGAGGGATACGTATAAATCCGGCGCGTCATGCCTTTAAGCCCGAGAATGTGCATGGGAAAGAACGTCAGGTTGAAGCCGATGAAGAGAATCCAGAAGGTGAGCTTGCCCAACCGCTCGTCGATCATGCGTCCGGTGAACTTGGGGAACCAGTGATGAAATCCGCCGAACAGCGGAAACAGCGCGCCGCCGATCAGCACGTAATGGAAATGCGCCACTACGAAAAACGTGTCGTGCACCTGCAGGTCCAGGGGAATCGCAGCCAGCATGATGCCGGTGAGTCCGCCGGCGACAAAGATAAAGATAAAGCCCGCCACAAAGTGCATGGCGGCATTCCAACGAATGGGGCCGGTCCACAGCGTCGCCAGCCAGCAGAAGATCTGCACGCCGCTGGCGATTCCGATCATCATGCTGGCGGCCGTGAAGTAAGCCTCGCCAATCTGCGGCAACCCGGTAGCGAACATATGATGTACCCAGAGTCCGAAGCCGATGAAGGCGGTGGCGACCACCGAGAGCACCATGGCCGGATAGCCGAAGATGGCGCGGCGCGTGTTGGTAGCGACGATGGCGGAGACCATCCCTAGCGCCGGAATGAAGATGATGTACACCTCGGGATGGCCGAAAAACCAGAAGACGTGCTGATAGAGAAGCGGGTCGCCGCCTTCCGCCGGATTGGAAAAATGCGTGCCGATGGTGCGGTCGGTCAGCAGGAAGATATTGCTCGCTACCATCACCGCGGGCATGGCGAACAGCACCATGAACGACTGCACCAGCATGCTCCAGCAAAATAGCGGAATACGATTGAGCGACATGCCCGGCGCGCGCATTTTGAAGATAGTGGCGATCAGTTCGGCCCCCACGCACATGGCAGAGATCTCGGTGAACGTGATCATCTGCGCCCAGAAGTCCACGCGCTTCCCGGGCGAGAACTCCGGCCCCGAGAGCGGCGTATAGGCGAACCAGCCGACGTCGGGTCCGGTATTGGTGAAGAGCCCCCAGTATAGAAACAGACCACCGATGAGGTACATCCAATAGCCAAACGCATTCAGGCGCGGAAAGGCCACGTTGCGCGTTCCCAGCATCAACGGGACCAGGTAAACGCCCATCCCTTCCATTACCGGGACGGCGAACAGAAACATCATGGTGGACCCATGCACCGTGAAGATCTGGTTGTATTTGTCGGCGCTCAGGATGCCGTTATCCGGACGCGCCAGTTGCAGCCGCATCAGCAGCGCCTCTACCCCGCCGGCGAGCAGGAAAATAAACGCGGTCACGATGTAGCGCATCCCGATCGCCTGATGAGTGGTGACGGAAAGCCATCCGCGCACGCCGCCGGCGTTTGCCCAAGCGCGCTCCAGCGCGGTCCGCTCGCGTTCGATATCGAATTCGCCGGCGGGCCGCTCGACCACCGGAATCATCGCAGGCTCTCCAGGTAATCGAGAAGAGGCTGAAGGTCCTCGGCTTTCACATCGATGGTCGGCATGTGGGTACCCGGCTTGATGTTTTGCGGATCGGCAATCCAGCCGCCGAGATTGCCTTTGGTATTCGGCAGCGTTCCCGCCGCGATAGTCGAGCGGCTGCCGAGGTGCGTAAGGTCGGGCCCTACCGATCCCATAGCGGTGGTTCCCGCGATGGTATGGCAGAAGACGCAAGCATGATTCACGAACACTTCCTCGCCGTGCTGCAGATTCGCATCCGATGGCGCGGACGGCGGACTGCAGTTGATTGTTCATCCAGGCTTCGAATTGCTCTGGCGGCTCGGCAATCACCCAAACGGCCATGTGAGCATGTTGCAGACCGCAGAACTCGGCGCACTGCCCGCGAAATCGTCCGGGGTGGTCGGCCTGAATCCACTCGGTGGTAACGCGCGACGGGATCAGGTCGGCCTTGCCATGGAGATTCGGTATCCAGAAGCTATGGATCACATCGTTGGAAGTTCCGCGGATCATCACCGGACGCCCCACCGGAATGTGAATTTCATTGGCCGTGACCACAATACGGCTGGCGTCGTCGTTGGCATAGCGCACATACCACCACCATTGGTTGCCCGTAACTTCGACGACCATGCCGTTCTTCCTGGCGGCGAGTCCGGAGATCGCCTTGCCGGTGGTGACGCTGGCCACCAGCAGCCCGAGGAGGATGAGCGTGGTAGCGATGGTTGCTACAGTCACCGTGCGCGTAAGCCGTTTTTCCGTATCTGCGGACGGTCGATGCGGGCGCTCGATCGGCTCCCGCCCGATTTCGCGATGGGGCCGCGTGAGCGTGCGGAGCAGGAGGCCGATCACTATCGCGAAAATAATAACGAGCAGGATCGTAAAAAACCAAAACAGGCCGGCGATTCGTCCGGCCTGCGGGCCGGCTGGGTCGAGCGCCGATTGGTAAGCGCCGCCGCACGCGCTGAGGCAGATTAGAGAACCAAGTGCGGCTGTTGTGGTGCAGGTTGATAACCTGCGCGGGTTGGCAACCCGCCTCGAACGCGTTGCAACCAGGCCAGCAGGCCCCGGTTGGCAACCGGCGCGCAGGATGCCATCCTGCCCCACAGTTTCTGCAGGGCCCTCACTTAGTCACTCCGTTTACTCGATTGTGTAGCGTTGGCTGGACCTGGAGAGTGTCGGAGCGAACCGGCGTGGCGGACTGCGGCTCTTCCTGATTCATCGAGCGGACATATGCCACAAGCTGCCAGATCTGGTATTCGGGGATGCGGCCGCCCCAAGTCGGCATGCCGTTTGGCCGGCCTTTGACGATGGTGTCGAACAGGTTTGCCGGCTCGCCTCCATAGAGCCAGTTCTTCTTGATGAGCGGCGGCCCGATCCCGCCCCCGCCATGCGAGTGACATCCGGAGCAGTTGTACCAGTCGAACAGGCGCTGGCCTTCGGAGATGGCATAGGCGCTCTTATCGTAAGGATTGGTTGGCTGAAGATGCGGCAGAGCGCCGCCTGGCTCCAGGGTACTTTCGCGGGCGGCGGCGCCGAATATCACGGTTTCGACGGGCGCGGGACGCAGGTCGCGCTTCTCTCGCTGACACGAGCTCAGCGCCAGGATGCAGCAGGCGAGTGCCCCGAGGCATCGCATGGCGACTCCTTCCCCTGTCCCGCAGGCGCCTGGGGCACGCCGTACTCGCTCAGAATGGACTGCACGTCCGCGCACGTGCGGTGCAACGCGTCATCTAAGGCGGCGCGGAGCGCGTCGTTTCCCTGCCGGACGCCCATTGAGATCTCGTACACGAATGGAATTCCCATATCCGATGACGGCGAAACTGGCGTGATCACCAGCGATGTCTTTTGGCGTGGCGCGAAGTAGCCGGCGAACGGTCCCCACACGATCGCCAGGTCTATATCTCCCGCCGTGACCGCTTCGATCAGACGCGCCGGCGGATTCGGCTCACCATACGCGCCGAAGAGACTGTAACCGGTAATATTGGCGGCAATGCCGCGCCGCGCCAGCGCGCGTGCCGGAGGTGCATAGTCATCGCCTACCACGTGCATTCCGATGCGCAATTTTGCGAGACGCGTATCGCCGAGAGACGTAACCTGCAAATTTCGGTCCTGACGAGAAACGAAGACGTAGGTTGACCGGTAGTATGGCCGGGTGACGGCGGCCGAATCGAAGCCGGCCGGTACGCCCATCAATGCATCGCAGCGGCCTTCGTTCAGCGTGTTCGCGACCAGCGACTTGCGCGCGCTCCACCACACAAACTCGAGCTTCACTCCCATGGCGCTTGCCAGAAGCCGGGCGATGCGATTCTCAAATCCCTGCTCTTGCTGGTTTGAAAACGGCAGATTGTTGGGATCGGCGCATACCCGCAAGGTTGCCGGCCCGGCGGCGAATAGCGGCAATGCCGCCACCACCAGGCTAAGGAAGCGAGAACACATAGAGCATGCCCCCTTTAGTGGTGTACTTCCCCAAATCCGCCATGGCGTTGGTGAATCCCAGAGCGGCTGTGCCATCCACGGTGTTGATGCCGCCGGCGACCACGGCGCCAGCCCATCCGCCGACGCCTGAAAGTACCGCAACATATTCTTTGCCATCCGGACCCTTGTAAACCACAGGCTGTCCGACAATGCCGGAGCCGGTCTTGAATTGCCACAGCAGCGTGCCGTTGTGCGCATCGAGCGCTTTGAACCAGCCGTCCATGGTGCCGTAGAAGACCACGTCGCCCGCCGTAACCACCGCGCCGCTCCATGCCGGAAACTCTTCCGGTATCTTCCACACGGCTTTGGCCGCCACCGGATCCCATGCCAGGAACTCGCCGCGATTGCCGCCGGGTCCCGCGTACATCTTCACATTGGCGCCCACATATGGCGTTCCCGCTATGAAGTTGGCTTGCACCCCTTGATACTCCATGCAAAGGTTGTTGTGCGGCACATACATCAGGCCGGTTCGCGGCGAATATGCGGATGGCTGCCAGTCCTTGGCTCCCGCCGCCGCTGGACAAATGTCGCGAGTGGTTTTGAAGCCGGTAGTCTTAGCGTCCGCAACTTTGATGCGGCCCGTTTTAAGGTCCACGTATTCGCTGGTATTGACGAAACCGAAGGCTTCCGCGCTGATCACCTCGCCGCTGGCGCGATCGATGATATACATCCGGCCGTCGCGATCGGGGTGCGCCAGCACTTTGCGATTTTGCCCTTTGATGTTGAGATCGAGCAGGATATTTTCGTTGACCGAGTCATAGTCGTGCTCGTCGTGGGGCATAATCTGGTATGCCCAGATCGCCTCACCGGTTTCGGGCCGCCGCGCGAAGATCGCGCAGGTCCATTTGTTGTCACCGGGGCGCATGTCGGCATTCCAAGGACCCGGGTTCGACGTGCCGTAATAGATAAGATCGAGCTGCGGATCGTAGGAGATCCACGTCCAAGCCGCGCCGCCGCCGATTTTCCAGGAGTCTCCTGGCCATGTCTTTACGCCGAGGTCGGCGCCCCGCTCGGAGGCATAAAATGGCTTGAAATTCGATCCGATCAGGACGTCCTTGTCCGGCCCCGTCGCATAGGCGCGCCACGCGATCTTACCGCTATCTGCATCCAAGGCGGCCAGCCACCCGCGCACGCCAAACTCTCCCCCGCTGTTACCCACTAGGACTTTTCCCTTAACCACCAACGGCGCCATGGTCATCGATTCGCCGCGATTGATATCGCCCAGTTGCGTTTTCCAAATCTCTTTCCCGGTGGCCGCGTCCACCGCTACTGTTTGGACGTCCAACGTGTTGTAGTAAATCCGGCCGTTGTAATAGGCCGCGCCGCGATTCACCACATCGCAGCACGCCACGCCTTGTGCGGCAGGCGAGGGGTTTGGCTGGTAAACCCATTTCATGGGACTGCCGGGCTTGGTCAGATCGAGCGCGTAGAGCAGGTTCGGCCAGGGAGTCACGATATACATCGTGTTATTGACTACCAGCGGAGCCGCCTCGTGCCCATGCGTGAGCCCGGTAGAGAAGGAGAAACTAAGTTTCAGGTTTTTGACATTGCCGATAGCGATCTGATCCAGCATGCTGAAGCGCGTGCTGGCATAGTTCTTCGCGGGCATGACCCACTGCCCGTCATCGGGTTGATTTTGAATCTGAGCCAACGCCGCAGTCGTAGTAAGTAGCGCTAACAAGGCGCCGCGTCCCCTATCGGATAATCCCATTCACGTCACTTTGTTCATTGTAAGGTCCACGTCGCGAAAGTCACCTTTGGACTGACTTCGTTTTTGTTGGAATGTATAACAATCCCGCGTGTGAACGCATCTAAACGTACACCGAAGGGCGCCGAGGGCTCAAATTGTCACTTAATACAGCGCGAGCGGAAGTCAAAGAGTAATGCCCATTCCATCACAGTGGCCGCAAAGCTGCGGAACACCAGTGCTAATGCCTAACACACTGCGTATCAGCCGGAATGCCGCGTTGCTCGGGTCTGCCGCCATCGCGGTAGGAGTAGCTCCCATGTTATGGCGCCGCCGGCCAATGGCGTTGCGCGGCAAAGTTGTCCTGATTACCGGCGGCTCTCGCGGTTTGGGACTGGCTCTCGCCCGCGGCTTCGCCACAGAAGGAGCCTTGCTGTCACTCTGCGCCAGAAGCGAGGAGGAGCTGGAATTGGCGCAGCGCGATCTCTCCACTCTCTCCAGCAACGTCCTAACTGTAAGGTGCGACGTCGGCGATCGCAGCCAGGTGGAGCGGCTCGTAGTTGCGACCATGCAGCGCTACGGGCGCATCGATGTGCTGGTGAATAACGCCGGCACAATCCAGGTGGGCCCCGTCCACAATATGACGATCGAAGACTTCGAGGAGGCGATGGACGTAATGTTCTGGGGCATGGTCTACACTACGCTGGCTGTGCTCCCCCGGATGCGCGAACTTCGTGAGGCCCGGATCGTCAACATCACGTCAGTGGGGGCAAAGGTGAGCGTGCCTCATCTCGTGCCATATAGCTGCGCGAAATTTGCGGCGGCGGCGTTTTCGGAAGGGATGCGCGCGGAATTACAGGGTAAGGCAATCAAAGTCGTCACGATTGCGCCCGGATTGATGCGCACCGGATCGCATCTGAATGCTCTATTTAAGGGCGCGGCAGAAGGCGAAGCCGCATGGTTCAGCTTGGGCGCAAGTTTGCCCGGTATCTCAATGAGCGCCGATCGGGCGGCGCGCCTGATTATCGCGGCCACCCGGAAGGGAAGCGCCGAGCGAATTCTGGGCGCCCCCGCCAATCTGCTGGCCCGTTTTCATGGGCTCTTTCCGGGAGCGACCGCCGATCTGCTCGGCTTGGTGAATCGCGCCCTTCCAAAAGGCGGAACACAGATTGAGCGCGGAGCCGAGAGCCGGGTTCTACAGACGGCCTGGATGCGCGCTCTAACCGTACTTGGGCGCAGGGCCGCCGATCGGTTCCTGCAGCCGGGCGCGCGGACAGCACAAACTTAAGCTTTATGAATTGGCCGGCGCTTGGGATACAGCGATCCGCATGAGCGGTCCAATCCAACTCGTCGGAAAAGATCGGATACTACAGCTCTTCGGAATCCCTTTAGTCGGGATCAGCGGAGCGAACGCGAAAAAGCTACTGATCACCGCCGCGTTCATCGCTCTGGTGGTGGCGCTGCGCTTTCTGCTGCATTGGATATCGCGCCTGGTCTTGGGTGAAAAAACCGGCCGGGCGCGTTTTTGGGTCAATCAGGCGATCCGGATATTTCTCGCCGTCCTGCTGATCGTGGGTCTGGTCTCTACCTGGTTCAACGATCCTTCGCGGTTGGCCTCGGCCGCGGGTTTCGTTACAGCCGGCCTCGCGATCGCGTCCCAAAGACTCATTACCGCGATATCCGGTTACTTCATCGTTCTTCGCGGCAAGACCTTCAATGTGGGCGATCGGATCGTGATGGGTGGAGTGCGGGGCGATGTCATCGCGCTCGATTTTATGCAGACCACCATCATGGAAATGGGCGAGCCGCCGGGGGAGCAATCTGACTCCCCCTCAATGTGGGTCGCGGCGCGGCAGTATACCGGCAGAATTGTGACCATAACCAACGACAAAGTCTTCGATGAGCCGGTCTATAACTACACTCGAGAATTCCCGTATATCTGGGAAGAAATGCATGTACCAATACCATACACGGCCGACCGTGCCGCGGCCGAGAAAATCCTGCTGGACGTTGCCAAGCGCCATACCGCGAACTTCAGCGACCTTGGGCAGGAAGCCCTCCAGGAACTGGAGCGGCATTATTCGGTGAAACTGGAAGAGCTTGAGCCGAAGGTGTTCCTGCGCTTGACGGACAATTGGGTTGAAATGGCGGTTCGCTTCCTGGCGCCGGGTCATGGCGTCCGTAAACTCAAGGACAGCATGAGCCGGGATATTCTCGATGCCCTGAACCAAGCGAAGATCGGTATCGCCTCGGGGACGTACGAAGTCGTGGGAATGCCGGAGTTGCGCGTGCGGCTGTCCACGGACGAGGCCTCCGGCCGGCCCTGAGGCTCTATTTGCCTTTCACATGGCCCCATCCGGTTGCGGGCTGCATACCTAAAGATGGAAGGTGGGCGTCTCCAATACGCGCGCTTTCTGAGTGAGATTGGTCCCATCTGCATCGAGAGTGACAACGTACTCGCCTGGGGGCATGGCAGCGCGGGCCTGACCGCGGCCACCGCCGCCGAAACGGCCACCGCCGCTCTCCGAGGAAACGCGATTGATTCCGGCTTTCTGCGGCCCGGCGACCGTCCGGACTATCTTGCCGGCGGCATCGGTCAGCGTAACCGTAACCGGTCGCGACGAGTCATGAGCCAGATAGTAATAAATGAGTAGGCCATTGGGTTCATTAGGGGTGGTGGGGAAGGTGTCTCCATTAAACCGGTAATTACCCTGCGCTCCATCGCGACGAATGGGCTTCGGTTTTACGCTGAAGAGATAAGGTCCCTTCAGGTTTTCTTCGGTCATCTCGCGGATGGGGGCGATATCCATGACAAAGATGCCGCGGCCATAAGTCCCGGCGACTAAATCCTGCTCGCGCGAGTGTATCAGCATGTCGGTGACAGGCGCCGGAGGCATGTTACTTTTCAGAGCCAGCCAACGCGCGCCACCGTCGGTGGAGACGTAAACTCCGCCATCGGTTCCAGCAAACAGAACCGAGGCTTTCTGAGTGTCCTCGACGATTACATTGACGGGCCATTGCGGAAGGTTGCCGGAAAGATTACTCCATGTGGCGCCGAAATCGGTGGTCTTAAAAAGGTACGGTTTGAAATCGTCGAAGCGCCGGCCCGTCTTGGCGGCATAGGCCGTTCCAGCGGCGAAGCGGGAGGCATAGACACGGCTGGTCCAGACATCCCGGGGACCGCCCGCGGCGGCTAAGTTTCCGGTCACATCGCTCCAATTCGCGCCGGCGTTCCGCGTCACTTGCACTTTGCCATCGTCAGTACCTACCCAGATGACTCCGGCGGTGACTGGGGATTCCGAAATCGTGGTGATATCGCAGAACACGATCGCGCTCCCGGCGGCGCTGCGGTTGGTCTTATCGGGATCGTTGGTGGTGAGATCGGGGCTGATCTCCTGCCAATGATCGCCGCGATCGGTCGAACGGAAGAGCACCTGCGCGCCGGTGTACAAGGTCTTAGGATCGTGGGGCGAGAGCACCAGGGGCGCGATCCAGTTGAAGCGCAACCGGTCGCCGGAGGTCCGTCTGGGCATGATGTCCACACTTTCATGTGTCTTCTGGTCATAACGGGCATGACTGCCGAACTCATGCGTGTTGTATTCCCATCGGCTGTCGGTCGGATCGACCTGGTTGTACATGCCATCTCCTGTGCCCACGGTGACCCAGTCTTCCACGCCAATGCTGCCGCTCCAGCCGTTGCTCGGGCCCTTCCAACTCTCATGATCCTGAAGCCCTTCGTAGATGTTATAGGGCATCTCCATATCGACGCCAAGCGCATACACCTCGCCGCCCCGGATCGTAAGAAAGTTCTCGGAGGTTCGGCCGCCATCGAACGATTGAAAGACGCCGCCATCGGAGGTGGCAATCATGTGGTCCGAATCCTGTGGGTCGATCCATAGAGACCGGAAGTCGCCAAAGGCGCGGCCGAACGTGCGCGGGCCGCCGCGGCCGCCCCAGGTCTTCCCGCCGTCGTCGGTATGGTGGAAGTCCGACCCGGTGACCCAGACTCGCTCGGCGTTGTTCGGGTCTACCACGATCTGGTTGAATGAGTAGCCGGCCTTCCCACTCACATCGACATCGTCCGGATTTACTTTGCGCCAGCTAGCGCCCGCGTCGTCCGTACGGTACACCTGGCCATTGATGGTCGCATTGGGATTAGTGGCGCCGGGACGCAGATTGTGATTGTCATAAACGGCATAGAGGGTCTCCGGCTTAGTGCGGCAGATATCGATGCCGATACGGCCCATGGAACCTTTTGGCAAACCGTTCGTAAGTTCTTTCCAGGTCGCGCCGCCGTCGGTGGTCTTATATAAGCCGGTTCCCGGACCGCCGTCATTAATCACCCATGGCAGGCGTGTGTGCTCATAAGTTGCGGCATAGAGTGTGTCGGGATTGCGAGGGTCACGCACCAGATCGACCGCGCCGACGCGATCGCCGACGTACAGCACCTTCTTCCAGGTAGCGCCGCCGTCTGTAGTTTTGAATACTCCGCGCTCCGTATTGGGCGTTGCCAGGTGACCGAGCGCGGCGACATAGACAGTATCCGGCCGGGTAGGATGAATGACGATTCGCGCGATATGCTGAGTGTCCTTCAATCCCATGTTCCGCCAGGTTTTGCCTCCATCGGTCGATTTATAAACACCGTCGCCCCAATAGGCGCTGCGAGTGGCCGAATTGTCGCCGGTTCCTACCCAGACGACGTTTTCATCGGAAGGCGCGACGGCGATCGCGCCCATCGAATATACGTTTTGACTATCCATCACCGGCTCGAAGGTTACTCCGCCATCGGACGATTTCCAGACCCCGCCGCTGCGTAGAGCGGCATAAATGACGGTGCTGTGCGCCTTGGAGGGCGCTTCCGGGATTGCCACGCCGATGGTCCACGCGCCTGTCTTATAGGGCCCCAGGTTGCGGTACGTGAGACCGCTCAGCAGCGATTCGTTTAGAATTTGCGCCGGCGCGGAGTAGGCGGCAACGATAGCTAGCCCAACGCTTAAGACGATGCTGGCGAACAAGCGGGTGCGGTGCATGCAATAGCTCTCCAAGGGGCGATTTGAACAAACGAAGCCAATTCCTATTCTGACGCAAGGCCGGGCGCTCAATCCACCAGGACCGCCGCGATCTCCTCGCGTTTCGCCAGCGCTAAGGCGCCGCGGTCGAGCGTCGCCAAAATGCCGCCGTGGCTGGCGGCCTGTGGGTCGATCCATAGAGACCGGAAGTCACCAAATGCGCGGCCGAACGTGCGCGGGCCGCCGCGGCCCCCCAGGTCTTGCCGCCGTCCTCGGTATGGTGAAAATCCGACCCGGTGACCGAGACTCGCTCGGCGTTGTTCGGGTCTACCACGATCTGGTTGAATGAGTAGCCGGCCTTACCACTCACATCGACATCATACGGATTTACTCTGCGCCAGCTAGCGCCCGCGTCGTCCGTGCGGTACACCTGGCCATTGATGGTAGCATTGGGATTAGTGGCGCCGGGACGCAGATTGTGATTGTCACAAACGGCATAGATGGTCTCCGGCTTAGTGCGGCAGATATCCAGGCCGATACGGCCCATGAAACCTTTTGGCAAACCGTTCGTAAGTTCTTTCCAGGTCGCGCCGCCGTCGGTGGTGTTATATAAGCCGGTTCCAGGACCGCCGTCATTAATCACCCATGGCAGTCGTGTGTGCTCAGAAGTTGCGGCATAGAGTGTGTCGGGATTGCGAGGGTCACGCACCAGATCGACCGCGCCGACGCGATCGCCGACGTACAGCACCTTCTTCCAGGTAGCGCCGCCGTCTGCGGTTTTGAACACTCCGCGCTCCGTATTGGGCGTTGCCAGGTGACCGAGTGCGGCAACATAAACAGTATCCGGCCGGGTAGGATGAATCACGATTCGCGCAATGTGCTGAGTGTCTTTTAGTCTTGGGGATGCCGTCAGTTTGGCGTTGGTATTTTTTCCGCCGCGTCGATTACCAAGTACTTAATCGGCGCCTTCACAGGCCTGAGTTGGAGGCCAATCGTTCGCACGCCGGTGAACAGGGAATCCCCTCTTCTAATTCGGTTAAGCCGGGCGCCGGCGTACCAGGCGGAGTTTGCTCTGAAAACTGGACCCACGTGCGCGGTGTCTTGTTCTGCGCAATGTCTAAAACGAATCGTATCGTCCCTCAATTCCGGTGTTGTCAACAATGGGACGGTCCGAGCAGCAGCGTGTCGGCAGATCCGCCAACCTGGGTTTGCTCCCCATCGACCGCGGCTTTGAGCTTGGGCGCCGACTTGCCCACCGTCAGCCCGTAAGGCCTGCAGGGAACGGCTTCTCGACCTCAGCGCCGCGATCAAGTCCGCGGCGTACGCTCAGGCTGTGTTGAAAGCGGTCGCGCTTCAAGCGGGCCGCCGAAACCGCTGCGCGCACTTCCGAGATGGTGTGAGAGGGCCGGTCCCCAGCGTGATGCATTAAGCTCCCAATTGAGAACGCACTCCAAGTGCAAAAAGGATACCGGCTATGAATAGGCATAGCACCGCGAAAAGAGCGTCGAGAAGGTGTCGAAGGGAGTGAAGAAGCAGATCCGGCGAGCAGCCAGGAATCAGAGGCTGACGGTTGAAAGACCGGGAGGCGTGAAACCCTGTGCGCGAATACTCGTGCCTGGGTGAGAGGTTCCCGGCGCGCGACTACAAGCAGCCACTCGCCGGCTGCCCGTCCCGGCTCGTTTGAGAAACCCGTTCCTGTAAAAGGTCCCGCACGATGGCATTCACGCTGGTGTCGTGCTCCGCCGCGTATAGTTTGGCCTGCCGGAGCAAGTCGAGGGGCAGGCTGAGGGTTATTTTTTTATTTGCTACGGACTCAGTGTGCCACAATGTTGATCTCCCCGGCTAATGCGCCGCGCTCCAGACATCCAGCACGCCGGAGGTGGCGTGCGCATTGGCGTTTCCCTCCGGGAGCGCGATTCTTCCGTCGACGACAATCGGGCTGTTCCAGTGGCCACTGCCACAGTCCAGGTTGGCAATCTGCGTCCCGCTCGCCGGAGCGTAGACGTGCAGCCCGCCGTTCGGATTATAGATGTAGAGCAGCCCTCCGGCCAGGACTGGGCTGGTTCCGCCAGTCGAGTTACTCCAGATCTGCGTTAATTGTCCGTTGACGACCTTCCAAGCGGCGGCGCCCCCGCCATCGGCGGCAAACATCCAGATTCCCGCCCGGTCCCGCCAAACCGCCGGCGCTGTGAACAGCATGTTGCGCGAAGGCGTGGACACGGTCTGCAGTTCGTTTCCAATATGCGAAGTGGCGCCGGCAATTTGGGGGATGCTGAGCAGGCGGATCAACCGGTCCTTGCCTCCCTGCGCCAGAGTCCCGGTCGCCAGCAACACCGGCGATGTGGATCCCAAATCGAGATCGCTCTCCTCGAGCATGGAGTTATCCGCTGGAGAATAGTTCGCGAGCACATGGGTGGCGCCGGGATCGAGTTCAATCAAAGAATCGCTCCAATCGGTCGTGCCGTTATATGGACCATTTCCAGTCGCCACGAATATGTTGCCGGTGGCGGAATCGATGACCGCCCCGGCGCGCCCCCAAATCGCGGATCGCGTAGACTGGCAGGACGCGGGTTGGATCAACCCGGCGCGGTCGCTGCACAGAGAATTCCATACCTGCTGGAGAGCGCCGGTCTGCGCGTCGATAAGGGCGACATGCCCCTGATACGGGGGCGCATCGCCAATGTAACCGCCGGTAACCGCGATGATCCGTCCGCCAAACAATTTCAGTGGCGAGGCAATCTTCTCAAAGCTCGGCAGCAGCGTGATCGCGGTGGTCCACACTACATGCCCATCTGCGATCGCCAGTTGCCGAACTGCGCCATCGGGCGCTGCCGCGTAGATGTGCTGCCGGTCCGGGTCGGCGGCAGGCGTAGTGTTGGTAATCTGCGCTGTGCCGGACCAGCTTGTGAAGCCCGACGGCGTGTATTCCCAAAGAACCGAGCCGCTGTCCGCATCGATGGCAATGGTTTTTCCGTAGGTGGTGGTCACGAAAAACGTGTCATGGGTCGAACCGTTGACGGTGACGCCGTGGAGGTAGATCGCGGAAGCATCGACCGTGCCATCCAATTGAACCTGGCGCCGGGTCAATGAAGCGACGTTCGCTCCGGTGATGCCGGTCGCGAACGGCGGGGATCCGGAACTCGCCGCGTCCGATCCGAATTGTGGCCAATCGTTGGCCGTTTCATGGTGGCCCGCTCTCTGGGCCGCCATTCGTAAAATTAGAACCCCTGGCAGAACCAGCAATAACGGTATGAGCCGCCGCAATACAACCCAATCGCGGATCATAGTTAATGGTACGCTGGCGGAGCTGCTAGAGACCTAAATGAGTGTGTGCGGGGACACGCCGGGTGCGCGATCCCGGGCTCCGGTGAGCCGGCTAGCCGTTAATGATCTTCGTACTTCTTTTCGCCGGCCTCAATCCGCACCGGCAACCGGTTCTCGGGAGGGGGCAGCGGGCAGGTAGCGTAGGGCGTAAACGCGCAAGGCGGATTGTAAGCCTTGTTGAAGTCCAGAATCACTTTGCCGTCGCGCGGCATTTCCGAATAGAAGAAGCGGCCGGCGCCGTAGGTCTCCTTGCCCGCAGTCTGATCGCGGAAGATATAGAACAGCTCTTTCGCCCCGGGCTCTTCGATAATCGGGCGCAGCTTCAATTCCTGTCCATGCAAGCGGAACACTGCATAACCTGGACTCGGCGATGGCGACGTCTGGCCGAGCACATTCAGAATGGGGATATCGCGCGGCTCCGCCACCCACCGCGCGGTAATCCGGTACTGCTCGTCGATGGGAAACGATTCCAGACCATGGAAGTGGCGGCGGGCTTCGCTATCCGGATCCCGCAGGCGAATGCCGACCTTATCAGCGCGCTGAATCACGGCGAGGCTTAACCTGCCGATCTTAATCGGATCGCCAACATTCGGCTTGATCTCGCGCCCATCCAGCGTGACTTTGCCGGCGTGAAACTCGAACACGCCGGCTTTGGCCGGACCATCGGGCAGCGGAATGTCGCAGGACGGATCTTTGCCGAAGCGATTGGCGCCTTCATGGAACCAGAACAGGCCGGCCAGCGAGAGCCATCCATCCGGCGCTTTCAAAGCGGCTTCGCGCTCCTGGCGCCATTTGAGAATTTCGGATTCGTATGCGGACACGGCCAGTAATACTCCGGCGCTTGCGAGCGCCATGGATAAGCACAATAACCCCGGACGGCGCATTATTCTTCTCCCGCAGGCTCTTCTCCAGCAGAAGCGATGAGCTGCTCCAGCATTCCAGCGAAGTGTTGCGATTTGCGGCCCACGCGGTCCTTCAATTCAGTCAGCTCGCGCTCTAACTGCCGCAGGCTATCGGCCAGATGGAGACATGCCAAGACTGCGATATGGGTGTTATCCGCGTTAGGCGCCTTGGCCGCGATGGCCAGCATCAGCTCATCCACGCTGCCGGCCAGCGCCTCCACTTCTCGCGGGTCGCCGGAGCTGCGCAACGTGTAGGGCCGGTTCAGGATGGTGACGCGAACCGTTTGTTTTTCGGCGGCGGCTCCTTCATCGGCGGCGGCCATAGCGGCTATGCGCTCAGTTGATCGATCTGGCCCAGCAGCTTTTCAATGCGCGAACGGACCTGCTTGCGATCGGCCTGCAGCGCTTTGACTTCTTCGGAAAGACGCGCGTTGGCGGCCTTGGACTCGGCGGCGTCTTCGAGCGCCGCTTCCTTTTCTTTCCGCAACCGCGATACCAGCTCGATGGCGCGTTGGATGCGGTCTTCCAGGCTGCTCAGGGAATCGACTTCCTGTTCGGTGGGGCTCATACCGTAGCTTCAGGGGCGGGCTTGGCTTCCAGCGCAGCTTTAGCGGCCTGCACCAGATTGGTGAACCCGGCTTCATCATGGAGCGCAATATCGGCCAGCACTTTGCGGTTCAGATCGAGACCGGCCGCCTTCAATCCGCGCACAAACTGGCTGTAGGAAACACCGGCCGCTCGGCAGGACGCGTTGATGCGCACGATCCACAGCGAGCGGTATTCGCGCTTCTTTAGCTTGCGGCCGACGTAGGCGAATTTCAGCCCGCGCTCTACCGCCTCCTGCGCCGCTCTATAGAGCTTGCTCTTGGTGAGAAAATAGCCGGATGCCTGTTCGAGAACTTTCTTCCTCGAGGCCCGGCGGTGAGTACCGCGTTTAACTCTAGGCACGTTTCATCTCCTTAGTTTCATTGCTACTCATTGGCGAATCGGGCACGTGCCACGCGCACCGTTCGCACAAATCGCTCCGCCAATTCTAATAGGGGAGCATCCGCTTGAGAACGGGTTGATCGGACTTGTCGGCCACCACGCTCTTGTGCAGGCTCTTCTTCCGCTTGTGCGGCTTGGAGGTCAGGATGTGCCGTCCATAGGCCCGGCCACGAACAATCTTGCCCGTGCCGGTCTTCTTAAACCGTTTGGACGCACCCTTATGAGTCTTCAGCTTCGGCATAAATTTACTGGATCGCTACAGAGAATAAAGATTATAGCACGGGTGAAAGCGCGCGCAGCTCTCTCACGGTTGCGCTCACTTTGGATGCCGCATAGTCGATCTCCGCTTGGGTGTTGGAGCGGCCAATGCCGAATCGCACCGAGCACTGGAGCAGCGCGGGTGGTAGCCCCAGCGCTTCCAGAACATAGCTGGAATCGCGGCCCGACGAGCACGCCGATCCGGCCGACACTGCGATCTCCCCGATCCCGGCAAGCAGCGCATCGCCATCCACGCCCTCGAAGCTGACGTTCAAATTTCCAGGCAGGCGATGCGTCATGCCGCCGTTGATGTGCAGGGCTACTTCACCGGCATCGGCCTGGAGCTGCCGCAGCAGACTGTCGCGTAGCGCGGCCACGCGGACGGCCTCTTCGTCCATCTCCTCCGCTGCGATCGCGCAGGCTTCGCCGAATCCCACAATCCCCGGCACATTGAGCGTGCCCGAGCGCAGTCCCGATTCGTGTCCTCCGCCATGCATCTGCGCGGCCAGATTCACGCGCGGATTCCGCCGCCGGACGTAGAGCGCGCCCACGCCCTTGGGACCGTACATTTTATGCGCGCTCATTGAAAGCAGATCGATGTGCGCCGCTTCCACATTCACGGGAATCTTCCCCAAAGCCTGCGCCGCGTCGCAATGGAAAAGCACGTCTTTTTGGCGGCAAATTTCGCCAATTTCGCGGATCGGCTGGATCGTGCCGATCTCGTTATTGGCGAACATCACGCTCACAAGAATTGTTTCGGGAAGGATCGCAGCGCGTAGCAGTTCAAGGTTGATGCGGCCATCGGGTTCGGGCGGCAGAATGGTGTTGCGAAAGCCCGCGCCCTCCAAGTGGTGAATCACATCCAGCACGGCTTTGTGTTCAGTGGCCATGGTCACCAGGTGGTTGCCCTTGGCACGGTATGCCTCAGCCGCTCCCTTCAGCGCGAGGTTGTTGGATTCGGTGGCGCCGCTGGTGAAGACGATCTCGCGCGGTTCCGCTCCGGCCAACGAGGCAATCCGCTGGCGGGCGCGCTCCACGGCGCGATCCGCTTCCCATCCGAAGCTGTGGCTGCGGCTGGACGGATTGCCAGGCTTCGCCGTGAAATAGGGAAGCATGGCAGCGAGCACGCGCGGATCCACGGGAGTAGTGGCGTGATGATCCAGATAAATCGCGGGCATTAAGAACTATGGTGACACGGATGCTTACGCTTCCGCGAACAACGCAAACTCCGTCAGCGCCGGGCTGGCCGACGCCTGGACGATGCGCAGGCGCAGGCGCGCGGCGCCGACCGGCGCTGCCAAACGCATCAATCGGCGCGGGCCAATGCTAGTGGCGGCTGCCAGTTGTTCCCATGCGGTTCCATTCCATCGGTCCACCGCGAGGGCGTCGATGCGCTGACCAAAACGGATGGCTTCGCAGACGCGAATTATGTTGAACGGCGTTTCACGCCCGAGATCGAACGCTACCTCGGCCTCGCGGGTGGCATCCTCGGCCGCCCAGTACGTGTCGCCGCGGCCATCGAGCAGGTTCTGTGGGCCATAAGCGCCGCGCACGTTGGAGGCGGTCGCTTTGGCGCCGGCCGCAAGGTTCCGCGCGAACGTGGCGCGCCTGTATTGGCCGAATGCTTTTAGCGACGCCATATCTTCAGCGGAAAGCAATCCCTCGCGATTGGGCGGCACATTCAACAGCAGATTGGCGCCGCGGCCTACGGAGTTGTAATAGAGCCGGACCAACTGGGCCAGCGGCTTCACCTCGGCATTTTCGCTCTCGTGCCAAAACCATCCGGGGCGAATAGAAACGTCGCACTCGGCGGGCAGCCAGCGGGATCCGTGGCGATGACCCGTGGGAGATTCCCTTTCGCGCACGTCGCCGGGCGAAGCGGGGCCGCCATTCGCGCCCACCGGATCGTAGGTTGCCCAGCATGGATCGCCGGCGATGCCGCGCTCGTTGCCCACCCAGCGGATATCGGGTCCGACGTCGCTAAAGATCACGGCATTGGGTTGCAGCTTGCGAACCAATTCCCAGGTCTTGGGCCAGTCGTAGTATGTCCGTTTATCGATGGTGCGCTTTTCGCGCGCGCCGCCGTAAAAGCCGTCGCCGCCGTTAGCGCCATCGTGCCACACCTCGAAGATGGGTCCGTAGCCGGTGAGCAGTTCGGTGAGCTGGCGGCGGTAAATGGCGATGTACTCAGGCCGGCCGTAACTGGCGTTGTTGCGATCCCACGGGGAAAGGTAGACGCCAAAGCCTATGTTCTGGCGGCGGCACGCATCGGCAAAGTCGCGGACCACATCGCCATGACCATCGCGCCATATACTTTTGCGCACTGAGTGATCCGTGGTTGCGGTGGGCCAAAGACAGAACCCGTCGTGGTGCTTGGCGGTCAGAATCGCACCGCGCATTCCTGCATCGGCCAGGGCGCTTACGATTGCATCGGCATTGAACGCTGTGGGGTTGAATACACTGGGGTCTTCATCGCCGTAGCCCCATTCCTTGCCGGTGAAGGTGTTGACGGAAAAATGCAGAAAAGCGGTGGTTTCCAGTTCATGCCAGCGGAGTTGGCGTCCGCTGGGAATCGCGCCGTATGGGGTGGGTGAAGCGCTTGCCGCGCGCAACGCGGATGCCGCCGCGGTTGCTAGAAACGCGCGCCTGCTGATTGGGCGGAGCAAAGTGATGCTACTTTCGAGATCGGCCCTTGGCGGCAATCTTGGCTTTAGCCTTGGCCTTAGATTTCGGCTTCGATTTTGGCGCCGGCTCCGGCTCAGGTTTGGCAGGGATCGGATCTTCTTCGACGCCGGCAACCGCTTCGGCAGCCAGTTCCACGTCCGCGTCCTCGGCCGCATCTTCGACCGCCAAATCCTCCACCACCGCAGGCTCTTCGGCCAAGGCATCGGCATCCACCGCGCTCTCTCCCGGCGTGACCTTTTTCAGCACCTCATTAAAGAGCGCCTGCTTGCGTAGATCCACCTTCGGAGGCGGGGCCTGTTCATTGCGGAAATCGTGATCGTTGTGGCATGTGCGGCAGCGGACCTTGGCGGGCGCGCCCTTCAACACCGAGACCACCACGTGATTGGTCAAGCGTTTGCAGCGGATGCAGAAATCGTCGATGTCGTCGCCCAGACGAATGTCGCGCATGATGCTCCTAAGTGGCCGCGGCAGGGCTCGCGGGCTCCATCTCCGCGCTCGCTTCCGCGGCTGCTTTGGGCTCCGGCAATACCCATTGCGCAGGCTCAAAACCGACGTACTTGCAGATACGCAGGCGCCCGTCTTCGCCTTCGAGCAAATCGCCCACCTGAAGCGCGCGCCCGGATTCGCGCAATTGCTTCCATGCGTCGTATTCGTGCAACGCCGCGATCTCGCCGGATGGTTCGTAGTGGCTGGGTTTGATAGCAGCGCAACCTGAAACGTGCGGCGCCCAGCGAAACTGCTGCCGTGGCGAATCTTTCATGCGATAGACCCGGAAAAGCGGCATAGCCTCTACATTGTAATCGATGGCAGCGCGCGTTTTCCGTCCCGTTCGCCGAGGGCGATGAAGCGCGCGATGTTGGCGGCCGACCATCGAAATGTGTCTATGAGCGAGCCGAGCGGGATGGAAGGCTCGATGAGAATGGTATCGAGAGCCGCGCGCGGCTGGCTCCATCGCAGCGTGCGGTGCAGCATCCGGAACGGGCGCGTGGTCAGGCAATTGAGCGCGAGGGCGCGCGTGGCGCCCATTTCTTTGGCCGCCCACAGCGGCAGCGCGCCCATGATGCCGCCGTCCACGTAGCGTTTGCCGTCGATATTAACCGGCGGAAACGCCATTGGGATGGAGCACGTGGCCGCGAGATACCGCCAAGTGATTTGCGCTTCGCGCACAAGGCACGCGCGCATGCGTGGGACCTCCACCACGGTCAAGCCGAAGGGCATGGCCGGTTGATAGCGATCGAAGAGTTGTTGCGCTTTGGCGTAGAGCGCATCCGGACGCAGAAAGCCGCCGCGGGCAAACCCCGGCTGTATCAAGGTTGCGGTCAGGGGGTCCAGCCAGTCGGCAGCGAGTTCGTCGGGAGTCGCGCCGCCGGCGATGGCCCAACCGTTCCACGCGCCGGCGGACGTGCCCACGATGAGATCCGGCGTGAAGCGCTCCCGAAGGACCTTCCAAACCCCAATTTCCCACGCGGCGAACATTCCGCCGGCCGAGAGGACTAGGGCGGTGGGCATGAGATTAGCTTAACGCCCGCTGAAGAGGAAGCCGGCAACTCATCGAATGCGATTCCTGTCGGGAGACACCGTGATAAAATTTAAGTAGAAGCTCGATCTCGACACAGATCGAGTCTTATGGTTTGCGATCCCCCACATCCCGATTCGGTGGAAGCTTTGCGCCGGCTCCGTAAGGAGGTAAGCCGGCGGGGAGACGAGTGTCTGGCGCTGTTACTGGCCGGCGTGGACGTGTATGTCTCGGTCGGCCGCGAGTGGGAGCTGCTCGAAATCATGCGCAACTTCGCCCGCGATGCCGAAGATATGGTGCGAAACACGCCCAGCGCCGCGGAGTTGAAGAAGCTTTACGAACGCGAAGATCCATCCGCTGCGCCAGAGGCATAAAGCCCGGCGACCCGGGGCGGCGCGCCCAGACTCGTCCTGCCATTCGATTATCCTGAAGAGAGGCAGACATGGACCCAACTCCCAAGCCCGAGCCTGAATTCATCGTGTGCGCGGCCGCCGATAATCGATGGGCCGCTCGCGGCTCATCATTCGAGCACAAATGCTCGAAGTGCTCCACGCGCGTGATGATGGCGCCATCCGGCCAGCGCTTTCTAAAAAAACGCGCCGCCGATCAAGCCGTTAAAGGCGCTCCCGACTTGTTGATTCTCTGCTCCAACTGCTTCCTTTTAGAGCGCGGATTGCACGATTCCGAGCTTCTCCTGGCGGCCGGCGTGGACGAGATCGCGGCGGAGCTGCGCAGCGCTGGGCCGAACCAATGGCGAGAACGGAATTGATGCCGCAGCCGCCGCTGGCGCTATTCCCGTAGCGTTATCCCGATGGCGTTATCCGATGGGTTAGAAATGACGCGCGATGAAACCCGGCAGCTTCCTCTTCGCTCTCCTTCTAAGCTGCGCTCCGCTGCCGGCGCAGCAACCCGGCGTCGTCTCCGGCAAGGTGGTCAACGCCGTCACTGGCCAGGCAGTCAAGAAGGCCGTAGTCACGCTGCGTAACGCTACCGGACAAAGCTCGTACGTTACCGGCTCCGACGCATCCGGCAAGTTCCTTTTCGATAACATCCAGCCCGATAAGTATGTGGCCACGGCTCAAGCTGAAGGTTATGCCAATACCATGCGCGGCACCGGCAAACCGGTTACCGTGGCTGCACAGCAGGAAGTTTCGGACGTTGAGGTGCGTATTCCGCCGCTGGCGGCCATTTCGGGCAAGGTGGTGGACGATGACGATCAGCCGATGGCCGAAGTGTCCGTGAGCGTGCTTCGTTATATGTACACTGCTAACGGCAAGCGCCTTCAGACCTACGGATCGGCGCAGACCGACGACCGCGGCCAATATCGAATCTTCGATGTGCAGCCGGGCCGGTATTATCTGATGGCCTACAGCTATCGGCGAAACGCGCCCGTTTCGACGCAGAATGGTCGCGTTCACAGCACAGTTCCCGAAACGGGATATGCGCCGACCTATTACCCGGGCGTGGCCGATGTTTCGCAGGCGCCCCCGCAGGAGCTTAAGCCCGGCGCCGAATGGACCGGCGCCGATTTCAAACTTCGTCAATTGCCCGCTTATCACATTCGCGGCGTAGTGACCGGAGCAACGGCAGCCACGGGAAGAGGAGTTCCCCGCAGCATAGTACAAGCGCATGCCTGCGGCGAGGACGACATGCCGCGGCTCAACGCGCTGCCGGTTTCCAGCCAGCCGGACGGGCGCTTTGACATTTCCGGCGCTGTCCCGGGGACCTACTGCCTCAGCGTGATGCAACCGAGCTCGCCCGGCATTGCGGGAAAGCAGGCGGTCACGGTAAAGTCCGCCGATCTCGATAACATTGAATTGACCATCCCCCCTTCATTTAGCGTTCGCGGCACGGTTACCATCGATGGCACTCCGCCCAGCTCCATGCCACAAATCAACATTGGGCTGATCCCTATGGGCGGCCAGGGAGGCCAGCGCGGCTTTGATGAAGAGCGATGGAAGCTTCCAACTGGACGGCCTGTACGCGGGCGCCTACTCTTTCATGCTGCCCCAAGGCGCCTTGTATGCCAAATCCATTCTCTATGGCAGTCAGGATGTAAGCAACGGCGTGATCCCCAGCTTGCAGCCGGGCGCCGCTCTCACTATCGTGATGGGAACCGACCCGGGCGAAATCGATGGAACCGTGCAACCGGGAAGCGTGGAAGCGGGCGCTCCCGTTCTGGTGGCGGCGCTTCCGGAAGATGCCTATGCCGCGCGTACGGACATGCAGCGGCTCGCGCCCATTGCCGCCGGCGGCAACTTTGCTCTAACCAACGTACCGCCGGGTAACTACAAAGTCTTCGCTCTGGAAACCGACGATTTCAGCGAGATTCTAAATCGCGATCTGATGAAACTGCTCGAAGGCAAGGCGACGTCAGTCACCGTACATGCCAGTGGGCACGAGCAGGTCAGCGTCACGGCGATTCCAGGGAGCGAAGTGGAAGAGGCGCGGGGGAAGGTGAAATGAAATTCACCGCCATTTTTCTAGCCGCGACCCTCGCCGCTGCCGCGCAAACAGGCTCGGTCCAAGGCCGCGTCGTCAGCTCGTTGCACGGCGAGCCGGTGGCAACGCGCTAGTTACTCTGCGGGAACTGCAAACCTCCGGCGGAGCGCCGCCCCAGACTTACATTTGCCAGACCGGCCCCGATGGCCGATTCTCCATTGCCGGAATCGCGCCGGGCGTTTACGACCCAAGGCCTTCCAAACAGGGCTACGAAACCCGTCCGCCCAACCGCTTCGCCACGGCGCACGATTTTCCGCCCGTCACGGTCGAAGGCGGTAAGCCGGTCACCGGCCTTGAGCTGCGCCTGATTCCCGATAGCGTGATCGCCGGAAAGGTGACGGATGCCGATGGCGATCCCGTGCGCTACGCACAGGTGGAGGCGCTGCAATACGATTACGTTTCCGGCAAGAGACAACTGCAGAGGGTGGGCGCCGCTCAGACTAACGATCGCGGCGAGTACCGGATGTTCCATCTTCGTCCCGGACACTATTACGTACGCGCCGAGTTTAACGGCGGGCGTTCCGGCCCCATGGGGCCCACTCTACGCCGCGCGGGCACGCAGGTCCGGGGCGTTCTCCCCTCCACTACGCTGGCAGCCGCATATTATCCCGGGGTGGCCGACCCGGCGCGCGCCACGGAATTGGACGCGCAGCCTGGCGCGGAGCTGGATGGCATCGATCTGCGTTTGGCGCCGGAGAAGCGCTATTCCATCCGCGGCAAGGTGGGGTCGGGGGATACGGCCAAGCTTCGCACCTCGATTCGCGTCGTACCGCGCTCGGCAAATCCGGAGCGTCCGCAGTTCGCGATGATGGTGATGCGCGACTCTTACGAAGTGCCGGATGTTGCGCCCGGGTCCTATATCGTAACCGGAGATATGATCAATCCCGATAAGCCGGAAGAACGGCAGTATGCGCGTCAACCGGTAGATGTGGTCGACCGCGATGTGGATGGCGTGGACCTTGTATTCTCACCCGGAATACAAGTCAAGGGCGCCGTAAAAGTAGAAGGCTCGGAGCCGCTTCCGTTAGAAAATATGATGGTGGTTCTACAGGCCGCCGACCTTACGGGCGCAGCGGCTAAGGTCGCGGCCGATGGAACATTTGTCAGCCCGGAAATAGCGCCGGGCATTTATCGGGTGCGCATCGTAGGCGGGCGAGCCGTCTACCTGAAGTCGGTTCGCGTGGGCGATCGGGAAATCCCCGAAAAGCAGATCGATGCCGAGCATCTATCCGGCCCGATTACGGTTGTGGCCGGCGCGGATTTCGGTCGTGTGGAAGGGACCGTCACCGATGAAGCGGGCAAGCCCGTCTACAATGCGGACGTGACGCTGATTCCCGATCAAAGCCGTCCCGATTGGGAGGATCGTTTTCGAAGCATGTTCACCCAAGCTACCGGCAAATTTACGTTGGCCAACGTTCCACCCGGAGAGTACAAGGCATTCGCCTGGCTGGGCGTGGAACCGGGCGCGCCGCAGAGCGCCGAGTTCCGCAAACCGTACGAAGACCGCGGCGTGGCAGTCAAGGTGGAAGCCAATGGGAAACTCAGCGTCGATTTGAAGGCTATCGTTTTGACCACGGAACGGTAGCGTCGCGGGGCAGGCGTTTTCGCCTGGCGTTTTTTCGTGCCAGCGAGGTTTCCCATGAACTTTGCGCGAACTCACCGTGCGATAGCTTACTCGCATTCCACCTCTGATACAATCGGTCTTCCCGCATGGTAAAA
This sequence comes from Bryobacterales bacterium, assembly GCA_963723015.1. GTDB lineage: Bacteria > Acidobacteriota > Terriglobia > Bryobacterales > Bryobacteraceae > PALSA-243. The sequence goes on from CAVRPF010000020.1 coordinate 54,759, forward strand.
ACCGAGCGCGAGTATCGTGACGATATTGTCGAAGTGGGCCGCCTCATGTTCCAGAAAGGCTGGATCGCCGCCAACGACGGCAATATCAGTATTCGCCTGGACGCGGAGCGCATTCTCGCCACGCCTACCGGCGTCAGCAAAGGCATGATGCATCCCGACGATCTGATCGTAGTCGACCCGGTGGGCAACAAAATTTCCGGCCGTCGCGAGCGCACCACCGAGATCGCCATGCACCTCAAGATCTATGAATTGCGTCCCGACGTGCGCGGCGTGGTCCATGCACATCCGCCTGTGACCACCGGATTCGCCAGCGCCGGCCGCCCCTTGAATATGGCATTGTTGCCTGAGGTGATCATCGGTCTGGGCTGTGTGCCTCTGGTGGCGTATGGCTTGCCGGGAACTAACGAGCTGACCGAACCGATGATCCCCTTGATCCCGAAGCACGACGCGCTGCTGATGGCCAACCACGGCGCCGTCTGTTATGGGGAAGATGTGTTCCAGGCATACTTCCGCATGGAGACCATGGAGCATTTCGCCCGCATTACGCTGGTGGCGGAGCTGTTGGGCGGCCCCACCGTGTTGCCGCGCCATGAGGTGAATAAGCTGCTCGATTCGCGCTCGCGCTACGGCGTTAAGGCCAAATCGAGCGGCGAGGCGGAATGCCCGGTGACGGCTGAGGACATGGCCGCCCAAGCGGACGATAGAATCTACGTGACGCGATCGGAGTTGATCGGCCTGGTGGATGAGGCCCTGCGCGCGCGGGGAATAGCATGAAACGATTACGGAGAGTGCGATGGGCGAAGCGTTAGGCATGATAGAAACCCGCGGGCTGGTGGCCATGATCGAGGCCGCCGACGCTATGGTGAAGGCCGCCAAAGTGAACTTGGTGGGCTGGGAAAAGATCGGATCGGGCTACGTCACCGCCATGGTCCGCGGAGATGTGGCCGCCGTGCGCGCGGCCACCGATGCCGGCGCGGCCGCGGCCCGGCGCGTGGGCGAGTTGATCTCGGTCCACGTGATCCCGCGTCCGCATCAGAGCCTGGAGGACATCCTGCCCATCGGTAAGGCGCAGGCGCAGTCCGCCAGTAAATAGCGGGAGCGCCATGATATTGGCCCGTGTAGTGGGCACGGTGGTCGCCACGCGCAAAGACCCTCGGCTGGAAGGCAAGAAGCTGCTGATCTTGAAGCCGGTCGCGCCGGACGGCAAGGACGAAGCCGGTTACGTGATCTCCGTCGATACCGTCGGCGCCGGCAACCGCGAGCGGGTCATCGCCGTGGCCGGCAGTTCGGCGCGCATGGCCGAGGGCTGCAAGGATTTGCCCGTCGATAACGCCATTGTCGGCATCGTCGATGAGGTCCATTTGGATTAACCATGTACCTCGGCCGCGTTGCGGGATGTGTGTGGGCCACAGCCAAGGACCCCGGTCTGGACGCCCAGAAGCTGTTAATCGTTCAGCCGGTGACTCCCGATTTACGCCCTACCGGCAAACCGGTTGTATGCGCGGACTGCACCGGCGCCGGCGCGGGCGAGATCGTCTACTGGCTGCGCGGCAAGGAGGCCAGCTTTCCTTTTCTTCCACGGGAAGTCCCTGTGGACACGGCCGTCGTCGGCATCGTGGACTCCATCCACCTGAAGCCTTAATCGTATGCTGATCGGCAGGGTGGTGGGCGACTTGGTTTCGACGCAAAAACACGAGAGCCATCGCGGTAGAAAAGCGCTACTGGTTCAACCGTTGAATCTCGATGGAAGCAACCGCGGCGAAGCTCTGATTGCCTTGGACGCGGTAGATGCGGGGATCGGCGACCGCGTATTGGTAGTGACGGAAGGATTCAGCGCCATGACCGCGGTGGGCCGGCCGCAGTCACCCATCGATATGGCGGTAATCGGATTTATCGACGATATCGATTTGATTCCGGGCGTGGCTTGAGCGCCGCGTGGGAGCGATCCAAAAGATTCCCAACCCAATTCCCAAAAGTAGCTTGAAAATCTCGATAGCATCGAATTCTATCTGTGCCGCGATGAACTGATGGCGTTCGGGAATCGCCGCGCTCAGGGGAGCAAAATCTATCAGATTGCTCAGATAGTGCATTTGCGGCAAGAGGAAGAAGCGCTGGAACAGCGCCAGGGCATAGATTGCCAGCACGACCGATAAAACCATCTTGCCCTCGCCGGTACCAAAGAGTAGAAACAGGAAAAAGCCCGCGCCCAAAGCCAATTCGATACTCGCCCATTCCGCCAGCCACCATTGCCCCTGCTGCCGGACGGGATAGGCCAGCATGGCTGTAGCTTCCTCCTGGCCCATGGCCTTGATGCGGAGACTGGCCGCCGGCCCGTGTTCGCGCAAGATGCGGTCTGCCGTATTGGCGCTATCGGTAGCGAGAAACGTCATGGTCGCGCTGGCGGCAAGCCAGAGGCCGAGCAGCAGGCAGGAAAATCGGCGCGGGTGCATCCAGGTTTCAATTCTACTCAATCGCGCATACGGAAGACGCGCCCGGGTGTACACTGATCGAGACGGAGAGGTACACAATGCGTATTACTGTTCAGTGTTTAACCGCGGGAATTGCTCTGTTCGTAGGGTCGGCAATCCACGCCGCGTCTTCCGACGGCGGCGGAAGGATGCTCCTGTACGTCGATAACAGCCTGGGGGACGACATTTCCGTCATCGATCTGGGGTCGCTAAAGGTAGTCGACACAATCAAGGTGGGTAACCAACCCCATGCTCTCTGCGCGCCCGCCGACGGGCGAAGGCTGTTCACCACTATCGAGTCGGAAAAGAACCTCAAAACCATCGATACGCTTACCGGCAGAATCGTCGACGTGATCTCTGTGAGCGGCAAGCCAAACGAGTGCGCCGCCACGCCCGACGGCCGCTTCATCGGCGTGCCCATCCGCGATGGCGATAAGGTGGACATCGTCGACACGATGCTGAAAAAGGTCGTGAAGACGCTTCCGGTCAAGGCTCCGCACAACTGCTTCAACACCGGAAACAACAACGACATGTACGTGTCCTCGATGGGTGGCAATGAGATTGATGTGATCGACCTGAAGAAGATGGACTATTCCGCCAGAATCCCGACCGGCGGCATTCCCCGCCCATATGCGGTTTCAAGGGACGAGAAGACTCTCTACGCGGCGCTGACGAATCTGCACGGTTTCGTAATCGCCGATATTCCCAGCCGCAAAGTCGTCGAGCGCGTGGAGCTGCCGCCCGCGCCGCCGCTCAATTGTCCTTTGGAAGTGAACACTCCCACACACGGCTTGGCTCTCACGCCCAATGGCAAACAGCTCTGGGTGACCAGTCTCGCCGATGGCGGAATTTACGTTTACGATCTGTCCACCAGGAAGACATCGGCAATGATCCATGTAGGAAAATGCCCTAACTGGGTCGCGTTTTCTCCCGATGGCAAGTATTGCGCGGTGAGCAATAGCGACAGCAACGATTGCTCAATCATTGACGCCCACACGCAGCGCGAAGTGGCGCGGGTGAAGGTCGGGAAGGGACCCAAGCGCGTGTTGGTGGTGAAGACGCCCGGCGCCTGACGCACGCGTCAGAAATGAAAGCGATATCTGACCTCGCCATAAATCTGCCGCGGATTAATATAGTGTGTCCCGCCGAAGGTATTGCTTGTATCCACCAAATACCGGCTATTAGCTATATTGACGGCATTGATAGAGATCGTCGCTTTTTCACGAAATGTCTTGCCCATCGATAAGTCGAACGTCGAGTGCGGCGGCAGGTGCGCGGGCCCATCGCCATTGAGAAAGCCCGAGCCGAACTGATACGAGGGAGTCGCCCATGCGTGGCCGGGCAGTCTCAACGAAAGCACGGAAGTTAACGTATTTCGCTGGTCGTGATCCAACAGGAAGTTACCCGCCGGCGTGAATTCGAGTAGTCCCCCAGTCACTGGTCCGATTCCCTGCGCAATCTGATTCGAGTAAGCGAGCCGCCATTGCGCTATGCGGAAGAGCCGCGGTGAGCGGATCGTCGCTTCCGTTCCACTGATGATTGCAGCCAGATCGGTCAATGGAATAAAGATGCCGGAATCGCCAATGACATCATGATCCAGGAAATTGCGCGCACTGGTATGGAATCTATCCACATCGAGCGTCCAGCCGCGTATGGGTACGCTTAGTCCCACATCATGTTGAATATCGCGCTCGCCGTGCAGCGGAACGAATCCGTATCCTTGCGCGACTGCGAACTGAAGCGACGGACCCGCCAGACTGTCGAGCGGCGGCGGCTGATAGTAGTACGCATAATACCCGTGCAGAGACCAGTTTAAATGGGGAATCCGTATACCCGCGCCGATTCGCGGGTCGGCGGCGTTCTCATGCACCAACCCCGTATAATGCGTAAGTCGTATGCCAAGATCGAATGTGAGCCATGAGGCTGCCTGATATCGATCTTCCAGGAACAGCGCGTCTGAGTTAGCCCAATGTTTCTCCTGTTGGTTTAGAACGCTGCCGCCGGGATTGGCCGTGAGTCCGAAAAAGGTATTGTCATGCTGGCCCCACGCTTCAATACCGACGCGCGCGTCGTGGCGCCCCTTTTGCGCCTGCAGGACCGAGCGGGCGCCCACATAATTGGAACGGCTATCGTCATTGAGAATAAATGGAGTGTCTTGTGGACCACCCACATACTGTGCGCTGTTGTAATGAAAATAGGGCGCCAGCGTGAAAGTAAGCGCGCCGGAGAAGCTGTGAGTCCAGTGGAAGCCGCCTAAGTAGTCTTTTTCCAGGTCCAGATCGCGAATCCCGGCGGCCTGAGCGTCCGGAGTATTGGGAGTTTGATAGCGATCGTCGCGCAGCGAGGCGATCCAGCGCAGTTGGTCCTTGGCGCTGGGATTAAACAGGAGAGACAGAAATCCGCCAATGCCGCTATTTCGATCGTGGATGACTTGCGAAACCGGCGTTTCCAATCCCAGGTCCGAGCGGTCTCCATCCACGCTGGCATAGTATGCCAGGCGCTGCGTGTGGCTGCCGATGTTGATCTGATCATCCGTAGAATAGAAATTTCCGGCGGACAGGATTAGTTGCGCCTCATTGTTGCGCTCAAATCCGGATGGCGTGACTACGTTGAAAAACCCGTAGGTTCGGTCGCCATATTGACTCGAATATCCGCCGCGCTCCACCTCCAGCTCTTCCACATTCTTAGGATTAATGAGCGGCGCGACGTTAGCGGCGATATTCGTATTGACGACCGGAATACCGTCGAAAAACCAGTTCACCTGATGGCCGCCGCGCATGTGGAGCATGTCGTGAACCATGTATGCGCCCGGCGTAAAATCCGTGATCATGGCCAGGCTGTTGGTGCGATCGGCGCCCGCGGTCTGAGCGATCTCCTCCGGCGACACCATGGTTTGGACCGTCGACGCGCGCGCATTCAATCTGCTGTTAGCGGCGTTAACCTCCACGCTGGAGCTTACTACGGCGAGTTCCAGTTGAAAATGCAGCACCGGCGATTTGTCCCCGCTTATACTCACTTGTTGTTGAAGTGGCCGGAAACCCGGAGCGGAGACATCCAGTGTATATACGCCCTCCGGCACATCGCTTATCTGAAACTCGCCATTTGCGTCGGACTGCGCGGCTATCATGGCGGCTGATGCGTGGCTATGAAGCGTGATCTGTGCGCCGGGCAAGGGACGGTGCTGCGGGTCGTGCACGACTCCACGGAAGCTGCCCACCGCGGCGCTCGCTAGTGACAGTGCCGCGACACACAAAGCGCCATACTTTACAGAAATACCTTTCATTTCAGACCTCCTGCGCTCAGAGCCGCGATTCGTCAATGAGCGATTCTTATTTTGACTGCCGGGTCAATGCTTAAGAAAAGGGAGGTCCACGCTTGTGGTGACAGGATGCGAGTGAGATGAGTCCGCTGGATTGAGTCGTATATGCCACCGACTCACAATCCGGAAGAACGGCGAATATTTCCGGAAGAGCGGCAGTTACGAAAACGGGATTAGCAGTCGCAGCTAACGTACCGAAAAAGTGAGGGCAGGCTCCGGAGGATTGGAATGCGCGCCCGGACTTTGTATGTTCCGTGCCGGATTCGGCCATCGTGGAGCAATGATGTTTGCCATTCCGCCGGCAGCATGCGGGCAGATTCGAGTCCGCATCGGCGCAAAGAGCCGGTCCGATTACGGCCAACCCAAACAGTGCCAGCAGAAAAACTGCGGATAATCGGCGCAAGGCTTAATCGTACTCAAAGTCCGAAGACGCCGCAAGCGCGCTCACACCGAAATAGGTACGTCCCCACCCGATTTGGTATATGCTGATGAATTATGAAAAAGCTGTCCCTTGCCCTTGCGGTGGCCTGCCTGCTCCTGGCTCAGGACCGGGTGGATGAAGCCACGGCCGCCAAAATTCGCAGTGAAGAGCTGGAGCATTCCCAGATCATGCACACCATCCACATGCTTGCCGACCGTTACGGTCCGCGCATGACCGGAACGCCCAATCACGAAGCCGCCGTCGATTGGGTGATCGCCGAAACCACGCGCTGGGGAATGAAGAACGCTCACAAGGAAGCTTGGGACTTCAATCGCGCCGGATGGCTCAACGAGCGCGCTTGGGGATTTATCGATGCGCCGGTTCACGAGAATTTGAAATTCGAGGTGCTGGCGTGGACCCCCTCGACCAAGGGCACGGCCAGCGGTTCGGCGGTTCAGATTGTGCCGCCGCGCGGCCCCGAGATCACACCACCCCCGGCCGACGCGGCCGCAGCCGCAGGTGGACGCGGCGGGCGCGGTGGGCGAGGCGGTGGCCGCGGCGGACCGCAGTTCGAGGGTCCGACGCAGGCCGAAATGGATGCGTGGGTAGCCGCAACCAAGGACAAAGTTCGCGGCAAGATTGTGCTGGTCGGCAAAGCGGCCGTGATTCCGGTGGATTTCAATCCTCCCGAAAAGCGGCGGCCAGACGATCAGGTGAAAGCGCAATATGAGAACCCCAATGGCGGCGGACGCCGTGGCGGCGCTGGTGCGGGCGGTGGCCGAGGCCGCGGCCAAACCGATAGCGGCCGCTTGACACCCAGGCAGGTTGCCGACCAGATCGATAGAATGCTGATCGATAACGGAGCGTTGGTGCGCTTGAACGACGCCGCGCGTCCCATGGGCATTATCGTGGCGCAGCAACACCCGGCTTACGATGTCACTAAGACTGTCCCCACCGCAATCTTACGCAACGACGATTATGGCCGCATCGAGCGTTTACTCGCCGATGGCGACGACGTGAAGATGGAATTCACTATTGTCAATCACACGTATCCCGAAGGTAAGACCAGTTACAACGTGGTGGCGGAAATTCCGGGGAGCGATAAGGCCGATGAGATCGTCATGCTGGGCGGCCATCTGGATTCCTGGCATTCGGCGACTGGCGCCACCGACAATGGCATCGGCTCATCCATCATGCTTGAGGCCGCGCGGCTGATTCAGTCACTTGGGTTGAAGCCTCGGCGTACCGTCCGTGTGGCTCTTTGGTCGGGCGAGGAAGAAGGGCTGCTCGGCTCGCTCGCATACGTGAAGCAGCATTTCGGCACGGCTGAGAATCCCAAGCCCGAGTTCGCCAAGCTGGACTGCTACTTCAATGTCGATACTGGTACCGGCAGGTTACGTGGCGCGAGCGTTTTCGGACCGCCGGAAGCGGCGGCGGCGTTGCGCGGCGTCTTCGCGCTGTTTTCCGATTGGGGCCTGTTCGGCGTCAGTTCGACCACCAGCAGGGCCACGGGCGGCACCGACAGCACGTCATTCAATAACGCCGGCCTGCCGGGGATCGGTTTCCAACAGGATCCCATCGAATACAACAGTATGACGCATCACACCAATCTCGACACTTACGAGCGCATCATTCCCGAAGATGTGAAGGAGGCGTCGGCGGAAGTGGCAGCGGCCGTGTGGCAAGTGGCCAATCGCGACCAGATGATTCCGCGGTTTACGAAAGACGCGATGCCCGCGCCCGTACCGGCCCGATAGGAAGAATGGAAATAAATAAATGGGCGATGCCCGATTTTCAAAAGCTCGCCGCGAGACTCCAGCGACAGTACGGTAAGCCTGCTCTGCCGCCGGCCAAAGGCCCGTTCGAGCTTGTCCTTTGGGAAAACGCATGCTATCTGCTGCCCGACAAGCGGCGCGCCGCCGTCTTTGAAGGCTTGCGCGAGCGCGTCGGACTAAGCCCCAGCGCCATCCAGAGCGCCGATCCGAATACGCTTCACGAACTCGCCGTCATGGGCGGCATGCGTCCCGAGACGCGCGTCTTCCGATGGCTGGAAATCGCTCGCATTGCCCTCACGCAATTCGATGGCGATTTGGACCGTATTCTAAAAGAGCCGTATCCGAAGGCTAAGAAGGCGCTGCTGCAATTTCCCAATATCGGCGAGCCCGGCGCGGAAAAGATCCTGATGTTCTGTGGCATGGCCGCGGGCCTGCCGCTTGAGTCCAACGGTTGCCGCGTGCTGACGCGCATCGGCTTTGGCCGCGAACAAACGAACTACGGCGCCATGTACCGCTCCATCCAAGAGGATCTGCAAGGCCAGTTGCCGCGCGGTTCCGAATCGCTCGCCGACGCCCACCTGCTGCTTCGCCGCCATGGAAAAGAGACCTGCAAGACCAATGGACCGGACTGCGGATCGTGCTGCGTACTGGATCTATGCGCATTCGCGCTGAAACGCAAGAGTGTCTGATTACGGCTCAGGCGCGTGATGCGCAGCGCGTTGTTCCGCGCGGCTCGAAGTCGTCTCAGAATCGCAGGGCTCTATCGCCTCGGAGGTCCGAAGCCTCGGCCGCCGCCGCTCTCAGGCTTGCCGATACCGCCTGTGAGTTTGCCATCCTCCGCCTCCTGCGGCGTTCGGCTGAAGACAATGTCGAAGTTAGCGGCAAGCTCACCGATACTGGAGCCGGTCGCCGGCTTGAAATCCACCAGCAAGGCGTCGCGGTCGTGCGGATCGCGCAATTCGCTGAACACGTTGTCGCGGGAGTTGCCTTCATATCCCTTGATCAGAAGCTGGGTGGTCAGGAGACGATGGCCGTTCTTGCTGACGGCGACATGAATGTGCGGCGCGCGGCCCATCCCCTGCAACGAATATGGGACGGGCTTAATGGTGCGGAACCAGTACTCGCCCTTGGCGCCGGTGAGGAACCGGCCGTAGCCCTGAAAATTAGGATCGTAGCCGTTGGGATTGCGGCCGCGTGAGTGGATGTAAGAGGCGCGGCTATCCACCTGCCAAATCTCGACGAACGCGTTGCGCACCGGCTCTCCCGAAGCGCTCATCACGCGTCCTGTCAGATACGTAATGTCGCCTACCGCGGGTGTGATGGAATCGTTCACGATCAGCAGGTGTTAGTCGAGGGGCATCTTATCCGGGTAATAGGGCCCTTCGGTGAGGTGGGGCGTCGCGGTCAACTGCTCTGCAAATAGCCCGGGCGTGGCGAAAGCGGCTGTTGCCGCTGTGAGACCGTGCAGGATACCGCGGCGGCTGATGAACCGATCTTTGAAAACTTGCATACTGATGATGCGCCACGCTACATCGGGAAAGATACAGGCGGGCGCGTAAAGAAGTGTTAAGGCGCGATTCGGCTCCGTGGACGCGCGCTCACACGAGTGTGAACGCTGCACGCATGGGTGCGTGCGCCGCTCATTCGGGCTTGTACAGCGGGTTGAAGAAGAACTTATACCCCGCGTGCGATTGCCCGCGCCATTGCGGCTTAAATCCCAGCAGGATTACGTGGCCTTTGCCGACCTCGGCATCGAGCGCGGCGATTTGCCCTCAAGCTTGTCCGGGCCGGCGAGATAGCCGCTGGCTAGCGGCGAACGGTCGCGCGGATAGCGGGCCAGCACCACGCCTTTGAAATTGGACTTGGTGCTGAACGCCGGGCCGCGCTCGAACATCACCACCGTGTCGGGCGCGATTCCAGCGGTCAGCGGATTCTTCGCGTCTTCCACGTGAACCGTCAATAAACACCCGGAGCAGAAAAACTGCGCTGGCGGCAATCCGGCGACCGCGTTCTCCACTAGCAGTTTGAATTGATTGATGGCGAACATTGAAGCGTTATTAAACGTAACCAGCGTGCCGCCGGCCTCTACAAAGTCGCGCAGTTCCTGAACGCCTTCCTCGCCCAAGCCGCCGGTATACCGTTCCTGCGTTGTGCCGGGACGTTGACCGTCGATGATCTGGCGCTCGGACATGTCCGGAATCACGATCGTGTCGAATCGGTCGCGCAGATGGCCGCCGCGAATATCGGCGTTGTAGAGGCTGGTGAAGGGGAACTTATACTGTTCGAGGATCCACCGCGTCCAGCCTTCGTCGATGCTGGCGATCCATGGCCGATATAGTCCGGCCCGCGCGGGCTTCACCGGCTTGCTTGACTCTTTCGACGCCGCGGCGCGCAGGCGGTTCTCCGCCAGAATGGTATTGAGCTTTGAATTATCCAGACCGGAAACGGAGATATCGTCGCCCGCGAAACTGACCGCGCCGTTCGCGGCCAGAATCTGGTTGACTGCGCGGAAGCTGGCATTGGCCTGACGGTTGAACGGCGCCGCCAGACCGGTGATCTCATGAACCGGCTGCAGCGAATCGCGGAATTGCTTGGAAAGCGGCGTGGTCACCGCATGCACTTCCACTCCCATCTGATAGGGCAGAGTCCAACCAGTGACGTCGTAAGGGCGCTGGGTGAGCGCGGGATAGACTTGCGGCTCAAATAGCTCTTTGACTAATCCCGCAAATGGCTGATCCATAGCTATCACCCACTCATTGGCCTTCGTTGACTGATGGACCTCAATACCTTGCAGCATCAGCTTTTCCAGCAATAGTGCGGCTGTGGGAGCATCGCGCTGCTCGCGTGGAATTTCATAAGCAAACGGAGGCTCCTTGGTGAACTTTTCGATAGTGTCCCGCGCCGCGCGGTACTTGTTATAAGTCAGTTGCTCGCGATACTTGACCGCTAAATCGAGCACGGCCATATCGGCTTCGTACATATACCGGCACGCGTCGGAGAGACGCCACCATCCCCCCTTCCAGGGGCTGGAATACAGCATCTCTTCGCCCAATCCCTGGCGGGCAGCCGGGAAATCGTCCACAGTGTAGAAGTGCGGCGTTGCATAGCGGTAAAGTGCGGTTTCGGTGAAGAACGAGATCGTATGCCGGAAATTGCCCACGTTATCGATGTAACCGGGATACCACACGTCGAAGCTCTCCTGGTGCATAGAGCCGGGTAGGTTGTGATCGTCGAGATATTGGGCGATCGACATGCCAATGAGACTCAGCCAGCGTAACATCAGAGGATGCATATTAGCCGAAATCGGGTCGGCGAATGGCGGGAGATAGATCCTTCCGGGGAAGGGTGCGCTTTGATGCTGGGTATAGAAGATCAGCGGCTGCGTTTCCAGCGTCGCTTTGGTGATCTCGCGCGTCTCCAGCATATTGAGCATGTATCCGTCGCGGTTGTTGTCGTGCCCAACATACTCCTGATAGAGTACCGGCAGTGGACTGACTTCGTAAGGCGTCCCCAGGTTTTCGCGATACCAGTTCGCGACTACATTCTGCCCGTCGGGATTGATTGAGAACCACAGTTCGACAATCAGGTTCTGACGAATGGCTCTAAAATCGGGCTGCTCATTGGTCACCAGATCGTAGCCAAGCTGAATGGTGTGCTGGTGGTTTGCGACTTCCGTCGCGTGCAGACCCCCATCGATGTGAATGATGGGCTTGGTCTCATCGGGCCAGAGCGTGCGCCTGCTCGTCGGTAATGCCGCGCGCAACAGCGAGTCTGCGCGAGATGTCCTTGTAATGATCAAGCTGTTTCAGGTTGTCAGGATCGGAGATGAAAGCGATCCACCAATCGCGGCCCTGCGTGCTCTTGCCCACGTTGACCAGTTTGATGCGATTCGATGCAGCGGCTACTTTGCGGAAGTAACCCAGAGCGTCATCATAAGTGGCCAGGTGGAAGTCCGCCCCGGGCTTGTAGCCGAGTACCGATTCGGGCGTGGGGACCTGCGCGAGCGCAGAGGCACAAGCAAGACGTAGAAATGACGGATAAGTGACCTTGGGTCTCATTAAGGTACCACCGTCAACTTATATTGATCCACCAAGTCCTCGATCTTCGCTGCGCTGAAATCTTTGGTGCGAAGATCCACCGCAAACTTCTTGAGCTGCGCAGAAAAGGCAGCGTCGGCTCGTGAGATCGCGCCATCTTCCACTTGCGCGCGCAGATCGTCGAGCTGCGGCAAGCGGTCGCGCTGGAAAGCATCGAGCGCGTCTTCCAACTTTTTGCCTTCCTCGGCCGCTCGGGGTCCGCGAGCCGTGAAGTAGGCGCGGTTTTGATCCAGGATTTTAATTAAATCGGCTTTGACCGCTTCGGCCTCGCGGCGCCATGCGGCCTGTTGCGTATTGCCGCCGCGCCCGCCTTCGCGCGCGGGCGCCTCCGGCGCTATCGACGGATTATAGTAGAGCGCGTTGAAGAGGAATTTGTAAGTGCCGTGGGATTGTCCACGCCATTGCGGCCGGAAAGCCAGCAGGACGATGTGCCCCTTGCCGTAATCGGCGTCGATGGCGGCGGCTTTGCCCTGGATACGGTCCGCGCCCAGCAGGAAGCCGCTGAGCAACGGGCTGCGGTCTTTCACATAGCTGGCCAGCACGCGCCCGCGGAATCCCGGCTTCGTATCGAAGACCGGGTTGCGCTCAAACATGATCGCCGGACTGGCGGGCAGACCCGCCAGCACCGGATGATTGGCTTCCTTCAGCTCCACTCGCAGCAACGATCCGGAGCAGAAGAACTGAGTTTTGCGGTACGCCCTGTACCACGTTGGTCAGCGCCAGTTTGAATTCGTCGACGGCAAATAAGCTGGCATTGCCCAGCGTTACCAGCGTGCCGCCCTGAGTCACGAAATCGCGCAGCGACTGCGCGCCGGTTTCGCCGATGCCGCCCGCATATTGGCCGGGCACGGCGCCCGGCAGCCATTCCGTCCATGATCTGGCGGGTTCCCATTTCGGCGATAGACCATGACATCGTAATGCTCGCCCAAGTGGCCGTTTTGCAGGTCCGCGTTATGCACCAGCGTAAATGGGAACCGGTACTGTTCGAGCAGCCAGCGAGTCCAGCCTTCGTCGATGTTGCCGCCCCATGGTTCGTACAGTGCGATGCGCGGTTGCTTCACGGGCCAGGATGCGGCCGGCGTCTCCTGAATGGAGTTCGCATCCACGCCGTTTTTCTGCAGAATCGAGGCGGCGCCGGTTACGTAAACGGCGTTTTCGGTCTTGGCGAAAGCGACCTTCCCCGCCCCGGCCAAAATATCGTTAATCGCTCGAAATGCGGCGTTCGAGTTGCGCGAAAACGCATACACCGGACCCGATCCCTCCACCTTACCGGGAATGGGCTCCACGCGCTCCAGCTTGTGGAGCGTGCGGCGCGTCTCGGCGGTAACCGGCTCAGCCACGGCGATCACTTCGACGCCCATCTGCATGGGCAGCGTCCAACCTGTCACGTCATAGGGTAGTTGAGCCAGCGCCGCATCGCCGGCGGCTCCTCCTGCACCAGCGCCGGCGGGAGTTGCGCCTCCCCCGCCGCCGCCGCGTCCACCACGCCCTCCGCCGGCAGTCGCCGTAGCGGCAGGAGACGCCGGAGCCGCAGCCGGTGCGGCGGCGCCGCCAGCTCCTCCGGCCGATCCGCGACCGCCTCGTCCACCCGCATCCGCCGAGGCCATCGAAGGCGGATGCAGATCCGGATACTTCTGCACATCGAACAGCTCTTTTACCAGCGCGGCGAAGGGCTGATCCATCAACACTACCCAATCGCCTTCTTTATAGGTCGCTCCGTTGGCGGTGAAATTCTTTGTGGCCTGGTGGACCTCGATGCCATCCACCATTAACTTCTCCGCCAGCACCGCCGCGGTGTTGCGGTCGCGCTGCTCGCGCGGAATCACGTAAGCATATGGCGGGTCCTTGGTGAAATGCTCGATCACGTCGCGGCCGGCGCGATAACGATCATAGAGTAACTGTTCGCGATTCTTGGCGGCGGTGTCCAGCACCGACATTGAAGCCGCGACGTTGTAGCGCACGGCATCGCCCAACCGCCACCAGCCGCCCCGCCACGGGCTGGAGTAATAGACCTCCGAATGCAGATCCTGCTTGTCGCGCGGGAACTCATCCACGGTATAGAAGTGCGGCGTCGCATAGCGATAGAGCGCCGTCTCGGTGAGGAATGAAACGGTATTGCGGAAGTTGTTCACGTGATCGACAAAGCCGGGATACCAATCGTCGAAGCGACCCCGGTGCATGGCGCCGGGCATGTCGTGCTCGTCCAGATACGCGGCCATCGCCGTGCCAAACACGTTCACCCAGCGGTACATCAGTGGGTGCGGATTCAGCGAGACCGGATCGCCGAAGGGCGGTATCCAGATACGCGCGGGAAACGGCGCCGTCTGGTGCTGGTTGTAGAAGACATTGGGAAAGTATTCGAGCTCGGTGCGGGTGATGACCTGCGACTCGAGCATGTTGTTCATGTAGCCGTCGCGATTGTTATCGTGGCCGATGTATTCCTGCCAGAGCGCGGGCGTGTTGCTGACCTCAAAAGGCGAGCCAAGATTGCTGCGATACCAGCTCACCACCTGGTTCTGGCCATCGGGATTGATCGAGAACCAGAGCAGCAGGATGACGTTATCGAGTATGGCGGTGGTTTGCGCGTCCTTCGCGCTGACCAAATCATAGGCGAGCTGGATGGCGTGCTGCGCGGGCGCAACCTCAGTGGCGTGCAGGCCGCCATCGATGTGTACGATCACTTTGCCATCGCGCGCCAGATCGTGCGCCTGCGCATCGGTCAGTCCTTTGACCAAAGCGAGCCGGCGCGCCGTGTCCTTGTATTTGTCGAGCGCGGCAAGATTCTGCGCCGACGAGATGATAGCGATGTACCAATCGAGGCCGCGCGTAGTCTTGCCTACATGCACCAGCTTGAGCTTGGGCGTGGCTTGCGCCAGTTTTCTGAAATATCCGAGCGATTCATCATAGCTGGCCAGGTAGAAATCGTCGCCGGGCTTGTGGCCAAGAACCGATTCGGGCGTGGGGACCTGCGCCAGCGCAAGGCAGGCCGGCAGCAGGAGAAGTGCCGCAAGCTTCATAAGAGAACAAGCCTACCACGCCCGAAGAGCCGGCCCAATCGCTTTCCTGAAGGTAGTATGATCTCTTGCTGAGGAGTGGCTGTTGGAGGAGAAGGCATGATACGGAAATCAGCGATAGTTGCATCTGCATTGCTGGCGGCATTCTTCGGGTCGACGCTTGCGCCGGGCGAGGACCAGAACCGTTCGAAGAAGAACGTGCCGCCGCCACAGTTTCCGGAGGCGCCCGCGGCATTCGACGGCCGCAGCAACGGCATGGTGGACGACCAAACCCACGCAGGCGACCAAGCGAAGTTCGACGAAACGGAGAGCATCGCAGACGGACTTGGGCCGCTGTACAACGCGCAATCCTGCCGTGAATGTCACCAGAATCCCGCTTCAGGCGGCGGCTCCCAAGTTGCGGAATTGCGAGTGGGACATTTGGGAGCGGGTCATCGGTTTTACAATCCGGAGATCCCCATTGCGCGCGGCGCCGAGATCATATCCGGGCGCACACTAGTGAACGATCGCGCCATTTGCCCGAGCGCCGCCTTCCCCGATTTGGAAATTCAGGAACGTGTTCCGGACAGCGAGACGGTGCGCACGACGCGGATTTCCCTGAGTCTCATGGGAGATGGTTTTGTGGAGGCGCTCGCGGATAAGACTCTGATCGATCTGGCCCGTAACCAATGCGAGAGCTCCCATGGCAAGATCTGCGGGCTTGCTATCTACGTCCCGATCATAGAGGCGGCGGGGCGGGCCGGCGTCGGCCGGTTCGGCTGGAAAGACCAGCATACGAGCCTTCTCTCCTTCTCCGGCGACGCCTACCTGAATGAGTTGGGTATCACCACGGCGTTATTTCCGGATGAGGTAACCAAACTTTGCAATACCGCGCCGGAGCCTAACGACAAGCCGGGACCGGACGGACTAGCCGATGTCGACCACTTCGCACGATTCGTGCGATCGCTGAAAGCGCCGCCGCGGGATATGGCCTTGGCGCTTACGCCGGCGGCGATGAGCGGATCCGGATTGTTCGACAAAATCGGTTGTGCCGTTTGCCACGTGCGAACCTTGGCCACCGCTCCCGCCGGTACGCAGATCAACGGCGGCGCATTCACGGTTCCGGCCGCGCTGGGAAACAAAACCTTTCATCCGTTCAGCGATTTCCTGATGCACGACGTGGGGACGGGGGATGGCATCGTTATTCCTACGGTAGAGCATTATGGACGCGTTGCTCGCCAGATGCCGCGGGAATGTTCGCCCGATAATTTCCAGAGGACCCAAAACCGCGTGCGCACGGCGCCACTGTGGGGAGTACGGCTGCGCACACGGTTGATGCACGATGGAACGTCCATAACCGTGCGCGACGCCATCCTGCGGCACGCCGGCGAGGCGGAACCGGCGGCACGGAGCTTCCGCAAGCTGGGAGTGAAAGACCAGGAAGCGATTTTACAGTTCCTGAAATCGCTTTGAGATCGGATTCAATTCGCCGCCATCGCTTGCGCCAGCACCGCTTCGGGAAAGCCGATCTGGCGTGAGATCTCCGCATAGCGGGGGTCGGCGCGGACTTCGGCCGGCCAGGGGTAATGATGATAGAGCACCAGGTCGCTGGTGCGGTCTTCGCAGGCCCGCTCCAAATCGCGGAACATCTCGTCCAGACTGGCCATGCCGCCATGCACGAGCGCCATCTCAAGCGGCGAGACGTACCGCTCGCCCGCCGTGCGGCGCAATTGCGCGAGAACTTCCAAAGCTTCTTGCCTGCCCATTTGGCCGTAGAGAGACGCAACGGTTTGCAGCCCAGAATGCCGGGCAGCCGGGGCCCCCTCGCCCAGCGGCTGGATAATGGAACTGGCACCAGAAAATTGTTTGGTCAGGCATACAGACTATCGAAACCATAGATTTAAGAGCAACCACAGCTTGATATCGTGTTTCCATGGCTAACCTGGAACATCTCGCCCAGCTAAGGGCAGGGATTGCGAAGTGGGCTCGATTCAAGGAGGAATATCCCATCCGGGTTTTTCCAGCACTGCGCAGAGTGATTGATCAAGGTCACTCCGGAACGGACCTAAGAGAGGCGGATCTTAAAGAGGCGGACCTCTGCGGGTTGGATCTCCGATGGACGGACCTCAGCGGGGCAAACATCACCGGTGCGAACCTTATTGGCGCGAGTCTTCGTCTTGCGGACCTCAGTGTCGCGAGGCTCGTGCAGGCAGATCTTCACGACGCGGAACTCTGGAGCGTAGACTTTAGTGGGGCTGACCTCAGCGGGGCGGACCTTACGGGGGCGGATCTAAGAGGGCAAAACTCCTGGATACGAAACTCCGCAGAGCGAACTTCACCGGGGCGGTTCTGCTCCATACTACCTTTACCGGTACAGATCTGAGTGAGACCAAAGGATTAGAATCCTGTAAGCACCGCAGCCCTTGTAGTATCGGCATCGATACGTACTTCAAATCACGAGGCCAAATTCCGGAAAGTTTTCTCAGCGGCTGCGGGGTACCCAAAGAATTCATCAATTACGCGAAATCGCTTTCAGGCCACGCCATCGAACTTTACTCGTGTTTCATCAGCTACTCGTCGAAAGATCAGAGTTTCGCGGAACTTCTTTATTCCGATCTGCGGTCTAAGAGCGTGCAGTGTTACTTCGCTCCCGAGGATCTTAAGAGCGGCGAGAGCTTTCGCACCCGAATCGACGAGTCCATCCGCATATTTGATAGGGTGCTACTGATCCTGAGCGAGAACTAGATAATCAGCTCCTGGGTCGAGGACGAAGTGGAAGCTGGGCTGGAGCGGGAGCGCCGGGAGAAGCGGCCCGTACTGTTACCGATTCGCATTGACGACGCAATCATGCAAACGCATGTCGCTTGGGCGTCTCACCTTCGGCAGAAGCGGCACATCAGTGATTTTCGCGCGTGGAAGGATCACAGCTTTTACCAGCTGGCGTTCGAACGCTTGCTACGAGATTTGAAAGCGGACACTGTAGCCGACGCACAGAGATGAAATCTTTCCTCGCGTGGTGGCACAAACCCTTGGCAATAATGAACCGCTTATCATAAGCTGGATAAGATCTGTAGGAACCAATTCCTCGCGTCTTATCGAACCCAATCCGTCAGTTATTAATAGGCTGAAATCGTCGAAGAGTTGAAAAGGACAAACGCTCCCACGAAGGCAGCCTTGCCTATTAGCCGCACACGCCCCTCAATTCGCCGCCATCGCTTGCGCCAGCACCGCCTCGGGAAAGCCGATCTGGCGCGAGATCTCCGCATAGCGCGGATCGGCGCGGACTTCGGCCGGCCAGGGGTAATGATGATAGAGCACCAGGTCGCTGGTGCGGTCTTCGCAGGCCCGATCCAAATCGCGGAACATCTCGTCCAGGCTGGCCATGCCGCCATGCACGAGCGCCATCTCAAGCGGCGAGACGTACCGCTCGCCCGCCGTGCGGCGCAATTGCGCGAGAACTTCCAAAGCTTCTTTTTGCCTGCCCATTTGGCCGTAGAGAAAACCGAGCGGGCCCACGCCGACGCTGCCATTAGAAAGCTCGACGGCCTTCTTCAACGCGGCGAGCGCTTCATCCAACCTGCCGGCGTTGTAGCAGGCCAAGCCCAGTCGCCGGTAACTCAGGGCGAAGGCCGGATCCATTTCGAGAATCTGATGGATCACATCGAGGGCTTCTTCCATGCGGCCCGTCATTACCAAGCTGAGGCTGAGATGATCGTTAATGATCGGTGAAAGCGGATCCAACTCCTGGGCTGTTCGCAGCTCGGCGACCGACTCCGCCAGACGGTTCATGGCGAACAGATACCACGCTCTCCACTGATGGGCGCTCGAGTACGAAGGGTCCAACTCGATAGCGCGGCGGAATTCGCCTTCGGCCGCCTCCCAATCGCGGTCGAAGAACAGTTTGGAGTAGCCCAGGGAAGCGTGCGCCTCGGCCACGCTATCGTCCAGCCTCAAGGCCTGCTGCGCCGCGGCCTTCGCCTTGGGGAAGGCCTCGCGCGGCGGCCGCTCGGCGTAATATCCCAGAAGATTATAAGAATCGGCCAACCCAACATATGCCAGCGTATACAGCGGATCGCGCGCGATGGCATCCTGAAAACTTTCGATGCCTTTGCGCAGCGACTCCCAGCTACGCCGATTCCAATGGTGCCGCCCTTTCAAATACAACTGGTAGGCGGTAACGGAACCTGGGCGATGCTTGGCGGCCGGCAGCGCGTGGCTGCACCCGAGCTGCACTTTGAGGACCTCGGTTATGCTGGCGGCGATTTCGTCCTGCACCGCGAAAATATCCGTGATGTCACGGTCATATCGTTCGGACCAGATCTGGAAACCACCCGCGGTCTTGACGAGTTGTACCGAGACGCGCATGCGCGAGCCCTGCCGCCGCACGCTGCCATCGAGCAGAAACTCAATCCCCAGCCGTTCCGCTGTGTGCAGCATATCTGCGTCCTTGCGCAGCGCGGCGGCAGTGGTGCGCGCGGTCACGCGCAGACTGGGCATCGGCGCCAGCCGGTACGTGATCTCCTCGGCCAGGCCGCCGGCGAAGTAGTCGTTCTCCGGATCGTGATTGAGATTGGCGAAAGGTACCACGGCGATTGAAGGAATGGGCAGAATAGTATCGGCGGCGCCGGCGCGCACCATGGTCGAGATGGTCGTGCCGTTGCGCGAAAGATCCAGCATGACGCCTTCAAGGATTTCCTTGACCTCGCGCATGGTCTGCACCCGGGCCACCGGCAATTTACGCAAGCAGCGTTCTACCAGCGCCGTCACTGGCGCGGGCAATCCGACCATGATGGCATCGAGCGGCGGTGGATGATGGTCCAGTACCTGCGCCATGATGGCCACGCTAGAGGTCCCCGAGAACGCGCGCCGGCCGGAGAGCATCTCATACAGCAGCACGCCAAAGGAAAAGATATCGGAGCGCGCGTCGGCCGGCTTGCCTTCCACCTGCTCCGGCGACATGAAGGCGGGGGTGCCCAGCACCCGGCCGGCTTCAGTGTGCAGGCCAGGCGCCGCGAGCGCGGTCATAGTCGGGCTGTCGCTACCCGATGGTAACGGATCGAGGATCTTGGCCAAGCCGAAATCCAAAATCTTGACCCGGCCCTCGCCCGTAATGAAAATGTTTGCCGGCTTCAGATCCCGATGCACGATGCCGGCGCTGTGCGCTTGGGCGAGCGCGTCGGCGGCTTGGTGAGCATACCGCAAAGCCGCGCCGGTTTCGATGGGGCCGCGTTCCAGGAGCCGGTCCAGCGGCTCTCCGCTTACGTACTCCATCACAATAAACGAGACGCCGTCGATTTCATCAATATCGTGGATGACCACGATGTTGGGATGGTTGAGAGCGGAGGCGGCACGCGCTTCCTGCAGGAAACGAAGGCGCCGGTCGTCGTCGCCATGCTTCCCAGGCAAAAGAACCTTAATGGCTACCGTGCGGTTCAGGCGTACATCCAACGCACGATACACGACCCCCATACCGCCGGCGCCGAGGCGCTCGATAATCTGGTATGTTCCGAGGGTCTGCCCTACCATGGATGGAGAGTTCCATGATACACCCGCGCAGCGCAACGCTCCGCCGGGCAGGCGCTCGTCAAGTAAGCTAAGGCGAGCCCCACCTCTGAACGGAGTCCAGCCAGGCATCGATTTTCCCCACCGCATCTTCGTGATTGTGGGAGATGCTTTCCGTATAGCCAAGAATGGCTTTCCGGGTGGATTCAACGTCGGCCGCCCGCTCACCCGTATACTGTTTCTCGACATCACCGAGCGCTTGAGCCGCCGAACGCAACGGCGCCACAGCGTCTTTGTACTTGCCGTCAACCGCGCGCGCCCGCGCCAATTCCAGGTTTTGCCGCACCATAACGAGCGGCATATTACGTTGGTCTTGAGTCACCACAACGGCGGCGGCTACGGCTACCAGGGCGGCATCGGCGCCGCTCCAATCGCCACTTTGGAGCGAGGCTTGGGCTTTGCGAAGCCGGTCCGCCGCGGCCGTGACGTCGAGCTTCTTAACAGTGACATTGCCCTCCACTCCACGAATGGAAGTGTTTCTCTTGAGGCGATCCGGACTCATCTCGCCGCCCGTGTGTTTGACATCTGTGTAGGTGCTGGTGGTCTCGATTTCCCGGTACACCGGAATCAGGATGGGATGTGACGAACTGGGGGAATTCTGTTGAATCTCGGCGGCGAGAGAGAGGCCCTGTTGGATATGATCGTTCGCTCCCGCCCGATCACGTGATGCCACCGCCTGCCGCGCCTGCTTGCTTTGACCTAAAATTCCCTCGGCCATACCCGGAAGGTTGGGCTGGGCGGTCAGAATCAAAGCAGCAAAGAAGACGATTAAGCCTCGATGCATCGGCGCCTCCGGCTAGAGAGGTTGCAATCGTTAGGCCAGGAGGGAATAGGAGATAGTAAAGGAGCGCACCACTTGGCCGCACCGGCCTCCGTTATTGACCCTCGTTATGTAAACGGGTCGGGTGTCCGCCGAGCGCCTTTAGGCTTCTCCCTGGCGGTTAAGCCGCCGGAAGCTTGCACACCAGCGCATTATCGAGCCGGACCCCCTATTTTGATAGTGTTGGATCAAAATAGGAAAACCGGGGCCTGCTTCGCAGACACGCTCCACAGTCATATTAACATGGACGCCACCGGTTTCAATCGATCATCTGCGGGTGCGCGAACAGGAAATGATCGAAATAGTAATGCATCAGTAAGACGCTGAGTACCACTACGAAATAACTCTGATCGGCGCTAAGGGGCGTGACGCTGCGCACCATGAGCGTGAGGATTACCATCACGCCGGTAGCGGCCAGAAAACAGAGATAGTACGCTCCCATTCCCTCGCGGCGCACCAGCCTGCGGACGAAGCCATCTTCAATCTCGCCGCGCTGATCGCGCAGCTTGTTGATCAGCCACAGCAGGAACAGATACTGGAACGAATGCCAAGTGTTGTAACCCTGAAACAGCACATCCAGGTTCGATCCCAGTGGAAGACAGAAGGAAACTATCGTAGTGATTGAAATCAGGAGCGTTTTCGGAACACTGCCGCGGCCTTCGCGGAACTCGACGGTGGTCTTCCAGATCCAGACGACCAGAAAGCCGCCGAACACCACGCCGGCGAGTTGAGCCAGCGGCAGCGCGCGCATCCAATCGGGATAGGGCAGCACCACCCCGCCGACATTGAACTGGCGAAGAGACATCTTATAGATGCCGATAGGGTAAAGTCCGGTAAGAATCAGACCGTAATCCACCAGGCGCGACCATTTCTGCTCGGCCCAATGGCTCCGGGCGCGATAGCAATCGGTCAAGTAGATGATCTGATGCAGCACGTGCAGCGATGCCCAGGTAAAGAAGAACGTGATGAGTACCGTGTAGTGCGTCACGCCCAGATAAACCACAAACAGCGGCAGCAGCAGAGCGAGCTTGGCATAGCGGCCATGCCTGGCGCGAAACCGGTTGTCCAGAAACGTATAGCTGATGGTGGAAAACAGGTGCGGACCGCCGATCAGCAGCGCCACCGCGATATTAATGGCGTCGATGGCTTTCTGCTGGGTCATCCAGCCGGTGGCCTGCGCCGCCCACGCCACTATAAACGGCAGCGGTACCAGAACCGCGCTGAAAATGATCAGAGAGAGATCCCAGGAACGGCTGTAGATCCAACCCGGCTCGCGGCGCGTAAGTGCGGTGGCAAGAGCGGCCATGCGAAAATCATACACTATTAATCGAGGAGAACGCATGACCTCTCAATGCAAGCTGGTGAGCCGGTATGAAGTCGCCGACCAAACCGACGGCTTCCATTTTGAAAAACCGTCCAACTGGACGTTCAAGGCCGGCCAAGCCCTCGACCTTACGTTGGTCGATCCGCCGGAGACGGATGGGGAAGGAAATACGCGGACGTTCTCCATCGCCAGCGCGCCTCACGAGGATACCTTGATGGTGGCCACGCGCATGCGCGATACGGCTTTCAAACGTGTGTTAAAGACGCTGCCCATGGGCGCCGTAGTTAAGGTCGATGGACCGTCGGGTGATCTGACCCTGCATAACAACACCGCGCGAACGGCGGTGTTCCTTGCAGGCGGCATCGGGATTACGCCATTCCGCAGCATGGTCCTGCGCGCGGCCAAGGAGAAACTTCCGCACAGGATAGTCCTGTTCTACTCGAACCGCCGTCCGGAGGACGCGCCGTTTCTCGATGAGCTACAAGCTTTGGAAAAGGAAAACCCGAACTATAAGCTCGTCGCCACTATGACGGAGATGGCGAAATCGCATCGTCCATGGAACGGCGAAACCGGGCTGATCGGCAAGGAGACGCTGGAGCGGCATTTGAAGGATGCCGCAGCGCCAATCTATTATCTCGCTGGGCCGCCGGAGATGGTGCATGGCCTGCATGCGACGATCAATCGGGCCGGCGTTGACGATGACGATATTCGAGCGGAAGAGTTTGCCGGCTACTAAATAGAGCTACAGTTTCGGTTTCGGGGGCGGCAGTTCCCGTGCTACTACTTGATCGCTGAAGCCCATCCGATTATGGCTGCCATCACAGAAGGGCTTATTCTCGGAATGACCGCATCGGCACAGCGAGATCACGGTGCGGCCGGCGAGGCCGAACACGGCGCCGGCGGGATCTACGATTTCGAATTCGCCCTCGATACGGATGGGGCCATTGTGATTACAAGTGACTTTAGTGGCTGGCATTCTTTAAGTAAAAATCGCTTTAAGTGAAAATCGGGTACGGGCTACCGGCTCGGATCCGCGGGTTGCGGCATTGGCGGCGCCGGCGTGGTATCGTGCCGTGGGCCGAGACCCAGAGCGATTAGAGAAAGCGCATTGATCTTTCCGGACGCGTCCAGGTTCTGCGCCGTCTGAAATTGCTTAAGCGCGTCGGCGGAGTTCTGGTCCCAGGTTCCAGTCGCCTGTTCGGGCTGCAAATATCCTTTGGACGCCAGCGCCTGTTGGATCTCTTTATAGCGCTCCTGCGTGGGCTGAAGCTGCCGATTTCGCCAGGTTGTGGACTTGGCTGCGGCGGGTTTGGCCGCCGTGCGTTTCTTCAATACGCTTTTTTGCAGCGCCGTCAACGGCTTCTTAATCAGGGGGGGAGCGGCAGCCGAGACTGCGGCAACCATCATCGCCAGCGCGGTAATACTACCGAGGATACGATGCACCATGTCGGAATCTTCACTATACCAGAAAAAAAGGGTGTCTCCAAAAGACGCAATAATTTCGACGAACCCCGCTCATACCGCCGGTTAGCGTAGCGGTTCACCCGGCACACGTTAGTTCTCCGTGGGAATCCTGTTGATTTGATCAATTAGTAAAACCTCGCACGGAAGCTTTTTCTTCTCTATTCGCATACCGAGATTGCTTTCCAGGGCGCCCATGACCGCGCGGTCTATGCGGGGCGGCCCCTCGTCCCAATCTGGCGTCCAGCTTATGTCGATGTCGTAAACGCCTGTCAACCCGGTTTGGTCGATTACTCTATGTCCGGTCGCATGCGTGAGGAATTCCGCGATCTCCTTGACCGGGACCTCGTGGCCTTTAAAATGGCCCCTGTCGCTGCCGCATCCTGCCGAGACGGTGGTATGATCCGTTCTCGGAACCTGGTGCAGCGCGACGCCTCCTTGCTAAGAACTAACACGCTAATCGGCAGTTCCCGTTGCTCGCGGTGAAACTAGAGTCCGAATCGCTCTGTTAACAGCGTCCGGACCATAACACGGCTATCATGTTGAGTGGCGTTGGCAGGCATGATTGCATCAACTTGATAAAGCTCTTCGTTTAGCCAGTCCGGCGCGACGATTTGCCACTCCTCGAGGCCATACGCCTCTTCCAAAATGCTGAGGAGCGCTAACTTGAATGTCAAGCGTTGGCCAGAATACCGGAATGGCTGCTCCCCAATCACCATGCCACGGCCAGGGCCGGTTTGGATTGCTCGGGGTCCTATATATTTCACAGATGCGACGTCGAAGGCCTGTTCCTTCTGTGTTGGTGAATCCTGCATGACCGCAGAGGATGAAGCGCCAAATGTCCGGCCAGCAAGGACCAATGAGGCTAAACATAGTGGATGTCTGCAACGCATCGCTCGACTCCTTTTTATCCTTGGGGGATTCGTGGGTGCGGACATGAACAAACAAAAAAAGGCGGCTAGGGATTTCGCCCTAACCGCCATCCCAATCAGGCGTGGAGCTATTTCATTGGCAAAGTGCCGGCCAGGAAGACCGTCTGCCATTCGGCGGCCCGCCCTTGCCCGGATTTGCGGAGCACTTTGAACTGCACAGCCTCGCCGGGCTTCAACGTGCGCTGGATGCGCTTCACATCTTCGACAGAATTGACCGGTTGACGATTGATGGATACCAGCACGTCACCCTGCATAAAAAGGGTGTCCTCGGCAAATGATGTCGGCTCGACGCTATCGATCAGGACCCCGCCGGTTTCCTTAAGGCCCATGGAATCGCGCATGGCTGCCGTCAAAGGTTTGATGGTCATGCCGAAATCGACCGCCGTACCCGAGGTATTAGTCGCCTGGGGCTCGTTTCCGTTCCCGAACTCCTTGGGGAAGAGTTGAGTAAGATCGCCGACAACCACGCGCATATTTTCCTGCTTTCCCTCGCGCAGCACCGTCAGGCTGACGGTTCCGCCGATGGGGGTCGAAGTGACGGTGTCGATCAGGTCGTCGCCTTCGTTCAAAGGCTTACCGTTAATCGAAAGAATAATATCGCCAGCCTTCATACCCGCTTTGTCCGCCGGACCGCCAGGTACGACGGTCTGTACAAACACGCCATGAGTAGCGCCGTTGGCTTTGAGCAAAGTGCGCGCTTGTTCAGTGTCAGATGGCGTAAATTGAATGCCGATCGATCCGCGGATCACCTTCCCTGTCTTGATGATCTGGTTATAGACATTAGCGGCGGTGTTGATGGGCATGGCAAAACCGATACCCTGATACCCGCCGGAGCTCGATGCGATGGCGGTGTTGATGCCAATCACTTCGCCGCGCATATCGAGCAGCGGTCCACCGCTGTTTCCAGGGTTAATCGCCGCGTCGGTCTGCAGGAAGTGCTGGAACTGCGTGGTGTCGCCAGGAATATTGCGCTCCTTGGCGCTAATGATGCCGGCGGTCACCGTAGCCTCAAATCGGAAGGGCTGACCGATGGCGAGTACCCAATCGCCCACCTGGACGCCTTGCGAATTACCGATCTTGAGAGGCGTGAAATCCTGTTTCCCCTCTACTTTAATCACGGCGAGATCGGTCTGTTTGTCGGCGCCCACCAATTTGGCGGCATACTCCGCCGGATCGTTCAGAAACTTCACGCGGATACGGCTGGCCTTATCCACCACGTGATTGTTGGTGAGGACGTATCCTGCGCGATCCACGATTACGCCCGAGCCCGGCGCTTCGCCGCGCTGCGATTCCTGGGGCATGCCGAAAGGATTACCGCCGCCGCCGAAGAAGCGCCGCAGCATATCGTCCATGCCGCCATTGCCGCCCTGATCTTCGTCGGGAGGCTCCGCCTGTTGCTGCCGGCGGCGGGAATCTCTTTCCGCGCCTGGGTATTCTGCGGCAGATAATCGGTAGAAATATTCACTACCGACGGGCCGGCCATTTTGGCGATCTGTGTAAAAGTAGTCGAAAGTTGAACCGGGCTCGGAATTACAAGCGGTGTTGCATCCGCGGCCGCAGCATCGCTTCTCGCCGCTTTCACGCCGGAGCTGACCATGGTGCCGATCACGATACCGAGCGACAGCGTGAACAGAACCATGGTGAACGAAAGAAGTTTCTGCGCGCGTAATTTATTGAAGAGACTCATGGGACCTTTGTTTCACTCCTCTGCGAATTGCAGCCGGAACCGTATTCCCGCTGTATCTGCTATCTCGATGGATGTTGCCGCTGATGCAGCGGTTTCAATTCCACCATCAAAACTCCGCCTAGGATGAGGGCCGCGCCAGCGGTTGCCCCGCGTGAAAGCCCCTCACCCGCCAACAAATACGATGTCGCCCAAGCTACCACGGGCTCTAACATGTAGATCAAAGCGGTTCTGGTATGGCTCGTAAACTTCTGTGCCCAAGCCTGAACCGTGAATGCCACTGCTGTGGCAAGCAACCCTGTTACCAGTATCGCCAATAGAACCACCGGATGCCACTCCACACGGGGCGTTTCCGGCCAACAGAGCGCCAGAGAGAGCGCCGCCGCGGTCGCAACTTGTGCCACGGATAACAACTCGAAAGGCATACGTCGCGTAAAATACCCCAGCGCCACAATATGCGCGGCGAAGGCGATGGCACAGAAAAATGTTAATATGTCGCCGCGATTGACCGCGCTGAATCCGCCCGAAAGCGATGCCTCCGGGAGGGTCATCAGCCCAAGGCCGGCAGTGGCGGTTAAGATTCCGCACCACTCGATAATTCGCGGCTTATTGCGATAGACGAACGAACCCAATAAAGGCGCCATCACGGACGTAAGCCCGGTAATGAATGCCGACTTGGGGGCCGAGGTGAAGCGCAGCCCCATGGTTTGAAACATATACCCGAGAAAGAGGGAACTTCCTACCAGGATGCCAGGGCCTACGGCTTTCCACGCTCCCGGGAAGGTCAGCGAACCGCGAAAAAACAAAGCCAAAGCCGCGGTGGCCAGCGAAAACCGCAGCGCCAGAAATAGCAGCGGGGAAATATCGGCCAGGGCGGATTTCACCAATATGAAGGTGGCGCCCCAGACCAAAGTATTGAAAACTAAAGCCAGTTCCGCCGCGGCGCGCTGCGTCATGTAGCGGACCTGGAGACCACTCCCTCACGGTCGAGTGACACGTCATGGCTCCGATGTGCCAGCAGGAGCAGCAAGGTAAGGAAGATGCGCTTCAGCCCGAGGTCGCGGCCCTCCGGCCGGTACCACTCCTGGGTGGTGTGCGCGCCGCCCGCCGCGCCGCCTCCCCCAATGGCTACCGCGGAAATGCCGAGGGATAAGGGAATATTGGCGTCGGTGGAAGATGTGTCCGAGTGCGAGCGGATCCCCAGGTGAGCGTCCACCGCGCGAAGATATCGCAGAATCGCGGCCGCTTCCGGCAGTTCGGCAGCTGGGCGCGAGCCAATTTCCTTGATACGCGCGGCCACTTTCCCGGCGGTCGCACGCTGGTTCTCGATATCGCGGGCGCGTTCCACGGCGCGCTGCAGGGATTCCACCAACTCATCTAGTTTTCGGTCGCTCTCCGAACGGATATCGACCTTAGCGCGGGCCGACTGCGCAATGGCATTGACGCCCGATCCGCCTTCAATCAGTCCGACATTCACCGCCGACTTCGGGCCCCCGTCGATACGGGCTTCGGTGAACAGGCTCACGGCGCGGCACAGGGCATGCAGCGGATTGCCAACGCCGTAATCGCTCCAGCTATGGCCTCCCGGCCCGGTGAATGATACCTCAAACCGGCGGCTGCCAAGCGCGCGCGTGGTTATGTGGCTTGTGTCGGCGCCATCCACGACTATGACGGCTTCGATCTTTTTGCCGACGGCGGACTGTTTGCAAAGATGGCGCATGCCCAACAGATTGCCTTCGCCCTCCTCGCCCACATTGGCGGCCAGCAGCAATCCACGCGGGAATTCCGGCAGCGTCCGGCCAAACTTCCAGGCGCGAGCTACCGCCAGCAGGGCGGCAAGTCCGGCGCCGTTGTCGGCGATGCCTGGGCCACGAAAGGCGCCATCGGCATCCACCAGAATTTCATCGCGGCTCTTGGGAGCGAGCACGGTATCCATGTGGGCAGTAAGCGCGACGTAGGGCGCCGCGCCCGAGGTTGCGATCACGTTGCCCGCGCGATCGATGGCCGCATTCCAACCCGCCTCGCGAAGCTGGTTCAAAAGCCATAACGCGCGATCATGCTCCAGAAACGTGGGCGCGGGCACACGGCAAAGCTCGAGATGGGTCTCATTGATCCACTGCCTTTCGCGCGTGAACCATTGCAGCCGCTCTTTGACGGCGGCAAGCTCGGTCAATTGCCCCAGATGTTCACCCGCCGCGCCATTGGCCGCCATTCTCTGCCAGTGTAACAACCGTCGGAGGAGATAGAGGCGGCAGGTAACGGGTGTGACGTATTCGCAGCACGGGCAGCGCGTAGGGGCCAACAACGATTGGCGGTGCGATGGTAAACGGACACCCCGGCAGAGTTGTGACGTTTGGTTTAGCGCTGATGCTATTCCCAGGGCGAAACAGTGGAGGAACTGACGCAGAACGTTCGGGAAGATATCGCCGGCGTACTCGACCTGCTGAAGGAACAGGGGCGCGAACCGGAATTGAGTATTCAGATCCTGGACGTGGCGGTCTGAAATCGATCCCCGGTCCGGAGATGTGCCGGTTGATTCAGGCGAACGGCTGGTCGCTGCGGCGCATCAGTCTGTAGCTTCACCAGGCGAGTCCAGGTGTGCCCTCGCTAACCCGGCCATTTCCAATCGCGAATCTCCGGCATATCGTCGCCGTGCTCGTCCACGTAGAGCTTGTGCTCGATGAGCCGATTATGCAGAAACTGCTCCTGATGGGCCGCGGCTTGCCGCAATTGGGGCACGCGGTGGATCACATCCAGTGCCAGGTGCAGACGATCGATTTCGTTCAGCACGGTCATATCGAAGGGAGTGGTGGTGGTTCCCTCTTCCTTGTAGCCGCGGACGTGCAGATTGTCATGATTATGGCGGCGGTAGGTGAGGCGATGGATCAACCACGGATATCCATGGAACGCAAACACGATCGGCTTATCTCTGGTAAAAAGGGCGTCGAACGCATTGTCGCCGAGGCCGTGTGGATGCTCGCTCGAAGGCTGCAGCGTCATCAGGTCGACCACGTTCACCACGCGAATTTTCAGCTCCGGAAATGCGCCGCGCAAGTAATCCACGGCCGCCAGCGTCTCCAGCGTAGGTACATCGCCGCAACATGCCATCACCACGTCGGGCTCTTCGCCTTGAGCATTGCCGGCCCAGTCCCACACGCCGATGCCGGCGGCGCAATGGCGGACAGCGGCATCCATATCGAGCCACTGCGGCGCGGGCTGCTTACCCGCCACGATCACGTTCACGTAATGCCGGCTGCGCAGGCAATGATCGGCCACGGAAAGCAGGCAGTTGGCGTCCGGCGGAAGATAGACGCGCACGATGTCGGCCTTCTTATTGACCACATGATCGATGAAGCCGGGGTCCTGATGACTGAAGCCATTGTGGTCCTGCCGCCAAACGTGCGAAGTCAGCAGATAATTGAGCGATGCGATCGGACGCCGCCAGGGCAGATGGCGCGTTACTTTCAGCCATTTGGCGTGCTGGTTGAACATCGAATCGACAATGTGGATGAAGCCTTCGTAGCACGAGAAGAAGCCGTGCCGTCCGGTGAGCAGGTACCCTTCGAGCCATCCCTGGCACATGTGCTCGCTGAGGACCTCCATGACGCGGCCGCTCGGGCGATTCGTGCTCGTCAATAGGACGGGTCGCGGCCATCCATTCGCGATCCGTCGACCTCAAATAGCGCGTCCAGACGGTTCGAGGCGGTTTCGTCCGGGCCCATCACGCGGAAGTTGCGCGCGCTTTCATTCAGCTTCATCACGTCGCGCAGCAACCCTGCCCAGACGCGCGTGGCTTCGGCCGTTACCGCGCCCGGTTTGGGGACGTCCACGGCGTAGTCGGCGGAAAACGGGCAACGCCAGATCCTGAAGCAGCAGGCCGCCATTGGCATGCGGATTCGCGCCCATGCGCCGATGTGCCGTGCGGCGCCAGCGCGGCAAGCTCCGGGATCAGTTTGCCGGTGTCGTCGAACAATTCTTCCGGCGCGATAGCTGCGCATCCAATCTTCGAGAATCTGCAGGTGCTCCGGGATGAGACTTGAAATCCGCGACCGGCACCTGGTGCGCGCGGAAGGTTCCTTCAATCTGTTTGCCATCCACCATCTTGGGCCCGGTCCAGCCTTTGGGGCTGCGCAGCACGATCATCGGCCATTGCGGGCGCGAGCGGGATCTCCTCTGCGCGCGCACGCTTCTGAATGGCGCGGATCTCGACGACGATCGTATCGAGCGTGGCCGCCATCTTCTGGTGCATCGGCTCGGGCTCGTGGCCTTCGACATAGTAAGGCTTGTAGCCGTAGCCGATGCAGCAGATCGCGTCAGCTCCGTTGCGGGATGCGCGCCAGCACGGTGGGATTGGCGATCTTGTATCCATTCAGATGCAGAATCGGAATCACCGCGCCATCGCGCGCCGGATTGAGAAACTTGTTGGAATGCCAGACTGTGGCCAGCGCCCCGGTTTCCGCCTCGCCATCGCCGATCACGCAGCAGACGATCAGATCCGGATTGTCGAACACCGCGCCATAGGCATGCAGCAGCGAGTAGCCGAGTTCGCCGCCTTCATTGATGGAGCCGGGCGTTTCCGGCGCGGCGTGGCTGGGAATGCCGCCGGGAAACGAGAACTGCTTGAACAGGCGCTTCATGCCTTCCGCGTCCTGCGTGATATTGGGGTAGATCTCGCTGTACGTGCCTTCCAGGTACGTGTTCGCCACCATCCCCGGACCGCCGTGGCCCGGGCCGCAAATGTAAATCATGTCGAGATCGTACTTCTTGATGACGCGGTTGCAGTGGGCATAGATAAAGTTCAGGCCGGGCGTGGTGCCCCAGTGTCCCAGCAGGCGCGGCTTGATGTGCTCGAGCTTCAGCGGCTCGGTGAGCAGCGGATTGTCGTAGAGATAGATCTGTCCGACGGAAAGATAATTCGCGGCACGCCAGTAGGCATCGATTTTACGCAGCTCGTCCGGCGAAAGAGGCGCTTGTTCCATGCGCGAATCTCTTTTCCTTGATAGCACGCGAGCGGCGCAATTGCCGTTCTCCGCTTAACGTCTTAGCGCATATCCGCGTCGAAACCGTATCATTCATTCCGAACTCGAGGCTTACCCGCAAACGCATCAACCGGCCGCCGAGACTAAGATCGGTTTCATCGCCATTTCCCTGCGGCACTCCATCCACCGCGACAGGCGCGAATCGATGCGCGTTGGACCTGGCTGTTTCATTTGGCGCGAGCCGGTCCGGAACTCCCATTTTTCTACAATGCATGCCGCTGTAGCGCCGGAACGCCGTGCCATCCTTCCATACACGATCAATCGCATGGGACAGCTATCGTCGAGGAGCGCGGGCCAACTAATCGAAAGCTCCAGGTAATTGCCGCGGTTGGGCATCCCAGAATCGCTGCGGAAGGCGATGCCGCCGCTGCTCATGTCGATGGTTTCACCTTGACCGGTGACGACGATTTTGTCGCCATCGAGCAGCTTGTAGCGTAATTCGCGTTGGGCGGCAAACCGTATTTTGGTGCGGCGCTCTATTCTTTTGCTCGGCTTCATTTGCTACCTCACTGAAGGTATGGCCGGTGGGAATAAGGCACTCCCATAGCCACCCAGTCGCATCAACGCGCATCAATTGCTTAGCAAGATTTTCCTCTTGGCTTGTCCAGATTGTGTACAGACTTCGATGTAAACCAGATTGCAAAACGGACGCCATTTCAAACCGGCGTGATACCCTGAATCAACCGTATGAAGCGCATTCTGGCATGTGTGTTGGTTGCGGCAAGCTTTCTGGCGGCTGCGCCCAAAAAACCAAAACTGGTTTTAGCGATTGTCATCGATCAGTTTCGATACGACTATCTCATGCGTTTCCGGGGCGAATACCACGCCGGATTCGACCGGCTGTTAACGCAAGGCGCGGTCTTCACCAATGCGCGCTACGAACACTTTCCCACCGTAACCGCGGTGGGCCACAGCACGTTTTTATCGGGCGCGACCCCCGCTCTCAGCGGCATCATCGGCAACGATTGGTACGATCGCGAGGAAGGCAAAAGCGTCACCAGCGTTTCCGATTCCGCCACTAAGCTGTTGGGCCGGGAGAGCGGCGGCGCGGGCGCTTCGCCGCATCGCCTGCTGGTGGATACGGTGGGCGACGAGTTGAAGATGTCCGACGAAGGTAAATCCAAAGTGATCGGCATCTCGCTGAAGGATCGCGCCGCCATCCTGCCCGCGGGCCATATGGCCAATGCGGCCTACTGGTTCGATTCGAGCAGCGGCAATTTCGTCAGCAGCACCTATTATTTCGCCGATTTGCCGGGTTGGGTCAAAGACTTCAACAGCGCTCGTCCAGCCGACCAATATCGCGGCGCCACGTGGATGTCGAAAGTCATGCCGGCGGGCGGAGCGGCCCTCTACTCCGCGATTGACGCCAGTCCCTTTGCCAATGACATGATTGAGCGCATGGCTGAGACGGCGATGCAAGCCGAGCAACTCGGGCAGCGCGACGTCACCGACATTCTCGCCGTCAGTTTTTCCGCGAACGATTATGTGGGCCACGCGTTAGGACCGGATTCGCCGGAAGTTCACGATATGGGCATCCAAACCGACAAGGTGCTGGAAAAACTCTTCCAGGCGGTGAATCGCAGTCTCGGCTTGGACAACGTGATTGTGGTACTGACTGGCGATCACGGGGTAGCGCCGTTGCCCGAAGTCAGCGCCCAGCGAAAAATGCCGGGCGGCCGCTTACCTCCAGGAATCGTTGCCAGGACGGTGCAGGCCGCGCTGGTTAAAAAATTTGGCGACGGCAATTGGATCGTGAACAGCGCCGAGTACTCCCTCTATCTAAATCTGGACTTGATGGCGCAGAAGAATCTGGCCGCCACGGATGTGGATCGCGCCGCGGCCGATGCGGCCATGACTATCCCGCACGTGTTCCGCGTTTACACCCGCGAGCAACTCACTCACGGCGCCGTGCTGGCGGACGAAGTGTCGCGCCGCGTATCGAATGGCTACAACGCGCGCCGTGGCGCCGACGTGGAGGTAGTGCTGGAGCCCTACTGGATCTTCAGCCAAAGCGGCGCGACGCACGGCGCGCCATTCGGCTATGACGCACACGTCCCGGTGATCTTCATGGGTCCGGGAATCCGCGCCGGCCGATACAACAACGACATCGCCGTAAACGATGTCGCGCCGACGCTGGCTACCATGCTCGATGTGGAAACGCCCAGTGGCTCGGTGGGGCGCGTGCTTACCGAAATGCTAAGCCAGTAGCGGACATTGTGGGCAGGCGCTTTCGCCTGCCAAGCATGGGAAGTTATCGGCGAAACCGGTCGCGACGAGCGATCGGAGTTCGGCGACTTACGCGCTTGTCGGCCGATAGATCAAGCCGATGTCGAAACCTCCCTGACGATCCGGTTCCGCTTGCGTTCCATGGCTTCGAGGCAGACGGCCAAAACGACCATCGCGACGGCCAGGTACATCACGCTATCGAACCGCGCCCCCACTATTGCATAAACCGTTCCCATGACTGCGAGTACCACACACGCGGCTATACTCGAGGTCGAAAAGACTTGCTTAAGAGCGGCCGCCCCTCGACGCCAGGCGACCAACGCACCGATCACCAACGCCGCCAGAAGCACGCCCTGCCAAGTGGTCGTCATCGGAACGTTGATAATGGCGTGGGCAGTGATCGACGGAATCAGCGACCGCGTCCACGCGAACACCACTCCGAGCCCGATCGCGAGCATGAGGAGGCTCACGATCATACCGACGCTGTACGCGTTGGGTATTTGATACTGAGTGTGCGCGAAGGTAAAAAGACAAGCGGTTCCAATGATCGCCGGACCATCTCCCCAATCCTCCGCCAGCCGCCGCTGACAGTATCCACGAAAGAAGAGTTCCTCGACAACGGGAATAAGCGCCCAGCTGAAAACCGCCGAGAACAGCCAAAACTCCCAACGTAGCCAAGACATATCAAAAAGCGCCTGCCGCCACGGCGCCGTCTCGCCGAGCGGGCGAATGGCGTTAATCAGTGCGATGGTCACGACAAGCCATGCCGACAAGGCGACAGTTCCGAGCCCGGCGAGAAGCAAAGCCACCCAGGAGCGACCTGCCCTAGTAACGCCATAGGACGCCGGACCTCGCCGGCGATACCACCAGTTGATCGGGAAAACGAGCAGGAAATAGCCGGCGTATTGGAACATCAGCAACACAAACATTTGGCGCGATGCGGTAATCAAATCGGCATTGGTAGTGTGGACACTCAAGCTGTTAAGAGGATTCGTGACGGATATGCCGATCAGCCGACGCAGCCCCCACATCACGAGCGGACCGGCGAGGCTCACTCCCAACACTTCAAGTAGGGCAGCTGCACGTCGACGCGTCTGGCCGTTCATCAATCGGAGTATACCCTTCTTGCGAGAGGGCACGCTGCCTGCGCCAGCACCGGGAACTCATTCTCAACTATTTCCGGGCTCAAAAGCTGATTCCCAGTGGGGTCGTGGAGAGCCTGAACAACCAGGCCAAAGTCACCATGAGAAAATCCTACGGCTTTCGCACCTACCGGGTGCTCGAACTGGCCCTCTATCACTCGCTTGGCAAGCTGCCCGAGCCGGAATCAACCCACGATTTCTTCTGACGAGTCTTGAATAAGCTTTCTGACTGAAATCGAAGCTCGGAAAACAGGCCTGAGATAGTCCGGGCGAATTGCTAATCGAGGTCGCGTTCGGAGAGGGCTCTGGCCAGTAATTGCGAAACCTTCAGGCGACCTGCCCACAGATGAATGTATTCAAAATCCAATTCGCGATTGACAGCGAGAATCCCCAAGATGTCCCGCCACTGCCGCTCGGAAACTTCGCCCCCATCGGCGTACCATCGAAACTTCGCCAACAGAATATCTTCGGCAGTGGTTACCGGGCAGTCGACAATCCCGCCGGGTAGCCTGAGTGCGATTTTGCTGGCGCGCTGCAATTGAGCCGCATGGAAATCGCTCTTGCGCGGGGAAAAGGTCGAACTTATAGCTGGTTGGAATGTGAATCAGATTAAAGGGGCGGCCGGCGCGAATCGCATCGCGTATCGCATCGCCTTCGGCATACCAGTCGGACCCCAGCGCGGCGCTCAATTGGCGTGCCAGAGACTCCGGTACGCGCGCAACAATGTCAACGTCGTTTGTAGCGCGCCACACGCCGCGCGACGATGAGGCTAGCGATCGACCGATCGCGCAAGGGACGTTCAAACGGTCTAGAGCGGCGGTTAAAACTCCGAGCGCCCCAGCCAGATCGATCACCTGGTGGACTCGCCGTAAACTCGTCGATAGAGATCCTGTCCCAATGACTGCTCGGCCATGCGCAAGAAAACCTCACGCTCGCTCGCTTCCGGATGCATTTCGCCGAATGCCCGCCTCGGCGAATCGCCGGACAATTTCGGATAGCTCGAGCGAGCGCTGCAGTCTTTCGGACGGCGGCATATCCCGCACAATTTTCATCTGAAATTTCAAGGCTTCCGGCGAGGTATCCGCGATCCGCATACCTACATCATAGCGGGCGGCGGCGCGGGTTCCTTAGGATCTCCCGCATTCGCCAACGGGACCTTGATCAGCACATATCGCGATCAGCCCCATGAACGCCACGCCCAGCAAATAGGACGGATCGTGAAAAATCTCCGGAATCGGCCAACGCTCAAATTTGAAGGTCGCCGTCACAATCCCCGCCAGCGCTTCGCCCGCGATCATTCCCGAGGCAGCCAGAACGCCCACATTTTCCACGCGGGCCTTCTGCGCTTCGTTCAGGCCCGCGCGCCGCGCCAGCGAATCGCTTGCCCAGCGAATCAATCCGCCCACAAAAATCGCGGACGTGATGGAGATCGGCAGATACATGCCAATCGCCACCAGCATCGGGCTTTTCACCTTAATCATGATCAGCGCGAATCCCATCATGATGCCCGCCACCACCAGCGGCCACGCCATGTCGCCGCCCACAATGCCCTGCGCCAGCGACGCCATCAACCCGGCCTGCGGCGCCGAGAGTGCGCGGTCGCCGAAGACCGATACCGCCGGTATTGATGTTGCCCTGTTGCAGCACCATGAGCGGAAAATACATCACGAGGCTGGCGACCACCACTGCGATCAGCTCCGCGATCTGGATATATCGCGGCGTGCCGCCCAGAATGTAGCCCACTTTGAAATCCTGCAGCAGCTCGCCGGCTACCGAGGAGGAAACGCAAACCACCGCCGCTACCCCCAGTACCGCGACCACGCCCGGCATTCCGGTCGCGCCCATCACCACCATCAGCAGCGCGGCGATCACCAGCGTGCAAAGCGTCAGACCTGAAACCGGATTGTTGGAAGACCCGATCACCCCCACCAGATAGCCGGATACGGTGGCGAAGAAGAAGCCCACGATCAGCATCACGATGGCCGCCGCGATGCCGCCGGCCACCAGCTTCGAAAGGTAAATGTATAGCACCGTCATGGCAACGAAAGTCACCGCCAGCAGACCGAGAACGCGTCTTCGAGCTCATGTACCGCTCGGTGCGGTTCATCGATTCCAGATCCGGCGCCGCCGCTGCGCAATTCCGAAAACGCTTTGGCCAGCCCGGAGAACAGATTCTTGCGCATGCGGAACAGCGTGTACGCCGTTCCCACCATCATTCCGCCCACCGCAATCGGCCGCACGATGTAGCAGCCACACGGCGGTGGCTTCATCGAGCCAGCCCGCATCGCGCCTGGCGCCGGCCGGCAGATAATTCTGCAATTGCGGTCCCAGGAAGAAAATCAGCAGCGGAATCAACAATCCCCAGGCGATCACGCTGCCGGAAAAATTGAGCGCCGCCAACTCCGGCCCGATCACGTACCCGACGCCCAGAAACGCGGGGCTGACCGTGGGCGCCGAACAGGTGGCGATACCTCCCGCGCCGAGCACTTGGTTGGTGTCCGCTGCCGCCCAACTTCAGCGTGCTCGCGCCCAGCCGTGCCCACGGGAAAAAGAAATCCTTATCCGGCGCGAACACGTTGAATGCGCCCAACAGAAAGGTGAGCGCCCCGAATCCCATGTTGTAGAACAGGTATTTGGCGGCCTGCGCGCCCACCTGCCCGGCCTTGTGAATCTGCGAGGCCGCCAGCGATTCCGGGAAGGGCAGTTCGGGATCTTCCACCAGGACTCGCCGCACCAGCGAAACGAACAGAACGCCCAGCACCGACCCAACCAAAATCAGCGCCGTCGATTTCCAGTATGCGTCCGCAAAGCCAAACGACGGCCACGCCTTGGCCATTACAAAGGCCGGAAGCGTGAACACCGCGCCGGCGGCCACGCCTTCGCCAATCGAGCCGGAGGTCCGCGCGATGTTCTCTTCGAGAATAGTTCCGCGCCCCAGCCGCAGCACGGCCATGCCGATCACCGCCGCCGGATACGTGGCCGCGATAGTCTGCCCGGCGCGCAGCCCCAGGTAAGCGTTCGCCGAGCCGAGAATCACCGTCATCGCCAGGCCCAGCAGCACCGCCCGCCAGGTGAACTCCTTCATCTGGACGTTGTCCGGAACGAACGGGCTGGTGCTTGGCGGGCGTCATTGTAGCTGCGCCCTGACCTTATCGCTGATCGCCTTGCCGTCCACGCGTCTTGCCGGCTAGTTTGGCTTGCGCGGCTTTCATCACCACGCCCATCTGCTTGATGGAGGTCGCGCCGGTCTCGGCGAAAGCCGCTTCGATGGCCGCGTCCATCTCCGCTTCGGTGGCGGCCGCCGGCAGGTATGCTTCGATCAGCGCGCGCTCGGCCTCTTCTTTTTCCGCCTGCTCGGCGCGGCCGGCTTTGCGGTACATTTCGGCGGCGTCGATGCGCTGCTTGATGAGTTGTTTCAGCAACGCCATTTCCGCGGCTTCGTCGAGCGGTTTTGGCGAATCCACTTTCGCCTTCATGAGCGCCGCTTTAATCATCCGGATCGCGCTCAAACGCGCCTCTTCGCGGTTTTTCATGGCCGCAACCATGTCCTTCTGTACCTGATCGATCAGGGGCATGATGTCTGCTATTATACGGCGCTGAAATTCGGGGCTCGGCGACAGCCATTTGGCGGATCAGGTGGCACGGTGTAGCGGAATGAGCCGTATATGCTGTCTGATATTCTATGGACGAGTCCCTCCTATGCACATCAAAAAACAACGTCTGTTGACTCCCGGTCCCACTCCGCTCTATCCTCCCGCGCTGCACGCGATGATGGCGTCGGACATCCACCATCGCACCGAGGATTTCCGCAAAGTGTACTCGGCCTGTCTGGCCGGTATGAAGGAAGTGATGGGCACGACTAACGACGTTTGATCTTCTCCGCCTCCGGCACAGGCGCGATGGACGCTTCCGTTTCCAATCTCTTCTCCAAGGGCGACAAGGCAATCGTATGCGTGGCCGGCAAATTCGGCGAGCGTTGGGCGGAAATTGCGAAAGCATATGGACTTGATGCGAACGTGATCACGGTCCCATATGGGCAGGTAGTCACTCCGCGGCAAGTGGAGGAAGCGCTCGCGAAGGAACCTGCTATCAAGGGGGTCTTCGTGCAGGCATCGGAAAGTTCCACCGGCGCGGCGCACGATATCCGCGCGATGGGACAGGCCGTCGCGAAGACCGGCGCGATCTTGGTGGTGGATGCGATCACCGGTCTCGGCACGATGCCCCTCGATATCGACGGATGGGGAATCGACGTGCTGGTCAGCGGCTCGCAAAAGGCATTTATGATTCCGCCCGGACTGGCGTTCATGTCCGTCAGTCCGAAAGCGTGGAAGTTCGCCGATAGCGCCACGCTGCCGCACTACTACTTCAATTTGAAGAAAGAAAAGAAGAGCGGCGACGGCGGCGAATCGAGCTGGACCGCCTCCATTTCGTTGATTCTCGCGCTTGGCGAAGCGTTGAAGTACGTCAAGCAGATCGGCATGGCCAACTTGGTGGAGAACGCGCAAATGCTGGCGAAGGCCACGCGTGCGGCTGTGCAGGCAATGGGCCTGGAGCTGTTCGCGCCATCTTCACCCGGCGCCGCCGTAACCTCCGTAAGCCGCCCGCGGGCATGGATTCCGGCGTGATCGTGAAGGAGTTCCGCAACCGCTTCGGCGCCGTGATCGCTAACGGGCAAGGCTCCATGAAAGGCAACCTATTCCGCATCGCGCACATCGGCTACTTCGATTTTCCGGACCTATTTGCCATGATGGCGTGCCTCGAAATCATTCTCAACGCGAATGGATTTCCGGTGAAGTATGGAACGGGCGTGGCGGCGGCGCAGGAGGTGTACGCGCAGGCGGCGGTGAAGCCAAAGATCACCACGGCTGCGTGAAGCCGCCTCACTCCCACGCCGCTTTCATGAGGCGCTCTAAAATTACGTGCAGTATTGTTCAGCTAAGACTGGCGCGCCTTCGGGCCAATCAACGGGATCGCGACTTCTCGCTCGTGTGGATTGCTTCCGGCTTGCCGGCAACTGGATACAATTGCCTGTTCCACGCGGTTGGGGTTCGGTATTGATTTGAACGCCGCGCTTAGTTCACAATATCCTTATGCTTACCGGAGGCATCCCGTCCGCGGAAATGGGCTCAGCCCACCGGCCATCTCTTTCCTCAACGATTCAACCTCACTTCCTGCCCGACACGATGCGGACAACGGGCACATTACAGGAGGTAAGGTTATGGCTACAGTATCTCGGAGGTTGCCTGAGCGACCTCATATCGATGTCCCGAAGCGCGAGGCGCGCGAACTTCTCAACCAGTGGCGAAATGGGGAACGGAAAGCGTTTGAACGAATACGCCGCCGGCATCCAAGATTCGCGAAGGGCGACGACTCAGTCCTAGCTGCGGGTCCCTTTCGTCTCAGCGACGCTCAACTGGTCATCGCGCGCGAGTATGGTTTCGCCCACTGGGCCGAACTGAAGCAGCGGATCGCCGCCAACTCATTGGCGAAGGCGTTGGAAACGGCAATTCGCGCGAATGATCGGGACGCCGCTGTACAGTTGATTCAAATGCGCCCCGAACTGCTACATCTCCCCGTCATCAGCGGAGACTGGGGACCGCCGATGAGCCACGCGGCCAACCTCGGCCGGTTGGAAATCGTCCAGGCCATGGCGGCGCTGGGCGCGCGAGATTTCCAGCACGCCTTCGACCGCGCCTTGCTTCAGGGGCGGATCGAGTGCGCGCGCTGGCTGCATGGACATGGCGCTCGAGTGGCGCCGGGTCTAATCATGGGAGCATGCGAAACGCTGAATCCCGCCGGCGTCCGTCTTCTGGTCGAGTTGAATGCGCCGCTTACGGATGGGCGCGGCGATCGTCTCGCTCCACTGACGCTGGTGCTGGAAACCTACGGCAGGAATCCCCGGGGGAAGCACGAGATTCTCGAACTCTTCGCGCAATGCGGCTATGACCTGCCAGACACACCGATGATGGCGTTTCATCGCGGAGACGTTTCGCAATTGGAGAAACACCTTCGGCGCGACCCGAAGTTGCTCGAGCAAAGGTTTACGCTGGGCGAGGTTTATCCATCGGAGTGCGGATGCGCGAACAATGGCCGGTCCGGCATGCACTGGACCCCGATTGACGGGTCCACACTACTGCACCTCGCGCTCGATTTCCGGGAGCGCGAGATCTTCGATTGGCTACTGGCGCGCGGCGCGGATCCCAATGCGCGTGCCGCAATCGATGGCGACGGCTTCGGCGGACACACGCCGCTGTTCAATGCGATCGTTTGTGGCCCATGGCCCGATACGGGGATGACCGGCACGCTGTTGGAGCGCGGCGCGAGGAGAGATGCCCGGGCGAGTTTACGAAAATTCCTCGACTGGATTGCGAATCCGCATTGGTATGAAGCTCGCGATGTGACCGCCGCCGAGTGGGGCCGCGGATTTCCCGAAACAGGTTGGGTCAACACGGAGGCCTTGCGGCTTCTCGATTAATAAGGCTGTTCCTTACCATATCAGGGCATCCGGAGGTTAAGCCGTTCGGCGTCCTGTCTTACTCCCAGCGCAGCGCCCGCATCGGGTCGATGCCGGTAGCGCGCCGCGCGGGCACATATCCGGCCAGAGCCGCCACAGCGCGATGCCCAGCGCCGCCAGCGCCATGGTGAGCAAATCGGTCGGTTGGACGCCGAACAATTGCGTTTCGATCAATCGCGTTGCCGCCCACGCCGCGCCAAATCCGATGGCGACGCCAATAGCCGCCAGCGCCAACACTTCGCTCATCACCATCCACACCACCGAGCCGCTATCGGCGCCCAGCGCCATGCGGATGCCAATCTCGCGCGTGCGGCGCGCCACCATAAAGGCCATCACGCCATAGAGCCCCAACGCCGCCAGCAAGGTTGCCAGGCAACCGAAGACGCTCGATAAGGTGGCCAGCAAGCGCTCGGTGAGAAGCGAGATTTCGATCTGGTCGTCGAGCGTGCGCAGGTCGTACATCGGCACGCTCGCATCCACGTCGCGGACCGCCGGGCGCAGCATATTGAAAAGTCCGGCTGGTTCGCCTTGCGCGCGCACATAGACGGTCATGCCGGTGACAAAAGCTAATCTGTGTATAGGGGATATATAACTCAAAGGGAATCTCCTCGCGCATGCTCTCATATTTGGTGTCGCCGACCACGCCGATAATCTGGATATCCATCTTCGTCCCCGGATCGATGCCCATGCCGAGATGCCGTCCGACAGGGCTCGCGCCGCCAAAATAGCGCTTCGCGAACTTCTGATTCACAATGCCCACTTTTGGCGCGCCTTCCACATCCTTGGCCGCGAAATCGCGGCCTAGCAACACCGGAATCTTGAGCGTCTTGAAGAAGTCGGGCGTGCAATATTGCATGTGAGGATCGGGCGTTTCCCCCTGCTTAGGCGCGTAGCCTTCAATGGTCACCCAGTTGTCCCATTCATTGTCGGCCATTACGGGAATGACCGCGAATGCGTGCGATTCCGCGCCGGGAAGATTTTGCAAACGCTCGCTGAGGCGCCGATAGTAATCAAGAGTCCAGGGCTTATCGTAGCGGCTCAACGTGGGCTCTACGGAAAACGCCATCAGGTTCCTCATCTCGAAGCCGGGATTAATGCCCTTTCAGATTGCGCAGGCTTTGCAGAAAGAGACCGGCGGCCGATCAAGAGCAACAGCGACAACGAAACCTGCGCCACCACCAAACCTTTGCGCAGCCGCACGGATCCGCCGCCGAACCACCGCGCCGGCTTCGTCTTTCAATGTGCTGGCGAGTTGCGGGCGCGTGGATTGCAATGCCGGCGCAAGGCCGAATAGAATACCGGCGAACACCGAGATGCGCGAACGTGAAGCCGAGCACGTTCCAGTCCGGCGTAGGCGGAGAGCGACAGCGGCGTGTGGCCGGAGGGCAGAAACGCGATCAGCGCGCGGTCGATCAGCACCGCCAAACCGACGCCCAGCGCGCCGCCGGCTGCCGCGAGCATCAGGCTTTCCACCAGCAATTGCCGGATCAGCCTGCCCCGCCCCGCGCCAAACGCGAGGCGAACCGCGATCTCCTTCTGCCGCGCCGAGGCGCGCGCGATCAGCAGATTCGCCAAGTTGGAGCAGGCGATCAGCAGCACCAGGCCGACAATCGCCATCAGCGCTAAGAGCGGCGTCGAATAAGTGCGGCGCAGGTCGGAGCGGCCCTTCGACCCGGGCATCACTTCCATCCACATTTTGAGAAATTCCTGCTTGACGAACGGCGATGCTTTGGCGAATTCCTTCTGCTGCACCTCCAGGTTCAGAATCTGATGGAACAGCGGTTGTAAGCCGGCCTGCGCCTTCTCGATGGTCACGCCCGGCTTGAGACGGCCGAAGACCTCGGTCCAGCGGAAACGGCGATCGTTGAGGCGGCCGAACATCGGTGCGCGGCAGATCGTCTTTCATGGTGATCGGGATGCGGATCTGCGGCGCGAATCCGGGCTCGATGCCATCGAAACCGGCCTGGCTGACGCCGATGATGGTCAATGGCTGCCCATTCACCACGATCTTTTGCCCCACTATGTTGCGGTCGCCTCCGAAGCGCGTTTTCCAATAGCCATAGCTGAGAACGGCCAGCGGATGGGCGCCCTGCATCAGATCGTCCGAGGCGTTGAAGACGCGGCCTATGGCCGCGCCGATGCCCAGCACGGGAAAGAAATTTCCCGAGACCATTTCACCGCCGATCAACTCGGTGCGGCCCGCCAAACGTCGCGCTCACGGTCTCGCGATGCGTACAGAACATACCGCTGAACACCTGATTCTTGTCGCGGATGTCCTGATACATGGGATAGGAGAGTTTATCGCGGCCGTTATTGCCGCCATAGTGACGGCCTCGGCCGGCCAGCATCACCAGTTGCTCGGGGTTTTTCACCGGCAGGCGCTGCAACAGAAGTTGGTTGATCAGCGAGAAGATCGCGGAGTTGGCGCCGATGCCCAGCGCCAGCGAGAGCACGGCCACGGCAGTGAAGAGCGGCGCCTTGCGCAAGCGTCCGCAGTGGAGTAGCGAAGATCTTGGAAGAATGCGGCCATCGACGGTTATACTGCGCGCGGCGGAAAAGGTTACGAAATTTCGATAACCGATGCGGATCGCGCGAACATCCCGTCGCCCGGCGTCTTCCCAACGGAACTTGGAAGATACAGTTCCGAAAGGGAGTGCATAATGAGACGCATTTTGAAATGGTCCATCGCCATCGCGATCGTGCCGGCGGTGGCCGCATGGGCGGGAGCGTTGCTCCTCGATATAAGCAACCCGGAGTCGAATCCCGAGGCCAAGAGCATGCATGCAATTCTGGTCGCGACCGCCACCGCATGTCATGAGCCGGCAAAATCGAAGGTCACCGCGAGTTTAGTACGCCGCGAGGGAGGCGAGCTTCGGCGCACGCAGTTGAAGGTAGAATCTCTGCACACGCCCGGTGCATTTGCAATTCTCGGAGCGGTTCCGCCGGGCAGCGTAATCGACCTCGCGGTGACCAATCCCGAATATCAGAACTATCAACCGCGCGTGCTCATCGCCGCCGGTTCCCATGGCCCGCAATGGACCACCGTGCGGCATTTCTTCGGCGTTCCACCGGGCGATTCCGATGTGAAGAACATCTTGGGAGGGATTGAGTAGAGATCGGTATTTTTGACGCGGAGGCTCAGCGCCTCCGCGTTTCCGCGTCGAATCTTATCTCTCG
The DNA here is from genome assembly GCA_963723015.1 of Bryobacterales bacterium. Taxonomy (GTDB): domain Bacteria; phylum Acidobacteriota; class Terriglobia; order Bryobacterales; family Bryobacteraceae; genus PALSA-243. Next base: position 99,713 of record CAVRPF010000020.1, read on the forward strand.
TCCCTTCCACTTTCCGCCCGCTCCACGCCAGTATTGAATGGCCGAGTTGATGGTGCAGCCCATGTAGAAAACCGCGATCAATGGCAGCAGCGGCGCCCAGAGTGGATTGCGTCCGTAGAATCGAAGCGCCGGCCAATAGCAAAGAGACAATAGCAGCCAGGCCAATATGCCAAGCGGTTGGCCCCCGATGGCCAATAGAACCGGCGCCAGGAAAGTGAATGCCAGCCCCAGGATGGTCCCCGCCAGCAGCAGCGGCGAATAACCCAGTTGAGTAAATGCGGTGCGCGAAATCATGCGGCCAACCTCGCCGAAGGTCGCATAGTCGCGTATACTTCGCGTGTCGCCGCTCAATCCGAGCCATACGCTGCCTCCGGCGTTTTTTACCGCTCGCGCCAGCGCGCAATCGTCGATCGGCTCGCCGCGAATCGCCGCGATGCCGCCAATCCGTTCCAGCATGGCGCGGCGGATGAGGATGCAGCCACCCGCTGCGCCCGCAGTCTTGCGCCGCCCGTCGCAAATCCAGGCTGGCGGATAGATCAACAAGAAAAAGAATACAAATGCCGGAATCAGCGCGCGCTCGGCCAAAGACTCGCACTTCAGCTTGGCCATATAAGAAACCAGATCATACCCATGTTCCGCGCGGCCAACCAGTTGCGTCAGGTTGTCCGGAGGATGGACGATGTCGGCGTCGGTAAGCAGCACGTAATCCGGCGCGCCGGCGCGGGCGTATTCTACCCCTTGCGATAGCGCCCACAGCTTGCCCGTCCATCCTCGCGGCAAGGGCGCGGCGCGCGTTACCGTGAGCCGCCCGGAGGTATCCGCTTTGCGCGCGATTTCCGCGGTGCTGTCGATGCTATCGTCATCCACCAGCACGATGTGAAAGGGGCCGGCGTAGCGTTGGTCCGCCAAGGATTGGATGCACTGCGTTACCGTGGCGGCTTCATTTCGAGCCGGAATTACGGCAGTGACCGGCCGCGACGCGCCGCAATCCCGCCATGGCTCCGCATTGCGCATCAACCAGAAGCGGCCGCGCAACAGCAGCAAGTACGCCCAGGCGAGACAGACCGCAGCCCCAACCAGCGTCAAAATGTCTTAGTGGGACGATAACCGGGCCGCGCGCGAACGCGATACTTCTTGCCGGGGTCGCTGGTGATCTCCACGGAAATCTTGCGGAAGCCGTCGTTCGGGTTGGCCGCCGGGATAGTAAGTAATGGTATAGGAGTTACTAAAATCCTCGCGGATATCCTCGAACGCCTCCACCTGCTTCTGCCATGTGCGCGCCCAATAGGCTTTGCCGCCGGTGCGCGTGCGCGATGCGGCGGAATACGGCGCTCGAGATAGGATCTTTGTTGACCTCATTGGTGGAGATCACATAAATCGGGATGCCTTCGTCCTCGGCCACCGCGCGTACATCGTCCGGCGCCACCATACTGGCGTTGTCGGGGCCATTGGAAAACACGATTACCACTTTCCGTCCCGGAACTTTGGCGGCATCGCGCAGCGTCAGCAGCAGCGCGTTATAGAGAGCCGTATCGTCTCCCGCGACCGATGTGCGCAGCCCTTGAATGGCCGTGCCATGATCGCGGGTCAGAGTCGCCGCGCGCGAAAGATTGCGGCTGAACGTGTAGACGGCGACGGAATCGGCGCGGTCCATGCCGCGCACAAAATCGGCGATTGCATCCTCGGCATAGACAAAACCCTTGTACATGAAGTTGCTCGTGTCGAAGAGCACGAACACATTCGCGCCGACTAATCGCGTCCGGCCGTTCGATGCCCGGCATCTCTTCCTTCTTCGCATCCACCAGCGGCCGCGTCGTGCCGTCGGGACTCACGGCGAGAGGCGTATTCGTGCCCTCCGCGAAGGTGGAGACCCGCTGCAGGATGCCGTCCTCGTAAATCTTGAAATCGGTGGGCTTCAGACCATTGATGTAATGGTTCTTGCTGTCCGTTACCTGAAAGCTCAGCACCACCATGTCCACTTTCACGCGGAAAATGGGGTGCTGGTCCTGAGCGCGAAGCAGAGCCCCGCCCGCTGTATACCGATGAATCCTCGTCGCGATATTGTCATCGTTGTTTACCGCTCGTGTATTATTGCATTCCGGCTTTCGTTTCGGCGGCCGCGGCCGCCCGCGCGGTCTGGCGAACATCGTCGCCTACCTGGCGCAGCGATTTTAAAAGCGCAGGCCAGTCTTCCAGGTGCGACGCGAATATGCGCTCCACCAGTTTCTGCGTCCACTGCGGAACCTGCGTATTGAGCTGCGAGGGCCGCAGGTTGATCTCATCGGCCAGGGACGCCCAATACAGCGTGTTCGATTCCCAGCTCTCCGCCATGATGCGACTGGAGTATCCCATCAAGGTGGGGAAGGTCCGAAGGTTCAGCATCTCCGGCTGATAGGAATTGGCCAAGGTCGGCTTGGGCGTGCCGAATTCGCGCGAAATCACGGCATAATTTACTTCCTTCGGCGACGCCTCCGCAAGCTGCCGCATTTCGGCCAGGATACAGGAACTGCCGGGCGCGCGTTGAGGCCCTACCTGGCGCGCTATGGAGAACAGTTCCGAGGGGGTCACGGCATCCGCCGCCTCTTTGATATCGCCCTGCTCGATCAAATGGCCCGCGGCAGCAGTCCGCGCAGGCGATGCCACGGTGGATAGCGCCGCCAGGACCTGTGTTTTTACGCCTGGATCGAAGGTGGATTCCGCCAGCAGCTCGCGCCCATAGCGCAGATGCAAACCCACCCAATGGAGCTGGGCCGGAGTGGCATTCCACCAGCGGGGAATCTTGGCGCTCAAAATCATCTGCGGAACCAGATCGCCCCAGATCAGCGCCTGGGTCTGCGCCGGTATCAGGAAATTCTGCTCGGCTTCCGCCAGCGTGTAGGCCAGTCCTGAAAGCGACCCCACCAGCCGTCCGCCACCGTTGGAAGGCCAGCCGGTACCCGTAGGTTTCGGTGGGCAGCCAGGTGCGGGATTGGCCCTCGCCCCCCACAAAATCGTGGCTGCGTACAAAAACCGGATTGGTATAGAGAATCTGCGCGCCCGGCGGCGCGTAATAGGCGTAATTGAATGCCACCAGCGTGTCGCGCATTAGTGGGGCCAAGTCGCCCACCAGATCTTTCAGTTTGGCCGCGTCGCCCGCCGCGCGTTCGATGGCCGCGCGAATATTTAACTTGCGCTCGGCCTCAATGTGCCGGTCCGTGTAATAGCCGAAGCCGAGAGCGTTCTTTTCGTTGGACGTCAATTGCGGCCGCGGGATGGGAGTTTCGGCGATGCGGGCGGCCAGCTTGTTAGTCGCCGCCGGCACCGGCTTCCCGCTTTCCAATTGGCCGGCAAGCTGCAGCAACGTGTCCAGCGGCAACATGCGCTGCGCGTCCAATATGCGAATGAAATCCTGCTCCACCGCATCGCGCGTTTCCACGTCTTCGGACGTTCCGGCGCCGGCCAACAGATCCAGCATTCGCTGTTGCGCATTCGCTGGAATGGAACCGCCGAAAAGCGTCTTCAATCCGTTGCGGCTGGCTTCAAACAGCTCCCGGTCGTTCTTCACCTGCGTGAACCCCACCGCAATGCTGGAAAATGCCGCATCCGCGCGATCGTCTCCAATGGTCTTTTGCCGGACAAAGATTTGCCACAGTCCTACCAGCGCCTGGAAAGAACCGGCGACATCGGAGCGAAACAATGGATCGCGGATACGCTGCACCGATTCGGCGGCGTCCAGAAACCGATCGATGGATTGGTCGCTGATGGTTTGCGATTCGGCGAAGATGGGGTATTGGCTGCCGTACCGCCGGTAATCGTGGGCCAGACGGTCCACGGTCGCGGCTGCGAGCGGCGCAGCGCGATTGCGGTCCAGGTCGGTCACCGTCATGAAAATCTTGAGCGGCTCGTTCTCCACCGATTTGCGGCAGAGCGCGAACAGCGCCTCCAGTACGTCGTCGGAATCCTTCCAGGTAGCAGCCAGCCGCGTCAGCTTGCCGTCGTATTTTCCTTGCGGATTGTTGGTAAAGAGCGCCTTCCAGACTTCCAGGTTGCCCGGAATGTGCGGCTTTCCATTAGCGTCCATCTGCAAGCGCGTAGTGAACAGCATCATGTCGGTATTCGAACGGAACACCGGACGCGCCGGACCGGGGCTGGTAATCCGTCCGCGCACGGCGGTATAGAACCGCTTCATGCGAACGGGATCGGTGAGATACGCTTGAACCGGTCCGCCGATGCGAGCCAGCGCGTCGTAAAGGCTGCATAGCCACCCGTCGTCTTTTTGGATCAGCTTGTTAAAGAAGTCGCCTCCATGCTCCGGCGACGCGCCTACCAATTCGCCCCATGCCGCAGCTGAGCGCTGCCCGCCGGGGACCACGGCTTTACCATCGCGTACTTCAAACATGCCGCCGAAGAAATCGAGCACATGCGCGTAAGCCTTCAGATGTGGATACGTGTCGGCCTTCCGCAGCGCTTCGGCGGTCTCGGTGTCCAGCTTAGAAAGGCCCAGGTATAGGCGGCACATGGCCGGGTCGCCGATAAAGCTTTCGATGAAGCCCGCCGGGTCGCTTTCCTTTATACCGGCCATCCAATATTGCGGGCCGAAGAGCACCGGCACTTGCGACGGATGGTAATCGTAGGTGAAAGCCCGGTTGGTGCGTAAGGCCTCTTCGAGCCGGTTAATGGGGAAACCCGAATCCGTAGTGAGGAATGCGCGCGCCGCATTGACAGTTTCGAGAACCACCTCGGAACCGCAGCCGCCGCGCATACGAAAGCCCAGAACCCGCAACAGGTCGGCGGCGTTGGCCGCTTCGCAATTTTTGATCTCAATGACCTTGGAGTCGCCGGCCAGTTTATCCAGTTCGTGCGCCTGAGAAAGATAACGGTGTACCAGTTTCAGATACTCGGTCTCTTCCAGAGCTTCGTTGCCGTGCGACGCCTCATAGCCGTTGGTGATCACATTATGGGCCAGGGCCGGCAAAATATCGCGCGGATGCGAATCCGGCGAGATCGCGGCCATGCGCGCGAAAGATCGCAACGGACCCGGTATCGGCGCCGTGACCCACACTTCCGGGGCGCCTGGTTTGCCGGCGATAAGGGGCTTCCCGGTGGCGGTCTGGTACGCGTGATTATCGCGCGCCACCTCATCCGCGTGGCCTGCTAGAAGATCGAGCATGGCCATCCGCCGCGCCGCTTCACCGGCGCGCCTTGTATCGCGGGCGTGTTCCGCCGCGGTCAACAATTTGGCGTAAGCGTCCCGCGCTCCGGGGTCGCCATAGCGTTCCAGAAATTCGGCGTATTCGGCTTGGGCCTGAACACTATTGGGATTGCTCGATGCGGCTCTGGCTAAGGCGGCGCGCCTGGCGGGCGTATCGGAGCCCGGCTGGGCTTCGGCGCTCGCCGACCCCAGCGATAAAGACGATAACGGCAACAACAGGTACGGCTTTCATGCTTATCCCCCGCGACATAACTGTACTATTCGCGTAACACTGCTAGTGGAGTGATTCTAGTTCAAACAAATCGCCCGCGCAACAGACCCCCGTGTAAAAACGCATATTGCCGCGTGCCGTGCAAAACCACATTACAATTCGGGAAGCTCCGTCCGGACGGCCTCACGGTATAATCGATTCTTAAGCGCAGCCCGGCATGGACGATATCCATCCCATCTCCGCCGACCCGCCCTCCGCCGAAGCGCCCGGCAATTCGGGTGCGGAGCGCATTGTGGGCGCCCTAGCCTGGGCCCGCGATCTGGCCTTCTCCGTACTAATCGCGGTGGTTCTCATCGTGTTCATCTACCAGCCGGTGAAGGTCGAGGGCACCAGCATGGAGCCCGGCCTTTCCGACAACGAGCGCATCTTTATTAACAAGTTCACCTACAAGTTGAATCTGGGGGATATTCACCGCGGCGATACGGTGGTGTTCTGGTATCCCGCCGATACCACCAAGTCATACATCAAGCGCATCATTGGCGTCCCCGGCGACCGCATCCGCATCGCGCACGGTCAGGTTTACGTCAATGGGTCCGCGCTGGTTGAGGACTATGTTGCCCGCAAGTTCCGCGACCCCGCCACATGGAATGAGGGGCGCGAGATTGCTGTGCCGCCCGGCGATTATTTCGTGCTCGGCGATCACCGCAATTCCTCCAGCGACAGCCGGGCCTGGGGGTTTGTGCCGCGCGACAACATCTACGGCAAAGCCGTTTTTGTGTATTGGCCGCTGGACAAAATGGGCCGCGTGGAGTAGTGCCTGGCGCGTCAGCGGCGCAGCAGCCACATCGCGATGGTGAGTACCAGGCTGAGCAGAATGCACGTGGTCAGCGGAAAGAAAAAGCTGGAATGGCGCCCTTGAATGTATATGTCGCCCGGAAGCCGGCCCAGCTTCAGCGGCAAGCGGCCCCCTAAAGTAAACAGCAACCCCACGGCGATAAGCACGATGCCGAGCGTAATCAACAGCCGGCCGATCCCCACAACTTCAGTATACGCGCGGGCATGATAACGTGGTTCCGTAGCAGCCATGTCCACGCAGGCCAAAAATTTCCTTACGCCCGAGCAGTACCTCGAAATCGAGCGCCAGGCGGAGCAGAGGAGCGAATATTGGCGGGGCGAAATGTTCGCGATGGCCGGCGCGGGCGAGTACCACAATCTGATCGTTATGAATCTGGTCGCTCAAATTCATCCGCAGTTGCGGTCCAGTGGCTGCCGGGTCTATGCCAATGACATGCGTGTGCGCGTTGCCGCGACGGGACTTTACACTTACCCGGATATCGTCGTGGTATGCGAGACGTCCCAATTCCTCGACGTCCGCCGCGACACGCTCCTGAATCCCACGCTGATTGTGGAAGTGCTGTCACCCTCGACGGAAGCGTATGATCGCGGCCGTAAGTTTGAGCATTACCAATCGGTGAACTCTCTCAAGCAGTACCTCCTGATCGCTTCGGAACGCCTTCACGCTGATCTATACACCCGCCAAGCGGGTGGCCAATGGCTTCTGACAACCGCCGGCGGCGCCCAGGAGGGCATCGATCTCGAATCCATTGGCTGCCGCATCTCGCTCCGTGATAGCTACGACAAAGTGGAGTTTCCGTCCTGATGGACCTCGCCATTCACGCCGGCGACGTACGCGCGGCCGCGGAACGCATCCGCCCGCTGGCGAAGCGCACGCCCGTTATGACCTCAGCCAGCTTCGACGAGGCGGCCGGCAAGCGCGTTTTCTTCAAATGCGAAAACCTGCAGCGTGGCGGCGCATTCAAAATACGCGGCGCTTCGAACCTGATTCTGTCGCTGCCGGACGCGGCGCTGGCGGGCGGCATCGTGACGTATTCGTCGGGCAATCACGCGCAGGCGGTTGCTATTGCGTCTAGACACGCCGGCGCGCAGGCCACTATTGTGATGCCGGAGGATGCGCCCAAGTCCAAGCTGGAATCGACGCGCGCGCAGGGCGCCCGGATCGTCACTTATGACCGGCAGACCGAAACGCGCGAAACCATCGCGGCGAAAATTCTGCAAGAGACCGGCGGCACGCTGGTTCCACCTTTCGACCATCCCATGATCATGGCGGGACAGGGCACGGCCGCGATGGAGCTTCTCGAAGACACGGGGCCGCTCGACGCATTGATCGCGCCTGTGGGCGGAGGCGGTTTGATCTCCGGCTGCGCCACTATCGCCAAGGCGATCCATCCCGAGGTTCGCATTTTCGGCGCGGAGCCTGAAGGCGCCAACGACACGTTTCTGTCGCTTGCGGCAGGTGAGCGCGTCACCGTGCCGCATCCCGAAACCATTGCCGACGGGCTCCGCGCGCCTCGTCCCAGGCGAGTTGACATTTCCGGTGATCCAGCGACTGGTGGAGCGCATCGTACTGGTGAGCGATGACGAGATTCGCGCCGCTGTGAAGTTCCTGCTGCTCCGGTTGAAGATTCTCGTGGAGCCCAGCGGCGCCGTACCCGCGGCCGCTCTGCTGTGCGGCAGATTGCCGGCCGAGATCCGGTCGGTGGGCGTGGTGCTTTCGGGCGGCAATGTCGATTTCGAAGAGCTCGCCAGATATTAAGCGATGGCCACCGCGTTATTATCGGGTTCCATTTACCGCGAGCACCTGGCCGGCCGCACGGATCACCCGGAGCGGCCCGAGCGCTACGATGCGGTGATTGACGCACTCAAACAATCGGGTAGCGCGTGGGATTTGCTCCCGGTCCAGCCGCGCGCGGCTACCGAAGACGAGCTGCTGCTCTGCCATACGCCCAAATATTTGAAAATCGCCAAGCAGGATGTGGACGCCGGAATGCCGTTGCTTTCCACCGGCGATACCGACATTGACGCGAACTCCTGGACCGTTGCCGCGCATGCCGTAGGCGGCGTTTTGAACGCGGTGGATGCGGTGATTACCGGCCGCGCCCGTAATGCTTTTTGCGCCGTTCGTCCGCCGGGACATCATTCGTCGGCGGGCCGCGGGATGGGTTTCTGCTTATTCAATAACATCGCGATCGCCGCGCGTCACGCGCAGCGCAAGCACGGTCTGGAGCGCGTCATGATTGTGGATTGGGACGTGCACCACGGCAACGGGACGCAGGATATTTTCTATTCCGACCCATCGGTCTTCTTCTTTAGCACGCACCAGTGGCCGCTCTATCCCGGTACAGGCCGCGCGGATGAGACGGGCGAAGGCCGCGGCGCCGGGACCACCATGAACTTTCCGTTTCCGGCAGGATCGGGCCGGGCGGAAATCCTGGGCGCGGTGCAAGACTCTTTGATGCCCGCGGCTGAACAGTTCCGTCCCGATCTGTTGCTGATCTCCGCCGGTTTCGATTCGCGCATCGGCGATCTGCTGGGACAGTTCACGCTGACCGACGACGATTTCGCCGATCTCACGCGCGCGGTAATGGAAATGGCGGATCGTTATGCCGCGGGCCGCGTGGTTTCGTTATTGGAGGGCGGTTACAACTTGAGCGGATTGGCATCTGCCGCCAGGCGGCATGTGGAGACGCTGGCGGCTCACTGACCTTCGAGATTGGTCAGGCGGCGCTCATGGCTCTCCGCGACGCGGACGAGACCGGCGATGCTTTCCGTGGGCCGTTTCACTCAGGCGATACCGCGGTCTCCACGAAGCGCGGACGATATTCTCGCCATCCTGCTGCATATCGTGGTACAGCAGTTCCATACTCTGTGCTAAAGCCTCGTGGCGTTCCGCCATCCTTTTCACCCATTCATCAATGTCCATTGCATCTAATCGTCCCATACCGTCCCACTACTTCACCACGGCATCCATCTCGCCCTTCGCCAAGCGAACATGAATCGACGACCCTTGCGGCGCGGCCGCGCTATCTTTGATAATCCCGGTCTCATTAGAAACAATCGCGTACCCGCGCTCCAAAATCCGCAGCGGACTTAACTGCGAAAGCTTGGCCGCCAGTTGATCCAGCCGGCCGCGATGGCGCGTGAGACGCATGCAAATGGATTGCCCCGCCGCCGCCGTCGCGCTCTCGAAACGCCGCCGCCCAGTCGCCAGGCGCGGCTGCATATCGAACCGCTTTAGCCGCGCTTCCAGCGTACGCCGCGACCGCTCGCGGGCATCCATGGCCGCGCGGATGCGCGCGCGCAGGCGGAACTCCTGCTCGTCGATGCGCTGCAACCCGCGGCCCACGCGCCGGTGCAGCACGTTCAGCGCCCGCTCAATCCCCTGTTGGCGCAAGCGGCGCTCCAGCATCGCCAGGCGGTATCGAAGCGCCTGGGTACACTTGGCCCGGCTGGTGGAGATGCGCTCGAACAGATCCTCGCGCGCGGGCACGATCAGCTCGGCCGCCGCCGATGGCGTAGGTGCGCGCAGATCGGCGACAAAATCGGCAATGGTTACGTCGGTTTCGTGACCCACCGCGGAAACCACGGGGATGGAGCATGCCGCAATCGCCCGCGCTACCGCTTCTTCATTGAACGTCCACAGATCTTCCAGCGAGCCGCCGCCGCGTCCCACCACAATCAGGTGGGCCCATTGGTTCCGGCTGAAGAATTCGATGCCGCGGCAAACCTCTTCCACCGCGCCGGCGCCCTGCACCAGCGCCGGATAGAGGCGGATGTGTACCCCGGGAGAACGGCGCGAGAGAATCTGGATCATATCCGCGATGGCCGCGCCGCGCGGCGAAGTGACGATGCCGATGCGCCGCGGAAATCGCGGCAGCGGGCGTTTCCGCTCCAGCGCGAATAGTCCTTCGGCGGCAAGCTTCTTTTTGAGCTGCTCGAAGGCCAGTTGCAGCGCGCCCAACCCTTGCGGCTCGATCAGTTCCACCTGAAGCTGATACTCGCCGCGCGCTTCGTAGACATCGATGCGGCCGCGCGCCAGCACCGCCAGTCCATCGCGCGGCTTGAATTTCCAATAGCGATGCGCGGAACGGAAGGCCACGCAGCGGACCTGGGCCTCGGGCTCTTTGAGCGTGAAATAATAGTGCCCGCTGGGCGCCAGCTTCAGGCCGGAGATTTCGCCCGAAACCCAAACTTCTGGAAATTCGGCATCGAGGACCGCGCGAATGGCCGCGTTCAGCTCGCCGACGCGTGAAGATGCGGCGCGCCGGCGCGAGATCGAATTCAAGCGCGAATTGCTCCAAGGTTAATTATGCAGGCGGTGATATAGCGTCTGGTTGCCGGTGATGCCGCCGCACGGTGACGTCAACGGGACAATCGCCGTTGGCAATCGATAGCGGAACCTGACATAGAACTTGATAGAGGCCAACGAAATCCCGGAGCAAGCGCAGCGCCGTAAACTGATGGCGGCGTTCGTACCGCCGAATGACAGCTGCACGGGGTTAGCTGAGGAGTATCATTTGATCGGCCGGTACCTGGAGCACCAACTGCGTTCCGCCCGGGCTGGCTGGTCCGAATCCAGTGCCGCAAATCAGCAATGATGATTCGCCGGGCTTGGCAGGACGTTGTAGTAATCGACCGAGAACGGACAGTGGTTGGCAGCGCGTAGCTGCCATCCTGAATGGCATGCGACCGCGTACTGGTGCCGCCCACGTGAAGGATGCGGGCGCAAGAGGTCTGGCTGAAGCGCGTTAGCGTGAGCGTGACGGCGCGCTAGTACCATTCGCGTTTGTGACTGATCACTTGCGCCGGGCCTGGCCCGACATCCGTTGGGAACCTGCGCATTGATCTGCGTCGGCGCTGATATAATAGACGAACGCCGATTGGCGTTGCAATGCTGACGCTCACACCGTCGAGCGTGGTGGGAGAGTTTTGCCGCTGAAAATTGCGCATTTGCCACGTGTCCGTGGTCGTGGCCAAATTGGAGCCGTAGATTTCGATCCACGATCCTGCGGTACGATGCCGGCAATTGCCGAAACTCGCCCGCATTGACCACGCCGCCGCTCGATATTGCGGGCGCGGGTCCGCTGGCCGCCGGCGTGAGCGTGTACTTGGTGGAGTAGATATGGTCGTTATCGGCAGTCGGAGGATTTCCCGCGCCGGCGTTGCCGGCTACATAAATAGTCACGTTGCCGACGTTGGTAGCTGGCGGCGTCCAGGTGAACGAATACGTGTAGGGCAAACCGTGCGCGACGGAATTGTTATACCCGGTCAGCGAGTGCTCCATATATTGCAGCGTGTAGCCGGAAGGGCACGTCTGCGCATGCGTGTTGGCGAACTGCTGAAACACCTGCAGATTCGGTCTGAGAACATAGAAGCTGAGTATTGACATCGGTGGCCGCGAAGCTGCCGGCCATCGATGAGGGAGTGGACGCCAGGCGCGCCGTCAACTCAAACCCGCGGCCTTCTGCGGTCGTTGCCGGGTCCGCAATGGTGACCGTCAAGGTCTGCGGGACCCCAGGAATATAAGTCATCCCGTTCGGAAAAGTTGACGCTAACGCTGCCCTTATTCGCTGGATTATTGGCTGTTCCCGTGTGGCAGCCCGATGTGGCGCAGGTGGCGCCCCCGTTTTCGCTGGGTATTCCTACGTATCCCGGGTCCGGCCCATATTCATAGGCCCACAGCAGCACCGGCAACATTCCGGCCAGTACCGCCGCTTTCCCAAAAACAATCTTTCCTCGCTGCGTCATAACTATCTAAACCCTATTGTGTTCCGGTTTACTCGTTCACAGAATGAAATTCGCCGAAATTAAACAAAGCTTAACGCCTCTTACATTATGGCCGCCAATTTCAATGCTTTTCGCGCGGTGGTGCTCAGCGGTATGGCGTCCAACTTCTTTGCATCGAACCACGCGAATGGCCCGGCGGGTACCCGCGCGGTGGCGGCGGCGACTTCGAGGACATAGCGGTGATGCGTGATGCTGTGCCGAATCTCGCCGAACCGCTTCCCCTGGCGCATCCCGGGCAGATCCGCGGGTTCGGGCAAATCCCAGAACCCGGCCATGCGGCGCGCGCCGGCGTCTCGTTTACGCAGCAGCACGCACGCGTCCTTGCGGACAATCAGCAGGACGCCCTGGATCGTCACCGGCTGGTGGCGGCGCAGTTTTACCGGCAATTGCGCCGCAGTGTTTTGCCGCCGGCCTTCGCACCGCATAGCCACGGGGCAAACCGGACATAACGGGTTCTTGGGCAGACATACCGTCGCCCCCAATTCCATCAGGGCCTGATTGAATGGCCCCGCGTTACTTCGCATCCATCCAGCCTTGGGCAATGGCGCGAAACCGCTCGCGCGTGCGCGCCGAGCCGATATCGCCGGCGTCGTTTTCCACGCGAGCCACGACGCGCAGGACATTGCCATCCACCGCGGAGTGCGGCAATCCGAACGCAATGCTGGCGATGGCGGCGGCGGTGTAATCGCCGATGCCGGGCAGCGCGCGCAGCCCCTCAAGGTCGCGTGGAAATCCGCCCGCGACGATCTCCCGCGCTGCAAGCCGCAAATTCCGCGCGCGCGAGTAGTAGCCCAGTCCGCTCCACAGCGCCAGTACTTGCGCCTCTTCCGCCGCCGCCAGCGATTGCACCGTGGGAAATCGCTCCAGAAAGCGCTGGTAATAAGGAATGACCGCTTGCGCGCGCGTCTGCTGCAGCATGATTTCGGAGATCCAGATGCGATAGGGGTCGCTGGTATGCCGCCACGGAAGTTCACGGTGACTGGCGGCGTACCACTTCAACAGCGGTCTATGCAGGGCAGCGCCACTCACTCAATCACGCGCAGCCATTCGGCAATCACTGCAAAGCCCTCAGGGTCCACGTCCCACGCGTCAAACTCCGGATTCAGCGGCTCCAACCGGATGCGCGTATGCTCCCACTGTCCGCCGGTCTCGCGCTTTTGGCTGGTGTAGCGCTTCACGGTATACCGGGCCGTTTCGTCGGTAATACCGTAGCGTTCCACCAGCACGATCCTCCCCTGCCGCGAGCCGACCGGATTGTATCGAAACAGATTGAGACTGCCATCCGGAATGCGCGGCTCCATCGACCGGCCCACCACGTGCGCCGCGAACAGGTCGGGCGTCAGCTTCATGCCGCTGGGCGCGGGTATCCAATCCTCGGCATCCACCGCCATCTCCTCCCCCAGACGCCCGGCGGCCGCGCGCAGCGTATAGAGCGGCAGATGACTGTGGAATTGACGCACCGGCACGCTCTCCACGTGATCGTTATAGAGATGGGAAAGGACGCGCGTGAAGGAATCTACGGGGACGCTCTGCCGATCGGTCACTCGCAACACGTTGGATAGCGTGTCTTCGAGCGATCCTAAAAAAGCTTCCGCTCCACTCTCGGCCAAGCGCGCGCGTATGTCCTCTTCCAGAGCGGCAAATACTTCCGCATCCTCGGCGCTGGCTATGTCGTCGTAGCGCTCGCGCATTTTGAGCCAGCCGCGATCGGTTGCCGGGTCCAGCAAAAGCACTCCGATATCGCGCACCGGCCGCTCCGGCAGCGCGGCTTCCAGGAGCACGTATATGCCCGGACGATTGCCGCCTATCGAGACTACTCTCGGATGCATCGCTAAATCCGGAACTTACTGGTTCGTGGTAAATCCATTGCGAGCCGGATACGGAAAATAGCCCGGCTTCGCCCGGATTTTGACGTTCGGCAATTCGGGAATATCCACCTTGATTCTGCGGAACTGCCTCGCCTTGGTATCTTCGGTATCGGGGATGTAGCGCATCACGTACTGCTGGGTGATGTCGCCCTGAATTCCGCCCACTGCCTTGAGGATGCCACCCGCGATCTCCGACGCATAGGCGCCGCTGCCCACCGTCAGCGCGTAATTGCCGTCGTCGGAGGGGTGGGACAGGTACCCGGAAACGTCCTTGTAGAGATTGCTCAGCGGATATTCGGCGCGGCCACCGGTTTCGACCACCATTCTCACCAAGTCGTCTTTGTTGGGATTGTCGAAGCCGAAATTCTCGCTGCTGATCGCGTAGATCGTCACGAGGTTGCGCTGCGCCAGCTCAATCACTTGATCCAGACTGTGTTTGCTGGCCGTATCGTGACCGTCGCCGATCACGACGATGACGCGGCGGGGCTCGTAGGGCTCGCCTGGCACCAGTTTACGGTCCGTGCAGGCGCGGTAAATGGCATCGTAGAGCGCCGAGGTTCCGCTCGGCTTCGACTGGCGGATTTTTTCGGCAATCTTATCCGAATCGGTGGTGGTGTTGACCGCCAGCTCCGCCTGGTTTCCATAGGTGATCAGATAACCGGAATAGCGCGGGTCGCCTGGAATCAGCGCCCAGACCAATTCCATAATGGCCTCTTGAAAGGTCTTCCAGTGAATGCGCATGGCGCTGCTCGTATCCACCAGAAAGCCGATTACGACCGGCTGTTTGGGATCGTGGCTAAAGAAGCGGATCCGCTGCGGCCGGCCCTCGTCCAGAATCCGGAAATCCTTGGCTTCGAGGTTGGAGACGTATTTGCCGTGCTCGTCGGTCACGCTGACGGGGACGATCACTTCGTCCGACTGGCCTTTGAATACGGGGATCGAGGCATCCTGCGGCGCTGTCTGTGCGGTAGGCGGCGTCTGTGCAGTAGGGGGCGCCTGCGCCGGAGCCGCAGTCTTCTCCGCAGACTTCGATGGCTGCTGGGACCTGGCTGGAACGCCCAGAGTAAGAGCGAGGGCCAAGGCGCAAAAATATACGGTCGATAGTCGCCGAGACATATTCGGGTCCCTTTATTTTACCGCGACTACGTCCACCGCGAACCCGGCGTCCATAGAAGGCAGCCCTTCGAAGATTAGCATGGTTGCCGCCGGATGATCGAAGAACTCGCCGCGCACCTTGCGAACCTGGCCGCTCAACCCGGCCGAAAGCGGGTAATAGTGGACATAGACGACGTCCTTGGGACCCACGCCGGCCTGCTCCAGCGATTTCTTTAGGCGTTCGAAGGCGAGGCGCGCGTCAGCCTCCTGATATCCGAAAGAGTCCTGCGCGCCCGTGAGGACCACTTGCGGCGCATTCACCAGCGCGATTTCCGATTCCCCGGACTTCGTATTCATGAACTGCAGGGGCGAGGGCGGCGGCGCGCGCAGCCGCGCCACGGCTTCGCACGCGGCCAACGCCTGCCGCGGGGCGCGGTTTAACTGCACGAAGTCGAGCGCCGCGCGAGCGAATTGGGCGGCTACTAGTTTGCGGCTCTCCTCCAGATCGTGCAGCGAACTGAAAAAACAAGTAACGCGCAGCGTATCCGGCGGTTCAAGCCCCACCGATTGCAGCGATTGCCGCAGCCCGGTCAAGGTTCGTTGGGTCAACGGCGCCACCGGTCCAAGCGGGTCTTCGGCGGTAGCGACGGTAGGGGAAAAAAATGCCACCCCAGCGGGGTTTACATCTTTCCTGGCGGCGGCGATCGCTTCCAAGACTACTTGCGCGCCGTCCACCGGCAGAGCGCCGGCTTGAACCAGTGTGATGGCCGGCAGCGGCTCCCTGTGGGAGGTGTAAAATTCGCTGACGAGATCGCGGACGCGCCGCAGGTCGGCCGATCCCGCGACAAATGCGCGAATCTTGAGCACCGTTTCGCCGCCCGCTTCGTGTTGCAGAGCTTTCAATGCTTCGCGGACTTGCGGCGAAAGCAGCCCCTTTGCCGAGAGCGGCGTGGTATGAAATGTAAGCCGCCGCGTGTCGCCGGTGACGGCGTTGGGCAATTCCTCAGGCAGTCGCAGCACTTGCGTGATTTCGTCTTTGTTCTTTTTTTTCTGGGCGGGCAGCCCGGCAACCGTTATCAGCCCGCACACGAGCGCCATCAGGGTTCGGCGCGGGATGCGCATACCCCTTGGATTGTAGCGCGGTCCCGCAGCGCGGTCAGTTGTCGTCCGCATTTAATCGGGCCTGGTGAGTTTGTCGCGATACAGTCCGAAGACGCGCTGGAAATCCAGTTCCAGCATCACCGTAACGGGGGTTGCCTCGGGCGCAAGCTTCCGGTCGAGCGGCACCGTAGAACCGTAGAATTTGTTCCAGGCGGTATAGACGTCGAGATAACGCAATTCCGATTTGGTAACAAATCCCGGATCGAGCAAATAAGCGGCGGCCAGGGAATCCCACATATAGGCAACGGCGCCTGGCTTATGGAGAAAGCCGGGGTAGCGGTTTCCGAGATCCTCCCGGAACAGGTCCGTAATGGGAGTGTGCGCGCCGGCGATCCGATCGAATTCCGCTTTGTGCAGCGGGGCTGTATTGCAAATATCGAGCGCGAACATGATCTTCTGAGGAATGCGCGACCGCAGCACGATGCGCGCGGCTTCGGGATCGAACCAGAAATTGAATTCCGCCATGGGCGTGGCGTTCCCGGGGACTTTAACGTTACCGCCCATGAACACGATGCGCTTGATCTTGGTTTCGATGTCGGGCTTCATGCGCAGCGCCATGGCGATATTGGTCATGGGGCCGATAGCGAGAATGGTGAGCTCGCCCGGCTGGCGCTCGATTTCCGAAATCAAAAACTGAACCGCGGTTTCGCGGTGCGCTTTCCGCGCGCTTAGTTTGCAGCCGGGCGCGGGGATGACGGCCAGTGGATCGTTCTGCGCGAATGCTCCCGTAAACTCGATCCCGCCCCAGCGCCGGCCGTATTCCCGAGCCATGGCCGCGGTATGAACCAGGGGCCGTTGCGCGCCCGTGTAGACCGGTATCTGCGGGCGCTTCAGTAAATCGAGAATATGGAGCATGTACTCCGCCCCCTGGTCGGCCCAGACGTTGCCCGGGACCACTGTAATGCCGGGAATCGCAACCTGGTCCGGGCTGCGGATCAGCATAACCAGCGCGGCGCCATCGTCGCCGAAGAGGCCGGAATCGGTATCGAAGAGAACTGTCTCGCGTCCCGCGCACATTGCGATGGGAAGAAGCAGAAATAGCGCCCAGAGACGCGGCATCGTTGGTCCTACAAACCCTGAAACAGCCTTTCCACGGTCAGCGAGAGGCCCGGCAGCAGATCGCGTGGAGATTGCTTCCGCGCCGCGCAGAATACGGCTGGCATTTTGGCTGTAAATCACAAGCTCGCGCGGCCTCCGGCGAAATCAACCAGACTTCGGAAACGCCTGCGCGCAAGTAGCGGCCCTTCTTCCGCATCAGGCCTTCATAGGTATCGGACTCCGAGGCGATCTCCACCGCGAGATCGGGCACGAAGCGCTGGACTCGCTTATTCAGGTCCATTAGCGGTTGTTTGGCCGGACTGAAAAAACTGACATCCGGACCGTGAGCGTTGCCTTCGAAATCATATTCCTGCTCGCTAATCACGGTTCCCAAATCGCGAGCGGCGACAAAGGGACCAGGATTGCGATCAGCCAATCGCGCAGCAAGTTGTGCAGTGGAGTATTTCCGGACACGTCGATCAGTTCTCCGTCGACCAATTCATGGTTCTCCGCGACCTCGGCCGGAAGCCGCTCAAAATCGTCAATAGTCAGTAGTGCTGTGGTGGCCGCCATTCCTTTATTCTAATCTTATGCGCAAGATTCGCTGGGGCGTTCTGGGCGCCGCCAAAATCGCCACCGTCAAAGTCATTCCCGCGATGCAGCTATGCGAGCTGGGCGGCATCGCCGCCATAGCGTCGCGCGATCGGGTCAAGGCCGAAATCGCCGCGCGCGATCACGCCATCGCCCGCGCCTATGGATCTTATGAAGAACTGCTTGCCGATCCGGATATCGACGCTATCTATATTCCGCTTCCGAATCATTTGCACGTCCCCTGGTCGATCCGCGCCGCGCAAGCTGGCAAGCACGTGTTATGCGAGAAGCCCATCGCGTTGAACGCGGCGGAAGCGCGCCAGTTAATCGAAGCGCGCGACCGCACCGGCGTCGTCATCGGCGAGGCGTTCATGATCCAGACGCACCCACAGTGGGTGCGCGCGGTAGAGATGGCGCGCAACGGACGCATCGGCGCCATGCGCGGCGTGGTGGGCACCTTCGGCTATTTCAATCGCGATGCGCGCAATGTGCGCAACGTCCGCGAATGGGGCGGCGGGGGCCTGCTCGATATCGGATGCTATCCCATCAAAGCGTCGCGCATGGCGTTCGCCGAAGAACCGGTGAGCGTTTCCGGAACCATGGTGCGCGATCCCGCGTTTGGCGTCGACATACTCACGTCGGCCGTTCTGGAGTTCCCGTCCGGCCACTGCGTATTCACGTGCAGTACACAGATTGTCCCATGCCAGAGCATGCAATTTTTAGGGACGAAGGGCCGCATCGAGCTGGAGATTCCGTTCAACGCGCCGCCGGGCGTACCGGCGCGCATCCGCATCGACGATGGCTCCGATATTACCGGCGCCAAGGTGGTCGTCGAGGAGACCGCGCCCGTCGATCAATATACAGTGCAGGGCGATGCGTTTTCGCGCGCGATTCTGGAAGGCGGCCAGCCGCCGGTGCCGCTTGAGGATTCAGTAAAAAATATGGCCGTGATCGATGCGCTCTTCCGCTCCGTGGAGAGCGGCAGGCGGGAGGCGCCGCAGTACGACAACTCTACTTCTTCAGCTCGGCCTGCAACTGCCGGTACGCCGCTTCTTCGTAATTCGTTTTGATGCGCTCGCGGTTCTCGCTGCGCGCGTCTCCCGTCCGCGGGCCATCATGCTTGAGAGCGCGGCCGAGCAGCGAGGTAGCTTCCTGATCGCCGGGATTCCGCTCCACCGTCGCGCGCAGGCTGACAATGGCGCCTTCGTTCTGTCCCGCGCGCCACAGCGTGAAGCCCAGGTTGAAACGGTAATCCGGGTCGGCGCTATCCCCGTCGAGCGCTTTGGTAAAGCTGGCGATGGCAGCCGCCGTTTTGTTCTGGCGCGCTTGCGCCGCGCCCAGATCGTTGTAGACTTCGTTCAGCGGGACCGAAGCAGCCACGGTGCGGAAGCATTGCTCGGCGCCGGCGTAATCGCCGTTATAGAACCGGCATAGTCCCAGGAAAAACTGGGCTTCCGCATATCGCCGGTCCGACTGCCCTACGCGCTCCAGCCAACCCGCGGCGGCCTTATAGTCCTTCTTTGCCCAGTAACTCTTCCCCAACTGAAAGCACGGCGGCGAGTAATGCTCGTCGAGGCGCGCCGCTTGCGTGAAGAACCGGTCGCGCTGCTCGGGAGACGCCGCCAAAAGGCCGCGGATATAATTCTCCACCGCGTCGATGCGCACCGGGGGCCTGGCTTTTAGAAATTCCTGCTCGGAAATTTTCGTCTCGGGATCTAATTGCTTAAGCGCCCGCCAGCCCAATCGCGCCTCAATCGCGGCCAGATCTTCCAGCGCGCCCGCCTCCACGAACTCCGGCCCTTGGCGCATGTGTTTTAAATCCAGAATGCGCGCGGTTAGGCGCAGCGATCCTTTGGATTGCGGATTGGCGGGATCGGGGAGTAGTTCATAAGATCCATAAATAACGCTCGCGGCGTCCAGGGCCTGCCCGATCTTGATGACGGATGCATGCGTCAACTCGGCGCCGGGACGAAGCGAGAGTCGGCGGTAAGCTTCCAAACGATCCTCGCGATCGAGCGTGAGCAGACCGGAAGACGCCAGCGAATCGTTGACGGATTCGGCAATGCTCTCGCCAATCCAATCGAGATTCGCGGAGTTTGCATGATTGAAGAACGGGAGCGCCAGGGACGTGCCGGCCTGGAGAACGGCGCAGCACAAGGACGCCAGAGCGGCGAGACGGAACATCAAATTCTATTGTACGGCGGGCCAGCTTTAGGTTGCACATTGTAGAATGAGAAGGTTTGTCTCGAATGCGAAATGTAATCATCCTTGGCTCCCAATGGGGCGACGAAGGCAAGGGAAAGATCGTCGATCTCTTTTCCGAGCGATTCGATATTGTGGCGCGCTATCAGGGCGGCAACAACGCCGGCCATACCATTTTTATCGGCGATAAGAAGTTTGTCCTCAAGCTGATCCCTAGCGGCATCCTGCGTCCGGGCAAGAAGGCTGTCATCGGCAACGGCCTGGTGATCGATCCCGCGGCGTTGCTGTCCGAGATCGACGCGCTCGAAGCATCGGGCATCGACGTGCTCGCCAACCTGTTCATCAGTAATCGCGCCCACGTCCTCTTTCCGGCGCACCGCATGATGGAGAAGATGTCGGAAGGGCGGCCCGGGCGCATTTCCATTGGCACTACGGCGCGGGGCATCGGCCCCTGTTATGAAGATAAAATCGGGCGGCGCGGCGTGCGTATTGCCGATCTGTTGGATCGCGGCGCCTTCCACTCCCACTACGATTCGCTAATGGAAGAAAAGCTGGCCATCGCCAAGCTCTTCGCTATCGATGAGGAACTCGATGTGCGCGGCGTCCGCGACCAGTACGACGCCTTCGCCGAGCGCATCCGCCCTATGGTACGCGATACAGCCGTGCTGCTGAATCGCGCCATCGAGCAAGGGCAGGCCGTGCTGTTTGAAGGCGCACAGGGCAGCATGCTCGATATCGATCACGGCACCTATCCGTTCGTCACGTCGTCCAACGCCACCGCCGGCGGCGCATGCACCGGAACCGGTGTCGCGCCCACGCGCATTTCTGGCGTGATCGGCGTTTCCAAAGCCTATGTCACGCGCGTCGGCGGCGGCCCGTTCCCCACCGAGGCCCTGGACGCCGCCGGCGAGCAAATGCGCGCCCGCGGCAACGAATTTGGCGCCGTCACCGGACGCCCGCGCCGCTGCGGATGGTTCGATGCGCCGCTGATGCGCTATACCGCCGCGATCAACGGCTTCGATAGCCTGGTGGTGACCAAACTCGATGTTCTCGATACCTTTGACCGGATCCCGGTCTGCGTGGCGTATCGCGTGGATGGCCGCGAAACGACCGGGATGCCCGCCACCGTCGCGGAGGTCGAAAAAATCGAGCCGGTCTATGAATGCTTGCCGGGATGGCGCGTCTCTACCTTTGGCATCGATTCATACGACCGCTTGCCGCCGCAAGCCAAAGACTATCTGGCGTTTCTGGAGCGACACGCCGGTGTGGAAGCCGGCTGCATTTCCACCGGGCCCGAGCGTACCCAAACCATCGTCCGTCCGGGCTCGCGCCTGGAAGCGCTACTGGCCTGAGGCCAGTAGCTACCCGTCCTTCAGCATCTCACGCGCGCAGTTATATCCGGGCGCGCCCATGACGCCGCCGCCCGGGTGCGCGCCCGACCCGCACAGGTACAGGCCGCGGACCGGCGTGCGGTAGCGCGCCCACCCCGCCACCGGGCGCATGACGAACATCTGGTCGAGACTCATCTCGCCATGGAAAATATTGCCGCCAGTGATGCCGAAGCGGCGCTCCAGGTCGAGCGGCGTCAACACTTGCCGGTGCTCCACAATCGATCGGATATTGGGCGCATATTCCTCGATCAGCGCCATGATGCGGTCGCCGAACGGCTCGCGCATATCGTCCCAGGTACTTTCACGCAGCGTGTAGGGAGCATATTGCAGGAAGATGCCCATGATGTGCTTGCCGGGCGGCGCGAGCGACGGATCGTACATCGTCGGGATGGTGAGCTCGAGCAGCGGACGCTCCGATGGCCGTCCATACTTGGCATCGTCCCATGCGCGCTCCACGTATTCGATGCTGGGGCAGATGTGCATCGTCGCGCGATGATGCGGCCCCGGCGCGCCGGGATAAGCCGTGAACTCGGGCAGCCCATTGAGCGCGAGGTTGATCTTACAGCTTGTGCCTTCGATGCGGTAGTGGCGAATGGCGGCTACGAAATCCGGCTCCAGGTCGCGCTCCTCGAGCAGTTTCAAAAACGTCAGCTTCGGGTCGAGATTGGAGGCGACCGCGCGGGCTTCAATCTCTTCCCCTCCGGCGAGCGCCACGCCGCACGCGCGGCCGCCGCGCACCAGCACCTTGCGGACATCGGCGTTCACGCGGATCTCCGCGCCACTGGACCGCGCCGACGCCGCGATGGCCTCCGCGACCGCGCCCATGCCGCCGCGCACGAAGCCCCACAACCCGCGATGCCCGCCCACGCCGCCCATGCAGTGATGCAGCAGGATATACGCAGTGCCGGGCGACCGCGGTCCCCCATTGGCGCCGATAACGCCGTCGGTCGCCAGCGTTACTTTTACCTGTTCCGATTCGAACCACTCATCGAGATACTCGGCCGCGCTCTGCGTAAAGATCTTAACCAGCGCCACCATGTCCCTTGGACTCAGCCCGCGCAACCGGCCCGCCAGCTTCAGGTAATCTACGAAATCGCCGATGCCCCGCGGCGGAAATTGTGGCGGCGTGGTGAGCAAAAGATTCTCCACCACTTGCGAGATGCGCTCGATCTGGTCTTCATAGGCGGCGTAAACTTCCGCGTCGCGGCGCGAGAATTTGGAAATCTGCGCCAGCAGTCTTCGCCCGGTCCTGCCACATGAAAAAATGGCGGCCATCGGGGAACGCGGAGAAAAATGCGGGGTCTTTCGCGTCCACGTGGTAGCCGTGGCACTCTAATTGAAGCTCGCGGACAATGCGCTCCTGCAGCAGGCTAGCCAGGTACGCGCCGGTGGAGACGCGGTACCCCGGCCAGATTTCTTCGGTGACCGCGCAACCGCCTAGCAGCTCGCGCCGCTCGAGGACGAGCGTCTTGCGCCCCGCGCGCGCCAAGTAGGCGGCAGCAACTAACCCGTTGTGGCCGCCCCCGATGATGATCGCGTCGTACTTAGGCGGCATCTCTCATTGCGTTTTGGTCCTGGACGGCCGGCTTGGCTCTTCGGCAGCCGAGCTGTCTATAGAGCCAAAGTCCCTTGAGCTATCGCGATGAAACCTGCAGGTTGTTGGTCACCGAAAAGACCCCACTGACGCCGTTGGCGCGAATGCCGGCCAAGTTTTTATCGGTCTCGCTAGCCACTACGCCCACCAGAGTCACTTTGCCATTATCCACAATAATGTGGATAGGCGGTATCGCCTGGATGGCGTAGCGGTTCAAGGAAGGCTCGCTGTAAATCGCGCGGAATTCGGCGCGCCGGATTTGATCGTCCATGGGTGAGAGCGGCAGAACCTGGATCTGGTTGTCCACCTTAGTAACGCCTTCAACCCCTTTCACCACGTTTCCGGCATCGCTCTTTAGTACAGGATTAGTAACTTGGCCATAGAGCGTGACCACGCCGCCGTTGACGCTGTAAGCCAGGTTATCGAACACCCCGTAATAGGGCAGCATCACCAGCTCATGCCGGACCTCGCGCGAAATCCGATCCTGGCCATTGTTTGCCTGTAGGGCGTTCATTCGGTCGGCCGAGCCTTGGTTTTTCTGGGCCATGCTCAAACCGGCCATGAGCACCAGAGCGCAAGAACACACGGTAAATTGCTTCATTAGAATTCCTCCCTGCCGAGCGAACCGAATGCAATTCCGTGACCAGAAAGGAAACTATGCCGCGCCGTTAGCGCTTTCGCATACATCGCCTTAGAGAGTTGAACTCTGCCCGATATTACCTTCGAGTTTGCGCTGGTCCGCCAAGCAATATTGCGTCCAAGGCACGGACTCCAGGCGCGCTTCTTCAATCTCGCGCCCGCATAGAGTGCATTTACCGTAGCTGCCGTCCTCGATGCGCCGGAGCGCGTCCTGCACGTCTTTGAGGGTCTGCGATAGCACGGTCGCTCGTTCGAGAGAGTCGGATGCGCTCTGGGTCGCAGTCGCCGCATCCGTATAATCGCCCACTTCAGGTTGCCCTGGAGCGGCGGATCCGATCTCCAAACTAGCGAGAGTCGACTCTATCTCTTGCCGTCGATCCAGGAGCAGCTTTCGGAAATGCTCGGTATTCATATCGGATAGTTTCCAGGCATCTATGCGGCCAAATTGAGGCTTCCGATGCCTATTCGATATGAACCAGCGCCGCGTCAGCTACCATTGCGGCCTCTTCCTCGGTGAAACTCTCCACTTTCGCGGAAATATTCATCGAGCAGAACTTGGGTCCGCACATCGAGCAAAAGTGCGCATCCTTGAAGCCTTCTTCCGGCAGCGTTTCATCGTGCATGGCGCGCGCGGTCTCCGGATCGAGCGAGAGATCGAACTGACGGTTCCAGTCGAAGCTATAGCGGGCGCGGGAAAGTTCGTCGTCGCGGTCGCGCGCGCCGGGGCGATGGCGGGCGATATCGGCCGCGTGCGCGGCAATCTTGTAGGCGATAATCCCCAGCTTTACGTCTTCGCGATTCGGCAATCCCAAGTGCTCCTTGGGCGTGACGTAGCACAGCATCGAAGCTCCATGCCAGCCGATCATGGCCGCGCCGATCGCGGATGTGATGTGATCGTAACCGGGTGCGATATCGGTGACCAGCGGGCCCAGCGTATAGAACGGGGCCTCGTAACACAATTCGCGCTCTTTCTCCACCTGGAGCTGAATCTGATCCATGGGGATGTGCCCTGGACCCTCGATCATCACCTGGACGTCGTATTCCCACGCTTTCCGGGTCAACTCACCGAGGGTTTTCAACTCGGCGAATTGCGCAGCGTCGCTGGCGTCGGCGACGCATCCGGGCCGCAGCCCGTCGCCCAGTGAAAAGCTGACGTCGTGCTTTTGAAAGATCTTGCAAATATCTTCGAACCGCTCGTAGAGCATGTTCTGCTTGTGGTTCTTCACCATCCACTCGGCCAGAATGGAGCCGCCGCGGCTCACGATGCCGGTGATCCGCTTGGCAGCGAGAGGAACATACTGCACCAGCACGCCGGCATGAATCGTCATGTAATCGACGCCTTGCTCGGCCTGCTCCTCGATCACTTCGAGCATGATGTCGCCGGTCAGATCCTCCACGCGGCGCACGCGCGAAAGCGCTTCATAGATGGGAACGGTGCCAATGGGGATCGGCGAATCCGCGATGATGGCTTTGCGAATGGCAGGGATATCGCCGCCCGTGGAAAGATCCATCACGGTATCCGCGCCGTATTTCACCGAGTAGCGCAACTTCTCCAGCTCGCCTTCGATGTCGGACGTCACAGCCGAATTCCCGATATTCGAATTGATTTTGCACTTCGACGCGACCCCGATCGCCATGGGTTCGAGGTTCATATGGTGGATATTGGCCGGAATAATCATGCGCCCGCGCGCAACTTCCTCGCGAACCAATTGCGGCGCCAGCTTCTCACGCCGCGCGACATATTCCATTTCTTCAGTGACGATGCCCTTGCGGGCATAATGCATTTGCGTGCGGATCCGGTCCGGCGTTCGCTTCTCTACCCATTGTGTGCGCATTGATTTTTAACTCCGGTTGCCTGCGGTAATTGCGGTGAGGCCTCGCGTTTTGCGCAAGGCCGGGCCGCAAACGTCGATGAACTGCCGAAACTACTTCTTCTTCTTGGGCTTCTTGAGTTCCTTCTTCGGACTTCTGTCTTTGGCCATGAAAATCTCCCTTATGGGTTGATTATAACCGCTTACCGCGCGCCAGCAGCGCCGCCCCCAAAATTCCTAGAAAAGTTAGCGCGGCGCCTGCGTATACCGTCATCGGGCGGTAGCGCATGGTAATAGAGTGAACGCCCGCGGGCGCGAGAATGCCGCGCATGGCGGCATTCACCTGGTAAATAGGGGCGGGCGCGCCATCGACGTACGCGCGCCAGCCCGGAAAGTACGTATCCGAGACCACGATCATGGCCGGACAGTTCAAGCGCACGCTCAGGCCGACACGGCTGCCGCGATCTTCCTTGAGCACGACCGCTTCGCCGGCCGTGGCGGAGCAAGCGGGCAGCGCGGGCAAGGCTTCGAACATCACCGCTTCGTTATGCAGGTCGTCCAGCCGGTTCATGATGTACCAGTTGGCTTGATCGCCGCTCTGCACGCGAATCAGCTTGCGTACCGCCCAGGCGCGCGGAAATGCGTCCGGCTGTTTGTAGACCTTCATCCCGCTGGCGCCGGCGAAGACTTCCTGGCTGGCATAGGACGTGGGTTTGGCGGCGATCTGGTAGGCGACGCCCCACAGCTCCTTGGCCTGGTCGCGATGGAACTCGAAGCTCATGAGATTGGCGGTGACGCTGGCCAGATATCCGCCAAACATCGGGATATCGTGCCACTCGCCCCAGTTGGGCAAAAAGGTCTCCTCCGGCACTTCGGTGCGCTGAATGCCGGGCTGATTTCGCAGATAATCGGCAATATCGGCGTTGCCGATAGTGTTCAGCATGACGCGGTCGCGGTCCGGATCCCCGCGCACAGCCATAGCGCGAAGATCGCTAGATCCCTGATAGAGATCGAAGACCAACAGCAGCGTGATCAGAATGCCGGCCTGCTTGTGGCTCAGGTTCCCCGACGCGGCTGCATAGAACAAAAGCGCGAATGCCACCGCCGTGATCGCGACGATAACCACCGTGCCATCGAAAGGGAGCGACATCCTATTCACCAGCAAGACCAGCAGGCACGCGGCCGTGGTAAGTAATCCGAAAACCAGCGCGCCCAGCGCGATGCGCGTGGTCCATACGGGTTCCGTCCTGGCCCGCCAGGCGTCGAAGCCGAAGGCCGCAAGCACGGCGCCGGCGAATCCGAAGAGCACCGTGGCTACTTCCGGCGTACGTGCCTTATCGAGCGACGGTACGATGGCGTAAAGCAGGCCCTGAAAGACGCTGATTTGGCCGAGGGCGTAGACCATGCCTCCCACGGCTACCGCGAACAGCCAACGCACCCGCCAATCCTCTTTCCACCAAGCCGCCAGCCCCAAGGCCGCCAGCCCAAAAGCGACAATGCCAATGAACGGATCGATGCTGTCATGCGCCGTCGGGAAGATAACGCCGAATATCGACGCGGGCGCCATGCTGTATTTTTCGTGAACGTAGTAAGGGACCGCGTCGTGCCAGCCGATGCCGCCGGACGCGCCTACCCAACGTTTGGCCAGGCGGCCATACTCCACGGCCGGGAGCATCTGCAAGGCTCCGCAAAGCGCGACAAACACCAGCGAAATTGCGCTGGCGCGCACCATCGGCCAATCCACGCGGCCCTGGCGGAAAATGAAATAGAGCCACGTTCCGGCGAACGCCAGAGAAGTAAACATAGGGACCTGATGATGTCCGCTTAGCCATGCAATGCCGAGAAACGCGCCTGCCAATGCGCCGTTCACGATCACCCGTTTTCCGGCGCCGGCACGCAGCAGAAAAAGGAAGATCAGTGGAATCCAAACCGCGCCATTCACCATCTGCGGCCGGTCCGAGCTGCCGATATACCCGGCGAAAGTGAAGATCATCGCCGCTATCAGCGAGGCGTTTGGGGAACGGCCCAGATCGCGGCACAGGCGGTAGCAAAATACCGCCGCCATAAGGTGCATGGCGATGAAATACCAGTCGAGGAAAAACGGGCGAATGTGCCTGGCCTTATCGAGCGGCAGCCAGAAGAGAAGCCAGTTGAGCGGATACGCAGCGCCAGGTTGCGCCTGACCAAATAGGGGTTGACCTCCCCACAAGTATTGGTCCCACATCGGGAAACCGTGCTGATGCCACTGGCGAGCCTCCGCCTGGAACCAAGGCAGCACCTGGCCGGCGACATCGGGCGACCACATCCAATCGTATTGATTGGTAAGCGTGACTTTCCAGTAGAAGCCGGCGACGATCGCCAGCAAGAGCGCGGCGGCTTTCACGGACCCGGGTATCCGCTGCATTCTGGTAATCCCGGCAGTTTTGACGCCGGCCGCTTGAGTCTGGTTCATTCCGTTATAGCTCAGGCTCTCACAACTTCGGACGCCGCAGAAGATAGCGCCGGCCGCGCCAATCAATCGAATTTCCCGCAGCGGAGTACATCAGCGCGATCAGCCACACCCAGGTTGCCAGGGGCGTGAAGACGGCGTGAGTCCAGGCAAAGCGGCTAAACCAGGGCGAGTATTCGGGCAACGCCCTTTTCGCCAGCGCCGCGCGCTTCCAGCCTTTGATCGCGCCGGGAACGACCTGCGCGGCCAACGCTACTGCCGCGGGGGAATATCCGCGGGTGCATTCGGCCACGGATGCGAACATCGCGGCGCAATAAAAAATGTGGGCCGCCAGCGCGAATCGCCAAATCCGCGGATTGTAGACGCGAGTAATGGTCATCTGACGGCGCATCCACGCCAAAAAGCGCCCACACGTTATGCCCTCAAAGCACGGCGTCAGCGCGCCCGGAGCAAACGCGATGGAAAGTCCGGCAGCGCGTATGGCGGCGCTCAGGGCGTAATCGTCGCTGACGGTGTTCTTCCAATATGCGTCCACCCGCGCCGCGAAAAACGTCTCCTTACGGAGTGCCATAGCGCCGCCCCATGCGAAGCCGCAGTTCCCCGGACCCAGGCGGCTCAGGGCCACGGCATCCCACACGCCGCGCATCAGGCTCCAAAAGGTAGCGGCCTGGGGCATGAACCAGCGGTAGCCGGTGGAAGCGCCGACGCCGGGCTCAGCCAGCGGCGCAGCCAGCGCTCGGAGCCAAACGCGCGTGGGACGTCCATCGGAATCGGCGAACGCGAAGATCTCGCTGCGCTTGCGCGCGGCGCGGACAGCGGCTTGCAGGTTCTGAACTTTTTCGCCGGTATGCGGATCGACGCCATGCGCCAGCACGACTTTGACGCGGCATGGAAGCACGTCCGGCGGAATATCGGCGGCGCTGTGAGCGGCCACAATCAGCTCGTAATCGGGATAGTCGAGCGACGCGAGCGCGGCCAGGTTCTCGCGCAAACCTTCGTCATTTCCTTTCACGGGAACGATCACGGTAGCGGGCGGCAAGGGCGAGGGGGCTTCCGCAAGACGTTGCGAGACGTATTGGAATCGCTTGCGTTCCCCCAGCAGGCCGACAATGGACAGCAAGAGCGCGGGAGAAACCAGCAGCCAGTACCAGAGCACGAGAATCCGTAGGATAACAGGAGGGTTATATCTTCTTCACATTGTTCAGCGCGGAACCAGCACAAACTTCTCGATAGCAATGCGCGCGCTCTTGTCCTCTCGAATCTGAAGACGGCGGAAGATCACGTCGAATTCATCGAAGCGCGGTACTGTGGGCGGAACGGCGAACTCCAGAGTTTCGGCAACCGGCACAATCGGATCGCGGGTCAAATCGGGCATCGAATTTACGCGCGCCGTGCCCAGCCGGAACGGCGCGCCGCCGCGGTCGATCAGTCCCAATTCGATCGTTACGGTTGTGGGATAGCGGTCGGCATTCAGGATGGACACGAGCACTTTCGCGCAGCATTTCAGGTCGATCTCACGGTCCAATTTTTGATGCGCCTCCATGCTCAGCGGCCAGCGGTCCACGGTGCTGAAGGACATTTCCGAGGGCGTGCCGCGGCGCACGAACGAATTCGCGGGAGGGCGAGTGAACGGCCAGCGAAACATCCAATAGGCGCCCGCGAAAGGAATCGTGAAGGGTTGGGAAGACGGACGCCGCGAGAGGCCGTCGCCCTTGGGCAGCGGCTCCACCAGCATCGGAACCGGCTGCGTTTCCGGCCATAGGATTACGCCGGGAAATCCGCCGGGCACGTTCATCGCCGGTCCCAGACGCGCGGGATCGATCGGCGGCGGATCGAATTTCCTGCCCGCCGGCGGCGGCAGAGGCGGAGGTAATGCCGCCGGCGGATGCGAGACGGCTGACGATCCGGCGCCGGCATTGCCTCCCGAACCTCCGCCGCCGCGCGGGCATCCGCATCATCGTGCCGAGCACGGTGATTAGAACAGTCAGCAGCAGAGTCACGGCGACGGCCATGATGGAGCGCGGCAGAACCGGTTGGCGCTGCCTGTCCCAGACTCCGGCCGAGATGGCGTATGCGGTGAGCACCGCCGCGGCCAACGCGAAGAACGGCGCGGCGGTGGATTTGTGGCCTAGGATCGAGGCAACCACGCCGATTTGCACAGCGGCTGCCGCGGTCATCGCGGGCCAGAAATCGCGCGGCAGGAATCCGCTGGGCAGTCCGCCCGCGGCGATGACGTTGTCTTCGCGCGGCATCAGCGCCGGCTCGCTATGCTCGCCTCGCGGCGCCGTCCGCCATTGCGAGTAGAGCACACGCGTGGCGCTGACGACTAGCGCCAGCGAAGCCGCGGTGGCGATTGGGGACGAACCGCCGAGAATCACCGCTGGCGCGAACCAAACGCCCGCGGCGCAGGTGCGTAGCGTCACGCCGATGGCTTGAGCCCGTTCGATACGCCGCACGGCAAGCAGCAGGAGGAAGGTGATAGCGGCGCTTAGCAGCAGCGCCGCCAACGAATAGGAGAGCGCCATCCCGATCGCCGCCGGAAGGAGGATACCGCTGTCCACAAACGGGAAGGCAATCTTCCAGACGACCCACCCGGTCGCCAGCAGACTGGCAAGCTGCAGCCAGAATACGGCGCGAGCCCGATCTGTTCGGATAGAGGGCAAGGAGTTTCGGGTGGACACCGCTTCCTGACGGTCGAACGACAGGTCGCGGCTCTGTGATCATAGACACCGGTCTATGGCCCGAGGTTCCCCCTGTTACCATCTGGGCGCCAAATGCCGGAGACGGGCGACGCCGTTTAGAAAATAGTGGCTACCGGACGCGAACGGGATCTCACTTAGCTCATCCCGCAACGCTCCTGGCGCGGCGGCGTTGGAGATGCCCCGCTTTACTTCTCCGCAAAATTTTCCACGCTGAAGACGCAGATCGCAGCCGCTGCGGTAATCCGCGCGACTCACGCAATCAGGCGGACTTGCGAGACCCGAGCCTGTTTAGGGCTTCGTTCCAGATCCTACGGTGGTGTTCAGAGTCATAGGACATAACTCCTCATTGAACTGGAATACCTACTTCTCCGCAAACTCCTCCACCGCCCGCCCATCCGCCTCTTCAATCCGCAGAATCAGATTCTTCCTCGCCTCCAGCGCCCCGACCGCAACTTCAAATCTGGCCGAGATCATGCGGTCCACGGTTGCGTGCGGCGCGATGCGCTCAGCCATAATCAGGCCCGCATTGTATTTCGGCCCCAGCAGCGGGATGGCGTCGAACAACCGCTTGGCGTCGAGTTCGGAAATCGTGTCGCCCTCGGTGCGCTTGCCGGATGCATCCACCAGGATCAGCGTAACCTTGCTCACCTGGAACGTATAGTCGGCGGGATTGGTGACGCGGAAATCCACCACGGCCACCGAAGCGTTTTCGTCAAGGGACGCGGTGCGCACCTTGAGAATCTTGCCCGTCAGCGCGATGTGCGCGCCGCGCTGCATGTGGAAAATCATCGCCACCGCAATGGCTACGCACAAAATTCCGATGCCCGAAGCGATCAGAATATTCTTCGACATCTCACCCCTCGTTCACGATGCGCAGGATCTCTTCCATGGACGTGTGCGCCGCCGGGATCAAGCGTTCCATCGAAAATATGCGTCTCCAGGCCGATTTTGTACGGATATCCGTCGCGGTCGAGCGCCGTCATAATGCGCCTTCCAGTCTTCCTTTTCCGGACTCGTCGGCATTACGCCCTTGCCCTTTACCTGGATGTTCAGAATGCGTTTCTTGGGCAGCAGATTGTAGCCGTCCGGATAAGATGTTTCGCGCCCATACGCATTGTGCGGGTCCCAATTCATGCCCACCCATGGCGACGGAATCAGCTCCATGATCTGCGCCAGCTCGGCGGAGGTCGCGATGTTCTGCGAACCTTCGTTTTCAATCAGCAGGTAGACCTTCTCGCGCTCGGCGGTCTTCGACATCTCGCCCAGCGTATCGGCGATCTGCCGATACATCGTCTTGGGATCGTCCACGCGCGACCCGGTGAATACGCGCACCTTATCGCAGCCCATGCATCTGCGCGCAGCGGATAGCCTTCTGCAAATCGTCCATGCGGCGGTCCCAACGCGCCTTATCCGATGCTAGCCGCTTCTCGCGCGCCGCCGGTTCCTCGGGTCTCTTGCGTGCGGGTTCGCTGCCGGGCCAGCCAAATTTCAGCAGACTGGTGTTCACGAACGACACCTTCAGGCCTTCCCTGGCGAACCACGCCGCGTCGGTTTTAATTTCCGCTTCGGCTCAACGAGAAGTACTCCTTCTTGCTGCCCGCGGGGTTGCGAATCTCGACGAACTGCAATCCGTAGTGGTGCGCGAATGCAATCGATTCCTCGGTGGTGAGGCCGATTTCGTCGGTAATGGCGCTGATGCGCGACTTATCAATACGGCCGCACGCCCGTAGCGGGAGGGCGTAGGCCGCGCAAGCGGCGGCAAGAAGCTCGCGTCTGGTCATACGGTGATTCTAATCGAATGGCTGCTATCATGGGGAAACATGCCTCATGCCACTCCTACAGGTGGTCATCGTGGGCAGGCCTAACGTCGGAAAGTCCACCCTCTTCAATCGAATCACCGGACAGCGGCGCGCCATCGTGGGCGACGAGCCTGGCATCACGCGCGACCGCATTCACGGCGCGGCCGAGCACCACGGCCGCCGCTTTGAACTGATCGATACGGGCGGCATTGTGGTCAATGACCGGGAATATATTCCTTCGCAAATTCTGCATCAGGCCGGAAGTGGCGCTGCGCGATGCGGCGCACATCATCCTGCTGGTGGATGGCCGCGCGGAAATCACCGGCTCCGATCGCGACCTGGCGCGCATGTTGAAGCGCCTCGGCAAGCCCGTCTCACTCGCCGTCAATAAGGCCGATACCGCGGCGCGCGAAGACCTGGCCAACGCGTTTTACGAATTGGGAATTGCCGGATGTTTACCCCGTGTCGGCCGAACATGGCATGGGCGTGGACGCGCTGCTTGACCGCGTGACTGAGGGCTTCGGCGTATCGGAAGAGATCGGCGAGCAGGCTGAACAGAAAATCTTCGAATCCACCATCAAGATTGCGATAATCGGACGCCCCAACGTAGGCAAATCCACTTTGCTCAATGCGCTTACGGGCATGGAGCGCTCCATCGTATCGCCCGTCGCCGGTACTACCCGCGATGCCGTGGATGAAACCGTGATTCGCGACGGCACGGATTTCGTCTTCGTCGATACCGCCGGCATTCGCCGCAAGGGCAAAACGACGGAGATGGCCGAGAAGCTCAGCGTGGTGATGGCGCGCCGCAATATCCGCATGGCGCACGTGGTGCTGCTGGTGCTCGATGCTACCGAAGGCGTGGTGGCTCTGGATGCGACCATCGCCGGGTACGCGCACGAGGGCGGACGCGCCGTGATTGTGTGCGTGAACAAATCCGACGAGCTGCCGAAGGGCAAGAAGCGGGAATTTGAGGAACAGATTGAAGACCAATGCAAGTTTCTGGATTATGCGCCGGTGGTCTTCATTTCCGCGAAGACCGGCGCCGGGAGTGGACAAGCTGTTTCCGTTGATTCGCGAGGTCTACGCCGCGGCATCGCTGCGGATCACCACGGGCGAGCTGAACCGGTTCGTGGAGCAACTGCGCTTTGAGCAGCGCCGGATCTTTTACATCACGCAAGCGTCCATCCGGCCGCCGGAATTCGTGGCGTTTATCGACAAGGGCGGCCCGCTGCATTTTTCGCATGAGCGCCATCTGGTGAATCAGATCCGGCGGCGCTTCGGTTTAAAGGGCACGCCGATTGTGCTGAAAACGCGGGCTAAGGGCCGGGTGAAAGGGTAATCGAGACTCAAGCGCCCGGCAATTGTCCGAAGGGGAATCCCGGGCGGCAGCTTCATTTTGCCCATCTTCTTGCCCATAAATCCGCCGGATAAGCTCTTCATCATCTTACGGGCCTGCGCATACTGCTTCAGCAGATTATTGACTTCCTGCACGGTAGTACCGGCGCCGCGGGCAATGCGGCGGCGGCGGCTACCATTGATGATCATGTGGTTGTCGCGCTCTTTAGGCGTCATCGAATCGATGATGGCCACGACGCGGCCAATCTCTTTTTCATCTACCTTGACGTCTTTGAGCTCCTTCAAGCATGCCCACTTTGGGCATCATGTCGAGCAGCGAACTGAGCGGGCCCAGTTTGCGCACCTGCTTGAGCTGATCGCGGAAATCCTCCAGCGTGAAATCGTTGTCGAGCAGCTTGCGCTGCATCTCGACGGCCTTCTTCTGGTCGATCTGCTCGGAAGCCTTCTCGATGAACGAGAGGATATCGCCCATGCCCGAGAATGCGATTGGCGGCGCGATCGGGATGGAACGGTTCCAGCGCGTCGAACTTTTCGCCCACGCCTACGAACTTCAGCGGCTGGCCGGTGACCTGGCGGATGGAGAGCGCCGCGCCGCCGCGCGCATCGCCATCCATTTTGGTCAGGATTACGCCGGTGATGCCGAGGCGCTTGTGGAACTCGTCGGCCGATTTGACGGCGTCCTGGCCGGTCATGGCATCGGCGACGAAGAGGATTTCGACCGGGTTGAGCTGCTCCTTGAGCTGCTGCAGTTCGGTCATCAGATCTTCGTCGATGTGCAGGCGGCCGGCGGTATCGATCAGCAGCACATCGCGGCCGGTTTGCGTGCTTTCGCGGCGCGCGGAGCGGGCCAGATCGAGCGGCTGCGTTTCGCCCGGCGCGCCTTCGTAGATGGGCAGATCGACATCGCGCGCGATCACCTTCAACTGCTCGCGCGCGGCCGGCCGGTAAACGTCGACCGAGACCATCATGGGGCGGTGGCCGTTCTTCGATAGCCAGCGCGAAAGCTTGCCGGTGGAGGTGGTCTTACCGGAACCTTGCAGTCCGACGATCAGGAAGACGCTGGGCGGTTCGTTGGCGAAGCGCAGCCGCGATTCGTGGCTGCCCAGAATCTTGATCAGCTCTTCCTGAACGATCTTGATGACCTGCTGCGATGGCGAAAGCGCGCTGAGGACTTCCTCGCCCATCGCCTTGGCCTTGATATTTTCGATGAGCAGCTTGACGACTTTGAAATTGACGTCGGCTTCGAGCAGCGCCATGCGGATTTCGCGCAGCGCGCCTTCCATATTCTCGGCCGAGAGCCGGCCTTCACCGCGAAGATTCTTGAAGACGCGTTGGAGCTTTTCCGATAGATTGTCAAACATGGAGGGGACTAATCGATTATAACAACTCGAAATATGCCGCTGCGCAACGGGACCTAATGGGAGCGCGACGTCGAAGACGAGTATTGCCCGCGTATGCGGGAGGAACCTCAGGGACGACAGCCTTGCGGAGCGTTGCTTTGGTGGCCGGTAATTGATTGCGCCAAGCTACTCGACGCGGTAGTTCGGCGCTTCCTTGGTGATGATCACATCGTGTACGTGGCTCTCGCGCAGACCGGCCGGAGAGACGCGCATAAAGCGTGCCTTGCACTGCAGCTCGCGGATGCTGCCGGCGCCGCAGTAGCCCATGCCCGATTTCAAGCCGCCGACCAACTGATAAATAAAATCGGAAAGCGGCCCCTTGGACGAACGCGGCCTTCGATTCCTTCCGGCACCAGCTTGGCATTAGGGTCCTGCTCATAACGGTTCGGACTGTCCGGCCGACATCGCGCCCAGCGATCCCATGCCGCGGTAGGTTTTGAAGGTACGGCCCTGATAGATCACGGTCTCGCCGGGGCTTTCGTCGGTGCCGGCCAGCAGGCTGCCGATCATGACCGTATCCGCGCCGGCCGCGATGGCTTTGGTGATATCGCCGGAGAACTTGATGCCGCCATCGGCGATCAGCGGAATGCCCGCGTCGCGGGTGGCGCGCGCGCATTCGGAAATCGCCGTGATCTGCGGCACGCCCGCGCCGGAGACTACGCGCGTGGTGCAGATGGATCCGGGTCCGATGCCAACCTTGATGCCGTCCACGCCCAGCGCGGCGAGGTCGCGTGCGCCTTCATAGGTGGCCACGTTGCCGGCGGTGAGCTGCACTTCGGGCATGCTTCTCTTGATGGCTTTGATCGCGGCCATCACGCGGCTGGTGTGGCCGTGCGCGGTATCGATGGCGAGTACATCTACTTTCTTGGCCACCAGCGCCTGCGCGCGCTCCATGTAATCGCCGGTAGCGCCGATGGCGGCGCCGACGCGCAGACGGCCCTGGGCATCTTTGGCGGCGATCGGGTATTTCAGCTTCTTCTGAATGTCTTTGACCGTGATCAGTCCCTTCAGATTATACTGATCGTCCACCACGAGCAGTTTCTCCACGCGATGCTGATGCAGAATCGCCTCGGCCTGTTCGAGCGTGGTGCCTACGGGAACGGTGACCAGATTTTCCTTGGTCATGACTTCGGAGATCGGCACGTCGAAGCGGGTTTCAAAGCGCAAATCGCGGTTGGTGAGAATACCGACCAGCTTGCCGGCCTTCGTGACGGGCACGCCGGAGATGCGATAACGGCTCATGAGCGCCCGCGCGGAGGCAATATTTTCGGCGGGATCGATGGTGATCGGGTCCACGATCATGCCGCTCTCACTGCGTTTGACGCGATCCACTTCCTCGGCCTGCCGTTCGATCGACATATTGCGATGCACGATGCCGATTCCGCCCTGCTGCGCCAGCGCGATGGCGAGATGCGACTCGGTAACGGTATCCATGGCGGCGGAAGCGATGGGGATATTCAGGCTGATGTCACGCGTCAAGCAGGTGCGCGTATCGGCTTCGGCGGGCAATACTTCGCTATGGGCCGGTTCGAGCAAAACATCGTCGAATGTCAGGCCCTCAATCAGGACATCTTGAAGCATAAGGATTGCTACCCATGATAGCGTAACGCCGATTTTGTCAGTCGCTTTCGACTGGAGCATCTGATGGCGCCGCTACTAGCGATATAATTACCCTCCATGAAGTATGTTCGTTTTGCTGCCACGCTATTCGCCGTGGCAGCGTTCTCCGCCACGCCCGCGTTCGATCCGGCCGTCTTCGGCTCGCTGCAATGGCGCAGCATTGGTCCGTTACGCGGCGGCCGCTCCATCACTTCCGCGGGCAGCACGAGCCGTCCACTGGAATACTATTTCGGCGCCACCGGCGGCGGATTGTGGAAGACCACCGACGGCGGCACTCACATGGCGGCCCGTGACCGACGGCCAGATCCACAGCTCATCGGTAGGCGCGGTAGCGGTTTCGGAATCCAATCCCGACATCGTCTATATCGGCATGGGCGAGACCGAGCTGCGCGGCAACATCATGCAGGGCGATGGCGTCTACAAATCCACCGATGCGGGCAAGACCTGGAAGCACATCGGCCTTGACCGATACGCAGGCCATCTCGCGCATCCGCGTGAATCCCACTAATCCGGACATCGTGTACGTGGCGGCGCTCGGCCATCCCTATGCGCCGAATGCGGAGCGCGGCGTGTTCCGCTCCAAGGACGGCGGCCAGACGTGGCAGAAGATTCTCTACCGCGACGACCATTCGGGCGCGGTGGATCTATGCATGGACCCGCACAATCCCAACGTGCTCTACGCGGCCATATGGGACGTGAACCGGACGCCGTGGGGTTTGACCAGCGGCGGTCCGGGAAGCGGCCTGTTCAAGAGCACGGATGGCGGCGACACCTGGAAAGACATCACGCGCAATCCAGGCCTGCCGCAACTGGGGCCGGATTCCTTGAGGACCGGCCTGAAGCAGGAGGGCGATCCCGGCATTATCGGCAAAATCGGCGTAGCCGTTTCCGGCGCGGATTCCAACCGCGTCTACGCCATCGTGGAGAACGCCAAGGGCGGCGTGTACTCCTCCGACGACGCCGGCGCCACGTGGAAACTGATCAATGAAGAACGCAACGTGCGCCAGCGCGCCTTCTATTACACCCGCATCTATGCCGATCCCAAAGCGAAAGATACTGTCTACGTACTCAACACGTCCTTCTTCAAATCCACCAACGGCGGCAAGAATTTTCGTCCCGTACAGACGCCGCACGGCGACAATCACGACCTATGGATGGACCCCAACAATCCGCTGCGCATGATTGAAAGCAATGACGGCGGAGCCGCGGTCTCCACCAACGGCGGCCAGACTTGGACGGGCGAGCAGTATCCCACCGCGCAGCTCTATCACGTAGCAGTGACCAATGAGATTCCATATCACGTCTGCGGCGCCCAGCAGGATAGCTCGACCATTTGCGTGCCAAATCCCGGCGGCGGAGGCCGTGGCGGCGGTGGCGGTGGCGGCGGAGGCCGCGGCGCGGCCAACTATTACAGCGCCGGCGGCGGCGAGAGCGGCTACATCGCGCCCGATCCGGTGAACCCCAATATCTTCTACGCCGGCAGCCAGGGCGCGCTGCTGACGCGCTTCGACCGGCGCACCAACTATTCCAAGGACGTGCAGGTGTATCCGCTGTTCTTCTCCGGCGAATCCGCCGGCTCGCTGCCGGAGCGCTGGCAGTGGACGTTCCCCATCGTATTCTCGCCGTTGAATGCGGGCACGATCTACACTTCGTCGCAGCACCTGTGGAAGACCACCGACGAAGGTCACAGTTGGCAGAAGATCAGCCCCGACCTGACGCGCAACGATCCCAAGACGCTCGGCGATTCCGGCGGCCCCATCACCCACGATCAGAACGGGCCCGAGATCTACGGCACCATCTTCACCATCGCGCCATCGCACAAAGAAGAGAACACCATTTGGACCGGATCGGACGACGGGCTGATCCAGATCACGCGCGATGGCGGCAAGACGTGGAGCGACATCACCCCGCCCGGGATGCCGCACTATGGCCGCGTGAGCCTGATCGAGGCGTCGCCCAACGACGCGGCGCTCGGCATACGCGGCGGTGAAGAATTATCAGATGGACGACCGCAAGCCGTACATCTACCGCACGCACGATTACGGCAAGACATGGGCCAAGATCGTGAACGGAATCCCCGAGAACGACTTCGTACACGCGGTGCGCGAAGACACCTCGCGCAAAGGCCTGCTCTTCGCTGGAACCGAGCACGGCATTTATGTATCGTTCGACGACGGCGACAACTGGCAATCGATCGGACTGAATCTGCCCGACGTGCAGGTTTCCGACCTCCTTATCCACGGCAACGATGTCGTGATCGCCACCCATGGAAGATCGTTCTATGTGCTGGACGATATCACGCCTATCCGGCAGTTCACGCCCGCTCTACTGACCGAAAGCGCGCACCTGTTCCACTCGACGGCGGCGCAGCGCAACGTGAGCCAGGCGCGCATCGATTACTATCTGGCGAAGCCCGCGCAGAAGGTGACCATCGACATCCTGGATGAAAAGGGCCAGGTGATCCGCAGCTTCACGGGCACGCCTAATGACCAAGGTGGACGCGGCGGGCGTGGCGGCCGTGGAGGGCGCGGGGGCGCCGAACCGGCCGCGGAACCCGGAGCCGAGCCGCAAGCGGAGAACCAAGCTCCCGAGGAGGGCGGTGGCGGCGGGCGCGGACGAGGCGGCAATCCCTCGGCCCCGGATAAAGCCGGCCTCAACCGCTTCCAGTGGGACATGCGATATCCGGGCGCCAAGACGTTTACCGGCATGGTCTTTTGGGGCGCGAATACGCAAGGTCCGGAAGCGGTCCCCGGAACCTATCAAGTACGTCTGAACGTGGATGGACAGGTGTTCACCGACCGCATTCTGCTGGAGAAAGACCCGCGCCTCGACACGGTCACGGTCGCCGATCTCAAGGAACAGTTCGACCTGGCCGTGAAGGTTCGCGACGAGGTGACCGCGTGCAACGACATGGTAATTATGATTCGCGAATTCAAGCGGCAAATGGACGAGCGGCTCAAGGACAATAAAGACGCCGCGCTAAAGGCCGCGCTCGATGGCTTCCGCGATAAGCTCACCGTGGTGGAAGAGGATGTCTACCAGGTGCGGAATCAAAGCGGGCAGGATCCGCTGAATTTCCCGATCAAGCTGAACAATAAGATTGCCGCGTTGGGCAGCACCATCGAGCATGGCGACGGCAAACCCACCGCGGGATCGTACGAGGTCTATGACGTGCTCACGAAACGGCTGCACGATGAGCAGGCCAAGCTGGACGCAATTCTGAAGAGCGATCTACCGCGCGTGAACAAGATGCTCGCCGACCGGAAACTGAAGGAGCTGGCGCCAACGACCACCGAGACGCCGCCGGCGCGAGCAGCGGGAACTGGGACGGGGAACTAAGCGACTGAGCCGCGCGTTAATGCGATGTATACTGCTGCTGCGGCGGATTTAATTTAATATCGACGGTCTTTTCGGGTTGCGTGACATCCACCGTATCGCCATAGGTCTGATAGCCATTGGCGATGATCTGAATACGAATCTGTCCCTGTGGAATGGCCGGAATGGTTGCCTGGCCTTCCTGGTTGGTGCGCAGCTCAAACTGCGTGCGCACGGCCTTTCCCAAGCTTGAAAACGGAATGTCCCTTGACGAAGCGCACGATCACCGCCGCTTGGCCGACCGGGCGGCCCGATTGAGTTTTCACCGCGATGGTGAGCTTGGTCATGGGCACATCGGCGTAGGCGGCCAAGGCGGCCAGGAGCAGCGTCAAAACGCAAAGAATGCGATTGCGAATGCCTTGCATAATTCGATTATACGCGCGTGGTGGTATCATGAAGGTAGCTACTCACTAGCGCTGCTCGATCTGGGGGCGTAACGGATTCGACGGGATCGAATCGTGGTGGGGAGGCGTGCCGGGTTCCGAGCTCCCGTAAAACGATCGGAAAACATAACTGCCAACACGCAGTTTGCATACGCTGCTTAATTAATTAAGTGGCCGCTCCAGCCGCTGAGCCCGCGCGGCGGTCAGTGAGCGTCATCTTGCGGGATTGGCCCAACGCTTCGGTCCGGAGCGGAACGGCCGAAATCCAATCGGACTAGGCTGCCGCCGCTCTCGCCGGCTCTTAAGCGGCTGCCGAAATTTATGAGCCGGATACGCACGTAGTTCTCTTCATGACGGGCTTTCTCGGACGGGGGTTCAACTCCCCCCGCCTCCACCATGGCTTGCAGCGGCCCGTCCCGTGTGCTTCACACTACCTCGCGGCTTGCAGCGGGCCGTCCCGCGTGGGCACGGCGCCTACCGAAACCTCTAATGCCTTGATAATATTGGTCGCATGAAGATTTCACCGATTCGCGCCGCGCTGACGCTGGCGGTTGCTCTGACTCCTACCGGTATCCTAACCTCTCAGCAGACCGGCCAAGCGGAGCGGATCCCTCAATTTGAGAACGAAGCCGTCAAGGTCTGGAAGACCACCGTAATGCCGAACGCGCCACTGGCTATGCACACGCACGAACATCCGCGCGTGATCGTCGCCTTATCGGGAGGAACCATGAAGATTGTGTACGAGGATGGAACGTCCGAGACACATAAATGGGAAACTGGAAAGGCATACTGGTTATCGGCGGAAGAAGGCAAACGCCGCCATGCCGATGCCAATGTGAGCGCCAAGCCGATTGAAGTGATGGTCGTCGAGATCAAAAACGTCAAGTGAACGGCGGCCGATGCCGGCGCTCAGCGGAGATCCGAAAATGCCAGCGGTCTCAGGATCTCATTACTGATATTCGAGACAATTTCCGCGTCGCTAAATCCCGGCTGTGTCCGCAGTTTCCGCCACTCGGCATCGCTGCCGAATACCTGCCACAGCCGTTCGCGCGCCGCCAGATCATCGAATGCCAGCATATAAGTCAGGCTCGGCAGGTTGCGTCCGAAGATCGTCTCGCCGAAGAACACCGGACTCATCCCCAGCCTCCGGAAAATGGCCGCTTCGCCGTCTTCGAACATCTTGATTTTGCGCCGCGACGCCTTCTCGTTCATCGATTCATATGTGCGCAGCTCAAAGGTCCGGGCGGCGCGCTTGGAATCCGTGGGTGGCGCCGTTAATTCCGGAATGCCATCGAATGCCCGCAGCAGAACCGTTTCCATGCGCAGGTAGGCAGGGTCGCCAATGACATTGTAAGCATCCCACCCTTGTTGAAAATCGCGATCTTCAGCCAAATGCAAGTTCGCGGCTTCTATGGCGGAAGCGGACGGATAAACTGATATGGATAATGTGTATGGGCTGCGATCTCCAATTACCGGGCTGAAGAACCCGTTTACCTTTGCCCCGGCCCTCCGCGCAGCCGGTAAATACACGCCGCTGAGATACTGGCTCGTGCGGTCAACCTGCGCGCCAGTCCGCATATAGTAGTAGCGCAATATGAAATACTGGCTCTTCGCGGTCTGTGGCGCCGTCTGCTGCGCAAGCGCCGCGCCCGATAATTCCGCCGCCGCGGCCGCCATGAAAATCCGTCGCTTCATACGGCACAGTTATATCAGATCGCGGCAGCGGGATACGTCCGCGCGGGACGCTTAATGCGGGCCGCGCCCGCCCCATTCCTCATGGTGCTCGCGGAATTCCCGCATCCGATTCAGATCGTCCGCCAGAACGTCTCTGTCGCGCCCTGAAAGCCGGTTACTCTGAAGGACCGACGAGAGTGCATCCATCACGTCGCCAAGTTCATGTTCGTCGTAGCGGCCTTGCGCCCATTTGCTTTGCAACTCGTTCAACTCGAAAATTGTTCTTGACAGACGCGATTGGTCTCCAGTGAAAGGGAACGTGGAATGTTGGATATGTTC
Organism: Bryobacterales bacterium; assembly: GCA_963723015.1. Classification (GTDB taxonomy): domain Bacteria; phylum Acidobacteriota; class Terriglobia; order Bryobacterales; family Bryobacteraceae; genus PALSA-243. The sequence goes on from CAVRPF010000020.1 coordinate 142,250, forward strand.
CACATCCTCGCGTACGCGCTGGAACAGATTCCTGTGCCACGCTTCGCCTTGGAAGAATCGGTCGCGATCTTGTTGATAGCCCGCATGATCGCGATCCGTATCGCGGTCGGCTGTTCCGTAACCGGGTCCTCCTTGACCGCCGCCCCAGGTGAGCTCAAACCGATACTCGCCCGCGCCGCCCTGAGGATCGTCGATGCGCACCACCACCGGCCCGCCGCCCCCGGGCGCCCGAACCAGCTCCTGACGTCCGCGGCCATCCACTTCATTGAACCGCAAACCCGGCGCATTGGCCGGTATAGGACGGGTACAATCGAACTGGCGAAACTGCGGCGGAGCCCCGCTGAGGTTTCGCAGCACCGCGTTATCGCCGCGGATTTCCACCTCTGCCGACCCATCGACAACCACATCTACCGTGCATCCGTCGCCGCCGCCCGGCACTGCGTCACGCCTGATGGAGGCCCGCCGCTGGTTATCCTGAGCGGTCAAAATCGCTAACGAGGCCGCTCCTGCAATCATGAATAAAGCAAATTTACGCACATTTCACCCCCATCGTGGTGGTCAGCATTTCCATAACCACTTCCTCAGTTTTCCTTTCTTGTACTTGCTCCTCCGCTTCATCCCCGTTCAACCTCACGCTGCTATACTTAGCGGCAATGATTAAGCCTTTGGCTTTACTCACTTTTGCCGTTGCCGCAGCCGCCCAGACGCCCACCATCGCGGCCGGAGGCGTCGTCAATGCCGCCTCATTTACTCCGCAGCTTTGCCCCGGCGCGGTAGCAGCCGTTTTCGGCACAAACTTCGGGACCAACGCCGCGAACGTCACCGTCAGCGTGGCCGGCAAGCCGGCTTACGTGATTGCCGTGACGGCCTCACAACTCACGGTGCAGATACCGTTTGAGACGGCCGCCGGCGCCACCACTCTTACCGTTACAGTGAATGGAATCGCCTCGGCGCCCTATAGTCTAATGCTCGCTACCTACGCTCCGGCGATTGTGAGCCAAGGGGGAGCGGGAACCGGTCCCGGCGATATCGCGGAGCTTTCAGGAGCACTTGTCACTACCGCCGCGCCGGCCAAACCTGGCGACACCCTGGTCGTCTACGCCAGCGGTTTGGGCCCCACCAATCCCGCCACGCCAACCGGTCCGCCAACGGCGCTAGCTTCCACCGCGGCAACCGCCACTCTGACGGTCGGCGGGGCCGCCGCCAAGGTCACCTTCGCGGGGGTGGCTCCGGGTTTAGGCGGACTGTATCAGATCAACTTTACCGTTCCCACTGGCGTACAGGGTACGCAGCCGTTGGTTCTCAGCATTGGCGGGGTAAGCTCCAACAGCTCGGTAACTCTTCCCGTGGTGGGCGTCACGAGTCTGGTCAGCAATGCCCGGAATTATAATGGCGGCAACACCACATTCGCAGCGCCCGGTACGGCGGCGCCAGGCTCGATTGCTACCATTTTCGCCAATGGCCTCCCCTCATCTACTCAGACCACCGGATTTCCATCCACCACTTTCCAAGGCGTCCAGGTCACCTTCAACGGCACGCCCGCGCCGATCTTCCATCTGGTCGCGCCCTCTGCCACGCAGTCGGGACAAATCGATTTATACGTCCCCGAGGAATTGGCCGCGTCCGGCACGGTCAACGTGCAACTCACCACGCCCACGGGTCTTTACCCCAATTACACCCTGAACATGACGCCGGCGTTCCCCGGCCTCTATCGCATCGCCGATCCCAGTGTAAGTACGCGGTTCAACGTGATCGCGCAGTTTGCCAACACGGCGTGGCTGGCGCTGCCGGTCTCAACGACCACCGCGCTCAAGCTTCCCGCTTGTACCACCGCTCTTAGCCCGCTGTCTCTGTGCGGCCGGCCGGCGACCATCGGCGACTACCTGGTCCTCTGGGTAACCGGCCTTGGGATAACTACTCCGAACGGCGCCGCCAACGGTACGCCGCTTCCCACCGGTTCCATCCCTCCCGTCGATGGCAGCGTGCTTTATGAAACGCCTACAAAGCCGACCGTGACCGTTGGCGGGATTCCGGTGACCATTCTGTACTGCGGCCTCGCGCCCGGTTTTCCGGGCGATTATCAGATCGATTTCCAACTGCCCTCCGGGGTGGTGAGTGGCGACGACATTCCGGTTGTCGTTACGATGGGCAGCGTCAGCGATACGGCCACCATTTCCATTCAGCCGAGAACGAATTGAGTTCGCGGATACCTGCTAAAATTAAAGCTTCTAAACACTTCTTGAAAATGGGGTTTCCTTTTGAAGCTTAGCGCTATCGTTTTGTCCGCTTGGCAGGTGGAGATCGTATGAGAACGCTCTTTCTGAATCCGCCCTCATTTGAAGGCTTCGATGGGGGCGCCAGCTCGCGCTGGCCCGCTTCCCGCGAAATCGAATCGTACTGGTATCCCGTCTGGCTCTGCTATCCGGCCGGCATGTTGGCCGATAGCAAAGTGGTGGATGCGCCGCCGCACAAGATTTCGATTGAGCAAACGATCGAGATGGCCAAGCAGTTCGAATTACTGGTGCTCTATACCTCGACTCCCGGTTTTCACGTCGACGTGAAAATGGCGGAGATGATGAAGGATTCCAACCCAAAATTGAAAGTCGCCTTCGTCGGGCCGCCGGTCACAGTGGAGCCTGAAAAAACACTCAAGAGCACGCGGGCCATCGATTTTCTGGTGCGGCGCGAGTTCGATTACCAGATCGCCGGGTTCGCGCAGGGCAAGCCGCTCGAAGAGCTGCCCGGGGTCAGCTTCCGCAAAAACGGCGAGATTGTTCACAATCCCGAAGGGCCGGCCATCGAGGACCTGGATGCGCTGCCATGGGTAACCAAAATCTACCGGCGCGATCTCGACGTGACACGCTATAACGTTCCTTTTCTGCTCAATCCGTTTATCTCGTTCTACACCAGCCGCGGCTGCCCCGCCATGTGTACGTTTTGCCTATGGCCGCAGACCACGTCGGGTCACCGCTGGCGCCTTCGCTCGGCCGATGACGTAGCTAACGAAGTCCGCTACGCACTGGAGACGTTCCCGCAGGTCAAAGAGATCTTTTTCGACGACGACACTTTCAACTACCGGAAGGACCGGACGATTGAGCTTTGCCGCAAGCTCAAACCGCTGAACTTCACCTGGTCGTGCACCTCGCGCGTCACCACCGATTACGACACGCTCAAGGCCATGAAAGAGGCCGGCTGCCGGCTGTTGATTGTGGGCTACGAATCGGGCGATCCGCAAATCCTCAAGAACATCAAGAAGGGCGCAACCATTGAAATGGCGTTGCGCTTCACCGAGAATTGCAAGAAACTGGGCCTGGTGATTCACGGCGATTTCATCGTCGGTCTGCCCGGCGAGACGCACGCGAGCATCCGCAAGACCATCGATTACGCCAAGCGCCTGGATACCGAAACCATTCAGGTCTCCATCGCGCACCCCTATCCGGGAACCGAATTCTACGAATACGCGAAGAAAAACGACCTCATCAGCATCGATTCGATGACCGACGAAGTGGGCCACCAGCTTCCCACGGTGATCTATCCCGGCCTGGATAAATCTGAGCTGATGGAGTGGGTGGAGCGCTTCTACGGCGAGTATTTCTTCCGTCCGCGAGTCATTTGGCGTATCGTGCGCAAGGCCATTTTCAATACGCACGAGCGGCAACGCCTCACGAAGGAAGCCAAGGAGTACATGGCTTTGCGCGCCAAGCGGCGGAAGTACGTGGCCGAACACAAAGCTCCGGCCAAAGCCGCCCCGGTAACCGCTGGTTCCGGCGACTAAGCATTTTCAATGGCAGCAGGTTCCATCCGTGTGGGGCGGGCTGGCAGCCTGCAGCGGATTGTCAATCGGCTTCCGCGTCCATCTACAAAGTGGCGCGCAGCGGACGAGCAATGACCGCCGGCGAAGCCCGACTGCGCATCAAAACATGGATCTGCGCCAGCATTGTTGTGCTGTCGCAAGTGCTTGGTAATTTCTTTCTGAAGCGCGGCATGCCGTCCGATTTGCCGACTCCGATTTCCTACATCACCGCGCTGTTCCAACCGTGGGCGGCCTTAGGCGTCTTACTGCTGGTGCTCTGGCTGATATCGCGCATGGCGATGTTGAGCTGGGCGGATTTAAGTTACGTGCTGCCCGTGACATCCATCGGCTACGTGCTGGTGGCTTTAATGGGGACTGCATTTCTGCATGAGCGCATCGGCATCAAACGCTGGTCGGGCATCGCGCTGATTGTGGCGGGAGTGGCAGTGGTGAGCGCGGCCACGCCCCCGCAAACGGAGGATGCCGCATGAGATGGATGTGTATCGCCATTATCGTGCTGGCGACCACCGCGGGCGAAGTGATGCAGGCCAGAGGCATGCGCCGCCATGGCGAGATCCACGATTTCCGTCCCAACGCACTGGGGCGCGCGGCGGCGGCGCTGGCGCGCAATCGCTTTGTGGTCGCCTCGGTGGTTGCAATGGCAGTCTCATTCTTTGCGTATATGACGCTGCTGACGGTCGCGGAGCTCAGTTTCGCCGTACCCGTTACCGCCGTCACCTATGTGCTCGAAACCATACTGGCCAAGTATGTCCTGAAGGAACGGGTCACGGCCATGCGATGGGCCGGAGCATCGCTTGTAATCTGCGGCGTGGCGTTAGTATCCCTGTGATCTGGCTAGCGATTCCCGCCTTGGCCGCAGCCGCATACTATCTGCTGGCGTTGATTGCCTGCGCGGCCTCGGACCGGGGCCACGATTTGCCGCGCGCGCGGTGAGGGAGTTGTTTCTAACGAGCCTGTCTCTATTCTAAAGCCCATGCACGGCAGCGATCCGGGACTTTACGACGCCTTGCGATCTCACGCCTCGCAGAGATACCCGGCGTTCGAGATTCTCTTTGGCGTCAGCGATCCCGACGACGCGGCAATTGAAGACATCCGCCGCCTGCAATCTGAATTCGCGCACATCCCCATCTCGCTGCATGTGATCCCTACCGATGCGCCCAATCCCAAAACCGGCGTTCTAGCCGGGTTGGCGCGGCGCGCCCGGCATCCCATCCTGCTGGTGAACGACGGCGATATCGAAGTTCCGCCGAATTATCTGCGCGAGGTGGTGGCGACGCTCGCTATCGCAAATACCGGCCTGGCGACCTGTCTTTACCGGGCCGCCGCCGATTCGTGGCCTGCACGCGCCGAGGCCCTGGGCATCGCAACGGAATTCGCGCCCAGCGTACTGGTGGCGCGCCTGTTGGGCGTCGCCGAATTCGCGCTCGGTTCCACCATGGCATTCCGCGCCGCTGCGCTGCAACAGGTCGGTGGCTTCGAAGCCATCGCCCCCTATCTGGCGGACGATTATCAACTCGGCTGCCGCATTCACCGGCTTGGATATCGCATCCGCCTGGCGCCCTCTATCGTGCAGACGAACCTGGGCGCGGCAACCTGGCCGCAGGTGTGGCGTCATCAAGTCCGTTGGTCGCGCACCATCCGCGTTTCGCGCGCACCGGGATATTACGGCTACGCGATCACTCATGCCACCGTCTGGGCGCTGGTCGCCTTGGCCGCGGGCGCATGGTGGGCCGCGGCGGCGGCCATTGGACTGCGCATGATCGCCGGCATTTGGATCGGCGCGGCCATACTTCAAGACCGCAACACGCTGCGGTATTTCTGGCTAATTCCGCTGCGCGATCTGTTCGGCTTCGCTATCTGGGTCGCCGGCCTGTTCGGCGATAGAGTGCTGTGGCGGGGCCGTACGCTGCGGCTAAGTCGGGATGGGCGCATCGAAACAGGCGCGGCGCATAAGCGGTCCATCGGAGGATGAGGGCCGATGACATTAGCTTGCTCGCGGGGGCGCGGCGAAGCGACGAATCCTCATCGAACTGGGTGGTGCGTATCCTTTTGCCACTTGCGCGCAATATATAGATGTGAGCGCATGGCCGGCCGATGACGTTAGCTTGCTCGCAGGGCGCGGCGCGGCGACGAATCCGCGTTTCTGTCGCTGTATCGGCGCTACCGCACGCCGGTGTTCCGCTTTGCGTGGCGATTGACTGGGTCAATGCACGGCGCCGAAGATGTGACCCAGGAATGCTTTCTCGCGCTGTTTGCGAGTGCGGGGTTCGATTCGACTCGCGGACCCCTGCGGACGTATCTCTTCGGCATCGCACGCCATCTATGTCTCAGGCGAATGCGAATCGAGGATCGCGAATTGCTGGAAGCCCCGGCCGATTCCTTGGCGCCTTGCGATACTTTGGGCGAGCTGATCGGCCGGGAGCGGTCGGCGGCGGTGGAGCGCGCCGTGGCCGCGCTGCCGGCTTTACAAAAGGAAGTTCTAATTCTGTTCGAGTACGAGGATTTCTCGCTGGAAGAGATTGCGCAGGTTACCGGCATCGAAGTAGGCGCGGTGAAGGCGAGGCTGCATCGCGCGCGAGAAACGTTGCGGCGGCGCTTAGCCCCGCTGATGGAACGTTGCGCCACAAGGAGAGAGTTGTGAAGGAGAACGACGATTTGCGAGCGGTGTTGCGCGAATGGGAGGCGCCGGAGCCTTCGCCGGAAATGGATGGGCGCGTTTTGGCGGCGTGGCACGGCGCACGTCCGCGTGTATGGAGGCGCATCTGGACGGCGCGGGTGAGCGTGCCGATCCCGGTTTTGGCCGCGCTGCTGCTGGTAGCGGCATTCTTGGTGGTCAGACTCGGGGCAGTGCGGCCACCGGCGGCGCCCGCGGATTCCGGAACTTACGTGACACGCCTCAATGGCACGGGTTTCCAACCAGTGCCCAATGGAGAAGCTCGCGTGATCACGGCGAAGGAGGCACAGTGAAGCTTCTCTGGCTGATTTTATTAGCGGCGGCAGCCACCGCTCAGACGAATGACGCGCGCAAGCTGCGGGCGTGGTTTGCAGACGGTGCAGGCGTGGAGTTCGAGCGGAAACCACCGGTTCGACCGTGTTGGGGTTAGCGGCGGCGTGATGGTAAGCGACCGCGGTATCGGGCGCGTAGTCTCGGATAAGGACGGCAAGTACTCTACGCATACTTCGTTGAGGCTTGGACCAGTCCGCAGGCTGCGCCATTACCATCCGCATCAAGCCCCTGGATAAGGAATCCGACGCCGACCTTCATATTCACCACTTCGCTAACTGGCATCCATCGGGGCCCATCGGGACCGTTCCGGCGTCGCGAATTTTCCGGAGTGCGCAAGGGCCAGGCCGTCCGGCTGGAGATTCTGTACAATCCGTCGACCGGTGAGAAGATCTATGACATACTGCGGCCATCCACCGATGTGTCTCCGGAGACGAGGACCGGACATCCCGGCGCCGATGCAGCTCTGGCGGGAGAAGAGCTTATCCTTACGCGAGATCGCTCTCGTTGTGAATGGCGAAAGGACTACCGCGCCCGCCGGATGGCTGACCGGCGCAGTCGCGCGTCTCTATCTGCCAGGACGCGGAGCGTATTTTCTATCCACTTACCAGCCAAAGACCGAGCAGGCATTCCGTCGTGTGGTCTATGCCGACCGGCACAACCTGGAGTTCGGCGATTGATGGGGACTTCATCCGCATTACCTCTAGCGGCAATGTTTTGACGCGATCGGAAAGTGGCATTGTTTGGGTGTATCACGACCCGAAGTATCGGCCGCAATCGCATGCCGAGGCGCCGGGTCTGGTGGTCGCCGATAAAGTGGAATCGTTATGGTAGCCGAGCTATGAAAAACACTCTTTGGATCGGTATGATGGCCTTCGGGTGCGGCGCGGCATTTGCCCAACGTACAGATACCCGGCCAGCTTTCGATGCCGCTTCGGTGAAGCCCGCGCCGCCGCCCGACGGCCGCGGCAGCGGCCGCCGCGTGGGGGATGATGGGCGGCCCCGGCACGAATTCGCCCGGCAGAATCGATTACGAAAACATCGGATTGCCAGGTACCGTGATTCGTAAGGCATACAACGTAAAGTATTATCAGATTTCTGGGCCAAGCTGGTTCGATTCCGAGCGATTCAATATCGTGGCAACGGTTCCTCCGGGAACCACCGAGGAGCAATTTCGCCTGATGTTGCAGAATCTCCTGGCGGACCGGTTCAAGCTGACGCTGCACAAGGAAGCCCCGGAATTGCCGGTCTACTCTCTGCTGATCGCCAAGAACGGGCCCAAGCTGAAGAAGGCAACGCCGGATCCTCCGCCGGATGCGAACGATGCTGGAGGCGGGAATCCCGGCGCGCCGCTGAAGAAGGACGTGGAAGGCTATCCTATGCTCCGGCGCGGCATGACGATGGCAATCAC
>CAVRPF010000021.1:0-27806 GCA_963723015.1 Bryobacterales bacterium
CTCATCTACTCAGACCACCGGATTTCCATCCACCACTTTCCAAGGCGTCCAGGTCACCTTCAACGGCACGCCCGCGCCGATCTTCCATCGGGTCGCGCCCTCTGCCACGCAGTCGGGACAAATCGATCTATACGTCCCCAGGGAATGGGCCGTGTCCGGCACGGTCAACGTGCAACTCACCACGCCCACGGGTCTTTACCCCAATTACACCCTGACCATCCCGTCGGCGTTCCCCTCGGTCTCTATCGCATCGCCGATCCCAGTGTAAGCACGCGGTTCAACGTGATCGCGCAGTTTGCCAACACGGCGTGGCTGGCGCTGCCGGTCTCAACGACCACCGCGCTCAAGCTTCCCGCTTGTACCACCGCTCTTAGCCCGCTGTCTCTGTGCGGCCGGCCGGCGACCATCGGCGACTACCCTGGCCCTCTGGGTAACCGGCCTTGGGATAACTACTCCAAACGGCGCCGCCAACGGTACGCCCAGCTTCCCACCGGTTTGATTCCCTCCCTGTCTATGGCAGTGCTCTTTATGGAAACGCCGACAAAGCCGACCGTGACCGTTGGCGGGATTCCGGCTACCTATTTTGTACCGCGGCCTCGCGCCCGGTTTTCCGGGCGATTATCAGATCGATTTCCAACCGCCCTCCGGGTGGCTGAGTGGCGACGCCTTAGATCTCCGGTTGTCGTTACGATGGGCAGCGTCAGCGATACGGCCACCATTTCCATTCAGCCGAGAATGAATTGAGTTCGCGGATACCTGCTAAAATTAAAGCTTCTAAACACTTCTTGAAAATGGGGTTTCCTTTTGAAGCTTAGCGGGCGTCATCGTTTTGTCCGCTTGGCAGGTGGAGATCGCATGAGAACACTCTTTCTAAATCCGCCCTCATTTGAAGGCTTCGATGGCGGCGCCAGCTCGCGCTGGCCCGCTTCCCGCGAAATCGAATCGTACTGGTATCCGGTGTGGCTCTGCTATCCGGCCGGAATGTTGGCCGATAGCAAAGTGGTGGATGCGCCGCCGCACAAGATTTCCATAGAGCAAACTGTCGAGATGGCCAAACAGTTCGAACTACTGGTGCTCTACACCTCCACGCCCGGTTTTCACGTCGACGTGAAAATGGCCGAGATGATGAAGGATTCCAACCCGAAGTTGAAGGTCGCCTTCGTCGGGCCGCCGGTCACAGTGGAGCCCGAAAAGACCCTCAAGAGCACCAGGCGATCGATTTCCTGGTGCGCCGCGAGTTCGATTACCAGATCGCCGGGTTCGCCCAAGGCAAGCCGCTCGAAGAGCTGCCCGGCGTCAGCTTCCGCAAAAACGGCGACATCGTTCACAATCCCGAAGGGCCGGCCATCGAAGACCTGGATGCGCTGCCATGGGTAACCAAAGTCTACAAGCGCGATCTCGACGTGACACGCTACAACGTTCCGTTTCTGCTCAATCCGTTCATCTCGTTCTACACCGCGCGCGGCTGCCCCGCCATGTGTACGTTTTGCCTGTGGCCGCAGACCACGTCGGGTCACCGCTGGCGCCTGCGCTCGGCCGACGATGTAGCCAACGAAGTCCGCTACGCTCTGGAGAAGTTCCCGCAAGTCAAAGAGATTTTCTTCGACGACGATACCTTCAATTACCGCAAAGACCGCACCATCGAACTTTGCCAAAAGCTCAAGCCGCTGAACTTCACATGGTCTTGCACCTCGCGCGTCACCACCGATTACGACACGCTCAAGGCCATGAAAGAAGCCGGCTGCCGGCTGTTGATCGTGGGTTACGAATCGGGCGATCCGCAAATCCTCAAGAACATCAAGAAGGGCGCAACCATTGAGATGGCGTGCGCTTCACCGAAAATTGCAAGAAGCTGGGTCTGGTGATTCACGGTGATTTCATGTCGGTCTCCCGGCGAGACGCACGCGAGCATCCGCAAGACCATCGATTACGCCAAGCGCCTGGATACCGAAACCATCCAGGTCTCCATCGCGCACCCCTATCCGGGAACTGAATTTTACGAATACGCCAAGAAGAACAACCTCATCACCATCGATTCGATGACCGATGAAGTGGGCCACAGCTTCCCACGGTGATCTATCCCGGCCTCGATAAATCCGAGCTGATGGAGTGGGTGGAGCGCTTCTACGGCGAGTATTTCTTCCGTCCGCGCGTCATCTGGCGCATCGTGCGCAAGGCCATTTTCAATACGCACGACCGGCAGCGCCTCACCAAGGAAGCCAAGGAGTATATGGCTTTTCGCGCCAAGCGCCGGAAGTACGTGGCCGAACACAAATCTCCGGCCAAAGCCGCCCCGGTAACCGCTGGTTCCGGCGACTAAGCATTTTCAATGGCAGCAGGTTCCATCATGTGGGGCAGGCTGACAGCCTGCGCGGATCTGTCGAACCGGCTTCCGCGTCCATCTACAACCGTGGCGCGCAGCGGCCGCGCAATGACCGCCGGCGAAGCGCGACTGCGCATCAAGACCTGGATCTGCGCCAGCATTGTTGTGCTGTCGCAAGTGTTTGGCAATTTCTTTCTGAAGCGCGGCATGCCGTCCGATTTGCCGACTCCGATTTCCTACATCACCGCGCTGTTCCAACCCTGGGCTGCCTTAGGCGTCGCACTGCTGGTGCTCTGGCTGATATCGCGCATGGCCATGTTGAGTTGGGCGGATTTGAGTTACGTGCTGCCCGTGACATCCATCGGCTACGTTCTGGTGGCGCTAATGGGGACTGCATTTCTGCATGAGCGGATCGGCATCAAACGCTGGTCGGGCATCCTGCTGATTGTGGCGGGAGTGGCGCTGGTGAGCGCGGCCACGCCCCCGCAAACGGAAACGCCGCATGAGATGGATGTACATCGCCATTATCGTGCTGGCGACCACCGCAGGCGAAGTGATGCAGGCCAGGGCATGCGCCGCCATGGCGAGATCCACGATTTCCGTCCCAACGCACTGGGGCGCGCGGCGGCCACGCTGGCGCGCAATCGTTTTGTGGTCGCCTCGGTGGTCGCAATGGCAGTCTCATTCTTCGCGTATATGGCGCTGCTGACGGTAGCCGAGCTCAGTTTCGCCGTACCGGTCACCGCCGTCACCTATGTGCTCGAAACCATACTGGCCAAGTATGTCCTGAAAGAACAGGTCACGGCCCTGCGATGGGCCGGAGCATCGCTGGTAATCTGCGGCGTGGCGTTAGTATCCCTGTGATCTGGCTAGCGATCCCCGCCTTGGCCGCAGCCGCATACTATCTGCTGGCGTTGATTGCCTGCGCGGCCCGGCGGGGCCACGATTTGCCGCGCGCGGTGAGGGAGTTGTTTCCAACGAGCCTGTCTCTATTCTAAAGCCCATGCACGGCCGCGATCCGCGTCTTTACGACGCCTTGCGATCTCACGCGACGCAGGATACCCGGCATTCGAAATTCTCTTCGGCGTCAGCGATCCCGACGACGCGGCCATCGAAGACATCCGCCGCCTGCAGTCCGAATTCGCGCACATCCCCATCTCGCTGCACGTGATCCCACCGATGCGCCCAACTCAAAGCCGGCGTTCTAGCCGGGTTGGCGCGGCGCGCCCGCCATCCCATCCTGCTGGTGAACGACGGCGATATCGAAGTTCCGCCCAACTATCTGCGCGAGGTCGTGGCGACGCTCGCGATCGCAAATACCGGACTGGCGACCTGTCTTTACCGCGCCGCCGCCGATTCATGGCCTGCACGCGCCGAGGCCCTGGGCATCGCCACGGAATTCGCGCCCAGCGTACTGGTGGCGCGCCTGTTGGGCGTCGCCGAATTCGCGCTCGGTTCCACCATGGCATTTCGCGCCGCGGCGCTGCAACAGATCGGTGGCTTCGAAGCCATCGCCCCATATCTCGCCGACGATTATCAACTCGGCTGCCACATCAGCCGGCTTGGATATCGCATCCGCCTGGCGCCGTTCTATCGTGCGAGACCAACCTGGGCGCGGCAACCTGGCCGCAGGTGTGGCGTCATCAAGTCCGTTGGTCGCGCACCATCCGCGTTTCGCGCGCACCGGGATATTACGGTTACGCGATCACTCATGCCACCGTCTGGGCGCTGGTCGCCTTGGCCGCGGGCGCATGGTGGGCGGCGGCGGCGGCCATTGGACTGCGCATGATCGCCGGCATTTGGATCGGCGCGGCCATACTTCAAGACCGCAACACGCTGCGGTATTTCTGGCTAATTCCGCTGCGCGATCTGTTCGGCTTCGCCATCTGGGTCGCCGGCCTTTTCGGCGATAGAGTGCTGTGGCGGGGCCGTACGCTGCGGCTAAGTCGGGATGGGCGCATCGAAACAGGCGCGGCGCATAAGCGGTCCATCGGAGGATGAGATCCGATGAGATCAGCTTGCTACGGGGCGCGGCGAATTTTCGTTTTATCATCGAACTGGGTGGTGCGTATCCTTTTGCCACTTGCGCGCAATATATAGATGTGAGCGCATGGCCGGCCGATGACGTTAGCTTGCTCGCAGAGGCGCGGCGCGGCGACGAATCCGCGTTTCTGTCGCTGTATCGGCGCTACCGCACGCCGGTGTTCCGCTTTGCGTGGCGATTGACTGGGTCAATGCACGGCGCCGAAGATGTGACCCAGGAATGCTTTCTCGCGCTCTTTGCGAGTGCGGGGTTCGATTCGACTCGCGGAGCCCTGCGGACGTATCTCTTCGGCATCGCACGCCATCTATGTCTCAGGCGAATGCGAATCGAGGATCGCGAATTGCTGGAAGCCCCGGCCGATTCCTTGGCGCCTTGCGATACTTTCGGCGAGCTGATCGGCCGGGAGCGGTCGGCGGCGGTGGAGCGCGCCGTGGCCGCGCTGCCGGCTTTACAAAAGGAAGTTCTAATTCTGTTCGAGTACGAGGATTTCTCGCTGGAAGAGATTGCGCAGGTTACCGGCATCGAAGTAGGCGCGGTAAAGGCGAGGCTGCATGCGCGCGAAACGTTGCGGCGGCGGTTAGCCCCGCTGATGGAACGGTGCGCCACAAGGAGAGATTTGTGATTGAGGACCATGATTTGCGAGCGGTATTGCGCGAATGGGAGGCGCCGGAGCCTTCGCCGGAAATAGATGGGCGCGTTTTGGCGGGGTGGCGCGGCGCGCGTCCGCGTGTATGGAGGCGCATCTGGACGGCGCGGGTGAGCGTGCCGATCCCAGTTTTAGCCGCGCTGCTGGCAATAGCGGCGTTCCGATTGGTCAAGGCCGGAGCGGTGCGGCCAGCTGCGGCGCCGCTGGAGTCCGGAAGTTATGTGACACGCCTCAATGGCACGGGTTTTCAGCCAGTGCCCAATGGAGACGCTCGCGTGATCACGGTGAAGGAGGCCCAGTGAAGCTTTCCTGGCTGATTTCATTAGCGGCGGCAGCGACCGCGCAGACGAATGACGCGCGCAAGCTGCGGGCTTGGTTCCCGGACGGCACTGGCCTGGAATTCGAGACTGAGACTACCGGTTCCACATCCGCGTACTCGCGTAGCGGCGGGGTGGTGGTGAATAACCGGGGCATCCGCCGGTAGTGTCGGACAAGGCCGGCAACACTCTTTACGCATACGGCGTTGAAGCATGGTCCGGTCCCCAGCCCGGGACAGTGACGATACGGATCAAACCGCTAGACGCGGAGATGGAGGCCCGGTATTCGCAGCCGCTCCGGTAGAGATCCTCCGTGCCGATCGCAACCGTTGCCGCGGCGCGTGAATTCGACGGTGTGCGGAAAGGTCAGGCCGTCCGGCTGGAGATTCTCTACAATCCGGCGACCGGCGAGAAGGTGTACGACATATTCCGGCCATCTACGGACGCGAGACCTGGCCCGAACATGACGGCCGATTCGGCTCCGGCGGCCGAAGAGCTTTCTTTGCGCGAAATCCGCTCACCGTAAATGGAGAAAAATCCGCCGCGCCACAAGGGTGGCTGACGGGCGCGGTGGCGCGTTTTTATCTGCCGGGGCATGGCGCGTATTTTGTTGCCGCTTATCAACCAACCGCGCCGCCGATGTTCCGTCACATGGTTTATGCCGATGGCCGAAACCTGGAGTTCGCCGTCGATGGCGACTTTATCCGGATTACATCTAAGGGCAATGTCTTGACGCGATCGGAAAGTGGCATTGTTTGGGTGTATCACGACCCGAAGTATCGGCCGCAATCGCATGCCGAGGCGCCGGGTCTGGTGGTCGCCGATAAAGTGGAATCGTTATGGTAGCCGAGCTATGAAAAACACTCTTTGGATCGGTATGATGGCCTTCGGGTGCGGCGCGGCATTTGCCCAACTTACAGATACCCGGCCAGCTTTCGATGCCGCTTCGGTGAAGCCCGCGCCGCCGCCCGACGGCCGCGGCAGCGGCCGCCGCGTGGGGATGATGGGCGGCCCCGGCACGAATTCGCCCGGCAGAATCGATTACGAAAACATCGGATTGGGCGCCGTGATTCGTAAGGCATACAACGTAAAGTATTATCAGATTTCTGGGCCAAGCTGGTTCGATTCCGAGCGATTCAATATCGTGGCGACGGTTCCTCCGGGAACCACCGAGGAGCAATTTCGCCTGATGTTGCAGAATCTCCTGGCGGACCGGTTCAAGCTGACGCTGCACAAGGAGACCCGAGAATTGCCGGTCTACTCTCTGCTGATCGCCAAGAACGGGCCCAAGCTGAAGAAGGCAACGCCGGATCCTCCGCCGGATGCGAACGATGCTGGAGGCGGGAATCCCGGCGCGCCGCTGAAGAAGGACGTGGAAGGCTATCCTATGCTCCGGCGCGGCATGACGATGGCAATCACCGGCGACCGCGCGCGCCTGGCCAACAAGGCGCATATGGATTGGCTGGTGGATATGCTCGCGAGCCAGACCGGCCGCCCTGTAGTGGATGCAACCGGCCTGACTGATGAATACGAGTTCACGCTGTCCTGGATTCCGCAGCCTCCTGGAGCCGGTCCAGCCATTGTCGAAGACCCCGCCGGGCCCGATCTTTTCGCCGCTCTACAAGAGCAGCTCGGCCTGAGGCTGGAGCCGAAGAGGGCGCCGATGGAGGTGTTGGTGATCGATCGCGCGGAGAAGGTTCCCACCGCCAACTAAGTACTGCTAACTGAAACCCTCCCGCCCTGAAATCAACTATCAGGCATTCCGCTTCGCGCTCCTCGGGCGGCCAGCTGGTAAGGAGGCTTTCCATGGCGCTTATTGCTTTTTCCTCGCGCCGCAACGAGATTTCAGCTTCCTATAGATATCTTCTGCCGAACGGGTGATTGGAGGTAGTCGATTGTCATCCGCATACTCATGTGCATGTACATGTGAGTGCGGATCAGTCAGATTAAGACCTCATACTGACCCGCCAGCCGGTCTTGAAAAAGCCGGTAAATTTATGATGCGCGGTCGACAGGCCACGTGGATTGGTGCGGACCCTATGCTGCTGTCGTGTGCCCCTACTTTCGAACATCGTAGTGAAGCTCCACCATGCCGCTCTTATACGCATTTACCTCCCGGAGGTGCAGCGCGGTGTCCCGCTGGAGCCCATCGAAAAATGAGATCCCATCCCCGATCAATATAGGCATGATCGAATAGCGCACTTCGTCCGCCAGCCCGAGGCGAAGGCACGCGCCGGAAACGGAACCACCGCCCACGAACCAGATAGTATGGAAGCTGGGTTTTAGTCGCTCATTCACCAGCTGCGTGAGATCTCCCGAGTAGAATTTGACGGAACTCCGCCTGCTCGGAAGAACGCGGCTGGTGAGGACAATTGTCGGTGTGTCACCGTAGGCCCATCCAAAGCCCTTGGCCTCAAAATCCAATGCTGTCTCATAGGTCCGCGAACCCATGACATAGCAACCGATCTGGGCGAGGAATTGCGTGACCAGTTCGGGATCCATGCCCTTACCCTCATCGAACGTATCAGTGGTTTCGAGCCAGTCCACACTTCCGTCCCTTCGAGCAATGAAGCCGTCGAGGCTGGCCACCATGTGGATAGTTACCCGCGACTCTGTCTGCTCCAAACGGCAAACTGGAAAGACCTTGGCATTGCTCCAGTGTAATGGCCAGCGCGGACTGAAATGCGCCAGAATATCGGCCTGACCTGAATGGTATCGCCGGGCTTCGAGGACATGACGAATGTCTGCCTAAACCGTGCTAGAGTCTGCAATCCACTTGGCCGTATGGCTACGCGCATTATCAACTGGCCGGTCCTCGCGCGAGATCGGCTTTTCCGGTCGGGCTGAGCTAATTCGGCTTGACAAGCGAACAAAGCACTCCTATAATCGTTTATCGATATATCGTTATTCGTTATGCCCAGACGAAAGCTAGATCCATTGCCCTCGGCGGCCTTTAACATCCTTCTGGCCTTGGCAGGCGAAGATCTTCATGGTTACGCCATCATGCGGCAAGTTGAACAGCAGACATGTGGACGTTTGCGATTAGGACCGGGGACGTTGTACGGGTCTCTCCGAACACTGCTGGAGGCGAGTCTTATCGAGGAACTCGACAGTGGCTCAGGCTCGGAGGACAGTTCAGAGCGCCGTCGTTATTATCACCTGACGTCTACAGGTCTCAAGCTGGTTCGATCGGAAGTGGAAGGGCTCGCCCAGACTCTCCGGGTTGCACGGGCAAAACGTATATTGCGAGGGGCGGATGTCTGAAAAGCTCTACGAGGTTCTGCTAAAGCTTTATCCGGACCATTTCCGCCGGACATACGGCGGCGAAGCGCTGCGCCTGGTCCGGGATCGCGCCCGCAGTGAAAAAGGATTTCTTTCTGGTCTTCGCCTTTGGTTGGATTTGTTGTTGGATCTCGCAATATCGCTGCCCCGCGAATACAGCAACGCGCCAACAACTGCAATCGTAGCGACACAGCCCCTGGAGGGCGAACTTTCGTTTCAGCTTCTGGCCGAACCATCGTTGAATCCGGCTCGCCTGTGTTTGGGCGGTACCTTATCAGCGGCTTTGTTTTGGGTATGCGGATTTGTAGTTGCGCACAGCGGGGGATTCCCGGCACTGTTTCCGGCCCCGCTTTTGCCGCAGGAGCAAGCGCAGAGCACGCTGGGTCAGGTTCGGTATCCCGGTGAAGAAGAATCCTCTATTCGAGGGTCTGACCGCAATTCGGCGGCCAGCGGCTCATCCGGGCATTCCCTCTCCGCCGGCATGCACAGCTTCTGCATGACCGCGACAAAGGAGATTCCGAGCAACTCACCACATCCACTCTTGGCGTTTCACTTTGCAAGTCCCGGCGCGTCCGGGGTCGCACTCATCGATGGAAAAGCCGTGAAGATATTCAGATACGAACAACGTCTCTCAATTCGTGCGCATGTGTTCGCGGGAAATCACCGGTTCATGTTGTATCTGGATAGACCCGCCGAGAATACCTTTGTATCCAGTAATGAAGATTTCGAATATTGCCAGCCCAAATAGGAGGAGGCCGCATCATTATGGACTGTCGAGTTCGCTTACGATCCAAGGTGAAGCCTGACTTTCGCCGGGTTTTGCGGTTGGCTACTGGGGCTACTTTTTTGTATGCGGGCGTGGCTGGAATGGCTCTGGCCGGCTTGGCTCAGGTCTCCGCGGCGCCGGCTTCCGCCCAAGGCGCCAGCGCCGGCGAAAAGGATCTCGGCGTTTGAGGTGATTTCGATCAAGCGACACACTGCAGAGAGTGGGCAGGTACAGAATGGGCCGCCTGGGCCGACGCCGGACGGTTTTCATTCGATCGGTCTGCCCATGATCGGCATTTTTCAGTGGGCGTATGCGCTTCCGAACCAGCCTGGGTTGCTACGTGGAGACCGGATTGAGGGCGATCCGCGCTGGTTGGGTGACGAACTCTATGACGTGGTGGCGAAGGTGGGCCAGGCAGATCTCGCCGACTGGCAGAAGCCGGCGATGAGACAGACAATGCTTCGCAAGATGCTGCAGACGATGTTGGCCGAACGATGCAAAGTATTGGTGCACTATGGTAGTAAAGAGTCGCCGATCTATAACTTGGTGATAGCCAAGGGCGGCCCGAGGTTCAAACAGGCGGAGACCGTGGATATGGCCGAACTGAGGCGGAAGCACCCCGATGGAAGGGTCATGATGGGCACCGGCACGATGGCTGTGCCAGGCCCAAATAGGACACAGTTCTACGCAATCTCGATGGCCATCCTGGCGAACACTATATTACCGAGCGTTGCGGATAGACCACTATTAGACAAGACGGGCTTAAACGGCTACTACGATCTTGCGTTGCCATCGTCGGCCCTGCGGCGACCGCCGCCGCCCCCTCCTCCCGGGGAGTCGCAGCCCCTCAATGCACCATTTCCACCACTAGAAGATGAATCGATCTTCACGGCGCTGCCGGAGGCTTTGGGGTTGCGGCTGGAGCCGGCGAAGGGCCTGGTGGAGACGTTAGTGATCGATCATGTGGAAAGGCCGTCCGGGAATTGACCGGCAAACGAGCAGCCTCGATCACCGCCCGCTCCGCCAGCATCGGCAGCGGCGTTAACCGGCGCCCCAAACAAAATCCGAGAAGTTTCCGCCTCATGACAGGTTGCCCTCTCCGGTAAACGCTGCGTTTGCGTCGTAACCGATGGCTGACCCGATCCGCCTCTTCCAACCATGGTACGCGCTCTCATACTGGCGGCGACTTTGGCGAAGTCCTGATGGCGCAGGACCCGGCAACCTTCAAAAGTGGAATATCCCTGGTCGAACTTGACGCTTCAGTTTTCGATGCGGGCGGCATCATTGAGGGGTTGCAGCAAGAAGATTTTGTAGTGAAAGATGAGCGCCAGCCAGTAGTTCTTCGGTACTGCTTGCAGGAAAATTCGCCGCTCGATCTGGTTTTGCTGTTCGAGTTAAGTAAGATGATGGGGGCCAATCGGACTACGCTTCGTGGCGCGACGGAGGTGGCAATGGCGGCGGCGCGCGAAGGCGACCGCTTGGGCGTGATGGAGTTCAGTGATGGGGCGCGATTGGAACTGCCGCTTTCCAGCGATCTAAAAGAGGTGAAGCGGCGCGTCCGTTTAGGACTGGCATATGCCACATTTGAAGGCAAGCCGTTTGTCCTGTCGGCCGTGTCAGACGCCGCGAAATACGAGGGCGGTCAAGGGAAGCCGCACGGGCGGCGCGCGATCCTGATGTTTGGGGCCAATGCCGTTTCGGGTCTGCCAGTAGCCACGCGGGAGTGACCTCTTATTTGTGGGACGCCGATACGATCTTAAGCGGCTTGGTTATCCCCACGTCGTGGACGCGGCTAATTTACGATGAAAATCCGTATCACATATGGGGAATGATGAACTATCCCGCGATATTCCCACGGTTCGACTATATTGATGACGTGGCGGCTCAGACCGGCGGCGAGATGATCTATACCGAAGACGTCGGGTCAATGAAACAAACCCGCGCACCTTACGTATCGCTTCGCCTGGTAATCGAGCACATGCGTCGCCGTTACCGGCTCTACTACGATCTGCCGGAGGGAAAGCCGGGACAGCGCCGGCGCGTACAGATCGAGCTGAGTCCGGCTGCTCGCCGATTGCACCCCGAGGCGAGAATCATCGCACGAAAGGGCTATTCCGTTCCGAAGACGGGCAGGCGACTTTCTCAATGAGTGGCGCCAGCGACCATGCCTTCTCACATTCAACCGACGAAGAAGATCGCCCGCTCACCGCACTAGCATCGGGAACTGATGGTTCGGGCCACCGGCTAAGCTGCGCTCCAAACAAAATCCGAGAACTTTCCGCCTGATGCCCCACTATCCCTATCAGTACACCCGCAGCCTGAATTCTCATGTCGCTCTTCAAAACCCGCAGCGCCGCCGTTTACGGCATTGACGCACATCTGATCGATGTCGAAGTGGACATGTTCTCGTCCGGCTCGCCGCGCGACTCGGTCATGGTCGGCATGCCCGATACCGCCGTACGCGAAAGCCGGGAGCGCATCAAGAGCGCCCTGATCAACTCCGGCTTCGGCTATCCGAACAAACAGATTACGATCAATCTCGCGCCGGCCAATGTCCGCAAGGAAGGAGGCGGCTTCGATCTGCCGGTGGCGCTGGGCATTCTCGGCGCAATGGGCGCGGTAAAGGGGCTCGATCAGCACATTCTGATTGGCGAACTTTCGCTCGACGGGGCCATCCGTCCGGTGCGCGGCGCGCTTTCCGATGGCGGTATGCGCGCGCGACATGGGTATCCCCAACGTCATTCTGCCCGCTGAAAATGCGGCCGAGGCCGCGGTGGTGCAGGGCGTCAATGTCTATGGCGCGCGCTATCTGGCGGAAGTAGTGGCGATGATCATGCGGCCCGAGCAATTCGACGGCGGCGGCGCCAGCCGGAAATGCACATCCGCCGGAAGCCTCCAGCCGCGCCCGATTTTCGCGACGTGCGCGGCCAGACCATGGCTAAGCGCGCGCTGGAGGTGGCCGCGGCCGGATCGCACAACGTCCTCATGATCGGACCGCCGGGATCCGGCAAGACGATGCTGGCGAAGCGGCTGGCGGGAATCCTGCCGCCGCTGACGTTTGCGGAAGCGATCGAAACAACCAAGGTCCATAGCATCGCGGGCCTGATCCAAAACGGCGGCCGGCTTGCTCTATGATCGGCCTTTCCGGTCTCCGCATCACACCGTCTCGGGCGCGGGAATGGTGGGCGGAGGAGCGGGTATGCCGCGGCCGGGCGAAGTCAGCTTCGCGCATCACGGCGTGCTCTTCCTGGATGAGTTTCCCGAGTTTCCGCGCGACGTTCTGGAGATTCTGCGCCAACCACTGGAAGACGGTTCGGTCAGCATCGCGCGCGCGAATATGACGCTCAGCTTCCCATCGAACTTCATGCTGGTGGCCGCGATGAACCCGTGCAAGTGCGGTTTTTACGGCGACGCCACGCGCGAATGCCGCTGTACGCCCGGGCAGATTCAGCAGTACCTCGGCAAGATCAGCGGGCCTTTGCTCGATCGGATCGATATTCACGTGGAAGTCCCCGCCGTTCCATATAAAGAGTTGCGCGGCGGACAGGCGGCGGAACCGTCGGCCGAGATTCGCGCCCGCGTGCAGACCGCGCGCGCCGTCCAGCAGGTTCGCGGCTACTACAATTCCCGCATGCCCTCGCGCATGATCCGCAAGCAATGCGCGCTGGACGATGCCGGCGAGCGCACGCTGGAGATGGCAGTGCGCAAGATGGGACTCTCCGCCCGCGCGCACGACCGGATACTGAAGGTGGCGCGCACCATCGCCGATCTGGGCGAGTCCGAAACAGTCTCCTCGAAGCACGTTGCCGAGGCGGTGCAGTATCGAAGCCTGGACCGCAACTATTGGACCTAATCGGCCCCGACGGCGCTCACTTGCAGCCCGGCATCACGAACGATCCGATGCGCGTGGTGGAGGAAGTGGCGCCGCTCTTGAGATAGTTGCCGGTGAACCAGAAGGTGCAATCGTCGGAGGGATCGACGGCGATATTGGTGTAGTCTTCCCAACGCAAGCTGCCGGTTTGCGAGGCTTGGCCTTGCGCCAGCACCGACTCATGAAAAGTGAGCTGGCCTTTAGGATCGTTCGCCATTCGCGCCGCAAAACGCTGGCCGGGATAATTGGGATCGCCGCCGAAGGAATAGCCGATCCCGATGCCGCCTTTGCGATCCATGGCCATGCTTCCCAGCCAGCGATAAAATCCGTCGGGGGCGTAGGTCGCCTGCTGGTACAACTCGGGGTCGCGCTGCTTGTTGAGCCGGAACTCGTACCAGCGCACGCCGCCGCCGTGCGCGGCGGTAGCGATGGAATGCTCGGCCAGGATGGACTCATGGCCGCCGAGGTTACGGTAGACGAGGCGTTGGATGAGCTTATCGCCTTGCGAATCGAGGCGGCGGGCGGTTCCGGGCTGCGAGACGCAGTTGCTCAATTGGCCGTCGCAAAGGTAATGGTAGGGCGCGACGG
The DNA here is from genome assembly GCA_963723015.1 of Bryobacterales bacterium. Taxonomy (GTDB): domain Bacteria; phylum Acidobacteriota; class Terriglobia; order Bryobacterales; family Bryobacteraceae; genus PALSA-243. The sequence goes on from CAVRPF010000021.1 coordinate 13,838, forward strand.
CAATCTTCTGCGGCGGCGAGATGCTGGTTTTGGAGGGATCGTTCCAATCTACATGCACTTTGTAGAAGTAAATGCCATCGTCCTCGAAGATCTTCATAAGCTGCGTGCCGCCGGTCGACATCATGATGTTGGGCGCGCCCCCTGGCGGCGGGCGCTTGCCATCCACGTCGGCGTTTAGCATGAAGACGCCGCCGTCGATGACCACGCACTGCTCGGTTGCCGGCAGACCTTTAAGCATGCGGTTGCGGTCGGCGATGCAATCGTGTTTTTGCGTGATCACATCCGGCAGCAGGTTGTCGCTGGTGCTGGTGGGGTTGTAATAGCCATCGGGCCAAACGGCCGGACGGGGATAATCGGGAAACAGCGGGCGTTGAAACTCATAACGGTAGTACGGGCCAAGCGGGTCCGAAGTGGCGCTGACGGCATAGCACATGGCGTAGGGCCCTTGCGGATTACCGGGCGGCCGCGAGAAGACCGGAAGCACGAATAACCAGCGGCCGGCCAGTTGGTCATAGCGCACCACGGTGTCGCTGTTGTTGGTGACGCCGCAGCGCACGCCGAAACCGGCAAACACAGTGTCATTGGGCACGGGGCCATAGAGCAGCTTGCCAGTGGAGTCGTATTTCTTGCCCTTCTTGGTGAAGATGGCCAGGGAGCCGTTCAGGACCTCGAAGATATGGTCGGGACCGACGGCCAGGCTGATGTCGATGCCGCCGCGTCCGCCGCCACGTCCTGCTGTAGCATCGGCAGCGCCGCTCGCGCCGGGGAACTCGTGGCCGGTGAAGCCCTCGCCGAGGGCGTCGAACCCAGCGAGCGGTTCGATCGCTGGACGCGGGCCTTGCGCCGTCTGCTCGATGGCGGCGCCCGCGGCCGAGATATCGGGCGCTGGCGGGGGCGGCGGAATTGGCGGAGGCGCGCCCGCTCGCCCTGCGCGTCCGGCTCGTCCCGCACCCGCCCCGGCGCTGCCTCGTGCCGCGGGTGGAGTTGGCGCGGTAGCGCCCAAGCCCGCGCCCGGTCCTTTGGCGGCGCCTTCCCGCTCCGGCTGGCTCTCGACGGCGGGATGAATCACAACCGCTTTATTCGGGATGAACTGCTCCATTGCGGCCAAGGGCGGGGAGATATCGAAGGCAACAGCGGCGCGCGCGGCCGCCGTCGTCTTTTGGTCCGCGGCCGTCTTGGCGGGCGGCGCCGCAATCAGACATGTAATCGCGATCATGAACAAGCTTGAAGCACGCAGGGGCAGTGGCATTATCCAGCGTTTCATATGAGTTCTCCGGCGGAAAACAGACAATAGCATATTGGGGACAAGAGCGCAGAGCGCGAGTGTGATGCAATAGCAATAGTGAAGACTCCAGTGACAGCGGCGTTATTGGCCAGCGCGTGTCTGGCGCAGTCGGACTACCTGGTATATGCGGGCGGCTATGGTGCGGGAATTTACGGCTTTCGCTTTCACAGCGCTACCGGCCGGTTGACCCGCATCGGATTGGCGGTGGAGACGGTAAGCCCGTCTTTCCTGATTGTGCATCCCAATGGGCGCTTTCTATATGCGGTGAACGAAGCCGGCCACAATGACGACTCCATCAGCGCCTTCACCATCGATCTGAAAAGCGGTAAGCTCTCGCTGCTGAACCACGTTCCGGCGCACGGCAGTTCGCCATGCGATTTGGCGCTTGACAAAACCGGACGCTTTCTCGCGGTGGCGAATTATGCCAACGGCAGCGTCGCCGTGTTTCCTGTGCTGCCGGATGGGCGATTGGGAGAAGCAGTCGCGTCCGATCAGCATCACGGCTCCAGCGTGAATCCGGAGCGGCAGAAAGGGCCGCACGCGCATTCGGTGCTTTTCTCGCCGGACAACCGGTTCCTGCTCTCGTGCGACTTGGGCCTCGACAAAATCTTCGTCTACCGTTTCGATGCGGCCACCGGCGCGATCGCAGTAAATGGGCCGGAGCAGGCGTCTGTCGCTCCAGGTTCCGGACCGCGCCACCTGACGTTCCATCCCAATGGCCAGACGCTGTACGTCGTCAGCGAAATGGGATCGACGGTAGCTGTCTTCCATTACGACTCGGCCAGCGGCGGCCTGGATCCGATGCAAACCGTGTCCACGCTGCCCGAGGGTTTTACAGGCGCGAATATCGCGGCGGAAATTGCGGTGAACGCAGCCGGCAGCGTGCTCTATGCATCCAACCGCGGCAATGACAGCGTGGCGCTATTCACTATCGACCCGCAACGATGGTTGCTTACACCCATGGAGCATGTGTCCTCGTTGGGCAAAACGCCGCGGTATTTCACGTTCGATCCGGCCGGGCAATATCTAATCGTCGCCAATCAGGATTCGGACAATCTGGTGGTATTTCACGTCCATCCGCGGACGGGGGAGTTGCGCCCAGCGGGGCCCGTGATTACGGGCGTTCCGAAGCCAAGTTGTATCGCGTTTGTGCGCTAGTGGCGGCTTTTACAATGCCAGCTCATAGACGCAAAACCTGTTATCCCGCTTCCAGCCCAGCCGTTCGTATGCGGATTGGGCCGCGGTATTGGAGAGCTCCGTCGAAAGCACCAGGCGAATGGCGCCGGCGCTCCGTCCATATCCGGCGGCCGCCTCGAGTAGCGCCGATCCCGCTCCGCGGCGGCGCGCTTCTGGAGCGACAAACAGATCGTTGAGGATGAAGATCGGCGCCAACGCGCCGGACGAGAAGCTCGGATACAGTTGCGTGAAGCCGACTGCGGCGGCATCGTCGAATGCCAAAAAGATCACCGACTGGTTGTGCTCTAAGCGCTCGCGCAGAAAGCGCCGCGCGCGTTCGGGATCGCCTGGCAGACGGTAGAAGCGGCGATAGCCATCGAAAAGCGGTACCACGCGATCCAGGTCCGCCAGGCTCGCTCGCCTGATTTCAATTTGGCGCGCCGACACGCCCACCGCTACTTCGCCACGCTGCGCACAGTCAGTCTCTCAATCGACCATGTCCCCGGCGTGGCGACCCTCTTTGGCGCGCGCGCGCCGGTATTCACTTCGGATAACATTTCACTAAGCGGATCGGCGGGCGCGCCGCGCGATCCCAGGTGCATCACTCCTTCGGAGGTGAAGACGCCTGTATCGACGGCGCTCTCGGTGGTCAGTAGAAAATAGGTATCTACTCCGAACGGCTCATCAATCTTAAAATTGCTTCCCGGCAGCGCAATCTGCGGATCGAACTTCGGCTGCTCGCCGAACTGAGCGTAAGGCTGGCGATTGCCTTCATTGCCTCGCGCTGGATCGGGATAGAGCAGCGTGCTCTCGCCGGAATGATCAATAGCGAACACGTACACCCAACGCGGCTGGAGACTACGCCGCGGTCTTCAGCGCCGCTTCATCGGCCTTCAGGTAGACCTGGTACTTTTCGCCGCCGCGCATATCGCCGGTGGCATAGAACTGGCTGGTGTCCATGTTGCGCAATGCCAGATGGTAGGGGAACGATTCCTGCCCGGGAGGCGATTCAAGCGTCAGCCATGCTCGAATGCGCGCCAGCAGCTTTGCCTTTTCATTCAGCGAAGCGGATGCGTTTTGGGTTGCCTCACTTCCTGCGTCCGCGATCCAGTCGGTTCGCAGCGGCAGCGGAAGACGGCCGGAAATGTCGCGCACCTTATCGTCGGAAGCATCCGGCAGTACCCAGGCGTACTCCGGCCCACCGCTGGACGATCGCCCGAACAGCACATAGTGCGCGGCCGGCCTCTGTTTGACAATCTCGACGCTGGAGCCGGGGTGCAGCGCGGCGGCCAGATCGGGAGTCGGCGGCAACAGCAACAGGAATTTCGTCTTATCGGGAAGCAAGCGCTTGACCGCTTCCGCGGATGGCGCCGCGCCCAGATCCGCGGGCTTGCCATCGGCGGGACTGCTCTCGAGAATCCACGAGGCCCCGTTCCAGCTCATAATGCGCGTCGGAGTTCCGGACGTCGAGTCCGCCAACCACTCGATGGCCGGATCGTCATGCAGTTTGCCAATTTCCGCCGCGGTCTTTTCCACCACTGCCCCCGGGGCCGATGGCGGAATGAACACGCGCAGGCTGGCCTTGGGCGGCGTCACCCAGCTTTCTACCGTGAATAGATCGCCGGGCTTGACTTGTCCTTCGCCAATTACCTCGGCAGTGGACGACCCGAGACCGTTCGAGGCCATCACTTTCAGGCGCCGGGCGGGTTCGCCGGCGCTCTTCAGAATGCATTCCGGATAGATGCCCAGCTCCACACCGCCGCGCACTCGGACCTCTTTTCCGTTTACGGATTCCACCAGAATGTGCAGCCCGGCGCCGGGATCGGCAGGCTGGCCGAAGAGGTCGCGCGTGCCGCGGCCCAATCCGCCCATGACGGGCTGTTGCGGAATTGCCCCGGCGCGCAGTTCGGCGGCAGCACGCTGAAACACGCGGTCCATGGGCTCGCCGGAATATTTAAGCGCGTGCGCCAGCGCCCAGGTAAATGCGCCATGGGGACCGTCATCGGTACTGATTTCCCGCGCTTCTTCGTTGCTCTGCGCGGCCGCCAGCGTGAGCACGCCGGCCTTCTCCGGGTCGATCGGCTGGCCGCTAGCGTCGAGTGTTGCGGGGTCATTCGCAACCGGCTCGCGCGGCTTAAACCCGGGTGTCCCCGCGCGCACGCCGCTGCTGCTGCGAACCTTGCCCGAAGCGTTCCATGCGCCGCGCGAGAGGGAGCCGCTGTGGCAGCTATCGGCGATGAATGTTACCTTGACGCCCTTGCGCGCGGCATCCCACAGGATGCGCGAGATTTCCTTGTCGCGGACATCGGGGACATCGCGCCAGTTATCGGCCGGTACGATGCTTTGGTCTTCGCCGCCCTGTTCTTTGCTGGCCAGGTTCTTTAGGTGATTGCCGTGGCCGGAGTAGTAGAAAATGCGGATGTCGCCGGCTTTCGCGTCGTCCACCAGGTTTTTCCGCAACGCGCCGAGGATTGCGGCGGCGGTAGCCTCCTGGTCGCGCAGAACGACGAAATCGGTAACCCCGAGATCGGTCAAAACGCCCTTCATCAACGCGACGTCGTTTTTAGCGCCGTCCAGATTATCGAAGCGCCAGTAAACGGCGTCGCCGTCGACTGGAGGCCGGGAATCTGGAGCGGCTTTCGCCTGGCTTTCGATGCGCGCGCGAGTGGCGGGATCGGGGTTGTATTCGTCGATTCCGACCAGAATGGCGCGACGGGTTTGGGCAAGTAATAAAGACGGCGCCGCCAAAAATGCGGCGAAAATAACGCATTTTAATCTGGTGACCATGTTGGGGGAACCCGACGATGATAACATAAATGGATCACCTGGAGGGTAGTATGAAAGTGAATCGCCGCGATCTTTTGCGGGGCGGCCCGGCCGCGTTATTCGGTTTCCAGTTCGCCGAAATCCTGGGGGCGCAGGGGCTAAGTCAGGCGCCTGTCGATCATGACGTGGTGAACTTTTGGGTACACGACATGGGCGTGCCCGCCCATGAAGTAGTCGGTGGCGAGATCGTCACCCGTGGACGGCAGCCGGGCGGCCCTAATCCCGATATCGGACGCGAGCCGCTGTTTCTGCACCACGATCCGGACCAGAATAAATTGATCACCACGGATCAGATCCCGCCCGAGAAACTGCTCAGCGCCAGCGCCACCGATGTGACGTTTCAATTGGTGCGTATGCGCTTGAATGACGACGACGACGCCAAGTTCAGGAGTTATACCTCGGGCGGAATCTACGTGGAGCTGCAGCAGAATGCGCAGGCGTCGCCGTCGGTTATGCAGGATTTGGAGAGCCTCGGGTCCTCGGTGTTCAGCGCCATTTTCCCTTCATCGGGCGGCAAGTCCGGCAGCAAATCGGGATCTTCCAGCGACAAGAGCGGCAAAAAGGGCAAGGGCAATCAGTTCCTGCCCCAACAGGCAGCAACACCCGCTGCCAGCGGTGCATCGGTTCCATTGCAGGCGGCCAAGCAGGCGCAATCGATTTCGCTGCCGGGCGGCGTGGGCAAGACTTCGTTCGCCTGTTTCGCCAAGGACAAGCGCAAGACGCTGTTCGGCCAATTTGTCGATGTATTCGCGCAGTTGGCCGCTTCACCGATGCTCTCATATCTGCCGATGCTTTCGCTGCCGGCCGTGGGAGTGTCCACCATCAACGCAGTACGGTCGTTGGTGGGTAATCTTCAGGCTCACGGGCAGAATCAGCAATGGATCATGATGAGTCCGCCGGTCGACGTCGTTACCACCAAGGAAGGCGTTCAGACCGTTCCCGATGCGCTACGCTTGCGGGCGGGAAACTACATCGCCATTCCTAAGGAACACTCGGCTGCCATGAAAGCGCAGATGGATAATCTGAAAATAATGGACGGCTTTCTGGTACCGAAAAACGCCAATTCGCTGGATGAGTACGATACCTATAAGAGCGCGGCGCCCGGCGTCAGCTACATCTCGCTCTCAGTCGGGGTGGCGGCATCGAAAAAGGCGGCTGCGGGGGGCAAGTGAAGGCTGGCTTCGCCAGTGCTGGCCTCGCCAGGAGTGGGTTCGCCGCGATTGCGTTAGCGGCCGGTTTTGTCGTGGCGCTTTCAGGGCAGGGATTCAGCGGAAAGCTGGGGGCCAAGACCACCGTCGTACTGGAGCGAAAGCTTCCCGCCGCGGTTAACATGCGGGGCAGTTCGTTCAGCGTGAAGGCGGCCGCAACGCGTCCTCAAGACAATTGCCAAAAGGTGGCCGCGGACAAACTGCAATCCACCGTCGAAACCGAGCTCATCCGCTACAACAGCCAGCTTCAGATCGATCCGGACAAGCCGGATACGGTGATCTCGGTGCGCGTAGTCAACTGCAACGCCATCGCCAAGCCCCAATACACCACGGCATTCACGGGCAAATATAAAGGACAGCAGCAGCAGAGCGGCATCAAGGTGAATGGCGATCTGATGGTCGCCTACCAGGCCAGGACGCGAGCCGGAGCGAGCGTGGATGCGGAATCGATCGACGTTAAGTACGATCATGAGTTCAATAACGTGACAGCGGCGGTCTCGGAGACTAAGAAGATCATCGGCAAGATCCCGCTGCCCGGAAAGAAGCATCAGCAGGAGGCCGAATCCGAAGACCCGCACACTATGGAAGACGTTCTACAAATCCTGGTGAACCGCGCTACCCAACGGATCGCGGCGCGCCTGGTCAATACTAATGAGCGCGTAGAAGTTCAGCTTGCGCGCGGTACGCCATTCGACGAGAACAACCGGTACGCCACCGCCGGACAATGGACCAAATACGTGGAGGCGCTGGAGACCATGCCCCCACTGGCGAATTCCCAGGACGACGCTTATCGGCTGTATAACATCGGCGTGGGAGATGAGGCGTTGGGATATAAGGCGGAGACGCCGGCCAGCGCGAAGAAGTATTTTGAGCAGGCGGTAATTCAATATCGGAAAGCCGGCGAAGCCAACCCGCACGAGAAGTATTTCATTGAGCCGGTGAACCGCATCGAGATCGCGCTGGAGCATTACAAGAAGCTCGCGCCCGCCGCTCCCGCCGCAACAAAAAAGGCAAAGGAAAATGAGCCGGTTGCATGGCTAGCGGCGCTCGCGCTGGCAGCGCCGGCATATGCGCAGCACGGGTGCGCGGTTTCCACCGACCTGGTGGTACGCGCGCTGGAACTGGTTTCCGCGACGCCGTCGAAGGACGATTTGACAAATGGCATCCTTTTGCTCAAGCAGGCTGAAGAGGCTTGCGACGAGAACGGCGACGCGTGGTATTACCGCTCGCTGTTTGAGCGCAAGCTGGGTACGGGGAACCCTCAATACTCGCTGGGCAAAGCGCGCGAGCGGAATTCGGCCGCGCTGCAAAGTCAGGACGATCCGTTCCATCTTGCTACGCCCGCGCGCGGCGTGCGGCTGGAGACGGCCGAAAATACGGGCGGCGCCCCGGGGCATAAAACGCGCGATATCCGCAAGCCCGATGTCTCGCACAAATGGGCCTTGGTGATTGGCATCGCGAATTTCAAGGACCGGCGGCTCAATCTGCAATACACGCGCAAGGATGCGGATGCGGTCGCGGCGTTATTCAAAGACCCGGTTTACGGCCGCTTTGCAGCCGATCACGTCAAGTTACTCGAAGACGATCAGGCGACCACGGTTAACATCCGCACGGGATTAGCCTGGCTGGCGCGCCAGGCTTCCGAAGACGACCTGGCCGTGATCTATATCGCCTCTCACGGTACCGCGCGCGAGCAGGATGAAGCCGGCGCCAGCTACGTGGTGACCTTCGACACGGACGTACAGTCCCGCGATGGCCTTTACCCACGGCGATTCCGCTGATGGAGATCTCCAACGTAGTGAGAACGCGCGTGAAGGCTCTAAAAACGGTGGTAATTCTCGACACTTGTCACAGTCAGGGAGCGGTAACTCAGACGGTGACTGTGCCGGCAACTATGTCGCCGCGGATGGTGGATCAAATTCGCGAAGGCACGGGCCGCGTGATTCTGGGCGCGAGCCAGGCGGAAGAAAGCTCGTTCGAGAGCGCCAAGTACGGACACGGCCTGTTCACTTACTATCTGCTCCAGGCGTTGAAAGAGAAAAAAGACCAGACTATGGACAAGGTCTACGAGTACGTGAACGCGCATGTCACTCAGGACGCGGCGGCCAATGGCTGGAAGCAGCACCCGTTCTTCAGCGAAAGCGACGGACAAAGTCCGATCGTGCTGAGCATCGCGCCGACGCCGCTGGCTCGGCTGGGGCGCGGAATTTGGGCAATACCCGGGTTATAGCGAGCGCAGCCGCGAAGCGTTAATAGACTGTGCGGCGAAGAGTTTCGGCTTTGCTCGCCAGCGAGAATCGAGGCTCCGGCAGCGCCGTCCCCAGAATTTGCGCGGCCACGTATTCGCCTACAGCCGGTCCGTGCTTGAAGCCGTGGCCGGAGCCGCCGCCCACCAACCATACATCGGCGCGATCCGGGTGGCGATCGATCAGAATATCGCCGTTGGAGGTGTTCGCATACTGGCAGACGCGCGACTCCGTCATCTCCGCATCGCCGAGCGCCGGGAAGCGCTCGCTGAGATACGCTCGCGCGGCAGCGATGCTGTCGGCGGAGATTTGGCGGTCGCCCGAGTCGGGATCGAACGCGCCGCCATGCCGGTCGAAAGCCAGCTTGAAGCCGCGGTTTTCCAGATTGGGAAAGCCATAAGGACCGCGCGAGTCGGTATAGTCGAGCCAGATCGGCAGATCGGGCGGTGAATAGCTGTGATCGCCCGCCGGCGGCGCAAAGAAGAAAACCTCCTGCCGAGTGACGAAGATGCGCCGGGCCAGCAGATGCGGGAACAGCTTCGGCAGCCAAGGGCCGCACGCGAAAACAAAAATCCGGGCGTCGATTCGCGGGTTCGGCCATGATACGGATTCGATCCGGTACTCGACGCCGCCGCGCACTGCGTCGTCCACCACCGCGGCTACCGCGCGGCGAGCCATCAGGGCGCCGCTTTCCGGCTCGAAAATACCGAAAATCTGTGGACCCGCGGGACGAATCTGCGGATAGCGGCGCGCCAATTCACCCGGCGAGATTACCTCATGAGGCACGGCGGCGGCCTGAAATACCCGCAGCGTCTCCACGTTGTGAGGGTGATCTTCCCGCGCCATCCAGAGTACGCCGGTCTGGTGGAACAGAGGCTGGCCGGTGCGGCGGAACAGATCGTTCCAGGCGGCGAGCGACCGCATCGACATGCGCGTGTAGATTTCGTCGGCGCCGTAGCCCATGCGAATGATGCGGCTTTCCCCGCCTGAGCTGGCGCGGCTGTGCGCGGCGCCCCACGCATCGGCCAGCAGCACGGATTTGCCGGCCCGCGCCAGATGCCATGCCGTCCACGAGCCGAAGACCCCGGCGCCGATTACGGCAACGTCGTAAGCCTTCACCGCAGACGCTCCAGTGCTTCCTGCGAAAGATTGCGCCCGCACAAGACGATCGCCGCTTTGCGTCCCTCGTATCGCGGCGCTTCCTGAAGATAAGCAGCCACTGCGACCCCCGCTGCCCCTTCGATCAGCCAGCGCTCGCTTTGTAGCATAAGCCGCATCGCGGCCAGAATCCGATCTTCGGAAACCAGCACGCTGCGGTCGATAACGTCGCGGCAATATTCCAGCGTTACCGAGTCCGGCTCGAGATTTCCGGCCGTGCTTTCGGATAGCGTAGGGCGCTCGGCGACCTCTACGATGCGGCCGGCGCGCAGGCATTCGTAAAGCACCGGCGAATTTTCGGGCCAGCAGCCCACGATTTCGGTCCGCGGAGACACGGCCTTATAGTATGCCCCGATGCCGGCGATCAAACCACCCCCGCCGACTGCCACAAAGATCGCGTCAAGCTCCGAAATCTGGCGGTGCATCTCCACCGCGATCGTGCCCTGCCCGGCGATCACATCCGCATCGTTGTAGGGCGAAATGAAAATCCGGCCGGATTCTTCGGCGGTGCCGCGCGGTAGTTCGGCGCTGAGCGGATCGCCGCCCGCCATGCAAATGCGCGCGCCAATGGCTTCAATGCGCCGCGCCTTGGCGGAGGAGACCTGCGCCGAAACGAAGACTCCGCCGCGATGCCGCTCGCTTGCGCCGCCGCGGCCACGCCCAACCCGTGATTGCCATTAGATGCCGCCACTACGCCGCGCGCCGCCTGCTCAGGAGTCAGCAGCGCGATTTTGTTCGCGGCGCCGCGCAGCTTGAAGGAGCCGGTGCGCTGCAGATGTTCCAACTTGAGCCACGCGCCGTGGGCGCTCCACTGCTCCACAGGCGTTTCGCGGATAAACGGCCGAATGCGGTTGTGCGCCGCTTCAATCTCGCTGTGCAACGCTCTATCCGGTCCTTTATTCAATCCGGTACACTCGGACTTCGGCGCCCTGGTTTCCGCGATGCGGCACTGCGAGAAAGATACGGCTGAGATCGGGTACAAAAGAGGGCGGTGCGCGCGCCGGCCGCGGTTGCCACCTTGCCTAGCGATTGATATTCATCCGCGCTCTTCTGCGCGAAAACCTCCAGAAAGCCTTCGCCGCCGGCAACGTAAATCCGCTTGCGGGCCGCATCGTAAAAGAGATCGTCGGTATCCCCGGGCAATCGAGCTGCGCGATCGCTTTGCCGGTTTCCATATCGAGCACCAGCAGCTTGGCGGGCTGGCGGCAGCCGGCGAAGATGCGATGGTTCGCCTCGTCCAGGGCCATGGGAAAGCACTTGGCCGCCGCGGTCATCGGCCACTTGGCAAGAATGCGGCCCTGCACGCGGTCGATCACCTCGAATCGCGCGCGTCCGGAACGTTGGCGAAAATCCGCGGCCCGTTCTTCTCCAATTGAAACGATTCCGGATGCCCATCGAGATAAATATCCTTCACTCGCTTGGCGGTCGCGATGTCCACGGCGGAAAGCCCCCCATCGGCGTATCCCACCCATAACCATTTATGGGCCGCGTCGTAGCGGACGTTGTCGGCGTCTTCGCCAAACCCCACTTCTCCCGCGGGCCTGTAGGAAGCCGCGTCGTAAATGCGCAGCTTGCCGTCCTTGCCGTTGGCTACATACATCTTGTTGACGGCGGGCACGTAGCTCGTGCCCTGCGGTTCGTTCATCCCCGGCAGGCTGTGGACGATTTTGCCCGCGGCGACATCCACCACCTCCACCGTATTGTTCCCGAGCGCCGAGAGCAGAAGCCGCTGCGTCTTGACATCCATCGCCAGGTGGTCGATGCGGCCCTCGACGCCCGGAAGCGGAACCGTCTTTTCGAGCTGCAAGGGTTGGGCGCACGCAAGCGCAGCGCAGAAGAAAAAAACTACAAAACGCATAGGATTAGTTTTAACCTATCTTGCGGCGGGTTGGCTTGCTCTGGTCCGTATCGTCCGGAGAAAACTTCAGCGTCACCCCTACGGTGTGCGCTTTGTCGTCGATTTTGGTGTCCGCTTTAGTCTTGCCCAAGTGATCAAAGATGCCTTCTTCGCGCACGCGTTTTAGAAACAGATCGGGGTATTCGGGATTGAACGGCGGGCCTTCCTTGATCGTCCATATGCGCTTGATCTCGGCTTCGCCTTCCAGATCGAGCCCGGTGATGATCAGCTTGCCCATGAGATACTGCGGGCCTGAATCGATATGCACGTCGATATCGGCAGTCTTCCGGGCCTCGTCGATGCGCCGGTCCTGCGACACTTTGATGTCCAGATATCCGGCGCGAAGAACCAGCTTGCGAATGCGCTCCAGCCCGGCGGCGATCAGATCGGAATTATCGATATCGCCTGGCTTGAAATCGCCTTCGGCCAGCAGCCGATCGGCGGGAACCGGCGTGGGGCCGGCGATAGTCACCTTGCCAAGATTGTAGACTTCGCCTTCATCCACGGTCACGTAGACGTGGACCCCCTGCACATCTTTCTCCGTCTCGGCGCGGATTTTAGGAAACGTGACGTGGAGCCGCCCGCGCTCCTCGTAGACCGGCCGAACGGAGGCATCGAGGACCTGCCGGAAATTGCTCTCGGTATACGGCGAGCCGATGCCCGAGCTTGAAACCGCGCTGCGGAGCACGCTCCCCGGCACCACTTTGTTGCCTTCAAACGACACCTGAGCTACCGCCGGCAGATCTCTGGCGGGGCGGAATAGAATCGCCAGGCTGCCCTGCCCCACCGGAGTTACGCTGGCGACAATCTTCTCGTGCAGACCCTTCGCGGCAAGAAACTCTTCTACCCAGCGGGCGTCGCGATCGAGCGTAAGTTGATTAGCCGGCAAGTGAGCCATGGAGAAGAGCGGATCATGGGCGGCAAGCATCTGCTCAATTTCGGCGGTGGGCGCGCCGAGGTCCTCAAATTGCGCCGGAAAAATGGAGCTGGTCTCGACTACCTGAAAAGACGCGGCATATCCTTTGCCGGCTCCCGCTGGGACGAATTTGTAACCCACGCTTTCGAATGCCCCCGACGCTGAGAGCCGGTCGCGCGCAGCGTCGAATTCAGCCGCGCCCGCCACTTGGCCGATTCTAAGCCCGGCAACTTCGAGGATGTCTGCGGCGGGAAAGATCCGGTTCCCCTCAACCGCCAGCGATTGAATAGGCCACTTCTCCGGAGCGGCCACGGGCGCGGCCGGCTTGGAAAGCGGGCGCCGCGCGGCTGCGCCATCGCGCAGGACGCCGCCAGGGCCACGGCAAGGAAGACACGGATCATGGGTCTGCTTTGAGTGTAATCCGTGGCAACCTGCCGTGACGCGGGCGAGCAGATCTCCAGCATGATTCCAGTCAGGCCACCGCCCGCGATTCATCATGTTTTCAGGCCCGGCGCCGGAGCCGTCAATTCCTCCAGTCGCCCACTGGAAATTGCCTCCGAAAGGTGTGGCTGGTGACGAATCACGTACTGTACGCGATGGACAATTTCCCGGATCAAGCTGTCGTCAATAGCCATTTCTCACATGATATGCGAGTGCACCCTCGCCGCTAGTATACATTCTCAACTACAGTTCTTTACCGCACCTGCAAGACGCCGGGCGTGGTCTCCACCATATTGGCCTCGGCATCGGAGATGCCTCCGTTCGGGGCTATGGTCAAGCCCGGTGGCCTGTTGAGCCGCATTTTCTCATTGAAGGGAGCCTGAAACCGGTAGGGGTGCTGAGTCTCCTTTCCGACAATGTCTCGAAGCGTCGAGGGTAGAGGCTTCAGCTCGTCAAAGAAGTTCTGCAGCATGGTGACATGCACCGAGCCTTTCTGGCCGGGCGCAGTTTCCGGTTATGAGAGCACCACGAAGCGTTTGCCGTCTGGGGCCAGATCCAGGTTCGAGCTCCCCGTAGAGAAAGCTGGTGGTCCGACCACAACCGCGCTTTGCCGGGCACGAACGAATCGCGCTCGACCGTGTAATCCATCACCATGATGCGACTATCTGCAGTCTCGTAGAACAGCTCGCGGCCCTTGCTCGCCCACAGCGCGAGCCATCCGCCGCCGCTCGAAGTTTGCCATATGCCTCCGCTTCGGGCTGGAAAGGGCCGGACGTAAATTTCATCGCTTCCCGATTCATTCGAGCGGTAGGCGAT
>CAVRPF010000022.1:0-91587 GCA_963723015.1 Bryobacterales bacterium
CGGGGTACGCCTGAGCCCCCGATTTTTCATAATGAGCCACGGCCTCCCCAGACTGCTTCGCGCCGTATGCGATTTCGCCCAGGTACAGGTGGGCCACCTCATCGTTTGGAGAGCTCTTGAGTAATGTTTTCAGGCCCGCCTGGGCTTGGTCCATATGGCCCAACCGGAACTCGTTAATGGACAGGTTCTTGAGAGCCGGCAGGAATCCCGGATCCACCTCGAGCGCCTGACGCAGACGCTGATTCGCCTTTTCGAGGTCGCCCGCGGCGCCGTGCGCGATGCCTAGCAGGTTTAGTGCTTTGAGGTTGCGGGGCGATTCGGCAGTGAGTTTCTCCAGCACGCCGACCGCGGCTGGGAAGCGTCCCTGCTGTATGAGGGTGAGGGCGCAATCGTATGGCGGGGCGCCATTGCACTCGTCAGCGGCCCACGTGAAAAGAGGGAACCCTGCGAGCAGGAGCGGCAGGAGCCCATATCTCATCACAGCTATTCTTTCAGAACGAGCCTGCGACCGCAACGACGCCGGCCGCTGTTATCTGCAGACGATCCGGCGCTCATCAGTATGAGCCAGGTAACTTTCGGTTTCGTAAGCGCGATGTAATCCCGCACCGAGAGGGGCTACTTCGACTTCTTTGGTTCGATCCGCTGCTTGGCTTGAGTTGGCTGCGCCGCCGGGTTTCCCTGATCGAAGGTAGGGAGCGCTTCATTGCCCAGGAACTTTCCGTCGCGGTAGGTATTCTGGCATAGCGGATGGGAGAAGACGCTGGGCCCGTCCACCGAAGGATAGGTGATATCGTCGGCGTGCTCGCCGCCGGGGGGATTGAGGCCCGGCCGCATCGCGCATCCGCTTTGCGGTTTCGTGGTCGGCGCATGCGGTATCGCCGCTTATGCCGAGCGCGCCCACGATTTTGGCGTTTCTGTAAAGCGGAACGCCGCCGCCGAAATGCGATCAGGCCGCCTTCCACCGTGGCGTGCCGCTGCCCTGCCCTCATGCGAAGGGGGTATCAGATCGCCGGCGACGAATGGATTCGAGGCCGCGATTCCCCACAGCGAATGTCCGGGTTGCGTCAGAGTGTATAAGCCGCGCCGTCGAAAGAGGCGTGCGTCGAGGCTGAATGCGTTGGCTGTGTACGCCTTCGCTTTGGCGATGGCCAGGCTGCCGGGCCAAACCTGCGTCGCGTCGGGCAGTAGAGACCGCCACGGCGCAGACTTGCCCTTCGCGATTGACGACCGCCGCCCATTCCCGCTTGCCGTGAAACAGTCCGCCTTCGTCACCGCCCGTATCGGGCGAACTTTGGCAGCAGCGACTTGAGGTTGATCGACGCCCGGCAGGTGGGAACAATTCGCGGCCGGCGCGGGCGTCGCGACAAAGGCATATGCCAGTGGGCGCCGCAATCAGGAAACAATGATTCACGTTAGTTCATGTCCAACACTGTTACTCCTCATCACGCAATTGCTGCAGGTACGCCACCAACGCCCGCAGTTCGTCTCCTGTAAACTCGGTCAGATTGGGCATCGCCGCTTCGGGTTTCAGGGATTGGGCATGGGTGATCCACGCCTCCAAATTCGCCGTGTCGTTGGTCAATGAATTGGCGGCCAGACCCATGCCGGCTGGCGATATGCGTCAGGTCGGGACCTACAGCGCCCATTCGCCAGTGTGCCGCGCACGGTGTGGCACAACGAACACGCCCGCCGCTCGAAGATCTGTTCACCGCGCTGCTTCCTGTCCGTAACTGGCGGCTCGGCGTCCGCCACCTGCCGCGCCAGCCATGCCTCGTAGTCCGCGGGCGCATGCGCTACCACCAGGAGCCGCATGTTCGCGTGCTGCGCGCCGCAATATTCGGCGCATTGGCCGCGATACATACCTGGCTGGCCGGCCTCGATGCGGATTCGATTCATTTGTCCCGGAATCAGATCGACTTTGCCATGCAACCGGGGAACAAAGAAGGAGTGGATAACATCCTCCGAGGTTAGGTCGATATCCACCGGGCGTCCTACGGGAATGTGAATCTCATTGGCCGTGATTACCTGTTCGAGAGAGCGGCGCCTTCACGTACTCCACCTGCCACCACCATTGATGGCCAGTCATCCGGATATCGGCCGGAACGCTATGGGATTGCCTCCCATGTGTTTGGGACCGTCGAGCGGAAAGGCCGACATGCTTACGAGTCCGACCACAAATACACGTCGAGCAAAATCAAGAGCGGGAATCAGCGAAACCGCCAAAATGGATCCAGCTCTGGCCGCCTCCGACATCGACGGGCGCATGTTCGTTGAATGATGCCGCGCCGGCGGAACGACGACCCACGCCAAAAGCACCCACATGACTAAGGCGACCACGGCGAAAATGTAGCAAGATACGAACCAGCCAAGATGGGCCAGTTTGTGCGCCGCCGGCCCTGCAGGCGCGAACATGGACTGCCGATAACCGCAGCCAGCCAATCGAGCGGTTACCGCAACCAAGGCGCATCACGGAAAATCGCGCGCCCATCACTTTGACTCGCGGAGCCGGCGCTGCGTTCGGGCGGCTCCGGCTCCTGCGGATGTGCCCATGGATTTGATATACGCCACGAGCTGCCAGATCTCCTGCTGCGGAATCTTTGCTCCCCAAGCCGGCATCCCGCGCGCCCGGCCTTCGGCAATCGAAGCTGAAAATATGCGCGTCATCGCTGCCGTATATCCACGCCGGATCGCGCAGACTCGGCCCCATGCCGCCGCCGCCATGTCCCCCGTGGCAGCCGGAGCAGTTGTACTTTACAAACAAGGTGCGCCCCTCCTGCTGAGCCACCGGATTCTGCCCCAGCGGATTTGTGGGCAGCGGCGGCTGCACAGGCAGCCCTGGGACCGGTCCCACCGGCGTAGCGGTTTCGGGAGCGGCGCTAGCCGCGGCTACATCCGTGGGCTGTCTGCCGCATCCCGCCATTCCGATTGCCGCCGCTAAAGCGATGAATAGCGAAATTTTCTTCTGCATAAGGTCACCTGCCGACGGCGCGCTGCGGCGCCGCTGAAACCAGCGGTACGCCATACCGCCGAGAATGCCTCGGATCTCAGTTGCGCGCCTCGCGAGAATCGAGTTGAGGTGCGTAGCCAGTTGCGTATCGCCGGGCCGCACGCCCATCGAGATATCGAAGGCGAAGGGTACCTTCCGCTCCGCTTGCGGAGAAACCGGATGTGACGTCCAGCGGCGCTCCCGAACGCTTCGCAAAATATCCTGCCAGCGGTCCCCATGCGATCGCAACATCCACGTCGCCCCGTTGCACAGCGTCGACCAGCAGCCCCGGTTGATTCGCTGTCACGTAATTCTGATACACGCGGTACCACGAGATGTTGCGCAACAGCCCGCGGTCCACTAGCGCCTGGGCAGGCGGAACGCTGGAATCGTCGGCGCCCAGCACGTGAAAGCCCGATACGGAGCGTCTTCAATCGCGGATCGTCGAATGAGCGAATCCCGCCGCGGCCGTCGCGCCGCGACAGAAACACATAGCTCGATCGAAAATAAGGCCGCGTAGTCAGCACGCCGTCAAACCCCCGGGGAACTTCCATCACGGCATCGCAGGCGCCCGCCGCGAGCGCTTTGAAATACTTGCCGCGCTGCGAAACCCAGTAGTAGCGGACGGGACGAGCCAGATCGCGTGCCACCAGACGCGCCAACTCATTCTCAAAGCCCTGCTCGCTCGAATTCGAATACGGCATATTGTCGGGATCGGCGCAGACCCGCAGATCCGCCCCCAGCCCGCACCAGGCCAGCAACAACAGACCCGCCGCTTTACAGGCCAAAGACATAAACAACCCCTCCTGGCGTGGTGTAATTCTTGATAGCTTTCATCGCCCCCACTACACCTAACCCGGCAGTATCGTCATCGGTCGAGATATCGGGCAAGAGCCACCGCGCCCATCCACCCGCCGATGCCCGCGTAAATCGCGACGTACTGTTTGCCGTCGGGCCCGACATAGGTCATGGGATTGCCGACGATACCCGAAGCCAGCTTGTTTGCCAGAGTATTTTTCCCGAATGCGCGTCGGCGGCTTTGAACCATCCGTCCATGGTTCCGTAGAAGACTACGTCGCCCGCCGGTGCTGAGCACTCCGCTATACAGCGGAAGCGGCGGCTCCTTGATGGTCCATGCCGGCTTGGCATTTTTCACGTCCCACGCCACCAGTACCCCCTGAAATCCGCCCGGCCCGGGTTTCATCTTGACGTCGGCGCCCAGATACGGAGTTCCCGCGATGTAACCGGCTTCTTCGCCGCCGTAATCCATGCAGGTGTTGTGCGCCGGGATGTAGAGACAGGCCGGTACGCGGAGAGAACGAGGATGGCACGAACTCCTTGGCGCCGGTGGATGATGGGCAAATGTTCTCGGTCATTTTTCCCTGGTGCGTCCGCTTCGCGGGGTCCTCGACCGCTAAGCCGGTTTTCAGGTCGAAACCGCTGGCCCAATTGGTGGAATCCACAAACTTTTGCGCCGAAAGCAGCTCGCCCGTCTCGCGATCGAGCACTAGAACGAAACCATTGCGGCGGGATGCAGCAATAGCTTCCGCGGGCGGCCCTGCCAGTCCATGTCCACGGCGATATTCTCCATAATCTCGTCGTAGTCCCAGGCATCGTGAGGATCGACTTGATATGCCCATTTGGCCTGCCCGGTATCCGGATCGCGCGCGAAAATCGTAACGGACCATTTGTTGTCGCCGGGCCGCTGATCGGCGTTCCATACGCCGGGATTGCCGGTACCGTAGAAGATCAGGTTCAGCTCGGGATCGTAAGAAATCCAGCCCCACTGGGTACCGCCGCCCAGCTTCCACTGATCTGTGGTCCACGTGCTGACTCCGAGATCTTTCCCTTGGTCCTTGGAATAGAACGGGTGAAAATCCGGGCCTATCAGCACATCTTTGTCCGGCCCGGAATGGTACGCGCACCAGACCTGCTTTCCAGTGGCGAGATCGAGCGCGACGGTTTTGCCGCGCACTCCCAGTTCAGCGCCGCTGTTGCCCACGAAAACGTGATTCTTCACGATCAACGGCGCCATGGTAAGGGTTTCGCCAACATTCGGATTAGCCACCTGCGGTACGCCATATCTCTTTTCCCGTTTCGGCATTAACTGCTACTGTGTGCCCGTCCAGCAGGTTGTAGACGATTTTGCCCTGAGCATAGCTGGCGCCGCGGTTTACCACATCGCAGCACGCCACTCCCACGGATCGGGGGTCCGGATTCGGCCTATAGATCCATTTGTATTGCCCGTTAGGGTTCTTGAGATCGACCGCAATCAGATAGTTCGGAAACGGAGTGACGATATACATGGTGTTATTGACCACCAGCGGACTTCCTTCATGCCCGTGCGGAATTCCCGTGGTGCGCGAGGAGACTACCTTTAAGTTGTTCACGTTGCCCGTATTGATCTGCGCCAGTGGACTGAACCGCGTGTTGGCATAATCGCCGGCCGGCATATCCCAACTGCCATTTGGCTCCGGGCTGACCAGGCGGATGCCCGTGGCCGTGCCCGGAACTGTAGTGGCGCCCTGTGCGTTCACGGTCCGCTGGCTTCCGCACCCGGCCGTCAGCATCAGCGCAACGCCAAGTGGAATTGCGAGAAATGCCAGTCGCTTCATTTCGGTCATTGCTCGTTTCGCTCCTTCATCGCAGCGTGTAAAGGTAAGCGGCCACATCGCGCGCCTGCTGGTCCGTGAGTCCCAGCGCCGGCATGGCCGTTTTGGGATTCACCGATTGCGGCGAGCGGATCCAGTTGACCAGGTTATCCGGCGTGTTCGGAAGCTCCCCGGCAATAAACGTCCGGCGTCCGAATAACGTAAGCGGCGGTCCCACTAGTCCGCGCGCCGTGCGAATTCCGGTAATGGTGTGGCACGATCCGCAATTCTTCTCCTGGATGACTTGTACCCCAAGCGCCGCCACGCCGCCTGTCCGAACCGAATAGCCGGGCATGGAGCGCCCGCCCGTGCATCCCATAAGCAACGCCGTGCCCACGAATATAAGACCGAACCCGAGCTTCACCGCGCCTTGACGCATATATCCAGGACCATCAGCGGAATGCCCGCCCATAAAATCCCCGCCAAAAATGAGACACTCGCAAACACGCCCACCAGCGCCATAAACTGCTCCCGCCGCCTGCCCTCCGCATGCGCCAAGGCCGTCCGATTAGCCAAATAGCGCCAGTTCCGAAGAGACACCAGTCCGGCCCATGCCGCCACTAGCAAACGCAATCAGAGTGATCGCCGCCAGTAGCCAGCGCACGTCCAGCGGAGAGAGCGGTCCCCAACTGCCAATATTGTTCTGACAGGCCTTGGAAGCGATCACCTCGCAAATCGCGCCGTGCAGCGCCCATAGCAACAGCCGCCGCGCTGGCCCCGAACCAAAGGCTGCGCTGCGAAACCCGGCTCGGCGGAGGCTGCGAAGAGGTCTGCGTTGCCATGGTCACCTGAGTATTCGGCGCGATGTACAAAAAGACCACGATCAAAAACCAGACGAAATCCACGAAATGCCAGTAGATGGCCGCGTTGTGATACGGCCTGTGCGGCGAGCCGGTCCACCGGCTCCAATTCCGGCAGGATTAGCACATAAATCAGCATCAGCAGCCCCAGAATCAGGTGCGCCGCATGAAAGCTCGTGATGGTGTAGAAAATAGATCCGTACACGTTCGTGGTCGGCTGCAGAGTCTTCAGGTGGTCCATATACTCCAACGACTGCAGCGCCAGGAAACCCAATCCCATCAGAATCGTGATAGCCAAGGCCGCGCGGCCGCGCCCGTATCGCGCGGCCTTTACCTGCTGCTCGCCCCAGTGGAGAACACCGCTGCTTGCCCACAAGACGATCAGCATGACGATCGCGAACGTCAGTTTCGGCGGCTTTTCGTGCGGCCAGCGCCAACCGCCTTGCGCCAGATAAAAATACGCGAAGAACAACATCGATGAAGAGCGCCGCTTCAGTCAGAATGAAGAGCCACATCGCTCCTGTTCCGCGCCGGTTATCGAAAACGCTCAGCCAACGGTGGGTGGTCGCGTGTTTCGGGCGGCAGGCCGGTCGATGGGAATGGTGCTCATGCCAGCCTCCGCACCCGCTCCGGCCATAGCCAGACGGCATTAATCGCCAGCCATGACGATGACTCCTGCCAGACGCCACCCACAGCAGCTTTAAGAGCATGCGCCGTAAAGAATAAGCGTCATCGCCAATGCCATTAGCAACGGCAGCGATGGTGTCTTCCGGCATGCGCGCCAATGCCACCGGATCGGCATCTAGATGCGGTGCTGGCGAGCGTCAGCCGGCCTTGATCGAGGATGCGCTCTCCCGTGGGATCTTCTTCTTCTTCCCAGTCGTCCCATAGAGGATGGCGCGACACCACTGTCGGAATATGCACGGATCCATAGGGCGGAGGCGGCGAATCCGTGGACCACTCCAGCGTGTCGCGCATGCCACGGATTCTTTCCCGCCGAGCGCTCCGCGACGAAGGCTCTAAAAGAAATTGATGATGCTCAGCAGGATGCCGAATCGCCAGAACGAAAGCGCCGACGGTCGATGATCATGTTCAAGCGAGTCCCACCCAAGTCCGGCAGGATAGGTGTAAATGCGGCGCGTCATGCCTGCGAATGCCGAGCAGCGTGCATGGGAAAGAATGTAAGATTGAGGCCGATGAACATGACCCAGAAGCTCCACGTGCCCAGGCGTTCGTCCATGAGACGGCCGGTCATCTTGGGAAGCCAGTAGTAGAAGTCCGGCAAAAACCGGGAACATATTCGTTCCAACCAGTACATAATGCAGATGCGACAACGACGAAGTAGGTGTCGTGCAACTGCCAGTCGACCGGAATGACGGCCGTTACGATTCCGTTCAGTCCGCCAATGATGAGCAGAGCGATGAATCCCATCGCGAAGTTGCATGGATGCGGTCAGGACCGGCCGCCCTGTCCACACGGTCGCGAGCCAGGCGAACACCTGAACGGCGCTGAAGATGGAAATTGTCATGCTGGCCGCGCTGAAGAAGCTCATGCCCATGTGCGACATTCGCCGACCGCGAACATGTGGTGTACCCACACGCCGAAACCTGACCACGCCCGGTCAGCACAGTTGACAATCGCGACATAGGGATATCCGACGATCGGGCGACGCGAGAAAACCGGAATAATCATCGAGATCATTCCTGTCGCTGGCAGAAAAATGATGTACACCCAGGGATGTCCGAAAAACCAGAACAACTGCTGCCATAAAAGAGGATCGCCGCCATGCGCGAGATCGAAGAAATGGAAACCCCACTGCCGGTCGAATTCCAGAACAACGTACGCTGCAGTCAGGGCCGGCAGCGAAAGAACGATGATAAACGAAATGGTGAGGGTGCTATAGAGGAACAACGGCATCTTGCTGATCGCCATGCCGGGAGCGCGCAACCGGAAGATAGTGACAATGAAGTTGATAGCGCCACCCGTCGGTGGAGATGGTCAGAAGGATCAGGCGAGAGTCGTAAAAGTCCATCCCGAAGCCTGGCGAGTACTTCATGGTCGGTATAAGGAACGTAGGCGAACCAGCCGCCGTGCGGCGATTGTCCGATGAAGGGACCTGCCGTACAGAAAGATTCCGGAAAACAGAAACGCCCAATAAGTAAAGGCATTCAAGCGCGGAAAAGCCATGTCCCGGGCGCCGATCATCAGCGGGATGAAGTAAATTGCAAATCCCGAAAGAATCGGCTGCGCATACCAGAAGATCATCGTGATCCCGTGCATCGTGAAGATCTGGTCGTATTTCCGGTTAAGCAAGGCTCTCTGGGACGCGCCAGCTGCAGGCGAATCAAGAGAGCTTCGATACCTCCTATAATCAGGAATGCCATCGCAGTAATGAGGTATCGCTTGCCGATCGTCTTGTGATCTACGGAGGAGAGCGTCCCCAAAACCGTGTGTGGAGTCTCCCAGAGCTGAGTAAGTCGTTCCTCTACGCCTGTGCTCACCTTCACCCCTGTTGTGCCGACTGCGCATCAACGATACGACGTTCCGGCTCGGTCGTTCTGTGAATTTGAAAACAGACTTCCCGAAGTAAGTATGTGTGAGCACTTACTTTGGGCCGTTCAGTACCGATCCAAGAACCAAACCAGCAGCGTCTGGATCGCCCGGCTGCAACACTCGGCCGCGATACATATCCACCCATACTCGCGCTGCAGCAGTTGCGCGCGGAGATCGACCCGGCGGCGCTCACGCGGTACACTGATCCTGGTGCATTGCGCCAACATGCCGTCGTTTCTCGGGCGCACGTTTGACCGCGGTGGACGGAAAGAATCTGAATCGGGTAGATCCTACTCCACCTGCATTGCGCGCGGCAGGCACGCTGGTGTTGGGGATCTTCCCGGGATGGGTGTTGGATTTCGCGGGCCGGTCGTCAACCTTTTTGAGGTAAGTGGCAAATTGCTCCCCGCTGAACCTGCAGAGATGGCCTCGCCTTCCCACTCGTCAGTACGGCGGCCGGCGTGTTCCCCCGCTCCCCGCCGCCCCCAACCTCCTCTGCAGCTCCGCCACGAAGCCCTGCAGATCACTGCGGTCTCCGGATTGCCACTTGATCACCACAAAGTAGGGCCCGTGATTGAAGAACACGGTATCCGCCGAGGGCCGCCAGCGCGTGCCCAGCGTGGCCCCCACCTCGGCCGAATCGAGCAGATAAACGCGCGCTTCCAGTTCGCCGGGACCTTTGTACGCCGCCGTGCGGATCGTCTGCACGCTATTCCGCGGTACCGGGTCGGGCGCTTCATCCACCGGCAGATCGCGTAACTCAGTCCGGTTCCAGACGCCGTTGACGGTTGCGGGGAAGAGATCGGGCGGCAGTGTCGCCTTCTCGCCGCAGCCCGCGAGCGCGGCGGCCAGCACGATCCAGAGATGGCGCGGCATTCCCCTCGATTCTCACATGCCCGCGAGGCCCGCGGTGATACCATCGCATTGATGGGGAAGTTCAAGCCCGCGCGAGGCGGCAGGAAGAAGGCCTCCACCGCGCCTCCCGGGGGCGTCGCTTGCGTAGTGGTGCTGCTTGCCGGCATGGTGTTCGTGATGCTCTTCCTTTATTTCGTGCTCAAAAATGCGAACGGATAATCGCCAACCCGCCCAACTGCGGCCCGTCCAGATCGTACCCAATTATCTGATAACCGCCGAAGGATCGGCGCTGATCAAAATGGGAAACACCCACGTGCTATGCGCCGCCAGCGTGGAAGATAACGTGCCGCCGTTCCTGCGCAATTCGGGCAAGGGATGGGTAACGGCCGAGTATGCGATGCTGCCGCGCGCCACCGCCAAACGCACGCCGCGCGAAGTCAACAAGGGCCGGCCATCGGGACGCACGCACGAAATTCAACGGCTGATCGGGCGCGCCTTGCGGTCCGTGATCGATATGTCGATCCTGGGCGAGCGCACCGTCGCCATCGATTGCGACGTGATTCAAGCCGATGGCGGCACGCGTACCGCATCCATTACCGGCGCCTTCGTCGCGCTCTCGCTGGCCATCGGACAATTAACCAAGTTCGGCGCGCTTAAGCGGTCGCCCATTCGCGATTCCGTGGCCGCCGTGAGCGTGGGCCTGGTGCGCGGCGCGCCCATGCTCGATCTCGACTACGATGAGGACTCGCAGGCGGACGTCGATATGAACGTGGTGATGACCGGCTCCGGCAAATTCGTCGAAGTGCAGGGGACGGCCGAGCACGAGCCGTTCGACGATGCGCAGATGGCGCAATTGATCGAGCTCGCGCGCGGCGGCATCGCCGAATTGGTGGAATTGCAAAGGCGGGTGCCTCTTATTTGACGCTCTATTGCGCCACCGGTAACGCCGGCAAACTGCGGGAATTTCAACTCGCTGCCGGAGATGCCGGCATCGCTGTGGCGCCGCTCCCGCGATTCAGCGAGCTCCCGGTATGCGTGGAAGACGGCGTCACCTTCGCCGAAAATGCCGCCGCCAAAGCTCTACATTATGGCGCCCATGGCGTTCCCGTCTTCGCCGACGATTCGGGCCTGATGGTGGATGCGCTCGGCGGCGCGCCCGGCGTCTACTCCGCGCGTTTCGCCGGACCCGGCGCCGGCGACGAAAGCAACAATCGCTTGCTGCTCGAGAAACTCCGCGGCGTGCGCGACCGCCGCGCGCGCTTCGTGTGCGCGATTGCGCTGGTGGAAGGCGCCCATGTGCGCGGGATCTATGAAGGATCGGTGGAAGGCGTCATCCTCGAGGAGCCACGCGGCGCCGAAGGCTTCGGCTACGATCCGCTATTTTATTACCCGCCGTTCGGATGCACGTTTGCCGAAATGCCCGCGGAGCGGAAACTCGCGGTGAGCCATCGCGGCCAAGCCTTCCGCGAAATGCTGCGGTGCGCTGAGATCTGGGACCGGGCGGCGAACTCTGCCCCTCCGCGCTAGGTATTCCCTCCCTAACGCGTGCCCGAAGCCAATCGGGAGTTTGGATAGCCCACAAACGCCGGCCACGCCACCGCTCGATCGATATAACTCTTCTGCGCGCTCGACCAGCCGCGCACCACCTGTCCATACCACAGCGCGCGCGCCGCCTCGTGCCCCGACACATCGGACAATTCCCGCGGGTCCCGCTCCAGGTCGAAAAGTTTTGTCCGGCCCGAGCCGATTTCGTAGATGAACTTCCACCGCCCGTCGCGCAGGCCGAGAAGTCCGAGCGAGTTGTCCGCGAAAAAGAGCGCCATGCGCGGCGCCCCGTCGAGCATCGTCCGGCCCTGGTAATTCGCCGGGGTTCACAAGTTTCACCCGCGGCCACCACCGAAGAAATGGAAGCCGCTCTTGCGGATGCCCTGGCGCACGTGCGGCCGCACCGTAGCTGGCAATTGTGAGGATTGTTCTCGACACGAATATCATCGTCCGCGCCAACCCGAGGACTTCGCCTCGCGCTGATGCAAGAGCTTCGCGGGCAAAGGAAATCGTGAAATCGTGAATCGGCACCCTCCATTCGGCCTTTTTGAAATCCCCAGCCGCGGCCGCCTCCAAACCCCTTCCCCACAAACTGAAACCAATCCAGCCCAATTTATCAACAACTTACACCCAGCCGACGCCCTAATCGCTTGTTACCGCCTGCTATCCTCAAATCGGTAAGCCTATTTCGATCGCTACGTCCGCTAATGGAAAATCTTCAATTCCCCCTCACCGCCGCCATGAAACCCACCAACCCCGGAAGTGAACGGGGGCCCGTGATGCTGTAGGTGGTCACTGCGAGGCCGCCTTGCGCAGCATTCCGAGGGCTTTCCAGCAGCCGTATGAGCGTCCTGCGCCCAAGCGGTCAGTATGATCCATGGAAGGAACACTAAGTAAGTGCTTCATGGCTTGCCTCGCGTGAACTTATCGAACACTGAAATCACGGGCAGCGCGTTACCGTCGCGATCGAAAAAGCCGCGCGCGCCGAGTCCTCCCGCTACCGCTGGTTCCCACCAGAAAACGCCTATACCCTTGCCGTCCGGGGCGGCTTGCGCAGTGCGGTTAACCTCTTCCCAGAACTCCTTCTGACCTTCGGGCGTTTCGGGAAAAGGACCGGGCTTATTGCGGTAATTGCCCGGAGTCCAGTTATAAGCCGCCTCCACTACGATGACATCTTTGCCGTACTCCCCGATAGTGGCGATCAGGTTTTCCCGTAAGTCGTTCAGGCTGCCATGCCACCAAGGATAATACGACTGACCAATCACATCGTAATTGACTCTATAAGTATTCAACGTATCGAAGAATCTCCTGGTGGCGATTTTGTCGCCGCCTTTATCGATATGGATCATGATGCGCGAGCCGCGGCCGATCCCCCTTGCCTGCCTCCACTGCGGCTATACCGGCCTGGATGAAATCGGCGAAATTGTCCCAATTTCCAGGCAGCTTCGCGTCTGGCCAAAGCATCCCGTTGGTGATCTCGTTGCCAATCTGGACCATATCCGGCAGGACGCCGGCCTCGCGAAAGGAGACGATGGTGTCCCGCGTATAATTGCGCAGAGCCTCGACCATTTTTGCGTGAGTCATTCCTTCCCATGCCTTCGGAATGAACTGCTTGCCTGGATCGGCCCAGGTATCTGAGTAATGATAGTCGAGCAGGAACTTGAAGCCGAGCTGTTTTGCAGCCTTGGCCAGCGCGATGGTGTATCCGAGACTGTTGGGTAGTTGGGTGGGAGTGTGAAACAGGCGCAGGCGGATCCAGTTATAGCCATGATCTTTGAAAATCTGCAAGCCGGACTTGGGTTAGTGATTATCTTTGAACACGGTTCCGCCGTCCTCGGCCTGCTTGAGAAAAGAGAGATCGGCGCCAACGGCATAATCGGCGGCGTGCAGTGTGAGGCCGGCGATAAGCAGGCCGAGGGACAAACGGCGGCAGGCTGGAAGCTTCGTTTTCGACACGGGCTATGAGCAAGATTTTAGTGCCCCGCGCGGGCGGGATGCAATCCCCTCAGCCAGCATCGTTGTAGAGTGTCATCGTTGTAGAGTATCTATGGATGGCCCTGCGCGCCGTGATTGTGGACGATGAGGAATTGGCGCGGGCCTACCTGCGCGAAATGCTGGCCGCGCATCCGGAAATCGAGCTGGTAGCGGAGTGCGCCAACGGCTTCGAAGCCGTCAAAGCCGTCAACGAGCTTTCTCCGGACCTGCTGTTTCTCGATGTGCAGATGCCGAAGCTAGATGGTTTCGAGGTCCTGGAGCTCATCGATAGTAATCCGGCGGTGATTTTCGTGACCGCGTACGACCAGTACGCCATGCGCGCGTTCGACGCCCACGCGATGGATTATTTGTTGAAGCCCTTCAGCGGACAACGGTTCGAACAGGCATTGGAGCGGGCCAAAGGTCGAACGGGAAAGGAGCCGCGAACCGGACAGGACCCGCCGCCGACCCTCCGGCGCCTGGCGGAGCGGATCGTAGTCCGCGACGGCGCCAAAATCCATGTGATTCCGCTCGACAAACTGGATTACGCCGAGGCGCAGGACGACTATGTGGCGCTGCACACGCAAAGCAGGAGCTATCTGAAGCAGCAGCCAATCGGCGCGTTGGAAGCGGTCCTTGATCCGACGCGATTCGTACGCATACACCGCTCGGCCATCGTTAATCTGGAGCGCGTGGCGCGCATCGAGCCTTACGCGAAAGACAGCCGCGTGGCGATTCTCGCCAATGGAACACGGCTGCCGGTGAGCCGCTCGGGTTACACGCGCTTGCTGGAAGCGATGGGTGACTCGCGCCGCGGAGCGGGGTAGTGCGGCCTGAAAGCGCTTTCAGCAATGGCATAATACCCATGTCGACATGTCGTCTCTTAATCGTAGGCAACTCCTTCGCCAAGCCGGCGCCGCCGCTCTCGTTGCGCCTCTCGCAGCCGCCCAAACTGCATCAACTTCGCAGGTTGCTGGCCGCGACATTGAAATTCAGATCTCCCCCGTCAGCCCGCATACCTTCCGGCTGACCGTTTTCCCTCTCGATAATGGCCGACCGGGCCCCATTGCCGATGATGGTTCGCTGGTGCAAGCCGCCTGGGGCGCGCCCATTGTGAACCTTCGTGGCGCCTTCCAGCCGCATACCGTTAAAGCCGGTGGCGGTTCCATCCACATCGCGCCACAGCCTCTCGCGTTCACCATCCTCGCCGCGCAAAACGAAGTTATTCAGCAGATCACGATCGATAGGGAAACCGCGGTGGTCTCTTTCCACACCGGCAACGCGCCCATTCTCGGCCTTGGCGAGGGCGGTCCGCAATTCGACCGGCGCGGCCAGACTTTCGACAATCGCAGCGGACAAGGCGGTTATCAGCTTCGTACCCACGGCGGACGCGTGCCTATTCCGTTCATCATCGGGACCGCCGGCTGGGCCATGTTCCTTCATCAGCCATTCGGCACGTTCGATTTCACCGGGGCCGAAAGCAAATTCACGCCGCTCTATCCCACTACCGCGGTCTTTACGCCGCCAGCCGCACCCGGCCAGCGGCCCACGCCGCCCGCGCATAATCCTCTGCCCATCGACCTCTTTTTCACTACCTCCCGTGACCCCGCAATTTTCATGGCGGAATACGCGCGCCTTACTGGTTACCCCGAGTTTCCGCCGCTGTGGAGTTTCGGTTACCAGCAGTCCCACCGGACTCTCGCCAGCCGTGAAGAGGTGCTCGGAGAAGCGAAGGAATTTCGCGAAAAGAAGCTCCCTCTGGATGCCCTGATCTACCTCAGCACCGGCTTCTGCCCCTCCGGCTGGAATACCAATAACGGGGAGTTCACTTTCAACCAGAAAGTCTTTCCCGATCCCAAAGCGATGTTCGACCAGTTGCACGCCGATCACACCAAAGTCGTTCTCCACGTCGCATATCCCACCGGTATTTCGCAAATGTCGGGCAACGTCCATGACCCGTGCGACCACGACGTTCGCGCCGAGCGTCAGGTCAGCTGCTATTGGGACATGCACCGCCCGGTTTTCGCCCTTGGCGTCGATGGATGGTGGCCCGATGAAGGCGACGCGCTCAATACTCCCAGCCGGCTGGTCCGCAATCGCATGTATTGGGAAGCGCCGCAACTGGACCGTCCCAATGAGCGCCCGTACGCGCTGCACCGCAATGGTTACGCCGGCATGCAGCGCTACGGTTCCTTTCTCTGGTCGGGCGATGTCAACTCGCAGTGGGAGACTCTCGCCACTCACATACCCGACGCGATCAACACCTGTCTCGCAGGCGTTCCCTATTGGGGAACCGATATTGGCGGCTTTGTCCCTACCGCGGAATATACCGGTGAGTTATATGTTCGCTGGTTCCAGTTCGCGGCCTTTAATCCTTTATTTCGGTCACACGGCCGTATCTGGCCGTTGCATTCGCCGCTCGGTTGGAATAGCGGTCGGCCCAGCGAGTTAGTAATGCGCGAGACACCCACTTACCATCCCGATCCCAGTGTGTTCCACAATGCGCAAGTAGAGCCAATCTGCCGTAAGTACCTCAACTTACGATATCGGCTGCTGCCTTATCTTTACAGCGCAGTGCATGAATGCACCCAGACCGCCATGCCCGTGATTCGCGCGCTCTGGCTGCATTACCCGGATGACGCCGCTGCAGCCGCCCGCGGCGATCAATATCTTTGGGGCCGCGATATATTAGTAGCTCCCGTTGTCGAAAAGGGCGCCACCTCGCGCAAGCTCTATCTCCCCAAAGGCGCGTGGCACGATTTCTGGACCAATGAACGCCATTACGGCGGCCGGGAAATCACTCGCGAAGTCGATTTGGAAACGATTCCGCTTTACATTCGCGCCGGCGCTATCGTTCCGATGGATCCGGTACGCCAATACACAGGCGAAAAGGTTGAAGGACCGACAGATCTCAAAGTCTATCCGGGCGCCGATGGCAGATTCCTTTTATATGATGACGACGGCTCTACGTTTAACCACCGCCGGGGCGAATGGACCGCCATTCTATTGACTTACGACGACGGCCGCCGAACTCTATCGATGCGAGCCACTCACGGTTCGCCCCAGCGACACTTCAGTATCGGCGATCGCGCGATTCACTTCGATGGCCGCCCGCAGCAGGTTAAGCTGTGATGTGCGCCTGGTAGCTTGCCGGCCACGGGTGTTTCTGAACAATATGCACGTGCTGGAATGCCTAATCCAAGATCTTCGCTATGGTGCGCGCGCCTTCCTCCGGCGCCCCGGCTTCACTATAGCGGCCATTGGGTCGCTGGCGCTCGGCATCGGCGTCACTACCGCTCTATTTACCGTGCTTAACGCCGTCGCTTTGCGCCCGCTCCCGTACGCCAACGCGGACCGTTTGCTATGGATGACTGAAGTGCTTCACGCGAATAGCACGGACGAGTCACTATCACTCCGCACTTCCTCCAATGGCGCGACCAGAACGGCTCGTTCACTGCGCTGGCCGGCTTCAATTACGCCATTCGCAATCTCACGGGCATCGAGCAGCCTATGGAAGCGCGGACCGCCCGCGTATCCGCGGACCTGCTGCCCCTATTGGGGTTCGTCCCGCGCTTGGACGTAATTTCTCCCGTGACGAAGACTACGAGGGCTACGACCAGGTGGCGATCCTCACAGGTGATATGTGGCGCAATCGCTTCGGGGCAGATCCGAAAATCATCGGCCGGCCGATCACGCTCGACGGCCGCCAATAGGCGGTGATCGGAGTGCTGCCGCCCGATTTTCTGTTCCCCGGAGCGGATCCTGTGGATGTGCTCACACCGCCTGCCAGAGATGAAGCTGCCGAGTTCAAGGCAAACAGGTATCGATCATAACCAAAGTTATCGGGCGCTTCAGGCCTGGCGTTACCGCGCAAGGGCGGTTGCGGAATTGGGTGTGATTCAATCGCGCCTGCCGGTGCTGGCAGCGGCGGCTTTTCTGCTGCTGATCGCCAGCGCGAATGTGAGCAATCTGCTACTGGCTCGCTTGATGCAGCGCGATCGCGAGCTGGCGGTGCGCACCCGGTGCTGGGCGGATCGCGGTCGCGTCTGGTAGCGCAGTTATT
The DNA here is from genome assembly GCA_963723015.1 of Bryobacterales bacterium. Classification (GTDB taxonomy): domain Bacteria; phylum Acidobacteriota; class Terriglobia; order Bryobacterales; family Bryobacteraceae; genus PALSA-243. The sequence continues at coordinate 17,428 of CAVRPF010000022.1, forward strand.
GTGGGAAAGCGCTCTCCTCGGCGTGCGCGGCGGGGGCCGCTCTCGGCTATGGATTGCGCGGTCCCCTACTCGCTCGCCCGTATCGGATGGCGGGGCTCGTTCATCTGCCGTTCGATGCGCGCGTGGCAGGCTTCGGGTTGACGCTCGGCATGACGACCACATTAATTTTTGGGACTGGCGCCCGCGCTGCACTTCACCGAATCGCGTCTGGCGAAATCGATTAAGAGCGGGGCGGCCTACAAAGCGGAGACGTTAATGCTGGCCGTCACCACTGCGCGGGCATAGTCCCATAGGGCGTTATCTATTCGTAAGCTCCGCGTATTTCAGCATCATGCAGATTCCGCTGATTCGAGGGCGGCTATTCAACGACGCCGATAATGAAACCGGCGCGCCGGTTGCGGTAATTAATCAAGCCTTGGCCAAGCGTTACTTTCCCGGAGAAAACCCGATGGGCCGGCGTATCCGCATGGGCGGAACATAGCCCAGTGGCACACGATTGTGGGTATCGCCGGGGATTATGAAGACCTCGGGTCTGACAACCGCGCCCGAACCCACGGCGTACTTTCCGTTCCGTCAGACGGGGCTTGTCTCAGTCGGTCTGGTGCTGCAATCGGTTCTCGATAGCAGCATAATTGCCGGCGAACTGCGTAAGCAGGTCTCGGCGCTCGATCCTAGTCTGCCCGTCGCCTCCATTCAAACCATGGACCAGCGCCTTACCGAATCGGTAGGCAAGCCGCGGTTTACGGCGGCGTTGCTGAGCGCGTTCGCGGCATTGGCTCTGGTCTTAGGCATTGCGGGCATCTATGGCGTGATGAATTGCCGCGTGCGCTGGCAGTTTCGTGAGCTTGCCGTCCGCAAGCGTTGGGCGCGCAACCCGGCGATATCGTGCGGCACGTTTTGAAGCAAGGCCTCGCGATCATTGCGCCGGGCGTCGGCGCCGGTTTGGCGGATCGCTGGTGGCGGCTCGATGGATGCACAGCATGTCATACGAAGTTTCGCCCGCCGATCCGGCCACGTATGCGAGTATCTCCGCGGCGTTGATCGCGGTCTCTCTGCTGGCGTGCTGGATACCGGCGGCGCGGGCGACCCGTATCGACCCACTCGCGGCCCTGCGGCGGGATTGAGCGCAAATCGTTACTCAACCTAAGCCGTTACTCGATTTAAGAAGCTGCCGGACTATAAGCCGGTTTCTGTACCCTTTCGGGCGACAATCATTCATCTGGGCCGGATATCGCTACCCGGCTCTAGCGGCCTACCCGGAAGTTCATCGGGACGGGCCGTCCCTCCTCCCCTATTTGGCCTTGCTCCGCGTGGGGTTTACCCTGCCGGCCGGAATTACTCCCGCCGCGGTGCGCTCTTACCGCACCATTTCACCCTTACCCGCTCCAATACGTATGCACCGTTGCGGGCGGTATATTTTCTGTGGCACTTTCCGTATCCGTTTCCGGACCCCGGCCGTTAGCCGGCACGCCGCCCTGTGGAGACCGGACTTTCCTCCGCCCGTTTCCAGGGGCGATTGTCCATCCGGCAGCTTCTGCGGACTATTATCGCATGTTAAACACGTGAATTGTACGGTGAAACACGTCGTACATGTTGACTAAATCGATGAAATCGTTTGGGATGGCTGGGATTTCCGGTGTATTCTATTCCTAGTTGCGTGTGGACTCTGTTCTTTGGTCTTGAGCCGGTCAGTTCCGGCACGCGGTGGGGCAGTACGGGTCTTGCGGTTTTTGCGGTCGAGGTGGTCCGCTGCCGTAGGCTTCGGTTTTCTTTCAATGTGGATAACGCTGAGGAGAGATAGAAGACAATGAAGAAACTAGTAGCGATAGGCGCACTCGGGCTAATGGCATCCTATGTATATGCTCAAGGGTTGAATGCTCCGGCCGGACAGACAAAGGACGATTGGGAAGAGATCAACTTCGAATTCAATTCTTCGATCTTGTCGGACGGCTATCCAAGCCTGTTACGCTTGGCTGACGTTACTGACCCAGCATCACGATTACAAAGTTAAAGTCACCGGCAATACGGACTACGTTGGCTCGGCGCGATACAACGACAGGTTGGCGCTGGCGCGCGCCGAAGACAGTGAAGGCGTTTCTGGTAAAGTACGGAGCTTCCGCCGACCAGATCACTACCGCGGGCAACGGAAAGAGCGATCCCGAAGTAAACAACCGGAACAAGGAAGGCCGGTTCATGAACCGCCGCGTTCGTGCTGAGCCGTGACGGACGGACAAGGCAACCTGATCAAGGAAGGCGGCATCGGCGACATCCTGAAGACATTGAATAACATTCAGGACTTGCTCAAGCAGCAGGCCGATTGCTGCGCCCAGATTCTGAAGAGGCTCGATAAACTCGACGACATTCTGGCCGCGATGAAGACTCTGCAGGGCGCAAACGATCAGCTCAAGAGCGAACTGGCCGATCTGCGCAACAAAGAGAACCAACTGGAAACCAGGGTGACAACTTCCCAAGCCGCTCAACGAGCAGCAGACGACGGAGATCGCGCACAAGGAAGCTACCGGCGCGGCCATGGGCGCGCTGGAGGAAGCGCAGAAGCGCAACAAGAAATTCTCCATCGTGGGCTTGAACATCGGACCGACCTTCGGACCCTCGCGCACCGGCGATTTCACCGTGAACGGGCGCGGCCAATTCTTCTCGCCCTTCGGCGGCGATGGCACGCACGCGGTGCAGGCCGAGGGCGAATATATGTACTACCCCGGCCATCAGGAAGGCCAATTCGATATCGGTCTCGTGAACCGCTGGGGCAACTTTGCAGGCCGGCGCTTTCGCCAGCTTCAAATACCTCAACTTCAAAGGCGATCAGAGCGGCGGCGGATTGGGCCAGGCGGCCTTCCTGCTGGACTATATCTTCAGCGACGGACGCATCGGACTGTTCGGTACGCAAGGCTTCAAGAACTACGCCGTCCTCAACAGCACGACGCTGGCTCCTGGAGCCTTCCTGCAGACCTACGCGCAGGTGGTCAATCAATACGGCATCAACTATCTGTTCGGGGTTTGGGGCGATGCGATATTATCAGGGCAACGTCGGGTATTTGCGGCGTCAGATTTCCGGTAAGCATGCCACGCCGGGCGCCGAGATGAAGTTGACTCAACCGATCGACTCCGCACATCGCGTTCACGGCCGAAGCCGATTACAACCAGACGCTGATCGATGCGCATGACAGCGGCCAGTTGACTTTCGGTTTCGAAGTGGGCAATTACATCCATGCCAAGGAATACACCAAGGTCACTTCGCCGGTGCCGATGGACGTTCCGCGCATCCGTTACCAACTGGGTACGCGGCGCGTTGGCATCGAGCCCACCGATCGCCAATGCCGGTCCGAACCAACTCGGCGTGCCGGCCGGCACGATCACTCTGAACGGCTCGGGATCGTACGATCCGCTGGGTGAGGCGCTGACTTATCAGTGGACGCAGATCTCGGGTCCGCCGGTTACTCTTGTCGAATCCCACCGGCGTTATCACAACCTTCACGGCGGCTGCCGGTCAGACCTACAGTTTCCGTTTGACGGTGAACCAATACCGATGGCTTGTCGGCTACGGCTTCCGCCACGCGTGTCGGCGGTTTCGGCGTCGTCCACGCTGATCACGCAGTTCTTCGCCAACCCGGCGAACATCACCGCCGGATCCAGCACGACGCTGATCTGGGTGACTCAGAATGCGACTTCGGTGAGCATCTCTGGCGGCGTAGGCAATGTGAACCCATCCGGTTCGACCACGGTATCGCCGAGCAACCACCACTACTTATACGTTGACTGCAACCGGCCCACGCGGTACGGTGACCCAGGCGACCACAGTCACGGTGGGCGCGGCGGTAGCGGGCGCTCCGCAGATTGTCCGCTTTGAAGCCAACCCGCTCAGCATCGCTCCGGGCGGCCAGTCCACTCTAAGCTGGGCCACCAACAACGCCACCACCGTCAGCATCAGCGGCGTCGGCACGGTGACCCGAACGGCAGCACGACGGTGTCTCCGGCCGCGACCACTACTTACACCTTGACGGCCACTAACTCCGCCGGCTCTGTTACGGCGCCGGTGACGGTAACGGTGGCGGGCAACGCGGTACCGCAAGTAGTGACTTTCGTCGCTAACCCGGCCAACATCAGCGCCGGCCAACAGACGAAGATCTGCTGGCAGGTAACCAATGCCTACGTCGATCGGCATAACTCCGGGAGTCGGGACCAATCTGAACGCGAACGATTGCGCCACCGTCGCCCCGACCGTGACCACCACTTACACACTGACCGCCACCAATGGCGCTGGACAGATCCAGGCTAACGCGACGGTCACCGTGGGTACGGTACAGATCCTGTCGTTCACCGCCAATCCGCCGAATTCCGCGGCGCGGCCGGCAGCCCCGTGGTCCTCACCTGGACCACGGCCAACGCCACGTCCGTGGTGATCATCGGCGGCGATATCCCGCCAACCACGGGCCAGGCGAACGGCACGATCACCATCAACCCGGTCAGCAACCAAACCTATACTTTGACCGCTTATGGACCTGGAGGCCAGACCGTAAGCGCGACCATCTCGGTGTTCGTGAGGTAACGCGGATCGTTTCGTTACGTCGGAGCCGGGCGGCCGTGAGCCGCCCGGTTTTTCTTGGAAATGACGAGTGACAACGTCTCCCGCGAAGATATACGCCTCGCCCGGCTCACTAAGATCTGCCTTGCGCTCCCGGAAAGCACACGGGAATGCTTCGGAGACCACGCGGCCTTCCAGGTGCGGAAGCGAAAGTTTGCCTACTTCCTCGATAATCATCACGACGACGGCATCGTATGCGTGGCTTGTAAAGCATTGCCCGGCGACAATACGGTTTTGGCGACAGCTCAACCCGATCGATTCTACCTGCCCGCGTACATTGGACCCAGAGGGTGGGTGGCATTGCGTCTCGATTTAGGCAGAGTGGACTGGAGGGAAGTGGCCGAATTAGTAGTGGTCAGTTACCGGCAGGTAGCGCCGAAACGGCTGCGGCACTTCTCTTAATGAACTAGTATGAACATGCTTCTGTTTTCATGCCGTTCATGACCGCCCGAGCCTTCATATTGTCGTGGCTTATCACCACTGGCTCTGCGTTGGCTCTCTTGGGCAGGACAGGTGAAAGATCCACACAGATGGGGACAATGGCGGCTGCATTTTTGCTCCTGTTGATGGGAACGACTGCGATCCTGGGGAAGACTCCGCCGGCAGAAGGCCCTGGACGCCGACCAGCGGTTTCGGAATCTCGGGCGCTTGCTCGATAAGATGAGGAACTCCCAATACGATCCCGATCCTCGCCTGCGGCCGGGCGCGATCGAATCGCTGGCGAATCTCATCACTATGCAGAACGGGTTTGAGTCGTTGCTGCGATAGTTGAAGATCGAGGGCAGGCAATCAGCCGCCCAGCCTTTTAATGTTGTGCCGAGCAGATTCGACAGATCGAAGGTGAAAGTCCTTTTGGCAGCCTGATGGAGGTGAAGTTATAGCTAAGCGCAAGGGCATTCCGTTTCTGCTTCAGTTTCCGAATCGGGAATCAGAACGGCGAATTGCGCAGAAAGCGGTGCTTCGATTGAAGAGAAAGTGCGGAATTGACGCGACGGACGAGGGCCGTAGTGGAGAAGATCGCCGAGGAGTTGGCCACGCGCAGGCTGCGGCTGTGATCTGGAGCGGTGGAAGCGAAGCTCGGTGCGATTTAACGAGCTACGGAAACGGGGCGTAAGTTATTACGATGATCCCGCGGTCCCGTTTTGGCAAGGATTGTTATTCTATAGTCATGCAGGTTGTATTGCCGGACTTTGAAACTCGTGCATCGATTGAGGTGTGTGGCGATGAGATCCATGGCGATCGTCAGCTCAATGACGAGGAGTTCTTCGATTTTTGCATGAAGAATCCCGATCTGCGCATCGAGCGGTACGCCAACGGTGAGATTATCATTATGCCTCCTTGCGGAATGGAGACCGGATATCGCAATAGCGATGTGTCGTCGCAGCTCCGAGTTTGGGCGAAGAGAGATGGACGTGGCGTCTCTTTCGATTCAAGCGCTGAATTCATCCTGCCCAGTGGCGCGGCATTTGCGCCCGATGCATCCTGGATGCTGAAGAGCCGTCTGGCAACTCTGACGAAAGAGGAGAAGGCGGTTTTCGGCCGGCTGTGTCCGGACTTCGTTATTGAGCTGAAGTCTCCGAGCGATCGTCTATCTTCTTTAAAGGCAAAGATGGATCAGTGGATTGCGGACGGCGCTCAATTGGCCTGGCTGATCGTACCGGAAAAGCGCACGGTTCACGTCTACCGCCGCGACAGCAGCACTGAGGAACTATCCGATATGGATTTCGTGGCCGGTGAAGAGCCTGTCGAAGGATTCCGCCTGGAATTGGCGGATATTTGGAAAGGCCTTTAGGCCCACCTGTTACAATACCTTTCGCCATGCAGGTTCTGCAAGCCGGACCACATAAACTGATTTACCTGGAGCTGGAGCCGGATACCTTGGCGAGCGTCGCCAGGCAGGCGGGGTTCGAGACCAAGGCCAAGGATAGCCGCCGCGCCATCCAGATCGACCTCACAGCTACCAATCGCCAAGCGCCGTTGCTGCTATTCGATGCGGCGGATCCGGCCAATCTGGGATGGTTTTCGCGCTGCCAGTTTTATGTCGACGGGCGCTCCGGCGCCGTGATGCAAACCCCGATTCATCTCGCCAACAAGCGCGACCGCGGCGGCCATGCCGCGCGAAACGGCGTGAGACTGGTGATTTCCAAAGAGCTTCCCGCCAACTTTCGCCTGCCTGGAAAGCAGCCACTGACTGAGCAGGTGTTCTATGCACTGTTGCTGACTTTTCTGAACGCTCTGACCCAAACGGGGGTTGCCGTGTGCGGTTGCGGCGCCGTGGAGCCATTGGCGGGACACACCGAAGAGATCAGGCCGATCAGCGGCTAGTGTGCAGCGGTCGCGGTCCAGTTTTGCAGAATCAGCGGAAGAGGAATCCGCTCGAAATGGCGGGTATTATTAGTCACCAGAACCGCGGCGGCGGCCAGGGAGTGCGCCGCGATCATCATATCCATTTCGCCTATAAGCTGCCGGCTGGTCGCAAGCTGATGCCGGATATCGGCGTAGAAGTCGGCGGCCTCGGCGTCCCATGGCAATACCCGGACAATTCTCAGAAACCGGCGCACCGCCAACTGGAGCTTGTGGCCGGCGGGAAGGCGCTTCAGGCCGTAAACTAACTCGGCTTGCGTTATCGCCGATACGCAGACAATGGAGGGCTCGATGGCCGATAGCTTGGATTCTACTTCAGGAGGACGGCCTTTGATAATATAGCTCGCAGTATCCGTGTCGAGCATGTAAAGCATGCTCTACTTTTCTCCGGCAAAAAGGTTGCGCTCCTGGGGCGGCCGATTCATGGGGCGGTCTGCCATGAAATCGTCAGGCACGTCGATACGATTCATCAGATCGAAAAAATCCCGCCATACTTTGGCGCCTGGCCGGCGGGACAGGATGACATCGCCGGTGATTTCATCGCGCGTCACGTAAACTTCGCTGCCTTCAAACCGGAATTCGGCGGGCAATCGAACAGCTTGGCTGGAGCCGTTCTTGAATAGTTTAGCGGGCTTGGTTTCGATCATAGAGAATGATTTTCCTCGTCTATGCACGAGTATATACTGTTGGGAGCTCAAAATCAAATCTGTTTAGCGGTCCTACTCCGCGGCCGTCTTTGCGACGCTGCACAACTCCTTCTATTTCTCGTTGATATTGGCTTAGCAGGTCCGGCGTAGACGCCTCGAATCGCATCACCAGCACCGGTTGTGTATTGGACGCCCGCACCAGGCCCCATCCCTGAGCGAAGAGTACCCGGACGCCATCCACATCGATGGTCTCGATAGCGCGCGCGGAGTTCCTCGGCGCAGCGGCGCACCACATCGAATTTGATTTCGTCGGCACAATCGAAACGGATCTCGGGCGTGGTAACCGTTTTGGGCAAGATCGGCCAATTGATAGGAGAGCGGATGCCCGGATTGCGCCACGATTTCCATCAGCCGGCAAGCGGCGTATAGCGCGTCGTCGAAGCCGTAATAGCGGTCGGCGAAGAACATATGGCCGCTCATTTCGCCCGCGAGCTCGGCGCGCGGTCTCCTGCATCTTGGCTTTAATCAGCGAATGGCCGGTCTTCCACATGATGGGATTGCCGCCGCGCGCGGCAAGGTCGTCATACATCGCTTGCGAGCATTTCACTTCGCCAATAAAGGTCGCGCCCGGCTTGCGCGCCAGAATCTCGCGCGCGTAGACGATCATCAATTGGTCGCCATAGACTATCGTGCCGCGCTCGTCCACCGCGCCGATGCGGTCGGCATCTCCGTCGAACGCGATACCCAGATCCGCGCCCGTATCGCGCACTTTGGCGATGAGCGCCGCCAGATTTTCCGGGACCGTAGGATCGGGATGATGGTTCGGAAAGCGGCCGTCCATCTCGAAGAACATCTCCACCGCGTCGGCGTTGAGCCTTTCGAGAATGCGATGCATCACCGGGCCGCCTACGCCATTGCCGGCATCGAAAACCACTTTGATCCGGCGGGCGAAGTGGAACTGCGAGGCGACTTCATCCACGTATGGCGTCGACGCAGTCGGCCGACGATTCGGAGCCCTTCGCCGCGATCCAGGTCGCCCGTCTCCATCATGCGCCGCAGCTCCTGAATGGCTTCACCGTGAAGGGTGGCGGCGCCGCACACGGATTTGAAGCCATTGAACTCGGGGGGATTGTGGCTGCCCGTGATCATCACGGCGCCATCGGCTTTGAGATGAAAGACGGAATAGTAGAGCACCGGCGTGGGGACCACGCCCAGATCGGTAACATGGCAGCCGCTGGCTTTGAGGCCGCGGATCAGCGCATCCCGCAGGCGCGGCGAGCTGAGACGCGTATCGCGGCCCAGGTGATCTTGCGGCCGGAATGGCGCTGCAGGTAAGTGCCAAACGCTTGGCCGAGCAACTCGACGCCCGCATCGTGAAGCTCTTCATCGGCAATGCCGCGAATGTCGTATTCGCGAAAGATGGTGCTCTTGAGCATTCCTCTATTTTGCCACTGATACGCTGCTATTCTCGAAGTTAGCGCCCATCCGAGCCGCTTCCCGAATGAAAAAACTGCTTGCTCTCAATCGCGGCGAAATCGCCATCCGCATTTTGCGCGCGGCCAACGAACTGGGCTTGCGCACGGTGGCGATCTACTCGCAGGAAGACCGGCTGGCGCTGCATCGGTTCAAGGCCGACGAAGCATACCTGATCGGCGCAGGCAAGGTCCGGTGGAAGCGTATCTGGACGTGGAGGCATCGTCGCGCATGGCCAAGGAAAAGGGCGTCGATGCGATTCATCCCGGGCTACGGGTTTCTGTCCGAGAATCCCGCGCTGCCGCGGGCCTGCGAGCAGGCCGGCATCACGTTTATCGGACCCGACGCGGAATTGCTGGAACTGCTGGGCGACAAGATGGCCGCGCGCAAACTGGCGCAACGTGCCGGCGTGCCGGTCGTGCCGGGCACCGAAGACGCGGTGAGCAATCCGAAGCAGGCGGAGAAGATCGCCGCAGGCATCGGATTCCCGCTAATCATCAAAGCGGCGTTCGGCGGCGGCGGGCGCGGGATGCGCGTGGTGGAAAAGGCCGCCGATTTCGCGGGCAAGCTGGAAGAGGCGCGCCGCGAAGCCAAGGCCGCGTTTGGCAACGACGCGGTGTTCCTCGAAAAATACGTGCGGCGCGCGCGGCACATCGAGGTGCAGATTCTGGGCGACCGCCACGGCCACATTCTGCATCTTATAGAGCGCGATTGCTCGGTGCAGCGGCGGCATCAGAAAGTGGTGGAGGTGGCGCCGGCGGTGGGGCTCGATGCGCGGCATCCGCGCGGCGCTGGCCGATGCCGCGGTGAAGCTGGCGAAGGCAGCGGGCTATTACAACGCGGGCACGGTGGAGTTTCTGGTGGACGCCGATTCGGGCGAGTGGTACTTCATCGAGGTGAATCCGCGCATTCAGGTGGAGCATACGGTCACGGAAATGGTCACCGGCATCGATCTGGTGCGCTGCCAGATTCTGGTCGCGCAGGGGCACGAGCTGCACGGGCCGGAGATGAATCTGCCGCCGCAGGATGAGATTCCGCTCTATGGCTATGCGCTGCAGTGCCGCATCACGACCGAGGATCCGGCGAACAATTTCATGCCGGATTACGGGAAGATCTCCACTTATCGCTCGCCCGCCGGGTTCGGCATCCGGCTGGATGGCGGCTCGGCGTACAGCGGCGCGGTGATCACGCCCTATTACGATTCGCTGCTGGTGAAGATCACCGCGTGGGGGCGCGAGTTCACGCACGCCTGCCAGCGCATGGATCGCGCCTGCGCGAATTCCGCGTGCGCGGCGTGAAGACCAAATTCCGTTCCTGGAGAACGTAGTCAACCACCCGGATTTTCAGGCGGGGCGAGTCACGACGCGCTGGCTCGAAGAGACGCCGGCGCTGTTCCAGTTCGCGGCGAAGAAGGACCGCGCCACCAAGCTGCTGACATACCTGGGCGACGTGATCGTCAACGGGAATCCCGCCGTGGAGGGTAAGGCGCCGCCGCTGCGGCTGCGCACGCCGCCGACTCCGCCACACGACTCTCCGGCGCCGCCGCCCGGCACGCAGCAGCTGCTGGACACGCGATGGGCCGGCCGGATTTGCTGAGTGGGTGCTGAGCCAGAAGCGGCTGCTGCTGACCGACACGACCTTCCGCGATGCGCACCAATCGCTGCTGGCGACGCGCGTCCGCACTTATGACATGCTGGCGATTGCGAACTTTGTCTCGCATCGGCTGCATGGCCTGTTCAGCCTGGAGATGTGGGGCGGGGCGACGTTCGACAGCATGCGCTTCCTTCACGAGGACCCGTTCGCGCGCTTGCGGCGCCTGCGGGAGGCGATTCCGAACATCTGTTTCCAGATGCTGCTGCGCGCGTCCAACGCGGTCGGATACACGGCTTATCCCGACAACGTAGTGGCCGCATTTATCTATGAAGCTTCCGCGCAGGGCATCGATATCTTCCGCATCTTCGATTCGCTGAACTGGCTGCCGAACATGAAGGTGTCGATGGAGGCGGTGCGGAAGACTAAGTCGGTCTGCGAGGCGGCGATCTGTTACACCGGCGATATCCTCGACCCGAAGCGCGACAAGTATCCGCTGAAATATTACGTGCGCATGGCGAAAGAACTGGAGCGGATGGGCGCGCACATCCTGGCCATCAAGGACATGGCGGGCCTCTGCCGGCCGTATGCGGCCGCGAGACTGGTGAAGGCGCTGCGGGAAGAGATCGGAATCCCGATTCACTTCCACACGCACGACACCAGCGGCATCAACGCAGCTTCGGTGCTGAAAGCCGCCGAAGCCGGCGTAGACGTGGCCGATGGCGCGGTGGCGTCGATGAGCGGACAGACCAGCCAGCCGAATCTGAATTCGATCGTCGCGGCGCTGGAGCACACCGCCGCGCGACCGGCCTCGATCTGGACGCATTGAATCAGTATGCCGACTATTGGGAGGCGGTGCGCGAGTATTACGCGCCGTTCGACACCGGCCCAAAGGCGGGCACGGCGGAGGTTTATCTGCACGAAATGCCGGGCGGGCAGTACACAAATTTGAAGGAGCAGGCCGAATCCATGGGCCTGGGCGCGCGCTGGCGCGAGATCGCGCGCACCTACGCCGAGGTGAACCTAGCTTTCGGCGACATCGTGAAGGTGACGCCGTCGAGCAAAGTCGTCGGCGACATGGCGATCTTCCTGGTGAATCACAACATGACCATGGAGCAGTTTGAACGGCTCGACGCCGGATCATAATCTGACGCTGCCGCAGCTCGGTGATCGATATGTTCATGGGGTCGCTGGGCGAGCCGGAAGGCGGATGGCCGAAGAAGCTGCAGAAGATTATTCTGCGCGGGCAGAAGCCGCGGCGCGGCCGGCCGGGCGCGCATCTGCCGAAGGTGGATTTCGATGAGACCGCGGCGGCGCTGGAGAAAAAGATCGGACGGCGGCCGGTCGAAGGACGAGACCCTGAGCTACCTGATGTATCCGGATGTGTTCGTGAAGTTCGCGCGCAACCGGCAGCAGTGGGGCGATGTGGATGTGCTGCCCACGCCGCAGTTCTTCTACGGCATGGAGCGCGGCGCCGACATCACCGTCGAACTGGAACCCGGCAAGTCGCTCGCGATCAAGTTCCAAACCGTTGGCGAGCCGCATCCGGATGGGACGCGCACGGTATTCTTCGAGCTCAACGGGCAGCCGCGCGAAGTGACTGTGCGCGACCGCAAATTGGAAGCGAAGCAGCCTGCGCGCGTCAAGGCGGACGTGGCCAAGCCGGGCGAGATCGGCGCGCCCATTCCCGGCGTGGTCTCGAGCGTCGCGGTGGAGATGAACCAGAAGGTGAAGAAGGGCGATCCGCTGCTGGTGATGGAAGCGATGAAGATGCAGAGCACGGTCTATTCGGCAATGGCGGGGGTTGTGAAGCACGTGCTGGCCCAGCCGGGACAGCACGTGGAATCTAAGGATTTGCTGCTGGTGATCGAGTAAGTTCTACGTCAGTTAGAAGTCGGCTTGGTCTTGGCTTTGGCCAGTTCCTTCGCGCCATCCAGATGCTTCTGCAGGGTGGGCAGCGCCTGGCTGGCGTAGTTCTTCAGGCTCGGGTTCTGCGCGTTGTCCGCTTCTCGTTTGTATTCGGCGATTGCCTTGGTGTGGCCGGCTATCATCTCCTGAATGTAACGATGATCGAAGGCGGGGCCATTCAGTGCATGGAATGGCGCAATCATTTTGTCGTGCGCGGCATCGAGTCCCTTAGGAACAGTAAGACTGGCGCTAGTTGCAATATCGCCTAGCTGTTTGTAATCGTTAGTGTGATCGGTGACCAGCATCTGGGCATAATCCTTCACATCCTGCCTGGATGCCTGGGTAGCGGCGGCCTGTCCCAGATTGGCCTCCAGCATATCGGTTTGCGCGGCAAAGTCGATGAACTGCTGGTCTGTCATGCCGCCTTTGGCCGCAGCCTTTTCTTGGGCAAGCGCCGGAAGACAGCAGAGAGCGAGGCCGCAAACTGCTGTAATAACCTTTCTCATAGATCTCTCCTTTCCTCTTACCGAATTATCGAACTAACTCATCGAACTAATCTCCGAAGCTGCCGACTTCTTCCCGCTCTTCCACGGCAGCGCTGGATTTCGGGGCGGGGTGTGAGGGGCGCGAGCTGTACCAATTCCGGCGCGGGCGGCTCTTTCAGCACGTGTTCGCGATAGAGCTTCGCCATGCGCGCGTCTTCCTGCTGCTGTCTTGAGCTTGGCGTCGCGAGCGCGGATCTTTTCTTCCGCGGCGTTCTTAGCGATGCCGAGCTTATCGAGATCGTGCTGCATTTCCTGGGTCACGATGCCCTCGCGCAGCATCAGCGAGTGATCTTTGCTATTTAGCGGCACGGTCTTATTGCCGGCGAAGATCTCATGGCGGCCCTTTTCCTCATACCACTTGGTGAGCGTGGCCGTCATGTGCATCTTCTCGATGATATTGCGCCAACCCATGCCGGTGTTATACGCGCAGAAAGAGATCTCGCCTTCCTGCGTGGCGTAGGGGATGATGCACTGCTCGGTGCGGCGGAAATCGTAATTGAAGAGATCCTGGAACCACATGCCGGCGATAAAGAGGAAGTTCCAGCGATCGCGGCGGCGCTTTTCGATATCGTCCATGGTGCGGTCCTTGCCCACTTTGCCGTAGTTCTTGCCGGTGGCGCCGAAGGTCTTATCGAACTTCGGCCATCAGGTCCGTAAAGCGGAAGTGCGTGGGCGATTTGAAGGGATCGTAGTTGCGGCCCAGCGCCAGCGCCATGCCCGATAATCGACATCCATTTTCCGCGCGCGGCATCGTTGACGTGGGCCACATCCTTGGCCAGCCGGTCGGCATTCACGAACGCGGTGAACGGAACCGATTCCTTGGTTTCCTTGTCCACCATCACGGCCATGCCGACGCCGCAATTCGGGATGGCAGCCGCAGCTCAACTGGCCCCAGTTAGCTGTGGGGCCGTGAACCAGATCGCTCCAATCGGAGAAAGTAGAGATGAACGAGATCGGGAACCAATCGCGCGCCGGTTCGCCGAGGCCGGTCTGGTTCTTCACGTCGTGCGCCAGGTGCGAAAGCGTATAGCGCTGCGCCGTGCGGCGCTCGTCGGTGATCGCTTCGTCGCGGCCGGTGAAGCTCACCGGCTGGAACGAGAGGAACGGAATCTTCTTGGGATTATCCAGCGCGAACTGAATCACGCGGCCCACCTGCTCGTTATTGATGCCGTTGATAATCGTGATGACCGGGACGATATCGACGCCATTGGAATACAGGTTTTCGATGGCGCGCAGCTTCACATCGAACAGATTGCCGACCTTGCGATGCGAATTGGCGGCATTGCCGACGCCGTCGAACTGCAGGTACGCATAGCGCAGACCCGGCTTCGGCGGCCTTCTTGCAAAACTCGGGACTCTTGGCGAACTCAATGCCGTTGGTGGCCGCCTGCACCGACGTATATCCGACTTCGCGCGCATACCGCACCGCGTCCAGGAAGTATGGAGAAAGCGTGGGCTCGCCGCCGGAGAACTGCACCGACATCTGCCGCTTGGGCTTGATGGTGATGGCGTTATCGAGCAGCGTCTGGATATCGTCCCAAGTCAGCTCGTGGACAAAACCGACCTGGTTGGCGTCCATAAAGCACGGATCGCACATCATATTGCAGCGGTTGGTGAGATCCACCGTAAGCACCGAGCCGCGGCCGTGCGTGATGGTGCTGGAGCCGTGCTTGTGCAGCGTTGGAATCGTTGTGAGCGCGGATATCGCGGCCCGGGAAAACGTCTTCCAGATGCTTGAAGAATGCCGGATCGATCGCCATCACGTCTTCAAAGTGGCCATGGATCGGGCAATCCTTCACCATCAGGATCTTGCCGTCGCGCTCGATCACCTTGGCCTTGATTTCGCCGGGACGCGAGTTGTAGAGAATGTCGATAGGCTCTTTGCCATCGAGAATCTGCTGGCGGATCTCGGGTACGCAGCGCGGGCAGAGCGAATCCGTGTCGCGCGGCCAGCCGAGCGGCGGCTTGATCTTTTCCCAGGATTTCAGCAGCGGCTTGTCGGACCATTTCGGCACGAAACCCGGATTCTGGTGGATCTGATTGAGCTTATCGAATACGGTCCAAGCGGCGCCGGCGGCATACGTCACCGCCTTCTCTACGTATTTAATAGGCTTGTGCATCTTTGCATGCCTCCCGATGGCTGAATTTTCGCATAATGAATCAAAGCCAAACTGTACGCTTTTACCGAAGTATATGAGGCGGATCGCCGGCTAAACCATGGATTGGCATTAAAGCGTTGAATTTGTTAGTTGTACGGCGCATGACGGGGTTGAATGGAGCGATTCGCCGGGTCGCGAACTGTCTTTGTAGACGTATGAAAGTGAACGATTTAGATCGAATTGCGAAAGGGAATTAGGCACCCATGGCGGGAAGACCTGGATTTCGAGTGCGTGCGGGATGGCCGCGGCCCACGGCCGAATTACTCGCGGCCTTTGGCGAAACTGCCAGCTCTCAAGTCGCCGACGCCATGTCGCGCCTCGGCGCCATGGATGCGGGCATCCGTTCGACCTGGCCGGCGCCGCGGGTCATTGGCCCGGCAGTGACGGTATGGTGCCACGCGGGAGACAACGTGATGTA
The DNA here is from genome assembly GCA_963723015.1 of Bryobacterales bacterium. Taxonomy (GTDB): domain Bacteria; phylum Acidobacteriota; class Terriglobia; order Bryobacterales; family Bryobacteraceae; genus PALSA-243. Next base: position 33,132 of record CAVRPF010000022.1, read on the forward strand.
TCACAAAGCGCTTACGCTCGCAAAACCGGGCGACGTGGTGGTGATCAACACCCAAGGCTCGGGCAACGCCGGCTTTGGTGAATTACTGGCTACCAGCGCGATGAAAATCGGCATCCGCGCTGTGATTGTGGATGGCATGGTGCGCGATGGCGAAGCGCTGGAAGCGATGCGGCATGCCCGTCTGGGCGCGCGGGTTTTCCCCAAACGGATGTAATAAGGATGGCGCGGGCGAAGTGGGAGCGATCATTGCGTGTGGCGGCGTGGCGGTACGGCCCGGCGATGTGATAGTGGCGGATCGCGATGGCGTGGCCGTTGTCCCGCTGGAAGACGCGGCGGAGGTGGCGCGTCTGGCGTGCGATATAGCGGCACGCGAGCGCAAGCGCCTGGCAGAAATCGAGGCCGGGCTGTTGGTGCGGCCGGAGATCGATGAGGCGCTGAGGCGGGCCGGGGTGGTGGACTGAAGGACTCGCTCAGCGGGCCGAAAGGGCCAATCATTGGAGAAAACCGCGAATCGTACTGAAAAGCTACGGGGCGATACGTTCGGATTGCCATGAACTCCGGATGGCGTGGGTTGATGAGCCAGTTCGACTCGTCCGGCGCCAGAACCGAGGGAACGGTCGAATACCGCGGCGCGTCCACTGTGGACAAACTCGCCGCCGATTCCCGCCAGCGCCGCTGGCGCCGGAACCCGGCGCAATTCCGCGGTAGCTCTTTGATCGATACCGATAGTTTGGATACGTTGTCCGGAATATCGGCCGTGACCACTACCAGTCCTTGGCAGGGTATTCCGGGTCGAGGTGCATAAAGTATTCGACGATAGCTAATGACAAATGCTCCGCCGTGTAGGCAAGGCGCATGCCCGGACTCGACCAGCGTCCGCCAAACTGGTAAGCGCCCTCGCCATCGAACGGCCGTTTCGCATAGAGTCTCCGCAGTATCCGGTATACCCGCGTCAACTTACCCGCCGTACGCAATCCGGCCCAAAATGTTCTCCACCATCTTGGCTCCGGGTTCCGTATCGAGCAATTCCAGGGGAATCTTTCCGCCGAGCGCGCGGTTGGGACGTTTAAGCCACTGCATGGCCAGCTGATTGTCCCCCAGGTAGTATTTGGCCAAGGCGACAATTCGTGCGAGGCGATATAAGCGGTCCGATTCGAATCGCGCCAAGCGCCCCTCGCCGCGGCGCCGCTGCAAGCTGCGCGTGGATAGATCGAGAATAGCCGGCCAATTCGCTTAACGTGATCCCGGCGGAGTGCATGACGCCTTCCACTACTTTTTGCGGAAAACCCTCGCGGATAGCGGATTCAAGATCCGCTTCGGCGCGAAGAGTTCGACCGAGAGCCCGCTGGCCGCCGAGTTCCGCTTGAATTGCTTGAAGTTCGTTGACCATTCTGTCGCCAATTATGCCGAATGGCGTCAAGAGATTTCGGGGCGGCCGTGGAAGTAAATCCGCTGCGCATTTAATGGAGCCGCTGGCCCTCTCCCTTTCAAGTGATCCACCACACTAAGTGGTTCCTACTTTGTCCGTTTGAAAACAGACGCGGTAATGCCGTATTGTCTAACGTTGTCGTTGAGGTACATCCAGTGGCTAAAACCGCAAGCGATGTTCTGGTCGAAACGATGCTCGAGTGGGGCATCGATACGATTTTCGGCATCCCCGGCGACGGCATCAACGGAATCATTGAGTCGCTGCGCAAGCACAAGGACAAGATCCGTTTCATTCAGGTGCGGCACGAGGAAGCGGCGGCCTTCATGGCTTGCGCCTGGGCCAAATTCACCGGCAGGATCGGCGCGTGCATCGCCACCTCCGGTCCGGGCGGAATTCATCTGCTGAACGGTCTCTATGACGCCAAGATTGGATGGCCAGCCGGTGCTCGCCATCACCGGCCTGCAGTTCCATGATCTGATTGGAACCCACACCCAGCAGGATGTCGCGCTCGACAAGCTGTTCATGGATGTCTGCGTTTACAACGAGCGGGTGATGGGCGCGCGCGCACATGCAGAATATGGCGGAGCTGGCATGCCGCACAGCGCTATCCTCACCGCGGCGTGGCGCATATCACCATGCCAGTCGATATGCAGGAAACCGGTCGTCAAAGGACGACGAACGATCGAAGCGCAACCTGCCGAACCACGTATCCAATGTTTGCGACGGAAAACGCGCGCGTTCCATCGGAGGACGATCTGCGGGCAGCCGCGGAAATTCTGAAGCCGGCAAACAAGGTCGCCATTCTGGCGGGCCAGGGCGCGCTGCGAAGCGGGCGACGAACTGGAGCAGGTGGCCGAACATTCTGGGCGCGCCGATCGTAAAGGCGTTGCTGGGCAAAGCCGTGCGTGGCCGACGATAGTCCCTATACCACCGGCGGCATCGGCCTGCTGGGCACCGAGCCTTCGCAGGACGCGCTGGAGGGCTGCGATACGCTGCTGATGGTCGGCACCAGCTTTCCGTACATCGAGTTCTATCCCGAAGCCGGGCAGGCGCGCGCGCGGTGCAGATCGATCTGGACCCGGTGCGCATCGGGCTGCGCTATCCGGTCGAAGCGCGGTCTGGTGGGCGATTGCGGCAAGACGCTGCGCGCGCTGATTCCACTGCTGAAGCGCAAGGACAACCGCGGCTTTCTGGAGAAGGCGCAAGCCGGCATGAAGGAATGGCGTGAGCTGATGATGCACGCGCGGCCGCCGATGCCAGCGTGCCCATGAAGCCGCAGGTGGTCGCGCACGAGCTGGGCAAGCGCCTGCCGCCAACGCCATTGTCACCAGCGATTCCGGCACCATCACTACCTGGTGGGCGCGGCACATACCGGCCAAACGGGGACAAATGTTTTCCTGCTCGGGCAATCTCGCCACCATGGCTTGCGGGTCTGCCTTATGCCATCGCCGCGCAGATCGCCTATCCCGACCGGCCGGTATTTGCGTTCGTGGGCGACGGCGGGTTCACCATGCTGATGGGCGAGCTGGCTACCTGCGTGAAGTACAAGCTGCCGATCAAGATTGTCATGATCAAGAACAATTCTCTCGGTCAGATCAGGTGGGAGCAGATGGTGTTTCTGGGCAATCCGGAATATGTCTGCGACCTGCAGCCGATCGATTTCGCCGCCGTCGCGCGCGGATTCGGCGTGGCGAGCTTCATCATTGACGATCCCAAGCGCTGCGGCGCAATTCTGGATCAGGCGTTGGCGACCGAGGGGCCCGTGCTGATTGAAGCCGTGGTGGATCCCAATGCGCCGCCCATGCCCGCCAAAATCAAAGCCAAGCAGGCCATGCATCTGGCGGAGGCGCTGGCACGCGGAGAGAAAGACGCGCGCGCAATCTTCAAGGATATTGCCGGCGAGAAAGTGCGGGAATTGGTGTAGCCCTCGCGGCGTTATTCAAGGCTAAGACGATAAAGACCGCGCGGTCTAGTCCTACCCTTGCGAAGCCCCGATCGCTTGTTCCAGATCCCAAATCAGATCGTCCAGATCCTCGATACCCACCGAGAGCCGCACCAAATCCTTGCTCACTCCCGCGTCCAATTGTTTCGCGTCGCTCAGTTGCTGGTGCGTGGTAGACGCCGGGTGAATGATCAAGCTCTTCGCGTCGCCCAAATTCGCCAAGTGGGAGAAGATCTTGACGTTATCGATCAGTTTCTTTCCGGCTTCCAGTCCGCCCTTGATACCGAAGGTCACAATCGACCCCTGCCCCTTCGGCAAATACTTCTGCGACATGGCGTAATACGGGCTCGATTTCAATCCTGGATACTTCACCCAGGTCACCGCCGGGTTTTTGCCCAGCCATTCCGCCATCGCCAGGGCGTTGCGGCTGTGCTGCTCCATGCGGAAGGGCAGCGTCTCAATGCCTTGGATGAACAGGAAAGAATTGAACGGGCTCATGCATGGGCCAAAATCGCGCAAACCCTCCACCCGCACCTTGATCATGTAGGCCAGCTCGCCGAATACTTCGCTGAACACCATGCCGTGATAGCCGGGACTGGGCTTGGTCACGCCCGGGTACTTATCGCTCCATTTAAATTTGCCGCTATCGATAATCACTCCGCCTATCGAAGTCCCGTGGCCGCCGATAAATTTTGTGGCCGAGTGTACCACGATATCCGCGCCATGCTCGAAGGGGCGGCAGAGATACGGCGAGGCCATGGTATTGTCGATGACCAGAGGAACGCCGGCCTCGTGCGCGATGGCGGCCACTTTCTCGATATCGAGCACATTCATGCGCGGGTTGGCGATCGTCTCGCCGTAAACTGCCCGCGTCCTCGGCGTGATCGCATTACGAAAATTTTCCGGCTTGTCCGGTTCGACAAACTTCACATCGATTCCCAGGCGGCGGAAGCTGACGTCGAACTGCGTATAGGTCCCGCCGTAGAGCGTGCTCGCGGAAACGATCTCGTCGCCTTGCCCGGCCAGGCTGGTTAGCGCGAGAAACTGCGCCGCCTGTCCGCTCGACGTCGCCAGCGCCGCGATGCCGCCTTCCAGCGCCGCCATCCGCTGTTCGAAAACGTCGGTGGTGGGATTCATGATGCGGCTGTAAATGTTGCCAAACTGCTGCAAGCCGAAGAGCGCCGCCGCATGCTCGGAGTTGTCGAAAGTGAAAGATGTGGTTTGATAGATCGGTACGGCGCGCGCGTGGCTTGCGGCGTCGGGTGAATGACCGGCGTGCAGGCAGCGTGTGGCGAAACCGAGAGGACGTTCAGGGGCTTTGTTGTCGGGCATAAGTTAGAGCATAACAGGCAAACCCATGTTAACGGCTGTAACAAGACAAGTCAGTCCGGCCATAAACCGCTGCGAGCTGTCATACCTGGAGCGTGTAGATATCGATCCGCTCGCGGCGGCGGATCAGCACCGGCGGTATGAGGACTGCCTGCGCGCCATGGGCGCCGATGTAATCTCCTTGCCGGCCGAGCCGGAGATGCCCGATTCGGTATTCGTCGAGGATGCGGCGCTCGTGCTGGACGAAGTGGCTGTCCTTACCCGGCCCGGCGCGGAATCGAGGCGCGGTGAAGGAGTCAGCTTGGCGAAGACTCTGGCGCGCTTTCGCCCGCTGCTTTGGATGCGCGCGCCCGCGACGCTTGAAGGCGGCGACGTGATGCGCATCGGCCGGACGCTTTACGTGGGCGCGTCCGCGCGCACCAATGCCGCGGGGATCGCGCAACTGGCCGACGAGCTGAAATCCTATGGATATGCAGTGAAGCCTGTGGAGGTGGGTGGCTGCCTGCATTTGAAGAGCGGCTGCTGCTACCTGGGCGAAAATATCGTGTTGGCCAATCGGGCTTGGATAGCAACGGAGGCGCTGGCCGGGCTACGTATTATGGAAGTGGCGGCGGAAGAACCGTGGGCGGCCAACGTCCTCGCGATTGGCGCTACGGCGCTAATGCCCGCGGGTTTCCCGGCGACCGCCGCGATTGTGGAGCGCCTCGGCTGGAAAGTTCAGACTATCGATATCACCGAGCTCAGAAAGGCTGAAGCAGGCGTGACCTGCTCCAGCCTGATTTTCGCGCGCTGACAAATCCGCGCGCAACAAACACCCAGTCGTTTCGCGTTACTCGCCGAATTCGATCTTTGTTTTCGATCCGCCCAATGTGATCGAGTTGATCTGGTCGGTAGCCCCACTTTCGGTGGAATCGATCGCCGTGTATGGAAATTTCCTGGATCCGTTTTCAATTTTTACCGCGGTGCTGAAATCGCGATGCTTGGCATCGGTAAAGACCGCCTTGCCGCCATTCACCTTCAATTTGTAATCGCCGGGAACCAGTTGCAAAGAACCGGCTTTGGACAGTTTCGAAATTGTGACATTGTAAGACTTGCCGGCTCCAAAAGCGAGGCTGGCCAGCGCAAACACACTCATCGCGAGGTAATGTTTTTTCATAAATTAAGAAGTATCTCTCCGTTGAATTTTTGGGGTCGAAAGGCGGACTACGCGGTAACGCTCGAGGACCTGTGTGACTTACAGTCTCAGGATAGCCGGAGAGTGGTTGGAAGGGAAATCGAATGTTTCTATTGCGCCCATAAGATTAAAATCGGCTTTTTCGGTCCACCCCTCACCAACGCTACGTCAAAAACCAGGCGGTTTCCCCGCCATCGCGGAGTCCAAGCTGCGAGGGGTATTTCTTGGGATCGTACTCTTGGCCGAATACGTGGGCCAACGCCTCGGTCTTATCGTGTCCCGGCGCGTAGACCGCGGTATGTGCCCCGGCCAGCAACACTCCCGGCAGCAGCGTTACCCGCCATTGGTTGAACTGTGAGGCAAAGGTAGCCACGGCGATGTTGGCGCGGTCATCGATCAGCGGATCGCCGGGAAAGAGGCTGGCCGTGTGCGCGTCGGGACCCATGCCCCGGTGGATCACGTCGAAGCTCGGCAACTCCGTGCCCCTCAACCCGAAAAATGCGCGAATGTCGCCGGCATAGCGCTGGGCCGCCGATTCGGGCGCAATCTCTCCTACAATTCGGTGGACCCGCGAATCCGGAATGTGCGCCGGTTCAATCAGCTGTTCCCGCGCGAGCTTGTAATTGCTGGCATCGTCCGCCGGCGGGACGCAGCGCTCGTCCACCCAAAAAATATGCACGCCACGCCAATCGAATTTCGCGGCCGCCATGCGGGCGAACAGCAGTTTGGGAGAGGACCCGCCCGACAAGGCAAGCGTGGCGCGCCCTTTGGCGCCGACAGCATCGGTCAACAGCGACAGAATATGTTGCGCACACGCTTCCGCAGCGGCATCTTCATCGGAAAAGACGAGGCGGCGCACGCTCACGATTCGCCGCCCGCGAGACGCTGCGCCGAGGCCAGCGTCCGCTCGAAGACCGGATCAACGCCGACGATGCGCAGTTCCTCCGCCATCAGCGAGTATTCCGTAGACGGCGGAAGGTGGTTGCAGTACGCCAGCCCTCCCACAGTCACGATGAGCCGCGGCCCGCGCCGCTGCAGCTCGGCCGAAAAATCGTCCCCCGAAAGTTGAATACTCTCCAGTTCGCCCGGCTGGCTTTCCCCAGCGCGCGCCATCCGGAACTCGCGGATGTACGCCCGCGGCTGCCAGCGCATCCATCACCCATGCGCCCAAATACCACGCGGCTACGGGAGGATCGCCGGCCGTCGCGACGGTCACTTTGGCGATGTGAGTGCAGATTCGCCAGATTTTGCCGGTTTTCGAAGACCTGGGAAAGGATCTCGCGCCAGCGCGTGAGCCGCGTCCAGGAAAAATCGCCGAGCCGGATGCCATGCGTGGAATGTTCGGCAAGCCGTTGCAGCGCCGCGCGCGCATCGGGCAAGGCTGCGCTGTCGAGAATCACTCGCTGCGCCATCGGCTGCAATGGGCTGGAACTCAGGCATAGCCAAAATCCGCGCGCTGCGGCACCACAAGATCAAGGGCAGATCGGCCACAGCCAGCGGCAGCGCGACGGAGGGCAAATCCGCCAGCGCAGCGTCCGTGGCGGTGATTTCCACCTGTTCGCAGCATACCTTTCGATGCTGGCCGAAGGGCATCCAACATTGCGCCGATACGCGTTCCGAGAGCATTCGCTCGCCGGGGCCGCGCAAGCGTACTACCATGGCGCGCGCCGGATGCTCCGGCATCAGCGCGGCGATAGTCTCGCCCAATGCGGCCGGCGTCGTCGCTCTCTTCCGCGATCGCCACCAGCGTCATGGAGCAGGCGCGCAGCGCCCCATCGGCCGCATCCCCCTGCGTCTGCTTTGCCCAGCGAGACCCACAGGTCGGAGAGTTCGCGCAGAATTTTTTCCGGAGCGATGCTGCCGCCCATTATGGCTTCCTCCACACGTGGCCATTGCGGGCCAGCATTTCATCGGCGGCTGCCGGGCCCCAGGTGCCGGCGGCGTAGTTCGGAAAATCGAACTTGGTTTCGCGCCAGCATCTCTTGAATTGGTTCCACCACTTTCCAGCTCGCTTCCACCATATCCTGGCGCGTGTAGAGCGTGGGGTCGCCGACGATGGCGTCGAGCAGCAGCGTCTCGTAAGCGGATGGCGAGCGTTCTCCGAAGCTCGACCCATAGTTGAAATCCATCGATACCGGCCGCAGCTTCATGCCCGAGCCGGGCCGCTTGGAAAGAAACTTCAGCGAGATGCCCTCTTCGGGCTGAATGCGCACCAGCAGCAGATCGGGCGAGCTATCCGAGCCTTCGCCATCGAAAATCGCCAGCGGCGCGGGGTTGAATTGGATCGCAATTTCCGTCACGCGCTTGGGCAGACGCTTGCCCGTGCGCACATAGAACGGCACGCGCGCCCAGCGCCAATTTTCCACGTAAAAAGTGACCGCCGCGTACGTATCGGTCTGCGAATTGCGGGTCCACGCCTTCCTCTTGCCGGAAGCCGGGCACGTCTTTGCCGCCGATCTTGGCCGGCCCGTACTGCCCTGGGACGGCGTTGCGCCGAATCTCGTCCGGCTTCATGACGCGGATGGAGCGCAGCAGCTTCGAGCGCTCGTCGCGCACCGCGTCGGCGTTGAAAGCTCGAGCTTGGCTCCATGGCGATGGTCGCCATCACCTGCAGCAGATGGTTCTGAATCATATCCGCCAGCGCGCCCGCTTCCTGATAGTACGCGCCGCGGCCTTCGACGCCAATCGATTCCGCCGCGGTGATCTGCACGTGATTGACGTACCGGCGGTTCCACAGCGGCTCGAAAATTCCGTTGCCGAAACGGAACGCCAAAATATTTTGCACGGTCTCTTTGCCCAGGTAGTGGTCGATGCGATAGACGTCGGATTCGGCGAAGACCTCGTGCAGCTTGTCGCTCAACTCGCGCGCGCTGGCCAGATCGTGCCCGAACGGCTTCTCGACAATCAGGCGGCGCCAGCCGTTTCCCTTTCCCAATCCGGCCGAGCCCAAACCCTGCGCCGCGGGCGCATATTGGCTGGGTTGCGTCGAAAGATAGAATAGGACGTTACCGCCGGTGTGCCGTTGCGATTCCACCTGCTTTAATTTTGCGGCGATCTTCTGATAAAGCGCGGCGTCGGCAATGTCGCCCGCTACATAATAGAGGCCGCCGGCGAAGGCTCGCCACACATCGTCTTGGATTTCGGTGTCTTCGGAAAACTTCTTGACCGATTCCAGCATTTTCTCGCGGAACTGATCGTCGGTCATGGGCGACCGGGAGATGCCGATTACCGCGAATCCGGCGGAGAGGCGGCGGTCGTAGGCCAGGCGGTAAAGCGCGGGCATGAGCTTGCGTTTGGTCAGGTCGCCATTGGCGCCGAAGATGACCATGGCGCACTCGGGAACGCGCCGCTCAAAGCGTAGCGGGTCCTGGAAAGGATTCTCCTGCGGCATCGATTCAAAATAACATGTGAACCTTGGCCGGGATGAATCTGGCGCACCGCTTCGCGCAATCCTAACCTTTGGCTTGCGGCGGCGTCGAAGGTAGTAGAGAATCGACTACAATGGACCGCATCGAACTGCTACAAGGCACTCTCGACATGCTGATTCTGCGCACGCTGCAATGGGGCGCGCAGCACGGCCATGGCATCGGCGTGGCCATCCGCGCCAGTTCCGCGGAGGCGCTGCAGGTGGAGCACGGCTCGCTCTATCCCGCGCTGCACCGCTTGCGGAAACAGGGCCTGATCGAAGCGGAATGGAAGCTTACGGAAAACAAGCAGCGCGCCCGCTACTACCGTCTCACCGCTAAAGGCAAGAAGGCGCTGGTTTCGGAAGAGTCGCGTTGGAATCGCATGGTGGAGGCGATCGCGCGCGTGATGCGGCCCGCGGAGAAATAGATGCGGCTCTGGAAAAGGCTGAACCGGCGCGCACAAGAAGATCGCGAAGCTGGATGAGGAGCTGAGTTTCCACTTGAGCCAGGAAACGCAATTGCGAATCGACCGCGGCCAATCCCCGGAAGAGGCGCGCCGGCGCGTCGCGGCGGGATTTCGGCAATATAACTCGAACCAAGGAGGTCACCAGAGAAATGTGGACCTGGAGCGCACTCGACCGCGCGGCGCAGGACATTCGTTACGCAGCGCGCATGTTCCGGAAAAGTCCGGCCTTCACGGCGCTGGCGCTGGCGTCGTTGACGCTCGGCATCGGCGCCACCACCGCCATCTTCAGCGTGGTGAACTCGGTGCTGCTGCGGCCATTGCCGTTCCGCGACCCGGGTCGCCTGGCGATGGTGTGGGAGCGCCCGCCCGGAATCGATCACAATAACGTCGTCCAGACCCAGAACTTCCTCGATTGGCGCGCCCGCAACCGCTCGTTTGAGAATATGGCGGCGGTCTTTCAAATTTCGACCAATCTCGAAGGCCAAGGCGAAGCGGTGCAAGTTCCGAGTCTGCGCGTCACCGGCGGGCTTCTTCGAGATTCTCGGCGTGGCGCCGCTGATCGGCCGCGCCACCCGGCCTGAAGACGACATCCCGGACGCGCCGTGCGTCACCGTGTTGAGCTACGGCTTATGGCAGCGCCGCTTCGGCGGCCGGCCCGGCGTGCTCGGCGCCAAGCTGAAGCTTTCCTCCGGACCGGGCTGCAAGTGATCGGCGTGATGCCTCCAGGCTTTGCGCTTCCCACCAATCCGCGCGTGGATCTTTACACGCCCATGCAGATCACCCCTCTCAGGCGCAGCGCGACGGCAGGAATTACTCCGTGGTGGCGCGAATGCGCAAGGGCATCTCGCTGGCTCAGGCCGATGCCGATATGCGCGCCATCGCGGCGCAAACAGCCGTCGAGCGGCCAGAAATGAACGCCAAGTGGAGCGCCGCCGTGGTTCCATTAATGGAGCAGACGGTGGGCGATACGCGCGCCACTCTTCTGGTCTTGCATGGGCGCGGTGCTGTTCCTTCTGCTGATCGCATGCGCCAACGTTTCGAATCTGCTGCTCATGCGCGCATCCAAGCGGCGCCGCGAAATGACCGTGCGCATCGCGCTCGGCGCCGGCCGCTGGCAACTCTTCCATCAGCTCATGATGGAGAGCCTGCTGCTGTCCATAGCCGGCGGCGTCGCGGGTTTCTTGCTCGCGTATTGGGGCGTACCCGCCATCATCGGGATGCTTCCGCCAGGTTTCCCGCTCCCGCGCCGCAGCGAAATTGCAGTAGATCCCTCCGTGCTGGCGTTCACCCTGATTCTCTCGCTCGCCTGCGGAATGTTCTTCGGCGTTTTTCCCGCGCTGCAAGCGGGCCGCGGCAGGTTGAGCGAAGCCCTGCGTCAGGGCGATCGCCACGGCAGCGCCGGCAATCGTCGGCTAGGTAATGCGCTTGTGGTAGCCGAAGTCGGTCTTGCCATGTTGTTGGTGATCGGCGCGGGTCTGATGCTGCGCAGTTTCATTCTGCTCAACGCAGTCGATCCCAGGCTTCCGCCCCGAACGTCTGGTGACCTTTCGCATGGTGATGTCCTCGCACGCTAAGACGTTCCAGCTTGTAATCGCGCGCCGCGCCGCGGTGGTGTCCCAGATGCTCGACCGCATCCGCGCTCTGCCGGGGGTTGTCGCCGCCAGCTCGATTCACCTGCTACCCATGACCGGCATGAATTCCGGAACGGACTACACTCGCGCCGACCGTCCCGCGCCCCCGCCGGGGTCGACAGGCGGCGGCGATGTCTCCATTGTGTCGGACGATTACTTCCGCACCATGGGAATCCCAATGGTTGCGGGCCGAGAATTCGACGCACAGATCGCGCCGGCTTGCCGCTTGCCGGAGTCCTGAATCAAACCGCAGCGCGACAGATCTTTCCCGGCGAAAACCCGATCGGCAAGCGCCTTCGAGTGGACTGGGGAACCGAACTTCATGAAGAAGAAGTCGAGATCGTGGGCGTCAGCGCCGATATCCATCACAGCGGCCTCGATACCAAGCCCGATCCGTGTCTGTTCATGCCGCAGGCGCAGCAGCCTAGCGCGTTTGTATCATTATTGGTACGCGCCGCGGCCGATCCGGTTTCGCTAATTCCCGCGGTGAAGGAACAAATCCACGCTGTTTATCCCAGCCAGGGGATTCAGGATATCCAAACCATGGAGCAAGTGGTTGCCGATTCCGTTGCGCGGCCAAGGCTCGATGCGACCATCATGGGCGTATTCGGAGCGATGGCGCTCGCGCTGGCGTGTCTCGGCATTTACGCGGTGCTTTCATATTCCGTGGAGCAGCGCATGCGCGAAATGGGCATTCGGCTGGCGCTCGGCGCCGCGCCCGCAGGCATTCTGAGCATGGTGCTGCGCGAGGGCATGATTTTGGCCGGCGCCGGTATTGCGGGCGGCATCGGCGCATCGCTCGGTCTGACGCGCTATCTCTCCAGTCTGCTTTACAACGTACGGCCCTCGGACCCATCGGTTTTTGGCGCCGTCACCGCGATTCTGGCGCTTGCGGCGGCAGCAGGATGCTACTTCCCCGCGCGCCGCGCCACGCGCGTTGATCCGGCCGTCGTCCTCAGAGAGGAGTGAGTTTGCAGACCGGTTCCATTCTTGTGAAGGCGGGGGCCTCAATTCGAATGCCCTCTCATACCGGCATCCGGTCGCCACACATCGCCAGCACCTCAATCGCCTGCAGACAACTCTGCGCCACGCTATTGGTCGAGATCCCGGTCACTTCCTCAATCGGGTTCAGCACTTCAGGGCCCTTGAAGGCTGTGGTGGCATAAGTCAGGCCGCCGGCCGCCCAGAACTCCCGCCCACGCCTTGCCCGCAAATTCCGGCGCCTTCGTCTGCGTGTAGACATAGCCCGCCAGCCGGCCCGGCTTCGGCGAACCGCGCATCCGCGCCTTCGCTCGCCGCTGGTCATGTCGCGCGCCACTACCTCCTTGGGCGCGGAGGTCAGTCGGCAATATTGCAGCCACGCCTTTTTCCATCCCGGATGATCGATCAGTTCGTTCAGCTCGAAAATCACTTCCGCGCCGCCCATGATCACCGTCAGGTTATAGCGGCCGAACCCGTCCTCCACCATCGGGTACAGCTTGCCCGTCGCCGGGTCGTATCCATAAAGCTGGTTCGGGCCGGTCAAAAATCCGTACGGCATCTTCGCGATGCTGTCCATTCCGGCGATAATCTTGTCGCGGTACTTCGTCGTCGCCGGTGCGCTCCCATTCCGTCATCCAGTTGCCCACGAACGCCAGCCAGTCCGGACCGCCGCGCACGCGCGCCGGATACGGATTCGGCTTGGTCAGCGGCGAAGCCAGACGCATCGCGTCGATCTCCAGCGATTTGTAATCGGCGTCCACCACTTCGCGCATCAGGTCGCCGGCGCGCTCGTCGGTGGTCAGGTAATAGAAGAAGCGCCGGTACGGCCGCCTGGCTGATGCGCGCCTCCTTAGCGCCGCAGCCCCAGTGGCGCACGTTGTGGCGCGATCCGAGCCCGGCGAATCGGCCCAGATGATAGACGTCCACTTCGCCCGTGTGGCGCGTCATGGCCTCGGCCATGCGGAAAATCTCGGGCCGGCCGGTGCGCAGAAAGCTGTACCAGAGCCACATGTCGGTGCCCAGTTCGGTGTTGTCCCAGGCAAACCCGCCGATGTCGTAGCGCCACATGTGCCGCGGCCCGTCGTGCGTGTGCATCACGTCGCCGTAATTCCAGAAGCCGTACCAGTGCCGCTGCTCCACTTCTTTGTGATAGAGCGCGAACGCCGCGTCGAGCTGATCTTCAATCTGCCGCTTGGCGGGCGTGGAGCGGTCGGGCAAACTCCAGATGCCGAACACGCCGGCCGCGTGGATATGCTGCGGCGTGGCGACGATCAGCGGCGGCTCCTCGGCCAGCCGCGCCTGCTGCGCCGTATCTTCTTTCGATGGAACTCCGGCGCTGGGGAACAGCGTCATCTCGCTGGTCCGCGCCACGCCGTGCGGCGTGCTGAATCCCGGCTGCACGTCTTCGTAGCTGGAATCGAGATCGTGCGCGTGCTCTACGCCGTTCACCAGATCGTAATGGCGCAGGTCCATCGCGGGCGCATCCGGCGACCACAGCCATGCGCGAATCTCCGCCGCCGAGTCCGGTCGCGTCGCGCACTTCGAGCGACCGCGGATGCGATTGCCAGAAGTGCCGCAGCCCTACTGCCAACCCGCCCGAAACATCGCCCGCGAACACCAGACCCGATGCGCGATGGCCCGCCGCCGCATCCAGCCAGCAGCTTTCGCCGTTGACGCGCTTCTGCATCGAGAAACCGTCGGCCGAAGCCTGCACCAGCTTGTAATCGCTCCATACCGCCCAATCGTCAAGCAGCTTTTGGCCCGCGGCGTCGAACGCCTCGCGATTGGGCAGGCGCTTGCCCGCGAGCTGATCCACAAATGCGTTCGTCCGGCTGCCCGGCAGCATCAGCACGCGCCGGCCGGTAGCGGGCTGCACCGGCTCCGACCATAATCCGTCGCCTTCGCCCGAGAAGCGCACGTGCCGGTTGTGAAGCTGCTCGCGCATGGGAACGCCGAAAGCCACGCCCAGACCGCGGATGAAGTCCTTCTTGTCGTCGCCATCGAAAACAAAGGTGTGGATCAGCCGGATGCTTTCCACGCCCGCATAGAAATAGAGCCGCACCGTAAATGGCAGCCATTCGCGCGCGCCGGAATCGGCTTTATGGACGCCTTCGATCTTCACCGTGGCGCGCACCGGTCCGCGCTGCTCTACCGTCGCGTTCTTGATGTTGCCGGTGAATGCGGCGCCGCCTTCCAGCGTGCAGACGCAGCCGCGCCGGCCCAGCCACCGCGCGGCCATCCATCGCGATAGATTCGAAGCAATGCCCCGCCCTGCTTGGGAATGCGCGCCTGCATGGGGCCGGTATCAGATATAGATGGCGGCCGCCGATTCCGTGACCTTGATCGGCGAAGCCGGCGCGGCGGGAGCGCCGGGCGCAAGCCGGAAATCGGCCGCCGTATGCGCCACCGTCGCAAATCCCGTCCACTTGATCGATCCATCCGGCCAGTAGGCCAGCGGCCATTGCTGCAGCGGCAGCGCGGCGCCGCCCGCGGTCAGGCTGAATGTCTGCGATTTCGATACCGCGCCGCGCGGCCAGGGGACGCCCCAACTGACGCCGCTTTCAAGCGGCGGCGCCGCATCGCCCAGCCAGCGCAGCTGCGGCGAAGTGGGCGCGGGCGCAGTCTCTTGTGCTTCAATCGCCATCGCCGCCAGCGTGGATGCCGCGCCGCGGCGGAGAAGATCTCTGCGAGTCATGGTTTTCCTTATCGCGCGATGATGCGCACCGGTCCCAGCAGACCGGCCGGACACGGGCTGAAGGTTCTGCAAATCCTGCGGCTGAAAACGCTCGCCATAGCGCGCATTCAGAGCCTTGTAATCGGGCAGCGGACCTTTGGCGAGCTCATTCAGCGCCAGGTTGGCCACTACGATGCGAAGATCGTTGCTCTCCCGCGCGCAGCAGCGCGGTAATATTCAGTTCATAAGGCGGATGCCAGACCATACCGGCCGGCCTTGCCATTCACGAAAACCTGCGCCGCCTCACGAACCGGGCTCTCAAACATCGCGCGCATTCCACTTCCGGAGCGCCGCTCTTGCGTGGTGACAGGCTCGCCCTCGCCGAAGTTCAGATACAGCGGATGTCCCGCGCGCAGCATCGCTTGCGGAATGACCACGCTCTTTTCATAAGTAGCTTTGCCCGAGAAGAATTTGGTGCGGTCATCCGCGGTCCAGGATTTGAGCTGCTCCATCGTCTCGGCGCCGGACGATCCCGCGAATGTCACTTTCCAATTCGCGCTGATGTCCACCGGCGCTGGCGGCACGCTGGTTGGAACTGCCTCGGCGGGCTCCTGCTGCTTCGAAAACACGATCACGCGCGATTCGTACGGCTCAAGGTACAGCTGGAACGATCCCATTGCCGCCGGCTCTCTCGATTCGTCCGTCCATAGGATTCCACGAGGCCGGTTTTAAAGCCCCAGTCCGGAACTTCGCGCCGGATCGCACCCGATGGTTACTCGTGTTCGCCACGAAAGTAGATCTCCGCATAAGGCAGATGCCGATGCACGAAGCCGATCTCCGGCGCGCGTTCCAGGTCCGGCGTCACCGCCTTCTTCAACGCCTCGCCCACAGACGGCGTGTCCCGCGTGTCGAACACAAAGCCGCCCATGCGCTTGTACTCCTCGATCTTGCGCTTGGTCGCTTCGGGCATGCGCTGCGGAGCCGGCAGCACCAGCATCTTATATGGAACGCCGCCATGCGCAATCGCCGCGTCGTCGATGAAGTCGAAGTTATATCCGGCGTCGAGGATCTGTCCGGAATCAAATCCGTACCCAGCCGCACATCGAGCGCGCGGTTGACGGAATCGTTGCCCAGCGTGAAGCCGGCGTAAATGTCGTCTGTCGGAACATAGATGGCGACATCGTTGATCGGCTCGCCCTGCCGCAGCAGAAAACTGATGCGCTGCAGGTAGAGCGCAATATCCGGCATCACCATCCACCACGGATTGTGATTGTTGAACACCGCCGCGGCGTAGAATCGCCAGCCGGGCTCGCCGGCTTGCGGCGGCGAATAGGGCCAGCCGTGGCCGATCAACTGGTTGATGCCTTCCAGAAAATGCAGATCGGCTTCGGCCTTCATATCGAGCGGCGTGGCGCGAAACACCGGCGAATGCAGCCACGTCCAGGTTTCCGACGAGGTCACCGGGCGATTGTAGAGATGGCTCGCCGAAGAGGCCCAGCGCGTGGATGAAGCATGCCGCCATTGCGATCCCTCGCCTTCGGGCAGATCCACCAGCGCGTTGCTCGAAAGGTTCACCGGCGGCGTGCCGTAAGTCTGCGAGCGGAACAGCGTGCCGTGGCGTTTGGCCCATTCACGGATGGGCGTGAGATAGTTTTCGTTGGCCAGTTCGGTCAGCGTCTGGCCCCAATCGTGGCGAGCGTCGGCGGCCTTTGGACCGATATCGATCCCGGCCAGCGCGGGCAGATACGGCGTCAGATCGTAGCCGCGCCGCTTCTGGAATTCGGCCAGGAAATTAGGCGTCCAATCGGAGCGTTCCACTTCCAGGCTGTCGCTGAACACGGCGTAGGGCGGCGTCTGCGCCAGCGCGCCCAGCAGCTTTTCGCCTACGAAGTTCAAATGCGCGTCAATCGCCGAGCGGTCGTAGTGATCGAGCACGAAACCTTCCGCGCCCACCGCCGGACGCTTCACCATCATCCGGGTGCGGCTGGAAATGAAGAAGAGAGCGGTGCGCGCGGACGCATCGGCGGGGATGCGAACCGGGTCGCCCGAGATGTCGTCGACGCGCTGATAGTTCTGGCCCGACCCGGCAAACACAGCGATCAGCTTCTCGCCTTCCCCGATGCGCGGCGCCTTCACTTCAGTGGCATTTGCGGCCAGCGGCACGCGCTCCACGCGCAGTCGCCCCGCAGCCTGCGTAATCGGAACGTGCGGTCCGCCGTACGGCCAGCCGCTGCACAGCGTAAGGTCCATGCGCAGCCCCAATTCACGCGCTTTACGACCGGTGAACGTGAGCGCATCCAGAAACTCCGGGCGAAAGATAAGGCAGATTCTTCAGCCCGAGTTGCGGGTCATCGAGCGTCAGCGGATACACCGGCTGCACCTCGAAGCCGCCGATGCCGCCTTGCTTCATGGTTCGCATTTCGCGCTCCAGTTCGGGCTTCTCAACTGCTGCGCCGAACCACCACCACCGCATCATGATGCGCGCATCGTCGGGCGGATGCTGAAACGCGTGCTTCAATGCCGCCAAATCCGCCGGCAGATGCGGCTGACGCCGCGCTCAACATCCAAATACCAAGAGACGCCGCCAGAATCGGCGGACAGAGCCGTGCGAACTTACGCGCATTCCTATCATCCTATGCGTCTGAAACAATATGACGACCTGTTGCCATTCTAGTGCCCGCCCGGCGTTTTGAATTGGGAAACGCTTCGCCAGCTCGAAATCGCCATGGAATCCGTGCTTTGCTTTCATCGATTTCCAATTAGCAACTGTAGCGAAATGCATTACTTCCGTCCTTTGCGGGCGGCGCACGGAGTTCTGTGATGCGAAACCCTCGCCGGAGTTCCATAATAGTTTGACGGGAGGCGTATTGCCGCCCATCATCTTGGGTTGGCGGCAAGTCCCGTGATGAACAGTAAACAGACCGAGCTTATCGCTGAAACGCTCAACCGGTTCCATGTCGAACTCCCTTCCTGGGGCTTCGCCAATACCGGCACACGCTTCGGCAAGTTTCTTCAGCCCGCCGCGGCTACCACTATCGAAGAGAAATTCAGCGACGCGGCGCAAGTGCACCGATGGACGGGCGTCTGCCCCACCATCGCGCTGCACGTGCTCTGGGATCTGCCTCGCGGCGTGGCGGACGCGAATGAGATTCGCGAGCTGGCGGCTACGCACGGCATCCGGCCCGGCTCCATTAATCCCAACGTGTTTCAGGACCAGATCTACAAATATGGTTCGTCTGGGCAATCCCGACCCCGCGGTACGCCGCGCGGCTCTCGATCACATCCTCGATAGCATTGAGATCGGCCAAGCCTTGGGCAGCCGCGATCTCTCTCTCTGGTTCGCCGATGGATCGAATTATCCCGGCACGCAGAATATCCGCCACCGCCGCAAGTGGTTCGAAGATGGATTGCGGGCCGCGCACGCGCGCATGGCCCAACATAAAGACCAGCGCATGCTGGTGGAGTATAAGCCTTTCGAGCCGGCCTTCTATCACACCGACATCGCCGATTGGGGGATGGCGCTGTTGATGGCGCGGGCCGCGGGTCCAGCTGCCAAGGTGTTGGTGGACACCGGGCATCATTACCAAGCTCAGAATATTGAGCAGATCGTGGCGTGGCTGCTCGATCTGGGAATGCTCGGCGGCTTCCATTTCAACGACCGCCGGTATGCCGATGACGATCTGACCACCGGTTCCATAGACCCCTATCAGGTTTTCCGGATTTTCCATGAGATTCTACACTTCGAGTGGGAAGAAGGCGCGCGCGCCGATATCGCCTACATGATCGACCAGAGCCACAATCTGAAGGGCAAGATCGAAGCCATGATTCAGACCGTGACATCGATTATGGAGTTGTTCGCCAAAGCGGCGCTGGTGGATCATGAGAGGCTCGCGACGCTGCAGCAATCCTGCGATCTGGTGGATGCCGAGGCTTGCCTCAAAGACGCGTTCTCCACCGACGTCCGTCCGGCGATCCGCGAATGGGCGCGCTCCAAGGGCTTGGTCGAAGATCCCATGGACGCCTTCCGCCAGAGCGGGTATCTGCAGCGCATTACGACCGAGCGCGGCCAGAAGAACATGGCTGTTGTTTCCAGCTACGCTTAACAGAGATGCCCCGTTACGCGTTTCAGCTTCGCATCAGGGCAGATGCGATCGACGATTATGAACGCGAGCATGCGCGCGTGTGGCCCGAACTGCTGGCCAAATTGAAGGCAGTGGGGATTTCGGAGTACTCGATCTTCCGCCGCGGGCAGGATCTGGTGCTCAGCCTGCGCGTGGACGATTTCGATCGAGCCTGGAACGAGCTGGATCGCGACCCGGTGAATCGCCGCTGGCAGGAATTCATGGCGCCGCTCTTCGAGCCCGTACCAGATCAGCAGCCGGGCGAGCGCTTCGCCATGATGAAGGAAGTCTTCTATCTGGAGTAGGGCGGAGCAACGTGGTTCAAATCCCAGTAGCCGGATCGCGGGACAGCATGCCAGCCTGGGCCGCACGATGAGGGCGCTGGCCGGAATCTAGCGCTTACGCTCGCTCACGAATTCCCGATCAGAAGACCCGTAACAAACACCAGCAGACCGCCCAATCCAACTTGCAAAGCCGCTGAAAACGGCGGCGTGTCCATGTAATGATTGCGAATCCACGTGATTATGCCAAGCTCGATAATCACCACCACGATCGCTACACTCATAGCGGCGTGAAAGTCTGACAGCAGAAACGGCAGCGTATGGCCGATGCCGCCCAGGGCGGTCATTAGGCCGCAGACGCCGCCGCGCACCCATGGATGGCCGCGGCCCGTGAGGCTGCCATCGTCGCTGAGCGCTTCCGCGAAACCCATGCTGATGCCGGCGCCCATGGACGCGGCGATCCCCACCAGAAATGCGTCGTGGGACAGATGGGTGGCGGCTGCTGCGGCGAAAACAGGAGCCAGCGTGGAGACCGACCCATCCATCAGGCCGGCCAATCCCGGCTGCACGATTTGCAATACAAACAGGCGGCGGTTGGCGTCGGCTTCCTCCCTCAAAGCATCCGGGTGGAGCTTGTCCTGTTCCAACTCCAACGCGCGGTCTTCGTGATGGCGCTCCTCCTGGATCAGATCGTCCAGCAACTGCCGCAGAGGGGCGTCCTGAGTGCGCGCGGCGGCGCGCTCGTAGAAGCGGCGCGTCTCCGCTTCCATGGCGGCGGCCTGATGGCGGATGGAGGCGAGCCGCAACGGACGTGTAAGCCAGACCGGATTGCGATTCACGAAGCCGCGCACGTCCTGGCGCCGCACCAGCGGAATGTGATCGCCAAACCTCTCGCGGAACAGCTCGATCAAGCGCCGGCGGTGCGTAGACTCTTCTTCGCGCATGCCGTCGAAAACGGCGGCGGTGGAAGGGAAATCGTGTTTTAGCTCGTGGGCGTATTCCGCGTAGACGCGCTCGTCCTCTTCTTCGAGGCCGATGGCCAAGGCGAGGATCTCGCGTTCGGTGAGACTATCGAAACTGCGCATTTATACAATAGGATGCCGCGAATCGATGGTTCCATGCCACGTTATGGCGCGCGATAGACAATCCTCCATCCGCCGGTTGGGATCGCAACGCCCACTACTGCGCCGATAATTGCACCAAGCGGCGTGCAAACCTCTTTGCCAAGATTGGGGAACCACCCATGGGAACTCCGATCGACCGCCGCCCCGGCCCCGAGACCGCCGCCCGCACCAATCGCAAGTCCGATCAGGACATTGCGCCGGCGATGTCCGGGGCGCTTCACGGAAACTGCTTTGACATCCTGACGCAGCGCTTCCCGGCTCGGGGTAGCGCTCATCGTCAGCGAATCCGGGCCCACGCTCTGCAAAAAGCCGTGCAAAGTTTGGCCACTGGCCAGGACAACCCTGATCTCCGATCCGTTTTCCAGACCATTGAGATTGGCCCATTGCGCGACGGCCTTCGACTGCTGAGCCGCCGCGCTCAACGCGAAAGCCGTAACGAGCGCCGCCGGTAGAGAGAATCGCTTGAGTGGCTTCATCATGAGATTCAGATACTTAGTGTTACGCAATCCGCGAGTGTTTCATGCTGGTGATTGTTACGCAACTATGACGCCCAGACTTTTGCGACGGTTTCCGTGCTCGGCTCGAAATCCGTCATAATTACATGGCATGAGATCCGATATTCGGCGGCTATACAGGTGGCTGCCAGTGGTCGCCATGTCCACCTTGCCCGCACAGGCGTTATTGGCGGCGGATTGCGCTAGCTTGGCCACGCTCCAGTTGCCGGATACCACCGTTGTAACGGCGAAGATAGTCCCCGCGGGTCCGTTCGCCTCTCCCGGTGGAACGGTCAGAGTCGCGGTGGAGTTCTGCCGTATATCCATCGTAGTGAAACCATCGCCCGATTCGGACATCCATTCTGAGGTTTGGCTGCCCGGCTCGGGCTGGAACGGGAAGTTTCAGGGTATCGGCAACGGAGGCTTCGCCGGGTCCATCGATTTCCAGTCTCTAGCTGCCGCCGTTGCGCACGGATACGCCGCCGCCGCCACCGATACCGGACACCGCGCGGGTGGAACCGACGCGTCATGGGCGCTCAACCATCGGGAGAAGATCGTCGATTTCGGCTATCGCGCTATTCATGAAACCGCCGAGCGAGCCAAGGCGACTATCTTTGCGTTCTATGGCGAAGGTCCCAAGCGCTCCTACTTCAATTCGTGCTCGAATGGCGGCCGCCAGGCGCTAATGGAAGCCGAGCGCTATCCCGCGGACTACGATGGCATCGCCGCCGGGGCGCCCGCGGACTATTGGACGCATCTTTTGACTCTGGCCATCTACAATCTGCAAGCCCTTTCCGCGCCGGGCGCCGGCATCGCCGCTTCCAAGCTGCCCGCCATCGAGGCCGCCGCGCTGGCCGCGTGCGACGGTCTCGATGGCGTAAAGGACGGAATCATCGAGAATCCAGCGCAATGCCACTTCGATCCCGGGGTGCTGCTGTGCAAGGGCGCCGAGACGGATGCATGCCTCACTGCGCCGCAGATCGCCGCGCTGCGGAAGATTTATGCGGGGGCGAAGACTTCCAAAGGCGAGCCGATTTTACCCGGCTTCGCTCCTGGCGGCGAAGCCGAACCGCTCGGCTGGTCGGAATGGATCACCGGAGCCGGACACGGTCCGAGTTTGCAATACGCATTCGGGACGAATTTCTTCAAATACATGGTATATAACGATCCCGCATGGGATTTCAGAACGTCCACCACCGATCAAAATGTGAAGCTGGCCGACGAACGAACGGGCGGCGCCTTGAACGCCACCGATCCCGACCTGAAGAAATTCGAGAGCCGCGGCGGAAAACTGATCCTGTATCACGGCTGGAGCGATGCAGCCATTCCGCCCCAAAGTACGATCGATTACTATCAGAGCGTCGTGAAGAAGATGGGCGCTAAAGATTCGGCTTCGTTCATGCGCCTGTTCATGGTCCCTGGATGGGGACACTGCGGCGGCGGCGCCGGTCCCAATTCTTTTGGCCAAGCCGGCGTGCCGCGCGCCGACGCCGAGCATGATCTCGAAGCGGCGCTGGAATTGTGGGTGGAACAGGGGGCCGCTCCGGAACGGGTGGTGGCCACGAAATTCAAGGCACGGACCAATCCGCCGGCAGTCGAGCGCACGCGGCCTCTATGCGCATACCCGCAGACAGCGCATTGGAAGGGCAGCGGCAGTACTAATGATGCCGCGAATTTCGTTTGCAAGTAATAAGTGCCGTTCGTCGTATCGGCGCCCTGAATTTTAGTAGTACTAGTACAATGTTCAAGGCCATGGTACCCGAATAAGGCCATGACCCATTCAATCAATCTCTCGCTTGCTGTATAGTTATGTAGGTCTGGGTGAAACTTCCGCTCTGCGGAGGTTGAAGTTTATCTAACCGGCGTCGAGGAGTGGCCGGGATTTCTATCGGTAGGTTTATGCGCGCATTTTGATCGGGAGAATGCTTTTTAATGTATAGACTACAAAAAATCGGCACTGTGGTGGCTGTCTTGACAGCGCTCTTCGTGACATCCGTAGCTTATGCCCAGCCGGCGAGCCGCGGTTTTCGGGTCATTCGCGAAAGAATCGACGAATCCCGGTTGGTAACTCTTTACCACAACACGCGTCCCGAAGCGACAGCCGAAAACGACCGCGGCATCGTCCCGGACGACTTCGCGCTGGACCATCTCCAGCTTCAATTGAAACGCTCCCCGGAGCGGGAAGCGGAAATGAAGCGGTACATCGACGAACTGCACCAATCTGCTTCGCCCAATTATCACAAATGGTTGACGGCCGAGGAGTTCGGCAACCGGTTTGGTCTGGCGCAGGAGGACATCACCACCGTGAGCGCCTGGCTATCGTCACATGGCTTTACGGTGAAAGGGGTTCAGCCCAGCGGCCTGACGATCGATTTCAGCGGCACGGCCGGTATGGTTCGGGAGGCATATCACACGGAGATTCACAAGCTGGAAGGGAACGCCGCGCTGCATTTTGCGAATATGAGCGATCCGAAAATTCCCGCCGCGCTCGATCCGGCCATAGCCGGCGTTGTCTCGCTGCACAACTTTCCGCCCACTAAGAATTCAGTGATAAGAACCAATGTCCCGGTCGTAAGTCCGGGCGATACAATATCGCCTTCGCGGCACGCTATATCCGCTCAGGACATCGCCACAATCTACAACCTCACTCCGCTGTTCAACGCCGGTCTCTCCGGCACGGGCCAGACAGTGATGGTACTCGAGGACACGGACGTATACGATACCGGAGATTGGACCATATTCAGGAAGACGTTCGGCTTGGCGCGGGCTTTCCCCGGCGGCACGTTTACGCAGGTGCATCCCGCGGGTTCTTCGGCGTGTACGGCGCCGGGCGTTAACGGCGATGATAGTGAGGCCATCCTTGATGCGGAGTGGGCCTCGGCCGCCGCGCCGAATGCGGCCATTGTTCTGGCCTCGTGCGCCAACACCACTGCGGATGGCATCTTGATCGCTCTGCTCAACGTGCTCAACGGCTCGGCTACGGGACTGCCATCCGTGATCAGCATCAGCTACGGCGGATCCGAAGAATTTAATGGAGCCGCTGCAAATCTCGCGTATAGCAATGCCTACGCGCTTGCGGTATTGAGAGGCGTTTCGATCTTTGCGTCGTCCGGCGATGAAGGCGCAGCCAGCTCAGACGCCGGTGCGCGTTTAGCCACGCACGGCATTACGGTCAGCGGCCTTACCTCCACGCCTTACAACGTTTCCGTAGGCGGTACCGATTTTGGCTACCGGGCGGACAACGTCAGTCCCGCCACCTACTGGAATTCGACCAATAACAATGTCTATTCCTCGGCCCTTTCGTACATCCAGGAAATTCCCTGGAACAATTCCTGCGCAAGCGCGTTACTCGCTAACTACTACCATACGTATATCAATGCGAGCGATCCGAGCGATCCTCAAGCGTTCTGCAATACCAGTCCCGACGGCACACAATTTCTCAACACGGTCGCGGGAAGCGGCGGCCCGAGCGCGTGCGCGACCGGATCGACATCCATTTCGGGCGTCGCCAGCGGAACCTGCGTGGGTTACGCGAAACCGTCATGGCAGGCCGTGCTCGGCAATCCAAGCGACGGCGCGCGCGATACCCCGGATGTTTCTCTGTTTGCCGCCAATGGCTTTTGGGATTCATATTACATCGTCTGTTACTCGGACACGGGGACAAACCGCGGCGGCGTTCCCTGCACGGGGGACCCGAGTACCTGGACTGGTTTCGGCGGCACGTCCGTATCGTCCCCGATTATGGCCGGTATCCAGGCATTGGTCAACCAGAGGACAGGCAGCCGCTGGGGCAATCCGAACGTGAATTATTACAGGCTGGCCGCGTTGGAATATCCGAGCGCCGCCGGCGCTGCCGCTTGCAATTCCACAACGGTGAACAAGACATCGAATACCTGCATTTTCTACGATGTCACCCAGGGCGATATTGATATTCCTTGCCGGGCGCTCAGCGGCACGCTTTACAATTGCTACCTGCCCTCGGGGACAAACGGCGTTCTGTCTACTTCGAACGCGAGCGAATCTCCGGCGTACGGCGCGACACCGGGTTGGGATTTCGCGACTGGCATTGGGACCGTGAATGCATTTAACCTGGTAATGGCGGCATGGATGTAACGTGAGACCGGAAGGCTTCGGCGCCCTTGCCGGCCGCCGGCGCGATTGAAAGTATCGATTGTTGTGAGTTTAGTTCGGGGGAACGATATGCGAACGAGTTTGACGATATTATGCGCGGTATGCGGTTTTCTTGTACTACAGCCTCAAGCCAGATCGGCCGGCACTCTTTCTCTTTGTGATAACAAGGCCGGCAACCTGATTATGAATTGCGGTTTCGAAGCCGGTAACTTCAACAATTGGTCTCTTTCCGGAAATGATGTGCCGATAGACTTAGGCAATTTATATGGAGTTGAAGGAACGGATCCCTTCGACGGCATCGCCCCGAATAGCGGAAACGATCAGGCGTACTTTGGGACTTTGGACGCCAACGCCACCACACTGACCCAGCCTGTTGTTACTATTCCCGGCGTGATTTATTTGGTTTCGTTCTATCTGGCGCAGGACACCACGCCGCGTAGCACTCAGCCGGAAGACCAAAATGACGTATCGGTGTCCTTTGGCGGCCAATTGCTTTTGAGTACCATCGATTTACCCGTGCAGCCGTACTCGCTAATGAGCTACTCAGTGACCGCGTCATCCACTTCATCCCCTCTAAGTTTCACCTTCGGCAACGGCCTCGGTGAGTTCCTTTTGGACGATGTGGAGGTCACGCCTAACGCTGTGCCGGAGCCCGCGGCGGGCCTGCTGTTTCTCATAGGCGCTATCCTGGGCGGAGTTCTTTACCGCCGCAAGCAATTGGCCGGCTAATCCGGAGGCACGTTGCCGTCAGCCCATCGCCCGGTCGGCGCAAAGTCCGCAGAACTGCTCTCACGACGCGGGACCCGCGTCCGGTACTTCTAGTCGCACACCCATATCGACACAGTTAGCCTGGCGGCGGCTTCAGCTTACCGCTTTGTGATTGAACTTCCGGATGCCAATGGCGAGCAGCGCGATATCGATGGCCAGCAGCGCGCCCAGAGTCACAGCGGTTGGCATGTGCGGCACGGCCGGGACCAGGGATCCACGCATGCCTTCGCTCGCATAGACCAGGGGATTGATCAGCACCGCGTACTTGAGCACTGGAAACGGGCTGAGCGCGCTCCACGGGTAATAGGCGCACCCGAACATCATCATGGGCGTGATCACCATGCTGAACATCAGGCCAATTTGGGTCTGCCCCACGCTGACCCCCATCCACAATCCGCCCGCGGCCGAGAAAAGCGCCATCAGCAGGCACATGGCGGTGAACTGCGCCGGATGCCAGGCGCCCAATTGCACCCCCGATCCAAGCGTCAGCCAGGCCGCGGGGATCACGACCAGCCCCGAGAAGAGCGCCTGGATCATGCCGGCCACAACCTTTTCTACCGCGAGCCATCCGGTTTCCATGGGCGCCAGCAAGCGGTCTTCGATTTCCTTGGTGAATTGGAATTCGGAGATCAGCGGCATAGCTACCGCCCAGATCCCCGAAAGCGTCATGCTGAGCGCCATGATGCCGGGCAGCAAAATATTTTTGTAGGAGTTCGACATCATGCCGCTCGATGTGAGCACGCGGCCGAACACAAACGTCAGCAGCAGCGGCTGCAAAAGATTCTGCACCAGCGTGAGACCCAGGTTGCGCCGGGCCACATGCCCATCGCGCGAAAGCATGGCCCAGAAACGTTTTCCAGTTCAATCGCGTAGACTCCTTCCGGTGTGGTGCAAGAATAACGTCTCAAGGCTGGGCTCGATGATATTTACGTCGCTTAATTCGGCGCCCGCAAATTGCGCCGCCGCGACGATGGGACCGATGAGAGGGCCGCCGCGATCGGCGTAGACGTCGGCCCTGAAGCCATCGGCGGCGCGCACCTCGCTCACGCCGGGCAGCGCCTTCAATCGTTCGATCAATTCGTCCGCGGCGCGGTCGAAGCGAAGCCGGAGCAGGTAGCCGCCGGGGATCGATGCCTTCAATTCCCGCGGCGCTCCCTGCGCGATCACCTTGCCATGATCGATGATGGCGAGGTATTCGCAAAGCGTGTCGGCTTCGTCCATATAATGCGTGGTGAGCACGATAGTCTTGCCCTGCCGGTTGTATTCGCGGATCGTCTCCCACAGCAGCAGCCGCGTCTGCGGATCGAGGCCGGCGCTTGGCTCATCGAGAAAGAGAACCTCCGGATCGTGCATCATGGCGCGCGCGATGGAAAGGCGCTGCATCATGCCGCCGGAGAATCCGCGGATCATGTGATCGGCGCGGTCGGTCAGCTTGAAGGTTTGCAGCAGCTCATCGGCGCGGCGGGCGCGCTCTTTAGCGCTTTGGCCGAAGTAGGCGCCGTGGAAGAGCAAAATCTCGCGCGCGGTCAGGGCGAAATCGAGATTGGGCCGTTGGGGCACCACGCCGATCAGCCGCTTCACGGCGGCCTGTTGCTTCCACACGTCGTACGCTCCCACGAATGCGCGTCCGCTGCTGGGGCGGGTGCGAGTAGTGATGATTCCGATGGTGGTGGATTTGCCGGCGCCGTTAGGACCCAGCAGGCCGAAAATGCCGCCGGCCCGGATCTCCATGGACACGCCATCCAGGGCCACCACTTCGGACTTCTTTTTCTCCTTCTTCGCGGGCGCAAAGGAAAAACCCATGCCGCGCGCCGCCATAGGCGGAGGCGAGTCGTAGACCTTGCGCAGTTTTTCGATGCGGATGCCGATTCCCATTCCTTAGAGTTATAGCATTCCGGCGCGCGTAGCGGTCCGGAGGGGCAGCTGCAACGGTTTCGACGCGCTAATCGCTATGCGTTTTGTAGCTCGGCCAGCTTCTCTCCGGTGGCTCTCTCCACGTCCGCGTGTAAGCTGTTGCCGTGGGCGTCCATGGTGACAATCGCGGCGAAGTTCCGCACGCGGATGTGCCACATGGCTTCGGGTATGCCGAAATCCATCAGGTCTACGCCCAGCACTTCCTCCACGGTGCGCGCATAATATTGCGCGGCGCCGCCGATGCCGTTAAGATATACCGCGCCGCACTCCTTGAGCGCCGCCAGGGTCTTTGCGCCCATGCCGCCCTTGCCGATCACCGCGCGCACGCCGTATCTCCGGATCACATCGGCCTGGTACGGCTCTTCGCGGATACTGGTCGTCGGGCCGGCGGCTTTCACCGTCCATTTCCCATCCTGCCGCAGCATCACGGGGCCGCAGTGATAGAGCGCCGCGCCGCGCAGATCGACCGGCGGCGGGTTCTTCATCAGGTAGGCATGGACATTGTCGCGCCCCGTATACATTTCGCCATTGATCAGAACTACGTCTCCTACTCTGAGCGAGCGCACCTGCGCCTCCGTCAGCGGCGGAGTTAACACCACCTCGCGCCCGGTCAACCGAAAACCTTCGCCGCGCGCCATCCGCTCCAGGGGCCGCGCCGGATCGCGATAGATCCATTGCGAGATCGCGCCCGTGGAGGCATCGAGGCGCACGCCCAACCGCCGGAACGCCCAGCATTCGTAGGCCACGGAAACGAAAAAACTCGCCGGCAAGCGGTTTGCCGCCGCGATCTTGCACCCGATCAATGAGCTCTTGCCGCCGAATCCCATCGCGCCGACGCCCAACTGGTTGGCCTGTTGCAAAATTTCAGCTTCCAGTCTCGCCAGCTGCGGATTCGGGTTCACGTCGTCCAAGGTGCGGAACAACTGCCGCTTAGCCAGATCGTAGCCGTGCGCGCGGTCGCTGCCGACGCACACGCCCACCGCTCCCGGCGCGCAGCCTTGGCCTTGCGCCTGCCACACCGCGTGCAGAATGCACTTGCGTACGCCCTCCAGGTTGCGGTCCGCGCGCCCGAGGTGGTCGAGCGTGCATGGCACGGAATACTGAATGTTCTTGTTCTCGCAACCGCCGCCCTTGAGGATCAGCTTGACTTCTATTTCATCCCGCTCCCACTGCTCGAAATGGATTACTGGCGTCTCATCGCCCAGATTGTTGCCGGTATTCTCGCCGGTAATCGAATCCACCGAGTTGGGCCGCAACTTGCCCAGGCGGGTCGCTTCCGCGACCGCTTCACGGATCCCTTTGGCCATGCGGATCTGGTTCACGCCCACCGGGGTATGCACGTAAAACGTCGGCATACCCGTATCCTGGCAGATCGGACCGGTATCGTCGGCGGCCATATCGATATTCGCCAGGATAATGTTCAGTGCCTGTGAAGATTGCGTCTGCGGCGCCTCCGCATCCGCGGCGAGCGACATAGCGGCACGCACATCGGGCGGCAAATTAGTAGAAGTTTGCGTAATTAGTTCGAGGAGACTGCCGGCAAGGAATTCCATAAATTGTCCGGTATTCCATTCTAGCGGTTGTATTGGGGTCAATGCCGCGTGAGCTGGGCGGGGCGGGCACCAGGCGCCGCAACCGCGGGATTTTGCGATCGCGTTCTTCGACAATCGCGCGAGGCGTCATTAGATGCTTTACTCGCGATTGGGCTTAGATTAAATTCAAATATCGGAAAGGACCTCCCTATGCATAAGTTTCTCACCGCCGCTCTTCTGTTGCTGGAAGGAACTTTTTGCGCCCTTCAGGCCCAAAACGTAGAAACAATGACGCAGAACATGGATGCCGCGAGCATCGAAAGCTATGTCCTCCAGTTTGCCGGCACGCAGCCTAAGTTGGGGGTTGACCTCACGCTTGCCGAAATTATAGCGAGTAATATTCCAGAGCGCGCACGGCTTCTGGCGCGCCAGATTGCGGCGGAAAAACCGGACCTGGTCGGATTGCAGGAGGTCACGCTGTGGCGCATTGGACTGACGCCCGCAGCGGCCGAGTCGTTCTCTACGATCAACTGGAACTGCTGCTCCAGGCGCTGAGCGCGCAGGGAGTTCCGTATGACTTTGTGGCTGTCAACAGCCTCACCGATATCGCTTTGCCCGCAAGCGTCGGGGCGGTTCGCATTACAGATCGCGACGCTCTGCTTATACGAGCCGACGCGCGCCCACCGGCTGTTCAAGTTTCCAATGCGCAGACGCATGTGTTCAGCGCCGGCCTCCCGTTCGAAGGTTTTCAGGTACTTGTCGGCTGGATTTCGGCGGATGTGACGCCCGCCGGCACGCCATTCAAATTCATCACCACGCATTTACTGAGTTCGATCCCCGGAACGCCGGCGGCTACTTTAGTGCAGTCCGTCGGCTTGATCGAGGGCGCCGGTTAGACTGACGATTGGAAGTCCATTAACCCGGCCGATCCCGGACCCACCTGGCCGCTGTTTCTGCAGGATCAAACGCCTCCTCAGTTCTTCGCGCCCTCCAGTCCCCTCGATCGCATCGACCTGTTTTTCTCCAACGGCATTTCGGTGATCGGCGGACAGCGGGTCCTCGCGCCCGCGCCGTTCGGTCTTCCCGATTTGGGTCCGATCATCCGGGCGTACTCGGGGTCTTCCGGCCTTAAAGCGCTGCGCGAGCATCGGCAAGCGGATCGACATGTAGGCAAACACCCTGTCACGGTACACTGGTATTTCCATGCCGATGCCTCGCGCGCCGGCTTAAACTTCCTGGAGATCGATGGTGGGAACTACGGTCGGTATTGTCTCTGAGTCGTCGCCCGGCGAGCGTCGCGTGGCGATGACGCCGGGCGCGCTTTCCGTTCTGAAGAAAACCAATCTCGAGTTGCTGATGGAAACGGGCGCGGGCGTTCCCGCCGGCATGCCCGATGCCGAGTACGTCGAAAAAGGCGTGCGCATGGCCGGGCGGGGAGAGGTATTCGCCGCGGCCGATGTGATTCTACAGGTCCGCAGCCTGGGCGCCAACCTGCAAGCCGGACGTGCGGATCTTCCCTCTCTGCGGCGCGGACAAGCCATCATCGGATTCGGCGAGCCGCTGACGTCGATTGAGGCCGCTCGCGAGCTGGCGGAGCGCGGCGTGAGTTTTCTCGCCATGGAACTGATGCCCCGCATCACACGCGCGCAGAGCATGGACGCTCTCTCCTCCATGGCCACCATTGCCGGTTATAAAGCGGCGCTGATGGCCGCCGATTCGCTGCCCCGCATGTTCCCCATGCTGATGACCGCGGCCGGTACGGTAGCTCCGGCGCGCGTGCTGGTGCTGGGCGCGGGCGTCGCCGGCTTGCAAGCCATCGCTACGGCGCGCAGGCTGGGCGCGGTGGTCAGCGGTTACGATATCCGGGCGGCGGTTAGAGAGCAGATCGAAAGCCTGGGCGCGCGCTTCGTGATGCTCGATGTGGGCGAAGCCGCGGCCGAGGATAAGGGAGGATACGCCAAGGCCATGAGCGAAGATTTTTACCGCCGCCAGCGCGAGGCCATGGCCAACGTCCTCGCGGAGCAGAACGTCGCCATCACCACCGCCGCCGTCCCCGGCAAACGAGCGCCGGTTCTGATCACCCGCGAGATGGTGCGCCGCATGCCGCCAGGATCGGTGATTATCGATATCGCCGCCGAGCGCGGCGGCAACTGCGAGCTGACCCGGCCGGGCGAAACGGTGGAAGAGCACGGCGTTCAGATTTTCGGTCCGGTCAATCTGGCTTCGACCATCCCTTATCACGCCAGCCAGATGTATGCGCGCAATATCGCGACGTTTTTGAAATACCTCATCAAGGACGGAAAATTCACGCTCGACCACGAAGACGAAATCGTACGAGAGACGCTGGTCACTCATGCCGGCGAAGTGGTCCATGCGCGCGTGCGCGAGGCGATGGGGTTGGCCGCGCTCGAAACGGTTTCATAGAGAATTGCCATGCCGTCCGATCTTGAACTCAGTCTCTACGTCTTCATGCTGGCCACTTTTGTCGGCCTCGAGATTATCCGCAAGGTGTCGCCGCTGCTGCACACGCCATTGATGTCCATCACCAACGCGATCTCGGGCATTTGCGTGGTGGGCGCGATTCTGGTTACCGAATCGGCCGGCGATTCCACGCTGGGGCGGGTGCTGGGCTTCATCGCCGTGACTACATCCGTCATCAACATCGTCAGCGGATTCCTGATTACCGATCGCATGCTCAAGATGTTCCGGAAGCGCGAGGATACGAAGGGATCACACAAGCCGTGATCGTACACCTGGTGCAATATGCCTACCTGGTGGCGGCTGCGCTATTCATTCTC
This sequence comes from Bryobacterales bacterium, assembly GCA_963723015.1. GTDB lineage: Bacteria > Acidobacteriota > Terriglobia > Bryobacterales > Bryobacteraceae > PALSA-243. Next base: position 65,328 of record CAVRPF010000022.1, read on the forward strand.
TCGCTCAAATGGATGAACTCGCCGGCGACCGCGCGGCGCGGCGTTTTCGCGGGCGAAGTTGGCATGCTGCTGGCGATTGTAGGCACGCTGCTGGTCCACAACATCGTCAACTACCAATGGATTCTGGTGGCATTTTTCCTGGGAACCGCCATCGGCGTGCCGCTGGCGTACAAGATGCCGATCACCGCCGTGCCGCAACAGACGGCGCTTTCGCACGCATGCGGCGCGTTGGCGGCGGCCCTGGTGGGAACGGCGGAATATTATCGCGATACGCCCAACCTGCACGGCTTTACGATGGTGGCGCTTGATTATCGAGATGCTGCTGGGTTATCTGACGTTCACCGGCAGCTTGATGGCCGCGGGTAAATTGCAGGAAGTGCTGCCCACGCGGCCGATCACTTATCGGAATCAAAACTTCATCAATCTGACGCTGTTCGCCATCGCGCTGGGCATCGGCATTCGGCTGATCCTGGTTCCCACTGACACGTACTTGTTCCCCTTTTTCGCCGGCCTCGCGCTGGTATTCGGCGTGCTGCTGATTATTCCCGATCGGCGGCGCGGACATGCCTACGGTGATCGCGCTGCTGAACTCCTACGCCGGTCTTTCCGCTTGCGCCATGGGATTCGCGCTGAACAATAAGCTGCTGGTGATCGCGGGCGCGCTCGATGGATCGTCGGGCATGATTCTTTCCATCATCATGTGCAAGGCGATGAATCGCTCGTTCATCGACGTGCTGTTTCGGCGCGTTCGGACAGGTGCAAACCGCTAAAGGCGCGCGCCAAAGAAAAGCGCAGCGTCCACAGCGCCAGCCCGGAGGAAGCCGCGCTGATTCTGGAATCGGCCTCCAGCGTCATCATCGTCACCGGCTATGGCTTGGCGGTGGCGCAGGCGCAGCACAAGCTGCGCGAGCTGTTCGACATTCTGACGCGGCGCGGCGTAGACGTGAAGTTCGCCATTCACCCGGTGGCCGGCCGCATGCCGGGACATATGAACGTGCTGCTGGCCGAAGCCGACATTCCTTACGACCGGCTGTACGAGATGGACGATATCAACTCCGATTTCGCGCAATGCGACGTAGCGCTGGTGATCGGCGCCAACGATGTCGCCAATCCTGCCGCGCGCAAGGATAAGGACAGCCCGATTTACGGCATGCCGATTCTGGATGTGGATCGCGCCCGCACCGTGATGGTGATCAAGCGGTCGATGAGCCCCGGGTTTGCGGGCATTGACAATGAGCTATTCTACCTGGACAAGACGCTGATGCTTTTCGGCGACGCCAAGCAATTCATAGCGGAAATCGTAAAGGAGCTGCCTTCATGAGCCTGATCAATGCCGCCGCCATGGCCGCCGGGATGTTCCTGGTCCCCGCGGCTCGCGCCGGGGATTTCGATTCCATCGAGAGCATTACGCGCGCCGTTTACGATGTCATCTCCGGTCCCGCGGGCGTGCGCGATTGGGATCGCTTCCGCGGCCTGTTCACCGATGGCGCCCGCCTGATTGCGATACGCACCAATGGCGGGGTCTCCACACCGTCTGTGATGACGCCCGACGAGTATGCGGAGCGCGCCGGCGCAAGTTTCGAGAAGACCGCTTTCTACGAATCCGAACTGGCGCATCGCGTGGAAACGTTCGGCGCCATCGCGCACGTCTTCAGCGCCTACGAATCGCGCCACGCGCCCGATGACAAGCCCTTCGCGCGCGGGATCAACAGCTTTCAATTGGTACGCGATGCAAAGGGCTGGAAGGTTATGACTATACTTTGGGATTCGGAGCGGGAAGGGAATCCGCTGCCCGAGAGGTATCAGTCTACGCCAAAATAACGGCCGAAATAGCGGCCTGATTGGCCCGCGCCGCCAGATGGTCCAACGCCCTGCCCTCTATGCCGTCTGAACCATCCATCCTCACCACTACTGTCGGCTCCTATCCGGCTCCGGAGTGGCTGATGGCGCTCCCCAGTGAGCAGGCTCGTCTTGATGCCACGCGCGTGGTCTTCGACATCCAGCGGCAGGCCGGCATCGACCTGCCCACCGATGGCGAGCTGTACCGGTTCGATGTGAACCATCCCGACACCAACGGCATGATCGATTACTTCATCCGGCCGATGGCTGGTATCCGTGCGCAGGTGGGGCGGAGCGATCATGAAGCTTTCGCGCGCACTGGCACCATGCGGTTTCGCCGCAAGGCGGCGGGCGTGGTAGAAGCGCCGCTGGGCGAGGGATCGCTTAACCTGCTTGGCGATTGCCAACTGGCCGCCAGCGTGGCTGGCGGACGGTTCAAGTTTACAGTGACCAGTCCCTATATGTTGGCGCGCACGCTGCTCGACAGGCATTATGGCGGCTTTGAAGAATTGTTAATGGCCCTCGCCGGCGTCTTGGCGCAACAGGTGGCCCAGCTTCCGTGCGCCTGTCTGCAGGTCGACGAGGCGAATATCTCGGGTAATCCGTCCGATGGCCCCATCGCCGCGGCGGCCATCAATCGTGTGCTGGATGGTTTCAGCGGCATGCGCGCGGCGCATCTCTGCTTCGGCAACTACGGCGGCCAGACCATTCAAAAAGGCGAGTGGCGGGCCCTCATCGATTTTCTGAACCGGCTGCACGTCGATCACCTGGTGCTCGAGATGGCGGACCGTTGCGCCGCCGATCTGGAAGCGCTTAAGGACATAGACGCGCGCATTCGCCTGGGTATCGGCGTGGTGAATGTTAAGATCAATCGCGTGGAAACGCCCGAGGAGATCGCGGGCGCGCTGGAGCGGGCCGAACGCGTGCTGGGCCGCGGACGCGTGAGTTGGATTCATCCCGACTGTGGGTTCTGGATGCTGAAACGCTCTGTGGCCGATCGCAAGATCGCGGCGCTCGCGCAAGGCCGCGATTTGTATTTGGGCCGGGCATGACCGGCTATCGCGACCGCGCCACCGGCGCGCAAGTCTGGCAGGTAACCGAAGGTCCGGCCATCAGCCATCCCACTTACTTTTTGCAAAGCTCGTTTTTTCCGGGCGATCGGGAGATGTTCTTCACGTCCTACCGGACTGGATCGGCCCAGCTATTCGAGGCTTCGTTGGACGCGGGGCCAGGACCAGGCGCGGCCCGGCAGATCACCAGCGGAGAAGCGATCCATCCCTTCTCGGCGGCGCTGCACCCCGGCGGCGAGTGGTTGATCTTTACGCGCGGCGGCGGCGTGTGGACCATCGACCGGCGCACGCGCGCCGAGCGCTGCATTATCGAGTGCAGCGGCGCGCAGTTGGGCGAGTGTTCCATCAGTCGCGATGGCGCGTGGCTCAGCGCCGCTTTTCAATCCGGCGGCGAGCGCGGCTTGATCGCCGGGCGCTTCGACGGAGGCGGCTGGCATACCATCCCGTTTCCACGCACCGTAATTCATCCGCAGTTCCATCCATTGGAGCCGGAATGGATCGAGTTCGCGGGCGACCCGGCGCCGCGGATGCACCGTGTCCGGCGCGACGGCAGCGGCATGGAATGCCTGTACGAGCACGGCAACGATGAGTTTCTGGTGCATGAAACCTTTCTCGGCGAAACCGGCGACCTGGTGTTCACGGTCTGGCCGCGCGCCTTACGCCGCATGGATTGGACCACGCGCGAGATGCGGACCATCATCGAGTACAGTGCGTGGCATATTGCGCCCGACCGGCGCGGCCGGCGCGTGCTCTGCGATACGAATCACCCCGACGATGGCCTGCAAATGATCGACGTGGCTACGGGGGCGCGCCGCCAAATCTGCTTGAGCGAATCGAGCAACCAGGGCACGCAATGGCGCCAATCGCGCTACGCGACGGCCGAAGATTTCGCGCATGCGCGCAACGCGCTGAGCTGGATGGAGAATGCCGCCGACAAAGTATACGGGCCGCAGTGGAGCCATCCGCATCCTTCATGGTCCACCGATGAAACCAAAGTAGCCTTCGGCAGCGACCGCACGGGAACGGCGCAGGTCTATGTGGTGGAGGTGGCGATCTAAAATTCTTTGCGCGCCAAATATCTGTGTAGTAGATTCGCATACAAGCATAGGAGGATAAAAGTTTGGGGGCCGCCAAATTCACCCCGCTCGAATTGCGGATTATGCAGGCGCTGGACCGGGGTTCGCTTTCCGTCCGTGAAATTCAGGAGGCGTTTCCGGAGCGCGAAAGGCCCGCTTACACCACTATTCAGACCACCGTCTACCGGCTGGAGGCCAAAGCTGCGTTGCGGCGGGTTCGCAAGATCTCGAACGCCCACATTTTCGAAGCCGTCGCGACGCGCGGCGCCACCGCGCGAAAACTGCTGGACGATCTCCTGCGTTTGTTCGGCGGCCGTTCGCAGCCCGTGATGCCGCAACTGATCGAATCCGGCAAGCTCAGCGCGGAAGACATAAAGGAAGCGCGAAGGCCCTCCGTCAATTGGCCAGAAAGGAGAACCCGGAATGATTCCGCTCGCCAACCATCTTGTCCAATCCACCGTGTTCGCCGCCATCATTGGTCTGCTGTCACGGCGTTCCGGCGCAATCGCGCGCACGCGCCACGCGCTGTGGATGGCGGCATCGTTGAAATTCTTGATCCCGCTCTCGCTGCTGGTCTTCGTCGGCAGCCGCATTCCATTGGGTAACGCGCCCGCGGCGCCCGCGCCGCCAATCGCGCCGCCGGACCGCCCCGATTGGTTGGCCAGGGTAGCCTGGGCACTCTGGATGTGCGGGTCCGCGGCTATCCTGATCCGCTGGCGGTTGCGCTGGAAACGGATCGCGGCGGCGGTACATAGTGCGACCGCGGTTCCGGAAGTGACTGCGCAAGCACTGGCCCGAGCCGTAGCGACGATTTCCGGAACCCACGGATTGTTCGCAGCGCCTCTCGCAGTCTCGCTGAATACGTCGAGAGCGGCGGTTGGCAACCGCCGCGCAGAATGCCATTCTGCCCCACAGGAACCGGGCGTATTCGGCATTTTCCGTCCGGTCCTGCTGCTTCCGGCCGGTCTCGAAGAGCGGCTCTCGGCGGCGGAATTGCAGGCCGTGCTGGCGCATGAGCTCTGCCACATTCGCCCTCGCGATAACTTCGCCGCGGCTATTCACATGGCGATTGAATGCATCTTCTGGTTCCACCCGCTGGTCTGGTGGATCGGCGCCAGGCTGGTGGAAGAGCGTGAACTTGCCTGTGATGAGGAGGTGCTCGGGCTCGGCGCCGAACCGGGCGATCTACGCCGAAAGCTGCGCCTATGTCAAGCGCCGCATCGAGTGGATCATGACGCCGAGCGTCGTTCCACACCTTGAGCCCGGCAAGAAGCTACTGTTGAGAACGTTTCCCATCGCCGCAATTACCGTTCCGATGGGTATCGGTTTGTTACACCCGTCGCACACCCACGCATAGGCGCAACCCCAAACGGCGGCGCCGCTGTTCTTCGATGCAGCCTCGGTCAAGCCGCTCGACCAGTCGTGCCCGATCTGACTTATCGGGTGGGACATGCCTACAATTTACAGTCCTGGCGCATTTCCGGCCCGCTCCCCGGCAGCGATCACATCTACGAAATCGACGCTACTACTTCTACATCCGCAACCGAGGATCAGGTTCGCCTGATGTTTCAGTCTCTCCTGGCGGACCGATTCAAGATGGTCCACCGGCCATGCCGGACCGGTTCCGCGGAGTGTCCGCAGGCGATCTGGAAGGCAAGGTCGTCTCCAATATTCCGAAGGCCGGTATCGGCGCCATCACCGGGCGCAGCGGCTCGATGCTTCAGTTGGCGCAGGCTCTGCAGCGAGTGCTGCGCGTCGCCGTGTTGGCATGCTGGTGATCGATCATATTGAAAAGACGCCCACGGAGAATTGAGCCGCACGCCGTGCTTCGTGGTCGAGCGATGAAGCCCCGGGTTACAATGGTTGCCGCTGCTGACCGATATCCAATATCGAATCCTGAAGAAACTCTCGCCCGGGGCGCCGGACTGCTGTAGCGGGAGCGCTTACCAGGGCAAGTCGAAGCTCGGGGTTCTGATGGGGGATGAGTTCTTCGACAGGATCGCGGGAAGAGTTGTCATCGACTTCGGTTGCGGGGAAGGCGCCGAGGCGATAGAGATGGCAGTGCGAGGGGCCAAGCGGGTGATTGGCGTCGATATCCGCGAGGACAGTTTGCAAACGGCCAGGGCGAATGCGATCGGCGCGGGCGTCGGCGATAAATGCCTCTTTGTCTCTTCCACCAACGAAACGGCCGATGTGGTCGCGTCGCTCGATGCGTTCGAGCACTTCGGCGATCCAGCGGAGGTTTTGCGAATCATGGATGCGCTGCTCAAGCCGAACGGCGAGGTGCTCGTCAGCTTCGGGCCAACCTGGTATCACCCCTTGGGCGGTCATCTATTCTCGGTTTTTCCGTGGGCGCATCTCATCTTCAGCGAGCCCGCCCTGATACGCTGGCGGTCCACTTTCAAGACGGATGGAGCCACGAAATTCGGCGAGGTTGCCGGAGGCTTGAATCAAATGACCATAGGCCGGTTCGAGAGGCTGGTCGCCGACAGCCCGTTCCGGCTAGCCAGCCTCGAACTTCAACCCATCCGGCAGCTTCGACGAATTCACAACCGATTCACGCGCGAATTTACGACGGCGATTGTGCGCTGCCGTCTGGTAAAGCGCGATTGACGCGTTTACTTTCCGACTAAGATAATCGAAAACGAATCCGGGACCATCGGGCCGCCGCGGCCGCGGCCACCCTTCTTCGACGCGTCGGGCGGAGCGCCCGCGGGCGGAGTAGGCGGCGGTCCATATTCGGCAGCGATCAGCAGCACGTGATCGGTCTTCGTATCGACGGTCATGGTTCTGGCGCGCGGCATGGTCTTCAGATTTTGTTCCACGACGAAGCTGGTCGGGCTGTTTTCCTTGATGATAGTCAGCGTGCCGTCGCCGCCGTTGGAGCTGAAGGCTTCCATGGTCTTGGGGTTGAATCCGGCGCCGTCCGTGCCGGGGCCGATGGGCAGGGTAGTGAGCACTTTGCCGTTTTCGGAATTCAGAATCACCATCGACGGCGGAGTGTGGCAGGAGGCGAAGAGGATGTGATTCTTGGCGTCGAATCCCAATCCGCCCGGTCCAAGGTCCTTTGTGCCGAGATCGTAATGGGCGGTTACCTTGAGCGCCTTGGTGTCTACCACGGCGATCTGATCCGCATCTTCCAAATCGATATACATCTTGCCCTTGTCATCGCTCTGGGCCTGCTCCGGCGCGCCGCCTAAATCGAGCGTGCCGACGATGGAGCCATCCTTAGCATCGATCACCGTGGCATTGGGCTGACCGTGGCTGAACACCCAGACGCGCTGATTATACGGATCGAAGAGAATGCCGTCGGGGCCGCCCTGGACATCGATGGTCTTGATGGTTGCGAGCGTCTTGGTATCAAACATGGTGACCGGTTTGCTGCTGCTAAAGCCGTGCCCGGACTTGGGGTCCACCGCGACCCCGTGGCCGCCGGACTTGGCGATTTCGCCCACCGGTTCGAGCGTATCCAGGTTGAAAACCGTGATGCGCGCATTGGTCCCCGATCGCGGGATGTACAATTTGCGCCCGGCTTCATCCGCGTACACATAGTCGAAACCGCCCTCGCCGCCCACTTTCGCGATCTTCAACACTTTGTATGGTCCATTGGATTGGGCCAATCCAATGGCGCCTACGAGCGCGATGCCAACTGCTAATGCCGAACCTACAATCCAAAGCTTTTTCATCGTTTGAACTCCTTTTCGATTAACTTTATTTGCCGGCGATGTAATAATGCACCGCCGGCGTGACCACGAGCGATAGAACCATCGAGGCGAAGATACCGCCAATCACCGCGATGGCTAAAGGTTGTAACATCTGCGAGCCGGCGCCTATTCCAAGCGCCAGCGGAATCATGCCGGCCACGGTGGCCAGCGCGGTCATCATAATGGGGCGCAAGCGGCGCTCGCCGGCGCGAATCATGCTCTCTTCGGCGGGGATGCCTTCGGCGCGGAATTTCTGGTCGGCATCGAGCAGCAGGATGCCGTTTTTCGCCACAATGCCGATCACCATAATCAGCCCCATGAACGACGACAGATTGAAGGTGACTCCCGTCAGCAGCAGCGCCAGGAACACGCCGGAGGTGGAAAGCAGGGCCGAGGACATCACCGCGACAGGCGCGGCGAAATCGCCGAACTCGAACAACAGCACCATGAAGACCAGCACGACCGCCAGAATCAGGACGACCACCAGGTCGTGGAAGGATTTCTGCTGCTCCTCATATTGTCCGCCATAGGCGAGGCGGATATTGGCGGGCATGTGCAGATCGTCGACGGCCTTCTGTACTTTCGCCATGCCCTCGCCGAGGCTCATATTTTCAAAACGCGCGATCACGACGACGTCCCGCTGGAGGTTTTCGCGGCGGATTTCGGTCTGCCCGGGAACCTTGACGATGTTGGCAACCGATCCCAGAGTGGCGATCCTTCCGGTGCCGCTCACGAGCGGGGTGTTGTCGATCGCATCGAGCGACGAGCGCGTATCTTCAGGGAAGCGCACGCGGATAGTATAGGCGCGGCCATTGACCACTACCGGCATAGTCGCAGGCTCGCCCTGGAGGATGGCGCTGGCATCGAGCTCCACTTCCTGCGGCGCAAAACCCGGCGCGGCCGGCAACCACTGGATCGACGTTGAATGTGAGCGCCGGGCCGCTGATGCTATTCTCGATACCGTCCTCCACGTCCACCACGCCGGGAATTTTCTTGATGGCCGCGGCTACTTTCGGGGCCCACGTGGTGAGCGCGGATGGATCCTCGCAGAAGAGCTTGATATTCACCGGCTCGGGCGCGCTGGTCAGGTCGCCGATGGTGTCCTGGAGTACCTGAGTAAATTCGATATCGGTGACGGGCTCGGCCTGGCGCGCCTTGGCGCGGACGTCCGCGATTACCTCTTCCACCGATCGACTGCGTTTTTTCTTAAGCTTCACCAGGATGTCGCCGCGATTGGCTTCGGTCACGGCGGCGGGACCAAGCTGGAGGCCTGTGCGCCGCGATGTGCTCTCGACCTCGGGCACCTGGCGGACGATGGACTCGAAATGGCTCACGATGCGATTGGTTTCATCGAGCGAAGATCCGGCGGGCGTGATGTAATCGAAAACGAACGAGCCTTCGTCCATCTCCGGAAGCAGATCGGAGCCGGTATGCGTATAGCAAAGGTAGGACACGGCGATCAGCGCGACGGCGAAGAGCGCGAGGACGAAGCCGTGTTGGAGAGAGAAGCGCAGCGCGCGCTCGTAGATGCGGATAGCGCGGCCGGGCGCTCCGGCATGTTCAGTGTGGCGGGCGCCATTGGTCGCGCGGCCGCGCTGCCGTAGGAAGTAGTGGCTCAGGGTCGGGGTCCATGTGAGCGCCAGCGCAAGCGAGGTGAGTAGCGCCATTGCCTACGGTCACGGCTAGCGCGCGGAAGAATACGCCGTTAACTCCGGTCATCGAAATTAGCGGCAGCAGCACGACGATGGGCGTCAGCGTTGAACCGACCAGGGGAGTGCGGATCTCGCGCAGGGCGCTGCGAATGGCTTCGGCGCGCGATTGGCCCAGGTCGCGGTGGAGGACGATGTTTTCTACCACCACGATAGCGTCGTCGATCACCAGGCCCACGGCCGCGGCCAAGCCGCCGAGCGTCATCAGGTTGAAACTCTCGCCCATGAGGCGCAGCGCGATGAAGGTTACCGCGATAGTGGCTGGAATCACCAGGCCGGCCACCAGCGACGTGCCCCAATCGCGCAGGAACAGCACCATGATGAGCGAGGCGAGGAACAGGCCGATCAGAATCGCATCGCGCACGCTCTTGATGGATTCGCTGACGATTTCCGACTGGTCGTAATAGTTCTCCAGCTTGACGCCAGCAGGCAGCGACTTGCGAATATTATCGATCTCCTGGTGCACCGCATCGGCCACAATAACGGTGTTGCTATCCGGCTGGCGGTAGATATTCATCAGCAGCGCGGGTTTGCCGTTGGCGGTGACGATGGTGTAGACCGGCATGATGGATGGAGTCACCGGTCCGAGGTCGCCCAGGCGCAGCGGAGCGCCGGCGGGCGTGGTCTTCACCACGATGTTCGAGATCTCATCGGGAGTCCGCGCCTGGCCGCTGACCAGACTGAGGACAAGCTGGTGCTGCATCTCGATCAGGCCCGGAGAATCGATCAGGTTGGTGCGGGCGATGGCGTCGAGAATGTTCGGCACTGTGGTCTGGGTCTGAACGAGCCGCGCCGGATCGGGCTGCACCTGGAATTCGGGAACCTGGCCGCCTTGAATGACCACCATGGAGACGCCATTGGTGCGGTTGAGCCGCGGCTTTAAGTCATAGGTGGCGGTCTCCCAGATGTGCGTCATGGGGACGGTATCGGAGGTCAGGCTATACCCCATGATCGGGAACGCGGCGAACGTCATGCGGCTGGCGGTAATCTTAGCGGTTGGCGGAAGCGCCGTCTGGACCCGCGCCAGGGCCGCGTTGACCAGCTCCAGGGTGCGGTACATGTCCACTTTCCAGGTAAAGAAGAGATCGATTTCGACGGTGCCGCGGCTGGTGGTGGACCAGACGCGATCCAGGCCCGGGACGGAATTGACGGCCTCCTCGATAGGCCGCGTCACGTTGACGAGCATCTGGTCGATGGGGGCGACGCCGTTATCCACGCCGATGACGATGCGCGGAAAATTCGTTTCCGGAAAGACGGACACCGGAATCGACAACGCCAGATAGATGCCTACGGCCACCAGCGTCAGAATGGCAAAGATTATGGGCTTGCCGTGACGCGCGGTCCAGTGCGCGGATTCGGCGGCCTCGACGGGACTGGTATCGGCGGGCGGCGGGGTTAGAATCGCGCTCATTTCTTCTGACTCGCCGGCGGTTCCGGCGCGGCGCGGCTCTTCGGCCTCTTCGCCCGGTTTGACGATGCGAACTTTGGTATTGTCGTCCACGCCGACGCCGCCGACGGTGACGACCTGCTCGCCGGGGGAGACGCCGCTCACGATCTGCACTTTATCGGGCTCGCGAACGCCCACTTCCACTTTTTTCTGATGGATAGTGCTGTCGCCGCCAATAGTATCCACCACCGTGCCGCCTTCTTCGCCCGGAAGGATTGCGGAAGCGGGGACTAAAGTGATATTGCGCAGCACGGCGGTAACGATAGTGACGCGAGCGCTAGCGCCCGGCTTCAGGCGCTCGCCAGGGTTGGGAACCTGCACCCAGACTTGCACGGTGGTGCTCGACGGATCGGTGGCGGGACTGACGACGGTCACTTTGCCGGGCAGTTCGACCGAATCTCCGGTCAGCTTCACATTGGCGCTCTGGCCGACTTTGATGGACGAAGCCTGGGTCTGCGGAACGTTGGCGCGGGCCACTACGCTCGAAATGTCCATTACGGTAAGGAGCGGAGTTCCCGGCTGGGCCACTTCGCCGGCATAGAGCGGCCGGTCGGCGACGATACCGGCAATGGGGCTGTGCACTTCCGAATATGCCAGTTGCGCCTGCGCCGATTGGAGCTGCGCCCGGGCGGTTTCCACCTGCGCTTCCGCGCCCTTTACCTGCTCGCCCTTGCCGATGGATTGCAGGGTGCGCAGATGCTCCTGCGCGGATTGAAATTGCGCCTGGGCCTGAGCGACTACCACGGATTGATCGTCAACCAGTTTGCGGGCCAGCGCGCCTTGCTGCAGAAGAGTCTGACGGCTTTGCAAGGCGCGCTGGGCGGCCTCAAGCTGCTGCCGGGCCGCCTCGGCATCGGTCTGCGCTTTGACCACCTGATCGGGAATGGTGGCCCCGGAAGTGGCGCGCAGACTGGCTTCGGCCTGATCCACCTGGGCTTTGGCGGCGGCGACCGTCGGCGACGAGATCGCGGTTCTCGAGGGAAGCGAGAAGAGCATCCTGCTTAACGTGATCGCCGCGGTTGACGTAGAACTTGGCGACGGGCGCGGTGATCTTGGGGATGACGGAGGCCTGATTGATGGGGAAGAGAACGGCGTCGGCCTCGACGAGCTTGCGGATGTCGCCGGTCTCGACGGTGGCGACCTGGACGGGAACGATGGGTTGAGGGGCTTCTGCCTCAGGATGGGAACAGGCGGAGAGGAGGAGGGTTAAGAGTAGAAGTGCCTTGGGGGTGGAGTTGCTGGCGGGCCGCGGCAGGCCGATTGACAATCGGCCGCGAGGTATGCCAACCTGCCCCACAAATTGGGCATCAGTGCAGTAGTGGTGGGTCTTAGATGCGGCAGTGTAGAATTGGCAGACATAGGAGGTTTGATGGTTGCCTGGGGCATGGTTAAAAGGCTCCCGTCAAGGTTTGCAAAGTGGCAATCGCAACACGGCTGCGGGAGAGGCCGTCGTCGAGCGCGTTGCGGGCCTGCGCCAGCGTGGTTTGGGCATCCACTACTTCCTGGGCGGTGGCTTCGCCGGCCTGATAGCGCAGAAGAGTGAGGCGCAGGCTATCTTCGGAAAGCGCTACGGATCTCCGCAACGAGGCGACCTGGCTGGCGGCCGCTTGCGCCTCCAGATAGAACGAATTGAGATTTCCCAGCAGCTCGCGCTGGGTGTAGGTGAGATCGACTTTGGCCTGCTGCAATCGCAGCTCCGACTGCTTGATGCGGCTGCGGGCCGCGCCCCATGTCCATAGCGGAACGGTCAACTGGGCTTGCGCCACGCTGCCCAGGTTGTTCAAACCTTCCCTATTGTGAATGGCGAACTGATTGGCGTTGATGCCGAAGAAATAGTCGAACGAGAGCGACGGCAACATGGCCGCGCGCGCCGAGGATATCTCAAAGGTTTGCTGCTGGACGGCCGCCTGCGCGGCGCGAATGTCGGGATTGTTGGTGGACCCCAAACTCAGAATGGCCGGAAATTCGGGCAGCGGCGGGAGGGTTTCCAGATCGTCCTCGACGGTGAAATTCTGGCGGAAATCGGGAAATATCAGCACTGCCAGGCCGATGCGCGCCTTCTGGGCGGCGAGTTGCGCGTCCTGCAGGTCGCGCTGGCGCTGTTCCACCTGGATCTGCGCCTTGACAACGTCGGCGTGCGCCGCCTCGCCGCCCTGTTCGAGCTTGGTGGTGATGTCGAGAAATGTCTGCGCTTCGGCGAGGCTGCGCTCCGCGTTGACGGCTTTGCGCGCGGCCACCGCCAGAGCGTAAAAATCCTGAGCCACCGTACCGATCAATCCGCGCACGGCAAGGTCCGCCCTGGCTTTGGCGACAGCTTCCGCGGCCAGCGCGCGGCGATAATCGGCGCGCTTTACAGGAGCGTAAATGTCGCCGTGTACCTGCGCCTGGGTGTTGTAGACGTGGGGGCCGTCGTTGGAGACGAAAACGCCGGATGGCGTGCCGTTGGGCTCGGTATAGATGAACTGATCGAAGAACTGCGCGTTGGGGAGCAGCGCGGCTTTGGCCTGTACCGCATCTTCGTGCGCGATCTGCGCGGCGAGGGCGGCGGAGAGCAACTGGGGGTTATTGGAGCGCGCGCGAGCGAGGGCATCCTGGAGAGTGAGCCTTAGGGGCGCGGCGCTCTGTAAAGGCGCGCCGCTCTGCGGAGGCGCGGGGCTTTGTGTAGGCGCGGCGCTCTGTGTAGGCGCGCCGCTCTGCGCGAAAGCCATGACGGAGGCTATCGCCAGACCGGCAATCAATGGGAATCGCGGCATCGGAAATGTTCAGTATAAGGTTTCGTAGATGAATGGGGGATGAATGGGTGCATCATAGCACCTAACAGTCGCACACAAGAATGGCGTCCGCGAATTGGACAGGCAAATATGGCCGGGAGCAAATGCGGATTTTGGAATTTTCTTTAAATTAGGCGGCTGCGGAGAGGGAAATGGCGGGCTCGCGGTAGGGAAATTCGGCATCCCAGTTGCGGTCGGCATGGTAACGGGCCTCGCGCAGGCGCTCGCCGCGGGTGACAATGTCACGGATTCCGGCGGCCGAAAAATCGAACCCAATGCGGAGTTCCGGCGGGGCATCTTTAGCCGCATCGTACGTTTCGCCCTTCATAATGGCAAGCCGGGTAAGCAGTTGCGCGTCTTCAATGGCTTGGCTGAGAGCGGCCTTGCGCTCCGCCTGGAGTTTGCCTAGATGGGCCATGTTCTTTTCGGCCGCGCGTTGGATGCGCTGCTCATAGAGGGCGAGGAGCTGGAGATTCCGGCTCTCGAGCAGCCATGTGCGAGCCTGGTTGAGAGCTTCATCGACTTGCATCTCACCGAGGTCATGGCCTTCGCCGGCGGGGGTTTGGCCGAGAGCGAAGATGCCGCCTTCAAGCGAGCGGGCGCGGGTTAATCGCCATTGGTCCTGGGCGATGGATTGGGCCAGATAGGTTTCGAGGGGGCCGACGGGCGCGAGAGCTTCGCGGATGCCGGCGCAATGTTGGTCGAAGGCCTGTTGTTCTTCTGTGGTGAAGATGCAGATCTGGCCGGTAAGGCCGTGGCGGTAGGCGTTGAGGCGGGCGCGGCGCTTGCCGCTTTCGCTGGCGGGGCCAGTGGACTTTTGAGCGTTGGCGAGGTTGGCAGCTCGCTGCGCATCACTTGCGCCGGTTGAAACGTTTGGCATGCGGGTTATCTCCGAGAGCGGGAATCGGCTCTCGGACTATAAATAGCATGGGGGTTGAGAATGTAAGCCCGCCGGAAATCGTATGTGATTGAAAGGAGGGGAGAAGATTGTTGGCGAAAGTTGTGAATGCGATTTCGACGCGGAGACGCGGAGGCGCAGAGGTGGTGGGACAAGTTATTGAGTTGGTTGTATAACCGGTCGTCAATTGCGTAACGGCCTCTCAGCCCGCGCGGCGGAAAAGCGCGGTTTAGCGGGGAGAAATGTATTTGAGAATTCCTTCGTTTATGCGGCGTCGCGAACCGCGACCATCATCTGTTTGCCCAAAGCTGTCAGAGCCGCCTGAATTCTCTCCGGCTTCGAAGCATGCGCCGGATCGAGCATACGGCGGATTACGCGCTCGTGGACACCAAGGCGGCGTGCCAGTTGGGAGTTGTTCACTCGCCGGTCGCGCGTCGCAAGGTTGAGGGCCAGCTTCGGCGCGAGCCACAGCGGCGCCGGGACGAGACGCTGACCACGCTTTGCGGCCGAGGGAGAAGGGATTCTCTTCGCGGCGGGACAAGCGAATGGAGAGATCCGATCCGAGGGCATCTTTCTTTCGATCTTTGAGGGTGGTGAATTCGTCGCCGAAGTACAAACGACCGTGGCTGCCTTTGCCTTAAGTGTCCGAATGGCAAATGGAAACATGAGTGCGGGCTGGGTGAGGCGATACGGGGGCTTTGAGATGGAAGAGTTGGGCCACGAATGAACACAAATGCACACGAATAAATCGGGCAAACCGATCATCCTTATGAGCCGCTCATCCTCATCACCTTAAGTCATGACGTCATAACCCTCGCCCAGGAGCTCCGCGTTTCCATTGGCCAGGGTAGATACCAGCTCCAGGTGGAGATAATCCACCATGCTCGGGCAAGACGCGAAGAAATCGCTGCGGAACACTGCGCGCGTGGCGTCGATGGGCGTCCGGAGCGCCGCGTAAAGATTGCGCTGCGAGCGTCCAGCCTGTACCGCGGCCCCTTCCCGCAGCCGCATTTCGGCTACCCGGACGCGAGCGAAACGCTGCGCGCGAAGGTGAATGCGCTGCTCGCCGGGAGGGAGCGTTTCCCAGGCAGATGGAGCTTTTGCCGCGGGCGCCGCCGGTGCGATCTTCACCAGTTCCGCTATGGGCGGCGGCTGCAACTGGTCCCAGATGGCGGCCGCGCACTGCGCCAGCAATTCCACGGCGGCCGCTTGCACATCACCCCAGGCGTAGAGCAGCGCGAGCACGCGGTCATGGACCACAACCGGATAAATGTGTGCGCGGCCATCGGGCGCATGTCCTAACCGTTCCACCAGCGTGGCCGAGACTTCCCCCGCAGTGGTGACGGCCGTGACCGGGTCGCGGCTTTCCACCGCACTCGCCAGCGCGGCGGCGGAGGTGAGCGGAATTTCGAGATCCAGTCTGGCGGATTTGGCTACGCCATTGGCGGTGTGGAAGAGTATCGCGCCGCCGACGAAGCGCGCGGCCGTTTCGGCGAGAGTCGCGGCGAGTTCGTCGAGCCCGGCCGATTGCCGAAGCCGCCGCACCGACAGATTCAATTCGGCCGCCAGTTCGCGGCGGGCCTGCTCGCGAGTGTCCTGGCAAAGCTTCTCCGCATCTGCGGCGAATCGATCCAAGAAATTGCTTAGGGGAGACGTGGAGGAGCTCACAGGGACGTTGCTATTTTAGCAACAGCGCTACAATGTTGAAATCGCATGAATTTGGAACAGGTGGCCCAGCGCGCCAAGGTTTCGACTGCAACCGTTTCCCGCGTCCTGAACAACGCCAGCGTAGTCAAGACCTCTACTCGCAGCCGCGTTATCAAGGCCATCGAAGAACTGAAGTATCACCCGAATCTGCACGCCCGGAGCCTGGCGGGAGGAAAAAGTAAGACCATCGGCGTGATTGTCTCCAATCTGGAAAACCCGTTCTTCTTCGATATTTATAAAACCATCGAGCAGGACGCGCACGCGCGCGGTTATGAAGTGGTGATGGCCAATACCGACTACCGGTCCGAACAACTGGTGGCCAGCGTGCGTCTGATGATCGGCCGCCGCGTGGCCGGCCTGGCCGCAATTGTTTCCGAAGTGGACCCATTTCTGATCGAAGAGTTGACGGAGAGCCGCATTCCGGTGGTCTTCTACGATGTGGGCTCGCCGCGCAAAAATATCACCAACATCCGCGTGAACTACGGCCGCGGCATTGAGAAAGTAATCAACTATCTTCATAGCCTGGGACACCGGCGGCTCGGCTTCATTGGCCATCATGCGGTGCTGGGTCCGATTAACGAGCGCATGAAGGCCGTGCTGGATGCGGTGGGCCGAATCCCTTCGCTCGAAGTGCGCACCGCCGCGGACGCGGATACGCTGGAGGGCGGCCGCCAGGCAACGCGCGCGCTGCTCTCAACCGGATATGAACCGACCGCCGTTATCTGCGTCAACGACATCACCGCGGTTGGGGCGCTGCAGGAGTTGCGGGACCGCGGGCTGCGCGTGCCGCAGGATGTTTCGGTGACCGGCTTCGATAATGTGAAGCTCTCGGAATTTTGCTACCCCGCGCTCACGACGGTTCACATTCCACGCGAGCGCATCGGGCACATCATCTGCGACGCCCTCATTCCACCGCACGGGAAAGCTGCCGTAACGCTCCAGGAAGTGATTATTGAACCGGAGTTCGTGCTGCGCGATTCCACCGGGCCGGTGCGGGAAAAGCGATCAGGTACCAGCCAGGGACTCTAGCTTAGCGTAGGGTAACGACAGTCGCGCCCCAGCCGCCGGCCTCGGCCGGCGCATCGTGAAAATCGGCGACAAATTCGGTTCGCGCCAGCACCCCGCGGACGATCTCGCGCTGCACACCGATGCCGCGGCCATGCACGATCCGCAGCGCATGGAAGCCCAGGCGCCGGGCTTCGCTGAGATACTCCTCGACGACGGCCTGTACATCACGCGGTGGAACGGAGTGCAGATCGAACACATCCGTCACCGGGATGCGTACGGGCTCGCCGAAATCATCCGGTTGCATCGGGCTTGAAAAAACAAACCCGGCCGCAAGAGCCGGCCGGGTCTGGACTATCCACTATCTTTCAGCGCACCTGACGTTAAGCGACCGGTTGAGGCCGGTTTTGGCTTACCATCGCTTCCATCTGATCTTTCAAGCGAAGCTTCAATTTTTTCAACCGCGTCTCCTCCAACTGTTGCTCCTCAGTCAGATGGGGAAGCGATTCCAGATCGTCCAGTTTCCTCGCAAATTCCGAGTGTTGGCTGGCAAGCTGGCGATAGACTTCGCTGGTTGCCATCAGGTGCGCTTTCGATTCTTCTTGTGCGTTCCGTTCCATGGGCAATTCCTCCCAATGAGGTTGCCACGCCGAGTCGATCGGAAAACGGGGCTCGGTGGGTAATCTCTTCTGTGTGATCGAGGGATGGGTCACCATCCATTCGCCACCTTAACATGAATGAAACTTCATGACAATAGCCGATTCGAGGGGGCAGGAATAGTAGCCGGGCCTCAAGCCAACTTCCTGGAAACCCAACGATTTATAGAAGGCGCGCGCGCCGCGATTGCTCTCGCGGACCTCTAGAAAAATACAATTGAGGGCTGCGGCTATGAGCGAACGAACCAACTCCGCGCCTACGCCGCGGCGGCGAAATGAGGGGGCCACGGCAAGGTTGAGCAACTCCCGCTCGCCCGGGGCGGTGATGCGCGAGACGGCGAAACCGGCAATGTGGCGATCGCGCACGCAGACGCGGAAATCGAATTCCAGATATTCGCCGGGTGGCCATTGTGCTGCTTCGGGGCAGGCGGCCTGGATGGCGGCGACCTCCGCAAGGTCCCCCGCAACGCCCGAGCGAGTCAGTGACATACTCTCTTTAGTATGCGCGCGCTGATAGTCTGCCTCTTGTTCCTGGCGCAGCCTTTCTGGGAAACGAAACCGCCGGAACAATGGACCGACCGCGAGATCGACACGATGCTCGATCTGAGTCCCTGGACACAAATCATCGGCCCGTCGCCCGAGCTACGGATCTGGCTCGCCACGGCGGAGCCGATGGAAGCGGCCGAGGCGGAAGCGCGCCTTCGCAAGCGGCACCCACTAGGGGAGCCCGATCCGGATTATCTCGATTTTCTGCGCGAAAACCGTGAAAAAGTATTTGTGCTGGCAGTGGAATACCCGACCCCGGACGCCTTGAGCAAAACAGCGAATGAGTGGAAGACGATGGAGAACGAAACGGCCATGAGGGTAGGAGGCAAGGCCTATAGGATTGAGGGCACGTTTCCGCCCACGCTATCCGACCCGGTGCTGCGGCTGGTGTTTCCGCGGTCGGTGAAGCCAACGGATAAATCGGTGACCTTCCAGTTATATTTACCGGGGCTGCCGTTTCCGGAGCGGGCAGCGGAATTCCACGTTAAGGACCTGCGGTATCGGGGGAAGCTGGCGATGTGAACGGGTGTAACCGGCCGCATCCAGTACAGCCGGGCAGCCGCTATACAATCGAAGCAACATGCACATCCGCGTGAACCCGCGCGACAACGTGGCGATCATAGTGGACCCGGAAGGGTTCGTTGGCGGCCGCGAACGTATTCCGCAGTCGCACAAAATGGCGCTGGGAGATCTCGATGCGGGCGAGCCGGTGGTGCGCTATGGCGAGATAATCGGTTTCGCTAATCGCCGCATCGAAGCCGGCTCTTGGGTGCGCGAGGAACTGGTGGACATGCCGGCCGCGCCGTCGCTCGACGATCTGCCGCTGGCGACGGCGGTTCCCGCGCCGCTGGCGCCACTGGGGGGCTACTCCTTCGAGGGCTACCGCAACGCGGATGGCAGCGTGGGCACGCGCAACATCCTGGGCCTGGCGACGACGGTACAGTGCGTGGCGCCAACCGTCGATTTCGCGGTGCGGCGCATTAAGGCGGAGCTGCTGCCGCGATTTCCGAACGTGGACGATGTGGTGGCGGTGACGCATTCCTACGGCTGCGGAGTGGCGATCGATGCGCCGGGCGCGGCTATTCCCATCCGCACGCTAAAGAACATTTCGCTGCATGCGAATCTGGCGGGGCAGCCGCTGCTGGTCAGCCTGGGTTGCGAAAAGCTGCAGCCGGCGCGGCTGTTGGGAAGCGAGTTGCCAGTGCTCGGCGAGGGCAATACGATCCGCTTGCAGGACCAGCGCGGTTTCGCCGAGACCGTCGCCGCCATAATGCAAGCGGCGGAGCGGCGTCTGACGCAACTCGACCAGAGGCGCCGCGAGACGCGTCCGGCGGCGGATTTGGTGGTGGGCCTGCAATGCGGCGGCAGCGATGCGTTTTCAGGCGTAACGTGTAATCCGGCGGTGGGTTACGCGGCCGATCTGTTGGTGCGCGCGGGCGCTACGGTACTCTTCTCGGAAGTTACGGAAGTGCGCGACGCGATACACCTGCTGACGCCGCGAGCCGCGACGCGGGAAGTCGCGCTGGATTTGATCCGCGAGATGCGCTGGTACGACGAATATCTGGCGCTGGGACACGCCGACCGCAGCGCCAATACCACGCCCGGCAATAAGCGCGGCGGGCTGGTGAATATCGTGGAAAAGGCGCTGGGCAGCGTGGCCAAAGCGGGCAGCACGGCATTGCGAGCGGTAGCCACGCATGGCGAAAAAGTGACGGCCAAGGGCTTGGTATTCGCCGCTACTCCCGCGAGCGATTTTATTTGCGGAACGCAGCAGCTGGCGTCCATGAACCTGCACGTCTTCACCACCGGGGAGGGCAGCCCTTACGGGCTGGCGCTGGTTCCGGTGGTGAAGGTCTCATCGCGAACCGCGCTGGCGGAAAGGTGGAGCGACCTGATCGATATCGACGCGGGGCGTATCGCGACCGGCCAAGCCACGATCGAAGAAGTGGGCTGGGAGATTTTCCGGTTCATTCTGGATACCGCCAGCGGGCGCGTGCAGACTTGGGCGGAGCGTTGGGGATTGGGAAATGCACTGGCGCCGTTCAATCCGGGACCGGTGACGTAATCCTGTTCAGGTTAGAATAATTCCTTAATGCCTTACAGCTTTCTTTTGGTCGAGGTGGACGACGCGGGGATCGCGCTGGTCTCTATAAACCGGCCGGATAAACTGAACGCGCTTTCGGGCGCGGTAGTGGAGGAACTGGAGAGCGCATTCAGGGAGATTGCCAACGACCGCGCGATTCGCGCTCTCATCGTGACCGGGGCCGGAGAGAAGGCGTTCGTCGCCGGCGCCGATATCAACGAACTGGCGCAGCTTACGGCGTTTGAAGCGCGCAACTTCGCCGCGCGCGGCCAGCGGACATTCCGGATGCTCGAAACCATGCCCAAGCCCTCGGTGGCCGCCATCAACGGCTATGCGCTGGGCGGCGGGTTGGAACTCGCCATGGCGTGCACCGTGCGGTTTGCGGCGGAGAGCGCCAAGATGGGGCAGCCGGAGGTGAAGCTCGGGATCATTCCCGGTTATGGAGGCACGCAGCGGTTGCCGCGGCTGGTGGGCCGCGGGCGCGCGCTCGAATTGCTGCTCTCGGGCGAGACCATCTCCGCCGCGGAAGCGCATCGCATCGGCTTGGTAAACGCAGTGCATCCGCAACCCGAACTCTTGAATCAGAGCCGCGCCTGGTTGGGCAAGGCGGTGGCGAATGCGCCGCTCGCATTGGGCCTGGTGATGGAGGCGGTGGATATGGGCCTGAACGCCGGTCTGGAGGAGGGACTGCGGCTGGAAGCAGCCGCGTTCGGCGTGAGCGCGGCAACCGAAGATCGCCGCGAGGGGACGCGCGCGTTTCTCGAAAAGCGCCGCGCCGTGTTCGCGGGAAAGTGAGACATGCCTAAAGTATTCGAAGGCCAGCTTGCCGCGGGCGGCTTGCGCTTTGCCATTGTGGTGGGGCGCTTTAATAGCTTTATCACGGAGCGTCTGCTGGCGGGCGCGATGGATGCGCTGACGCGCGCGGGCGCCGGCGCCGATCAAATCGACACCATCAAAGTGCCGGGCGCGTGGGAAATTCCGCTGGTAGCGGCGGAGCTGGCCCGGCAGCACCGCTATGACGCGGTCATTTGCCTGGGCGCGGTGATTCGCGGCGAAACCCCGCATTTCGATTACGTCGCCGGCGAAGCCGCCAAAGGAATCGCGCGCGCCTCCGCCGAAACGGGAGTGCCGGTGGCGTTTGGCGTGCTCACCGCCAACACGCTGGAACAGGCCATGGACCGGGCCGGTGGAAAGGGCGGTAACAAGGGTTTCGACGCCGCCATGACCGCCATGGAAATGGCGAACCTGATGCGGGTTCTGCGCCAGGGTTCCTGATGCCGGCGCGCCACAAATCGAGAGAACGCGCGTTGCAGATCCTGTTTTCGCTGGACGCCCGCAAGCAACCCGTAGACGAAGCCATCAGCGCCTATTTCAATACTCTTTATTCGGAAGAGCATGCGGAACAGGACGCATTCGCGGCCGCGTTAGTGCGCGGCGTGGTGGAGCACGGGGCCGGGCTCGACGAGCGCATCTCGCGTCATGCCGAACATTGGCGTTTGGAGCGCATGCCGGCGGTGGACCGCAACATTCTGCGGCTGGCCGTTTATGAGATGACCTTTGAGGGAACGCCCACCGCGGTAGCCATCGACGAAGCCATCGAGCTGGCGCGGGGATTCTCCAGCGAAGAATCGGCCCAGTTCGTCAACGGCGTGCTGGACGCGATTCACCGCGAATTGGCGTCGGCGCAGGCGCGGGGCTAAGGCGCATTCACGTTATACTTTGAACAGAGGCACGTCTCATGGCGCATCAGGCGCGATCGCTGCTGCTACTGCCGATCATCGTTCTCGGCTTTTCCGTGCTGGGCGGAATCTACGGAAACGGCGTTCAGGCGGCGATTGACGAGCCGGATCTCAACGAGTCGGGCATCGGCGGCGATGTTCTGGGATTCACCAAGATCTATTCCCTGGTGAATCAGAATTTCGCCACTCCGCTGGACCCCGACAAGGCGATCTACGGCGGAGCTATCCCGGGCATGTGCGCCACGCTCGACCCGCACACCAGCTTTCTCGATCCACGCGCGTATCGCACGTTTCTCGACGAGCAGAAGGGCCATTACTTCGGAGTCGGCATGGAGGTTGGCCCGCGCAATAATAAGACGGTGGTGCTGGCGCCGTTTCCAGGATCGCCCGCGTATCGCGTGGGCCTCCGCCCCGGCGACACATTGGTTTCGGTCAACGATAAGTCCACCGAGAGTCTGACCACCGCGGAAATCGCCGATCTGCTAAAAGGACCGCGCGGCACGGCGGTAAAGATCGTGGTTTCGCGCGAGGGCGCGCCGGATTATCTCACGTTCACGGTGGTGCGCGAAGAGATCAGCCGCAAGAGCGTGCCCGATGGCTTCTTCGTAGGGCCGGGTATCGCGTACATCAAGGTGACAGGTTTTGAGGACGACACCAGCCGCGGGCTGGAAGACAATCTGAAGCGCCTCGGCCAGGACGGATTGCAAGGCCTGGTGCTGGACCTTCGATCCAATCCGGGCGGCCTATTGAATGAGGCCGTGGACGTCCGCCGGCGAGTTCCTCCAGAAGGGTATGACGGTAGTATCGGCGCGCGGCCGCGAGTATCCACCCAAGACTTACACTGTGCGCAATGGAGCGCGCGGGCGCGAGTATCCGATTGTGGTGTTGGTGAATCAGTATTCGGCGTCGGCTGCCGAGATTGTTGCGGGAGCGCTGCAGGATCACGACCGGGCGTGGATCATGGGTGAGACAACCTTTGGTAAAGGCTTGGTTCAGACTGTGTTTCCGCTCTCGGGGGGCGCCGCGATCGCGCTCACTACGGCGCATTTCTACACTCCGAGCGGGCGATTGATTCAGCGCGATTACTCGCATGAGTCTTTTTACGATTACTATTTTCACAAAGACGGCCTCACTCGCAATGCCAACGACGTGAAGATGACCGACAGCGGCCGAACGGTTTACGGGGGAGGCGGGATCACGCCGGACGAGGAGTATAAGACTCCGGCGCTCGATCCGCTGGAAGCGGAACTGTACCGCAGTTATCTGTTCAGCTTTACCCGCTGGTATTTTTCCAAGCATTCGAGTAAGCTGCCATCGGGCTGGCTTCCGGATCAGGAGGTATTGGAGAGTCTGCACGACTATCTGGTGGATCAGAAGGTGGACTTGAAAGAGACCGACTTCATGCTCGATCGGGATTGGATTAAGCGCCAGCTTACTAAAGAAATGTACATCTACGCCTTCGATGTAGACGCGAGCGATAGGATCTTCGCCAAGACCGATCCGGAAGTTAAGAAGGCTGTGGAATCGATGCCCAAGGCGGCGGCGCTGGTGGCGAATGCGCGCCGGGTGATGGCTAAACGGCGTCAGTAAGGCGCTAATTAGGGACATACTATATAGTCACAAACCGAGTGAAAATCGCTCAGAAGTTGAGGCGTTGAACAGAACCAAAGACCTTCTCAATAGGCAATCGAATTTTCTCGAATCCTGTCAACTGCCGGTATAGTACCTCGTTGCACAGCGCTGGCCGAACGGCTCTCACCTGCCCGATGCGGACGCCAATGCTCCGATCCATGGACAAATACAATTGCTGGAAGTGCTGTGTAAAGCAACGCCTGACACGAGTTCACCTGAAGGCCGGAGGTGAGCCGTGTCCCGCCAATCGACACGTGCCACTGATGTTGAAGCGGTCGCCGTCGTTCATGTCGCGAATAATTGAAGCGGTAGAGCCTGCTCATCGAGATAGCTGAAAAGGTGGAACGTTCCGCTTCTGATGCTGGAACATGACGCCGGGGAACAAGCTCGTCCGGTTAAGTGGAGGCGGATGAAACCTTCATCGGCGGGAAAGCCGAATATGCATGCGCAAGGCCGCGCGAGAAGTCACTGGGACTCGGCGGCAAAGACAAGAGGAATCAACTAACAGGCAAGGCTTAGAATGCGGCTCCTGCGAAACGAAGAAAGAGCGTGAACGCCAAGGGCGCGGCACGTGCCCATGGTTAATAGTTGGTTTCGACGCGGCAGCTTCTCAGTTCCACAAGGTAACGGAATTCTGAATAGGAGTAACGAGTCTGTCGTAGTAAAAGCAGTCATCGGTCCAGTTCAGTCTCAGGAGGGCGAGTTTGCCATTTGTATCTTGGGCATCATATCTCTATGACTGTGCACTACGCGATCAAATCGGCCATCTGGAAGAGGCGGAGTGAAGCGCATGTCCGTTTCGATGATGCTATTATCCATCTAGTTTGGGCACCTTTTTAGCTTTCCGATTATCCTTGCGGTCCTTTATGTGTCCGTAGAATGGCTCTCCTTGGTCAAAGAACATGTAGTAAAAATGCGCATCCATAATGTCCTTCCCCCATTCCATTGTTCGGACGAGAGCGTTAGTAGCACATTTTCCCGTGGCTACTGGCAGGTCTGGCTTTGCCTCTCTTGCTTTTATATAATCTTTTAGTTTGATCGTCTGCGTAGACACTCCAAGCCCGTTGCGACCTGGACTCCGTTTAGTCTTGCGGAGAGAGATGTGATCTTCGACAACTTTCACGCAGGCTGTAATAAAAGCCTCCCGCCTCGTTTATTTCGGCAGCCCTTGCTTTCACTAAAATCTGCCTGTAGGGCAACCGCATCGTCTGTGTGAAAGAGTCCACGCGATGGTTCTGAAGCGCTTCTTTCCAATCGTTTTCAAAAGGTGCCCATTGATCGTTGGAGCCGTACACGGCCGCTAACGTCAGGCAGTCATAAAGACGACTGTCCGCCTGATTGCCGCCGTCATAGTAACTCTTCAGTATCAGAATGGCGTGCCTTTTGGTAATGCCATAGTTGATCGGCAATATATTCTACAACTGAGAATAGCGGGCAATGGAGCCTTTGTACCTGCCAGCCGTGATATAGGGGCCTGCGATACACCTTCCCCATCCCCAGCGATTTGGCATTTGCGGTCTTGCACACCAGGGACGCCCGACGCTAGGCTTCGGATTCTGTTTTCTTTTGTTCCACACGATTGTACCGCTTGGCGGTACGATTGTCTCTTGCAGTACACAATGCGTGCCTAGGAGATACGAATGAAAACCCGCCGTTCCATCGCTGTCGGTTTCGCCCTGCTGACCGCGTGCATTCTTTCCGCTGCTCCTTACGTCTCCCAAACCGCTCAAAGCAAGATTTGTCGTTGGTGATCCGGTATGGCGCGAAATTCCAATCCGCGATAACCTTCGCTCGGCACCGGAAAAATGCTGGCAGACCGCAGTCAGCACGATACTGGATAACGGCTTCGATATCGCGACAATGGACAAGGATTCTGGCTATATCCGCACCACTTGGAATGAAGGCGTTGTCGTGTTGGGCGGCGATTGGGCGTATAAAGTTCAGATCAGCATTAAGCTCGTGCCGATAGATTCGGGCGCGGGGACCGGAACGTCGCTCGATAAAGTCCGCGTGCAAGCTACAGGAGAAATTTCCGAAATCAAGAGAGGCGTTATCCGGACGTTTTTCCGTGGCTACGATCAGGTGCTACTACAGAATCTTTTCCAGGATCTCCAAGCCAAACTGGGTTCCCGCTAAAGTTGGCGACAGTACGACGAAGGCAGGATGAGACCGCCAAGCCCACCGCCGGATGTTCCCGGCGCGACGGACGCGGAGCGCATGAAAAATGCCGTCCGTCGGATGTTCAGCGTGTCAAATGAAGCGCACCTCGCCGAAGAGACGCGGCTTAAACGCGCGCGGTCCCGGAAATGGGCTAAAAGTCGCGCCACGCCTGAACGCTTCGGCATGTCACGCGGCACAAGGATCGCGTTCGCGGCGAG
>CAVRPF010000023.1:0-408083 GCA_963723015.1 Bryobacterales bacterium
CGCTCCGACCCTACACCACCTCCAGCACCAAACATTTCAAATAATGCGTCTCCGGCACCGTAAGCAATATCGGATGATCCCGGCTCTGCGTGCGCCGCTCCAGCACCCGCCAGCGTGCGCTTCGCATCGAGCGACACACCGCAAGCGATAAATTACGCTTACGATCGCTCTAGGGCCGCCGAATGTGGAAGGATGTATACGGGGGCCGCGACTCGGATCACAATCCCTTTTGCCAGACACGGGCGAGATTTACTTTTACGGCGCGACGGGCCAGAAGTTCGAGACCTACAGTTTCACGAGCGGGACGAGCTTCGGCTATTGCGGCTGGAGGGGATCAATATTTACTTCGGCGGGAAGCTGCTGCAAGCGAAAGGCGGTGTGGGTGGCGACGGATCGGTTGGGGAGCGTGCGAGCGAACTCGAACGGCGAAGCGAATGAGTTACTTTCCGTTTGGGGAGGAGCGGACGAGCACGCCGGATGGGCGGGAGAAGTTTGGGACGTACACGCGGGATGGGGTTGGGCAGGATTATGCGGGGGCGCGGTACTTTAGTGGAGTGAACCCCTGGCGTGAGACACGGAGTTAAGGCACTGATCGCCGTTGGCTGAAAAATTGTTGCGCGGCGAGGTTATTGTCGTCCACTCTGGAAGCACCTGAGCGGAGGATAGGGCAATGCGGGGACGCAACCCGAGCGCCGACTCAGCGGCCGGAATAGCAGGGAGACGGCGAACCCGCCTCCCTCCTGCAGCGTCCTGGGGGTTTGGGGGCGCAGCCCCCAATTGCGAAGCAACGCAGCTATTCTGGCGGCAACAGCGGTAAATCCCGGGGGTTTGGGGGCGGAGCCCCCAATACAAGGAGCTGCGCAGCCTCCTCATGCTTGGCCGCCAATCTGCTCGAACTCTGCGGGCGGCAAGTATCCGAGCGCCGAGTGCAGCCGCTTGCGATTGTAAACCAATTCCAGAAATTCCCCGATGCCGACGCGGGCTGCGTAGAAATCGCGATATTCGTTGCGATAGACCTCCTCGTGTTTCAGAGTTTTCATAAAGGATTCACAGGCCGCATTGTCGTACGGATTCCCTTTGCGGCTCATGCTGATCGCGGCGTGGCGCTCCTTCAGCATTTCGGTATAGATCGAGGAAGCATACTGCACGCCTCGGTCCGAGTGATGCACAAAACCGGGCGGTGGTTGCCGCTCTGTCAGCGCCATGCGCAGCGCGGCGACAGCGAGTTCCGCTTCCGGCGTTCGACCCAGCGCCCAGCCAATTACGCGCCGCGAGAAAGCGTCCAGGATCACCGCCAGGTACACGAACTCAATGCGCAGCCGAACGTAGGTAATGTCGGCCACCCAAAGCTGGTTGATCGCGGTTGGCGTGATCTCAGGAGCCAGATTGGGATACACCGGCAGATGGTGCCGCGAGTCCGTAGTGACCATGAACATGCGCCGCCGCACGCATAACAAGTTATCCTCGCGCATCATCCGCAGCACGTGCTTGTGATTGACCTCAAACCCGCGCCGCTGCAGTTCGTGGGTGATCCTGCGGTAGCCGTAGGCTGGCCATTCCAGCGCGACCTTCTGCATCGCGTCGCGCAGTTCCATCTCCACCGGAGTCGCTTGGTGCGGCAGGAGCCAGCGGTAGAAACCGGCCCTGCTGGCGCCCGTCATCTGGCACAGCGCATTCACGGCTTGGCCTTTCGCGATGCCTTGCCGGATTTCTTCAAACAGGCATCCCCGCCATTGACGACGGCTGGCGGATGATGATCCCTGAAATGCTGCAACGCTTTTTTTAAAAAATCATTCTCCATGGTGAGCTGGCCGATCTTACGTTCCAGTTCGGCGATGCGGCGCGCATCCTCCAACGGCGGCAGCTCCCCGCCCCGTCGTCCGATTCCGGGAAAGGCATTCTCTCCCTTCGCGCGCCACTCCCCACGCCAGCGCTGGAGCAGATGAGGGCTCAATTGGTATTTGCGCGCAATCTCACCGGCTGTGGAACCGGCATCGAGCGCGCGCATCGTCGCGATCTTCAGGTCGCGAGTGTAAACAGCTCGGGACAAATCCATTTTCCAACTCCATTCAATGTATTTGCTCCCTTAACTCCGTGTCTCATTTTAGGGGTTCACTCCATTAGCGCCAATGCAGGGGCGTTTTGGGGACGCCAGATCCTGGCGGGGTGAAAACGGCGGATGCAAGGAATCCAGTGAGCTGGGACCGGTATGCCTATGTAAATGGCAATCCGGTAAGCGATGCGGCCCGGTCCGGGCTGTTGGTTGATGCGCAAGACTGCGGAAGTGACCCGGACCTCTGCTCACAGTGCCCGCCGGGGGCGTGGTTGTCGGGTCGCCGCCTGGGTGCGATGATGATGGCGAGGGTGGCGCAGAAGGCGCCGTCGGCGGGAATACGAATGCGGCCCGACACTGGCGAATGGCTTGCCGATGGTGCTGACAGCCGATCAGGCCGAAGCTGTTGAGACTGTCATGGGTGAGAATTCGTGGTACCTGATAGGGCACGCATCCTTCCTGCCGGGCGACAGCTCAGGGAGTCCATCAGGACCAACCATCACGAGGAGCACTGTCTACACGGAGGATGTGGATATGTTTAGCGTTCTTGTGAACCGGACGCAGACCGCTGGCTTCGCCTCCACCATCGATGCCTTTGCCGTGCAGTCAGGGCAGTTTTTTGGGTATAACAGCGGGCCAAGCGGTGGGAGAACCAAGTACAATGCGGCCCTACAATCCGCAGGAGGAACACCCCTTTGCGACGATCTTACAGACGTTGTCACAGCAATGAATTACGTTCTCGGAAACGGATCGCAGCTCGGAAGTCGGTACCTCTATTGGAAAGCAATAAACCAGGGCAAAGGTAGGCTTCACAAACACCATCCGGGAGACATTTATGTCGCAAACACCGCGTTCGGAACCGTCAACTGACCAGGGCCGCTTTGCGGCTGCGAGCTGGATCACCGTGCTGGCCATGCTGCCGTGGCTGGCATGGCCCCAGGCCAAGCACGCGCCAGCATTCAACGACTACCCCGTGAGGCGCATTTATCGCGGCCCCGTGAAGCCGCCCAATGGATCAGTACTCGGGAACGGACCTTCGCTGCTTCGGCGGCACTCCTGCATCTTACGCGGCCATGCGCACAAATTTTGCCGGGCGGTTCATCGTCACCGCATGCAGTTGCGGAAGCGGTTGTCATTACCTGTTCCTGTGGGATGCAGAAAGCGGGAAGGTATACGCGCGACCTTCCGTTCGGGCCGATAAACGTGGGGCCCTATGGAATCGGATCAGGCCGGCGTCCGGTTGAGTATGCTGGGGAGACGTACCGGGCTGACAGCTCCCTCCTGATTTTGGACGGCTGCTTCGAGGGTACCTGCGACTGCGCAAAGCGATACTACACGTGGAATGGGGAAGCCTTCAGGCAGGTATTCTCTCAGCGCCATAGAACTCCACCGGGGTGCGGTCCGCCATAGCGACGCTCAGTCCAACCGGCGCGATCGTCAGCGTCGGCGATATCCTCTAAGGTGCCTGTGACCGCTCTCGCTTGGAAGAATAAATGAGGTCGCCATGTACGCGGATTGCCGAATCCGAAGGGTGCGCCACTGCCCCGGCGAAATCAAGTCTTGGCCCACGCACACGGGCAAAGGCTCCGGCCACCAACTCCGCTCTCCCGCTCCCGGCCGCTGATGCCGAATTCGAATAGTAATCTGGCCACGAGCATGACTTACTCGGCCTCGTTCACCTGACTTCGGTACCGCAGCATTACCGAGGAATCCGATATGCACTCCTACCGTGCCCGCGTGGTTTGGGATTTCCGCACAGATTAAACTGATCGCCGGGTGGGTACCGGTCACGCAGATCGCGGAGACTGGGATGAGGACGCCGGAAGACAAGCGCACGGAGTTTGGCCTCTGCGGCCATCTCACCCTCGGTGCGATATATCGCCGAGGTAGCGATATGGCATCCTGCGAATTTACGAGTTGCCCTGACTGCGGGCATTTCAGGGCTATCTAGCCGTGACACGTTCGGCAGGCTTATTGATAAGCGCCTACACCACCTACACCACCTCCAGCACCAAACACTTCAAATACTGTGTCTCGGGGACCGTGAGCAGTATCGGATGATCCTGGCTTGCGTTCGCCGCTCCAGCACGCGCAGGGTGCGCTTGGCATCAAGCGACGCCTGCGCGACCACCTCGAGCAGCGCCGCTTCGCTCAGGTGATGGGAGCAGGAGCACGTCACCAGAATGCCGCCTGGCGCAGCAGGCGCAGCGCGCGCAGATTGATCTCCTTGTATGCGGCAGCGCGGCATCCAGATTCTTGCGCGATTTGGTGAACGCCGGCGGATCGAGCACCACCAGCGAGAATTCGCGGCGCGCGCTGTTGTGAGCGTGGAGAACTTCGAAAACATCGCCTTCGCGGAAATCGATGTTGCCGATATCGTTGGCCGCGGCGTTCTGGCGCGCGCGGTCGAGCGCGGGGCCGGAGCTGTCGACCGCCTCCACCGATTCGCATTTCGCGGCCAGGTGCAGCGCGAAGCCGCCGGTGGAGGTAAAGCAATCGAGCGCCTTTCCGCCGCGCGCGTAACGCGCCGCCGCGAGATAGTTTTCGCGCTGATCCAGAAAGATGCCGGTCTTTTGTCCGTGCAGCAAATCGGCCGTAAGGTTCAGGCCATTCATGCGCACGGAGACGGAGTCCGGAATTTCGCCCGCCAGCACCGTCGTCTCCAGCGGCAGATCTTCCTTCGCGCGCACCGCCGCGTCGTTGCGCGCCACAATGCCGCATGGCTCGAAGATTCCCGCAGGCACGATACAATCTCGGATTTCGCCGCATCCATGCCCTGATCGAGCGTCTGCATCACGAGGTAGTCGCCATAGCGGTCCACCACCAGCGCCGGCAGCAGGTCGGCCTCCCCATGCACCACGCGATATGCGTCGCTATCCCGCACGACGTCGCGGCGATGCGCTTCGGCGCCGCGCAGGCGCTCCAGGTAAAAATCGCGGCCGGCCCCGCTGCGACAGCATGCGCAGCGTGATCTGCGACGAGGAGCTGTAGTGCGCCACGCCCAGCGATCGGCCGCGGGGATCCATCACCTGCACCGCTTCGCCCGGCTGCGCCTGCCTCGCGCTCGGTAACATCGCTGGAGAAAATCCACGGATGGCCGGAGGCGACCCGTTCCGCCGCCTTCCGGTTCACGCGGACTTCGTTCATCGCATCGCCTGCAGGCGCGCGATCCGGTCCTCAGTCGAAGGATGAGTGGAGAACAGGCGCATCAGCCCTTCGCCCGTGAAGGGCTTAATAATGAACATGTGGGCCGTCGACGGCGTGGCGTCCATCGGGATGCGTTTCGACCAGGTGTCGAGCTTCTGCAAGCCATTGATCAGCGGATACGGCGAGCCGACATACTTGGCGGATGCGGCGTCGGCGTCGTACTCGCGCGAGCGCGAAATGGCCATTTGGATAATCATGGCCGCGATCGGCGCGAGAATCATCATGAGGATAGCGCTCATTCCCCCGCCGCGGTTTTCTTCGTCGCGCCTGCCGCCGAACCAGAATGCCATCCGCGCCAGGAAAGTAATCGCGGCCGCGAGCGTGGCGGCGACCGAGCTGATCAGGATATCGCGGTGCAGCACGTGGCCCAGCTCATGCGCCACCACGCCTTCCATCTCGTTGTCGTTCATGAGCTGCAGAATGCCCTGCGTAAACGCGACCGAAGAGTGCGACGGATTGCGTCCGGTCGCGAAAGCATTGGGCGATTTCTCGGGGATCAGCCACAGCTTGGGCATCGGCAGCCCCATGCGCTGCGTCAAGCCGCGGACAATCGGCTCCACGCGCCGGTAGACCTCGGGATTCTCCTGCGGCGTCACCGGCTGCGCGCTATAAGTCATCAGCGCGAGTTTATCGGAGAAGAAATAGCTGCCGAAGTTCATTACGGCGGCGATGCCCAAAGCGTAGTAAAGCCCCTGGCGGCCGGCGATCGCCTCGCCGCCCACCAGAAGCAAGCCGCTGAGCAGGCCCAGCAAGAGCGCGGTTTTCAAAGCATTCATAAAATCCTCTTACGCGGACCTCTTCGCAGCCCAAAGCGGCCAAGGGCACCAGCCTTTCAAATTGCAATTCGCCGTCGCCGCCTTGATCTCCACCAGGATCGTATCGCCTTCGGTGAACTCGCCGTTGATCAGCTTGAGCGCCAGCGGATCCTGAATCAGCCGCTGAATGGCGCGCCGCATCGGTCGTGCGCCGAATTGCGGGTCGTACCCTTCGGCGATGATCCGATCTTTCACCGCTGCTGTAACTTCGAGTTTCATTTTGCGGTCTTTCAACAGCTTGGCGACATTCTGCAACTGGATATCGACAATCTGGTACAGATGTTCGCGCGTCAATGAATTAAATACGATGATATCGTCAACGCGGTTCAGGAACTCGGGCCGGAAGTGTTGGCGCAGCGCCTCGAGCAGCCGCTTGCGCGTGTCCTCGGTGCGCGCGTCCTTGCCGTGAACCGAGAACCCGATGACGTTTTTCTCCACCATTCCGGTGCCGATGTTCGACGTCATCACGATCACCGTGTTCTTGAAGCTGACGGTGCGGCCCTGGCCATCGGTCAGGCGGCCATCGTCCAGAATCTGCAGCAGCATGTTGAAGACGTCGGGATGCGCCTTTTCGATTTCGTCGAAGAGCACCACCGAATAAGGACGCCGGCGCACCTGTTCGGTGAGTTGGCCGCCTTCTTCGTAGCCGACGTATCCGGGAGGCGCGCCCACCAGGCGTGCGACCGCGTGTTTCTCCATCAACTCCGACATATCCACGCGGATCATGGCCTTATCGTCGTCGAACAGATATTGCGCCAGCGCGCGCACCAATTCGGTCTTGCCGACGCCCGTCGGACCCAGGAAAATAAAGCTGCCGATCGGTCGCGCCGGGTCGCTCAATCCGGCGCGGTTGCGCAGGATTGCATTGGAGACAAGCTGCACCGCCTCGTTCTGGCCCACCACGCGATCCTTGAGCCGCTCCGGCATATGCACCAGCTTTTGGATCTCGCCTTCCATCATCCGCGTCACCGGAATTCCCGTCCACTTGGCGACTATGCGCGCAATATCGTCTTCGCCGATCTCTTCCTTCAGCAGCGCGTTCTCCTTGACGGCCTCGAGTTCCTGCTCGGCAGCCTGAATGTCTTTCTCGATCTGCGCGAGCTGCCCATAGCGAAGCTGCGCAGCCTTTTCCCAATCGCCGGCGCGGCTGGCCTTCTCCTCCTCCTGACGCAGTTGCTCCTGCTCCTCCTTCAATTGGCGCACGCGCCCGATGGCGGTCTTCTCCCGGTTCCAGCGCTCCTTGAGGGTGGCCGCTTCGCCGCGCAGACGCTCCAGCTCGTTCTCGACAATGCGCAAGCGGTCGTGCGACGCGGCATCGTCTTCCTTGGCCAAGGCCTGACGCTCAATTTCGAGGTGCGAAATAGAGCGGTCCAGGTCGTCGATTTCGATCGGCATCGAGCCGATCTGCAGGCGCAGAGCCGAACCGGCCTCATCGATGAGGTCGATGGCTTTATCCGGCAGAAAGCGGTCGGCAATGTAGCGGTGCGAGAGCACGGCCGCGGCGATAATGGCGGAATCCTTGATGCGCACGCCATGGTGAATTTCGAACTTCTCTTTTAAGCCGCGCAGGATGGCGATCGTGTCGTCAACCGAAGGCTCGCCCACCAGCACGGTTTGGAAACGGCGGGCCAGCGCGGCGTCTTTTTCAACGTGCCTCTTGTATTCGTTGAGCGTGGTGGCGCCAATGCAGCGCAGCTCGCCGCGCGCCAGCGCCGGCTTCAACAGATTCGCGGCATCGATCGCCCCCTCGGCGCCGCCTGCGCCCACCAGAGTGTGCAGCTCGTCGATAAAGCAGATGATCTCGCCCTTGGAATCGATGATTTCGCGCACAACCGATTTCAGCCGGTCTTCAAACTCACCGCGAAACTTGGTTCCGGCGACCATGGAGCCGAGATCGATCGCGACCAGCCGCTTGTTGCGCAGTTGGTCGGGAACGTCGCCGCGCACAATCCGCTGCGCCAGCCCTTCTACTATCGCCGTTTTCCCCACGCCCGGCTCGCCGATCAGAACCGGATTGTTCTTGGTGCGGCGGCTCAGCACCTGCATTACGCGGCGGATTTCATCTTCGCGGCCGATCACCGGGTCCAGCTTGCCTTGCCGGGCGGACTCGGTAAGATCGTGCGCGTAGCGCTCCAGGGCCTGGTATTTGGTCTCGGGATTTGGATCGGTGACGCGCTGCGATCCGCGGATCGAGACCAAGGCCTTCATGATGGCCTCGTGCGTGGCTCCGGCGCGGTCCAGCAGTTGGCCGGCGGGGTCGTTGCGCTGTTTGGCGATGGCCAGCAACAAGTGCTCGGTGGAGACGAATTCATCTTTAAACTGCGCCGCTTCTTCGAAGGCCCGCTCCAACACCTGATTCAGCGGCTGCGAAAGATACATGCCCGGCTGCATACCCGCCGTCTTGGGGAGGGCGCCCAACAAACGGCGCGCCTCGGTGTCAATCGCGTCCGGGTGTACGCCGCATTTTTCCAGCACCGGACGCACGATGCCTTCCTTTTCCTCCGCCAGCGCCGCCAACAAATGTACAGGGAACATCACCTGGCTTTCCGCTTTTTCGGCGATGCCCTGGCTATGTTGAAGCGCCTCTTGTGCTTTTTGGGTGAGTTTATCTAAACGGAACATTTTTACCCTCTAAAGACAGCTAGGGCAGGCGGAATGCCGCCTGCCCTGCGTAACGAACCCTTCAATTCGGCTCCCGTATTTATAGATGCATTAGGAGGCCGCTTCGATTTTGATCTGCCGCGGCTTGGCGGCTTCCTTCTTTGGCAGCTTTACCGTTAGCACGCCATTCTTGAAACTGGCGGCGATATTTTCCGTGTCGAACGTGTTGGGTACGGCGAAGCTCCGCGTGAAATTACCGTAGTTGCGCTCGATGCGATGAAAACCCTTACCGTCGTTGGAGGCGTCGAACTTGCGCTCGCCCGGAAATGGTAAGCGTCAGGTTCTCCACCCGGACATCGACGTCTTTGGGTTCCACGTCGGGCAGATCGGCCTTCAGGACCAACTCGTTTTCGGTTTCGTAAATATCGACCGCAGGCGACCACGGCCGGTTCGTCTGCGGTTCGGTCAAAAGGCGGCTAAAGGCGTCTTCGAAGACCCGGAGATTGGTTAATGGATCGAATTGGCTAAGAGACATGATTTTGGAAGCTCCTTTGTTTGTTGAAATTGTTGAGAGGCGCTCAGACCTCATCTAAGTACGATAATAAAATATGCGCGTGCAATTGTCAAGTGTTATTTATTGCAAGTACCGCACATATACGTGGAAGGCTGCCCGAACCGGAGTCCGACGGGCGCTTCCATCTTCGCCGGGAGGCTCAGCTCTCTCACATCTGCCAACTTGGCGCATCCTGGCGCACCATCCTCTACGTATGGCTGACCATAAATCGAGCCATATTGTGATGGCTCATGAAGAAAACGCTCAACATTGACGACGACATCTTTAGAGAAGCCAAGGTGGCTTGCGGCGCGGCGACGGACACGGAGACGGTTCGTCTGGGCCTGCAGGCCCTAGTGCGCCATGGGGCTTACGAGCGTTTACGGGCTCTGCTTGGCTCCGAGCCTAAAGCGCAAGATGTGCTACGGCATCGTGAAAAGCCTCGCACCAACACGGCGGACTGATGGTGCTGGTCGACACGTCTATATGGATTCGCTCGCTGGCCGGCCGCGCTCCTTTTAAAGCTGAGCTGGAGATGCTGCTCAGTCTTGATGAGGTGACCGGTCACGATCTGATCTACGGCGAGCTTCTGATAGGCGATCGGGGAGGTCGGCGGAACTTACTTGAGGCTTACGAACGGATTCATCAGGCGGCGGTGATTCCGCATAGCGACGTGGTCCGCTTCGCTCGCGAGCGGGACTTGCATGGACGCGGCGTGGGCTGGATCGACATTCACCTGCTGGCCTCGGCCTTGGTCGGGCGAATGCAGTTGTGGACGGCCGACCCACGTTTCGCGGCAGTTGCCAAGGAGTTCGGCGTTGCATACGAAATGCCGGAGCGCCGGCCCTGATTTACCAACCCGGCGTAAGCCCTCGACCTACCCACGTTGACCCCGCGCGCCGCGCGGCAGAGTTATACTCGTTGGCTATGCTGCTGATTCTCGTATTTGTTGCAGCTTTCGCCGCATCCGCGCAAGGCTTGAACTGCGATTTGAGCGCATACCGCCCGCTCGATGGACTCAAGGCCGCCATGGCCGGCAACCAACTTCAATTCACGTGGCAGGGCGAGCGCGACGAGGAACTGCGCGCGCAGTTTGCGCTCCGCGATGGCCAACCCATTATCCGCGAGCTGGCCGTGCACAAGCCGGGCGCGGCCTGGTCTACGCTGGGCCGCGATCTTACCCCGGAATTCGACGTGGTGAGCGGACGCCGCCGGTTGTCTGAACAGCAGATGGCGCCGTTGCGCGCGCTCGGCATCCAGCTCACGCCGGAAGTGGTTGAGCGCGAAAAGTGGAACGCCTTCTGGGATGCGCCGCTGCAAATCCCCGGCTCGGCCAATACCAATCTCGACCTGCCGCGCTTGGCTAGCGAAATCCGCCGGGCCAGCGCCACGTATCGCATCACAAGGTGCCGCGTGAAGACCGATGGCGCTCGCCTCGAAGTCACATTCCCCGGCCTCTCGATGGGCATTTTCGCCGGCGATCTGCGCTTTACGGTTTACAAAGGCGCGAACCTCCTGCGCCAGGAGGCCATCGCGCAGACTCACGAGCCATCTGTCGCGTACAAGTACAACGCCGGCCTGAAGGGTTTCGCCATCGGCCGGAATACGCGCGTGGAATGGCAGGATGTAGCGCGCTCCTGGCAGCACTACGCGTTCGGCGGCGCGGCCAATAACGATCCCGTGGCGCTGCACGCGCGCAACCGGCTGGCGATTGTCGAGACCGGCGTTGGGTCCATTGCGGTTTTCCCGCCGCCGCACAAATTCTTCTTTGCGCGCGAAATCGAAGTGAACCTTGGCTACGTTTGGTACCGCAAGGATAGCGAGGACTCATTTTCATTCGGCATCCGCCAGCCCGAGCATGAAGACGAATGGCGGGCGTATGGCGTCTCCGACGAGGTCTGGCAGCGTCGCTCGGCGCAGGCGCGGCAGGACCTCAACAATTTCGCGCTCTATAATGCGCCCCCCGGCACGATGCAGCGAATGGCGGTCTATTACTACCTGAGCCCCAACGATGCCCATGCCACGCAGCAGCAGGTGCTCGCCTATACGCATAACGACGCCTACAAGCCCATGCCTGGATACCAGGTGGCCGTCAGCCATTTTCACTTCCACGTAAACGAAGAGCTGCAGGATGCGCACACGTTCGATCTGCAACCCGGCTGGCAACCAGTCTTCCGGGCGCTCGGCATTAACATCGCGATCCTCGCCGATTTTCATGGCGATGGGCATCCCAATCCGCCCGCGCGCTTCGAAGATCAACACGCTTACTTCGAAGGCATACGCCGCCTCTCCGATCGCGATTTTCTGGTGCTGCCCGGCGAAGAGCCGGATGCCAAACTCGGGGGTCACTACATGTTCCTGTTCCCGCATCCCGTGTATTGGACGAAGGCGGCCGGCCCATATAAAGCTCAAGATGCTAAGTACGGATCGATTTATCACGCGACGACGGCCGGCCAGGAGTTGCAAATGCTGCGCGACGAGGGGGGAGTGATGTGGCAGACGCACCCGCGCACTAAAGGCTCGGCAGGCTACCCGGACGCGGTGCGCGAGTGGGACCATTTCCGCAGCGACCGTTTCATAGGCGCATCGTATCAATCACTGCCCGTCGATCAATCGGAACAGCGTCTTTGCGAGAAGCGCTGCTTCGGCACGCTGGACGATATGAATAACTGGACCGGCTCCAAGTATCTTATCGCCGAGGGCGACACATACACTAAGTATCCGGACGACGAGACTTATCCCGAGTTACAGGTCAACTATGTCAAGCTCGACAAACTGCCGCGCTTCGACGAAGATTGGACGCCGGTACTGAAGGCTCTGCACGACGGCAACTTTTTTGTCACCAGCGGCGAGGTGCTGATTCGCAGTCAAGGCTCTGCATCCGCTGGAAGGTCGGGCGCGTTGATGTTCGACGTGGAGTGGACCTTTCCGCTGGAGTTCGTCGAACTGGTATGGGGCGATGGCGAAAAGACTGGCCGGCAGATTATCTCGGCTACCGATCTCGCGCCCTTTGGCGCCCACCAGTTCGCATTTCCCTTCGACCCGGCGGGCAAGAAATGGGTGCGCTTCGCCGCATGGGATTCGGCCGGCAACGGCGCCTTCACGCAGCCGGCGATGCTCAGGTAATGGGCGCTGGCGCAGCTATTCTGCGGGCGATCGGCCGGGTCATGCGCCGCGACTTGGGCTCATTCGCGGCGCTTAAGCTCAATAATTTCTTTCTGTTCGTCCTGTTCCTGACTTATAGCAACGTCCTCTATGGGCTCGCTCCGCGCAGCGCCTATCCGTTCCTGCTGCTGGTGGGGTTTCTGCTGTTGTTTCCCCTGTCGTCCGATCCGCTGACCAGGATTCCGCCCGCGCGCCTCGGCTTGTGGCCACTTGCTTCCTCGCAGCGCATCGCTTTGCGCCTCGCGAGCGTGATGTTCAGCCCGGTGTTTTGGATCACATTGATTCTGCTGCTAAGGACGGCGCGCTCGCTGGCTCTGGCCTTCGTGGCGCTCGCGATTGGTATGCAAGCATCTATCGCTCTAGCCGGTTCGCCGCGGTGGAATGCTGCTGTGCGCCTTCGGTTCCCAGGCAGACTCGGCCCGCTGATCGCCGGCGCTATCCGCCA
This sequence comes from Bryobacterales bacterium, assembly GCA_963723015.1. Classification (GTDB taxonomy): domain Bacteria; phylum Acidobacteriota; class Terriglobia; order Bryobacterales; family Bryobacteraceae; genus PALSA-243. Next base: position 12,840 of record CAVRPF010000023.1, read on the forward strand.
GATGCTCACCCTGCTGGATACGTATGTGGCATTGCTGCTCGCCATCGCCGGCTGCGCCTACCGCTTCTTTTTTCATGCACCCGATCCGGCGGCCTACCCTATCTTCGCGCTGCTGGTGGCACTAGCTTTGAGTACATACGCGCAATGCCTATTTGGGCTCGACTCCGGATCCGCGTTCACGCGTTACCGGTTACTACCCCTTCCGCTTTGGCAGATTCTTCTGGCGAAAGATGTCGCCTATCTGTCGATTCTTATCATTCTCGTTGCGCCACTGAGCCTAAGCGCTGGTCTGACCTCGGGATTGGCCGCTCTGGCGATCGGCCGCTATTCGTCTGTCCGCCGGCGGAACCCGCAATACCGATGGCGCTTCATCGGCGGGCGAGTGATGGTTGGAGTTATGCGTGAGCCTTCGGCAAAGAGTGCGTGAAGTCGCCTCCCAATAATTGCTAACGTCGGGAACGCCAGAACTGGCGGAGGAGGACCGACGATGAGCAGGCGCGCGAAGTACGAGATACCGGTGGGGCTAAAAGAAGCACAGGAGCGCTTTGAACAGTGGCGGAACTCCCATACTGGTCGCAGGCCGATTCCCGAACCACTGTGGGGGTTGGCATCGGAGTTGGCTCGTCAGCATGGAGTCTTCCGCACGGCTCAGGCCCTCCGACTGGACTACACCACGCTCAAGCGGCGCACGGCGGGCGCGGCTTCGGCGGAGAGGCCGATATCAGCCGCGCAACCGGCGTTCGTGGAACTGATCTCATCGTCGGCGGCGCATTCCTGTGAGTGCACCATCGAAGTGGAAGGGCCACGCGGTCGCATGCGCATCGAATGGAAGGGCTCTACCGCGCCTGACCTGGCAGGTCTGAGTCGTGCGCTGTGGGAGCCGGGCGCTTGATTCAGATCACGCCGCAGATGCGCATCCTGGTCGCGGTCGAGGCCATCGATGCAAGGAAAGGCATCGACTCCTGGCACAGCTGTGCCGGGAGAAACTCGCAGCCGATCCGTTTTCCGGCTGCCTGTTCATCTTTCGCAGCCGCCGCGGCACAGCCATCAAGCTGTTAGCCTACGACGGCCAAGGGTTTTGGCTGGCGACGAACTAACCGTCTTCACACTACACCTCTTTCGGTTCCAGCCCAGCACGTTGAGAGACTGGCTGCACACCTGCTGCTCGATCCACCAACCGATCCCATCGGCTGCAATGTTTCGCCGGGATGTTCGGCGCCCGGAAGCTCGTAGAGTTGCCATCCGTGGTCGTTATAGAAGTGCGCTTTGATGATTCCATATTTCGCCCACCGGTCAACCGTCTGCTCGTGAATGCCCAGGCGATCGGCCATCTCTTTCCTGTTCAGCATTCCTCGCTGGCGAAGCCGATCATAGCGCGAACGAAGGCCATAGGTGTGCATGAGATAGGCTACGTGCTTGGCCGAAAAGCGGTCAGCCGCCCGGCCTGGTCGCGCGGATGCGCCCGGGCGAAACCCTCGCTCGATTGAGTATGGCGGCGATTTCGGAGTAAACATGGTCGATCGAGTAGTTGGTCGACCAGTTCCACGATCTCTGGCTGCGTCTTGATCTGCTGCGAAGATGACTTTGGGGTTCTGCGTCGTGAGCGTCTCGGTCTTGCCGCCCTTAAATCGAACGTGGATCTTGGTAATCCCTTCGGCCGGGATCTTGATCAGCGTTGCGTCTTCGATGATGTAGGCGAGGAGTCGTTTGCGTTCGCGGTTCGCCGTGCCCGGATCATCCCAGAGCTTGCGGAAATCCGTCGTCATAGCAGCCAACCGCTGGCGGATCGCATCATCGAGGACGACATGGTCCCGCTGTCGCGCCCGCTCTCGTTCCTCTCGTGCCTCGGCCAGAGCCCGTAGCTTGTCGTTCCATTCCCGCTCCAGGGTGTCGGCAACGAGACGGTTGCCCGGATCGACCAGCATGAATCGGCGCTGTGCGAGATCCGCTTCGATCTGAGCGCGCTCGACAGCGCGGCAGCGTAGCTGATCGGCCTCTTCGTATCGAGCCTCGATCTCGCGTCTGATTTCGAGGGCCAGTTCGACAGCCGCAGGCGTCATTTCCTCGGTCACGAGCGCTCCGATAGCTCGGTCGATGGGTGCGCCCGCGATCGACTGGCAGTTCGGCTCGCCACGAGCAGTGTGCCCACGATCGCAGACATACCAGGCTTCCTGCTTTCCACGCCGCGCGACATATCGAACGCGGAAGTGCCTTCCGCACCGACCGCAGACCGCGCGTCCCTGCAGCAGCGCCGCTCCTTCTCGCGGCGGCGACGCGCGCGCCACATTCGTAGCCGCGGCCGTTGATTCAAGGATCTCTGAGGTTCTCCTGAAATCGCTCCCAACTGATGTAGCCGGGATGGGCATTCGGAATGCAGGCCAGCCAATCGCTGTCCTCGCGCTTTCTCTGGATCGTCTTCTTGCCGTTGCCGGCCCGCCGATATTGCCGGCGTCCATACGCGTAGGCGCCCGCATATCGCGGATTGTTCAGCGTGCGCATCGCCGTCGATGCGGTCAGCGGCCGGAAGACGGTCGCCTCGCCAGCGGAGGCGAGATGGAAAAACAAGGCCCTCGTTCCGAAACACCTTCACCGTCTGGCTTGCCGAACCGACGCGCGAGAAGGTTTCGAAGAAGTAGGCAATCGCTTCCCGGATTTGTGCGTCGGGGTCGAGCACGACATTGCCGGCTTCGTCGTAGACCAAGCCCGTGGGCAGAGGACAACGATACTCGCCGCGTCGCGCCTTGTTGATGATCCCGCCACGCAACCGGGCTTTGAGGACGTGAAGTTCGGCTTCGCTCATGGCTCCTTTGAGGCCGAGCAGCAGCCGGTCGTTGAAGCTCGCTGGATCGTAGACGCCATCCTCGTCGAGGATCAGTGTGTCGGCGAGCGCGCAGATCTCCAGCAGACGATGCCAGTCGGCGTTGTTCCTGGCCAGGCGCGAGACCTCGAGCCCCATGACGATGCCAGCGTGTCCCATGCCGACATCGGTGACCAGGCGCTGAAAGCCTTCGCGCCACGCTGCCGATGCGCCCGACTCGCCCTGATCGTTGTCGATGACGATAATCTGATCGTCGCGCCAGCCGAGTGCTGACGGCGCGACTGCGTAGCGCGTATTGACGTTTCGTGCTCTCGACGTTCTCGATGACCTGCCGCATAGAGGACTGCCGGATATACAGATACGCGCCTCGCTCGAAGATGGTGAGGCTGAACTTTAAGAGATTCATTCATGGGGTTGCTCCGTGAAATAGCGGTTCGGATCGCCATGGCTGCAAAGAGATGAATTACGGTTCTGTGTTCCTCCGGCGCCTTCCAGTTCGATGGTCGCGAGCCGGCTGGCCGCTCGAACGTACGGATGGCGGTCACCGCCCGCGCCCATCCCCACATGCCCCGCCTGAAGAAAGAGCATGAGCCCGGCGCGGGCCTCGGGCGGCAACGCATTGCCGAGGGCGGCCGCGCGCAGAGTTTCGTATTGCGGTAACAGCGATGGACGGGTTCGACCGAATTGTCCCTCTGCGTTCGTCATCGCGGAGTTTTTTTTCCAGCGACCGATCGCTCGATCGTCCTTGGGTGTATCGCCAGGTCGAATTTCTGCCGGACTAGCTTTGCCAGTTCGCGTGCTCGCACGGGCTCGCCCGCAACGAGTTGCTGTTGGACGAACGCCAGCGCCTCGCCCTGCAGCTTATGGGGACCGCGTGGACCGCGCTTTCGGGGTACCAATCCAGCGAGGCCGCCCTTGTCGAAGTTGGCCTTGGTCTGGTAGTAGGTCGGCCTCGACACGCCGTATTCGCTCCGTGGCTTCGGTCACCGACGTTTTCTCGATGGAAACCCGGCGGAGCATCTCATACTTGACCTGGACGAGGTCGCGCGGGTCGAAGAACTCATTTTCCTGAAACTTCGGATCGTGCACTTTCGCGGGGCTTGGATTCAAAGTGCCCTCTTCGAGTAGCGCCTTCACCTTGCCGGTTTTAGCTCTGATTTTCGTAGGTATCGCCTCCTTTGCTATGCGCATTAAATTATGCCGCAATAACCGATGGCATGCAAATATTTGTACTATCTTGGTTGGCGTTAGACACTGCATAAATCCGCATACATTAAAAGACGTATGGCTGACGTATTGCGGCGTAGTTAAGTTTACACATGCGGCAGAATCCGCTTTACACTCGGCATACGTGGATAGTCTGCCAGAGAAAATTCCGGAACGCAAGCAGAATTTATGTTCGACGCCTATGCGCTGACGCGGCGCCATTCGGGAGGGGCTTCGGCGTCGGGGTTGCCGGCTGCGAGCAGGTGGAATGGAAGTATCGGGGGCGAGTCATCACCGCGGAAGACATCGTCTTCCTGCGCCAGCTCATTGCGGAACAACCCAGGTCTGAGCCGAAGAAAGCTATCGGCCAAAGTCTGTGAAGCATGGGAATGGAGGCAGGCCAACGGAGCCTTGCGCGATATGGTCTGCCGCGGCCTGCTGCTCATGCTGCACCGGGCCGGCGAGATCGAACTTCCGCCGAGGTCCGCTTTGTTGCGCGCAATCCGTTGGTCGAACGCGAGCGGCCTGCGCCGGTGCTGATCGACACGACGCCGGTGATCGCGCACGTGCAGCGAGTTGCGGCCGGTGGAAGTGCAGCAGGTCCGCCGCACCGGCGATGAACCGCTGTTCAACAGTCTCATCGAGCATCACCACTATCTGGGCTATGAGCAGCCGGTGGGCGAGCATCTGAAGTATCTGGCGTGGTCGCACGGAAGGCCGGTCGCCTGCATGGCATGGAGTTCGGCGCCGCGGCATCTGGGCAGCCGGGATCGCTTCATCGGCTGGAGCCAGCAAGCCCGCAAGCGCAACATCCGGTTTATCGCGTACAACACGCGCTTTCTGATCCTGCCGTGGATCCGGGCGCCGCATCTGGCCTCGCACATTCTCAGCCGCGTGACCGCCACGCTGTCGCGCGATTGGGAGCGCATGTATGGGCACCCGATCTGGTTCGCCGAGACCTTCATTGATCCGGAGCGCTTTCGCGGAACCTGTTACCGCGCAGCCAACTGGATTCTGCTGGGGCGCACTACGGGGCGCGGCAAGGACGATCTCACTCATCGCCAGAACCGTTCCATCAAGGAAGTCTTCGGATTGCCTTTGACGCGCAGGTTCCGTGAGTTACTGAGCCAATAAGTCGATGAAGCCGTCCCGCCAGCCAGTCGAGATCGACATGGCGGAACTGCGCCGGGCGCTGGACAGAGCGCGGCAACGAGCCGATCGGTGAAGCGGATTATCTGAAACTGAAGGTCGCGCTCGATGTGCTGGATGAGCGGCTCAGGCCAACTCGGACGACGGAGAAGACCCGAACCGTGGTGCGAGCAACCGAAGCTTGGCGACAACGCTGACGCGCGATCGGCGGATCACGGCGAGTCATCCCGCAAGCAAGGGACATGGACGCAACGGCGCCGGCTCGTACACGGGAGCGCGAAAGGTCGTCATCCAGGCGAAGCTCGCTGGTGGCGATGCCTGCCCGGAGTGCGCACGAGGCCGAGTGTACACGCAGCGGCAACCGAAGACGCTGGTGCGGGTGGTGGGACAAGCGCCGGTGGAAGCAACCGTGTATGAGATGGAGCGGTTGCGCTGCAACGCCTGCGGACAGGTGTTCACGGCGGAAGAGCCGGAAGGCATCGGTCCGGACAAGTACGACGCCACAGCCATCGCGATGATCGCGCAGCTCAAGTACGGCACTGGCGTGCCATTCACACGGCTCGAACGGATGGAAGCGCAAATGGGGATTCCGTTGCCGGCGGCCACGCAGTGGGAACTGGTGGAACAAGGGGCGGCAGTTGCTGAAGCCGGCCTTCGACCAACTGATCTGGCAGGCGGCGCAAGGCGAGGTGCTGCACAACGACGACACCGGCATGCGCATCCTGCAGTTGGCGCGCGAACCGTCAGACAAGCGCACGGGCATCTTCACCAGCGGCATCGTATCGCTGTGGCAAGAATCGCAAGATCGCACTGTTCTTCACCGGGCGGCAGCATGCCGGCGAGAACCTCGCCGATGTGTTGAAGCATCGCGCCGAGCAGATCGAGTTGCCCATCCAGATGTGCGATGCCCTGTCTCGAAACACGCCCAAGCTGACCAACGGAGTGCAAGACCCTGCTGGCGAACTGCATCGCGCACGGAAGGCGGCAGTTTGTAGATGTCGCGGCGAATTTTCCGGAAGAGTGCGGGTATGTGCTGGAATCGCTCGGCATGGTCTACGGCAACGATGCCATGGCGCGCGAGCAGGGTCTCGATGCCGAGGCGCGGCTGCGGTTCCATCAGCAGTACAGCGGACCGCTGATGGATCAGTTGCACGGCTGGCTCGAGGAGCAACTGGCCGAGGCCAAGACGGAACCGAACTCAGGGCTGGGCAAGGCAATCTCCTATCTGCTGAACCACTGGCAGCCGCTGACGTTGTTTCTCCGAGAAAAGGGCGCGCCGCTCGATAACAACTTGTGCGAACGTGCTTTGAAGAAGGCCATTCTGAACCGCAAGAACGCCATGTTCTACAAGACGCCCGAACGGAGCCATGGTGGGCGATCTGTTCATGAGCCTTATCCATACCTGCGAACTCAATGGCGTGAACCCGTTCCGGTATCTGACCGAACTGCAGCGGCACTCAGCGGAGGTGAAACACGCGCCGGCAGACTGGATGCCGTGGAACTACGGCGAGACGCTGGCGCGCATGCAAACTCCCGCTGCGGCGTAATATCATGGTCTCCGGACTGGCCGGAAACTATCGACTCCGGCCGCGGTCAGGTAACATTCCGGAATGCCCAGAAAACGCCTCTGAACCGGGTAAAATCGTCCTACGTTTTTGGCCAGAACGGAACTGGCTAAGGTCTTCTCCAGGACTCTCCGCGCACGTTTGCACCGGACCGCATTCCTGCCAAGATCGCTCTGTGAGTTGCGTGATACCTTTGAAGGCATGATTGACTCACACATTCGCTGTCGAAAGGCAATCTTTGAAATCCTGGATGCCCTTAGAATGTGCGGTTTTAGCGTGGTATTGCTCTTATCCGTTGCGCCGGTTTATTCGCAGGGACAGATTCGCGCCATCGACTTTCAAATGCCCGACCTCAATAAGCTCAGTGGAAGCAAGCGGATTCGCGCGATCAGGCAGGTCGCTCTCACGATCCGGGCGCTGCCGTCCGCTTCCGACGGAGTCAAGGTGGTTCTCGCTACTGAGCTTGCGGATGCTGCCGACGGGTCGGATCGCGACACGTTACAGGAAATAGCGACCACGCTCGCGGACGCCCTCAGAGCGTGTCCGGGACAGTACGCAGCACTATCGTATCTGGAATTGGCGCGTCTGGTTCGTTACGAACACCTTCGAGTTTCGCTCATTGATCCGTATATGGCGACTGCTCTGGCCACATTGGATGCCGAAGATCGCGACATCCGGCAAGCCGATTTCGCGCTCGCGGACCTGCAAGGAAAGCGTTGGGCACTCAAAGAGCTGCGCGGCAACGTCGTGCTGATCAACTTCTGGGACACGGGGTGCCCGCCGTGCACTCAAGAAATCCCTGCCCTGAACACGCTATACCGGCGGTTTCGAGACCAGGGGCTGGTGATACTCGCCATTTCCGATGATGATCCCACGACAATGCGTCGCTTCGTAGCGGCGCACAGAATACTGTACCCCCTCCTGTTCGATGCGGGCCGAAAGATCACCGAGGATTTACATGTCGAGGCCATTCCGCGAACTCTCGTATTTAATCGTGCCGGTGCACTGGTTGCACAAACAATCGGTGGGCGGACGAGAACGCAGTTTGAGGAGATGCTCCGCCAAGGCGGTTTGTACTGACGTTGCTCGTACAATCGCAGTATTACGCATTCCTGCCGAAAGCTCACGAGTTATGCAGACGGTCCTGGGGTTTGGCCTGGGTTTAGCGGCGTATCAAGTCAGTCCGGCATTCCTAGTCGCCGCTGCCGTCGCGTACTGCGGGATGAGTGCCTTGGCAGCCGGCCGTCTGCCGTCCGCTTAGTTCGGGCGTATAGGACTCGAACCACCGCGACGTCTCAGGAATCCGTGCTGGCCGAGTGCCGGTCGCAAGTGCCCACGTTGCTTCAACTGGCGGAAAGCGCTCGAATTGTTTATACTTCCTGTTTCGCCCTAGGAGAGCGCAATGTCGCCCGAGACAACCGTTAAGATTATCGCCGTCATACTGCTGGCCATTGTGATCGCAGTCCTCGTGCTGAGGAAGAAAAACAAGAAAGTCAAAGCCCAGGACGACGAGTTCTGATCGGGCGGAGCGGCGACTGCCCGGAAGGCGAATTTAACGCCGCGGGCTATTGCGTCTTAATCCAGAGATTCCGGAAACTCACCTTGCCCGTTCCTTCGATCTGAAGGCCGATGTACCCGTTTTTGCGAAACTTGGTCGGATCGTCGTCGATCAGGATCGCCATCACGTGCCCGTTCATGATGTGGATCATCTCGTTGCCGTGCGCGACGATGTGAATCTGGTTCCAGTTGTCGATTTTGACGTAACCGCCCAATGCGTCGGGGTCGCCCAGCATGGCTAGCAGTCGCGGCTTTTTCCCCTCTTCGGTGCGAACCATCTGACCGCGCCAGGCAACGATGCCGCGATTCGTCCCGCCTTCATAATACTGCCCGGTATAGTGATTGGTCCCGTCAAAGTCGGACTGCGGTCCGCCGAGGTTCCATTTGGCGTTACCGATGGCGTCGGGCGTGCCGCGCGGTTGGCCACTCGGACAGGGCGGCGGAGTTCCGCGGCCGCCCGCTCCTCCAGCTCCACCGCGTCCGGCGGCGCCTCTGCCTTGCGGCGCCGGCTGAATGAAGCTGCGGTATTGAATGCCGCTGTTGATCCCCGCGCCCTCGCCGCGGATTTCGGCTTTCAGCTCAAAGTCGCCAGGCTGGCCGCCCTGCCAGATGATGTACGTCGTGCCAACCGGTTTTTCGCACGTCGACTCGGCGGTAATCGTCCCGTTTTCGATCCGCCAGATATCCTTATTACCGTCCCAACCGTTCAGCGTTTGACCATCGAACATCGATTTCCACCCAGTGTGGTCTTCGAAATCGATAGGCTCGGGTTGCGTGAATCCGCCACCGCCGCCACCGCGGCCTGCGCCGGCAGGCGCCGGAGGCCGCCCCGCCTGCTGCGCCCAGGTAAGAATCGGAATTGTGACTGCTAATGTCATTAGGACAGTCTTAAACGGTTTCATGGCTTCTCCTCAAACATCAGGCGATCCTTCTTTGCTTCGATCTTAGCGGCGTCGATACCCGGAACCTTTTTCAAGTCTTCAAGCGAATGAAAGGGGCCGTGTTTCGTACGGTATTCAATGATGGCCGCGGCTTCCGATCGCCGGAGAGTCAGCCCGCTTTCCAGATCGATCGCGCGGGCCTTGTTGACGTTGATCCGAGGCACTTCTTCAGCCGCAAAGTTGGCCGCGAGATAATCGATTACGGCGGCAGTCTCTTTGTCAGTGGCCTTCGCGCCGAGTGAGACCATCTTATCTACCGTGGCCTCCCATCCCGCGCGATCCTGGCGCAGGGAAATGGAGCGCGCCAGATCGTGACACTGGCTGCACAGCCTTTCGGTTTCCGCTTTGCCGGGTCCGTCGGGCAGTTGCGCCCATGCGCCTACGGCGAGGCACCCGAAAGCCACCAGCGCCTTAATGTTCGATCGGGAAACCAAAGGCATAAAACGTGCCATCGCCGGCTCCTAAATATATCTGACTGCCGCTCGAAGAAAGACCGCCGTTGCGAACCGCCGCCGATACAGTCTTGCCGCTGTTCCACAACTGCTTGCCCGTCGCTCCATCGAGCGCATAAAGTACCGCCGGAGAGGAACTCGCGACCGCAAACACAACCCCGTTCACTATGATCGGCGCCAGCGGCGAGGCTATTTCGCGCGATGTCCAGCCGGCTTCGAGAACCGGCGCGCCGCCCCGATCGACGACTTTCCACGCCGCGATGGAGTTCCTGGACGGCGCAGCGAGCCAGCGCACGCCGGCGGCGTCCTGCCAGCTTGCCGATGCGCCGGAAACGATCGCGGGATATGCGGCGCCGGTTAGCGAGGCCGCGTCGACGAGGTGCAAATGGCCATCGGCGGTGGCCGCGGCGATCATGGGGCTCATCTTATATTCGAAAATCACCGGCGACGAAACAAACGCCTGGCCGCCGGATTGATAAGTGGCCTTCGCCTGCAAGGTTTTGGGTTCCAGCGCTACCAGGTCTCCGGCGGTAGTGGCGGCGTAGACTGTGCCGTCCGGACCAAATGCGGGCCCTTCCGATCCGGCAATGTCGCCCGCCGCCGGCGTCCAATGGGCGACTTCCTTGGATGTAAGGTCGAGCGCCCACACCCCGTTGGGCGCGCCGCCGCAGCTTCCGGAAGTGGCCGCATAGGCGACGTTATCGATTACGATGAAGCCGTGCGCATTGACATTTGCGGGGAGGAAGGCTACCGGCGGATTTGGTTCCTCGCCGTTGGAAAGGTACAGCGAATGCAACATTCCATCGGGTGAAATCGCATAGACGTACGACACGCGAGCGGCGAAGGGATTGTACCCAGCGGCGCCGGACCGCGACCTGCCGCTGCTGGCCCTCTGCCCCCTGCCGCCGGACCCCGTCCGCCGGCCTGCGCATTTGCCGCGGCGGCCGCGCGCGCCGCCATTTCAGCGATGGTGACGGCTCCTTCGCCCGGCTCTCCTACCGCGCTTTTGGCCGCGCTGCCGCGCCCACCGCCTCCGCCCCGCCCACCGGGAGTTGCCGGGAATGCGGCGCCGGTAGAGCGCGCGACATTTGCGGTCATACCGCCGCAGGACCCCGAGACATCCCGCGCGCTTGCACCTGCGGAAAGATTTTTCGTCCATTCGATCCGCCCCAGGTCGGTATCGAACGCGGTGACGTCGCCCGATCTGCTGCCCACCAGCGCCAGCGAGCGGAATCCGCGGTATCCGATATAACGATCTAGCGTGGCAGCTACCGACGGCTCGCTCTTCAGCTTGACTTTCCATGCAAGTTGAAAGTCGGGTACGCTCTTCGCTGAAATCTTGGGGTCCGTGCGCACCCACGAAGAACGCTGCGCGTCGCCTCCCGCCGTCATCCAATCGGAAGAGCCGCGGCCCTGCGCTCGCGCCGCGGCGGCCCCGCCCAGTGCGCACGCAATCGGCAGGGCGCAAGCGGTGAGTCTTCGCATCGTTATGATTCCCTTCCAGTTCATTTTGCTGCCAGCGCCTCGGCGATGGCTTTCTCCGCCAGTTGAGCCATTACCGCGTAGCCGGCCGCATTGGGCAGCAAACCATCGCTCGTCAGATCTTTTTTGAAGTTGCGGCCGTCCGCCAGCGCCGCGTAATAGTCCAGATAGACCGAGCCGCTGCGCGCCGCATAATCTTTGATCCAGCCGTTCAAGCCGATGATTTTTCCTTGCGGCCGCAGCGCTGTTTGATTCTTGAAACAGTCGCAGACCGGCGTCACCGAAGCCAGCACCACGCGGATACCGTTTACCTTGGCCAATTCCACCATCGACATGAAGTTCTCCGCCATCATACCTTCGGTGGACGGGCCTGTATAACCGGCCAGATCGTTCGTGCCCGCCAGGATCACCACGCCCTTGGGCTTGAGCGATATCACATCCTGCCGAAATCGTACTAGCATCTGCGGCGTCGTCTGGCCTTTGATGCCGCGGTTCAAATAGGGCTTGCCGGGGAAGAATCCACCCTGGTCCGCGCCCCACTGCTCGGTGATCTGGTCGCCCAGAAATACCACGCGATTTTCGCCCGAATGGAGGCGCGGAAGCTCGGCATTCTCGCTGCCGTACCGAGTGAGGCCCGCCCAATCTGTCAGGAGATGCTTCTGGCTAGCCACTAATTTTTCAAGCCGCTGAATGTTCTCGGCCGCGTCACCTGTCTGCGCCCTAGCGGACCAGGGCAGAAACAGAAGACACGCGAGCGGCAAATGTGAAATCCCACGCATCCTATTTTTTGAGCCCGAAACAATACAGATTGCTATCGAAGGTAGCGATGTAGACCCGCCCGTTTGCAATCGAAAGACCGCTCCAGTGATTCCATGACGAGATCTGATCGCCGCTCAACCACAACTCTTTCCCGGTCTGCGCATCGAGCGCATAAAGAACCGCGTGAGTCGATCCTGGAATGCGGCGGCTGGCATCGTCGGCCAGGCCCACATCGGGGTAGGCTTGATCCGTATCTTCGCCGTTGCCGTACGCGTATACGACGCCGTTGGCGATCACGGGCGGTTCCGCGCGGTTCATGTCGCGCGAGACCCAGGCCGGTGTCAATTGCCACTTTCCATTCTTCTCTTCCACCTTGAATGCGACAATCGCACCGTTCTTCACCGGGCCATATTCTATGGGCGCCTTGAAGGCCGAGTGTTTCGGTCCCCAGATAGGAGTCAGCACCCAGCGGACGCCTTTGGAATCCTCCCAACTGGCGAGCGAACCCCAGATGCCGGCGGATGCGAAGTTGACATCCTCGTTGCAGAGCAGCGGACCCCGATACAGCGGCGTGCGGTGATCGTCGCCGCCGATCGATTTGGTATCCATCAGGTACATGCGGCATTCTTTTCCCGCGTCCGCCATCAGCTCGTGCCCTTTGTAATTGAAAATCACCGGCGTGACTTGCATATCCAGGTCGCGCTTCACCAGCCACTCGGCGTTGGTTGGACCGTAATAATCCACCAGTTCGAGCGCCTTAGTTTCGGGATTCTGCTTGATGCCGATGATGCCGTTGCCGTAGATTCCGTCTTCCGGGTCCCATCGGCCATCGCCGGTTCCCGTATACATGGTTCCGTCGGCGCTGATAGCCGGGCCTTCGCGGCCCCACATACCGCCGCCCGAGGGTCCCCATGTGCCTACTTTTTTCGTCGCCAAATCGTACGCATAGACGACGTTCGGATTCCCGCCGCAGCCCTGGGCCGTGTGCGTGTAGATGACGTTGTTCCAAAGGTTCAAAGCGTAGGGCTTGCCGTTCGGCGGCATGAATTTGGAGGGCGGCGCGACATCTTCACCGTCGGCCACATTCAATTGGTGCAGCATGCCGTCCCAAGACGCGGCGTAGATAGTGTACTTTCCCGGCGCGCCCGCCGGCCCGATGACGGGCGTCGCCGTGATACCGCCCGGGCAGAGAATGCCGCCGCCCCTGCCTCCATTGGCCGGCGGCGTCCACGTGCTGACGAAGTGCTTTTTCCAGAGCAGTTCGCCCTTCTCGACGTCGATTGCGTAGATGTTATCCGATACGCCCGCGTCGATGGCGATCTGCTTCACGCCCTCGGGCGTATTCACGCGCTCCACAATCAGCGGCGGGAACAGGGAGTGCATCTGCCGCGGCTCGTTATCGAGATGAAGCTTCCAGAGCAGCTTCATGTTCTTGACGTTCTCCGGAGTGAGAATCTTCTCGTCCTTTTGCCATGCGGTTCTCTGCGGATTACCGCCATCGGTCAACCAGTCCGCGCCGCCCCAAGCCAGAAAACCGCCGAGGGAAATGGCCGTCAGGCTCAATCTTGCTCTCATCCCGAGTGTCATAGTCTTATTTTCATCCCAACTGGAGTTGGCAGGCAAAAGCGCCTGCCCCGCAACACATCTACCTGGCGTCCTAAAACGTGAATCGAACCGAAACCACTCCATGACGCGCCGGAAGGGCTGCGCTGGTAATTGTACCGAAAGCCGAATTGGTATTGGCGCCGGTCGCGTAATTAAGGGTGAGCGAGGTGCTCGGATTATTGGGATTGAAATGGTTCAAAGCGTTGAACGCCTGGAAACGCAGTTCCAGATTCTTGCCCTCCCATAAGCGGAACTGCTTGAACACGCTCAGGTCGACGTTCTCCACGCCAGGCCCGTACGTCAGCGTGGGCGGCGTGTTGCCGATGCCGAGCGAATTGACCGGCGGCAGCGAGAAGCTCGCCGGATTAAAGTTGTACCACAGGCTCGACGAAGCGGTGGATCCAACCGAGCCCGGTGTAGCGCCGGAGGGCAGCCACAGGTTTCCGGTCTGCTCGCAGCGGAACGGCAATCCGCCCGTGCTAGGCGTTCCGGTCCAGTATCCGATGGGCGCGCTGGCCGCGCCGCAACTGATGGTCATCGGGGTTCCGAAATAATACGTCATAATCCCTTCGATGTTCCACCCGTCGGTCGCGATCTCCGTGAATTTGTTCTTCCACAAAGACGAGCCCCTTGGAATCGCATACCCGAAATTGATATTAGCGGCATGCGGCCGTGTACCGCTAGCGATGTTTTCCAGCAATTTATCCGACACAAACTGATCGCGCGAATACGCCAGCGTTTTCGACCAGGTATAATTGCTGCCGAAGTGGAAGTTTCTGCCGACGCGCTTATTGAACTGCGCCTGCAAGGCTTCGTAATGCGATTCGCCGTTGGATGTGTACATTTGAATGGCGCCCCATCCGGGATAAGGCGCGGCGAGCGCGCGAATCAGATTGCTTGAGTAGAAACCACCGGTTCCACCATTGGCGCTGGTCGGATCCAGGAATTTAGCCACTGGTCCAGGCTGCCCGTTATTGGCGGTGGGCGTCCAATCGGTTAAGGGCTGGACCGCATTGAGATCGATCGCGCCCTGATTGAATTGGTGATGTCCCACGTTCCCCACGTAGGCGACGTCCAAGACGAAACCGCCGCCCAGATCGCGCTGGACTCCGAAGGTCCAGTCCAGCGTCTGCGGCGGCGGATACTCAGAGGGCCGCCTACGGTGGTTTGCGGCGTGAATACCAGTGGCGCGTCCGACAGGCCCGAGATCGTGGTGTTGAGAACGATCGGCGCCAGAAAGTGCGGCGGCGTCGCCAGCGGCCCGATACCGGCGCCGGTCGCGCCGAGCGTGTCAACCCCGAACGCGCGCCCGTAATAGATGCCGAATCCGCCGCGCACGGCTGTCTTGCCGTCGCCGAAAAGGTCGTAGGCAAAACCGACGCGCGGCGCCAGTTGCAGTGACGGCGTTTGGAAGTAGGGCGCCGATCCCGAAGGCTGTTGAACGATTCCGGAGAACGGCGTGCTCGTGTAGCTTCCCGGCGAGAAGGTGCCTTGCCGCGAATAGGAATACGTCGCGCCCGTCATAGGGTTGATGGATTCCTTATCCGCCACCGGGCAACTGGCGGCCGCCGCGACCGCGACCGAGCAATATGGAAAGAGAAGCTGCCCCTGTTGGCTGGCGCTGTAACTGGAGCCTAGGAAGACCCCCAGGGTCCGGCCGGGAGCTTCATAGAGCGCGCCCAATCTCTGGAAGCGCATGCCCAGATCTAACGTAAGCCGGCGGCCTACCTTCCATGCGTCTTGTAAATAGAATTCCGTTTGCTTATAGCGCGCGCGGTTTTGCTGCTTCAGGTTGTCTTGTCCATAGCCATAGAGGTTCCCGGTGAGTGCGTTGGAGAACGGGTCGCCTGTATCCACCGGGTTTCCCAGGTCCGATCCGAAATAGTACGTGCCCGCCGTGTTATAGACTGAGTAAACGCTCACGTTCCGGGCGTCGTGCTCGAAATAGAATCCCGCTTTGAACCGGTGGCTTCCCTTGATCCAGGTGATGTTGTCGGTGAACGTCGCCAGATTATCCGTGCCGTCGAACGGCCAGCGGCTGTCGAAGCCAAACGAAGGAAGATTCGGAATGCCGGTGGGAGCCGATTGGGCGGTAAACCCGGATGGCAAGCCGAAATTGATATTCGGCAGCAGATTCAGAGTGTTGACTGAGTTACCAAAAATGCTCGGCAGAGTGTAAGTCGTCCCATTGACAGTTAGTGGCAGCAAGCTGGCGTTATAAGCTGCCTGATTGGTGGGCTGATTCTGTTGGTGAGCGCGATTTTGCCCAACCGTCGCCTCATTCACGAGAGTCGCAGTGAAGGTGTGGACATAAGTGGTTGCAAAGCCCGCCGAAGGAATGAAATAGCTGTGCGGGAACTGTCCCCAGCCATCGCCGGCCGCGCCCAGGATCGCTCCAAAGCCGGACTGCGCCTGATAATCCTGCAGCAGCCGCACGAACATGGTGTCCTTAGACGAGATGTTGTAATCCAGCCGCAGAATCTTGTCCAGGCGCGGGTCCGTATTGCTCAAGACATCGGTGAAATTGTACTGCCGCTGCCCCGTAGGATCCACTGTGTTGGGAAGGGGGAACAGGTTCAACATGGCTTGGCCGATGGGGCTCAACCGGTTCGCCGGAACGATATTGCCCGGGAAGCAACCCGCCGCGTTAGTGCTGGAGCAGGTTTGCCCGCTGAGCGGGTCACGGATCAGAATCGGCGTTCCGGTTGGGGTCACGCTCTGCGAAAAGTTCCCCTGGCGCTCAAGGGCGGTCGGCATGGTGTATTTGTTTAGCGACGTATTCTGTGTGTTCCACAGCTTGTCCACCGAAAAGAAAAAGAAAAGCTTGGTACGGCTGCGGTTGAAGCGTGTCCCCGGTACAATCAGCGGGCCGCCGATTGTACCTCCCGGATACTCATACCGGTATTTCGGTTTTGCCGCGCCAAGCTGATTGTTGAAGTATTCGTTGGCGTTGAATTCTTCATGCCGGTAATAGTAATACGCGCTGCCGTGGAACTGCGCCGTGCCGTTCTTAATAGTGACATTCAACTGACCGCCATTACGCGCGCCGTATTCAGCCGAGTAGTTCCCGGTCAGTAGCTTCACTTCTCCGATGGCATCCACGCTCGGCGTCTGGTATGTGCTCATGCCGGGCGCGCCGCTGTCCTGCGCCGCCATGCCGTCAAACGTTACCAGTACCTGGCCGATCTGGCCGCCGTTGACTACGGCCGAATTCCCGTTCCATCCGCGTTGGTCGTAGGTGCCCATATCGATCACGCCGGGAAGGTCCTTGATGATGCCCTCCCAGTTCCGGCCGCGGATCGGCGTCTGCTCAATCTGTTTCAGGTTGACGTCGGTGGCGTGGTCGGAAGTATCGGTGGCGACGCGCGCCGCTTCGGCCTGCACCTCCACCGACGTGCTCACATCGCCCACCTCCAGCCGCACATTGTGAATGTCGACTTTTTCCAGCGTGCCGACCGTAATTCCGTTTTGCACGTACGACTTGAAACCGGGTTGAGTCACTCGCAGAGAGTAATCGGCCGGCACCAGGTCCGCAAACGTGAACGTGCCGTTCCCCACCGTGAGGAACTCACGGACCTGCTTAGTGGTTTGATTAGTTAACTCGACTCTGGCGCCCACCACGACAGCGTCGCCCGGATCCACCACGGTTCCAGTGATCGAGCCGGTTACAGATTGCGCATTAGCCGTCGACGCTAGCGTCAACATGCTGGAAACGATTCCTACGAATATCCGAGACAGTCTCACCGCTCACCTCCCAATGGGCTAGCCGCGAACAGTCCACACAAAATGTGCAACAGCCGCGGTAGCCCTGCATTCCGCGCTCGAATGAACCGATAGCTTGTAGTGGAAGAATATATCCGCCTCTGCCCGGTGTCAAGGGAATAAATGTTAGGAAAATGCCAGCCTGTACGGAAGGCGCCTCATCGGTGTTCTGGTTACTGGATAGACAGATGGCCGGACTTTCGACAGTTTGCCTGGTCCTAAGGCGCGGATACACCACCACTGCTTAGCGCAGACCTTTGCTCTTCAAATACGCGATCAGCTCGGCCGGATCGTCGGAAATAATCGCATCCACCTTCGCCTGAATCAGCATGTCCCAATCGGCGGGCGTGTTCGCCGTCCACGGAACCACTTGCACGCCGGCGCGGTGAGCCGCTTCCACTTTCTCCGGGGTCACCAGATGAAAATCCGGCGAGACGATTTCCGCCTTGGAAGCCGCCGCTGCTATCGTTACAAAATCGCGCGCGTCGTTTTCCACCAGGGCCGAAAGCCGGATTTCGGGCGCAAGCTTTCGCATCGCGATCAGCGTCCGGAAATCGAACGATTGTAGGATAATCCGCCGCTCCAGCTTGTACTGCCGGATCTTGAGCAGCACCATGCGCGCGAACTCCTCGGGCGGCGGCGTATATTCGGGCTTATCGGGAAAGCTCTTGGTCTCGATGTTGTAATCGAAGCTGCCGCGCGAGCGCGAGTTGGAACACTTCATCCAGCGTAGGCATTCGCGTGCCGGGAATGGTTTGCTGCGTGGGGAAATGCGGGTTCCGCACGGCGCCGCAATCCCATTGGCGCACTTCGGCAAGCGTGAGTCGATGGATCACTGCGCTAGCTTGCGGCCCCGTGCAGACGGGCGGCTCCAGAATAGGATCGTGCGAGATCACGATTACGTTGTCCCTGGTCACCGCCATGTCCATCTCGAGCGCATCGACGCCCTGCGCGATAGCGTACTCGAAAGCCGGCAGCGTATTTTCCGGCCGGCGGGCGCGCGCCCCGCGATGCCCGTGGACCAGGATACGGGGATCTTCGGCTGTGTACGAATCGGAACCAAACGCAGTCAACATTAATAACGCCAGAGTAATCCGCCACGGCATGAGTAGAGTATAGACCCGGAAGATAGCATTGCAAATTGCCGGGTTTCGTAATAATATCGCAACATCAATCGAGTAGAATCTGGTTCAGTCTTCGCGAAAGGTGAAACATGAAATCGCTACGCCGCGCTCTGCTACCCGTCCTTTGTCTCGTCTTTCCACTGGCGATGTCCGGCCAGTTTGAATCGGCAGAAGTGTTGGGAACGGTGCATGACCCTTCGGGCTCGCCGATTGCTAAGGCGGATATCACGCTGCTCAATCAAGACACCGGGATTGAAGCGAAAACCACCACCGACGACAACGGCAACTACGATTTTTTCAACGTCAGGGTGGGCCGTTACACCATCGCTGCCGAGCACCCGGGCTTTTCGAAGTTCACCACTACGGACGTCCGCGTGGACGTCGACGCCCGCCAGCGCGTGGACATTGCGCTGCAAGTGGGCGCCGTCACGACGTCGGTGGAAGTAACCGGGGCCGCCGCCGTAATGGAGACCGATTCGAGCGAGCATGGTCAGGTAGTGAATACGCAGCAGGTTGTCGAACTGCCGCTGAACGGCCGCAATTATGCCGACCTGGCGCTGCTCTCCACCAACACCGTTAAATCGCCGATGGCGGTTTCGTTCTCGCCGAGCGGCACGCCGCGCGAAGGCGCCTTCAACGTGAACGGCATGCGCAGCACCTACAACAATTTCCTGTTGGATGGCGTGGATAACAACGCGTACGGCACCAGCAACCAGGGATACTCATCGCAGGTGGTTCAGCCATCGCCGGACGCCATCGGGGAGTTCAAAGTGATCACGACCAATTACAGCGCCGAGTATGGACGCGTGGGCGGGGCGGTGGTAAGCGCGGTAATGAAATCCGGCACCAACCAGTTTCACGGCGCGGCCTACGAGTTTCTGCGCAATACCGATCTCAACGCGGTTGGTTTTCAATTCAGCCCGTCCGTGTTCCTGAAGCCGACGCTGCAGCGCAATCAATTCGGCGCCGTGATCGGCGGACCCTTCATCAAGAATAAGCTCTTCTGGTTTGGCGATTACGAGGGCTACCGGCAGTTGCAGCGCTATCTGAATTTCGATTCGATCCCCACAACCACGGACCGGCAAGGAATTCTGCCGGTGGCGGTAGTAGATCCGCTGACCCAAAAGGTCTATCCGGCAGGCACGCAGATTCCACTCGCGCAGCTGAATCCGTTTGCGGCCTACGCGCTGGGCAATCTGCCGCCCACCAACGCGGGCGGAACCAGCCGCTCCAATAACGATGAAGCACTGCTGCTCGTCCGCGATTACAGTGATAAGTTCGATGCCAAACTCAACGATCAGATTAATGAGAAGATGTCGGCCTTTCTGCGTTTCAGCCAGCGCAAGGACCAGCAATATTACGCGCCGGATCTGACTGGACCTTCAGGTGGCGATGGCAACGGGTACATTCACGTTGTGGATCAAAACGCCTCGGCAGGATATACGTGGACGGTGACGCCGACTTCGGTGCTGGAGGCGCGATTCGGCTTCACGCATGTGCTAGCCGGCAAGCAGCCACCCTACCTGGGCGGTCCCAGCATGGCATCTTTGTTTGGCGGCTTTCAGGGTCTGCCGACCAGCCCTAATCTGACCGGCGGTCTCAATACGCAAAGCATCAGTGGATTCGCCACGGCCCTGGGACGGCAGACCAGCAATCCGCAGTTTCAGAATCCCACCTCGTTCGATCCGAAATTGAGTTTTTCAAAGATAGCTGGACGGCACTCACTAAAGCTGGGTTATGAGTTAACGATAATTCACACTGAAGTTCTCGACGTGAATCCGTTGTATGGACAGGACACTTACAACGGACAATTCAGTAAGCCTACCTGCGCACAATTGGGTCAGCCCACCGGCTGCGCGGTCGCATCCGACTCGACCAGCTACAATCTGGCCGACTTCATTTTCGGCCTGCCCAGCAGCGTCAATCTCGGCAACAATTTCGTTTCGAATCTTCGCCAGCAGGTCCACGCGGCTATATGTTCAGGACGACTGGCGGGTCACTCCCAAGCTCACCGTAAACCTCGGATTGCGCTATGAGTTCGCGACGCCGCTGGTGGATCGCGATAACAACTGGTCCAATTTCAATCCAGCCACCGATAGCATGGTCCGCGCGACCGGCGGCAGCTTGTCCAATCGGGCGCTGGTGAATCCCGATTATTCGGATTGGGGTCCGCGGCTTGGCTTCGCCTATAACTTCATGCCCAAAATGGTATTGCGCGGCGGCTATGGCATCAGTTACGATTTTTTCAATCGCGTCGGGCAGCGCGATCGAAGGGATTAACGCGCCGGAGGCGCTCTTCGGCGTGTTCACGCAAACGATGCCGGCGGGCGGTCCTCCTCCGGCTAGCTTCCTAACTACTCAGAATAGCTTCTCCACAGGCATTGCGAATCCGGCCAATTTCAATCCGCTTAGTCTCAAACGTCGACTATATCCCCGCGCATTCTCCGTGGCCGATGATTCAGAATTGGTTCATGGCAGTGCAGCGGCAGATCGCCAGGGACACGGTGATAGAGATCTGCATACAACGGAAATCACAGCACTGCGTCTGCCCATCATCGCCGATTACAATCAGGCGGCGCCGAATCAGCCGGGTGGAACATTGACTTATCAGCAGCGTGCGCCCGTGCCCACGTTCGGACCCATCACGTGGGTCGATCCGGCTGGCAACAATCATTACAACGGGGTTTCGGCCCGTCTCGAACATCGCTTAAGCGGGAGCTTGTACTTCCTGAATTCGTTCACCTGGGGGGCGGCCATTGGCGATTCCGAGCAGGCGTTGGAATATTACGCCGGCTATGTCGAAGCCAATCCGCAGAATATCCACAACCTCGCCGCCGAAGCAGGCCCTTCCAGCTACGACGTGAAATTCAACAATGTCACCAGCGTTGTGTATGAGCTTCCCTTCGGCAGGGGACGTAAGTTTGGCGCGCAAATGAATCCCGTGCTGGATGGCATTCTGGGCGGATGGGAGCTGAATACCATCAACACCGCGCATACCGGCACGCCGCTGAATGTCTATTACACTCCTACCACTGCGAACGCGGTCAGTGGACTCTCCAACGACTATCGCGGCGAGCCGTTTCTGCGCCCCAATGTCTCCGGCAGCGCGGCAAGCCAGAGCGCATCGCAATCGATTAACACTTACTTTGCGGGTTATACGTTCACCGTACCGCCTGTCAACGATCCGTTCGGCAATCTGGGCCGCAATGCGTTTCGCGCGCCCGGCATCGAGCAGTGGGACCTGGCGGCGGATAAGAAGCTTCCGTATTCGCGAAGACTGTCAAGCTTCAATTCCGCTCGGAGTTTTTTAACGCCATCAATCACACAAACTTCGGACATCCCGAATACTAACTACGGAGCGTCTTCGTTTGGCACCATCCGCGCCACCTATCCGGCGCGGCAGATTCAGTTTGCGCTGAAGTTGCTATTTTGAAGTTGCCGCAAGACCTCTGGCAATACGTACGGCGATTCCAGTTAGTACGCCGGCCCGCACCGCAACACTCTTCAATGAGGCCCCCGTAAGTCTCGGCTGCACTCTTGTGGCGCGGATGTGCTCGGGGCGAACGCCGATCCCAACCAGCCGCCCGATCAGGCGCCGGATGCCCGGTATACGCGTTGCGGCCTTGAGTTGCCACGGCGCACGGATGGCATTGGGACGCTGGAAAACGTAATCGAATCCCTTGTGTGCATTCTGCTGCAGAAGCTGCGTCACGCGAGTGGGAAACTCCCGCCGCTGTTGCACACGCGCCAGCAAGGCTTCCGTGACCAGCCCCTCGCGCAACGGATCGGCCAGGAGATTTGCCGCTGCAACCGCATCCTGAATCGCGAGGTTGATGCCGACTCCGCCCGCTGGCGACATGGCATGGGCGGCATCGCCGATCATTAGCAGCCCTGGGTAGTGCCATCTCCGCAATCGGTTAATTTGTACGGATAACAGCTTGATCTGCTCCCAATCGCGCAACTCTTCCACGCGATCGCCAAGATAAGGAGCGATGCGCCGAATGACGCTCCGGAACGTATCCATGCCCTCGCACTTAATTTCGTCGAATGATCCCTTGCGGATCAGCAGTCCGGATTGGAAATAGTCGCCGCGGTTGATCAGGATCAGCACCCTGCCGTAGTTGATGTTTCCGAAGAGTTGCTCTGGGTCGTTTGTAGCCCGGCTAACGCGGAACCAAAGAACATCAAGGGGCACTCCGGATTCGATCACCTCCGCGCGCGCGGCCGTTCGCGTGGTCGCATGGCGGCCATCGCAGCCCACCACCAGGTCCGCGCGAATCCGCACGGTTCCACCAGGCGTGCGCGCTTCCACTCCGGTAACCCGTCGGCCATCGTGGATCAGGCCGATCGCTTCGTGGCCCATGCGAAGCTCGAAAGAGCGGAAGCTCCTGGCGCGCGCGGCCAGAAAATCCAAGAAATCCCATTGCGGCATCAACGCCACGAATTTGCAATGCGCCGGCACGTGGCGGAAATCCGCGGTCTGGAATGCGAACTCTCCGAATACGCCGCCGATTGATGTCAGACGCTGATGCGGTATTTTCAATAGGTCTTCCAGCAGCCCGAGTTCATACATCAACTCGAGTGTGGAAGGATGTACCGTGTCGCCGCGAAAATCGCGGAAGAAGTCGTTGTGCTTCTCGATCACGGTGACCGCGACGCCCGCGCGCCCCAAAAGGTAACCCAACATTATGCCGGCCGGCCCGCCCCCGACAATGCAGCATCTGGTTGCGAGTGTTTCAGCCGCCATACGTAGTCTATTGTATTCGGGTTGGCGTGTCAGTAGCGATTCTCTCGATACTCGGCGTGTAAATTCCTGAATTCCTCCATCTGGATGGCGGCCATCGGCGATTCCGAGCGAGCGCTGCAATATTATGTTCAGCGGCCGTGGGGAGACCAGGACGGCAGAGTTGACGGATCTCCCGGACGATTGACTTTAGAGTGCCACACTGTGGACAGCCTGATCCGGAATGCATACAGCCTGTACGCAAATGGAAAACCCTGGCCAAGGAACCCTGTGACAGGCCAACTTGATTTACCCATGCCGGCGGGGCAGATGTTCCAACCTATAAAAGGAAGCTCCGGCTGGATCAAATCCGAACACTTCACGATCAACGCCAAGGCGGAAAGGCCGGCGAGCCTGGAAGTGATGCGTGGGCCCATGATGCAGGCGCTCCTCGAAGACAGATTCAAATTGAAGATCCATCGCGAGAAGAAGGAGGTGCATGGATATCGGTTAATGGTGGCTAAGGGCGGCCCTAAGCTTCAGGACGCCAAGAAGGAAGGTTGTCTTGCCTTGGACCCCGTGAAAGGACCGCCTCCTCCCCGCGCGCCGGGGCAGCTAACTCCAACGGTTATTTGCGGCGGGCTCACGCGATCCAGCGCCGGCGGGCTCGACGTGAAGGGCACCACGTTGCCAGAGCTTTGCGTGCTGCTCTCGAGGGCAGTGGACAACGACGTGTCGATGCAACCGGAGTCGCCGGAACGTTTGATCTCCTTCTCGATTTGTCATTCGCAGATTTTCACGTAGCGCGCTCAGGGGCTGAGGCAGGCGATCCGGCCGCGCCTCCCATTGCAAGCGATCCTGGAGGCGGCGTGACCGCCGCATTACACAAGCTCGGACTTGGTTTGCAACCCGCTAAGATAACGATCGAGACACTTGTCATCGACCACCTGCAAAAGCCCACCGGGAACCGATCCGGCAAAATTGCCAGGAATGTCTCACCTGCCGGTCCACACCGGCGCCAGCCACGCCACCGGATTGGCCGGATCGGCGCCGGGCGCGTCGCCTCCTCCTGCGGTCCATACGCGGACAAAGAAGTATTTACTGCCGCTGTCTTCGATCACTGGCGTCCAATGAACCGAATAGTCGGGCGCGGGAGCGTATTCCTGAGCTACCACGCCGCGGTCCTTCACAATGTCGATCTTAGTGATCTTATTTTTCGGGTCCGCAGTGTCCGGGTCGCTGACCGTAATGTCGAAATGCAGTGTGCCCGGACGGTCAAGCGTCGAGCCCATGATGGATCCGTTGACCGTGTACGCGCACTGGAGATTCTTATCGAGCGAGGCATAGGTGCGGCGATGCTTCATCGCATCGAGAATGCCGGCCTTGGTTCGATTTGTCGCCAGTACGAAAGTGCGTGACGTGTTTCGCGCGATACCGGCGGTCCCGTGATTATCGTTGCCGCACACCGGCGAGACCTTCCATCCATGATCGAGGGCATTCACAAAACCTGGGTAATGGATCTTGTTGTTGGAGTTGATCACCTCCAGCATGGTAATGATATCGGTCACTTTCGGATCGCGATAGTCCCAGTTATTGTATTGATCGGGAGCCGGATGATTGAACGACGCGACCACTGGACCATCGCCATCGGGCTGCGCTGTTTCAAGCCATTTGTAGAAATACGGCAGATCGATGCCGGGCGCCAGAGCATTTAATATTCCGGCGGAGTTGATGACATTAATGTGCCCAGTGCCTCCAGGGCCGTCGTTCTCGGAATATTCAAAGCCCGCCAGCGCTACGAAATCTGCGCTGGTGGCTTCCTTGGCTGCCCGCTTGGTCTCCATCCACTCGGCGTTAGTGGGACTCGGCGGCTGAAACGCGGCCTCTTGCGAGTGATCGCTGACCACGTAAAAATCGTATCCGTTGGCTTTGGCGAGACGAAAATGCTCGAGCGGCGGTCCCTGGCTCTTTTCCCAATCCGGCTTCAAGGCGACGCTGGGGCTGGGATACTGTGCGCCATCGATCACGAAAATGCTGGCGCACCCCGTCTTGCTCTTCACATAGCCTTCCGACCACGTGTGGATGGACGAGCCGGGCTTGGGAGCGTAGACTTGAATGCCGGCGCAATCGCTCTTGGCGAAGTGATCGCCGTGGGACCACGTGTAAGACGTGTGGGCATGGGTACTTCCCGCGTAAATGCGATAACCCGAAGTGGAGGCGCCGGTCTGCGCGAGAACGATAATGGCGGACGTAAAGACGACGCACATTAGCCGCGCGAAGCGCCTGTCTTGGTTTAGGGACGGCATAATCCCTCCTGAGTGATCGCGTCTACTGCAGCGGAATCTCGAAAAACAGCAACTCCTTACCCGTAGCCGCTTCCGTCATCCCGCTCAGGTATATTGTCGCCCCTTTCTGAATCCCGGTTTGAAAATAGACAAATCCGTACGCTGAATTTCCTGGCGGTATCATCTCCGCTGCCAACGCGCGGCCTTCGATCTCCCACACATTGAGCGGGCTCTTTTTGACGTGCGGCGGAATGGGCCCAATCGGCGGACTTGGCCGACCGACGCCCTGCGTGAAGGGAACATCCTTAGCCGGCGTAGCCTCGATACGGTCGCCGTGCGGTCCCACGTATTCAGCCTTCATCCGGTCGAGCCGGATGGATTGCCCGCTGCCATTTTGAATCGCGATCAGCACCGGCAAAATCCCGTACCGATATGGATTCAGCTTGCCAAACGCGGCGGCCACTTTGTCGCCGCTCACATATGGATCGACGCCGATCGTCACCTGCCCGTTCGTCTGGTGGTGCGGCAATTCCATGGCGGGCGGGGGATGGAATGCGGGATGATCTTTGTCGGCCGCACGATTGTTCACCGCAACCAGGGCAGCTATACTCAAAAGAAGAGCCAACCGTTTGAAAATAAAAGGCATTTATCTCCTTTACCGGACCCTTCAGGCGCTTGGTTTCCCGCTCCTGCTACTGTTTTATATCTACCGGAGCTTCGCGGACCGCGGCTATTGGCGCACGCTCCCGCAGCGCTTCGGCTTACTGCCACACTCTTTTAGACAGACCGGTCCAGGCGCGATCTGGTTGCACGCGGTTTCGGTGGGAGAGGTCTCCGGATGCGTGGATTTTCTGCGGCGCCTGCGGGCGGAATTCCCCAACGCGCGCGTATTTGTTTCCACCTCCACCTTGGCGGGCCGCGCCACCGCGGGCGATAAACTGCGCGGCTTGGCCGATGGCATATTCTACGCTCCCGTGGATCTGGTCTGCGTGGTACGCCGGGTCTTCCGGCTGTTGAAGCCTTCGGTGGTCGTCATCGCCGAAACCGAAATCTGGCCAAATCTCTTTCGTGAAACCGCGCGCACTCGGGCTGCGCTCGCGATCGTAAACGCGCGCATTTCAGACCGCGCGATGGCGCGCTATCGCCATTTCGCGTGGTTCTTCTCCGCGGTGCTGCCGCAGGTGGATGCCATCCAGGCGCAATCCGAGGAGATGCGCGCGCGCTTCGTGGAACTGGGAGCGCCCGCCGATAAGGTCCACGCCGCTGGAAATTTCAAATACGATTTCGAGCCGCGCGCCGCCGATGCCGGCTCGCCCGTGCGCCAGCTCATCGAACGTACCCGGCCCGAATCGATATGGATCGCCGCCAGCACCATGCCCCCAGATGAAGACGACGCCGTCATCGCCGCCTTTCGCGATCTGGCGCGCGCCCGCCCGCGGCTGATGCTGATTCTGGCGCCGCGCAAGCCTGCGGCATTCGGAGATGCCGCGGCGAAACTGGCCTCCGCCGGCGTGGGCTATCTGCGGCGTTCCCACCTGAAAGAGGGCGATACGCTCCCGGTACCGGGCGTGCTGCTGCTCGATAGCATCGGCGAGTTGAGCGGCCTGTTCTCAGTGGCGGATGTGGTCTTTATGGGCGGAACGCTGGCGGATCGCGGCGGCCACAACATCCTCGAACCGGCACTGTTCGCGAAGCCGATTGTGATAGGCCCGCATATGGAAAACTTCCGCGCCATCGCGGCCGATTTTCGCGCCGCGGGGGCGTGCGTCGAAATACAGGGCGCGGCTGAACTGGCGGATGCGATTGGCAGGCTGCTCGATTCGCCCGCGGCCGCGCAGGAAATCGGCCGGCAGGCGTATAATTGCGCGCAGGCAAAGCGCGGCGCGAGCGAAGGCGCGGTAGCCCTGGTCCGCGAGCTTTATGATCGCGGCCTGCCGCGTTTTCGACATGCGCTTCCCGTCGAAGCGCTGGCATGGCCGCTATCGCGCATCTGGATCTGGGGCTCCGATATTCGCAGGCGAGCCAGTCTGCGGCGGCAGCGGCGTCTCGACGTTCCGGTAATCAGCGTCGGCAATCTCAGCATGGGCGGCACCGGAAAAACGCCGTTCGTGTTGCGCGTGGCGGAGCTGCTGAAGGGCCGCGGTATGTCGCCCGGAATCCTGACGCGCGGTTATCGGACGCGTATCGCCCGACAAGGTATTGGCGGCGGCGCCGGGCGCGAGCTTACCCGCCGAACAGACGGGCGACGAGCCGCAAATCTTCTTACGCTCGGGCATCGCGCCGGTTGGAATCGGCGCCGATAGATATGCGGCCGGTACGCTGCTGCGCGACAAATTCCGCCGTAACCGCGCTGCTGCTCGACGACGGTTTCCAACACGCGCGGCTGGCGCGCGACATCGATATCGTGCTCATCGATGCGCTCGATCCCTTGGGCGGAGGCGGAGTCTTTCCGTTGGGCCGCTTGCGGGAACCGTTCGCAGCCGTGGCGCGCGCGGACATCGTTGCGATCACGCGCGCCCGGTTATCCGATCTCGCCCCGGCGATCGAGCGAGAGATCCGCCGGTGGAATCCCGACGCTCCCATTTTCCGCGCGACGCTGGAGCCGCGCGCGTGGGTGGATCGCCGCGACGGAACGCGCCATTGCATCGACGAGCCGCCGTTCCGCCGCGCAGGCGCCTTCTGCGGATTGGGAAATCCGCAAGCGTTCCGGCGCACGCTGGAACGCTTGGGCATACAGCCGGTATGCTGGTTCGAATTCGCCGACCATCACCGGTATAGCGCGCTCGAGTTCCAGCGCATGGAGCATCATTTTGTCCAAGCGGCGGCGGATGCCGTGCTTACTACGGAAAAGGACGCCATCAATCTGGCCCGCGATACGACGGCTTCATTGCCCATCTACTATCTGGACGTATCGATGGCGATCGAGGGCGAAGAGCAATTCCAGGACGCAATCCTGCCCGCGATCATACCGGCTGCATCACACCGGCTTCGATAAACTCCCCGATGCGCGTCGTCGCCTCTCGCAGCCGTTTTTCGTTTTCGATCAGCGAGAAGCGCACGTGCCCTTCGCCCATAGGTCCGAAGCCAACGCCCGGCGAAACCGCGACGTGCGTCCTATCCAGCAGTTGCTTGGCGAATTCCAGGGAACCCGAGATGGCGGTAGGGCTCCGGTATCGCCGCCCAGAGGAACATCGATCCGCGCGGCGTCTCCACCGGCCATCCGGCGCGTTTCAGGCCTTTCACCAGAGCATTGCGCCGCTTTTCATAGGTGGCGCAAATCTTGCGCGTATCCGCTTCGCATTCGCGCAGCGCGGTGGCGGCGGCGATCTGAATCGGTTGGAACATACCGTAATCCAGGTAGCTTTTGACGCGCGTCAGCGCGGCCACCATATGAGGATTTCCCAGGCAGAATCCCACCCGCCAGCCCGCCATGTTGTAACTCTTGGACATGGAGAAGATCTCGACGGCTACGTCCTTGGCGCCTTCAACCTGTAAAATGCTGGGCGGTTTATAACCGTCAAAGCCCAGGTCGGCATAGGCGAAGTCGTGGATCACCATGGTTCCATGTTGGTGGGCAAAGCGCACAATTTCGCGGAAAAAATCGAGATCCACGCAGGTGGTGGTGGGGTTGTGGGGAAACGAGATCAGAATCAGCTTGGGCTGGGGCGAAGCTGTACGGTAGAGATCTTCCAGACCATTTAGAAACTCCGCCGGGGTAGGCATGGCGAGCAGGCATGGCTGCCCTTCAGCCAGAACCACGCCGAACTGATGGATAGGGTAAGCGGGATTGGGCGAGGCTACTCCATCCCCCGGAGCCAGCACTGCCAGCAGTAGATGGGCCAGTGCATCCTTGGCTCCAATGGTGACAATCGCTTCAGTTTCCGGGTCGAGAAGAACGCCATAGTTCGCCCGGTAGCGATTGACGATTTCCTGGCGCAGCATGGCGATGCCACGCGATTGCGAATAGCGATGGTTGCGGGGATCGCGCGCTTCCTGAATGAGCTTCTTTACCACCGGACGCGGCGTCGCGCCATCGGGATTTCCCATCCCGAGATCGATCACATCGATCTGGCGCGCGCGCGCCGCCGCGCACATCTCGTTGATCACCGCGAACACGTACGGTGGTAGTTTCTGAATTCGATAGAACTCTTCCGGCATCAAGCCCATTCTACGGGAACTGATAGGTGGATGACGAATCGTTGACCGGCGCCGCGCCAGGTTCCTGCAGCTCGGCCTGCACCACAAAGCGCTTGGGCGCGGACCCGAGATAGTAAAAGGGATAACAGGTGATCAAGTGCAATTCGGCATCCTGCGTGGGCCGCAGCGGACCGGTGTTGGAGGGCAGAACTACGCGTGTGCCTTTTACCCGGTACGTATACTTTCCGGCGGCGGTCTGTAGAATGATCTCGTCGCCTTTACGAATATCTTTCAAAACTCGAAAATGCGTGTCGCGATGTCCGGCGATGATGCAGTTACCCGCTTGTCCCGGCATGGCCGTTCCCACGACATGTCCCGGGCCGCGGCGGAGCTCTCCGCTATCGTCGCCTTCCACGACATAGAGTTCCGTGTTCAGACGGGGAATGATCAACTTAGCGACTGCGTCGCCAAGGGGTACTTCAGACGGCAGCTTATTGCTCGAGGATTTACCTGGGATAAATGGTGAAGGTTTAACTTTCTCGATCTTCTCGAATGCGCGCTGGGCTTCGGTCTGTCCGATGCGAGCGCCCAGGAACTCGCGGGCTCCCATAAAGAGAAGAACCAGGCCCGCCGCCAGTAATGCCAAGCTGGCGAAATTTCGACGCCGGCGTCTGGCGGCAAGCATGGTTCATCCTCTTTCAAATAAGGCGAGCGGTACGTTACCGCCGCTTACGGCGCAAGCTCAGTCCCAAGCCGGAAAGCGTTCCACCACTTAACACCATCATCAACCAACCGGCATCGGTATGCGGCATCGCCGGAGTGCTGCTGGGAGGCATAGTCTCAGCGCGGTTGGCGGTGTTCTGCGATGTGGTTGCAGGCTGAGTGGTCTGTTGCATCGTAGTAGCCGGCTGTGTAGTTTGCCGCGCAGTAGTGGCCGGCTGTGTAGTTTGCTGCTGAACGGTAGATCGAGCGGTCGTAGCCGGCTGTGTAGTAGCAGCGGGTGTTGTCGTTTTCGCGGTAGTTGTGGGCTGCGTAGTGGTTTGAGCATTGGCGGGCGGTACAGAAGAAGCTTTGGCAGCGACTGATACCGGCTGCATGGCCTCATTCTCACGCTGCTTTACGCTGTTCGGCAGCGGGAATTCGTATCCGTAATCCTTACCCTGTATCCACACCTTATCGAAATAGTAATCGCTTCCAATGTGATGCAGAACCACGCGAGTGTCCGGTTGGGTACGATTTTGAAGGGCCGGAATAGTAAGGGCCGAGGTTTCAAATTTCATCCCGTTGTCGCCGTAGATCAGCAGGACCTGACTCCCGCCGCTTGGGCTATCCAATTGTTGAATGACGTAGTTCCCGGGTTGAAGCGTTTTGTCGCCGATTTGTACCGTATAAGGCAAGTTAACGTCAACGCGGTCCCATAGCGGCTGGGCCTGGATTGTACTGGGCGCTACCATTGTGGCGAGCCCCAGGACCAGCGCGCTAGCTGCGAATGTGAAGCTTCTGCTTGTCATGGTATATAACTCCTTTTCCTTTCGTTGAGTGGCGCCCAACTCAGGCTCCAGCGGGCGCGCGGCCAACTGGGCAAATTCACTGGAAGAAGTTGCAACCCGGCTTCCAATGAGAAGCGCGCCGCGCCGCCGAGAGTACCAAACGTTACAGCACTCGATCATCGGGAGCCGCTCGAACGACGTCTTTGCGTTCTTGGGCGCGGGGAAACGGTACCCATAAGCCAGACCCTGAACCCAGATCGTATCGAAATAGTAGCGGCGTCCGACTCGGCGCAGAACGACACGGGTTTCCGGTTGGAGACGATTCTCCGCTGTGGGAGAGACCATGGCCGAAGTTTTGAAGATCATGCCATTTTCCGCCCGGAAGGTTAGCACCGGAGCGTCGCCGCCGGCCATGTTCAGCGGTTTTACCGAGTAGTTTCCGGCTTGAAGAACCTTATTGCCGACGGTTACCGCGTGCGGCAAAGTGATATCGAAGCGGTCGCTCGTCATTTGTTGGGCATCGACGGAGCCGACCGATGCAATGCATGGCAAGCACGATTGTAAGTGCGCCGGCTGTGGCGGATATGAACCTGGTAGCTTGATTGATTTTCATAACTTCTCCGGACGTTCCGGGGTTACGTCGGGCAAGCTTGGTTCCAAACCAAAGATAAGACTGGAGACGAGCGGCTTACGCGCCGGCGCGACAGGTCGCGCAAGGACAGATATTCCGGAAGTGATCGTACGAATAGATACCGGAGCTATGACCGTCGCTCCAGTTGATGCGGATGGCGTAGTTCCCCACCGGCTCCACGCTCAGCATCTTCAAAGCGGGCTTGAACATGGGGAACGGAGTATCCGATTCAGGCTGGCGGGGAGGCGTGCCATGCGCGCCCGTGCAGGCGGCGCAGGGGCACTTGTCGCGCAGATAAACCAGGCCATACTCGCTGCGATGGCCGTCTTTCCAATCGATCTTGATGCCCTTCGATTTGGAAATCGCGATGTGCTCGGGGTCGGTGTGCGGCAACATGGATCAGCGCGGCAGGCGCTCTACGTCGCGCACGCCGGAGATACGCCGCATGGCCGAAACGAGTTTTTCGAGCTGCTTTTTATCGCGAATGTCCACTGTCATTTCCACCAGGGCGCCGTCGTGATCGAGGTTGGTCTTGGCTTCCAGGTTGCGAATGTTGGCGCTCTCATCGACCAGCGCGGCGGTGAGCTGGTTCAGCAGGCCCGGCCGGTCGTCGGTATGCACCGTGAGGCGCACCGCGAACGATTCATCCGCGGCCCGGGCCCATTCCACCTCGATCTTGCGCTCGTCCTCGTACATCAGGTTCTGCACGTTGCTGCACGTCTTGGCATGCACGGCAACGCCTTTGCCGCGCGTGACGTAACCGACGATGGCATCGCCGCGAATGGGGTTGCAGCACTTCGCGCGGTAGACCAGAAGACCGTCCGCGCCGCTGACCTTAATTACAGAATCGCCATCCTGGCGGCGAGCGGGCGCGCCCGAAGGCAGCGGAGCTTCCAAAACGGGCTTGGGTTCGGGCGCTTCTTCGGAGACGATCTCCGGCGCGATCTTGCTCAGGACCTGGCGCGCCGAATACCGGCCGTAACCGAGCGCGGCATACAAATCTTCGGCTTTGCTATAGCCATATCCGCCCGCCGCCTTCTCCAGATCGCTCTTGCCGATCTTGCCGAGCTGTACTCCAAAACGGCGCGCTTCTTTTTCGAGATATTTCTGGCCGATGTCGATCGCATCGGCGCGCGCCTGGGCGTTGATGACGTGCCGGATTTTGGTGCGGGCGCGCGTGGTCTTGACGAACGCCAACCAGTCCTTGCTCGGCTGGTGGCCGGGCTGGGTCATGATCTCCACTACGTCGCCATTCTTGAGCGCCGAGCGCAGGGGCACGATGCGGCCATTCACCTTGGCGCCGCTGCACGCCGCGCCCACATCGGAGTGGATCGCGTAAGCGAAATCGATGGGAGTGGCGTCGCGAGGCAGCACCAGCATCTTGTCGCGTGGCGTGAACGTGTAGACTTCGTCCGGATAGAGGTCCACCCGCAGACTGGACATGAACTCCTCGGGATTTTTCACGTCACGCTGCTCTTCGATTAACTGACGCAGCCACGCAATGCGCTGATCGTCGGCCGCCGGACCTTTGTGGCCGGCCTTATATTTCCAGTGCGCGGCGATCCCCTCTTCCGCGATGCGGTGCATCTCTTCCGTCCGGATTTGCACTTCAAAGGTCTGGCCCTGCGGACCCACTACGGAGGTGTGAAGCGACTGATAGAGGTTGGGGCGCGGGATGGCGATAAAATCCTTGATGCGGTCGGGAATGGGGCGCCACTTATGGTGGATCACGCCCAACGCGGCGTAGCAACTCTTGACCGAATCGGTGATGATGCGCAGCGCCATCAGGTCGTAGACCTGGTCGACGGTGATTTTTTGCCGGCGCAATTTCAGGAAGACCGAGTATGGGCGCTTGATGCGGCCCTCAATGCGCGCGGGGATGCCTTCGCGGCGCATCTCGGCCTCTACCGTCAGTCGGATCTCATCCAGAAACTCCTGGTTGGAATGGCGGCGGCTCTCGATCGCGGCGATGATTTCCTTGTAAGCGTCGGGCTCGAGGTGCTGGAAAGCGAGGTCTTCGAGCTCCCCGCGCATCTTGCCCATCCCCAGGCGGTGCGCGATAGGCGCATAAATATCGAGGGTTTCGCGGGCGATGCGCTCGCGGCGCTCGGGCGGGTTAACATAACCGAGCGTGCGCATATTGTGCAGGCGGTCGGCCAGCTTCACCAGGATGACGCGGATATCCTCCACCATGGCCAGCAGCATCTTGCGGAAGCTTTCGGCCTGGCGCTCCTCGGCGGAAGAGGAATCGAGTTTGGAGAGCTTGGTGACGCCATCGACGCAGCGCGCGACCTCCTGGTCCGAACTCCTTGCGGAGCTTGTCCATGACGATTTTCGGGTCCTCCGCGATGGCGTCTTCCACGACGTCGTGCAGCAGGCCGGTTTCCATGGCCACCATATCCATCCGCATGTCCGCCAGGATATGGGCCACCATGACCGGATGAGCCATGTAGGGCTCGCCGGAATCGCGGATCTGGTCTTGGTGATAGCCGCTAGCGAATTCAAAGGCGTGGCGCAGCGGCGCGAGGTCGTCCTTAGGACGATACTCGCGGATTTTCTCTTCCAGCTCGTTATAGAGTTTGCCGACGGGGTCTACGAGTGGAGGTTCGGAGACAGTGGCCACTAATACGATTGTATCAAGGGGAAACGGGACTCGACGCAGAGACGCTGAGGCGCTGAGATAAGCGCAGAGAAGAAAACTCCTAAAACTGTTTAATCCACTCTGCGCCGAACTCTGCGTCTCTGCGTCTCTGCGTCAAATTTTACTTGGCGTCTTGGGTGATGCCGTTGGCCGCGGCGGCTTTGGCTTTCTTCTCGGCTAAAATGCGCTTCGCTTCCAGGTCGCGGTCGATCCATCTTTGGGCGGTGGCGATGTCCTGATCGAATTGCTTCTGATCGTCCAGCAGATAGGCGCGCTCGCGAATGAGCAGGTTTTCGTAGGCCATGGCATCGCCGTAGAGCGGGTCAATCGCCAGGCACTTGTCCAGATTATCCAGGCCGGCCTGGATCGTGGGAAGCCACTTCTCCTTCAGCTCGGCCTTTGACCTTTTTATCCTTGATAGGGAACGGCGAATCCATGGGCTGCTTGAGGTCGTGCATGGCGGTGGCATACGCCGGGTACCACTTGGACCAGGCGATGAACCCGAGGCTATAATACGCGTCGGTATTTTTCGGATCGAGCTCGATGACTTTCTTGTACCACTTCTCGGCTTCATCCCACCTCTTCTCGTTCAGCATGAGGGTGGCGATGTAAGCCGCCGCGATCTTATTCTTGGGATCCTGTTGCAGCACCTTTTGGAACTGGTCCAACGCCTGGTCGGCATTCTTCATATTCTCGGGCGCTTCGGATCCGGGAACGTACTGCTGCATGTAAGCGGTGGCCAGATACAAGCGGGCCGACGGTGAAATCCGGTTCCAGTTCTATGGCCGTTTTAAAGTGCTCCACCGCCTGCGGGAACTGAGCGTTCTTGAAGGCATTTACTCCCTTGTTGATCTGATCGCGGGATTTCAACTTATTGCAACCCGCGGCGCACAAGGGTCAGCGCGAGAACGGCCAATACGATTGTCGAATTACGCATGAGATCTTTCCCAAACTCCTTACTACTGCCCCAGATCCTTGAACGGCATCAGCCCGATTTTGTCGATGCCGGAGCCGTGCGCGATATCGATGACCTCAGCCACCCACTTGTACTCGATATCGGGATCGCCCTTGACAAACATGATGCGCTCGGCGCGCGTCTTGAAGATGTCTTCCAGGCGCTTGCCCAGTGCGGCTTCGTCGATCGGCTCGGTGTTGACCAGCATGGAGTGATCCTTGTTGATGGTCACTACGATGGTCCGGTCGTCCGGCTGCGGCGGCTGATTCGGCGGCGGGGGCTGCGGCACCAGGGCTTCCAAGCCCTTGGGCGTCAGGGGCGTGATCACCATAAAGATGATGATCAGCACCAGCAGCACGTCGATCATAGGCGTCATATTGATATCGGACTTGGGCCCGTTGCCACTGCCGATTTGCATTGCCATAAAATTGCTCCTTTAAAATTGCGGTACTACTTAATCCCCTGAGGGGGCCGCCGCCTTCTTCTGATCCGGACGCCGGTTCTCCTGCTGTATCTGCTCGGTCAAGAGGCCCAATTGGTCCACGCCCGCGGCTTGCAGGTTTTGCACTACTTCCAGCACCACTTCATACTTCGCCCGCGCATCGGCCTTCAAGAAGCACTCTTTATCGGTGCGGTTGGAAAGCATGTCTTTCACTTTAGGGGCCAAGGCATCGGCTGCCACCTGATCGCGGCCGAGGAATGTCTTGCCATCGCGCGTGACCGAGATCAGCACCGCATCGGTGCGGTCGGCCGCCTGCATGGCGATGGGATTGTGCGTCTTAACCAAGTCGATGGGCACGCCCTTGGACAACATGGGCGTGATCACCATGAAGATGATGAGCAGCACCAGCATCACGTCCACCATGGGTGTGACGTTGATGTCCGCCACCGGCGGCGGAGCGGTGTGCTTCAACATCGTTTCGGAATCTTCCATCCCTACCATCGTATTTCTCCAGTTCTATAGAGCCCAGGCGCTGCGGGGAGTTCGGAAGAACTCCCCACGCCATCAACTCGCATTGCTGGTTTGTTACTTACGGACCGTTCCGCGTTGACTACGCTTCAGGAAGTAGTCGACCAACTCGGAACTGGAGTTGCCCATTTCCACGTCGAACGCTTCAATCCTGCCGGTGAAATAGTTGAACGCCCACACCGCGGGCACGGCTACGAACAGACCGATAGCGGTGGTGACGAGGGCTTCGGAAATACCGCCGGCGACCGCGCCCAGGCCGGTCGACTTTTGGGTCGAAATGCCCTGGAACGCGTTGATGATGCCGGCGACGGTGCCGAACAGACCCACGAACGGCGCCGAGGAGGCGATGGTCGCCAGGCCGGAAACGCCGCGCTTCAATTCGGCGTGAACGATGGCTTCGGCGCGCTCCAGAGCGCGGTGCGAGGCCGCGATCTCTTCGCCGGGAATCTCCGTGGATATCTGATGCGCCTGGAACTCCTGCAATCCGGCCACAACGACTTTGGCCAGATGGCTCTTCTTATAGCGATCGGCGATTTTGACCGCTTCATCGAGTTTGCCTTCACGCAGCGCGCCGGCCACGGCCGGAGCGAACTGCCGCGACTGCTTCTTGGCGGCATTATAGGCCATAAAACGGTCGATCATGACGCCAATGGAATAGGCGGACATGAGGAACAACAGGACCACCACGCCCCTTGCCAAGCCGCCCATCTGGGCCCAGAGGTGCGCCGGGTCCCAACCCACGCCGCTATCGTCCGTCTGTAGCATGAGGTATAGCGCCCATGCCTTGTGTAGATGCAATGCCAACATTTTTCTTTTCTCTCCTGCGAGTTGATTTTTGTTTTGTTACCTTATATCCGACGTTCGAGTATGAACGCCGGGTTACTACTGACTCAAAGTAAAAATAACGTCGATGGTCGTCTGGACCTTCACCGGCTGTTCATTCAGCAGCGTGGGTTGGTAGACCCACTGCTTCACGGCGTCGATCGCGGCCTGGCGGAGCAGCGGATGTCCGCTGACCACCCTGAGATCCTGCACGTGGCCGTCTTCGCCGATAATCGCCGCCAGCTCTACGGTGCCCGAAATACGCGCGCTCTTGGCGATCTGCGGATAGATCGGGTCCGGATGCCGGATCAACTTGGCGGCCTGCACGCGGCCGCCCTGGGTGATGATCTTTGGTTGCGCGGGCTGCCTTCTTGGGCGGCGGAGGAGGCGGCGGAGCGGCCGAAGGCACCGAGCCGAGAATACCGCCGAGCACGCCACCCACCGCGCCGCCCGACACGCCGCCGGGGACGCCGCCGGTCACGCCCATGCTCGCGGCGGGCGCCTCGTCTTCCTGGATTTGTTTGATTTCTTTGGGAATGACTTTGGGCTGCAGCAGTTTGCCCGCGTCCATCTGGCGCGGAATGACTTTCACCACCTTGGGAGGCGCGGCCTGAGGCGGGGGTGGAGGAGGCGGAGGCGGCGGAGGCGCGGTGATCAGCGCGCTCAACTGCGCTCCGGGCAGCTCGTCAAACCAGATCAATGGTATCAATACGCCGAAACCGATCAAGGCGATTTGAAGCCCGAACGAGGTTAAGACCGTCCAGACGGTGTGGGTCTTGCCGGTTTGTACGAATGTCTGTTCAAACATAAACTCTATCCCCTTTACAACTGATCGCGACAAGTTGACGCAGAGACGCTGAGACGCAGAGAGGCGTTCACATCGAGTGTGAACGCTGCACGCATGAGTGCGTGCGCCACGGCAGATTGCTTGAAAGTCGCTAAGCATCCGCGTACCTACTTCACCGCTTTCGCGGGCGTCTTGCGGGCGGCTTCCGGCGCGAGTGGCGGCTGGAGCCGGAGCCGACTTTTTCCGCTTATCCGAATAATTATGCCAGAAGAGCACAATCGGGCTGGCAACAAAAACCGAAGAATATGTTCCGACGATGATGCCGCAAACCAGCGCGAAGGAGAAGCCATGGAGCACCGGCCCGCCGAAAAGGAATAGCGCCAGCGCGGTGAGGAATGTCAATCCCGAGCTCATCACCGTCCGGCTCAACGTCTGGTTCACGGCGTTGTTCATGACCTTCTCGAGCGGTTCGCGCCGCGACATCCGCAAGTTCTCGCGGATGCGGTCGAAGACTACGATGGTGTCGTTCATCGAATAGCCGACCAGTGTGAGCAGGGCCGCGATGACGGTCATCGAAATCTGCTCGTTGAAGATGAGAGAACAATCCGATGGTAATCAGGGTGTCGTGAAACACCGCGATCACCGCGCCGACGCCGTAGATAAACTCGAAGCGGAAAGCGATGTAAACGAGCATGCCCGCGAGCGCGTACAGGGTAGCCAAAATGGCTTTCTGCCGCAGTTCCGCGCCCACTTTCGGGCCGACCATCTGCGTCTGCTGAATGTGGTACGGCGCCAGATAGGACTGCTGCTGGAGAATATTCATGACCTGCGGAGTGACGCCGGGCACGCCATTCAACTCGTTCAAGCTGCCGATCAAGCCCGAGTGCTGCTTATTGTAGTTCTCGATATTGGCGGCGAGCTTTTGCAATTCCTGCTCGTTCATGCCGATGCCGGCTTGCGAGAACGGCTCGCGCAGCCGGTCGGCCAGCGCGCCCTGGCTGGTGTTATTGAGATCGAGCTTGCCATTGCCGGGCTGGCCGAAAGTCGACGCCAATACCTGTTCCATGGCCGAACGGTTGATGTTCAATTGCTTCTCGTCCTGAAGCTCGGTACCGATCTCCACCTCGTTCTTTGTGGAGGGGTCGGTGATGGTCTGCACGCTGATCTCGCCCTTGATCTGCGGCGAGTGCAAGAACGCGGAGCGGATCTTTTCAAGCGGGGGCGGATAGGCGAACTTGACGGTCATCAGCGCTCCGCCTTTGAAATCGATGCCGAAGTTAATACCCTTCACGGCGACGCTGCCCCATCCGATAGCTGTCAACACCAGCGAGGCAGTAATGAAATACCATTTCTTGCCGAGGAAATCGTAATGCGTATTCTTAAATAATTCCATCGAACCTTGCCATGCCGGTTGCCGCTAAACTACTTGGACACCGGCCTTTTGAATTTTGTTCCTGCCAAAAAAACGCGTTCACATCAGTGTGAACGCGGCAAGCATGAGTGCTTGCGCCACCGTTAGAAGTTCTTCTCATATGCTCAAAGCTTCCACCCGGCGGGGGCCGGAGAGCTCGTAATCGAAAATGGTCCGCGAAACGAACACCGCGGTGAACACGTTGGCCACCAAACCGATGACCAGCGTAACTGCGAATCCTTTGACCGGGCCCTCCCCAAAGAGGAACAGGAAGGCGCACGATACGACGGTGGTGACGTGGGTATCCACGATGGTCCACCAAGCCTTGCCGAACCCGGTATCGACGGCCGCCGCGATCGATTTTCCGGTGCGCAGCTCTTCGCGGATGCGCTCGAAAATCAGCACGTTGGAATCGACCGCCATACCGATGGTGAGGATGACGCCGGCGATGCCGGGGAGCGTAAGAACCGCGCCAAAATAGGATACCGCCGCCATCAGAATGATGGCATTGAGCAGCAGCGCCAGCACCGCGTTGATACCGCTGCGCTTGTAGTAAATCAGCATCACGGTGACGACCGCGATCAGGCCCGCGAGACCGGCCACGATGCCTTCATGGATGGAATCGGCGCCCAGGGATGGCCCGATGGATCGCTCTTCCAAATACCTGATACCCGCGGGAAGCGAGCCGGAACGCAGGTAGCGCGACAGATCGACCGCTTCATCCTGGCTGCCCAGGCCGGTGATGCGGCCGGAATCTTCAATCTTGTTCTCAATGGTGGCGACGCTGACGGCCTGATTGTCCAGAACCACTGCCAGTTTGTTGCCGACATTGGCCTCGGTGTAGCGGCCGAAGCGCTTGCCGGCATCCTGCGACAAGTTGAAATCCGTCTCCCACTTGCCGTACTCACCCTGGTTGGCGCGCGCGTTGCGCATCTCCTGGCCGCCGACGACGGGGTTCTTGCTTACGAGGTACCACTGGTCGCCGTCCATGCCGGCGCGCGGCTTGGCTTTGACGAGTTTGGTGTTAAGCGGAAGAATTCCGCCGTGCTGCGCCAGCGCGGCATCGCGGCTGGGAAAGGGCCCGCTGTTATCAGTCGGTACGCTATCGATCTCGAGCACGGCCGCGGTTCCGATCAGTTCCTTAACCCGCGCCGGATCGTCCACGCCGGGCAATTGCACCAGAATCTGGAAATCGGCGCCCGCGCGGCCATACTGCTGCACGGATTTTTCGGCCAGGCCAAGCTGGTCGATGCGATTGCCGATGGTATCGATGGTGCGCTGCACGGTATCGGCTTCGGTGGCGATCAGCTCGGTGGGCTTCAGCTTCATCTGATAGTCGGTGGAGTTGCCGAGCGTGGTCAGGTTGTAAGTGGGGTAGCGCTCGGCGACTATGTTGCGGAACGCGCTCGATTGCGTGGCGGGAACGCCTTTGATGGTGAGGGCTACGTTAGGGGCATCGGCGATGGTTTGCGGATCGTTGACGTCCATGCTGGCCCACGTGACGTTTTCTTTCTTGAGATCTTCCTTGAGGCGCTCGGCGGTCTGGAGGGCATCGGCCTTAACCGCGTCCTGAACCTGTACCTCCAGCACCAGATGGGAGCCGCCCTTGAGATCGAGGCCCAAATGGATATTGTTCGAGAAGTTTTGCTCGATGGCGGCCATGGACCGCGGAAAACCGATAATGCCGTAAACGCAGATCAGGATGGTCGCGACGATAATCACGGTCCGGATCTTCAAATTCGTTTTCATGGGAGTTCTAAAAAGCCTGTTGTATAGGTTACTACTTCTTGCCTTCGGGGGAAACGACGCTCGAAACCGCGCTGCGCGCCACCTGAATTTTGACGTTGTCGGGCTTCACCCGGATTACAAGCGTGTCGTCGGCGATAGAGACAATCGTTCCGACGATGCCGCCGCTGGTCAGCACTTCGTTTCCGTTTTGAAGGCTGGCGAGCATCTGTTTCTGGTTCTTCTTCTGCCGCTGCATGGGCATAAAGATCAGGAGGTAAAAGACGGCGAATAACAGAAGGAGGGGCAGCAGTTGCAGTAGGGGATTCCCCTGAGCGGCGGCTTGCAGCAGGAAAAAATTGAGAACCACGTGTTGACCAAAATCGGACATTATTCAGGCGCCTCGGCTGTAGCCCGCGCGCGCTGCAAGTATTCCGGAAACGATTTAGATATTATAGCCTGCCTGATCCCGCGCATGATGTCAAGGTATCGGCAAATGTTGTGTCGCGTGGCCAGGCTGGAAAACAAAATCTCTCCCGAAAGGAATAGGTGCCTCAGGTAGGCCCGGGAATACTTACGACAAGTATAGCAAACGCAATTAGGATCGAGCGGCTTCGGATCGTCCTTATAGCGCGCATGTTTGATGATGACGCGACCCTGGGAGGTGAACAGGTAACCGTTGCGGGCATTGCGGGTGGGCAGCACGCAGTCCATCATGTCGATGCCGCGCGCCACGTATTCGGGCAGCTCGGCCGGCATACCAACACCCATGGCGTACCGCGGTTTGGCGCGTGGCAGGATATCGGCGGTGGCTTCGACCATTTCCAGGCTGATGGGCCGCGGCTCGCCGACGGAGAGGCCGCCGATAGCGTAGCCTTCCGCTTCGAGATCGAGCAGCGCCGTGGCGCACTCGCGGCGCAAATCGGCGAACATGGAGCCTTGGACGATGGGAAACAGCGCGTGGCGGGTGGGACTCGCGGCCAT
The DNA here is from genome assembly GCA_963723015.1 of Bryobacterales bacterium. Taxonomy (GTDB): domain Bacteria; phylum Acidobacteriota; class Terriglobia; order Bryobacterales; family Bryobacteraceae; genus PALSA-243. Next base: position 54,821 of record CAVRPF010000023.1, read on the forward strand.
GCGGGTCGGCGAAATGAGCTTGGGCTTGGCCCGCCCAGCGAACTGTGCGAGCCATGCTTTCACGGGCATAGGCATGGCTGACGGGGTATTCGGTGCATTCATCGAGCGCCATGAGGATGTCGCTGCCGAAGGCAAGTTGGGCATCCACGGTGGATTCGGGGGTGAAGGTGTGGAGATCGCCATTGAGGTGCGATTGGAAGACGACGCCTTGATCGGTGATCTTGCGCAGGCCGGAGAGGCTGAAGACCTGAAATCCGCCGGAATCGGTGAGGATGGCGTTGGGCCAGGACATGAAGCGGTGGAGGCCGCCCATCTGGCGGATGAGATCGGGCCCGGGGCGGATATAAAGATGATAGGTATTGGCGAGCAGGATTTTGACGCCGAGGTCGTCCGCGAGGTCGCGCTGGTTGAGGCCTTTGACCGTGGCCTGGGTACCGACGGGCATGAAAACCGGGGTCTCGATGGGGCCGTGGGGAGTGTGGAGAATGCCCGCGCGAGCGCGGGTGGAGGGGCACTCGGCGATGATTTCAAAGGGGATGGGGGGCATGGGAGGGTGGAAATCAGACGCGAACAAACGAAGCCAACTGGTAGAGCGAGACCGTGTTTTCAACGCGGAGGAACGGAGGGGCGGAGGCGGCGCGGAGCATAGCAACTAGTTCGCCGCGTTGTTCCGAACTGCCCATCAAAGGTCCAGTGCCAAGGCGAAGGAGAGAGCCCGCCTGATGTTCGCCATCTCGGCGGCTGGAATTTTGCCGATTCGGCGCTCAAGACGGGCTATTGGAAGAGAGCCGATTCCCTGCACGTTAGCGACCGACTCCCGATTAAGGAACGGAAGCCTAGTCACGGCAACCTCGTAATGACTTAGCCTGTTTTGAGTGGTCAGAGGCACATAGATCGCGAGAGCGCGAGGGAAATCGGGATCGTGGCGCGATACGATTACGACCGGCCGCGTCTTGGCGGCGAGCCCGAGATCGGCAAGCCAGACCTCACCTGGGTGGGGGCTCATCGAGAAGATCCAGAACGGACTGCTCCAGCTCTCGAGAACGCAAGAGGTCGAGTGCGTCGTGATCGGCAAGGTCGATGATGTCGACCAGGCGTTGACGAACATCATTCGCAGTTTCAGATTTCCATTCGCGAAATCTGCTGTCCAGTTTTTCGAGCAATGCGTCCATATCAATTTCCAATCCGGCGCTTGGTACCAGTTTAAGTGTTCGGTTGCCACGCCAAAGTTAGCCGATGCACGTCCGCATCTCCTTGACGCCGGAAAGTGCTTGGGTGCAAACTACCAGAGTCCAACGAGCCCCATGCCACGCGACTGCGCCAGGTACGATTTCTTCGTCTCGTGTCCACCAGAGCCTTCAGCCAAGGAAGCGCGACCACGTCCGGCGGCAGGAAGGCCGCCATTTCCAGGGTGCGGCGCTCCACGTCGCTAATACTGGCAAGCACCGGACCGAGTACCGCAAGATCGGAGATGTTTTCCTCGTCCCAATCGAACCGGAGATCGGGATTGCCTCGATCCACGATTCGATTGTACCTGTTTGCCAATACAGAGGTACGGTTCACCGTAAAGAGTGGAGCGAGGCGGTTGGGCGAACCGACCATTGGTAGCTCGGCGGGCATGCCCACGCCCAGGGCGTAGCGTGGTTTGGCGCGCGGCAGGTTATCGGCCGTGGCTTCGACGATTTCCAGGCTGATGGGCAGCGGCGAAGCACTTCGCACTATATCTCCGACGACGATCGAACGCTGTTTCCGACTGGCCTTTCTCTCCCAATACGATCTGAGCTTTAGCGTGTTATGAGAGACCGTAAACCGAGTTAGTACGCTCTACCCCTCGCCCTTCTTCCGAATTTTAATATCCAACCTCTTAATCTTTTGATTCAGCGTCGAGAGCGGCACGCTCAAGCTTTCCGCCGCGTCGGTCTGGCTCCAGCTGCACTGCTCCAACCGCTCGATAATGATCCGCCGCTCGTAATCGTTAACGATCTCGAACACGATGCGTTCGATGGCAGTGGCGCCTTCACCGCGCGCTCCACCACGTGCTCCAGTTCGCCGCCCGTACGGTTGCCGCCGGATCACTGGTAACGGGCTACTATGGAAGGAGAGTACGAATATGGCAACTCTGGATTGGATCGATTGCCCCTTGGTTGAGGTCATTCCCGGCAAGGTAAGCGGCGCGCCGCTGCTCAAAAACACCCGCCTGCCGGTGGACGTCATCATCGGTAACTATGATGCTTTCCTCGATGAGGGGCTATCGCCGGACGCGGCCATTGCAGAAACTCTGGACTGCTACCCGGAAGCTGGCCTCGATGCCATAAAGGCTATTCTCCACTATCGCGCCGAGCATCAATTTCAGGCGCAACCTTGAAGGTTTTCTTCGATGAGGACGTACCGCGCAAGCTGGCGCGGTCCCTGCCCCAGCATGAAATTCATACCGTCGTCAGCATGCAATGGGGCGGCATCAAAACGGTGCGCTGCTCCAGCTGATCGAGCGTGAAGGCTTTAACGTGTTTCTTACCGGCGACAAGAACATGAAAAACCAACAGCGGCTTGAACGGCGTCCATTTGCGGTGCTGATTATGTCCGCAATCAACTGGCTGGTTATCAGGCCGCATATTCATAAAATCTCCCTCCCCTTGACGAGGCGCAGCCCGGTAGGGTCAAGACGATTGATTGCGGCGTGTTCATGGCCCGTTTGAAACGGTGAAAGCGAAGAACTAAATCCCGTCCACGTTTCACAAAGAGTAAGTTTCGCGACGTCAGTTGTCGGTCGGGACCTTCTCTGCATGATCGATGACGAGGGTATCCCATGGGACTTTTCTCGCCTCTAGCTTCAATCCAAGTTGAGATTGAACGGCCTCGATTAAACCCGGTGCGCCGCGGTCGACCGCAGGATCGGCCGTTGCTGCATGCGGCATAGCGCCTCCTCTTCCACCACCCACATTGAACGGACGAACGAACTCCAGATGGAAATCGTACTTGCCGGTCAAATCGGTTCGATCGACGACAGGCGAGGCCAGCATATTGCTTAGCATGTCCGCCCATCGCGCCATGGTGATTTTGGTCGCTGTAAGGCGTGTCGCGCCATCGGCCACATATGAGGTTACGCCAGCAGTTCCCGGCGGAAAAACGCGGAAGCCATTCTTATCAAGATCGAATTGTTCCGGTCCTTCGGACTTGGTTTCGGTTGGGTCGGCTGAGTCCTTCAGCCTTGTGCCATTCTTTCCGATTTGCAAAGCATAGCCGGAGACTTCTTTAGTTTCTCGATGGAGAGTTAGTTTGAAACGCTCCACGAGTAGGTTTTGCAGCATGAGCCTGAAGTTGTCCTTTGTCGTGCCGCTCGGCAGAGTGGCCGTGATGTCGAACCGCTCGCTTTTCAGCCATGCGGGTCCCCGAAGCTGATCGTTCTTATGTGCTGGATCGTAAGCGGACCCCATGATTCCGTACGCGACCTTAACGGCGTCTTCGAGTGTGACATTGGTATAGGTAATGCGTCCGGGGTCGCTTGGAGTGAACCCCTGGCGTGAGACACGGAGTTAAGGCACTGATCGCCGTTGGCTGAAAAATTGTTGCGCGGCGAGGTTATTGTCGTCCACTCTGGAAGCACCTGAGCGGAGGATAGGGCAATGCGGGGACGCAACCCGAGCGCCGACTCAGCGGCCGGAATAGCAGGGAGACGGCGAACCCGCCTCCCTCCTGCAGCGTCCTGGGGGTTTGGGGGCGCAGCCCCCAATTGCGAAGCAACGCAGCTATTCTGGCGGCAACAGCGGTAAATCCCGGGGGTTTGGGGGCGGAGCCCCCAATACAAGGAGCTGCGCAGCCTCCTCATGCTTGGCCGCCAATCTGCTCGAACTCTGCGGGCGGCAAGTATCCGAGCGCCGAGTGCAGCCGCTTGCGATTGTAAACCAATTCCAGAAATTCCCCGATGCCGACGCGGGCTGCGTAGAAATCGCGATATTCGTTGCGATAGACCTCCTCGTGTTTCAGAGTTTTCATAAAGGATTCACAGGCCGCATTGTCGTACGGATTCCCTTTGCGGCTCATGCTGATCGCGGCGTGGCGCTCCTTCAGCATTTCGGTATAGATCGAGAGAAGCATACTGCACGCCTCGGTCCGAGTGATGCACAAAACCGGGCGGTGGTTGCCGCTCTGTCAGCGCCATGCGCAGCGCGGCGACAGCGAGTTCCGCTTCCGGCGTTCGACCCAGCGCCCAGCCAATTACGCGCCGCGAGAAAGCGTCCAGGATCACCGCCAGGTACACGAACTCAATGCGCAGCCGAACGTAGGTAATGTCGGCCACCCAAAGCTGGTTGATCGCGGTTGGCGTGATCTCAGGAGCCAGATTGGGATACACCGGCAGATGGTGCCGCGAGTCCGTAGTGACCATGAACATGCGCCGCCGCACGCATAACAAGTTATCCTCGCGCATCATCCGCAGCACGTGCTTGTGATTGACCTCAAACCCGCGCCGCTGCAGTTCGTGGGTGATCCTGCGGTAGCCGTAGGCTGGCCATTCCAGCGCGACCTTCTGCATCGCGTCGCGCAGTTCCATCTCCACCGGAGTCGCTTGGTGCGGCAGGAGCCAGCGGTAGAAACCGGCCCTGCTGGCGCCCGTCATCTGGCACAGCGCATTCACGGCTTGGCCTTTCGACGATGCCTTGCCGGATTTCTTCAAACAGGCATCCCCGCCATTGACGACGGCTGGCGGATGATGATCCCTGAAATGCTGCAACGCTTTTTTTAAAAAATCATTCTCCATGGTGAGCTGGCCGATCTTACGTTCCAGTTCGGCGATGCGGCGCGCATCCTCCAACGGCGGCAGCTCCCCGCCCCGTCGTCCGATTCCGGGAAAGGCATTCTCTCCCTTCGCGCGCCACTCCCCACGCCAGCGCTGGAGCAGATGAGGGCTCAATTGGTATTTGCGCGCAATCTCACCGGCTGTGGAACCGGCATCGAGCGCGCGCATCGTCGCGATCTTCAGGTCGCGAGTGTAAACAGCTCGGGACAAATCCATTTTCCAACTCCATTCAATGTATTTGCTCCCTTAACTCCGTGTCTCATTTTAGGGGTTCACTCCACGCTCGTCCCTGGTCCTCCCTTCAAAGACACGCTTATTCCATCCTCCCCACCTTTTGCCGGTTTAACCGATGCCGCTTCAAACCCGAGGACGCGGACCGTGGCTTGCCCGAATGCGACCGCACCCGCAAGTACACAAAAAACTCCTGCCTTAAGAATCGTCCGCATACTACCCCTCGCCCTTCTTCCGAATCTTAATATCCAATCTCTTAATCTTTTGATTCAGGGTCGAGAGCGGCACGCTCAAGCTTTCCGCCGCGTCGGTCTGGCTCCAGCTGCACTGCTCCAACCGCTCGATGATAATCCGCCGCTCGTAATCGTTAACGATCTCAAACAGCGATGCGTTCGATGGCAGCGGCGCACCTTCGCTGCGGCGCAAGCGGATTCCGTTCGCCTCCAGCAGCGCGTCTGGGAGCACTTCGAGCGGTACGCCGGCATCCGTCGCCAGCACTACCGCGCGCTCCACCACGTTCTCCAGCTCGCGTACATTGCCCGGCCATGCGTGCTCCATCAGCACCTGCAGCGCATCCGGCTCAAAGTGCAGTACCGAGCGCCCGCTTACCTCCAGAAACTTGTTGTTCTCGCGGCAGTAGTGATCGAAGAAATGCGCCGCCAGCGCGGGAATATCTTCCTTGCGCTCGCGCAGCGGGGGCAGCGCGATATTGATCACGTTCAGCCGGTAGTAAAGGTCCTCGCGAAACCTGCCCTCTTTCACCAGTTGCAGCAGGTCCGCATTGGTGGCCGCCAGAATGCGTACGTCCACTTTAATCGGATCGGTGGAACCAAGCGGAGTGAACTCCTTCTCCTGAATTACGCGCAGCAGCTTAATCTGCGTCTCCGCGCCTATGGTGCCGATCTCATCGAAGAAAATGGTGCCGCGATCGGCGGCTTCGAAATATCCTTTCCTGGTCTGAATGGCGCTGGTGAACGCGCCCTTTACATGGCCGAACAGGGTCGATTCCAGCAGATCCGGCGGCAGCGACCCGCTGTTAACCGCGACGAACATATGATCGGCGCGCGGCGAGTTCGCGTGGATGGCCTTGGCCACCAGCTCCTTGCCGGTGCCGGTTTCGCCGGTGATCAGAATGGTGGAGCGGCTGCTGGCCACCTGGCCCACCAGGTCGAGCATGCGCACCATGCGCTCGCTCTTGCCAATAATATTGGGAAAGCTGTAGCGTTGCTTCAGCGCGCGCTTAAGCTGAGTATTCTCGTCTTCCAGGCGCCGCCGGTCCACGACGTGGCCGATCTCGATCAGCAGCTTCTCGTTATCCCAAGGCTTCGAAAAGTAATCCGACGCTCCGAGCTTGAGCGCCTGCACCGCCGCCTCTACCGATCCATATGCCGTGATCATGAACACCGGCGTCACGCGGTCGCGTACCCGGAACTCCTGCAACACCTCCATGCCCGATTTATCGGGCATCATCAGGTCCAGCAGAACAATGTCATACCCGTGGCTTTCGAGCTTCTGCAAGCCTTCGGTTCCGTTCTGCGCCAGATCGACGGCGTAGCCTTCGCCGGCGAGCAGCGCCTCCAGGCTCTCGCGGATATCGGGTTCGTCGTCGATTACCAGGATGCGGCCCTTGGCCGAGATCGATGCGGGATGCGACGCCATCGTCAAGACGCGGCTCACTTAGGCGACGCCCACGGGTTTTGCGGCAGCCACCGAAGATAGCGGAAGGTCGATGACGAAGCGCGCCCCGCCGGTTGGACGGTTGGAAACCTCGATGGAACCGGCGTGTTCCTGAATGATTCCGTAGCTCACCGAGAGACCCAACCCGGTGCCCTTACGCACGCCCTTGGTAGTGAAGAACGGATCGTAAATGCGATGCAGGTTCTCGGGCGCAATGCCCGCTCCGCTATCGGTCACTTCAATGCGGGCGCGCGCGCCTTCGCGCCACGTGCGCACCTCGAGCGATCCGCCCGCCGGCATGGCGTCGCGCGCGTTGAGGAACAGGTTGAGAAATACCTGCTGCAGCTTGCCGGCGTTGCCGTGAACGGTGGGCGCGCTGGGGTCGAAATCGGTCTTGATCCCGACGCCGGCTTTCTGCAACTGATGATCCAGCATCGATAGCGTTTCCTGAATCGCGCGATTCAAATTCACGGCCGCGAACGAGGTGGTGGAAGTGCGCGAAAAATTGAGCAGCGAATTAACGATTTCGCTGGCGCGGAAGGTCTGCTTGGCGATCTTATCGAGGATTTGCGATTTCTGCGAATCCTCCGCCACCTGCTTGGCTAGCATTTGCGCGTAGGTGGAAATCACCGCCAGCGGCGTATTGACTTCATGCGCCACGCCCGCCGCCAGCAGACCGATACTGCTCAACTTATCGGCCTGCACCAGACGCTGCTCCAGATCGGCGCGAGCGGTGACATCGTCGAAAATAATCAGCCGGCCAATCTGCTCCTGGTCTTTCGAAACCAGCGGCGCGATCGCCAGATTGATGGTGACTTCGCGTGTCCCTGCAGTCTGGCGGCCGTCACTGCCATGCCCGTTCCCATTTCCATTCCCGGAGCCATTCCCGGAGCCATTCCCAGCGCCATTCAACGACGCGTGGGCGGCCGCCGCGAGCTTCCAAACCAACTTGTAGACATGGTGGATGCCGGTTTCGCCGCGCACCCGCTCGAATTGAGCGGCCAGATTCGCCGGGGAACAGATCGCTTAGCCGCTTGCCCACGGCCTTGTCGCGCGGAATGCCGCTCAATTGTTCGAGCTGCGTGTTCCAGCTTTCCACCCGGTCTTCCAGATCGGCGGCCAGAATGCCGACGTTGATCGATTCGACGATGTTCTCGTTGAACTCCTTGAGGCGCTCGTTCTCCTCTACCTTGCGCTGCAGCGAGCGGTAGAGCCCGGCGTTTTCAATCGCGATCCCCACATATCCGGCCAGCGCCAGCAGCAACTCCACGTCGGCGCTCGAAAGATAATCGCCATCGGTGGTGCGGCTCACGCCCATATAAGCGATGCGGCGGCCGCGCGCGGTGCAGGGCAGGTAATAGGTGAGGTCCAGATCGGCGATGGCGCTCCGCACCGAAGGCGGCCAGGAACGCGAAACCGCATCGATCAGGTGGCGGGTGCGCTCAAAAAACAGGTGTTGGCCGCTGGTATCCGCATCGAGGAAGCTCAAGTCGAGCTGGCTGGGGCTGGTGGCCGCCAGGCGCGGATTGGCGCCCATGGCCTTCTTGAGGCGGAACGTCGCGCCGTCGGCGCCCTCTTCGGCGAGAAAGAATGCCAGGTGCTTAATCTGCAGGGTCTTCAGCAGCCGGTCGCCCACCGAGGCCAGCATCGCCTCCAGATCGGTCTCCGAGCTCAACTCGCGCGCGAATTCGATCAGCGTGCGGCGGTAGTCGTAGCGGTCCTCATAGAAATGGCGGTCCAGCCGCTCCTGGATCCAGTTGCGGATGGGCTGGAACAGAAACGCCGCGATCAGCATCACCGCGATCAGACCGGTATTGCCCAGGTCTTTGAAATTCTTCTGCACCAGGCTGCCCAGCGAAAAGACGATGCCGTAAAACGCCGCCAGCACGCATAGCGTGGCCAGCGTATAGGCGTACCCGCGGCGGAAGAGAATATCCACGTCCATCAAGCGGTATCGCACAATGGCGTAAGCCAGGCTCAATGGCAGCAGGATCAGCGAGAAGACCGAAAGCTTCAGGTATTGGTTGGGGATGGCGCCCAGCGCATATGGCAGGACATACAACATCGCGAACGGCAGAATGCCGCAGATCACGCCATTGCGCAGCCATTTGATCTGCTGCCGGATCACCGGATCTTCCGCTTTCCGGTACTCCACGCTCAGCGCCACCGCGCCCGCCACATATGGCGCCGCCACCAGCGCGATCCACACCCGGTCCAGCAACCAGCGCAACTCAATCGGCGGAATACCGGTGCGGACGGCGTCTGTGAGATACGGCCAGATACGCCAGGAACAACAACGCCCCGGCGACGTAGAGGGCAGCCACGCGAATCCGGCTATGCAACCAGGGGAGGCGCTCGGGAAAGGTCACGCAGAAATGCAGAAACGCCGCGGCCGCCGTCAAGTCCGCCGCAATATTCGCGTAGTAGATGATTTTGTCGAACGCGTTCAGCTGGCCGGTATAGTGCGAACACAGGAAAATGAAAGACGCCAGGCACAGAATATAGAAGTGCTGCGCCTTATGCGCGCTGCCGCGGCGGAAATAAACAAACAGGCCGATGGCCAGATACCAGCATCCCACCACATATTGATAAATCACCGCGCGGTCGAGCGGAACTTCGCCCACCAATACCTTGGCCGTGAACTCAATGCCGCCGCGGTTCAATCGATAGCTTGCGAAATTGTACGACCGGATGCCCGCCAGATGGCGCGCCACATCGGTGGCTTGCCCAACGCGGATCTCCTGAATGCTCTCCAGACGATCGCCGCCATGGACGCCCGCGTTGGCGCCGGGGCCGCGCGCGCATCACATGGAGAGCCTCCACGCCGCCTTGGCGGTCCACCCAAATTACGCCGTCGTCGGGAAGGCGAAAGCGGTACTGCTGATCGAGATTCCAGAACGCGGCGGCGCCCGCGGCCAGCGTAAGGACCGTGAGCACCGCTGTAGACAGCTGGAACTTGAGTTCCTGGAACATTTAGCCGCCGAAGCCCTGCGAGACAATACTCCGCGCGGTGGAACAGCACGTTTCGTGCCGCGTCCATTCCCGCATGCTATCTTTAGATTAGCCGAGTTATCTAATACTTACAAGCGCTGACGCCGAGATGCCCTCTGGTTTTTGGGAGAATCACACTATGCGGAAGTGTATCTGGCAGCCGTAACAGGTCGGTTTTTCCGCACACCAGAGTCGGCTTGTACTCGGCTTGTCGCCAACGTCACGTCTGGAAAACGAGCGAAGAAACCCTAAACCGCGCCATCATCAGTTCCTTCTAGGTGTATCGGCAGCCATGCTTTGCGGTAGAATATACGAGATGCCCGCCCGGGCTATAGCTTGCGCGCGAGCATGCCGATAGAGGGATTCAGAGTAATATGAGAACGGCAATCATACTAATGTTGGCGGTATTTATAGGGTTCGGTTGCGGTTTGCCGGCGGCCGCGCAGGATCAAAACCCGCCGCAGACTCCGCCCAAGCAAGAAGCTCAGCCCGCAAAAGCTGTGGATGGCGGCGATCCGATCCGGCGGACTGGCGGCGAAGTCGACTCGCGGACAAGCCGGTTCCCCCGGGCGGCGCCCCGGCCGTGAAGAGCTTATATCATTGGCCCGAGGACGTGCTGCAGGTCTGGGTCATCGAGGAGCCCCGTATTTCGGGTTCCTATCCTGTCCGTGCGGATGGGGTAATATCGATACCCTTGGTAGGCGAAATCAGAGCGGCGGCTTTAACCACTGGCGAGTTGGAAACGGCAATTGCGGATCGTTTAAAAGGTAATGAAATCATCAACAATCCCTCCGTCACGGTGGGCGTGGTAGCGTCGCATAGCCGGAAGTATTACGTCACCGGGCGAAGTAGGCAGACCAGGCCAGTTCGATCTGGTGGTGCCGACCCATGTCTCGGAGGCGTTGGCCAAGGCCGGCGGGTTCAAGGATTTCGCCAAGACGAAGAGCATTCGTATCATCCGCGAGGTCCCCGGCGGAAAACCTCCTCTGACATTCCAATACAACGATAAAGAAGTCAGCCATGGCAAGAACATGGAGCAAAATATTCTGCTCGAGCCGGGAGACCGCATCTACGTGGATTAAGTATTTGCAATGAAGATCTATTCGTATCGAGGCTTAAGAATCTATGGCCAGTCCCGCAAAATTTTGTCTCCGTTTCACGCCGGCCGCCGGATATCGAGGATTATATCGACATGCTGCGGCGCTACCGATCCTGGATCATCGGCCCTATGTTTGCCGGGCTGGTGATCTCGACGGTGGTCGCTTTTTTCTGGAGGGATACTTTCCAATCGACGGCGGTGATGAGAATCACGCCGCAGCAAGTCTCCGAAAAACTGGTCCCCGCCGGATTTTCCATGCAGATGTCGCAGCGCTTGACGGAGTTGGAGCAGAGCATCTTCAGCCGTACCACGCTCGAAGCATTGATCATCAGTCCCGCTCTCAACCTATATCAAGCGCGACCGCGGCGAAGGAGGCAGGCCCATGGAAGACATTGTCTCGGACATGCGAAAGCCACGATCTGGCTCTCCGTTTGGATGCAGACGGCGGCGCCGGCTCGGATCCGAACAACGCGCGGCCGGCCACCGCCTTCTCCATCACCTTCACATATCCGGACCGGTTCAAGGCGCAAGCCGTGGTGACCCAGTTGGTCAACAAGTTCATGATGGAAAATCAACGGGCGCAGGGTAGCGACGCCCGCGTGAGCACGAGCTTCCTCGACGAGCAGCTACGCCAGGCCAAGGAAAAGCTGGACCAGCTGGATAAACAGATCCAGGATTTCCAGATCGCGAATCAGGGTAAGCTGCCGGAGGAGTTTACCTCCAATACCACCATGCTGTACAACCTGCAGCTAAGTAATGGCGGGCTTGGATCCGATCTCCAGCGCGCAACCGACGTAAGGACTACCCTGGAAACCAATTTGAAGAACGAAATGGCGCAGTTGAATTATCTCCAGGAGAGCGCTGAAGATCTGGTCCCCGGTAGCGCTCACATGGCGGTGCAAAACCAAAACCTGATCAATATCGATGGCCAGCTGATGGCCGCCAAACAGAGACTGTCGGGATTGAAGAAATCTTTGGGCGAGAAGAACCCTCAAATCACCGATCTCAAGGGTCAAATTGAAGTTCTGCAGCAATCGAAAGAAGAGCTCGAAAAGGAGCAGGACCAAGTCAATTCCAGCGTCAAACCCGATGCGCCCAAGAAGACCGTGAACAAACAGACCCAGAGTTTCATCCTGCAGGTCCAAAACCAGATTGAGTCGACCAAAACGCAAATTGCGGAAGCCGTCGAAGATATCAAACGCATTCAGGCCGCGCAAGCGCAAGTGGCGCAGAAGATTGCGGCCTATGAGCAGCGGATTCAGGCCGCGCCGCTGAATGGGCGCCAATGGGCGGAGTTGCAACGGGATCATGCGCTAGCCCAGGCCGCCTATAACGAATTTGTGATGAAGAAGGAGTCTGCCCAGACCTCGCAGAATTTGGAAGACCGGCAGGCGGGCGAACAACTGGAGATACTCGATGCGGCGAGCGACCCGCAGGCGCCAATTCAGCCAAAGCGCGTCCAATGGGCGGCGATCGGGACTGGTCTCGGCCTGTTGCTGGGCGTAGTGATGGCCGGAGCCAAGGAGGTGAAGAACACCTCTTTGAAAAACCTTAAGGACGTCCGGGCTTACACCAATCTTCCGGTATTGAGCAGTATTCCGCTGCTCGAAAATGCGCTGCTGGTCCGGCGTAAGCGCCGGCTCTTCTGGCTGGCGTGGACGGCCTCGTTTGTGGTGGGGTCCATGATGATACTGGCCTCAATGTATTACTACTATTTCGTGCAGAAGTAGAAAAGGGAGAAGATGAGTCGAGTACACGATGCATTGCGCCGCGCGCAGCAGGGAATTCCGGAGCCTGAAGAAGCTCCGGCTCCTCCGCCACAGCAGGAGCCGGAAATTTCCGCGATTGTCCCCCTGATCTCGGATGGAGGTCAGTCCAACGGGCGCCTGGCGACGCAGACGGCGATCCGTCTCAATCTTCACCCGGGCATGCTTGCCGAGGTCGCGGTATCTCCATTCCGGCCCGCGCCGGAATCGCACCTGCTCGATCTCAACAATTCGCACGAGACTCCCTCCGAGGAGTTCCGTACTCTTCGCACTCGCATGAATCACCTGCAGACGGTGCAGCCCCTGCATACTATCGTGGTCAGCAGTCCCTCGCCGGCCGAGGGCAAAACCTTCACCGCGGTCAATCTCGCATTGGCCGAATCGCACCTCGCGGAAAGCTCCGTCCTGCTGGGCGATTTCGATCTCCGCCGGCCCATCATGCATAACCTGTTTCAAGTGGATCGCGCCCCGGGTCTATCGGATTTTCTCTCCGGCCAATGTACCTTCCCGCAGGCTTTGCGCAAGATCGAGGGCATGAATCTTTATCTGCTGCCCGCGGGCACGCCGGTTAAGAACCCTCTGGAGTTGCTCAACACGCGTCAGGCGAGAGCTTTGTTCGAGGAACTACCGCACTGTTTTAACTGGTCGATTTTCGATACGCCTCCACTGCTCTTTTCGGCGGATGCAAACCTGCTGGCCACGCTGGCCGACGGGACCATTCTGGTAGTCAAGATCGGTTCTACCACCTTCGACAATATAACCCGCGCTATTCAATCGTTGTGCGAGAACAACGTCCTGGGCATCGTAGCCAACGGAGCGCGCGCTTCCGAGCTATATAGCAAGTACACCTATTATTATTCGAAGGCCGAGTAGCCGAAGCGGGGCAGGCGATTCGCCTGGCAACCCGCATTAGGATTCGCGCTGGGCCTTGTTTGTACTACAGAATCGACAGTAGTTCCGCCGCCTTCATCCGCGCCTACACTGAAAGTAGCTCTACGTAAGATAACTCTGGAGTACGCTATGCGAAACTGTCTTTTCCTGTCGATCTTCGCGCTCACCGCCGTCGCCGCGGATCATCCGCCTTTAGGGGGAATTTGGGTGCTGAATCCATCCCATAGCGAGGCGAGTGACGCCAAAATTAAGTCGGAGACACTTTCCATTAATCAGCAACCGGACGCGATCCAGCTTACAGAAACCGTGGTCGCCCCCAACGGCAAAGAGACTACATCTGAGATCTCCTGCAACACAGCGGGTGAAACCTGCAAAGTCAAGGATCACGGCCAAGCCGAGGTGTCGTTCTGGTATAACGGCGGAATGCTGGTGATGTCGGAAATGCGGCACGGCAACGATTGGGTGGTGAAGCGCCGGCTGAAGCCCTCCGAAGATGGCCATACGCTAACCATGGAAGTGATCCAACTCGCTCCCACCCAAAAGACTGAAACCCTTACGTTCACCCGCAGCCAAACGGCTAAATCCGGCCCGGCCTGAACGTATCGGCGCACACAATACGGCGCCTCGAATTCTGGGACAATTCAGGGCGAGTCTATTCGCCTATGCCTTGCATCTTGCTGCTGCTGGTCCTCGCTTTTCCCCGCGTCGTGCTGGTGCTGATGTTCCTGCTCTCCGACTATCTCACCCGGGCGTATCACGGGCTGCTGATCCCCCTGCTCGGGTTCATCTTCCTGCCGCTGACTACCATTGTGTATGCGTGGGAAGTGAATTCACACTATCCTATGCAGGGCGTCTACCTGATCCTTCTGGTGATCGCGGTCATCATCGATGTGGGTGGTCTCGGCGGCGGGGAATGGCACAGACGGAGCCGCTGGTAATATAGCTTAGATGACTCTCCGCGTCTTGTTCGCCGGCTTTGCCGCATCGGCTCTGACTTTTGCCTGTTTTGCGCAGGCTCCCCAAAAGACCTCCCAAAAGAAAGGAAACTCCTTGGTCAAGAAACAGGAATACGGCCACATGCCGGATGGCGCCGCCGTCGATCTTTACACCCTCTCCAATGGCAAGGGCATGGAAGCCCGTATCATCACCTATGGCGGCATTATGACGTCGCTGATGGCGCCCGACCGCGCCGGCAAGCTGGCCGATGTCGTGCTAGGTATGGATAATCTCGCCGGCTATCTCTCCGAGGACGCGCATCTAGGCGCGCTCATCGGCCGCTATGGGAATCGCATCGGCCATGCCCAGTTCCGCTTGGATGGGCAACTGTTCACTCTACCGAAGAACGATCCCAAGGACCACCCGGCAAACACCCTTCATGGCGGTCCGGAGGGCTTTGACAGGCGGCTCTGGACGGGCTCGGAAATTCCCAATGCCGATGGGCCGAGCGTGCTGCTGACTTATGTGAGCAAGGATGGAGAAATGGGATTTCCGGGCACGCTGACCGCGAAGGTGACCTATACGCTGACGCGCAAAGACGAGTTACGCATCGACTATACCGCCACCACGACCAAGGATACTGTGGTCAATCTGACCAACCATTCCTACTTCAATCTAGCGGGCGCGGGCGAAGGAAACATCCTGCAGCACCAGTTGACCATCGATGCCGACCGCTTTACGCCGGTGAATGCCGAGCTGATTCCGACCGGCGAACTGAAGGCCGTGCAGGGTACGCCGTTCGATTTCAACAAACCCACCGCGATCGGCGCGCGCATCGATCAGCCCGACCAGCAACTGAAATATGGCAATGGCTACGATCACAATTTCGTCATCAACAAAGGCATGGGCGGCTTGACCAAATGCGCCGAAGTCTTCGAGCCCAAGAGCGGACGCGTAATGGAGGTCTCGACCACCGAGCCAGGCGTGCAGTTTTACACCGGTAACTTCCTCGACGGTACGATTCACGGCAAGGGAGGCAAAGTGTATGCGCATCGCGGCGCCTTGTGTCTCGAAACCCAGCATTTTCCGGATTCACCCAATAAGCCTAACTTCCCCTCCACCGAGCTGAAGCCCGGGCAGACCTATCACACGGTCACGGTATACAGGTTTTCAGCGCGCTAATTCCAGCCGTGGAGCGCGAATGCGTTTCGTTTGTGGTCAATGACACTGTACGGCACACTGGAATTTGGTAAGGTGCTTGCATCGGCATATTGATCCTCGATGCCCCACGCACCTGCCCTGCCCGCCGATCCCCTCTGGTACAAAGACGCCATTGTCTATGAAGTGCATGTGCGCGCGTTCTTCGACCACAATGGCGACGGGATGGGCGATTTTGCCGGCCTGACCCAGAAACTCGATTACCTACAAGATCTCGGCATCACCGCGATCTGGGTTTTGCCGTTTTGCCCATCGCCATGGCGCGACGATGGATACGACATTTCCGATTACACCAACGTGCATCCCGCGTATGGAACGCTGCGCGACTTTCAAACCTTTTTGCGCGAGGCGCATAACCGCGGCTTGCGGGTTATTACCGAGCTGGTCTTGAACCATACTTCGGATCAGCACATCTGGTTTCAGCGCTCGCGCCGCGCCGCGCCCGACTCGCGTTGGCGCAATTACTACGTCTGGAGCGATTCGCCCGAGCGCTATCGCGAAGCCCGCATCATCTTCAAGGATTTCGAAACCTCCAACTGGACCTGGGATCCGGCGGCAAAGGCCTACTATTGGCATCGGTTCTATGCGCACCAGCCGGATTTGAATTACGACAATCCGGAGGTCCGCACGGCCATGCTCAACGCGGTGGATTTCTGGCTCGACATGGGCGTCGATGGACTGCGCCTAGACGCGGTTCCATATCTCTATGAACGCGAAAGCACCAACTGCGAGAACTTGCCGGAGACGCACGGCTTCCTAAAGGAACTCCGCGCGCACGTGGATGCGCGGCATACCGGCAAAATGCTGTTGGCGGAAGCCAACCAATGGCCGGAAGACGCCATCGCGTACTTTGGGGCGGGCGACGAATGCCACATGGCCTTCCACTTTCCGCTGATGCCGCGGCTCTTCATGGCGACGCGCATGGAAGACCGCTATCCGGTAACGGAGATTCTGCAACTCACCCCGCCCATTCCCGAGTCCTGCCAGTGGGCGCTGTTCCTGCGCAATCACGATGAGTTAACGCTGGAGATGGTCACCGATGAAGAGCGCGACTATATGTACCGCGTCTACGCGCAGGACAGCAACACGCGCATCAATCTGGGAATTCGCCGCCGCCTGGCGCCGCTGCTCGAAAACGACCGCCGCCGCATCGAATTGATGAACGCGCTACTTTTTTCGCTGCCGGGCACGCCGGTGATTTACTATGGCGACGAGATCGGCATGGGCGATAACTTCTATCTGGGCGACCGCAATGGCGTGCGCACGCCCATGCAATGGTCGGGCGACCGCAATGCGGGCTTTTCGCGCACCAACCCGCAGCGGCTTTATTTGCCGGCGATCATCGACCCGGAATACCACTACGAAGCCATCAACGTGGAGACGCAGCAAAACAATCCTCACTCGCTGCTGTGGTGGACCAAGCGGGTGCTGGCGCAGCGCAAGCAATTGCGCGCGCTGGGGCGTGGCGCTATCGAATTTCTATATCCGGAAAACCGCCGCATCTTGGCTTTTGTGCGCTGTCATGAGGGCGAGAATGTGCTGGTGGTGGCGAACCTGTCGCACTTCGCGCAGTGCGGCGAGATCGACCTGGCGAAGTTTCAGGGTATGGTTCCACAGGAGTTGTTTGGTAAGACCTCCTTCCCAGCTATCACGGACCGGCCGTACTTCCTCTCGCTCGGTCCGCACGCTTTTTATTGGTTTACGCTGCAGCCGAAAGAGGATACGCAGGAGACTTTGCGCGTGGGCACGGGCCCGCAGCCGGTGATTGCGATCGAATCATGGGAGAACGTCTTCTCGCGTCCGGTGCGGGAAACCTTGAATCGGATGATGCCGGCGTTCCTGCGGGCGCGGCGGTGGTTTCGCGGGAAAAGCCGCCCGATACGCGTGACGGAGCTCTTCGATATTATCCGCCTGCCGAAATCGGGCGGATACCTGCTACTGATCCGCGTGGAGTATGGCGATGGCGAGCCCGAGATCTATACGCTGCCGCTGGCGGTGGCGCGCGGCGAAGCCGCCGGGCTGGAGCGCGTGCTGGCGCAACTGCAGGCGCCGGATGGGTCCGTCGGATGGTTGCACAGCGGCCTCGAAGACCGCGCCTACTGCGACGAGTTGCTGGGTGGAATTCTGCGCCGCAAACGATTCGCCGGGGAGAGCGGCGAATTGACCGCGGCGCATACGCGCGCCTTCCGCGCATTATGGGGACCGGACCACCCGCCGCTGGAACCATCGCTCTCCAAGGCGGACCAGGACAATACCACGGTATTCTTCGGCGATCGTTTCGCGCTGAAGGCCTTGCGCAAGATCGAAGAGGGACCAAACCCCGAGCAGGAGATCGGCGCCATGCTCACTGAACAGAAGTTTGTGCATGCGGCGCCGCTGGCGGGCGTAATCGAATACCGCACCGACGAAGGCGGCCGGATGGTAATGGCCCTGTTGCACGGCTTCGTGCGGCAGGGTTCGGACGCCTATGAATATACGCTGCACCATCTCGGGCTGTTCTTTGAGCACGCGCTGGCGCGCGGCGCAGCCGGTTCCACGGAAGCGGCGACGGCCGATCTCACCCGCGAACTAATGACCTCTTACGTGGAGTTTGTGCGCTTGCTGGGGACGCGCACCGCGGAACTGCATTTGGCGCTGGCCGCCCGCCGCGACGACCCGGCTTTTGCGCCCGAACCGTACACCGATTTTTACCGGCATGGACTGTATCACGGCTTGCTGGCCCGACTGGGCCGGGTGATGGAACAGTTGCGGCGGTTTATGGCGCGCCTCCCAGAAGCGGCTCGGGGCGAGGCTCAAGCGGTGCTGAACCGGCAGAGCGCTATTCGCGAGCGCTATGGCTACTTGCGCGATAACCGATTCACCGCCGCGCGCATCCGCATTCACGGCGATTACCATTTGGGGCAGGTGCTCTACACCGGCAAAGACTTTGTCACCATCGATTTTGAAGGCGACCCTAGCCGCCCGCTTAGCGAGCGCCGTATCAAACGATCACCGCTGCACGATGTCGCGGGAATGCTGGATTCGTTCTATCACGCTTCGCATGCGGTCTTATTCGGGCAGGCGCCGGGAGTCATTCCAAACCCGGAGTCGCTCGATGCCCTCGAAACATGGGCCAAATCGTGGTCGCGCGCGGCGGGATCCGAATTCCTGGCATCGTATCTTGCCACTCCCGGAATTTCAGAATTGCTGCCGCAAAATTCGGAGCAGATCCGCGCATTAATCCGAATCTTCCTTATAGACCTGGCGCTGCGCAAACTTGCCTATGAATTGACGCACGCGCCGGAGCGGATTCGAATACCGGTCCACGCGATCAACGAACTTCTGGAGGCCGCATGACGCCGCCCGCGTCCACTTATCGCGTGCAGTTCAATCCTGGCTTCCGTTTTGTAGATGGGCGCGATCTGGCGCCATACCTTAGCGAGCTGGGCATCACCGATCTTTACTCTTCCCCGCGCTACAAAGCGCGCCGCGGCAGCTCACATGGCTACGACATTACGAATCCGCTGCGTGTGAATCCCGAATTGGGAAGCGAAGAGGATTTCGACGAAATGGCGGAGAAACTGCGCCATTATGGCATGGGGCTGCTGCTCGATACCGTTCCCAACCACATGGCCGCCAGCTATGAGAATCCCTGGTGGATGGACGTGCTCGAGAACGGCAAAGCATCGGCCTATGCGGGCTATTTCGATATCGACTGGCATCCTCCAGCGGCGAAGGCGGCGTTCTTGCAGGAGAATCGCGTGCTGCTCCCGATCCTGGGCGATCTCTACGGCAATGTGCTGGCGGCCCGGCAGTTCACGTTGAAATTCGAAGATACCGGAATGTACGTGCGCTATTTCGATGTGCGGCTGCCGCTCGATCCGAAATCGTATGCGACCGTGCTGAGCCGGTGTCACGATGTGGACGGCATTGGAACGATCATTCAGAATTTGACTCGACTGCCCGATCGCGACGAGGAATCCGCCAATCGCGTTTCCGAGCGGCGCCGCGAGAAAGATCGGCTAAAAGAGACGCTGTGGCGCGCTTACCAGACGAACCCGGTGATTAAGCACGCGGTGGACGAAGCGATGCTGTTCTTCGCCGATTCCGCCGACGATCTGGATCGGCTGCTGGCGCAGCAAGCCTACCGTCTGGCGTACTGGAAGATCGGATACGAAGAGATCAACTACCGGAGATTTTTCGATATCAACGACTTGGTGGCGTTGCGCATCGAGGCCCCGGAAGTCTTCGAAGATACGAACCGCAAGACACTCGAACTGGTGCGCGGCGGTAAGGTGACGGGTTTGCGCATCGATCATATCGATGGGCTATGGGACCCGGGCTGCTTCTTAGAGCGGCTGCAAAAGTCGGCGGGCGATGGTAAGCCGTTCTACATTGTGGTGGAGAAGATTCTCGGGCGGGATGAGCCGCTGCCTCGTGAATGGCCTGTGAGCGGGACCACCGGCTACGATTTTCTCAATGCGCTGAACGGAATATTCATCGAGCCCGCGGGTCTGGCGCGATTGCAGGAGATCTACAATCAGCGGACCGGCGACGCCATGGCATTCGCGGAGGTCTGCTATCAGTGCAACAAGCTGGTAATGCATAAACTCTTCGAAGGCGATGTGAAGGCGCTGGTGAACCGTCTCTGCGCGCTGGCGGCGCACCACCGGCAGGCGCGCGATATTCCGGTATCCGAGCTTGCGGACGCGTTCGTCGAGATGACGGCTTGCCTGCCGGTATATCGAACCTATATACATAGCGGCCGCATCGCGGAGAGCGACCGTGGCTATATCCAGAGGACGATTGAACTCGCGCGGCGGCGCACCTCGCCCGAACGGGTGAGCGATGCCGCGTTCGAATTCCTGCGGGCCGTGCTGTTGCTGCAGCCGCCGGAATATCTCTCCGATCGCGAGCCGGACTGGATGGACTTCGTGATGCGCTGGCAGCAGTTCTCGGGGCCGGCGATGGCCAAGGGTTTGGAAGATACGGCCACCTATCGCAGCAATGCTTTGCTTTCGCTTAACGAGGTGGGCGGCGATCCGCTGCGCGACCGGCCGCCGATGACGCTCGACGAATTCCATGCCTTCAATCGCCGGCGTCTCGAAGAATGGCCGGACACGCTGAACGCCACCGCCACGCACGACACCAAGCGCGGCGAGGATCTGCGCGCGCGCCTCAATGTGCTGGCTGAAATGCCGGGCGAATGGGAGCGGCGCCTGGATCTTTGGATGGGTTGGAACGCGCACCACAAACAGCTTGTAGATGGCATCATGGCGCCCAGCGCCAGCGAGGAGATTCTGATCTATCAGACCTTGCTCGGCGCCTGGCAGGATAGCGCCGCGGAAGACCAGGCGCTTCGCGAGCGGCTGAAGGAGTTCCTGGTCAAGGCTTTGCGCGAAGCCAAGCAGAATAGCAGTTGGATTGCCCCGCACGAGGCGTACGAGGCGGTTGTATTACAATTCGCGGACGGCATTCTGGCGGGCGATTCGCCGTTTGGCGCCGATTTCATGGAGTTCCAGCGGACCATCGCGCGGTACGGCGCGAACAATGGGCTGAGTCAGTTGATCCTCAAGGTCGCTTCTCCGGGCGTGCCCGATTTCTACCAGGGCGCCGAATTGTGGCAGTTCACTTTGGTCGATCCCGATAACCGGCGGCCCATCGATTACAAGCGGCGGCAGGGATTACTGTATCAATTGCGGCGGCGCGACGCGGAAGATAGAGTTTCGCTGATCCGCGAGCTGGCCGCGAATCCGGGGCGGGACGAGATGAAGCTATTCGTCACCTATAAAGCGCTGGAATTTCGTAAGGCCCACCGCGAATTGTTCGCCCGCGGCGAATATCTGCCGCTGCGCATCTCCGGGGCGTGCGCCGCCAATGTCTGCGCATTTGCGCGCCGCTTGGGCGATCGGTGGGCAATTGCGGTGACGCCGCGTTGGCTATCCCAAGTTTCGGAGTGGGCGGACACATCCCTGGCTTTGCCGGAGGGCGCGCCCGGCGAATGGCGCGATGCGCTGACGGGATTGATTCCGCCGGGTTGGCGCGTGGCGGAATTGCTGGCGGAGTTCCCGGTAGCGCTGCTGGCCGGCGGGGTAATATAAGCGCTCACGCCATTCTGCCCGGCGATGTATACTACATTGGTTCGTCAGCATTGCATAACTTATGTTGCGCTTTGGGATTGTCTTCTTTGTCGCTGGAATTATGTCGTCCGGCGCGGCCTTTGCACAGAATTGGCAAGACTCCCTGCATCGAATTGCGGCGGTTGCCGAACCTTACTGCAAGGCCAAGGTCGCTGAAGCTTGCGATACGATTCGCTCCGCGCAAGTCCTGGCAAATGGATTACACGGTAACTGGGCGATACGTCCGGAGCAGAAGCAAGTGCCGCTGCCGAAGGAGTACGCCGCCAATCTCGATTATCTCGCGACTCAACTGCAATCCGTCGCGGCCAGGTTCACAAAATACGGGCCGCCCGGCAAGATTGTTGTGGACGTCTTCGCTGCCATAGACAAGGACCTGCAGGCGAAAGTTACCGATTGCAGGACGTTCGGCATGGGCCGGTTAGTGCCGGTCAGGTTGCGCACGATTCGCGGCAACAATCCGGATCCGGGCTGGGAGGTGCTCTACAAGTGTACTCTCAGCAGCGGCCAGGCTGGCGGGGAGATGCAAGCACCGGGTAATACGGCCACTGTGGCGCAGCTTCCGCCAGCGGCGATCTGCGTATTCCGCGCGCGCAAGGCCGGCCTGCAGACTCCCTGGACCGGCTCGATCGCAATTTTTGGACGTGAGTCGGTGCCAGTGGATATCAACGTGCCATGAGCAAGGGCGCCGATCGCGATACTCGGGATTCGCCGCAAAGCGATACCAATGCCAGCAGGGTTGGGACCGCCAGGTTGCATGGCTTTGCGCTGTACTTTAAGCGCTACATGGGAGTTTCGGCGGTGGTGTCCGCCGCTATCCCCGCGCCCATAGCCGCTTTCCGATTGATTCCGGCTTATTCGGCCCAGGCCAGCTTTTTGGCAGTCTACGCATCGCTATTCGCATTTCTCATCTTGGCGTTTGTGTTCTACTCGAGGCACTGGATCGCTCGTCTTATGTTTTTCCAGACCGGCCCGGATCTATATCGCACACGAGCGGTGGCCGCCTGGTTCCCCTTGCTTCTGATTCTCTCTTCCATGGGGTCGATCTTTCTGTATCACGCGCAGTTGAATGCTTCCATTCGAGACGCTGCGAATGTCCTCGCTTCGGTAGGTATTACACAATCCGCGGCTCAGATTCTCAAGACTACGGACGCATCGGATATACCGCGCGCGACAATCCTGATCGTGCTGTATCTGGGGATTTTTCTGTTCGCTGTCGCAGCCTTCGTGCTGATGGCGCTGCGGGAATATTTGCAGGATCTATTGGGAGTGACTGACCGGGATTTGCTGGATCGACCGCACAAACCCAAATTCGCGGCTGCGGCCGCGCCGATTAATTAACCGTCCGGCCGTTTTCCCCGGCGGCTTTCCGGCGGTCCCGATCGATACGGCTGATATAGCGTAGAGTTTCAGAATACGGCGGCAAGCCTTTGTATTTGGACACCGCGCCAGGCCCGGCGTTGTAGGCCGCTAAAGCGTGCCACAACGCGCCGTTGTACATCACCAGCAGATCGCGCAGGTAGCGCGCGCCCGCGTCGGCATTCTGCGCGGGGTCCTTGGGGTCGGCGCCCAGCGTCTGCGCGGTCTCCGGCATTAGCTGCATCAGACCGATCGCGCCCTTAGGCGATACCGCTTGCGGCTGGAAGCCCGATTCCGCGCGCATTACGCTACGTACCAGCCAGCGCGGCAATCCATATTTATCCGCGGCTTGATCGGCCAGTTCGGTTGGAGTCGAAGGCGGTTTAGATTCCGGAGCAGCCGCTGGAACCGGCGGGGCAACGGGCGCCGCGACCGGGGCCGCAGGCGGCGGAATCTCATCGTCCGCTTCGAATCGCTGCACCTCCGCCGAACTCATCTCCGCGAGCGAATCGCCCATATATAAGCGGACTCTGTTGCCAACCGATTCGTGCCGGTCTACGTGCATTCGGGCGCCGCTGGCCAACACCGCAAATTCACCGGCAAAAGAGGCGGAGGCCAAAGACACAAAAATAGCTATGAAACGCATGCCGTTCTATCATTATGACGGATGCCGGGGCTGGAGCGTGTACCGAAAAGCGTTCGGAAACGGATCGAAATCCAGGGCATCGTGCAGGGGGTTGGTTTTCGGCCGTTCGTTTACAGGATTGCCAAGCGATTCGACATGCGCGGCTGGGTGCTGAACTCTTCCGACGGGGTGGTGATCGAAGCGGAAGGCGGCGATATGGGCGTCGAAGGCTTTCTGCAAGCGCTGAGAACCGAACTGCCTCCGCTCGCGCGGATCGATCGGCTCGCGCTCTTCGATCAGGCCCCGCGCGGCGATGGGGAGTTTCATCATTGAGCACAGCGTGGCCGCGGACGGCCGCTTCGCCCTCGCGCCGCCGGACGTGGCCACATGCGCGGACTGCATCGCCGAATTTACGTCGCCGGGCAACCGCCGGTTCGGATATCCATTTACCAACTGCACCAATTGCGGACCGCGCTATAGCATCATCCGCGACGTGCCTTACGATCGCCGCGAATACCACCATGGCGGAGTTCGAGATGTGCGATCTCTGCCGGCGGGAATATGAAGATCCGCTGAACCGGCGCTTTCACGCCGAGCCGAATGCGTGTGCGGACTGCGGACCTTCTCTCGCACTTGTTTCGGCGGAAGAACTCTCGCGCGATGGCGCGCCGCAGTTTGCTTCCGACCCGCGAAAGTGCGGGGATTCTCGATCGCGCCCGCCGCCTTCTTAGGGAAGGCCGCATACTCGCCATCAAAGGATTGGGCGGATTCCATATTGCGTGCGATGCCGCCAGCGAGGATGCCGTGAGCCTGCTGCGCGAGCGCAAGCGCCGCAATGGAAAGCCCTTTGCCGTGATGGTTCCTTCACTTGCTATCGCGGAACGGCTGTGCGTGCCGACAGATTCCGAGATGGAGCTTGCTTGCCGGAAGCCGCCGGCCGATTGTCCTGCTGCCGCGCCGTGAAGGCTCCGGAATCGCCGCCGGCGTGGCTCCTGGAAACGCGCGCCTCGGTCTCATGCTGCCTTACACGCCGCTGCATCACTTGCTGTTCGATGGATCGTACGACGCGCTGGTGATGACCAGCGGCAATTTGAGTGAAGAGCCTATCGTGAGCCGTAATGAGGACGCCTGGCCGCGCCTGCACGCGCATCGCCGATTACTTTGTGCTGCACAATCGCGCCATTCAAACCCGCGTGGACGATTCGGTCCTGCAGATCTTCCGAAGGCAGGGAATATCCAGTGCGGCGGTCGCGCGGCTATGCGCCCGAGCCCATCGATCTTGCGATGCCGCTGGTGGAGGTCCTGGCTTGCGGAGGCGAGCTAAAGAACACGCTCTGCCTGACTAAGGACCGGTATGCTATCCTGAGCCAGCACATCGGCGATCTGGAAAACCTCGAAACGTTGGAATTGTTTCGCGAAACGCTGACCCATCTGCGGCGCTTCTTCCGCGTCTCGCCAGCGGCGGTTGCCCACGACTTGCACCCCAGTTACCTGAGCACGCGTTTCGCGCTTGCAGAATCCGGTTTGCGTCCCATCGGGGTTCAGCATCATCACGCGCACATCGCCAGTTGCATGGCCGATAACGGAATCGACGGCCAGGTTATCGGCGTGGCGCTCGATGGTACGGGCTACGGAACCGATGGCCGGATTTGGGGCGGCGAATTTCTGGTATGCGATTTCCTGAATTTCGAACGCCGCGGCCATTTGCGGTATACGCCTCTTGCGGGCGGCGATAGCGCCATTCGCCAGCCCTGGCGCAGCGCGCTGGCGTATTTGCGCGCGGCCTTCGGCGATGTCGCATGCACGCTTCCGCTTCCGATGTTTCGCGACATTGAGCCGCAGCGAGTGAGGGTGGTGGATGCGATGATCGCGCGCAATATCCAAACCGTGGAGACTTCATCGTGCGGGCGCCTGTTCGATGCCGTATCGTCGCTGCTGGGCATCCGCCATGAAACCACGTACGAGGGGCAAGCCGCTATAGAACTCGAAATGGCTGCTACGGACGCGTCCGGCACGTACCCGTTCGCGATCGAGGACGCCGACCCGTTTCAGATCGATATGCGGCCGGCCATTCGGGCAATGGTCCACGAGTGCGGTGGGTGGCACTCAGATTGGCGAGATCTCCGCCCGCTTTCACTTGACCCTCGCCCAGGTGGTGGTGGAGTGCTGCGAACGCCTTCGGGAATCCGATGGCCTCAGCCGAGTGTGCCTCAGCGGGGGTACCTTCCAGAACCTCAGGTTACTCACGCATGCCGTGACTTTCCTACGCGAAAAGGGGTTCGAGGTCTTTATCCATCATCGAGTTCCGGCCAATGATGGGGGACTTGCACTGGGCCAGGCGGTCATTGCCAGCCGCAGACTCGGCGAACAAACGAAGCCAACTTTCAGGTAGTTTCGCCTTTGATTCGCCTAACTAACTTCATGTTGGGGTATTACAAATTCACAATACTTCTCATTGTATATAGATAACTTGCTGAAAATAGGCGGGTTCTTCAAAATACCCCTTGAAAAATGCGTTTCGCCATGCCACTATAGCTTGTGGCCAATTTCTGGTCAGAAAGTGGAAGATTGGGCGAGCCGCTTCAGCAACTGGCGATGGTCGAACCTCCGCGGGGAATGTACCCTGCCCGGATAGACGATAAAGGCCGTTTAAAGCTGCCCGTCGGGCTTCCAGGATTTTTTTAAGGCGTTACGGGAAAAGCAGTTGTTTGTGACGAGCATGGATCGGAAGGTAGCTCTCATCTACCCTATCGCAATCTGGCGTGAGAATGAAAAGTTTTTTGAGACATATCGCGACGATCCGAAGAAGGCGCGTTTGGCGGCGTTCAACGCGAACGAGCTGGGCGCCGAGTCGGACATGGACGCGCAGGGACGAATCCTGCTGCCGCCGGAGCTGCGCCGCGAATTCGGCATTGAGGATCAACCGGTGCGCATCTATGCGCATAAAGGCAAGATTGAGATTTTGAGTGAGCCGGTGTACCAACAGCGCAAGCAGGAAGCGCTGCAACTGACGGACGACGATTTAGCGACTCTGCAGATAGCCGGGTTGAACTGACAAGGGATTCGACGATGGCGTATGCACTATTCCGTCATGGCCGCCGAAGCGCTGGAGCTGCTGGCGGTGCGGCCGGACGGGACTTATATCGACGCTACCTGCGGGTTGGGCGGACATACGGCGTTGATCGCGCAGCGCCTGACCACGGGAATGGTGCTGGCGAACGATCGCGACGAGCAATCGCTGGCCATGGCTCGCGAGAATACGCGGGCGTGGGCGGAGCGCATCCGGTTCCATCGCGGGACGTTTGGGGAACTTGCCGAGGCGCTGGCGAAAACGGGATTCGAGAGGGCCGACGGGCTGCTGGCCGATCTGGGCGTCAGCCGGTATCAACTTACGGCCGCGGAGAGAGGTTTTTCATTCTTGTCCGATGGACCGCTGGATATGCGCATGGATCAAACCATGGGCACGACGGCGGCCGATCTGGTCAATCACACGCCCGAGAGGGCACTCGCCGATCTAATTTTTCAACTCGGCGAAGAAAGGAGAGCGCGGAGAATAGCCAGAGCAATCGTCCGGGCACGGCCCATACGGAGCACGCTACATCTGGCCGATGTAGTGGAGCGGGCCGTGCACAGGACGGGCCGTCTGCATCCAGCCACGCAAACATTCATGGCTCTGCGGATGGCGGTCAACGACGAACCGGGCGAATTGGATCGTCTACTCCGATTCGGTCCCGAATTACTGAACCACGGCGGCCGGCTGGTGACGATCAGTTTCATGAGCGCCGACGACCGCAAAGTGAAAGAACGCTTTAGGGAGCTCGGACGGGAAGGGCGCGCCGTCATCCTGACCAAACGCCCACTGCAGCCGAGCGAAGAGGAAACGGCCCGTAACCCAGCGTCGCGCAGCGCCAAGCTGCGCGCCCTGGAGATGAGATAACGAGGGAACCAACAAAAATGGCAACGCTGCCGACATTTCTTCTCAAACGGACGGACGCGCGGACGCACACCGGCGCGGAAAAAGCAGCCGGACCGGTGCGGGTTCGCAACCCATACCAACTGCGAGCTCTGCCGCAGGAAGACGTTTTCTTTTTCTGCAAGAAGATAGACAATTCGCGTCTGGTTCGCGAGCCGGATCCGAAGGCGCCAACCGCGTGCTGGTCGGCCATCGGGGTCGCGGCCCTGGCAGTTGCGCTCATGGCGGGCGTTTTGGCGCCCAATTTAATGAGCACGCTGGCGGGCTATCAGCTCGAAAAGCTACGGGCCGAAGAGCGGAGCCTGATCGATGAGCGGCACAACCTGGAATGGAAAGAGGCCGAGCTGCTCAACGTGAATCGTCTGGAGCGCCTGGCCAAAGATCGCGACCTGACGACGCCCGCTCCGGGACAGTTGGTACATCTGAACGGGAAGGACAGCTCGGTGGCCATGGTGCAGAGGCAATAGGGGTGGCAGGCGAGGCTGTGCATTCAACGCGGAGAAGCGGAGGGGCGGAGACGGCGCGGAGAAGATATGGGAGAGCGTCGACTGACATGGCTAGCCGGGGTGGTGGCGTTGTGGGGCGCGGCTATACTTTGGAACCTGGTCAAGCTCGAGGTATTCCACCACAAGGACTATGTCCGCATCGCGCACAAGAGTCAGGAGATTGAACACGACATTCCCGCGCCGCGCGGGCCGATTCTAGACCGTAGCGGACAGCCGCTCGCCATGAGCGTGCCCACGGAAAAAGTCACTGTCAATCCTCTAAAGGTTCCCGATCTTCATGTGGCTTCGGATCTGCTGGCGCTGATCCTGCATCTCAACCGCGCCGATCTTTACACGCGGATGGCCGCGGCTCACGACAGCGGCCGCGGCTACCTTGTGGTCAAGCCCAAGATCAGCTTTGAGGAAGGGAAGAACCTGCGCGCGCTGCATCTGGATTGGGTGGACATCGAGAGCAAAAGCGAGCGGCACTATCCGGCCGGACAGCTGGCGGCGCACGTATTGGGCTCGGTGGATTTCAGCGAAAATGGAAATGCGGGAATCGAGAAATCGCTCAACGCGGAACTGCGCAGCTCGCCCGGCCATGAACGGCTGCTGACGGACGTGAAGCGCCGCGCCATCGATTCCCAGATGGCGAGCGATTCCAAAGCCGGCATGCCGGTGACGCTGACGATCGACGAGCGTCTTCAGTATCTGGCGGAGCAGGAGCTGGCCGCGGCCGTGCAGACTCACCACGCGCAAACGGGCAGCGTGGTGGTAATGAATCCGCAAAATGGCGATATTCTGGCGCTCGCCAGCTATCCAACGTACGATCCCAACATGCCGCCAGTGGAAGGCGACAACCCGCTGGCGCGGCAAAATCATGCAGTTTCCGTGCCTTTCGAGCCGGGATCGGTTTTCAAAGTGATTACGCTTTCGGCCGCGCTCGAAACCACGAATCTGACCCCGGATAGTCCGATCGACTGCCACGGCGGCGTACTGACACTCTATGGACGCACCATTCACGACTCGCATGTGGGGGCTTATGGCATTCTTCCCATGGCGATGGTGCTGGCGCACTCCAGCAACATCGGCGCCATTGAAGTGGGGCTGCGCGTCGGTCAGAGCAACATGTACGACTATGTGCGGCGCTTCGGTTTCGGGCAACGGACGGGCATACCGCTACCGGCTGAATCGGCGGGCAAGCTGCGTAAGCTTTCGAATTGGAGAAGCGCGTCATTGCCATCGATCTCAATGGGCCAGGAGGTCAGCGTCACTACGCTGCAGTTGGCGCAGGCCGCCAGCGTTGTCGCGAACGGCGGCTTACTGATCCGGCCACGGCTCATTCTGAAGAAGGGCGATCAGGCCATTCCGCCGAGTACGCCGGTGCGCGTCATCCGGCCCGAGACCGCCATCACCATGCGGCAGATGATGGAAGGGGTGGTTCTTTATGGCACCGGCAGGCTGGTGGCAAAATTAGAGGGATACAGCAGCGGCGGTAAAACCGGCTCGGCACAGATTTTCGACACGGCTACGCATCATTACAGTCACAGTTACAACGGATCTTTCATGGGCTTTGCGCCCGTCACGAATCCCGCCATCGTTGTGGTGGCGACCGTAAACGGAACGCATGGCACATCGGGTTTCGGTGGCCCTACGGCTGGCCCGGTGTTTCGCGCGGTGACCACCGAGGCGCTGCGCTTGCTGGACGTGCCGAAAGATCTGCCGGAACAGGAGGCCAAGCCGCTGGTACTGGTGGCGAGCAATGCGGATAGCGCCGACGATCTGGCGGATGTCAGCTTAACCGAGGATGAGCCTAACATCCTCGACGACCCCGAGGAGGACGCCGCGGCGCCCGATGCGATACGCGCGCCGAACTTCCGGGGTATGACCATACGAGCCGTTCTCGCCGAGGCGGCTTCTAAAGGCTTGACGGTTCTGCCCGACGGCAGCGGCGTGGCGCGCTTGCAAGCTCCGGCCGCGGGCGCTATTTTACATCCGGGGGAGCGCATCCGCGTCCGGTTTGCTAGATGAGAATCGGCGAGCTACTCTCGGGAGTCCGGCTCAAACATGCTTTGGCGCCCGGGCTTGCCGAGGAGGAAGCGGCGGGTCTCGAGTACGATTCGCGCCGCATCGGGAAAGATTTTGTGTTCTTCGCGTTTCCGGGCGCGCACGCGGATGGCCGCGAGTTTGCGAAAGACGCGATCGCCCGCGGCGCGATTGCGGTGGTTAGCGAATCGGAAGCGCCGGAGGAACTGCGCGCGCGCTGGATTCAGGTGGAGCATGGGCGTCATGCGTTGGCGGTGGCGTCGCGCAATTTCTACGGCAAGCCCGATGAGCGGATCGATCTCGCCGGCATCACCGGCACTAATGGCAAAACGACTACGGGTTTTTTAATCGACTCGGTGCTGCGAGCGGCAGGCCACATCACCGCGTTGATCGGCACGATTGAGTATCACTTGGGCGATCGCGTGCTGCCGGCGGTGAATACGACTCCGGAATCGCTGGATCTGGTGCGGCTGTTTGCGGAGCTGCTGCAACTCGGCGGGAGCGGCGCGACGCGTTCCCCAATTCATTCGGCAACCATGGAGGTTTCCTCGCATGCGCTGGAGCTGGGGCGCGTTTACGGATTTCAATTTCATACCGCGGTGTTTACCAATTTGACGCGCGACCATTTGGATTTCCACGGCACGATGGAGCATTACTTTGCGGCGAAGCAGCGATTGTTCGCCGGCGGCGAGAAGTCCGGCCAAGGGCCGGCCCCCCGGTTCGCGGTGCTTAATCGGGACGATCAATATGCGCGCCGTCTTAAGCTGCATCCCAAAACGGAGATTTTCTGGTACGGGCTGGGACCGGAAGGGAATCTGCGCGCCAGCCACATTTCTTCCAGCTTTCAAGGATTGAAGTTCGAAGTGCAATATGGCAAGAAGCGGTTCGATATCGAATCGCAGCTCATCGGCAGGTTCAACGTCTATAATATTCTGGCGGCATGCGGGGCGGGGCTGTCTTATGGGATTGCGCCGGAGATCATCGCGCGCGGAATCGCGAACTTACGCGCGGTCCCGGGACGTTTCGAGCGCGTGGATGAAGGACAGCCCTTCGCGGTGATTGTGGATTACGCCCATACGGACGACGCGCTGCGCAATGTGATCGCGGTGGCGCGCGGTTTGAACCCGAAGCGGGTGATCACGCTGTTTGGATGCGGCGGCGACCGCGATCGCGCCAAGCGGCCGTTGATGGGCCAAGCCGCGGCCGAGGGCAGCGACCTGGTGGTGCTGACAAGCGACAATCCGCGGTCGGAAGACCCGCTAAGCATTATGAACGACGCCCTGGTGGGCATACGGCGCGTGGAGGTGAAGTGCATTGTGGAGCCGGATCGCGCGGCCGCGATTGCGCGCGCGCTGGACGAGGCCCGCGCCGGCGATATCGTGATTCTGGCGGGGAAGGGCCATGAGCCGTATCAGGTATTGCAAGACCGCACGATTCCGTTTGACGACCGGGCAGTGGCGAGAGAAGTGCTTAAAAATTACGGGTATCCCAAGACTCCGTAAACCATGACCTTCAATTTGCAAGAAGTTGCGCGGGCTATGCGCGCGGAGGGCGATGCGGGGCGGGTCGAAGTCTCCGGCTGGAGCGTGGACACGCGGACACAGAACGCGGGCGATTATACTTTGCGCTTGCGCGGGCCGAACCACGACGGACACGACTTCACCGCAGCGGCGATAGAAAAGGGCGCGGCGGCGGTGGTGGTGGAGCGGCACGCGACCGCGGCATTGGAGCGGCGCACGGGGGCGTGCAGGGAATTACTGGTGAAGGACACACTGCAGGCGCTGGCGGATCTGGCTGCCTGGGCGCGATTGCATTGGGGCGGGGACGTGATCGGGGTAACGGGGAGCGCGGGCAAGACCACGACGAAGGATGCGATCGCGCATTTGCTCGCTATCGAAATGCCGGTGGGAAAGACTTGCGGGAATTTCAATAATCAGGGTGGGCGTACCGCTCTCGATTTTGCGCTTGCCGGATGACTGCCGCGCGGCCGTGCTGGAAATCGGCATGAATCATGCGGGCGAGATCCGCGATTTGGCGGCGATCGCAAAACCCCGCATCGGCGTGGTGACGAATGTGGGATATGCGCACGTGGAGTTTTTCGGTTCCATCGAAGGCGTCGCCGCGGCTAAACGCGAATTGATCGAGGCGCTGCCGCGCGATGGCGTGGCCGTTCTAAACGCGGACGATCCGCGGGTGGCGCGGTTCGGCGACGGGCATCCCGGCCGCACAGTGACTTTCGGCTTCGATGAAGGCGCCGATGTGCGCGCCGAATGGATGGAAACCACGGCGAGGGGGGCCCGCTTCCGCGCGCTGGGAATCGATTTCGAAACGGGTCTTACGGGCCGGCACGCGGTATCGAATCTGCTTGCCGCGATCGCAGTGGCGCGGGAGTTCGGGATCGCTCCGCAGCGGCTGCGCGAACCCGTACGTAGCTTCACGGTGGGCAAGATGCGCGGCGAGCGTTTGCAGCACAACGGCATTATCATTTGGAACGACTGCTACAACGCGAATCCGGAAGCCATGGAATCGATGATCGATGTGTTGAGCGAAACGGCGGCCACGCGCCGTATCGCGTTGATGGGCGAGATGCTCGAACTGGGCGAGGCATCGGATGCGCTGCACCGGCAGGTCGGGCGGTACGCGGCGCAGCATGGAATCGATCTGGTGATCGGGGTGCATGGCAGCGCACGGGCGCTGGTGGATGCGGCCGGCGGCGGAGCGCGCTTTTTCGAAGACGCGGCTGCGGCCGGTGACTTTGTCCGCTCGATCGCGCAGCCGGGCGACGCGATTCTCTTCAAAGGCTCGCGAAGCGTTCACATAGAGCAGGCGCTCGAAAGGGTGTTGGCGTAGATGCTCTATTACCTGCTCTATGAGCAGCTACAGAAATACGTAAGCCCGTTCCGCGTTTTCCGCTACGTCACGTTTCGCACGGCATTCGCCAGTTTGACGGCGCTGTTTCTGTGCATCGCCCTGGGCCCATGGCTGATCGACCGCCTGCGTCAATTTCAGATTGGGCAGTACATCCGCGAAGAGGGTCCGAAGTCGCACCAGAAGAAGGCGGGCACGCCCACCATGGGTGGCATCCTGATCATCATCTCTATCGTGATTCCCACACTGCTGTGGGCGGACCTGCGCTATGCCTACGTCTGGATCGCGCTGGCGGGGTTGACGGGTTTCGGGTGGATCGGATTTCTGGACGATTATTCTAAAATCACCAAACGCCGCAATCTGGGACTGACGGCGCGTCGCAAGCTGACCTATCAATTTTTGCTGGGCTTCGCTTTCGCCGCGATGCTGCTGTGGATGCGGACCCAGGGACAGTTTTCCACCACCATGAACATCCCGTTCGTGAAACAGTTCAAGCCCTCGCTGGTGATCGAGTCGCTGATGCACAATCCCTGGACCTATGTCATCGGAGCGGCGCCTTTTTGTATTCTGGTGGCGCTGATACTGGTCTTCACGTCGAACGCGGTTAACCTCACGGATGGCCTGGACGGCCTGGCCATCGGCTTGATGGTGATATCCGCCGGCGCGCTGACTATACTCGCCTATGCCGGCGGCCACGTGACGCTGGCGGAGTATCTGCAGCTTTCGCGCAATCCGCACACTTCGGAGCTGACTATATTCTGCGGCTCGATGACGGGGGCGAGTCTGGGTTTTCTTTGGTACAACGCGCATCCGGCGGAGATTTTCATGGGCGATGTGGGATCGCTGGGATTGGGCGGCGCAATGGCGGTAGTGGCGGTGCTGGTGAAGCAGGAAGTGCTGCTGCTATTTATCGGCGGCATCTTTATTCTGGAGGCGGTCTCGGTGATTCTTCAGGTGGGCAGCTACAAACTGCGCCATGGCAAACGGATTTTCAAGATGGCGCCGCTGCACCATCACTTTGAAGCGCTGGGATGGACGGAGTCGAAGATCATTGCGAGATTTTGGATCGCGGGGCTGGTGCTGGCGCTTTGCGCCTTGACCACGCTGAAGCTGAGATGAGCATGGGGCTACTGCTTACTGGCTTCGCGCGCAGATTGCGAGAGCGGCGATTGGCAAAGCGCGTTCACACGAGTGTGAACGCTGCACGCAGGAGTGCGTGCGCCACCTGGCGCCACGGGGCGGATTTGTGCTTTGTGGGGCAGGTTGGCAACCTGCGGCGGATTGGTAATCCGCCTGCCGGAGGCGCGCGCAGATTGCGAGAGCGGCGATTGGCAATCGCCGCGCAGGATATCATCTTGCCCCACGCTGCGGCAAGCTGTAAATGCGCCAGCGTTCCGCCAACTTGGAAGAGTATCGCGGGGAGAGAGAGGCCGATTGACAATCGGCCGCAGGTTGGCAACCTGCCCCACATGAGCATACTGGCAATACATTAAGTTCTCTGAGACTGAGATGAGGTTGAACGGGGTGCAGGCGTTGGTGGTGGGGATGAAACGGTCGGGAATTGCGGCAGCCGGGTTATTGGCGCGTGAAGGCGCCCAGGTGCGCGCGACCGATTTGCAGCCGCTCGACCGATTGCCCGAAGCCGCCGTGGCGCTCGATCGGCTGCGCATTCCGTTCGCGCGGCAGACGCCGGAGGTTTTCGAAAACGCCAGCCTGATCGTGCTATCGCCGGATGTGCCGGCGGATCTGCCGCCGATTGAAGCGGCGCGTCAACGGGGCGCGCAAGTAATCGGCGAAATCGAATTGGCCGCGCCGTTTTTGAGAGGCCGGAACATCGGAATCACCGGTTCGAATGGGAAGACCACCACCACCTGTTTGGTCGGCCATATTCTGCGCGAATCGGGCGTGCCCGCGCAGGTTGGCGGCAACATCGGGACGCCCGCGGCCTCGATGATCGATAGCTCGCGCGACGACGGCTGGAATGTTTTGGAGCTATCGAGCTTTCAGCTCGAAACCATTTCGACATTTCGCGCGCACATCGCGCTGGCGCTGAACGTCACGCAAAATCATCTCGACAGGCATCACACATTCCAGAACTATGCCGCGGCAAAAGGACGCATCTTCGAAAACCAGCGGCCGGAAGACCATGCCATTCTCAACGCCGACGACTCAGTCTGCGCCGCCTATGCCGGCCTGACCGCCGGCACGGTGAATTGGTTCAGCGGAGTGAGGGAAGTGTCGCCCGGCGCATTCATCGATGGCGAAAAGCTGATTCTCGACGGCCGGCGGTTGATGCGGATGGAAGAAATTCCTATCCGGGGCCGGCACAATGCGGAAAACGTTCTGGCGGCATCGATCGCGGCGGCGCGCGCGGGCGTCACACACGGCGATATTGCCGCAGCGGTTGCTACGTTCCACGCGGTGGAGCATCGTCTGGAATTCGTTCGCAACGTGAGCGGCATCGATTTCTATAACGATTCGAAGGCAACCAGCGTGGATGCCACGCTCAAAGCGATGGCGGCGTTTCCCGCCGGGTTATGGGTGATTCTCGGCGGCAAAGACAAGGGCCTCGACTATGCGCCGCTGCGCGCGCCCTTGGCCGCCAAGGCCCGCGCGGCGCTGTTGATTGGGGCCGCGGCAGATAAAATCGCCGGTCAACTCAACGGCGCGGTTCCGCTGGTGCATGCGGAAACGCTGGAGTCGGCGGTGGCGCACGCATTTACTCATGGCGAACCCGGTGACACAGTATTGCTGGCCCCGGCCTGCGCGAGCTTCGATCAGTTCCAAAGCTACGAACACCGGGGCGAAGTTTTTAAGCGGCTGGTGGGCGAGTTACAACCTAAGGAATAATATGGCGCAACGTCTTAAGACCGATTGGATACTCTTCGCGACGGTGGTGACGATGATGTCGTTTGGCGTGCTGATACTTTACAGCGCGTCCTCGATCATGGCCGACCTCGACCCCCGTTACCATTCGAGCTGGCACTTCGTGCTTCGCCAATTGGGATGGGCCGCGGTCGCGGTGGGCCTGATGATGGCCTTGAAGAGAGTGCATTACCGCAATTTTCAAACGCCGGCGGTAGCATTCGGCGCGATCGGTGTGACCCTGATGATGCTGGCGGCGGTCTATTTCCTCGATAGCGAGCATCATCGCTGGCTGCGGCTGGGCGGCCCGGTAGGCCTCCAGCCTTCCGAGATGGCCAAGCCCGCGCTGGTCGTATTTCTAGCGTTCTTCGTCACGTGGCGCGGGCGCGCCATTAATAACCCGCGCTTTACGTTGATCCCAGCCGCGCTGGCGGTGGGCCTGATTATTTTCGCGGTGGTAGTGGCCGATCTGGGAACGGCAGTAGTGCTCGGGGCCGGCGCCATGACGGTATTCTTCGTAGCCGGGCTGGAGTGGCGCTATTGTCTCATCGTTGCGGCCATCGCCGGGCTGGGCGTCTGCGTGTTCATCGCCAAGGAGCCTTACCGTCTGGGACGCGTGGTGCGCTTTTTCGATCCCGATTTCAAGATAGTGGCTAAGTTCGATCATCAAGGGCGTATCAAGGCGTGGACCGAACAATCTCTGCGCACCCACGATACTAACTATCAGCTTCAACAATCGAAGATCGCCGTAGGCGTGGGCGGAGTGACCGGCGTCGGTCTGATGAATGGGCGGCAAAAGCTACTCTATCTTCCGGAGGCGCACACAGACTTTATTTATGCGGTAGCGGGAGAAGAGTTGGGCTTAGTGGGTTCGGCGGGATTGCTGATTGGATTCGCGGTGATCTTCTGGCGCGGATTGCGCGCGGCATTCCGGATCAACGACGATTTTGGACGGTACCTGGCGCTCGGGGTGACAGTGATTGTGACGGCGCAGGCATTTATTAATATGAGCGTGGTGCTGGGAATGATGCCGACCAAGGGAATTCCGCTGCCACTAGTTAGTTATGGGGGGAGTTCGCTGCTAAGTACGCTGGCGCTGCTGGGGATTTTGATGAATGTGAGCGAGCATGCGGGATAAGAGGGAAGTATCAGCTAGCCTGACTGGAAATCTGCCGGCCAATGTGGGGCAGGTTGTTAACTTGCGGCGGATTGTTTATCGGCCAACTGCCGGACCAGCGAAACTCTTCCGGTGTAGTCACCAGACCGGCCTTGACAGGATTCATTTCGATGTAGCTTGCAATTCTCTCAAATTCAGTAGTATTGCGAACCAGGCGATCATAACTTTCATCCCTGCCAGAAGGGCTGACCAGTAATCTCCGGCATACGAAGGTAAAGCGGACCGGTGCGTGCAGTATCGAGAAGGCGGTCCATGGCGAGGAAGGCTTCGCCGGACGTTGTCGCGCAAGGAAAGCTGCGATTGACAGGGAGGCTGCCGTGGAGACGCCAGGTGAGAAAGATGGGCTGGCCAATGGACTGATAGTGCGGCAGGCGGCGGCTGTGAAAGGTGGTCACTGGGAGATAGTGGGCCATTGGGGGAAGATTCTCAGCAAACGCAAGAGGCCGATTGACAATCGGCCGCAGGTTAACAACCTGCCCCACAAAAGCTGGCCAAGCAGTGTTGACCAGTGGGACAGGGCTGACCAGCAGGCATGGCAATCAGAAGGGCAGGGTTGGCCAGCAGGATAGTTTCGACCAGCAGGTAGTAATGGCAGAGAAGGTATGCGGGCCAAGCGGTTTTTGATGGCGGCGGGGGGACGGGGGGCACGTGATTCCCGGGCTGGCGGTGGCACGGGAGCTGCGCCGGCGCGGCCACGAGCCGATTTTTGTGGGGACCGAACGAGGTATGGAAAGCAAGCTCGTACCGGCGGAAGGATTCGAGTTGAAGTCGATTCACATCGGCGCACTCAACCGGACCGGAATCTCGCGCAAGCTTGCTACCCTGGCGCAACTGCCGTTTGCGACGCTCGCCTGCCTGGGCGAGCCCGCGGACGCGGTCTTTAGCATGGGCGGCTATGTGGCTGGGCCGCCGGTGATGGCTGCGCTGATACGGCGCACTCCGGTGGTGGTCATGGAACCTAACGCCGTTCCCGGTTTCACCAATCGCGTGATTGGCCGCTTCGTCTCCCGCGCCCTGATTTCCTTTGAAGAGACCGCGCGCTATTTTCCGGCTGGACGGACATACGCCACCGGATTGCCGGTTCGCGAAGAATTCTTCCACATCCAGCCGAAAACGCGTTCGGCGAAACTTAGCTTGTTGATCACCGGCGGTAGTTTGGGTTCGCGCACGCTCAATCGGGCGGC
The DNA here is from genome assembly GCA_963723015.1 of Bryobacterales bacterium. Classification (GTDB taxonomy): domain Bacteria; phylum Acidobacteriota; class Terriglobia; order Bryobacterales; family Bryobacteraceae; genus PALSA-243. The sequence goes on from CAVRPF010000023.1 coordinate 93,123, forward strand.
GCGCGAGAGCTGGCCGCTGTTTCGCAAATCGGGCATCCCGATTCGTATCGTGCATCAGACCGGCGGGACGGAGTTCGAGCAGCTCCGCGACGAGTTCGCGCAATCGGGACTGGAGGGCGAGATCGTTCCCTTTATCGGCAACATGCCAGAGGCCTTTGCCGCGGCGGACCTGATCGTATGCCGTTCCGGAGCGGGTACGGTGTCGGAGCTGGCCGCGGCGGGAAGGGCGGCGATTTTAGTTCCGTTCCCATTTGCAGCTGACGATCATCAGACGCGCAACGCTGAGGCCATGAGCCGTGCCTGCGCCTGCTTGCTGGCGCCCGACGCCAGTTTGAATGGGGAAAGTCTATTTTTTCTCGTAGACCAGCTTGCGAGCACGGACACCTCGCTGGACGACATGGCCGCGGCGGCGCGGAAGTTCGCCAAGCCGGGGGCCGCGAGCAGAGCGGCGGATATTTTGGAGGAGGCGGCGGGCGAATAACGCAAAAATCGGTTGACACAGGCCCCGCAAGCCGAAACAATAACGGAGACGAATGTTTTTTCGCCGGCAGCATCTGCACTTCACGGGAATCGGAGGGATCGGCATGAGCGGCATCGCCGAGGTTTTGCTAAATCTCGGCTACACGGATCTCGGGATCGGATCTCAAGCTTTCGCCCATCACCGAGCGCCTGGCCCGCATGGGCGCGACGATCTTCGAAGGTCACGACGCCTCCAATATTGCCGGCGCGCGCGCGCTGGTGGTCAGCTCCGCGGTGGACGAGCGGAATCCGGAAATTCAGGAAGCGCGCCGGTTACAGATTCCCGTCATCCCGCGCGGCGAGTTGCTGGCCGAGTTGATGCGCTTGAAGTACGGCATCGCGGTCGCGGGCAGCCACGGAAAGACTACGACTACTTCGATGACCGCCGCGATTCTTCACCATGCGGGATTGGATCCTACGGTGGTCGTCGGCGGCCGGGTCAACGCGATGGGCGGGTCGAATGCGCGCGTGGGCCGCAGCGATTTCCTGGTGGTGGAGTCGGACGAAAGCGACGGTTCGTTCCTCAAGCTGGCGCCGATCATCGCTATTGTTACGAATATCGATCGCGAGCACCTCGATCATTATGCCGATCTCGAAGCCATTGAGCGGGCGTTCATCGAGTTCGCAAACCGAGTGCCGTTTTACGGCGCTTGCATCCTCTGCCTGGACGACGCGAACGCGCAGACGATTTTGCCGGCCATCAATCGGCGCACGATCACGTACGGGACCAGCGCGCAGGCGGATATGGAAGCTACCGCGATTACCTGCGGCCATTTTTCCACCGACTTCGACGTGCGCTATCGCGGGGCGGATTTGGGCCGGTTCCATTTGCGCGTTCCGGGTCGCCATAATGTGCTGAATTCGATGGCGGCGGCGGCCGCCGCTATTGAACTCGAAGTTAAGCCCGACGCCATACGGGAAGCGCTGGCGGATTTCAGCGGGGTGGATCGCCGCTTCCAGGTGCGCGGCAAGGAGCGCGGCATCACCGTGGTGGACGACTACGGCCACCATCCCGCGGAGATCCGCGCCACGCTGGACGCGGCGCGCGAGTGTGGATTCCGGCGCGTTCACGTGCTGTTCCAGCCGCACCGCTATAGCCGCACGTTCCATCTGATGGACGATTTCGCGGGCGCGTTCCATCAGGCGGACACGCTGTTCGTGACGGATATTTATGCCGCTTCGGAAAGCCCGATAGAGGGCGTTACCGCCGAAGCGCTGGTGGAGCGGATCCGGCAGTTTGGGCATCGCGCCGTGGAATACGTCGGGACCGTCGATTGCGGCGTGGATGCGCTGTTTTCGGTGGCGGCCGAAGGGGATATGGTTCTAACGCTGGGCGCGGGTAATGTCTGGCAGGCCGGCGAAACATTGCTGGCGCGGCTGTCGCAGCCAACCAGGGAGGCCAATTAATGGCGCGCGAGAAGAAATCCGGCATCCGCTGGCGGCTCTGGTTCGGGATCGCGATAGCCGGTCTGGCCGCCGGATCCACGGCGCTGGCCGAGGCCAGAATACGCAGGCACGTGCTTGCCGATCCCGCTTACAGGCTTTCCCGCGATCATAAAGACGCACTTCAGATCCAGGGACTGGTTTACGCTTCACGATACAAGGTGGCGCGCGTTTTCGCCGCCGATTACGGCCACAGCATTTTCGGTATCGCTCTGGATGAGCGGCGGCGGCGGCTATTGGGGGTCGATTGGGTGGAAGACGCGTCGGTGGCGCGCATCTGGCCCGATCGCCTGATTGTGCGCATACGCGAGCGCCAGCCGGTAGCGTTTGTCTTCTTTCGCTCGGGAGTTGTGCTGATCGATCGGGAAGGCGTTCTGCTCGACCCGCCCGCGAAGGCCCAGTTCACATTTCCGGTGCTGGACGGCGTGCGCGAAGACGAAACCGAGGATCAGCGCGCCGAACATGTGCGCGCCATGCTGGCTTTTCAGGAGGATCTTGGCTATCTCGCGAAGGATGTTTCTGAAATCGATACCGCCGATCCCGATAACATTCGCATCGTCGCTAAGGTTGCCAACCGCGCGCTGGAGCTCACGCTCGGCGATTCCAATTTCGCGCAGCGCTATCGGAACTTTTTGAACCATTATCCGGAGATCGAAAAGCATTCGCCCCAGGTGAAATCGTTCGATCTGCGCCTGGACGATCGCATTACGGCTAAGGAGTAAAGAGAGTACTGTGTTACAGGAATTGATAAGCACGACGCGTTTACACGAGTGTGAACGCGGCACGGAGGAGTGCGATGCGCCACGGCGGCAACCAGATAGAGATAGGATCATGGCGGTAAAACCGATCTACGGAGTTGGGCTCGACGCCGGCAGCCGTTACACGCGTCTTGCCATCACCCTACTGGAAGAAGGCGGTCTGCGCTTGCTCGGCTGCGGACTGGCTGCTTCGGCAGGGTGGCTTAAGGGCGCAATCGCGGATCAGAGCGCGGTCTCGCAATCGATTCTCGCCGCCCTGCGCGAAGCTGAAGCCACCGCGGGCGTTTCGGTGGAGGGCGCGGTGGTCGGAATGGGCGGACCCACGGTGCGCGGCGGCAATGCGCGCGGCGTGGTGGAACTCGGCTACGTGCGCGAAGTCGAACAGGGGCACGTCAACCGCGCCGTGGATCGCGCCTCGCGCGTGCAGTTGGGCGAAGACCGCATGGTGCTGCAGCGGTTTCCGCAGGACTTTGTGGTGGACGATCATCCTGGGCATCGCGATCCGCGCGGCATGTTGGCGTCGCGCCTCGAAATCAACGTACACCTGCTGACCGCTTCCATACAGGAGCACAGCGCGCTGATCGGCGCCGTCAACCAGGCGCACCTCGCGGTGGAGGAATCGCTTTACGAAGCGTTCGCCGCCAGTTATGCGGTAGCGCTCCCGGAGAACCGGCGCGAAGGCATCGCGGTAATCGACATCGGGGCCGAGTCCACAGAGATCGTGGTTTACTACGGCGACGCGATGCAGATCGCTACCAGCGTTCGCATTTGCGGCGACCACTTTACGCGCGATTTGGCGCAGGGGCTTTGCATCGGATTCGAAGACGCCGAGATGGTGAAGCTGGAATACGGCGGCGCGGCATCCGAGCGCTGCGCGGAGAACGTTGTGGTAGAGTTGCCCACGCCCGAAAATCGCGAGTACCGCGATGCGCCGCGGAAGTTTATCAATCAGGTGCTGGAGGCGCGGGCCGGCGAGCTGTTCCAGTTTGTGCGCGCGGAGTTAAAACGCGTCGGCATGGATCGCGCGCTGCTGGGCGGAGTTTTCCTGGCGGGCGCGGGCGCGCGGCTGCCCGATCTGTGCGACGTCGCCGAGCGCGTGCTGCAATGCCAGGCGCGCTACGGCCTCGCTATCGGCATCAAGGATTGGCCGGATTCGATCAACGATCCGGAATGGAGCGTTACGGCCGGGCTGGCCATGTATTCGGCGAAATTGAAGGCGCTGGAGCGCCAACGTAGCGACGCGGGGTGGCTGGGCAAAATTTTGCGTTAGGAGGTGGATATGGGGCTGATGGAATCGAATATGGACAGTTTGAAATACGAAATTGAAGAAGAGGCGTGCCGGGGCGCGCGCATCAAAGTGATCGGGGTAGGCGGCGGCGGCTGCAACGCGGTGGCGCGGATGGCGGCGGAAGGGTTGAATGGTGTGGAATTCTACGCTATGAATACCGACCTGCAGGCCCTTTCCGCGTGCCATGTAGCCAACAAGCTGCAGCTCGGCGTGAAGGTAACCAACGGGCTGGGCGCGGGCGCTAATGCCGAAACCGGACGCCAGGCGGCGCTCGAGAATACGGATCGCATCATCGAAATCCTGCAGGGCTCGGACATGGTGTTCGTTACCGCGGGCTTGGGGGGCGGCACCGGAACCGGCGCGGCGCCCGTGATCGCATCGCTTGCCAGGGAGTTGGACGCGCTTACGGTTGCGGTAGTCACGAAGCCTTTTGGATTCGAAGGGCGCAAGCGCATGAAGCTGGCCGAGGAGGGTTTGGCCAAATTGGCTTTGGTGGATACGGTGATCGCCATTCCCAACGACCGCTTGCTATCGCTGGTCCCGCGCGGCGCGAGCTTTATGGAAGGCTTCAAGATGGCCGACGATATTCTGCGCCAGGCGGTGCAGGGAATCAGCGACATTATTGTCACTCCCGGTCTGATCAATCGCGATTTCTCGGACGTCAAAGCGACCATGACGGGGATGGGTTACGCCATGATGGGCACGGCAACCGCGCGCGGCGAGAATGCCGCCACGGATGCGGCGCGCGCAGCCATCAATTGCCCGCTGCTCGAAGATACGCGCATCGCCGGATCGCGGGGCGTACTGATCAATATCACGGGATCGAGCAAGTTGGGCCTGCATGAAGTGAATGAGGCTTGCTCGATTATTCAGGAGGCTGCCGAATATGAAGACGTACAGATTAATTTCGGCGTGATCCTGGATGAATCCATGGGGGACGCGGTGAAGGTCACGGTAATCGCCACCGGATTCCAACCCGAAGGGGCGAAGATTGGCGACACGCGCAGCGAACACGCCGGCCTTTTCGTAGCGGCCCCGGTGATTGAAAACTTTCCGCCGGCTGCAGAAGCTGTTGCGGTTCATGCGGCCCCGGAGCCAGAGTTGATAGTCGAACCGGAGCCCGCTCTCGATCTCGACGATCTGGACACGCCGGCGTACCTGAGGCAGGGGAGATTACTGAATTAACTGCTTCGCGGCGCCTGGGCTTGCTAAATAAACAGGCTCGAGGGCACGTGAAAGAACTCCGCCAGCTTGCGGGCATGAGCCTTGCTGATGGAGCGCTTGCCGTTCAGCACGTTTGAGACAACGCTGCTGGCGCCGAAGACGGGAATCAAATCACGCTGGCGAAGCCCTCGCACTTCCATCAGATTGCGGAGGGCGTCGAGAGGCTCGGCGTGCCCGAGCCGATAATGCTCCTCTTCGAACCGCTGGATCAGAACGGTGAGCAGCTCAGCCAGCTCGGCTTCTTCGCGAGTGAGCGGGCGCTCCATTTCCTCCATATTATCGAGGGCCTCGAGTTCCGCTAGCGCCCGCTCGTTTTCAGATGCCGTCCTAATGACGCGCGGCCGGACTCTAGAGAGCAGTTTGCCATAAGTGGTTTCGGTTAAGGTAGCCATTTCTTCCACGTTCCTTTGTCATATTCGGCGTGCGTTAGAAATTCTTTGATGTAGATTCGCCGCCGCCTGAAACTCATCCGCACGACCAAGCGGTAGCGATTGCCCCTGATGTTGAAGATCGCTAACACGCCTACCATATCCGTGGCCGGATAGGTCTGGCGAATGTCTTCGAGGCAGCTCCAATCCGCCTGCCTCGCCACATCGAACCAGTATTGGAGAGCGACCTTAGCATCGGGGTGTTTTGCCGCCTTCTCGAACAAGCAACGCTTGCTGATGACGTTCACTAACTCAATACTAGCAAATTGCTAGCTCAGCTAACTGCGGCAGGGGGCCGTCACGGATTCCGGATCGAGCGTCCTGCTATCCTGAAACCCGGTGATGCCGACTGACCAAGCGAGCGCCGCCGCCGTTCCTCCACCGGACGAACCCTCCTCGCCCCTGCGCTGGACACTCCTTTCGGCTTTCGCCATTCTGTTGGCTTTACTGGTTATCTCGGGCGTAATGGCTGTGCATGTTCTGCGCCAGATGCACCAGCAAGCGCAATCCATTCAGGCAGCCTCAGCCGAACGCGCGCAGGCGCTTTCCAGCATCTGTATTTCCATTCAGATCTACGATCAGACCATTGCCCGTTACGCCACCAACCCACGGGCCGAACCTGGTCAGGACGTACTCGATGGCCTCGCCAAGCTGGCCGCCGAAGTGTCGGACGGACTGGAGCCGCTATCCCGACGAGAGAGCCTTTCTCGCAACGTTGCGCGAGCTTGTGGCGCGGCAACGCTCCGTGTTCGCCGACCGGCAGGCGAGCCGTGTGGTGGTTGAGCAAGTCCCCGTTTTGCACGCGCGCGTACTCGATTGCGTCCAGCAGGTGCGCCTCTGGACCGGCCGGCGCGCCCAACAGGACGACGTCGCTTTGCTGGCGCGGTTCGGGCAATTGCAGAGCGGTCTATGGCGCGCGCTCATCGTCGCTTTTGGCAGCGGGCTGCTGCTGGTAGGCGCGAGCATGTTGTACATCGTGCGACTGGAGCGCCAGACGCGCAGCCGGTACATGGAAATTGCCCGCAGCCGCCGCGAATTGCAGCTTCTCTCTTCACGCTTGGTGGACGCGCAGGAAACCGAGCGCCGTTCGATCTCGCGCGAGTTGCACGACGAAGTGGGCCAGTCCCTGGGAGCGTTGCTGGTGGACCTGGGCCGCCTTCCAGCCGATGCGCCCGCCGGCAAAGACCAGATCGAGAGGATGAAAGCCGTTACCGAGCGGACTTTCCAGGCCGTCCGCAATATCGCGCTGCTGCTTCGGCCGTCTATGCTCGACGATCTTGGGCTCGCGGCGGCTCTGGAGTGGCAGGGCCGGGAGGTTTCGCGGAATAGCGAGCTTGAAGTGGATGTGCAGCCTGGCAATCTCCCCGAGGATTTGCCGGACGACTACCGGATCTGTATTTATCGTTTTGTGCAGGAAGCGCTGCAGAATGCGGTGCGCCACGCCGCGGCGCGCGCCGCCACGGTCACAGTGGAACAATCCGCGGAGCGCATTGTGGTGCAAGTGAGAGACGATGGCGCCGGCTTCGACCCGCAACGCACGCGCGGCTTAGGGCTGCTCGGCATGGAAGAGCGCGTCAAACGGCTGGGCGGGAGTTTCAGCGTCCGTTCCATCCCCCTGCAAGGCACAACCGTGACCGCCGAGCTTCCATGGCCTCCCGGCTCATTAAACAAAGCCGGAGAGGCCGCGTGAAGAAGATTCGCGTCCTTCTAGCCGACGATCACACGCTGATTCGCGCCGGCTTGCGACGAGTGGTGGAATCGCAGCCTGAGTTTACGGTCGCGGGTGAAGCGGAGGATGGCCGGCAAGCCGTGGCCATGGCGGAATCGCTCAGACCCGATGTAGCGGTAATGGATATCGGCATGCCCAACCTTAACGGCATTGAGGCCGCGCGGCAGATCCGGGCGGCGCAGCCCGATACGCAGATCGTTATGCTTAGCATGCACTCCGACGAAGGCTATGTCTTGCGCGCGCTGAAGGCGGGAGCCAAGGCTTATCTGCTGAAAGATTCCGCCGAAGCCGACTTGGCGCGCGCCATCCGAGCAGTTGCCGACGGCAAGTCCTTCTTTAGTCCCGCGGTCGGCAAGGTGCTGCTGGAAGACTACATGCGCAAGCTGCAGCGCACAGGCAAGGAAGATTCCTACGAGCTCCTCACCCCTCGCGAGCGCGAGATTCTGCAATTGGTAGCGGAAGGCAAATCGAGCAAGGACATCGCCAATTTGCTCGATCTGAGCGTCTACACGGTCGAGACGCACCGCGCGCGGGTGATGCAGAAGTTGAACCTGCGCGGTATCCCCGAGCTGATTCTTTATGCGGTGCGCAAAGGCATTATCGCGTAGCGCGACGCGTCGTTGTCGGCTCTCCTCGCAATCTTACATTGGCGACTCAGGAATCACCGCATCTGGAAGGTTTAGAGCGGGATGATCACTACCGTATCCGGTGAATTCGATGTGCAGTTTGCGCCTGTGCAAGAATTGGCGTAGCGTGAAAGCGTGACGGTGGAACTCAAGCCTGAAACCGAGCGGCTAGTACGGGAAGAAATCGAGAGCGGCCATTTCCGCACTCTCGATGAGCTGATTGTGCAGGGAGTCCGCGCGCTCAGGGAAATGTCCGGCACCGAGACTAGTTTATTCTCTCGGAAACTGCGCAAAGACCTCGTGGATGTTCTTAGTGAACCGCCGTTTGCCGGTTCAGAGCTGGATATCGAGAGGCAAAAAGACTGCCCAAGGCCGCTTGATTTGTGAGTGGCTTCTTGACGGATACCAACGTTCTTTCCGAGTTTTCGCGTAGAGGAGATCCTGATCGGCGAGTCAAAGCCTGGCTGAAAGCTGTTCCTGCCAGTTCGCTATACGTTAGCGTTTTGACCTTGGCGGAGATCCGTCGAGGCATTGAGCTTCTTTAGCAGAGCGTTGGGCGGTCCTTTCGGCGCTGCCAGCGGAGAGGAACCCCGCTAGCCATCATCGATTGGCTGATCGCCGCCACGTTCAGGAACACGATTGCACGATAGGCCCAAGCCGACCCTCCATGCAGTCCGAAAACGCACTATCCTTTAGTCTTCCGCGCGCATACCCAATCGCCGGGAGCCCGCATACCGGGTTCCAGTGACAAACGGGGATGCCCCGCCGCCGTCCATCACATTGGAGGCTACATTGAACCTACACGAATTCTTGAGGCGGCCCAAAGCGGTGGCATTTACCGCTGTCCTCGCGCTGGGACTGGGCGGCCTTGGCATTGCCAGCGCCGAACGCGCTTTGGGTCCTAACCCAGCGCCTACATTTCAATTCGCAAACCCGAATGAACCCGCAACTCACGCCGGCTTCGCGCCGGTGGTGAAAAAGGTTCTACCCGCTGTGGTCAACATCTCTTCGACCAAGGTCGTGAAAACGCCCGTCGGCTTCGAAAGCGGCGATCCCAGCGATCTATTCCGCCAATTCTTCGGCGACGATTCCGATGGCGGCCAGCCCGGAATGAGGCGCCAACCGCGCCAGCAACCCGAATCCCGCGGACAGCGCGAGCAAGGTCTCGGCTCGGGAGTGATCGTTAGCCCGGAAGGTTACATCATCACCAACAACCATGTGATCGATGGCGCTACCGATATCCAAGTTACGCTGTCGGACAAGCGCGAGTACAAAGCCCGCCTGATAGGTACAGATCCTAAGACCGACATCGCCGTGCTCAAAATCGATGCGGGAACTCTGCCAAGCATCGTGATTGGCGATTCCTCTAAAGTACAGGTTGGCGACTACGCGCTCGCTATCGGCGATCCCTTCGGCGTAGGACAGACAGTAACCATGGGTATCGTCAGCGCCAAGGGCCGCACGCACCTCGGCATCGAGGACTACGAAGACTTTATCCAAACCGACGCGCCCATTAACCCCGGCAACTCCGGCGGCGCATTGGTCAACGACCGCGGCGAGTTGATCGCCATCAATACCGCCATCATCGCTCACGGTTCCGAAGGCAATCAGGGCATCGGTTTCGCCGTCCCGGTGAACCTTGCGCGCACCGTTATGGACCAGATCCTCAAGACTGGCAAAGTCACGCGCGCTTACATCGGAATTGTTCCCCAAGACCTGACGCCGGCCATGGCCCGCGCGTTTGGCGATAAGGACTTGAGCGGCGCTCTGGTCGGCGATATCAGCCCCAACAGTCCCGCTGAAAAGGCCGGCTTGCATAAGGGCGACATCATCGTCGGCATGAACGGCAAGCCCGTCACCGATAGCAACGATCTGCGCATGACCGTCTCTATGATGGTTCCCGGATCCAGCATCAACCTGAAAGTCATCCGCGATGGCGCGGTCCGCGAAATTCCAGTGCGGCTCGAAGAGATGCCAGGCACGCAGGCGGAGGTAAAAGAGAAGAGCGATGCCACCAAGAGTGCGCTCTCCGGCGTGTCGGTTCAGGATCTCGATTCGCAAACCGCCCGTCAGTTCCGCGTCCCGTCCAACACCCAGGGCGTGGTTGTGACGGATATCAACCCGTCCAGCCCGGCAGCGGATTCCGGCCTGCAACCCGGAGACGTGATCCAGCAGGTTAACAAGCAGCCGGTCACGGAACACCGCCGATTTCGAACGCGCCATGCGCGCCTCGAAAGACGAAACGCTCTTGCTGGTGAACCGGCAAGGAACCACACTGTACGTAGCCGTGTAGTCTCCTGGGGCTGGGCCTTGTGTCCGGCCCCGGTTTTCTACACATATTGTTTGATTCGAAGGCGGCAAGACTTTACAGGTCTTGCCGCCATTTTTGTGTGCCGACAGCCGGTGATGCGTGCCTCTGAAGCAGCCAGCGGCTGAGCGGCGCCTTAAGCGAGCCCGCGTCCGGCCATCGAAAGTATTCGGTCGATCGAAATCGCGCCCGCGCCTCGGATCATCAGAAAAATACACATCGCGAGTACCAGCAGATGATACTCAAAACCCTCGCCCTTTTGTGTTCCGGTCCAATTCTCAAAAAATCCAAAGTGCCTATGCACCAGCGCTATCGCGACCATCATATTCACCGCGATGCCAAACGCGGCGATGCGGGTGAGCAGCCCCAGGATCAGACCCAAGCTGCCAAAGAATTCCGCCGCGATCGCCAGAAAGGCAAAGAACGCCGGAATGTGCATGCCGCTGGTGAAGTGATCCATAGCCCCGCTGAAGCCATTTCCGCCGAACCATCCCAGCATCTTTTGGGCGCCATGGGCGAAAAACACAATGCCCAGCACGACGCGAAGAATCGTCGTGGCAGTCGAATTGTCGGTTGCGATCAGTCTGCGTAACATGGTCGAGCCCTTCCTTTCGCGAAACGTGAGATGGATATGTCTATTTTGATGTATAGGCGTCCAGTAGCGCTGCCATGGGTGCGGGAGATGGGATTTAAATGCGCAATTCGGACGATAATTACACTGTGCTGCGGGAGCGATTCTTGCGCGCGGTGGTCTTGCTAGGCGCGGCGGTCTGGCTCATTACGGAGCTGCTCAGCGGCTTCGATGCGATTCGGCGAGCGCCCTTGATTGTCGCTTGGATTCTGTTCGCCGGTGGGGCAGCGGCGCTGGTGAAAAAGCGCCACGACTTGTCGCTCGACGATCGAGGGAGTAGTCGCCGGCTTTTTCAAACCGCGGCTGGATTTCTTTGTCGCCGCCTGTTGCGCCGGCTGCGTGTCGATTCTTGTTCTCACCGCCATCACCGCTGCCTTCAGTCCTCCTAACAGCGCCGATGCTATGGCTTATCACATGCCGCGCGTAGTCTATTGGGCGGAACAGGCGAGCGTCCGCTTCTTCCCCACAAACTATCTGAATCAGATCATCCTGCAGCCATTCGCGGAATACGTCATGTTGCAGAGTTACGTGCTCACGGGCAGCGATCGTTGGATCAATTTCGGCCAGTGGTTCGCGTCGCTGGCGAGCATTGTCGCTGTGTCGTGCATCGCCCGTGAATGGGGATCCACGGCGCGCGGACAGGCGGCCGCGGCGCTATTCTGCGCGACGATTCCTGCTGGCATTCTGGCAAGCTCGGGCGCGAAAAACGATTATGTGCTGGCCATGTGGCTGGCGGTTGCAGTCTACTTCGCGCTGCGCTGGCGGAAAACAGAGCGCGTGGAAGACGCTGCGTTTCTCGGATGTGCGGCGGGGCTGGCGATGCTGACCAAAGGCTACGGCTTATCTATTTGCGCCGTGGCCGTTGCTGGTAATTCTGGCGCCGGCGGTGGGAAGGCGAAAGCGCCTTCCTCACTTAGCGATTGCGCTGGGCTGCGCGCTCGCCATCGATGCGCCGCAGTATCTCCGGAACTACTCGCTCGGCGGCTCGGTGATGGGCGCCGATTCTGCGTTCGGCGATCGGCGCTACCGCTGGCCTAACGAATCCTTTGGCTGGAAACAGACCGCCTCCAACGCGCTGCGCAATGCATCCGAGCAACTTGGAGCGCGCAGCGATGCGTGGAATCGCGGCGTCTACAACTTCGTGCTGTGGGCGCACCGGCTGCTCGGCATCGATCCCAACGATCCTGCCACCACCTGGCCGGGGGCCGTTTACGGGCCGCCTCAGAACGCCAATCACGAAGCCGACGCGCCCAATCGCCTGCACCTGGCGATTCTGCTGGCAGTAGCTTGCCTGCTGGCATGGCGGGCCATTCGCGGCCGCGACCGCGAGCGCGCGGCTTACGCCTTGTCGCTGGCGTTTGGATTCCTGGCCTTCTGCGCGTATCTCAAATGGCAGCCGTTTATGGCGCGGCTGTTTCTGCCGCTATTCGTAATAGGCGCTCCGCTGGTTTCCAGCATTCGGCCTCTGTGGATTCAGGCGGCGCTGTGCATACTCTTGCTGGACGGCGCGCGGCGGCCCGCGCTCGAAAATTGGGTACGGCCGCTCAAAGGCCCGCATAGCGTGCTTACCACGCCGCGAGAAGCGCAATACTTCGCCGACATGGTCCAGTGGCGCGACGATTGGCCGGCCTACGGCGCTTCCGCCGCCGAGATCGAGAGATCGGGCTGCAATACGATCGGTATCGACGCCGCTAATTTTCAACTGGAATATCCGCTGGAAGCGCTGCTCCGCGAGCGGAATCCGCACATCCGGTTTGAACACACGGGCGTGGAGAACGCATCGAGGCGCTACCGGCAACCGGTGAATTCCCCGCCCTGCGCCGTAGTTTGCCTGCATTGCGTTGGCGACGAACGTCGCGTCAGTCTCTACCGCGATTTCCCAGCAGCCATTACTGAGGGACGCTTCGTTATCTTCGAGCGTAAGGCGACCAGCGGCGCCGGCGCCAATTGAATTGAACAGCGCCGGCGATACCGTGTCCGGGGTTGCTCCGGATGGCTCGCCTGGAAGTGGCGCGCAATACTCGTCGATGCCGCCGGCGCGGTTGGATAGATCTGATTCAGCGAAGGCAGTAAGCTCGGGTGGCGCGGTGCGCGAGAATGAAAGCTTGCGATGAAAGATCCGGCCGCCATATATGCGGAGCTTCGCTCCAGCCGCGAACGAGAGATTTCCCGGTTGGACGGGCGCCATGCCCGCTTCGGTTATGCGCGCCTTGCCGTGGTTATCGCCGCCGCCGCGCTGGCGTGGTACGCGCTCGCTGGCGGCTGCTCCATCCTATGGGTCCTGGTTCCGGTAGCGGCATTCGTCGTACTGATGGCCGCGCACGAGCGGTTGCTGCGCCAACTGGAGCGGGAGCGTCGCGCCGCGCGGTTCTTCGAGCGCGGATTGGCGCGGCTGCGAGGCGAGTGGGCGGGCCAAGGGGAAAGCGGAGAGCGCTACTTGAATCCGGCGCATGCGTACGCGCCGGATCTCGATCTCTTCGGCAAAGGCTCGCTTTTTGAGCTGCTCTCGACGGCCCGCACGCATATCGGAGAAGACACGTTGGCAGGCTGGCTGCAAGAACCAGCGCCGCCGGAGATCGTGGCGGCGCGGCAAGCGGCCGTGGACGAATTGCGCCCGCGGCTGGACTTGCGCGAACGGCTGGCGGTGGTAGCGGAAGAGGCGCGCACGGGCATCGATCCTGTGGCGCTCGCGCGTTGGGGTGAAGCGCCGGCGCAACTGGCCGGCGGCAGATTGCGCGCGGCGGTGTGGGGTTTTCGTATTTTCGGCGTGGCGGGTTTAGTCGCGGGTTGCGCTGCCCTGGTTGCGCGGTTCGGGGCGTATGCGCTTCCGGCCGCGATGGGAATTGCGGGACGCGATTTTTTTTTGCTGGCGCTGGTGGTAAACGGCATCTTCTTCTATCGCATTCGTCCGCCTATGGATGCGGTGGCGGCCGCGGTGGACGAGGCCGCGCATGAATTGCGCCTGGTATCGGAAGTTCTGCTGCTGCTTGAAGCGGAAAAGTTTACCGCTCCGCTGCTCGCCAAATCGCGATCGTCGCTAAATACCGGTGGAGCGCCGCCATCGCAGCGCTTGGCGCGGCTGGGGCGAATCGTGGATTGCCTCGATTCGCGTGACAACATCTTCCTGCGCCTGACCGAGCCGTTCATCTTATGGACGCCTTATTGGGCGATCCAGGCTGAAAACTGGCGGCGGCAATCGGGGGCGGCGGTTCGGCGCTGGCTAGGCGCAATGGGTGAAATGGAAGCACTCTCGTCTTTGGCCAGCCACGCCTTCGAGCATCCGGATGATCCGTTTCCGGAGTTCGTGGAGGATGGACCACGGCTCCAAGCCGAAGGAATCGCCCATCCCTTAATTGCCGAAGAGCGCGCGATCCGCAACGATGTGCGAATGGGTGGAGAGCTGCGCGTCCTGATCGTCAGCGGCTCCAACATGTCCGGCAAGAGCACGCTATTGCGCACGCTGGGGACCAACGTGGCGCTGGCCCAGGCGGGCGCGACCGTGCGTGCGCGGCGGTTGCGGCTTTCGCCCTTAGCGGTGGGCGCGTCCATTCGCGTGACCGATTCGCTGCAGGAAGGGATTTCGAGATTTTACGCGGAGATTTTGCGCCTGCGGCAGATCCTCGACTTGACGTCGGGTAAGCTTCCGGTCCTGTTCTTGATCGACGAATTCATGCATGGCACCAACTCGCACGACCGGCGCATCGGAGCGGAGGCGATCGTGCGGGAACTGGTGCAGCGCGGCGCCATCGGCCTGATCACCACGCACGATCTGGCGCTGGCCGATATCGCCGTGGGGTTAGGCGAGCGCGCGGCCAACGTCCATTTCGAAGACCGCGTGGAGAATGGCCGCATCGAGTTCGACTACGTGATGCGGCCGGGCGTGGTACGGAAGAGCAACGCGATTGAATTGATGCGCTCCGTCGGTATCGAGATATGACGGCGGCCGAAGTTCGCGATCTGGCGCGCGCGTGCGGCTTCGATCTGGCGGGCGTGGCGGCGGCGGAGCCTTCCGCGGATCGCGCGCGATATCACGCCTGGACCGCGGCCGGATATGCGGGCGAGATGCGCTATCTTACGGACCGCCGGGCGGAGGTGCGCGACGATCCGCGCAATTTACTGCCATCGGCGCGGTCGGTGATCTGTGTGGGGAAACTGTACAACACCGCGTTGCCCTATTCTACCGAGCTCCAAGATGCGCGCCTGGCGTGGATTTCGCGCTACGCCTGGGGCGAGGACTATCACGCTACGGTGCGGCGCGGATTGGAACGGCTGGACGCGATGCTGCGCGAGCGCGCCGGAGGCGAGTACGAATCGAAGCTTTGCGTGGACACGGCGCCGCTCCTGGAACGGTCCTACGCGCGCGCGGCAGGGCTCGGATGGATCGGAAAGAACACCTGTCTTATCCATGAGGGAAGCGGATCGTGGTTCTTTCTGGGCGAGATTCTAACGTCTTTGGAACTCGCGCCCCCAATTGAGTCCACGGCTCCGCCGCCGGACCGTTGCGGGACTTGCACGCGCTGCATCGAGGCGTGTCCGACCGCGGCGATTGAACCAGGCGGTTACGCGCTAGATGCAAGGCGGTGCATTTCGTATTTCACCATCGAGCTGCGTTCGGCGATTCCCGAAGAGTGGCGCGCCGCCATGGGCGGGCACGTTTTTGGCTGCGATATCTGCCAGGACGTATGCCCCTGGAACCGGCGCGCGCCGGTGACTGACGAACCGGACTTTGCAGCGCGCGAGTTCGCGCCGCCGCTGGAGCGCCTCGCGGCGATGGAGGAAGAGGAATTCCGCGCTGTGTTTGGCGGCACGCCGGTAGTGCGCGCGCGGTATGCGGGATTTCTACGCAATGTGGCGGTGGCGATGGGCGCGCGCCCGCGCGAAGAGTTTCGCGTTCCCCTGGAGAAGCTGGCGGCGTCGTCCGACGCGCTGGTGGCGGAGCATGCGCGATGGGCGTTGGAGCAACTTCGTGGAGCGGAGTGCTAGTCGCCGGGCGCCTGCTCTACCCGATTTAAGAATAGCAGCCCGCCTACGTGGAAGTCTAATTCATTGATATCAAGATAGATAAAGTCCAATCTTTATGGATCGGAACACTCGATTTACAGCCCGGCTTCGGTTAGCCTGAGTGAGGAAGAACAGCACAGGTGATTTAGTCTGCCTGCTTCCCCCCGAAATTGGAAAGCGGCAAATGAGCACAGGGGAAAGGAGATTGGATGCCCGACCTTTTAGACGGATTTGATGGGTCGATCAAGGACGAGGCGTCGAACGTCTCTCCCGCGCGGGAATCGACATCGCCACGTATGGCCACACCAGGGACACCTCTATCTTTTAGTGACGTGTTGCGGCTTCGGCCGGTGCGGCGCCTGTGGATCGCGCAGATTGTCAGCGTGTTCGGGGACTTCCTGGCGGTGTTCGCGATCATCGCGGTGGTGACGTTTAAGCTGCATGGTACTGCGAGCCAGGTAACGATGGTGCTGGTATCGTTTATGGCGCCGCTGGCGATCGTCAGCCCGCTGGCCGGCGTCTTCGTAGACCGGTGGCACTTGAAGCGGACGATGATCGCAAGCGACCTGATCCGCGGCGTGCTGGTGCTGGCGCTGGTGTTCGTGCACGACCTGTACCTTGTATACGTGATCCTGTTCACGATGAGCGTGGTCTCCGCCTTCTTCGTTCCGGCGCAATCGGTGGCGGTGCGCACGCTGGCCCCGATGGCGGGACTGATGGCAGTGAACGGATTGATGTCGCAGGCGCAGCAGGGGTCGATGATTGTGGCCCCGAGCGTCGCGGGAGAGCTGGTGGAGCTTGTCGGCGCGAACTCCTGTTTCCTCTACGACAGTTTCAGTTTCTTCTTTTCGGCGGCGCTGGTAATGACTCTCACTATCGACCGGCCGGCGCGGCGCACGGATTCGAGCGCGGTGCTCGAGTCGATGCGGCAGGGATTCGGCTTCATCTTCAGGCACTCCACCATTTCGTTTGTGATTCTCTCCATGACGGCGGGGATGTTCGCGATGCGCTGCTTCGGCGCGCTGCTCTCGATCTACGTGCGCGACGTGCTGCACTCGACCTCCGCGGTGTTCGGTGGACTGAATACGCTGATCGGCATCGGCATGATCGTCGGCACGCAGTTGCTCACGCGCTTTGCGCGGCACATCCCGCAGCAGAACCTGGTGGTGTACGGTCTGGGAGGGATGGGCATCGCGGTATTGACCACGGTGGCGTTCGGCACGATGGGATCGACCGCGGCGGGAATGCTCGGGCTGGGCCTATGCGCGTCCGCGATTTTCATCACGGCGACGACGCTGATCCAGCACGAGACGCCGCACGAACTATTGGGACGAGTGATGAGCTGCCTGATGTCGCTGGTGGCAGGGTCGCAGGTGATCTCGATGTTCGTGGCTGGTCCGGTGGCAGAAAAGATTGGGATTCCGGACCTCTATTATGGAAGCGCTGCGATGTTGGTCGGAATCGGCGTGGTGGGGTACTTCAAGCTGCCAAAGGGCGAGGCTGAAAAGGCGGAATCGGCGAAGACTGGCTAGGCCGGCGGGTCGCGGTTTGACGCAATGCTGGGCAGCGGAAAAACGAGCTTGAATTGGCGCGCCACTCGGGCCGAAGCATCCACTTCGGCCTGAGGCCACCTCGTTTAAATCGGCTGCGGTCGAATGACGCGATCTACGTCTCCCCCGGTTTCCGTTGGTCAAAATCAGGAACGGCGCATTCGCCATTTTGAAACAAGAACGGCGGCTATTCCGATGCCGGCCAGCGCGAACGATGCTGGCTCAGGAGCGGGGGATGCCCCTGTAACGGCGAACGCATTCACGCCGCCCGCCACCGGCGACGATGCGTAATTGTTCAGGAAAGTGGTGTTGCCATTCGCCAGGTTCAATGAAAGCACTGCATTTGGCCCCGTGGGATTAAAATCCAAGCCATAAACAGTGCCGTTTATCTGCAATGCCGCTTGGAGCCCCAGGGCTGTCGCGCCCACCAGAGTCGCCACTCCAGTCGCGGGATTGATCTGATAGAGTTCGGGAGAATCCACCAGGGTCGAAGTCATCAGATTTACCCCGTCAAAAGTTGCATACAGCTTCCCGTTAGCCGCAAACAGCGTTTCGTCACTCACCTCGACCGGGCTGATGAGGCTCGGGCAGATCGGCAGACCAGTGGGGCCTATGAGCGACGCGACTCCGGTCGTTGTATTCACGCTGTAGAAGTTGTTGTACAGATCGGTTGCATACACTGTTCCATTAAGTTCCGCAGTGACGCCGGCCAGATTGCCCAGCCCCGTGGCCCCGATGACAGAGACGGCTCCGGTGGCGGGATTAACCGAATCCAAATTCCCGGATACTGAAAGGCTTAGTAGCTTTCCGTTCGACCCCGGCATCAACCCGCCTAGCGCATCCGAGATAACGGAACCGATTTGGTTAAAAGCGCCCGTAGTGAGGTCCATCGTGCCGAATTGGCTCGTAAAGTTGTTGTAGTTAATAGAGACCGTATAGACAATAGGGCTGGCGCTGGCTGAAGCGGTGAACAATGCGAGCGAGAGCGACATGAACAGTTTTCGTTGAGTAAACATTTTGTGAGCCCCTCCAGGGGACTGGGTCGATTTAAGCACGAGTACGCCTTCGCGATTATGCCTGCCCAATCATTTGAGGCTCAAAAATCGCCTCATCAGCTAAGCCATTTCAGATAAAGCACTTGTTTGCCAACCTCACGGCGCCTTCGCACCTGGAGTATACTCACTTGTGCCCCGCTGGGCGAATTTTTCATGATGCCCCTGACACAATCGCAGGCTCGGCTTGCCTTCGGACCCTTTGAAGTGGATGGGGCAGCGGGAGTATTGCTCAAGAGCGGCGTTCGTATCCGTCTGTCGAGCCAACCCTCTAAAATTCTGCTAATCCTGCTGTCGCACCCCGGCGAACGTGGTTACGAGCGAGCAATTGCGCGAGCACGTCTGGACGAAAGGTACATTCGTCGATTTCGAGCACGGCCTCCACGTGGCTGTGAATAAGCTTCGGGCGGCCTTGAGCGATTCCGCCGAGAATCCGAGGTATATCGAAACCGTTCCGGGGCGCGGATACCGATTTATCGGAAGTCTGGAGCGTCCCCACTCCGCGCCGATTCCTCTATCCGCTGGATTAGCCATTCAGGAAGAGCCGCCCCGAAGGCGGAGCGTGGAGCGCCGGTGGTGGCTTGCGGCCATCGGCGCGTGCGTTGCGATTGCGTTCGCCGCGGGGGGGTGGCTTTACAGGCAACGGACGGAGCCGATTGCCTGGGACCTGACACGGCTCACCGCCAATACGGGGTTCTCCGGTTTTCCGGCGCTGTCTCCCGACGGCAGACTGTTGGCTTATTCTTCCGATCAGGGATCGGACGACGGCGTGGATCTCTATATAAAAGAGGTCAGCGGAGGCTCGTCGATCCGTTTGACGTCAGATGGCGAAGGGAACAGAGCACCCGACTTTTCGCCCGATGGCGCGAAGATCGTTTTTCGATCGGACCGGAACGGCGGGGGCATCTACGAGATCCCAACGTTAGGCGGAGAAGTCCGGTTCGTGGCGCGCGACGGTCTGGATCCGAAGTTCTCGCCAGACGGTTCGCAAGTGGCGTATTGGGTGGGGGATCCGGGGATCGCACATCCCGATAGCTGGAACTGGCGCGGTCTTTGTGGTTCCGGCAGCCGGGGGAGCGCCGCGGCGAGTCGGCGCGAACTTCACGGCTGCGCGCCAGCCAATCTGGTCCAGAGACGGAAAGCACCTTCTATTGATCGGGTACGCATCGGCAAAATCCTTCGACGACGCCAGCCTGGACTGGTGGTATGTTGCCCTAAATGGCGAAGGCGCGGTGAAGACGGGCGCCAACGAACGCCTGGCGCACGAGCGGCTGCGGTCGCGGAAGGCCGCCAGTACTCTTCGGTCTGTGAACCCGTGGGTTCCAACCCCGGCATCCTGGTCAGCGGCGGATGACACGGTGATTTTCTCCATGACTTTCGGCGACACTGAGAACCTATGGAAAATCGGCGTGTCCCCGGTCACAGGCAAAGTCACTGGAGAACTCAGGAGATTGACCACGGGCGCTGGGAACGAAATATCTCCGTCGCGCTCACTCGGGGACACGCTGACATTCGCGAAAGTCGAAACCAGAACGGATGTCTGGTCGCTTCCCGTGGATTTGGACCGAGGAAGGTCCGCTGGCGCCCTGGAGCGAATCACGCAGAGCCCCGCCTACCGATACTGCGTGTCGCTATCGGGCAATGGGCGCTTTTTGGCGTTTTCTTCGAACCAGGCGGGGGGGCCGGATATCTGGATCCGCGACCTGGAAAGCGGAAAGGAGTCGAGAGTCGCCAGTTCGCTCAATCTGCAACGGTTTCCGGTGATCAGCACATCGGGCGCGAAGGTTGCTTATTCGGCCCACGAAAAAGGCAAGCGGGTCGTTTACATTAGCGCTCCCGGCGGGGCCCCGGAAAAGTTGTGCGAGGGGTGCCTGAGGGCCACGGACTGGTCGCGCGACGACAAAACCTTGCTGGTTTTCGGTGGCAGTCCCGAGCAAATCAATGCTCTGGACGTCGCCTCGCATCGGCAGACGCCCATCCTGAAGCATCCCAATTACAATTTACTCTACGGCCGGCTCTCGCCGGACAATCGCTGGGTGAGTTTCACCGTTCGGACTGAGCCGGGTCGCGCGAACGTCGCGATCGCGCCGTTTGATGTGTTGAAGACCGATCTGTCCCACTCCGATGGGTTCACGACCATCCCCGAAAGCGCCTGGATTCACATCGCGGACGTCGGGCTGGAAGATTGGGCCGAATGGTCACCGGACGGGAGGACGCTGTACTTCACTTCCATGAAAGACGGACATCACTGTTTGTGGGGGCAGCGGATCGACGCAAGCTCACACCGGGCGCTGGGCGAGCCTTTCGCGTTGCTGCACCTTCACGGTCGCGCCCAGTACAGGGATGGAGGGTGGTCGGCAGCCGGGGGGCGAATCGCAATGGTTCTCGCCGAGGACGCAGGTAACATCTGGATGATGTCACGCTCGGGCGCGCACTGAGCGCGAAGCTGCGCCGCCGTTGTGGCCAATGATCCGGCGCTTCGGCATCTGACCGTGAGCGTGGTCTCCGCCTTCTTCGTTCCGGCGCAGTGGCGGTGCGTACGCTGGCCCCGATGGCGGGACTGATGGCAGTGAACGGATTGATGTCGCAGGCACAGCAGGGGTCGATGATTGTGGTCCCGAGCGTCGCCGGAGAGCTGGTGCAGCTTGTCGGCGCGAACTCCTGTTTCCTCTACGCCACCTTCAGTTTCTTCTTTTCGGCGGCGCTGGTGACGACGCTGACCATCGACCGGCCGGCGCGGCGCACCGAATCGAGCGTGGTGCTCGATTCGATACGGCAGAGATTCGGCTTCATCTTCAGGCTCGCCGCGCTGCTTCGATCGCGGCGATGTCGATCTTCCTCATCGTCATCATCGCCTCGAAGGCACGCTTTGCCTCACCGCCCCCAGCCGCCAGCGCATCGGTTAGCGCGCGCGGGGTGATCTGCCAGGAGAGGCCCCAGCGATCCTTGCACCAACCGCACTGGCTTTCCGTGCCGCCATTGCCGACGATCGCGTTCCAGTAACGGTCCGTCTCTTCCTGATTCTCCGTCGCGATCTGGAAGGAGAAGGCCTCGGTATGCCTGAACGCCGGGCCGCCGTTGAGACCGAGACAGGGAATGCCCAGGACGGTGAACTCCACCGTCAGCACATCGCCCTTCTTGCCCCCGGGATAGTCACCGGGAGCCGCGTGAACAGCGGTTACTTTACTATCCGGAAAGGTGGCGGCGTAGAATCGCGCCGCCTCATGCGCGTCTTTGTCGAACCAGAGGCAGATCGTGTTCTTTGGCTTCATGTTCGTTTGCTCCTCCTGGCTAGGGGGTAGATCACGCAAATCGGCGTGGCCTTTAACAATCATGCCAGAATAGCCGGCCATCCGGACAGGAACTCATAGCCATCAGCCAAGGGCGCCCAATCGGCCGCGGATCAAACAACTTCCCAAATCTTCGCACCGTATAATACGCGCCGCTATAATACACGAAGGAGAAAAACCTTGAGAGTCGGAGTCTTTACGCCGCTGCTGTCGCAATTACCGTTGAAAGATGTACTTAAGAAGCTGAGCAACCTCGACATCCACACTGTAGAACTCGGAACGGGCAATTACCCGGGCGATCCGCACTGCAAGCTGTCGATGCTGAAGAATAAGGGCGCGCTGAACGATTTCAAGAAGACGCTCGACGATCATGGAGTTTCGATCAGCGCGCTGAGCTGTCACGGAAACGCGCTGCATCCCGACCGTGAGCGCGCGCGGCGCGATGCGGAGGTGAGCCGCCAGACGGTTCTGCTGGCAGAGCGGCTAGGCGTGCCGGTGGTGATCGATTTCAGCGGCTGCCCGGGCGATTCGCCCAACTCGAAATGGCCGAACTGGGTGACGTGCCCGTGGCCGCCCGATTATCTGGAAATTCTCGCGTGGCAATGGGACAAAGTGGTCGCGCCTTACTGGACGAAGCAGGGCAAATTCGCGGCCGACCACGGGGTCAAAATCGCCATCGAAATGCATCCGGGATTCGTGGCCTACAGTCCGGAGACCATGCTCAAGTTGCGCGCCATTGCGGGACCCGCTGTGGGATGCAACTACGACCCCAGCCACATGTTCTGGCAAGGCATCGATCCCATCGCCGCGATACGCGTATTGGGCGATGCGATCTTCCACGTACACGCGAAAGACACGCAGATCTATGAGCGCAATCTGCCTGCGACGGGCGTGCTCGATACCAAGAGCTACACCGACGAGCGCAATCGCGCCTGGATCTTCCGCACGTGCGGCTATGGGCATGGCGAGGGTTGGTGGCGCGAATTCATTTCCACCCTGCGGATGTTCGGCTACGACTACGTGCTGTCGATCGAGCACGAGGATAGTCTGATGTCGCCGGAAGAAGGGCTGACGAAGGCGGCGGCGTTTCTGAATGGGATTGTGATCCGGGAGAAGCCGGCCGCGGCCTGGTGGACTTAGTACATGCTGTCGCAAATTCCGTCAGTATGCGAAAACCGCTTGCTGACGCGCGCGGCTCTGACCGGAGCCGTGACCGTTAGGGAGCGGTCGCGAACTTCCGAAACGGTGGACTTAGGAACGGGGTTACCACTTCACAGTCTTGCCCGGTTCCAGCTGCCAGATCTCCGTCTGCGCGCCGGACAATTTCTCGCGCAACTTCTCGGGCGTGCCGGTCAGTCCCGGAAAGGTCCCGAAGTGCATGGGAATCGCCTTGGCGGGCCGCAGTAGCTTGCAGGCGGCAGCGGCTTCATGCGGGCTCATGGTGAAGAGATCGCCGATTGGTAGAAAGGCCAGCTCGGGCCGGTAGAGCTGCTCGATGAGTTGCATGTCGGAAAATACGTTGGTATCGCCCGCAAAGTACAGCGCGCGGCCATCGCTGAAGCGCAGCACATAACCGGCGGCCTCGCCGCCATAGATAATCTTGCCGTCGTCGAGGATGCCGCAACTGTGAACGGCGTGGGTCATGGTCACGCTTACGCCGGCGACCTGCTGCGAGCCGCCCTTGTTCATGGGCCGCGTATTCTGCACGCCCTTCGATTCGAGCCAGTTGCAGGTTTCAAAGATCGCCACTACTTCGGGCGAGAACTTCTTGGCCAGCGGCACGGCGTCGTGAATATGATCGAAGTGACCGTGAGTGATGCAGATGGCGTCCACGCGGTCCATCTCAAAACTCTTAGGATATTTGGGGTTTTCAAGCCACGGGTCCATGAGAATGACATGGCCCGAGTTGAGACGAAAATGAAACGATCCATGCCCCAGCCAGGTAATATCCATACCGGGCATTATGGCACGCTCTGTCCCACTCAGCCGTTAATTTTCGGTGGGTGTCTTCTCCAAATGATCGATCACGATCATTTCGAGCGGCGCCTTGCGCGATTCCAGCTTCAGGCCGAGTTGTTGAATGTTATTGAATAACGAAGAAGCGCCCGGATCGGCCGCCTCGCCCGCTTTGGCGCCCGGAATGGCGCCCGCGGGCACCTGTACGCCCGCCGAGCGCGCCGCGTTCATCATGTCTTCCATGGAGATGTCCAGGTTTACTTGATAATTGCCCTTCAGCTCCGTCATATCGACCACCGGATGGTCCAGAAAACGCGACAGTGTCTCACTGAGTTGCGTCATGCTCATCTTGGAAGTTTCCAGATGCATTACGCCATTGGCCATGGTCATTTTCTGCGTACCATTCTCACCGTTCTTGATCGTCATGCCCGTTTCCGGCGTACCCTTGACGCTGATCCCGGCGTTTGCGTCGGCGCCGCTCGATGGATCGGCAGGCGCGGGAGCGTCAGGCGGCGATTCCTTCATCTTTACGCCATTCTTTCCCACCACCAACGCGTAAATCTGGTTTTCTTTGCTGGTGCGATGCATGGTCAGCTTGAAGCGGTCGGCCAGCAGCGCCTGCAACATTTCGGGAACCTGTTCCTTAGTGGCGCCTTGCGGCAGCTTGGCGATAATATCGAACCGCTGGGCGGTGGGAGTCAGCCAATCGGGGCCTTGGATCTGGTAATACTTGACTTTGTAAGCAATGCCTATCAAGTCCGCAATAGTCATGAAACCGATATCAACGGTGGCGCCGTTGACCTTCATGCCCACATGCATCTGACCCGACATTAACTTCGCGGGATCGGGCGGTCCCGACGGTTTGACGGATGCGACCTCGAATGCCGGCGCAGCCGCCGGAGTCTGGCCGAAGGCCGCGCCCAGCGCGAGCAGCAGTCCGGCCCCGGTGATCCGGAAAGAACGTTTCGACATAATCATCCTATCCATTCAGAATAGCGCGGATCTGCATCCCGATGCGCTCATCCCTAACGCGGCTCCCAACGCCCCTTAATACAATCCTTTGACGATCCCGCCATCCACCCCAATCGATACGCCCGTCACGTAACTGGCGCGCTCCGAGGCCAGAAATACCACCACATCGGCGAATTCCTCCGGCTGTCCGATGCGGCCTAGCGGCGCCTGTTTGGCCCAACGCTCTTCGATCTCGCGCGCAGTCACGCCCTGCTTACCCGCCAGCGTCTGGGATAGCTCCAGCAATCGCGCCGTGGCCGTAAAGCCGGGGCATACATTGTTCACCAGCACATTGTAAGGTCCGTATTCGTTGGCGAGCGTCTTTATCAATCCGCTTACACCCGCGCGCACGGAGTTTGAAAGAATCAGCCCCTCCACTGGCTGCTTGACGGTCATCGAAGTGATAGCGATAAAGCGGCCCCAGCGGCGCGCCTGCATCGGCGGCAGCGTCTCTTTGGCAAGATAGACCGTGCTCATCAGATTCAGATTCACCGCGGTATGCCAATCCTGCGCCGTGGTCTCGGCGAAGCTTTTGGAGGGTGGACCGCCGGCGTTTGCCACGCAAATATCCAAGCGGCCGAACCGTTGGAGAGTCTCCGCGACAAAGGCATGCACCTGCGCCGGATCGGTCACGTCGAGGGCGCGCTCCAGCGTTTCTACGCCGGTTTCGCGCTGGATCTCCTGGGCCGTCGCGCGCAAGCCGCTTTCGCCACGCGCGCACAACGCCAGCTTCGCGCCTTCGCGGGCTAACCCCATGGCCACCGCTTTGCCCAAGCCGGCGCTCGAAGCCGCCACCAGAGCGACACGATCCTTCAATCCCAGATCCATACTTTACTTCTTGCGAAGATAATCGTCGGTCTTGTTCAACCAGTCGTGGCGAATGGGGCTGAAGATGTCGAGATCCAGCGTGTCCTCCAGCGCCACCGCGCTGTGCGGCACGTTGGATGGAATCAGCAGCACCTCGCCCGGGCCTACCACAATCTC
Source organism: Bryobacterales bacterium (assembly GCA_963723015.1). GTDB lineage: Bacteria > Acidobacteriota > Terriglobia > Bryobacterales > Bryobacteraceae > PALSA-243. The sequence goes on from CAVRPF010000023.1 coordinate 118,921, forward strand.
CTTGCCTTCGATGTGGAACTGCAGCGTGCCTTCTAAAATGTACGTGATCTGCTCGGCGTCATGCTGGTGTTCGGGCACCACCCCGCCTTTAGCGATGAACACCTGCGCCACCATGGCCTTCTCGCCGGAAACGATCTTGCGCCCGATGAACTCATTGAGTTGCTCCTTGGGCATGCTGTCCCACGTGAATAATTCCATATGGCAGCCATTGTACACGCTGCCAGGCGAACTCATCCAAGCATTGCGTTGCTCGAGTGTTCACGCGCGTGGCGAGAGAGTATTTAAAATCCGCCTCGCCCCGAAACGCGTTCACAACTTTTTTAGGATTGCCAACTCTCATCGGTTCAACAGCTTACAGCCAACCGCCGCCTGAAAGTTACCACCGCCCCAGTTATCCTATTAATAGGGAGCTTTTTTGAACGTATGTCCACTCTATCGGAAGCAAAACTCGCAGCCAACCAATCCAACGCGCAACATTCCACCGGTCCCAAGACCGAAGCCGGCAAGCGCCGCTCCAGCCTCAATGCCTTCCGCCACGGCCTCACTGGCCACATCCACATCGCCACTCCCGAGGAAATGGACGCCTTCCGCAAGCACTGCGAGACCTACCGCGAAGCCCTCGCGCCCGTCGGCGTGCTCGAAATCGAAGCCGTCCAGGATATCGCTGAAGACCGCTGGCGCCTCAAACGCGCCCGCGCCCTCGAGAACGGCATCTTCGCCCAAGGCCATCGCGATCACATCAACGCCATGGATTCCGGCCACGCCGAAGTCGATACCGCGCTTGCCCAATCCCACACCTGGCTCCAAACCGGCAAAAGCCTGCAACTGCTCACCACTTACGAGCGGCGCATCAAACGCTCCCTTCAGGAGAACGAAGCGCAGCTCCAAGCCATGCAATCCGCCCGCAAAGCCGCCCATGCCCAAGCTCTTCACGAAGCCATGCTGCTCACCGAACTGGCACAATCCAAAGGCGAACTCTACGATCCCGCTCCCGATTTCCCGCCCACCGGCGACTTCGGTGGGTTTGTTTATTCAACCCCCGAAATCGCCCGCCTCATGGACCGCGCCGAGCGCTTAAATCGAGCCGAAACCGCCCGCGCCCACAAAAATCACTCCCCGTGGGCCGCATCCAAACGCAATTGACCCGATGCAAAACCTCGAATCCTCCCAAAACTCCGCGCCGACCTCCGCGTCTCAGCGTCTCCGCGTCGAAAATCCTGCCTTCCTCAAGCCATAGCGTTCTTAATGTAGGTCAAGATGGCTCGTGTCTGGATGCCATTATCCCCGGGGTACCGTCGTTGCGCAGAAACGGCTGCCCGCGTGCGAAACTCATGCGACATAGTCCGGAGGGCTGCCCGTGTGCCGCTCGCGCGTACCACGCGCCCGGTGACCACCAACTGCAGCGGGGCTCCATTATGCAGCGGCATCGGCCACGCAATCGACAACTCCAAATTCACCCCGGCCATCAATTCGCAACCCGCCTCGAACCAGATGCCGCCCGTAGCCATATCGATGGTATGTCCCGTTCCCGAGTCAATCGCCCGCTGCCGCCGCACTAACTTCCAGCGGAGATCCAATTGAATCGGATACCGCCTGGAGCCGCGGCGCTCGTCGATGGTTTCCATTAGTTCCACGTCGTCCCCCAAATTCGAGTATGCGAGGGTTACGCCGTAGTTGATAGTTCTGGGGGTACCTATCGGCAATAGGAAAGGTTCTAAGTAAATTCCAGTGAACTCCTGTCCAATGAGGCTTTGTAATACTACCCGCCGCTCAGCATCTTGCTATCCTCAGAGAGTGCGAGCAATCATAGCGGGAGCCACGCTCATTACGGCGCTCACCTTATCCGCCCAGGACCTCAAGGAATTCGAGAAAAAAGTCACTGAGTTCACTCTGCCTAATGGCCTTCATTTCATCGTCGTCGAGCGCCATGAAGCGCCCGTGGTTTCGTTCCACACCTTCGTGAACGCCGGCGCCGTTAACGATCCCGCCGGTCTCACCGGCTTGGCCCACATGTTTGAACACATGGCGTTTAAGGGTACCGAAGCTATCGGAACCGTGAATTGGGCGGAGGAAAAAAAGGCGCTGCAGGCGATTGAAGAAGCCTACGATCAATTAGAGGCGGAGCGCAGTAAGGGGCCTACGGCCAGTGCGACCCAGCTCGGGTTGCTGGAAGGTTCGTTGAAGCTGCTCATCGGCCGCGCGGAAGTCTACGTCGACCCTAATAAGTACACCAGCGTCATCGAAGAGAATGGCGGCGCCGGAGTGAATGCCGATACCACTCTCGGATACACCGAGTATTACTATAGTCTCCCATCCAACCGCATCGAGTTATGGTTTCTGCTCGAATCGCAGCGCTTCCTACACCCGGTTTTCCGCGAATTCTATAAAGAGCGCGACGTGGTAATGGAGGAGCATCGCAGGAATGTGGAATCGAATATCCAGGGCCTGCTGATACAGACTTTCAATGCCGCTGCGTTTGAGGCCTCCCCGTACCACCGGCCGGCCGGCGGTTGGCCCAGCGACATCGCCAACCTGAGGACCCGCGACGCGCGCGAGTTCTTCGAGAAGTATTATGTTCCGGCGAACATCAACATCGCCATCGTGGGAGATGTGACGCCCGCCGATGCGCGCCGTATGGCGGATCGCTATTTCGGCCCATTGCCGGCCCGCCCCTTGCCTCCACCGATCCATACCGATGAGCCGCCGCAGCCCGGTCCCAGCACGGCCATCGTCGAATCGCCAACCCAGCCCCTGGCGCTGATCGGTTACAAGCGGCCCAACCAATACGATAAGGACGACTCCGGTGTTCGATGCGCTGGCCATGATTTTCTCCAGCGGGCGCACTGGTATGCTCTACAAGGATCTGGTGCAGGATAAGCGTCTGGCTTTGGGCGCCCAGGCCATCCCCGCCTTTCCCGACGGACGCTTTGAGAATCTGTTTGTGTTTTTCCTGGCGCCGGCGCGAGGCCATACTATCGCGGAAAACCAGCGCGAGCTTGAAGACTTGATCGCCCGCTTCGAGGCCAAGCCCGTGGATGCCGAGACGCTGGCCCGCGTCAAAACCAAAGTCCGGGCTTCGGTGATCTCTCAGTTGGATAGCAACGCCGGATTGGCATCGCTGCTCACCAGATATTATGGCGGCTATGGAGACTGGCGCAAACTGTTCACCGCCATCGACGAGATAGGCAAAGTTACAGCCGAGGATGTGCAGCGCGTCGCGGTCACGTACTTTGGGCAAAAGAGCCGGACGGTCGCCTATACCAACTTCACCGCTCCGGAGGTACGGAGATGAGATATTCGATTCCGCGTGGTCTGGCGGCGGCATGTCTGACCGCCGCAGCCGCCTTCGGTCAAGGCAGTGTGGTGCAGCGGCCGCCGGCCGCGCCTTCAACGGTTAGATCCCAGGCGCCGAGAGCGGCCGCGTCGGCAAATCCCGCCGCGGCTCCCTCTTATAAGGACCTGAAATTTCCCCCGCTCCGCCCCATAGCGATACCAAAAGTCGAGACCTTTACGCTGCCCAATGGAATGCGGCTGTACCTGATGGAAGACCGCGAATTGCCCTTGATCCGCGGTACGGCGCTGGTGCGGACGGGCAACCTTTTCGATCCGGCGGACAAAATTGGGCTAGCAACCATGACCGGCATGGTGATGCGCACCGGTGGCACGGCCGCCAAGACCGGTGAACAATTGGATGAGGAACTCGAGAACGTGGCCGCCCATGTGGAAAGCCAGATCGGAGAGAGCTCCGGTTCGGTCTCGTTTTTTGCGCTTAAGGAAAGCGCGCCCGCGGTGATGGGCGCCTTCCACGACGTGTTGACCGCGCCCGCAATTCCGGCAGGACAAAATCGATCTCGCCAAGTCGCAGCTCCATAGCGCCATTTCCCGCCGCAACGACGATGCGCATGGAATTTTACAGCGCGAGTTCGCCTCCATTCTATACGGGAAGGATAATTCCTATGGTTGGGACGAAACTCATGCGACCGTCGACCGTATCGTCCGCTCGGATTTGCAAGGCTTCCATCGGCGCTACTTCTTTCCTAAAAACGTCATGCTGGCGGTGTGGGGCGATTTCGATAGCGCTCAGATGAAGGCGCAGCTGGAAAAGCTGTTCGCCGACTGGAGCGTGGATCAACCGCCCGTGCCGGAATTCCCGAAAGTGGAGCAAAAGAAGATCGCGGGGACCTACCTGGCCGTGAAAAAAGACGTCACCCAGACATTCTTTTCGGTAGGCGAGCTCGGAGGTGAGCTGCGCGACAAGGATTATCCGGCGCTGGTGATCATGGCCGACATTCTGGGCGGCGGCTTCCATAGCCGCCTGATGGAGGAGGTGCGGGCCAAGATGGGCAATGCCTACAATATTTCGGCATCATGGGCCGCCAACTTCGATCACCCCGGAATGTTCGAGATTACCGGCAGCACTAAAGTAAGCTCGACCGTGGACACCATCCGCGCGGTCGAGCGCGAAGTGGATCGCATCCGCTCCGCCGAAGTCACCGACGAAGAGCTCAAGACCGCCAAAGAGGCGGCTCTGAACGGCTTCGTATTCGCGTTCGATACCAAATCGAAGTCGCTCAATCGGATGCTCACGTACGAATATTACGGCTACCCCAAGGACTTCATCCAGCAATACCAAAAAGCGCTGGCGGCGGTAACCCGCGCGGATGTGTTGCGCGTGGCTAAGGAACATTTGGATCCGGCCGGCTTCGCCGTGGTTGCCGTAGCCAACCCGGAAGGCTTTGTGGAAGGGCTCGATAAGCTCGGCCATCCGGTAACGCCGATAGATTTGACCATTGAAGAGGCGAAAGCCGTGCTGGCGGAACGCACCCCGGCCACCCTGGAAAAGGGAAAACAGCTTCTGGCGGCGGCCCAACAAGCTGTAGGAGGCGCGTCGAAACTGGCGTCGGTAAAGGATTTCGTCGAAACGGCGGAGTTCGATTCGCTCAATCCCAATATGCACATTAAGCAGACTTTCTTCTGGCTGGCCCCGAATTATTTTCGTCAGGAGGACGATCAGCCCGCCGGGAAGGCAATAGTCTTCACCGATGGAAAGTCCGGCTGGTTGGCGCAAGGCCGGCAAATGGGGGCGCTGGTGGGTCCGCAGGCCAAGCAGACCAAGGGCGATCTGTTCCGTTCCTACATCGGCCTTCTGCTCAGCAGCCAGACAGAGGGCAGGACTGTGAACGCTATCGACGATTATACGGTGGAGATCGCGGACCAGGATGGCAATGTGGCGCGCTTGACATTGGACCCCCAAACGCATTTGCCCGCGCGGCTCAGCTACAGCGCCGTGAGCGTGTCGGGTCCGGCGCCGAACCTGCAAGAGACGTATTCGGATTTCCACGACGTAGGCGGGATTAAGGTTCCGTTCAAGATTTCGACTACGTCCGGCGGCGAGCCATACGCCCAGATGACGGTTGCGGATTTTAAGATCAATACCGGGCTGAAACTCGATCAATTACAAAAGCGGCCATGAAAGTCATAACCTCGACGATCCTGGTTGTCCTCACTGGCAGTCTGGCTCTCGCCGCCCAGACCGCTCAGGAACGCGGCAAGCGGATCGTGGATGAGGCCATCGCGGCGCTGGGGGGCGACGCTTTTTTGCACGTGCGCGATCGCGTGGAATCGGGCCGCGCTTACTCGTTCTACAACAATCGCCTCTCCGGACTCACTATCGCCGCCATCTACACACGCTACTTGAACAATCCTGGACCTCCGGCGATCGGCGAGCTCCAAGTCGAGGAGCGCGAAGCGTTCGGTAAGGATGAGAATTCGGGATTCGTACTCTTCACCGCCAAGCCCGAGGGGTGGGACGTTACCTTCCGCGGCGCTCGCCCCATCGATGCCGAACGACTGGCGAACTATAAAGACAACACGCTGCACAATATCTTTTACATGCTGCGCGAGAGAATGGCCGAGCCTGGATTTTCGTTCTATTCCAAGGGATCGGATCTCTACGAAAATCGGCCGGTGAATATTGTCGATATCACCGGCGGCGACGACGTCACGGTGACGGTGTATTTCGATCAGTTCACTAAGCTGCCTACCCGCCAGATCCATAAACGCCGCAACACCGAGTATCGCGATTTCGATACGCTGGTTTCCGCCTTCGCCAAATATCGCGACGTGGGCGGCGGTATCGAGTGGCCCTACGATATCCGCCGCGAGCGGAACGGCGACAAAATCTACGAGATGTTTTCCGATTCCGTGGAAGTAAATAAGGGATTGAGAGACGAGCTATTTCATCTGCCGGCGAATGTCAAGACATTGAAGGATAAATGAACGGCCAACGAAAGGCTACTCTACTTCTCCCCGCGCCGTAACTCCATAGCCCTACGCGGATCAGCCGACCGAATCGCCATCGCGCAAGCTCCTTGTTCAGCGCCTCCAGGAGCTGGCGTATGCGTCCGGCGGTTAGCATCAAACACGATCCCCGAGATTGGAATCGATGAAGATGTTCCGTCTGCGGAAGGGCGGCGGCGACGCAGTCAGTAAATGGGCCCGAAGGTCGATTGCAGGCTCGACGAAGACTGGTTCAGGCAGAGGTTCCACATTCGCGGTCCATAGGGGCGGCCGTCAGCAGGTCGTTCAATTCGGCGAGAGGATACGACGGCCGGGGCGCAGCCCCAACAGCCTCCGTCAGTTGAGTGAAAGCGGCCGTAATCGCATTAATTGGATTGTATAAGGGTGCGGTGTGCCTCGGGCGCCTTTCAGCCCGCCGTACAATAAAAGGAGAGTGCTCTCTCTGTTCGATCCCCTGGTTGCCGAATGGTTCGAAACGCGCTTCGGAAAGCCGACAGAGCCGCAGATTCAAGGCTGGCCGGCGATCCGCGAGGGCCGCGACGCGCTGATCTCCGCGCCTACGGGTTCCGGTAAAACGCTGGCGGCGTTCCTGGTTTGCATCGACGATCTGATCCGGCGCGCGCGCGTGGGCCCGCTGCCGGAACGGACGCAGGTGCTCTATGTTTCGCCGCTGAAGGCGCTGAGCAACGACATCCATAAGAACCTCGAAATTCCGCTGGCCGAGATTTCGGAGCTCGCGGTGAGGCGGTTTGTAAAGCTGGCGCCCATCCGCGCCGCGCTTCGCACCGGCGATACGCCGCAGGCGGAGCGCCAGCAGATGACGCGCAATCCGCCGCATATTCTGGTCACCACGCCCGAGTCGCTCTACATTTTGCTCACGGCCGGCAAGCCGCGCGAGATGCTTAAGGACGTCCGCACGCTGATTGTGGACGAGATTCACGCCGTGGCCGACGATAAGCGCGGCTCGCACCTGGCGCTGACGCTGGCGCGGCTCGACCGGCTGGTAGAACAGAACGGCGGACGCCAGGCCGCAGCGCATCGGCCTCTCCGCGACCGTGAAGCCCATCGACGAGGTAGCCGCATTTTTGGGCGACGACGTACGCGTCATCAACATAGGCCATCGCCGCGCCATGGAAATTTCCGTGGAGGTTCCGCGCGATGAGCTGGGGCCGGTCGCCAGCAATGAGATGTGGGGGGAGATCTACGACCGCACCGCCGAGCTGATCCGCGCGAACCGTACTACGCTGGTCTTCGTCAATACGCGGCGTCTTGTCGGAGCGCGTGGCGCACCATCTGGCCGAGCGGCTGGGCGAAAACGCCGTTCTGCCGCATCACGGCAGCCTTTCGCGCGCGCTTGCGCCTGGATGCCGAAAAGCGCCTCAAGAACGGCGAACTGAAGGCCGTGGTGGCCACCGCCTCGCTGGAATTGGGCATCGATATCGGCACGGTGGATCTGGTTTGCCAGATCGGCTCGCCGCGCTCCATCGCGGTCGCGCTGCAGCGCATCGGCCGCGCCGGGCATTGGGTGGGCGCGCTGCCCAAAGGCCGTTTGTTCGTCACCACGCGCGACGAATTGGTGGAATGCGCCGCGCTGGTGCGCGCCATTCGCGAAGGCGAATTGGACCGGCTGGAAGTTCCGCGCAACGCGCTCGATATTCTGGCGCAGCAGATGGTGGCCGCGTGCGCCGCCGAGGATTTCGGCGAAGACGAGCTCTTCGATCTGATGCGCCGCGCCTGGCCTTACCGCACGCTGGACCGCGCCGATTTCGACGCGGTGCTGGTGACGCTCTCCGAAGGCATCTCCACCGCGCGCGGCCGCAGCGGCGCGTATCTGCATCGCGATGCCGTCAACCGCCGCCTGCGCGCGCGCCGCGGAGCGCGGCTTACCGCCATCACTTCCGGCGGCGCGATTCCGGAGACGGCGCAATACCTGGTGGTGGCGGAGCCGGAAGGAACCACGGTGGGCACGCTGGACGAAGATTTCGCCGTGGAGAGCCTGGCCGGCGATGTCTTTCTGCTGGGCACCACGTTCCTGGCGCATCCGCCGCGTGGAGCCGGGCCGCGTGCGCGTGGAAGATGCGCATGGCGCGGCGCCCACGATTCCGTTCTGGAACGGCGAGGCTCCCGGCCGCACGTTGGAGCTTTCGCGCGAGATCTCGCAGGCTGCGCGAGGATATTGTCCGCGAAGCCGCGCCGCGATTCCGCAGTGGAATGGCTGCAGCGCGAATGCGGCCTGGACCGCATGGGAGCGGAGCAGGCTTCGCAATACGTGGTGGCCGGCGCGCGGCGCGCTGGGCGCATTGCCCACGGCGGAACGCGTGGTCGCCGAGCGCTTCTTCGATGAAGGCGGCGGCATGCAGCTTGTGATCCACGCGCCGTTCGGCGCGCGCATCAATCGGGCGTGGGGATTGGCGCTGCGCAAGCGGTTCTGCCGCTCGTTCAATTTCGAACTGCAAGCCGCCGCCACCGATAACGGAATCAAGATTTCGCTGGGCGAGCAGCACTCCTTTCCGCTCGAAGCGGTTTTCGAATTCCTGCGGCCCGAGACCGTGGAAGACGTGCTGACGCAGGCGCTGCTGGACGCGCCCATGTTCACGGCGCGCTGGCGCTGGAACGCATCGCGCGCCCTGGCCATTCCGCGATTTTCGGGAGGACGCAAAGTTCCGCCGCCCATTCAGCGCATGCGCGCCGACGATCTGATGGCCGCGGTTTTTCCCGACCATGCGGCGTGCCCGGAAAATCTGGCCGGCGAAATTCGCATCCCCGATCATCCGCTGGTGAAGGAAACCATCGCCAACTGTCTTTACGAAGCCATGGACCTTAACGGCGTGCGCGCGCTGCTGGCCGGCATGCGTGCGGGGCAAATCCAAACCGTGGCCATCGATACGGCCGAACCGTCGCCTTTTTCGCACGAGATTCTCAACGCCAATCCGTACGCGTATCTCGACGATGCTCCGCTCGAGGAGCGCCGCGCCCGCGCCGTGCAGATGCGCCGCACCCTGCCGACCGATTTCGCCGAAGGCGCGGGAGCGCTGGACCCCGAAGCCATCGCGCTGGTGGCAGCCGAAGCATGGCCGGTGGTGCGCGACGCCGATGAGCTGCACGAAGCGCTGCTGGGGTTGGGAGTATTGCCGGCCGCCGAGGGCGACGCGGCAGTGTTGTTCGCGGAGCTGGCGGCGAATCGCCGCGCGGCCACGCTCACGGTAGATGGCCGGGCATTTTGGATCGCCGCCGAGCGGCTGGATCTGGTGCGCTCGCGTCTATGCGGACGCCGCGATCTATCCGCCGATCGTCGCGCCGCCGGCCACGCGTCCCGCTACCCGATTCGCCCGAACGGTGCGCGGCGGAAATCCTGCGCGGATGGTTCGAATGCTCCGGTCCGCGGCGCGCCTCGGAGCTGGCGCGCGATCTCGCCATGCCGCTCGACTTGGTGGATCAGGGCCTGGCGCAACTCGAAGCCGAAGGCCAGATTTTGCGCGGCGCGCTTTACGCGTCGGGACCCCGGCGCGGAGATGGAATGGTGCCACCGGCGGTTGCTGGCGCGCATTCACCGGCTGACGATCGGCCGCTTGCGGCGCGAAATCGAGCCGGTCGCCACGGCCGAGTTCTTCGCCTTCCTGCATCGCTGGCAACACCTTTCGCCGGGCACGCAGCTTCATGGGGTGGATGGCACGCTGCAGATCGTCAAGCAGTTGCAGGGCTGCGAATTCGGCGCCGCCGCGTGGGAATCGGAAGTGCTGCCGCGCCGCGTCGCGAAGTATAGCCCGGAGTATCTCGACCAGCTCTGCCTGTCGGGTGAAGTGAGTTGGGGCCGTCTGTCTCCGCATCCCGCGTTCGAGCGCGAGGAGGAAGACCGCGATGGAGAACGCAAAGCCCGGCGCGTGCGTCCTACGCGCGTGGCGCCGCTCGCGATATTTCTGCGCGACGACGCCGGATGGTTGCTCTCCGACGCCGCAGCCTTCGCCCAAGGATTCGCTCTCGCACCCCGCGCAGGAGCTGCTGGCGGTGCTCGAAACCCGCGGCGCGAGCTTCTTCGCGGATCTGGCGCGCGCCACCGGGCGCTTGGCCAGCGAAGTGGAAGACGGCTTATGGGAGTTGGTAGCGGCGGGGCTGGTGACCGCCGATGGTTTCGAAAACCTGCGCGCGCTGCTCGATCCTAAACGCCGGCGCGGCGAAGGCCGTTCCCGCACCGCGCGTCCGCGCCACGCGCCCGGACGCTGGGACTTGTTACGCGAACGCTGCGCCACACGGAAGCGTCGCCCGATCGGCAACGCGGGCGCGTTCGCCCGGCAACTGCTGGCGCGATGGGGCGTGGTGTTCCGCGATGTTGCCGCGCGCGAGCCGCTGGCTCCCGCGTGGCGCGATCTGCTGGTGGAGCTGCGCCGCATGGAATCGCGCGGCGAGATTCGCGGCGGCCGCTTTGTCGCATCGTTCGTCGGCGAGCAGTTCGCGCTGCCGGAAGCGCTGGACCTACTGCGCGCGATACGGAGAACGGGCGAGAACGCCAAGGCGCCCGAAGGGCCGGGACCTTGGGCGGCGCTGCAGGGACAGAAGGCGGATGGAGCGATGGCTACGGTATAGGCGCTGGAAAGCCGTGGCTGGACCTCATAGTGGATGCCGGACTTTGATCCATTCACCGCTTGGAGAAAGGCATCGGAACTACCGCAGCGTGGCGATCACGTGGAGCGCGCCTTCGGGGCATGGTGTAACAGTTTGTACTTGGGTTCTACCTAATCTCGTGACTGCCAGCCGCTTGCCGATCAAACTGGAATCCACACGCTCTGAGCTTGCGAACGACCTCGCGGTGGCAGAAGCCGTCGATGATAAAGCAAGCTGCTAACATTGAAGAGAAGACCTCGGCTGGAGACTGTCATAGCACTCGTCGCCGTCAAGAGCAAGTACCAGATAATCATTCCGCAAAATGTCCGCGAACAGATTGGCCTCAATATAGGCGACCTCCTGGAAGCCCGGATCGAGCGTGGAAAGATTACCTTCACGCCCCAGTCGCTGGTGGACCGCGGAATAGCCGAAGGACTCGAAGACATCAGAGAAGGCCGCGTTCATGGGCCGTACCGTTCGGCTACGGAAGCCATGAAGGCGTTCCAAGAACGAACGGCCAAACCTGCCAAACGGACCAAACGAAAGGCATCTTAGCGGCGGGCCTGGTCTTTGCGGAGCGGTTCGACCGTAGCCTCCGCCAAGCGCCAGCGCCTGTGCAACGCGCATTCTGGAAGCAGGTGGGTTTTTCTGTTATCGAGTCCGAACCATCCCTCGTTGCGCTCCACGAAATACGAAGGGGCCGACAATATTTGGCAAGCGCGTGTGAACCGCGAATGGCGGTTCTATTTCAGAATCATCGGCGACAAATACTATCTGGTGGACATTACAGTCCACCCGAAGTAATCTGGGCTTGAGCTTATTTCGACTTCTCCACTTTCACCGCGAACGCATACGTCGGTCCAAACATATTCGAGCGGAATACCACCCATTTCTGGTCGGGCGTGAAGCTCACGTTGGGCTCCAGCTTATATTGATGCTTCGACATGTTGACCAACTTCTCAGCATGCAGCACGCCGGGCGCGATTAGATCCTTCCCGATGGTCCCGCGGTCGGCAGTCAATTCCGGACGGAACAGGTAGATCCACTGGCCGTCGGGTGCGTGCGCCACCTGGCCCTTGTCGCCGCCGTCGCCGCAGAAGAGTTTGCCGTTGCGAGTAACGTTGAAGTGGATCGACCACTCGTTCCGCTCCAGGTGATACCAGGTCCGCGCGCCGGTCTCGACGTTGTAACCGGCCAGCCAGAAGACTTCGCCGCGCGGGGTTTGCAGGTCGTACCAGATGGTCTTCCCATCGGCGCTCCAAAATTCGTGGCCGGCGATCTCCATGATCATGGTGCGGCGGTGAACCAGAGTAATGTGCGAGCCGTCCGTCCGCATGGTCCAGATGCGATCCACTTTGTGCCACGGCCCCTCGTGGCAAAACATCAGCAGCGACGGATCGGTGGGCGAAAATTCCAAGTGGTTCAGCCAATCGGTGGCACGGTGCAGCACCTTGGTCTCGCCGCTCCTGGTATCGATGGTGAACAGCGCCATCGGCAGGCGCGAGGCCAGGCGCTCTTCCATCATCTGGCCCTTATTAACGGCCTGCACGAGTTGCTGCGGCTGCTGCGGACGGTTAGCGCTATAGTCCTGGCCGTCGCCCTCGATGTACGTGCCCGCCATCAGCGTCTCATCCGCGTTCACCGTTGCTACCGATCCGCGCGGCGGCAGCTTGGCGATCTCGCGCGTGGCGCCGGTATCGACGTTGGTGGAATAGACGGCGTTATCTTTGGTGTAGTACACGTTCTGAGTCTTGCGCCCGGTCACGATCACGCGAACCCTCCCCGTAACCACGGCCTTAGCGGCGTGCGTGGCCAGATCGAGGGCAGAGATTCCCTCGGGCGTCGTATAGATCATTTTGCTTCCGTCGGCGGTGTAGCCGTTCTGATTGAAGTAGAGGCTTGCGCTGCCGGGTTCGTTGGTGAGGCGCACGATGCGGTGTCCGGTATCGGCGTCGATCCAGGTGCGCGGCGGCTCCTGGCCCCCATTCTGCGAACTGCCGGGAATTGCCGCGCAAAGCGCAACGAGAATGCTCCAACGCATAAATGGTTCTCCTGTTGAAAGAGTATCGCGCCTATTGCAGCGGCGCCACGATCAAGGGAGGAGACGTAGGCTGCGCCGCGCCAGCCTGGTCTTCGAGCGTCACGGCAACGGTCATCCCGTTTATGTCCACCGGGCCGGGTTGAATGTGCATCGCGGTTCCATCCGCCTGCGATTGGAACATGCCGGCGGGAACGGGCTTCGCGCCTTTCGGAATCAGCCACATCTCGTAAGCCTTGCCGGCGGGAGCGGGCGGCAGGTTCGATGCCATCAGCAGCACGCCCGTCGCGGGATTCGCGTAGATTTTGCCGCGGGCGCCGGGTCCGAAGGTGACTTGCTTTGTGCCGGCGCCGCCCATGATGGTCATGGCTTCGTTGAGCCGGGTCAGATCCACCGCCTGCTGCCGCATCTCCGTGCGCAAGTTGGCGGCCTCTTCCAGGGAGCTGCGCTCGCGCGCTTCGAAGTAGAACGCGGCGACCAGGCTCAGGGCCGCAACCAACCCCAGCCAGGGCGCCCAAGCCGAAGCTGCGCTGCTCGACCCCGATCGACGCCAGAATGCGCCGCCGCAGTTTGGGCGAGGGCTGCGCCGGGTCCGCCGCCGCGCCAAACATGGATGCGATTTGTCTTGCCCGCTTCACTTCATTCATACAGACCTCGCAACCGCGATCCAGATGCGCGCGGATTTCAGACCGCTCGGGATCTTCGGCGACCCCCATCGCGAACAGCTCGTATTGGCCCTGCAATTCTTCGCACTTCATGCCGGCGCCGCCATGCCAAGATCGTCGCGCAAAGTTTTCAGCGCCGACCGTACCCAGGTTTTGACCGTTCCCAAAGGCTGCCCCATGCGTTCGGCCATTTCGGTTTGCGTAAGGCCTTCGAAGTACGCCAACTCAATCACCTCCCGCTGACGCGGCGCCAACTTGAGCAAGGCCGCCCGAAGCACGCGAGCATTGTCCGATGCGAGGATGTCGCGCTCCATATGGATGTACAGCGAGGGATGGTCGATCTCTTCCCACTCAACCGCATTGCGTTCGCGGCCGCTTGCCGATCGAAGGTAATCGATGGCGCGGTTGCGCGCGATGGAGAGCAGCCACGGCCCCAAGGCGCCCCGCTCCGCATCGAAGCCCTGCGCGCGATTCCAGACGCGCAGAAAAGTCTCCTGCACCAGATCTTCGGCGATGCCGCCATCGCGCACCACGCGCAGAATCAGTGAATAGGCGATGCGCCCGTAGCGGTCGTAGATCTCCGCGAGCGCCTGTGGGTCGCGGCTTTGGAGGCGCTTGACGAGTTCAGTGTCGCCTTCCGCGAGAACGGCCATCAGCAGCGAAAGCAGCATCGATTGGGACCATCCACTATCGTAATGTACGAGCGAAGGTCGGCGTCAGATGCGCGAAATTGCGCCGCGACGATGCCGGATGGAATCGCGATCGGAGACAAAAACGCGAGCGACTTGCATTTTTCTCTTGACTTTATTTGCGAACCACCTTATATATGAATCACATTGCGATTTTTTTCAGTCGCAAAATTTGATGTTAGGGAGAATAAATCGATGAAAAGCGCAACCAAGAAAGCCGCCCCGAAGAAGAAGGCGCCCGCAAAAAAGAAGAAGTAGCTTTAGGCGCGCCCGTTAGGGCGGCAAAATCAACTTCAAGGCCCCGGTTTCCGGGGCCTTTTTTATTTGGTGCGGGTTCCTTCCTGGACAATCGCCTTCGACAAACGCGGCGACGCTCCGCCGCTACTCCTCTGACAACTCCCCGGTATCCTCGGCGCGATTTTCGAATTTCGTCTGCGCGTGCAGGAAGACGAGGTTTACTGTTCCGGTAGGGCCGTTGCGCTGCTTGGCGACGATCAACTCCGCCAAGCCGCGCAAATCCTCGCGATCGCGATTATAGACTTCTTCGCGGAAGATAAAGCCGACCACGTCGGCATCCTGCTCGATCGATCCCGATTCGCGCAGGTCGCTCAACTGCGGACGGTGGTCGCCTTGGCGCGTCTCCACGGCGCGGCTTAACTGCGAGAGCACCATCATAGGGACGTTCAGTTCTTTGGCCAGCAGCTTCATGCCGCGCGAGAGCGCGCTCACCTCCTGGTTGCGATTCTCGAAGCGTCCGCGGCCGGTCATCAACTGGAGGTAATCGACGATCACCAGGCCGACTTTGCCGTGCTCCATTTGCATTCGCCGCAATTTGGCGTGCATGTCCATCAAGTGGAGCGCCGCGGTGTCGTCTACGTAGAGCGGCGATTCCACCAGCTCGTGCAGCGCGTGGTTCAGCTTGCGCCGCTCCTCTTGCGTAAGATAGCCGGCGCGGAATCGCTGGCTATCCACGCGGGCGGCGGAGCAGAGCATGCGCGTCAGCAGCGACTCCTTGGACATTTCCAGGGAGAAAATGGCCACCGGCTGTTTCAGCTTGAGCGCCACGTGCTGCGCCATGTTCAGAGCCATGGCGGTCTTACCCATGGAGGGGCGTGCGGCCAGAATGAACAGGTCGCCGCCGTGCAACCCGCCGGTATACTCGTCGAGCTTGGTAAACCCGGTGCTGACTCCCTTAATGCGCTTGCTGGGATCGAGAAAGGCGTTGATGCCGCCGTCGTAGCTGTCCAGAATCTGCTGCGCGCCCAGCAGACCGGTCTTCACCCGGGCATCGCCCAGCTTGAGAAGCGTCTCCTCGGCGCCCGCGAGGATGGCGCTGGGATCTTCCTCGGCCATCAGGCAGCGATTCATCATGTGCTGCGAAGCGTGAATGATGAGGCGCAAAATGGATTTGTCTTTGACGATGCGAAGATAGCTGTCGAGGTTGGGAATCTGCGGCAGGCCATCGTCGAGCGACACCAGGTAGCCGAGGCCGTCACAAGCTTCGAGCTCACTGAACTTCATTAGCTCGTTGGCGACGGTAACGCGGTCGATTTTTTCGCCTCGCTCCTGAAGCTCGCCCATGCGGCGGAAGATGCGGCGATGTTTCTCCAGGCTGAAGTCGTCGGGTTCGAGCGTACCGGCGGCTTGGATGTAGAAGCTTTCGTCAAGCAGGATGGAGCCGAGCACAAAGCGCTCCGCATCCACGTTGGTGGGAAGACCTTTGTCGATCGGGCTGGTACTGGTTGCGGGCATCGGGTTTAACTCAGATTACGCGCCGCCAAAGCCTTCGTCCAGTTGCGGCAGGATTTAAGTTCTTGAAAACTTCCAGCCGGCGGAAGATTTCGGGGTAAAGCGGAAACCGCGCGCAATCAGCTTTCTGGGAGCTTCCGTTCACAAACGTTCGAACAATATCCACAGGCTTTCCGAAAACATTCCTCATTCCCTTTGTTTTAACAGATCGGAGGGCCGCGCATACGCGCTGGAAAGCGGTTGTCCGCTAAGCCGCAAGACGCCCGGGGAAGGTAAATAACGTGCTTGGGGATTTATGGCGCGCTCTAAATGTTCAGGACCTCGATTGTGATTGCTCTCGCAATAGTTCTCTCAAACTGTGCGCGCAATAACCAGGTCGCGGTCGCGGAGGAGGCCACCGGTGGTTCCGTGCAGCTGGGAGAGCGCTTTCTCTACTCATACAACTGTGGATCTTGCCACTCGATTCCCGGAATCGCGGAGGCAAAAGGTACTGTTGGGCCGCCTCTGGGCGGATTCGCAAATCGGAACTACATTTCGGGCTCGCTCCTAAACACCCCTGGGAACCTGGTGCGTTGGATCGTAGACCCAAAGCAGATCGAGGCCGAAACCGCCATGCCGAAACTGGGCGTCACCGGGGAGCAAGCCGTGGATATCGCCGCTTATCTTTATACGCTGCGGTGAAGCGGATAGTCTGAAGCAAATGCAGGAGGCACTGTGAGGATATGGAGAGCGCTGGGCAGAATTGGTCTGGCCTCACTTGTGCTGTGCGCGGCGGTGATCGAAATCGCCCGGCCAGGCGCCGATTCGGCGGCCAATCGAACGCCCGAGAAATCCAACATTGTCATTAAGACCGTTGTCCTTACATTGATAGCCGTTCTGGTTCTCATCTCGGCGGGCGGACTGCTGTTCGTATTGTCGGGTGTATATCCTCTTGAAGCAGACAAGCCGCACTACGGGATCGTCCGATCGATCCTGCAACTTGGGCGCACGCGTTCCGTCCAACTTCACAGCACGGGAATTCACGTTCCCAATCTCCGCGAGGGGTCTCTTATCAAAACGGGATTCGCTTTGTACCGGATCAATTGCCAGCCATGTCATGGCGCGCCGGGAGTCGGCGCCGAGCAAATCGGACTCGGGATCAATCCAAAACCGCCGCAGTTAGTCACGACCAGCGCCGATTGGAGCGACGCTGAGATTTACTGGATCGTTTCGCATGGTCTCAAAATGAGCGGAATGCCCGCTTTCGCTCCGCGGTTGAGCGACACAGACCGATGGGGAATCGTCGCATTTCTACGCCGTCTGGGCAGGCTCTCGCCGGCCGAATACCAAGGCCTGATCGCAGCCGCGGATCGGGGTATCGCGCTAACGGGCTGGGGCGCGGATGACGACCAAGGCTTTGCCGAGATCGGGGCCGGCAATCCCCAGATAGGAAAGCGGCTGATGGGGCAGTATGGCTGTGCCGCCTGCCACACCATTCCCGGCATTGGGATCGCGTATGTTGGCCCTCCCTTGACAGCTTTCGCCGAGCGCCAGTACATCGCCGGCTCTATCGTGAACCTCCCCACCAATGCGATGAACTGGATAATGAACCCGAAGAAATGCAAACCGAATACCGCGATGCCGGTCCTGGGTGTGAAGCCACATGAAGCCGTAGACATCGCGGCGTATCTCTTTAAACTCGGCAGCCGCAAGCGGATCGACGATGATGCGGAACACCAGCGCTCACATCTCAAAGCCGGTTGCGATGCGCACGTTAGAGTGACTCGGTCTTACCGAAACCTCACGCTACAATTGAGTTTCAGGTCACTTATAAAGGGTCCTCCGTGACAGGTTCCGAAATCAGACAACGTTTTCTCGAGTTTTTCGCTGCGCGCGGCCATCGCATTGTGCGCAGCTCGCCGCTAGTGCCGGCCAACGATCCAACTCTGTTGTTCACCAACGCGGGTATGAATCAGTTCAAGGATGTGTTTCTGGGCGTTGAAAAACGCGACTATACGCGCGCCACAAGCTCGCAGAAATGCGTGCGCGCGGGTGGCAAACATAACGATCTGGAAAACGTCGGCTACACGCGCCGCCATCATACCTTTTTCGAAATGTTGGGCAACTTTTCCTTTGGCGACTACTTCAAAGCGGACGCCATTCGCTTCGCCTGGGATCTGATTACGAAAGAGTACGGCTTAGCCGAAGATCGTCTATATGTGACCGTCTTCCGCGAAGACGACGAAGCCGAAGAGTTATGGCAGCGAGTGGCGGGCGTGTCCCGCGACCGCATTTTCCGCCTTGATGAGAAGGATAACTTCTGGCAGATGGGAGAGACGGGACCCTGCGGTCCTTGCTCGGAGATTCATTACGACCTGGGCGTGGAAGCCGCCGAACCGGGGCGCGAACACGAGCAATTCCCCAGCGATGCCGGCGGCCGCTACGTGGAGATCTGGAATCTGGTTTTCATGCAGTACGACCGCGACGCCGCCGGCGTCCTGACGCCGCTGCCGCGCCCCTCGATCGATACCGGAATGGGTCTGGAGCGCGTAGCGGCGGTGATGCAGGGCAAGCTATCGAATTACGATACCGATCTGATTCTGCCAATCATGGAGCGCGCGGCGGATCTGTTCGGCAAGCCATATGGATCGGAGGAACGCGTGAATACGGCGCTCCGCATCGCCGCCGATCATGCGCGCGCCACGGCATTTCTAATCCACGATGGCGTGATTCCCTCCAACGAAGGGCGCGGTTATGTGCTGCGCAAAATCATGCGCCGCGCTTTGCGCAACGCGCGCTTGATCGGGGTGGAAGAACCGTTTCTCCACAAGCTCACCGGGTTTGTGGCCGAGCACATGCGCGACGCCTATCCGGAAATGATGGAAAGCGTGCAGCGCGTGGCGCGCGTGGTCAAGGACGAGGAACACCGCTATGCCACGACGTTTCTGGTGGCGGAGAAGGTCTTCCATCAGGAAATCAAAAGCATTCAGGGCCACGCAATTCCGGGCGCCACCTCGTTCAAACTCTACGATACCTACGGTCTGGCGCTCGACGAGCAGGAAGAGATGGCGCGCGAGCATGGCTTCACGCTCGACCGCGAAGGATTCAACCGCGAGATGGAGTCGCAGCGCGAACGGGCGCGCGCAAGCTGGAAGGGCGCGGAGAAGGGAACTGCGGTTCCGGCATATCAGAAGCTCATCGAACGGGGCCGCACGAAATTCCTCGGTTATAGCGATCTGGAGGCTACCTCGAGGGTGATCGGATTGCTGGTGGACAAGCAGCCGGTAGAGTCCGTGGCTGCCGGAGCCAAAGCCGAGCTGGTGTTCGATCAAACGCCTTTCTATGCCGAGGCCGGCGGGCAAGTGGGCGATCACGGCGCGCTGTACTCTGCCTCGGGCGAAAAGGTAGCCGACGTGGAGACGGTGTTTGCCGGCGTGCCCGGCCTTTCCGTGCATCGCATCGTGGCGCACGCGCCGGTGAGCGTAGGCGATCTGTTGCGCGCCGAGGTTGCCGCGCCGCTGCGCGACGCCACGCGACGCAATCACACCGCCACGCATCTCCTGCACGCCGCGCTGCGCCAGGTGCTGGGCACACACGTCAAGCAGGCGGGCAGCGTGGTGGAGCCGGCGCGGCTGCGCTTCGACTTCACCCATTACGCCGCCGTGGATCACGCCGAACTGGAAGAAGTCGAATGGCTGATGAACGAGCAGATCCTCAAGAACACGGCGGTAGAGACTGACGTGTTGCCTATCGATCAGGCTATCGCCACCGGCGCGATGGCGCTATTCGGCGAAAAGTACGGTGAGCGGGTGCGTGTAGTTAACGTCCCGGGCTTCAGCCGCGAGTTGTGCGGCGGAACGCACGTCAGCCGCACCGGCGACATCGGGGTGTGCAAGATCGTCTCGGAGAGCAGCATCTCCGCGGGTGTGCGGCGCATTGAAGCAGTCACTGGTGAAGGCGCGCTGCGGCAGTATCAGCAATCGACAAACGCGCTCAAACGGATTGCGGCGATCGTGAAGGCGTCGGAGCCGGAACTCATCGACCACGTGGAGAAACTGCTGGCCAATGAGCGCGCCCTGGAGCGCCAGATCGAGGAGTTGAGGAGCAAGGTGACGCAATCGGCCTCGGGCGCGCTCGAATCGCAAGTGCGCAGCGTCAACGGCGCCAAAGTGTTGGCGGCGCGTATCGATGGCATGGACCGCCGGCAATTGCGCGAATTGGCGGATTCACTGCGCAACTAAGTGGAAGAGCGCCGTGATGGCGTTGGCATCGAGCGGGGAAGATGGCGTGTCGATCGTGGCCGCTGTCACGAAAGATCTGACGGCGAAGGTCCACGCGGGCAAGCTGGCCGGCGCTCTGGCCCAGGCGGTCGGCGGCAAAGGCGGCGGCCGGCCGGATATGGCCGAAGGCGGAGGCAAGGATGTAGCCGCGCTCGATGCGGCGCTCGAAGCCGCTTATCGCGACATAGAGAGCAAACTGTGACCGAAGCGTACGACGCGCTGGTGGTCGGCGCGGGACCGACGGGGTTGGCGTGCGGCATCGAGCTGCAACAGCGCGGCGTGCGCACGGTGCTGGTGGAAAAGGGATGCGTGGTGAATTCGCTCTATAACTATCCCACCAACATGACCTTTTTCACCACGCCCGAGCTGCTCGAAATCGGAAACATTCCGATGACGAGCCTCAATGACAAACCGAACCGGCATGAAGCCTTGAAGTATTACCGGCGCGTGGCCGATCACTTCAAGCTCAATATCCACGACTATGAGCATGTAGACCGCATCCAAGGGGAAGACAACGCGTTTGAAGTGTTCACGACAGACCGATTGGATTGTCCACATATTTATCGTGTCCGCAAAGTGGTGCTTGCCACTGGTTACTACGATGTGGCCAACAAGCTGGATGTGCCAGGCGAAGATCTCGATAAGGTGCTGCATTATTACAAGGAGCCGCATCCTTACTACAACCACGACGTTATTGTGATCGGCGCCAAGAACTCGGCAGCCATCGCCGCCCTGGAATTGTTCTGGACCGGCGCGCGCGTCACCTTGATCCACCGCGGTGCGGCGATTTCCAATTCGGTGAAGTACTGGATCAAGCCGAACATCGAGAACCGCATCAAGAGCGGAGAGATCCGCGGCTACTTCAACTCGCGCGTAATCGAGATTCTGAAAGATTCCGCGCGCGTGGCGACGCCCGACGGTGAGATCTCGATAAAGAACGATTTCGTCTTTGCGCTGGTAGGTTACCGGCCGGATCTCGAATTCCTGGGTGCGACCGGAATCACGCTGGAACCTAGTACTTTACGCCCTCGTACTAGCCCGGAAACTCTGGAGAGCGAAAGGGCGGGTATTTATCTGGCGGGAGTGATTGTGGCAGGCATGCATACTAACGAAATTTTCATTGAAAATGGACGGTTTCACGGCAAAGTGATCGCCGATTCAATCGCCGGTAAACTATCGCATTAAGTACCGGGACTGTCCGAATTCTTACATAGCTTCAAGCGGGCGTGCGGGGGAGAACTGAAACGTTCCTCACTTTACTGTATCTATAATACAGAGAGGTTTCAATGATTCAATCCTTCCTGAATAAGATGCTTGGTTGCTCCCACGAACGGACAACATTTCCGCAAACGCCACTGCGGAAAGGCGGAGCCCAAGTTCCCGGCGCTAGCCGCAACGGCACATATATTGTCTGTTTGGACTGCGGCAAGGAATTCGCGTATAGCTGGAGTGAAATGCGCATGGGCCAGCCGGTAACGTCAGGCGCTATCAGAGAGGCCGCGCGCATTACGGTCGGTTAGGCGTACTTAGCCGCGTTCAATACCCTTCAAGGTCTGTATCGCCGCCCGGCAAAATGCGGGCAGGTCTTCCGGCTTGCGGCTGGTGACGAGATTCTTATCGACGACGACTTCGGAGTCGCTCCAGTGGGCGCCTGCATTTATAACATCGTCCTTGATAGCGAAGAAGCTGGTCGCGTTACGACCTTTTAACATGCCTCCGGCGGAACAGAGTACCCAAGCGCCATGGCAGATGGACGCGACCAATTTCCCTTGCGCATCCATCTCCTTCACGAACGAATTGGCCGCGGGATGGCGGCGGATGTGGTCGGGAGCGTATCCACCGGGCACAACCACGCCGTGGAACTCGGATGGCTTGGCGTCGGCATAAGAGAGATCGCATTTCACCGGATAACCGAGTTTACTAGTATAGGTTTCGCCAGCCTTGGCTCCTACAGTTACCACGTTAGCTCCGGCCTCCTGGAAACGGTACAGCGGATACCAGACCTCCATTTCCTGATACATGTTGTCCACCAGGATCGCGATGTTTTGGCCGGTCAGCTCCATGGAGTTATCGTAGCGCGAAGCAAAATCCGGATCGGCCGGGGCGCGCGCGGCGCTCTGCGCGGGGGCGATGCCAGCCTCGTGCTGTTCCTCATCCGCCGCGAATTCAGTTTCGCCCGAGAGCAGGTGGGCGAAACGCGATTCGCGCGATCCGGCCTGGCGCGGCAGCTTCCGTACCCATTCCATTTCCGTCAGGTGCTGCAACGTGCGCTCCACCGCCTCCAGATCGTCAAACTGAAAGAGACGCTCGGTGCGGCCCCGCAATTCTCCGGGAGTCTGTGGGCCTCGCAGCATCAGCACGCACATGATGGCGGCTTCCCGCCGGCCCAGGTTGAACTTCTCGGTGAATCGCTGGCCATGTTTCGCGACGCGGCCCCCGCCGCTGATACGTACCGCCAGACCCTTGGCGCGAAGGCCCTCGAGCGCGGCTTCCACTGTGGCTTCGTCGAACGAAACCACAGGATCGCGATTCGATTTCTGATTGCAAGCGTTGACGAGAGCGTTTACCGAGAGCGGGTAATATTCAGGCGTGGTGATCTCTTTTTCAAGTAGCGCGCCCAGCACGCGGGCCTCGGCGGAGTCGATTTGCCAATCCATAATCTCAGTGTATGATTTAGCTATCTGTGGCAGAGGAGCCGCGAACTCAGGGGGCGGATTCTAACCGATGCTCCGCGCAGTCTCACTATTTCTAATCGCCCTCGCCGCCGTATCCGCGCAGACCGACGATGCCGCGCAACTGCGACAGCGAGCCGCCAGGCTCATTGCTCAAGGCGACTACGCGGAGGCCGAGCCGCTGCTGACGCTCGCGTTGACGACGCGCGAGAAGGCCGCGGGCGCGGACGACCTCAGCCTCACGGATCTCCTGGAGGGGCTCGGCGCTCTCTACCGCGCCGAAGGGCGTAACACGGATGCGCAAAAAATGTATGAGCGCTCGCTCGCCATCCGTCAGAAGGCCGCCGGCGCGAACAGCCTCGATCTGATTCCCGATCTCAAATCGCTGGCAGTTCTATACGCCGCCATGCGCAAAGACTTCGAAGCGGAAATCGAGTATCTGCGCATCGCTTCTATTCGCGAAAAGGGCAAAGGCCCCGACGATCTCGACCTGGCGCAGGACTGCGCCGACCTCGCCGTTTTCTACATCGGCCGCAAGCGATTGGCCGTCGCCGAGCCGAACCTTCGCCGCGCCATCGCTATTATCGAGAAGAATCTCGGCACGCTGGCGCCGCCGCTAATTTCTCCGCTCGACTCCCTCGTCACCGTGTACCTGAAGCAACTCAATTTCGCTGCCGCGGAAGCGCCTCTGCGCCAGGAGATCTCAATCGAAGAGAGCATCTACGGACCCGCTCATGAAAATGTGGCGACCTATCTCGACCGCCTGGCAATGATCTATTACCGTGAAAAGCGCTTCGCCGATGCGCAGCCGCTTTACGAGCGGTCGCTCCCTATTTGGGATGCGACGCTCGACCCCGACGATCCCGCTCTCGCTGCCGCGCTCGAGAACCTGGCCGTGGTCTATGCCGCTCAGGAGAGATTCGCTAAAGCGGAGCCGCTCTACCGCCGCTCCCTGGCGATTCGCGAAAAATCCACCGTGCAGAGTCTGAACAATCTTGCTCTCGCGCTCGAGGGCAAAGACGAAAATGTAGCCGCCGAGCGGCTCTACAAGCGGGCCGTCCCCATAGCCGAGCACATCTCCCATTTGCCGGGACGCGCCAATGTAGGCGAAGTTGAGCTGCTGGCAAAGACGCTGCGCAATTACGCCGGCTTGCTGCGCAAGACCGAACGGACCGCCGAAGCCTCCAAAATGGAAGCTCGCGCCGCCGCGCTGCGCTAAGACCGCGCGCACGCCGTCTGGCATAATCGGCGTTAGAGGAACCGTCCATGGATAATCCCGCCAGAATCATCCCCTGCCTGCGCTACCGCAAAGCGCCGGCCGCCATCGACTGGCTGTGCAACGCTTTCGGCTTCGAAAAACACCTCGTCGTCCCGGGCGAGAACGACTCGATCGCGCACGCCCAACTGAGCTTTGGAAACAGCATGATCATGTTGAGCTCAGTGCAGGATAGCGAGTTTGGCCGCCTGATGAAGCAGCCCGACGAGATCGGCGGCGGTCAAACCCAGACCAGCTATGTGATTGTCGCCGATGCCGACGCCCATTACGCTAAAGCCAAAGAGGCGGGCGCTGAAATCGTGATGGAGATCAAAGACGAAGATTATGGCGGCCGCGGTTATTCCTGCCGCGACGTGGAGGGTCACATCTGGAACTTCGGTACATACGATCCCTGGCAGGAGCAATCTCAACCGAGCCGCGATTAGTGAGGGAGCGTTTTCGGCGATAAACCGCTAAACCCACAGCACCGGCTGGCGCACCGGAAAATTACGTAATACCTCTTCAACCGCCGGATCGGCGTCGAGTTTCCGCCACAGATCGAGGTATTCCTTCTTATCCAGGGCGAGGCCCGCGAAGAGCAGGCTGGGCTGCCGCACCGGCCACTCTTTGTCGTACATGACGTCGGGCGGCTTCGGCCACTTCTTTTTATCCTCGATGAATGGGTACATGTATGCCATCGCGCGGGCCATGCCGCGGCCGTCCGGAAGCTGCCACGTCCACAGATTATCGTCGCGCGTGGTCATGGTTTGCGCCGCGATCGCCAAGGCGTCCAGATTGAATAGCGAGTAGCCATAGGGTTTGGTGCGCGCCTGTTCCAAGCGGGAAGCTGCCGTCGGTGCGCCTCCTGATTGGGAATCAGTACTGTCTTAAATCGATTGCGGCAGTAGCTGGTAAGGGTCGCATTGGCTGTGAGCTGCGCGAAGGCCGCAACCTGAGTTACCCAACACGAGCCGTGATTGTTCTTGGCGTCGCGCTCCGCAATGCCGTACGGGTGGGTAGTCATCCAATCGAGATACGCGGCAAACCACTGCTTGACGCCGTCCAGATCGCGCGGCGGCAGATCCATTTGCCACGACGCGCGCGCCACTTCCACCAGATGCAGCGTATCGATAATACCGGTCCCGCGTCCCGTGAAGCGGCCGTGAATCGCCTGCGCGTACTGCAGATTGGGGTTCATGCGCGTGTCTTGGTCGATGAACCACGCGCGCAGGTGCCGCGCGGCTGGATCGGCGTACTTGCGATCGCGGGTCAGTTTGTATGCCGCCGCCAGGGCAGGGACGATCAGGCTGAGCCGGATCAGAGCTTCGCGATGGGCGTTGAAATTGTCCGGGTTGCTCATGCCGTCGCGTTGAATGTACGGGCCGCCTGGGTCTTTTGGATCGGGCCACCAGTAATCGCCTTCAGAAAAGTAATCGTGCTTGCCGCCAGCGCTGCGCGGCGAACTGGAGGCGGTGACGGTGATGGGATCTTCGTTCAGATATTTCGCGGCATTACGCATCACGCGAGGGCGTTCGATTGCCGCGACATCGAAAGCGCCAGCGCCGCGGATCGGCCGCGTGGCCGTAAACGCCGCGACTCCCTGGATGAACTGGCGGCGTAGCATTGCCCCACCATTTTACACGCGCGCTACAATTCGGAAACGGCGGACGTTTCACGCCGCAAGAAGTGGCCGCCGCTGAGGTAAAGGATGCGTCGATGCTACGCGAAGAAGCTCTGGTTCTGGTGCGCCGGCTAACAGAAGCCGCCGCCCAGCAGGATATTCAAGGCTTGACCGCGTTCTATGCGCACGACGCGGTTGTGGTCAGTCCGATTTTCGGCGAGGTCCGAGGACGGGATGCGATTGCGGCCACGTGGGGGTCGCTATTCTCCACGCTGTCGGATGTCAGCATCGAGATCTCCGACCTTCTCGTCGATGGCAGCCGTATCGCGGTATTAAGTAGCATCAGAGCTATCGCCGCAACCGGATGGTTTGGATCGGCTGCCGGCGGCGCCGTCGAGTACCGGCTCGTTCTGCTGCTAACCATTGCAGCCGGGCAAATCCTCCGCGATGAGCGGATTTACGACAGCGCCGCCGTGCTGGAGCGGCTCGAGAAGGCGCGCCTCGAAAGCGAGCTGAGGACTGCCGCGGAAGTGCAGCGCGCGCTCATGGGTTGGCGAGGATCGATTGCTCGCGTGCGTCGGGGCTGACGCTTTGCAGGAGCCAAGTCTCCTGCTGGATCGGATTCTCAGTACAGTTCGTGAGTTCTGCCGGCGGACCGAGCAGAGCGACGATATCACAGCGACGGTAACGCGGTTTCGCGGGAGAAAGCTTACATCTTGACGAACGAGAGTGCCGCGCCTCCCAATACTTGGGGATACATTTTGGCGTATTACTTCTTTTTAGTTACAGGCGCGGTGGTCTTGTCGTCTACTACATCGCCAAACTTGATCGTCGACTTGCCCTCGTAGCGCTTGTAATCCTGATAACGGATGACGAGCTTGACTCGCTGCGAAAAATCCTTAAAGTGCAGCGTGTCATCGGCGAAAGTATAGGTGGGAAACCAATATTTGCCGTCGATCTGTTCGCGATAAGTGGAGAAACGCGGGAACTGGTTGTCTTTGTTTTCCTTGATCGTTCCAACACCTTTGCCGTAGGTCTTGACTATCTGCAAATCGCGATCGTCCACCCACGCCTGGCCTTCGAAGTAGCGCTTGCCCTTCACCATCTTTTTCGGCTTTGGCCGCACCGAGAAGACATAGGTGCTGATCTCATCGATCTTTTCGCGGCCGATATAGGTGATATCGTAATCCGGTATCTGGTCGGTAGTTAGTACGAACGGCTGAACGTAAATCAAATCCGCCAGATCTTCCGGCGTCAAGAGCAGCGTCAGGCTTGGTACGGGCGCATAGGCCATCTTTTCAATGCGCTTGCCTTCCGGAGTAAAAATGATGTCTGAAACCTGCTCCCATTGATGGCCGGTCGGGTTCCCGCTGGGGTCCAGTTCCTGGAACTTCAGACTTTGGCGATACGTGTAGTTGTTGCGCGCTTCCTGAAACTGCTTTTCCTTGGCGGCGAATTTAGCGATAATCTCGTCCGCATTCACTTTATCCCCGCTCGCCGCCGGCGCGGGCGCCGGCGTCTGCGCAGCCGCCCAAACCGGAAAACACACTGCCGCAACCGCGGCTGAAAAAAACATCCGATACATGGATTCCCTCAATTAAGAGACGATTTCACTTGCCCAACAGTTTCTTGGAGATGGTGGCGAGCTGCATATTGCTTGTGCCTTCGTAGATGCGGCCGATTTTCACGTCCCTATACAGCTTCTCCACCGGATAATCCTTGGTAATGCCGACGCCTCCGTGGACCTCAATAGCCTTCGATGCCACATCCTCGGCAATCGTCGAGCTGTAATATTTGGCCATGGCCGCTTCCATGAGGAACGGCAGCCCGGCGTCGCGCAGGCGCGCCGCATTGTAGACCAGCAAGCGCGCGGCCTCCACCTCCACAGCCATTTTTGCCAGGTCGAACTGCACGCCCTGGAAGTCGGCAATGGTTTTGCCGAACTGCTTCCTTTCTTTAGCATAAGCCACGGCGTGCTCCAGCGCGCCGCGCGCCAGCCCGATCATCTGCGCGCCAATGGCGATGCGCCCTTCGTTAAGCGTCTCGATGGCGATCTTATAGCCCATGCCCACTTCGCCCATCACGTTTCGCGCGGCACGCGGCAATTGTCCAGAATCAGCTCGCAGGTGGAGGAGGCGCGCAGACCCAGTTTGTCTTCTTTCTTACCGACCTGGAAACCCGGAAAATCGCGCTCGATCAGAAAAGCCGTGATGCCTTTGTATCCGGCCGCTGGATTGGCGTTGGCGAATAGCAGGTAAAACCCGGCTTCGGCGGCGTTGGTGATCCACAACTTGCGGCCCGTAATCCGGAAGTGGTCTCCGCTATCCTCCGCCCGCGTCGCCATCGCGAAAGCGTCGGACCCGGAGCCGGTTTCCGACAGGCAATACGATGCCACCGTATCCGCCGCCAGCCGCGGCAAATACTTCTTCTTCTGCTCCGGCGTGGCCCAGCGCAGCAGCGCGTTATTGCAGATGGTGTTCTGCACATCTACAATCACACCCGCCGAAGGATCGACCGCCGACAGCTCTTCCACCGCCAGAATCGCTTGGAAAAAGGTTCCGCCCTGTCCACCGTACTGTTCGGGGATTTCGATCCCCATCAGCCCCATTTCGAAGAACTGCCCGATCAGCTCTTTGCGGAAAACCCCGGCTTCGTCCATTTGACGGACGTACGGCCGGATCTGTTCGCGCGCGAACTTGCGCACCGTGGATTGAAACAGCTTTTCATCTTCGGTGAGCGCGGTAAGAGGATGCGGCGCGGCGTCGGAGATGGGCGTCGCAAGCATGTATCTAGTGTACCGCCTGGCGCTTCCGCGCGAACCGGCTGCTAAATTCCCGTGCTAAATTCCGGCCATCGCAAACGTCATCTATGGAGGAAGAAATTGAACCGGCAAGCCGACTTTCGCGTATGGCCTGTTTACAGGCATAATATATTGAGGTCCCACCGGAATATGTCTCAATCGAAACAATTCACCGCAATCCTTCTGTGCGCCCTCATGGCCTCGCCGATGTTTGGGCAGACGAATTCATTTACCGAGCCTGGAAAGGGCGGATTTTTGAACTGGTTTGCGCGCCCGTACCAGCCGCATACCGTGGCCCACATCAGCTTCGCCGATTCAGACCGCATCGATAAACTGATGCGCGCTGGCTCTATCTATCTGTCGCTGCGCGATGCTATCGCGCTGGCGCTGGAGAACAATCTGGATATCGAGGTTTCGCGGCTCCAGCCCAAACTCAACCTGGCGAACCTACAGCGCGCCTCGGCCGGACAATTGCTTCGCAACGTATCGAGCAACATTACCTCCGGCCCCAATTCCGCCACGCTCGGCGTGCTGGGCGGAACCGCGGTAGGCAGCGCTACCGGCAGCAGCAGCGCGGGTAGCAGCAACAGCGGCGTGCTTAGTGGCGTTAACGTGCAGTTGGCCGGATCGGCGATTCCCAACATCGATCCGACGTTCTTCACGTCCTTTTCCGCGGCCCACCAAACCACCCCGGAAACCTCCACCGTGGTCACCGGCACCACCGCTTTCGTTTCCGCTTACAAGAACTGGGTCGTCGGCGTGCAACAGGGATACTGGACGGGCACCACGGTTCAGCTCTATACCAACAGCACTTTCGGGCTGAACCAGAATGCGACCACCTCGCTATTCAACCCGGTGGATCAGGGCAGCGCCAACTTGTCGATCACGCAGAACCTGCTCAACGGCTTTGGAATCGCCGTAAACAAACGCGCCCTGCACGTGGCTAAAAACAATCTGCGCGTCTCCGATTTGCAGTTCGCGCAACAGGTAATCGCCACAGTTGCCAATGTGGTGAACCTCTATTGGGATCTGGTCTCCTTCAACGAAGATCTGACAATCAAGCGGCAGACTCTCGATCTCGATACCAAACTATATGAGGATAATCGCCGCCGCGCCGAGCTTGGTTCTATCGCCCCGATCGATACCATTCAGGCCGAAGCCGAAATGAAATCCGCGCAACAGGATGTTGTCACTCAAGAGACCCAGGTACTGCAGCAGGAGATGATTCTCAAAAGCGTGATCACCCGCAGCGGAATGGATAATATGGCCGTGATCTCGGCCCACATTGTTCCCACGGACCGCATCGAAGTACCGGCGGAGGAACCGGTGACGCCGCTGCAGGATCTGCTTGCCGAGGCGATGCAGCGCCGGCCGGAAATCGAAAACAACCGTATCAGCCTGGAGAACGCGCGCTTAAATATGCTGGGCACCAAGAACAACCTGCTGCCTACGCTATCCGCCAATGTGACGCTGAGCAACAGCGGCCAGGCCGGAGCGCTGGGCAACGCTCAGATACCGATCGTCGGAACCAACGGTCAGATCTTGGGTTACCGTCCGCTGACCTCGGCGGACGTAAACGGATTCTTCCTCGGTGGGTACGGAACCGTGCTCGGCCAGATTTTCAGCCGCAATTTTCCCAACTATAGCGCCAGCGTCAGCCTAACGGTACCGCTGCGCAATCGCGCGGCGCAGGCAGATCTGATTACCGACGAGTTGAACTACCGTCAATCGGAGATTCAGGATAAGCAGCTTAAGAACAACATCAAGTTGAACGTGCTGAACGCCTACACGGCGCTGCGCCAGGAGAAGGCGGCTTACGATTCCGCCGTCACCGCGCGCAAACTGCAGGACCAGACGCTAGCGGGCGTGCGCCGCAAGTACGAATTGGGGACCTCCACCATTACCGATGTGATGATCGCGCAGCGCGACGATACCACGCGGCAGCTTTCCGAAGTGGATACGCGCAGGCAGTACATCGACGCCCGTACCAGCCTCAAACAGCAGTTGGGCACAATCCTCGACGACTACGACGTGAACATCGACGAAGCCAAGATGGGCGTGGTTGCGCGGGCGCCGGATCTGCCGGTGGTGCTGGATCACAATCAAACGCCAGCTGGGGATCCGGTGAAGAAGTAAGCAGCGGCGACGATGCCGCGGCTGGATTTGAGGTGGGATCAGGATCCGCGCCGTGGGCCAGCAGTAATCTGACGGTCGGCGCGCCGCCGGGGCGGCCGCACGAAACCATCAGCGGCCTCCGCATGTCTTCAGAGGGGGCGTTCACGTCCGCCCCATGAGTCAGTAAGACCTTGGTCTTTTCCAAATCGAGCGCGGCCCAGATCAGTGCCGTGGCGCCCGCATCAACCGCTCCAGAGTGGCCCCGTCCGTGAGGAACTCTGCCGGGTACCAAGCTGAATCGTGAGTCGCGGTGAATGTGCTGTGGGCGGTAGAGTAGCTGCTATATACATTTTCGGAATGCTTCTGGAAAGCGCAACAACTCCAAAAAAGAGCGGCGCTCGCGCGCCGCTCTTGGGGTTACAGGGGGTTTACTGCCAGTTGGGCTTACTCTCCCATTTCAAGCTTTGTGGTGGATCCGCCAAGCTCGATGGCATTGATCTGTTCACTGCCGTTTTTGTTGTTGGTATCCACAGCGGTATTGGAGAATTTCTTGGTAGCGTTTTGCACCTTCACGGGGGCGGTAAACGTCTTGCCGGTCTCCACGTTGGTGAAAATGGCGTTATTGCCCTGAAGCTTCAGGGAGTACTCGCCCGCGGCCAATTGGACGCTGCCGGCCTTCGCCGGGTTAGAGAGGACGATGTCGTAGGATTTAGCGCTCGCGATGCCAGCCAGAGCCAGGGTTCCGATAAGAAGTAGCGATTTCGTTGTCATTTAAGTTTCTCCTTGTTGCGAACCGGAGTCGCTTTCGCTGATGTTGGCTCGCAATTATAGAGGCGCGGCGGCCCCTGAACGGGTAACTACCGTCCGCAGGGTATATGCGCCCCCGAAGAGCGGGTATATTGTGCCCCGCCAATAAAATCAGCCGTTTACAAGCCGCGGCCGCGAGGAGGGTGGCCGGGCCATGCGAGGTTAATACATGCGATGGTAAATATAGGAGGCGGGGCAGGGAGACCCGTTCCAGTTTGCCAGACATACTCGATGCCCTGATCGTCGGGGGCGGCGCCGCCGGTCTTGCCGCGCTGCGCGAGCTGGACCGCGCCGGTCTGCGCGTCCGGTGTATCGAGGCGGCGGAGCGTATCGGGGGCCGCATCCTAGCGGTACGGGATCCATTCTCGCCCACATCCGTTGAACTTGGGGCCGAATTTGTACATGGGCGGCCACC
Source organism: Bryobacterales bacterium (assembly GCA_963723015.1). Lineage (GTDB taxonomy): Bacteria > Acidobacteriota > Terriglobia > Bryobacterales > Bryobacteraceae > PALSA-243. Next base: position 150,905 of record CAVRPF010000023.1, read on the forward strand.
CGAAATCTGGGGCATAGCCGCGGCCGCGGGTTTGACTATTGCCGAGCGCGGATGGAACGCCATCCGCCTGGACGGCGGAAAGGTTGCGCGCGATTCGGAGGAGGACCGAAGCAACGGCGTCGATGCCGTCATGTCGGCCATGGAGAAGGCGGCAGATCAAGGGCCCGACGAAAGCTTTAAGAGCTTTATCGAACGCTCGCAATTCCCTACGGCCGTGCAGCGGCAGGCGACCCGGTACGTGGAAGGCTTCAACGCGGCCGATGCGGCTATCGTCGGCATTGCGTCTCTCGCCCAGGACGCGCGCGCAGCGGAAAAAATCGACGGCGACCGGTCCTTCTTTTTCCCCCATGGCTATGACTCCGTGCCGCTTGCGCTGCTCCGCGGGATCGAAAGGCTCGATGACAAACTACATCTGAATGCGGTGGTCGAACGCATCGAGTGGCAGCCTGGGCAGGCGGCTACTCACGTTCGCTCCGCGCTGAACGGGCGGAGGGAAACGCTGCTGGCGCGGCGAGCGATTATCACGGTTCCGCTTGGCGTGCTGCAGGCCGAGCCAGACGATCACGGAGCAATTCGCTTCGACCCCGAACCCGTAGAAACGCTGGCGGCCGCGCGCTCGCTGGCATTCGGACAGGTTTTCCGCGTCACGCTGCGTTTGCATTCCGGATTTTGGGAGCGTCGTCCCGAGCTGTCTCACGCCGGCTTCATCTTTTCCGACGAGCCGGTGTTCCCCACGTGGTGGCGGCAATATCCCGTGCATTCGCCGCTAATTACCGGTTGGAGCGCCGGCCGCGCCGCTGTTCCCCTCCTCGGGGAAACGCGGAGCGCCATCGTGAGCCGGGCGATCGCGACGTTCGAGCGGATTTCGGGAGTCTCCCCCCTCCCTGTGCAGGCCGCGTATTTTCACGATTGGCATGCCGACCCGTTCGCGCGCGGCGCTTATAGCTATGTTCCGGCGGGTAAGCTGGCGCAGCGTGAAATACTGGCCGAGCCGGTTGCAGACACACTCTATTTCGCCGGTGAGGCTACCGACCTGGAAGGGCATAGCGCCACGGTCCACGGCGCCATCGCTTCTGGAATACGGGCAGCCCGCCATGTGATCGCTCGCTAACAATGGAGCGATGGGATGCTTAGGTTCGCATATCATGCCGATTCTAAACCGGCGCGAAATCCTTGAAACTTTCACGGCAGGAATCGTTATGTCTACTATCTCGACGGCAGAACCAGCGACCGGCACGGTACCCACAAGGACCTTGGGCCGCACAGGCGAAAAAGTGTCCATGCTGGGTTTGGGGGGATCGCACATTGGTAAGTCAAACCTATCGGAAGCGGAAGCGATTAAGATTATCCGCACCGCGATCGACGCGGGCTTGAACTTTCTGGATAATTCCTGGGACTACAACAGCGGCGTCAGCGAAAGCCGGGTTGGCAACGCGCTGAAGGATGGATATCGCTCCAAAGCCTTCGTGATGACGAAGGTGGATGGCCGGAACAAGACCGACGCGGCCAAGCAGATCGACCAATCGCTAAAGCGCCTGCAGGTGGATCACATCGACCTGCTGCAGCATCATGAAATCATCCGCTTCGAGGATCCCGACCGCATCTTTGCCGAGGGCGGCGCGATGGAAGCATTCCTCGATGCTAAGCGCGCGGGCAAGATCCGGTATATCGGGTTCACCGGTCACAAGGACCCGCACATTCACCTTTATATGCTCGACAAGGCGAAGCAACACAACTTTCATTTCGATACCGTGCAGATGCCTTTGAACCTGATGGATGCGCATTTCCGTAGTTTTGAAAAAGAAGTGCTGCCCAGGCTGGTTGCGGAAGGCATTGGAGTGCTGGGGATGAAGAGCATGGGAAGCGGCGTGCTGTTAAAGAGCAACACGGTGGCCCCCGCCGATTATCTTCGCTATGCGCTCAGCCTTCCAACCTCGGTGGTGATCACCGGCATCGACAGTATGGAGATTTTAAATCAGGCGTTGAATGTGGCACGAAATTTCCACCCGCTAACGGAAGCCGAAAAGCACGCACTGCTCGGCAAGACGGCCGCGGCTGCGGCGAACGGCGAATTCGAGTTGTTTAAGACCACTTCGCATTTCGATTCCACGGCGGAGAATCCGAAATGGCTCGGCGAGGACCCGGACCAGGGTAAAGGCTTTGACGAAGGATAAGTAAGTTGCGTAGGTCTTCAGCGCCAGTCTTGCGGCCCCGTGCCAGATATGCAGGATTTCGACAATTTCTTCCGTGGAACGAATGAGCGTCACGAGTGAAACAGCCGGTCCATGCGGTCAAGCACGCCTTTGTGCTCTACAAATTGCCACGGTCTGCCTGCTCGATGCCTAGTTGGACTCCTACGATGAACCGGGCCTGATTTTCGAGCATGCGGGTAACGGTGTCTTTCACCAGTTGCTCAGCGTCCCTTCCATTGGCACAGGCCACTCGTTGGAGCCGCATTTCAACCTCGGGCGAGAAATGTACTTCCATCCCTTCGATATACGGGAAAACCGGCGCGGGGGAATGGGTTGCACTGTTCGCGCGTGCTGTAGGCGGCACGGGAATTCTTGAGCCTCATTCGTAACCGATCAGAAGGGCCGCAAGCTGGCCGTTCAAATCGACATACCAAAATAAGGTGCGGGGCGCAGTACTTTTTGGAAGGGCTGAATTTCGGAATCGCATCGGAAGGAAAAATGAATACCGTTTGGAAGTTCACTGGACGCTCGTGAAACGGGATAGCTTGCATAACTGATGATTCCTTTCAGGTAAAGCTGCCGAAACTAAATTCGAAGCGCTAACGGATAACCTGCTTGCGCGAGTCGCCGGGAATCGAGTCTGGCGATCCAACCTTCGTTGAACTAGCGTCGTGGCCGAAGCCAAGCGTGTGCGTCGCGCCAAATTTGGCGCCTATCAGGTGCATTTTGCCTTGATAAGTGAAGCTACAGGTTACAGGCGGCCAGTGAAAATTCGGCATTTCAGCCATTATGGACGTCATGCACGATCCGGACGAAATACGGTCTTTAACGGCGTGGATGCCGCACACATGTCCGGCGCGCGCAAGGGCGCCGTCAGCCTGAGCGTAATGCGCAACCGCCGCATGACGTTTCGGATTGACACCGCTGCGCATGAAATCTGCGACGTGAATTAGAGGATTACCACTAGGTATAGGAGGAACAAGCCATGCCCATGAAGGACCCGCCGCATCCCGGCGATTTTATTCGGACCGAGATTATTGAACCCGCAGGCCTGACCGTTACGGACGCTGCGAAGGCGCTTCAGGTCTCTCGCCCTGCTCTGTCCAGTTTGTTGAACGGCAAGGCGGACCTGTCCGGCGACATGGCATTACGGATTGAGAAGGCTTTCAGCCTAAAAATGGACACACTCATGCGTATGCAGTCCGCCTACGATATCGCGCAGACCCGTAAGCGCGAAAAGGAAATTCGTGTGCCGCGGTTCCACAGGCCGCCGATATTCACACGCAGTCGCATCACAATGAGTAAAATTTGAGACACGCCGAAAAAGGGGCTACCCGGGCATAAGCTGCGCGTCACCATCCGCACTTCGCGGCCCGAATCATCATCGGGCACAAGGGCGCGGAGATCGAAAAGCTCAAGACGGACGCGCAAGGAGCGCATCGGGCGTCTGCTGCGCATGCATGCGAACGTTCGGCCATGACCGACGACAACGCACCCGGCCCGAAAACTGAAAAAGGACGCGCTGCCATCTCTGGCGCTTCACGTACAGAGCGCGGCTGTCCGTTCCGTGGACCCCGGGGATAAACTAAACAAAACTGGCATTTCTTCCGCGACCGTGGCATGCACGCAAAGCAGGCCCATGCAAGCACTGCGGCTCCCACTGCGCCCGCCGTATCTCAAGGGAGCAAGAAACTCTAGCCGCCTGGAATGGCTTGACGAATTGCGGCCCTGCCGCCGAAGGCGCTTGGCAAGCTTGAGCATTATTACGGTGTCGTACCAAATCCAAAGCTTCACGGGATCCTGAACGGTGGGCGCATAAGGCTCGCCAGGATAGCGAAACCGAACGGCGTACTTGTTGAGTGGAGGGCCCCCGGGACGGCCATGGCGAACCTTCGATCGAATCCAGCGTCAGCATGGGCGCATTAGCCATTACCCGAACTGTACTGGTCCCCGCGATTCGCCTCCGGCGTGAGATCGACGGAGACGGTACGGATACTCTTCGCTTGACCCCCCGGGCGCTTGTTGCGTACGCACTCTTGCGGGCCGACAGACGACCCCTGCTGGGAGCGTCTCTGCCGGTTGTCGAACGGCCGCGGCGGGATCGCCGCCTGACAGCGGCAGTCGTCTGCGCCCTTCTGTTCGCCTGTTCCTCGCCGTGCGGTTCGCGAGGCGCGGTGGCCAGGAACAATGGGCATCGCATGCGCAGAATAGCAGCACCGCATGTATGAGTTTGCCGGCGCGGAGCACCGGTTAGCCGAATGGGCCGAGTAATTATTGCCCATCCACAGCTCAAAGAGATCGCGTAGCGCCAGCCTTTGTACGCTACGTCACAATCTCAACTCTCTGGCAGTTTTTCGGAGATCTGATGGGCTAAGGCTTCCACCGAGGTTTCCGCGGCCAATTCTTCAATATGCTCGCCCGAGGCGTGAACTCCCAGCCGCGCCGCGATGCGCTGCAGAAGCTGCAAGACCATCGTCATTTCGCGTTCGGCCAGGAGATTAATTTGAAGATCCAGGTGTTCCAGTTGCTCAGCCCGGTGGCTCATGCGGTTTTGCTTCATCAATACGAAGGTGGAAAGAAAAATCGCCTCCACCGATACCACCATGCTAAGTAGCAGAAAGGGATATGGATCGAATGGCTTAAAGATCGGAATCAGATTCAGGTTGATCAGAACCCAGAAACCGTAGACTACCGCGTGGAGACCTACGAACTTCAAGCTGCCCGTGAATCCGCCGATCAAGTCGGCTATCTTGTCGGCCAGGGACCGGTTCTGCACAAAGCTCTCTTCGAGCTTCACGACGGCGTCGATATTATGGCGAATGGCTTGAGGAATTTGATCGCTTAGCAGATCCGCGGGTCGTTCTTCCACGCCAATGTACTTGCAAGGCGGCGGCCAATCAGCTGGGCGGCGGCCTGGTTGCGGCGCAACTCCAAAATCAAATTCATCACCCGGCGTTCTATTTCGTCGCGGATTTCGCAATGGCGCTGGTATGGCAGGCACACCGGATCGGCGACGTCCCATTCCACAATGCGCTCGGCGGCCTTTAGCGACAGATCCTCGCCGCTCATATTGATCGTCAGATCGAATTGCGCGCGGTCAAATTGGCCCATGGATTTGGGAAAGTGATCGCGCATTTCCAGATTCTTTTCGAGCATGGCGCGCCTGGTATCGGGCGCAATGCTCCCGGCGGGGGTCAAGCCGGCGCTGGCCGGAATCAGTACGTCGGAGCCGTAAGCGCGTGCGAACGCTTCCGCCATCTGGCTGCGGCATGAATTGCCGATGCAAACAAATAGAACGCGCTTGCGGGCATCGCTCATAGCTTCTGCAGGAACAGCTCATGCACGCGCAGGTCGGCGGTTAACTCGGGATGGAAGGTCGCCGCCAGGTGATGCCCTTGCTCCACCAACACCGGATCGCCCGCATAGCGAGCCAGCACTTTGGCGCCATCTCCGGCGCGGCGAATAATCGGCGCGCGGATAAACACGGCCTCAAGCTGGCCGGGCGATGTGCGCTGGGTGAAATCGGGATCGGGATCGACGTCGGTCACGCGGCTATCGATCTGGCGGCCATAGGCGTTGCGCTCGACGGATAAATCCATCAGCCCTAGGCTCTCTTGCGGTGGATGAGAGACCTCGCTGGCCAGCAGGATGGCGCCCGCGCAGGTGCCGAAAATCGGCTTATGGCGTCCGAACTCCATCAAGGCGTCGTACAGCCCGTCCTGGCGCAGAAGCTTCAGCATGGTGGTGCTTTCGCCGCCTGGGAATCACAAGCCCGTCCAAGTCCGCGAATTGATCCCGCTCGCGGACGAATACCGGCTCGGCGCCAGCGCGTTCCAAGGCCGCGCCGTGCGCCGCGAAATCTCCCTGGAGCGCGAGCACTCCCACCTTCTTCATCTACCACCCTCGGGTCTGCATCAGCTCCGCCTTCGGGCAGCTTGGTAATGTCGAGACCCGGCATGGCATCGCCGAGCGCGCGGCTGGCCTCGAGCAGCTTTTCCGGGTTGATTATAATTTTTGGCCGCCAGCACAATGGCATTGGCGCGCGCGGCTGGGTCGCGACGATTTGAATATTCCCGACCCCACAAAAACCGCCTCCGCGCCGAGCTGCATCACCAGGGCCGCGTCGGCGGGCGTAGCGATTCCCCCGGCCGAGAAATTCGGCACGGGCAGCTTGCCGTTTTCCGCCACCCACTCCACCAATTCCAATGGCGCCTGCAAATTCTTCGCCTGATGCACCAGCTCTTCTTTGCCGAGCACGGTGAGCTGACGCATCTCCTTGACGATGGTGCGAATGTGACGCACGGCCTCGACAATATTGCCCGAGCCGGCTTCGCCTTTGGTGCGGATCATCGCTGCGCCTTCAGCGATCCGCCGCAACGCCTCGCCCAAGTTGCGTGCGCCGCAGACAAACGGCACTTTGAAATCGCTTTTAGCGATGTGGTGCTCTTCGTCGGCCGGCGTAAGCACCTCGCTTTCGTCGATGTAGTCCACGCCCAGCGCTTCCAAAATGCGCGCTTCCATAAAGTGGCCGATGCGCGCCTTGGCCATCACCGGAATAGTGACCGTGGCCATGATTTTTTCGATGATGGCGATGTTCGCCATGCGCGCCACGCCGCCCTCCTTGCGGATATCGGAGGGCACGCGCTCGAGCGCCATCACCGCCGACGCGCCCGCATCTTCCGCAATCTTTGCCTGCTCGGCGTTGGTCACGTCCATGATGACGCCGCCCTTCAACATCTCCGCCAATCCGGTCTTTATCCGGAAATCCTCGCTTGAAAACTGAAACATGCTCCCTCTCCTTATTTTTTTTATGCGTTCTAAACCATGGCCGGCGCCGGCTCGAAATTATGTGATACGGTTTCCAGCTCGCCTGCAAAAATTCGTCCCAAGATCGCAAGACCCTGCCGGATGCGCTCCGGCGGCAGCCCCGCAAAACTCAACCGCAAGCGCGCCCGTATCCTGCCGCGAAACGGCGAAATACCGTCCTGGCAGGTAGGCTACGCCTTCCTTCCGCGCGCGCTCCAGAAGCCGCGCCGCGTCCAGCGGCTCCGGCAGCCGCACCCAAACGTTCATGCCACCCTGCGGGCGCGTCCAGCGCGATCCCGCCGGCAGATACTCGCCGCATGCGTTCAGCGTGGCGCGCAGCCGCTCCGCCCCGGCTTGGAGCATGCATGCGCGGTGCGCCGCCAGCCGTCCGGATACCGCGAATTCCAGCAGCACCGCCTGCGAGAGCTGATCCGTGTGCAGATCCGAGGATTCCTTAGCGTGCCGCATCCGATCGATCAGGGCTTTTGGACCTAGCGCCCATCCCACGCGCAGACCGGGAAAGCTCACTTTCGAAAAACTGCGCAGCAGCACCGTGCCGGACTGATCGTCCAGTTGCTTAATGGCAGCCACCGGTTCGCCTTCGTAGCGCAGTTCGCCATAGGCGTCGTTTTCCACTACCGGTGCGCCTGCCGAACGCGCAGCCTGCAATAGCGCGCGGCGCGCCGCAAGCGGGAGCGTCGCCCCGGTTGGATTTTGAAAGTTGGACGTCACCACCAGCAGCCGCGGCCGCTCGCGAACGAGTACCCGCTCGAGTTGTGGTAGATCGATTCCATCGGCGCCTACCGGAACGCCGGCAAGCTGGACGCCCATGCCGGTCAACAAACTCTTCAAGCCCGGGATACACGGGATCTTCGACCGCTACTACATCGCCTGGACGCAGAATGGTCCGGGCGATCAGATCGAGCGCCTGTTGGCAGCCGTTGGTCACGATCAGATCGTCGCCCGGACGCGGCCAAGCCTTGAGAGCGGGCATCGTCGAGCAGATGACGGCGCAATGGTTCATAGCCGCTGGGCGAGCCGAGTTGGAGAATATCGGCGAGATCGTGGCGCGTCAGAACGGCTTCGCAACTGGCGCGAAAATCGTCGAGAGGAAACAGATCGCGCGAAGGCCGGGACATTACAAAGCTAATCGCATCGCGCGCCTGCGGGCCCGGGCGGTATGCTCAAGCCCTGCATCGCCGCGTTCCAGCAGACCATGCCAGTTGACGCGGGTTTCGCCGGGCACGGCCAATCCGGTCACGAAACTGCCGCGGCCCACTTGGCCCGAAATCAAACCTTGGGCTTCCAGTAGTTCATAGGCGGCCGAAACGGTGGTGCGGTTCAGTCCAAGTTGGCCAGCCAATTCCCGTGTGGCTGGAAGGCGCTCGCCCCGCGCCAGTTGGCCGGAATGGATCTGTAGCGCAATGTGCTCAAATAACTGCCGGTAGAGCGGGATTTCCGAATTGGCATTGAGCGTCGGGAACCGGAGGCATCAGCCAAAGCATACCATATTGGATGAGGAGCGTGGGGCTGCGCTCTTCCCCGCTCCCTTGACATCTGTACACTGTACAAGTACACTGTACAGTAGTGGCGCAGCCTCCTCGAATCCGCATCGATTCCTCCTCCGGCATTCCCGCGATCCGGCAGATCGTGGATGGGTTGCGCGTTCTGCTGGTAGAGGGCCAGCTTGCTCCAGGCTCGACGCTGCCGTCGGTCCGGCGGGTGGCTATGGAACTGGGAATCCATTTCAATACTGTGGCCGAAGCGTACCGGCAATTGGCCGCCGAAGGCTGGCTGGACCTCAAGCACGGGCGCGGAGCCGTGGTATTGGAGCGGGCGGCGCCGCTTGTGAATAAGGAAGGTTGGGATCAAGATTTTCGCGATCGGCTGCGCGGCATGGTGGCGCAGATGCGCTCCGAGGGTATTTCGGCCGGCAGCATTGCCGCTGAGCTGCGCGCCATGGCGAAGGTGGTGACACGAACATGAGACTCATGCTTGCTGCCGTGTACGTTTTTTTGGGGGCGCTGCTGTTTGCGATCCCTAACATCAGCCGTCGCGAACTACTGTTCGCGGTACCGGTTCCGCCGGATTTCCGCCAAACCCCCGCCGGCCGTCACGCAATACGAATGTTCCGCGTGGTTATCGCGGCGGTAGTGATTGCAGCCGTTGGCGCTCTGCTAATCTCGTCCGGCGAATTCCTGTCGGCAATCGCGGCATATGCCCCATTCGCCATTCTGGCCGCCGCCGGCGTAAGCTTCTACTGGCAAAATCGCAAACTCGCTCCGGCTGCCGTCCAGTTCGTGCGGCCGAGAGAAGCGGAGCTGACCAGCGCCCCCGAGCAACTGCCGCGATTCGCCTGGTGGTTGGCCGGACCATTCGTAATTCTTGGAGTTGCCGCGACCTGGTTGTACTTCAATTGGGACCGGATCCCTGCGCGCTTTGCGGTGCATTTCGATCTGTCGGGGCGGCCGGATCGCTGGGCCGAGCGCACCGCCAGGGGAGTGTACGGACCGCTGCTGTTCGGAGCCGAGATCTGCGCATGGTTTGTAATCGCGGCCTTGGCTGGCTGGTTCGGCTCGCGCAGATCGCGATCTCGCGTCGTGATGTTTGGCAGCCTGATCGCAATCCAGTACTTCCTGGCGCTGCAGTTCGACCTGATTGCCGTCCGGGCTCCGCTCGGTATTCCCGTTTGGACGATCGCGCTGTTACCTATAGTCATCGTGATCCCGCTGATTATCGTGATTGCCAGGAAGATGAGCGAACCGCAGGATCCGGTCGATTCCACCCCGAATGAATGTTGGAAGGCCGGCATCTTCTACTACAATCCGAACGATCCGGTGTTGGTTGTGGAGAAGCGGGCGGGGTTGGGCTGGACGTTTAATTTTGCCAACCGCTGGTCGTGGATCCTTATGCTGGGACTGGCACTGGTAGTCGTATCCGCCCCGTTCGTTCTGTCCTGAAGTTTCCCGGCGCGCGGGAAATCCAGCAGATCGACTCGAAGCTGACCGCGATTTTCGATTACGGCGCTAGCGCGTGAATTCGCCTGTGTCGGCAGCGCACCACGTGAACCCTCGGACGCTATCGCGGAAGGACAGAGTAACTCTTATCCCACGAAGCCAGGTTGCCAATCGGCTCGCCGGAGATCACCACTTCCACGCGGCGGTTCATTTCGCGGCCTTGTGCCGTGGCATTGGACCCGAGCGGGCGGGTAGTGCCCAAGCTTCGCGCACTCACCGCGGCAACCGGGAGACCGCCGGCCACCAGAGCGTCGCGCACCATCGCCGCGCGAGCCGAAGCCATTCGTTCCGCCTCCGCGGAAGGGTTGTCGCTGAAGCCATCCACTTCCACGCTAAGCCCGGGGTGCGCGGCCACCAATACCGCGATGCGCTCAAGCTTCGCCATCATGCCGCGATCCAGAGTCGCGCCGTGGAAATCGTAATCGGGAATGGTGGCGACTAAACCCTGCGGCGTGTCCCTGGCAGGGAACGACGCTTTCATTTCCCCGAGCATGGCAACGCGCAGCTCGCGCTCTCCCAGGTTAACGCGCGGAGGCGCGGGTACTTCCATCTCGAAGTGAGGCGCCGCTGGGGCGGCGGCTGCCGGCGGAGCGGGTGTCTGCGCCGGCGTCTGCACTGTCATAGTTTGGCGTTCGGTTTCAAGCTGCATCCGGTCGGCTGAGGCTTGGGCCTGCGCCTGAGTCGCCTGAGCTTCGGCCTGGCGCGCCTGCGCCTCGGCCTGCATGCGGAGTTGCTGCTCCTTATCGGCCGTAGCGCGGGCCTGCGCCACTTCCGCGTTTTTGGCGCGTTCGCGACTCAACGTGCGCGCGTCTTCCGCGGTTTGGGCGGCTTCGCGCGCCGCCATGATCACCAGGCTCCTATCCACTTTTTTAGCCTGCAGCGCCTGCGCATTCTGAAGTTCCTGTTCCGCCTTGCTCATCACTTCCGGAGCATATCGCGCCGCGCCCGCGGCTTTGGCGATCTGGACCGCATTGATCGCCTGGTAGACTTCGAGCGTAGTCTCATACTCGCTCATGGAAACCATTGGCCCGTTGCCTTCGGCGATCTTCGGACTTGTGGGTACGTTATACGTGTAGCCATGGCGAGGCATCAATTCATAACGCGCTTGAATCGGCTCGGTATTCCCCACCGTGTCGGGGCGGATCTGATTCTCCAGCACCACCACATCGCTCGGCTGACGCACCGCGGCATAGGGTTCGGCGGTCACGATCATCCCGAACGCCTGAAGGTCCGTTGTCACTCGCAAGTGCGCTTTGTCCGACGATCCAGCCAGTAGTTCGCCCAGGTTCTTTGGATGACCCTCAGGGCTGATGGCCCACAAAACATAAGTTAAATATTCGGGTCCAAAGCGCGTGGGCGGCGCCAAGCGATCGATGTGAGCGTCGATTTCGGTGTGTCCCGCTTTCGATTCCACAATGGCATCGCCTTTGGCTTCGGGCAGAAGTACTGTGCCGCGGAAATCTATCGGCGTAGGCCCGCTGCGGTATTGATAATTGACCGCCTTGATTGTGCGGTCTACCACGGTTACCTGGTAAATGGGGACTTGCTGCGAACTCGCGGCAAAGGCGAGAATCAAGCCAAGTGCTGACAACAGAGGTAATTGGCGGCTCATAACTGGTGCTCCTCCAGTGTATGTTTACCCGCAAACCGAGTGCCAGACTACTTTACCTTCTTCGCGCCAACATCGGTTCCGGCGGGGGCGGCGGCGGAGCAACCTGCTCCTCCTCTTCCTCCGGCGGTCTCTTCGGCGGCCGCCGGTCCAGACGGTTGGCTACAAACTGCTCGCGCGCTTTCTGGTATTTCGGCGTGCCCGGCTTCCCTTCCACTGCCGCGAATTCCTCGGGCGTAATCTCCTGGACGGCCGGCAAATACTTCTGGAAATAGTTCCGCAGGCGCTCCTGAACCGGTTTCAAGGGCGAGCGGTATAGCGCCAGCAGAATCTCGTCGGGCTCGGCCGCGCTGACAATCTGATACACCTGCGAAGGTTTGCGAATGCGGGCCGAGCGCAGCGCTGTCTCCAGTTTTTTCTCGCGCGTCTCCAGTTTCTGATACGCCGCGGCATCGGCCGTGGAAAGATCGACGATTTTGAATAGCGCCTGCTTTTCCCGCGGCGCGAGCTTCTCGCTGAGCACCCAAAGGAACGGACTCAGCCGCGCGGCGCGATTCTTCGCTTCATCGGGCAGCAGGTGCGCCAGTTTCTCAAATTTCATCAGTCCAGCCAGATTCAGCTTGGGGCCGGAGAGCGCCGGCAGGAATATCGGGAGTATACCCGCTTCATCCAGACCCTTGACGATCTCTGCGGGCGCATCCTCCGCCGAGATTTGCCGGAGCTCCTCGCCGAAGACGCGCGGTGGAATCAGCTTCTCCACCTCCGCTTCGTGCGCATTCGCGACCTGCATCTGCGTGCGCTCCTCAACCGTAAACCCCAGCCGGACGCGGAGCCGCATGAGTCGCAATAGACGCGAAGGATCGTCGTAGAAGCCGTAAGGGCTGGCGGCGCGCAGCTCGCGGCGCTCGATATCCGCCAGACCGTTCAGCGGGTCGAGCAGCAGGCCGCGCGAGGCGCGGTTCAGAGAAAGCGCCACTGCGTTGCACGTGAAGTCTCGGCCGCGCAGATCTTCCTGGATGGTAGCCGGCGAGACCTGCGGCTTGGCCCCGCTGCGCGCGTACTTTTCCTGCCGGGACATAGCGATCTGCGCCGTCACGCCGCTGGGGAACAGCAGTTCGGCGCACCTGCGGTTCTCGTCGGCGGTCGTAATGCGCGCTTCGGTCCGCTCGCTTACGGTCTTGGCAATCTTTAATGCCGGCCCTTCCACCACGAAATCCAGATCGCGGATACGAAAGCCGGCCAGCATGTCGCGCATCGCGCCGCCCGTCACGAACACGTTCACGTTCGCCTGGCCGGCGGCGGTTTGCACTTCCCTGCACCACCCGATTCTGCTCGGCGCTCAGGTGGTTCTCCAGCATGTACACGTAATCGCTCATTGTGCGGATCCCTCTCGGATCGACATTCCAACTACTCAGGCCCGGGGATGGTGTTTCTGAACCGTATCGCGAAGTCTCGACCGCATCACATGGGTATAAATCTGCGTGGTCGAAATATCCGCATGTCCCAGCATGACCTGCACGCTGCGCAGGTCCGCTCCATGCTCCAGCAAATGCGTCGCGAAACTGTGCCGCAAGACGTGCGGCGTCAGCCCGCGGAAAATGCCGGCCTTCTTGCCATGCAACACCAGCAGCTTCCAAAATCCCTGGCGGGTCATACAGCCGCCGCGCGCGGTCACGAAGAGATACCGGCTCGCCCGGCCCTTCAGCAACGCCGGGCGGCCGTTCTTCATATACTCCTCCACCGCGCGGATGGCCGCCTGGCCTACCGGAACCAGACGCTGCTTGTTCCCCTTGCCGGTGGTGCGCAGTATGGCCGCATCCGCCTTGAGATCGCTGACGCCCACGCGGCACAACTCGGAAACCCGTAGCCCGGTGGCGTACAGCAATTGCAGCATAGCGCGATCGCGCAGCCCCGTGGGCGTGGCGGCGTCGGGAATCTCCAGCAAGCGCTCGATCTCTTCCAGATTCAGGAACTTAGGAATCGATTGCCACTGCCGCGGACTGCGCAGCAGCTCCGTCGGGTCGCTCGCAACCGCGCCTTCCCGCAGCAGAAAGCCGTAGAAGCTGCGCAGAGTCGTGAGATGGCGCGCGATCGAGCGGCTGCCCAGCTTGCAGGCCTGCAAATGATCGATATACCCGCGCAGCTCTTCCACCCCCAAAATCCGGGGCGAATCGCCTATAAATGCGCTAAACTTCGATAAATCACCGGAATAAGCGCTGAGCGAATTGGCTGAGAGTCCCTTTTCGATGCGGCAGAAGTTGAGGAACGCGGTCATTTGGCCGCGCAGCCCGCTGGATTCAGCCGTAAACGATTGGGACATCGTGCCAATGATACAATAATCGCCGAAATGTTTGAAACATGATTGTGAGAAGGGGAAGAGTTGGCCGTTTCCACCACCAAGAAGGCCATTGTCCGCCGGTTCGATCGGGAACCGCTATCGGGGTACGTGAATTCCGCCTCTTTCCTACAATCTGGCGGCGTCGAACTGCTCACTTTGGATGGCAATGTGGCCGCCGTCCCCTATACCGAAATCAAGACCATCAGTTTCGTGCGCGACTTTACCGCGCCAGACCCGATGGAGCGGCGCCTGTTCAACACCCGGCCTAAGACTGAAGGACTCTGGGTGATGCTTCAGTTCCGCGATGGCGATGCTCTCGAAGGAATTATGCCCAACAATCTCCTGCAGGTGGAGCAGTACGGGTTTTCCGTGATTCCACCTGACCCGTCCAGCAATCAACAGCGGGTCTTTGCGCCGCGCGAGGCGCTCCGCGCCGTGGAGGTTTTGGGGGTGGTGGGCAGCCCTTTGCGCCGGCGAAAAATCAAACCCGCCGCCAAGGAACAGATCGGCCTCTTTGACGAACCTTAGGTTATACTGATAGTTTCACACCACGAAGTTTACATCTGGAGGTTCTATGAAGATCCGCAACCTGGCCTATTCGGCTGCCGGGATAGCGCTTTTCGCCTTCGCGTCGTTTGCGCAAATCACCGGCGTGGAAGGAGTGGTGAAAGGCACGGATGGCAAGACGATCCAAGGCGTCGAAGTCAGAATTCACCGCACCGATATCAAAGGCGACTACAAAACCAAGACCGACAAGAAGGGTCATTATATTTATAATGGCCTGCCCATCGGCAAGTACGATATTTCGATCTGGATCGATGGCAAAATGACAGACGAGCAGAAGGGCGTGCCAACCTCGCCCGGCGATCCGCGCGTGGTCAATTTCGACATGAAGGCCGCCCAGGCCGAGACCGGAAATAAACAGGCTTTGGCTCAGAAGGCCATGGAGACGGGCCAGATCCCGGACGAGCTGGCGCGCGGCTTGACTAAGGAGCAGAAGGATGCGCTGCAAAAACAGATCGACGCGCAGGCAAATCAGCGCAAGAAGAACAATGCGCTCAACACCGCTTACAACGACGGCATGACCGCTCTGGATGCCGCCAAGACCGCTCCGGCGGCCGAGAAAGGCGCAAAGTACGATCAGGCGATTGAGAACTTCAATAAGGCCGGCGAACTCGACCCGAATCAGCTCGCGGTCTGGAGTCACCTGGCGGAAGCGGAGATGGGCCTGGCCGACACCAAGACCGGCGCCGATCACGATGCCGCTGTCGCCAAGGCGCTGGAAGCCTACAACAAAGCCATTGCGCTGAAACCCGATGACGCATCCATTCACAACAACTACGGCCTGGCGCTGGCTAAGGCCGGCAAATTTCAAGATGCCACCGGCGAGCTCGAAAAGGCCGCGCAGCTGGAGCCGGCGAATGCCTGCAAGTATTACTACAATATGGGCGCGTTATACACCAACGCCGGTCAGGTGGATCCCGCCGTGGAGACGTTCAAGAAAGGGATCGCCGCCGACAAGAACTGCGCCGATGCGTATTACCAGATGGGCGTCGCTTTGATGGCTAAAGTCACGACCACCGCGGACGGCAAAATGGTCCCCGTGCCCGGCACCGTGGAAGCGTTCCAGCAGTATCTGCAGCTTAAGCCGGACGGGCAATACGCGCAATCCGCCAAAGAGATGTTAACCACCTTGGGATCGACTGTCGAAAACACCTACAAGAATCCCAACGCGCCTCCTACCAAGAAGAAGAAGCAATAGCTTAATTTTCCGGGGCAGGATGCATGGCTCTGCCCCGACTCCATGATTCGCAGCTTTTTTATCGATTTCATCCTGCCGCTGCTGCTGTTCCTGATTGTGCGCTCGATTTTAGGCAGCTTGTTCCAGCGCGGCCGTGGCGCCACGGTGCAACGGCATTCCGAGCCGGCCGCTTCCATGGAACTGAAGAAAGACCCGGTCTGCGGGACTTATGTATCGTCGGGCAGCGGAGTCACTAAGTCGGTACAGGGGCATCTGATTTACTTTTGCTCTAAGGAGTGTCGGGATAAGTTCGTGGCGTGACTTACAATCGCGTGTAGGATGGCCGCTCCCGCGGCGCCTTCTCCATAAAGCGCCGTCCATGGCCCGGCTTGATGGATTAAGCCAGCCGCGTGGACGATCTCTTCTTCATTCGCTCCAGCCAGCACGTTGCAGCGGTTTTCCAATGTCTCCTGCCATTCGGTTTCGTCGCGCAAGGTGATGCACGGAACCTTGAAGAAATAAGCTTCTTTCTGAACGCCTCCGGAGTCTGTCAAGATCACGCGGGCGCGCCCTTCCAACAGGAGCATCTCGAGATACGAAACCGGCGCAATCACTGTCACCGCGCCAGTGAGGCAGCCCATCTCGTCCAGCCGCTTCCTGGTCCGGGGATGAACCGGCCATACGACCGGGCATAACTCCCGGGCAATGCGGTCCAAAGCGCCGACTATGCTGCGGAGGTTCCTCGGGGTGTCGGTGTTCTCGGCCCGGTGGACCGTAGCCAGCGCAAATTCACCGCGCCTCCAGGTGTCCGTCAGGGGGCTGCCGCGCTCTTCGGCCAATTGGCGATACGCGATGGAGGCGTCATGCATCACGTCGCCGGTCAATACCGCGCGGCCCTCCAATCCCTCTTTGCGGATATTTTCCATGGCCAAAGCGGTCGGACAGAACAGCAGGTCCGACACATGGTCGGCCACAATCCGGTTAATCTCCTCCGGCATATCGCGGCGGTGGCTTCTGAGTCCGGCTTCGATGTGCGCCGTGCGCAACTGCAGCTTGGAAGCCACTACGGCGCCGGCCAGCGTCGAATTTGTGTCGCCATACAGCAGCACCCAGTCGGGTCTTTCGGCGATCAGAACCGGTTCCAGCCGCTTAAGCATTTCGCCGGTCTGCTCACCGTGGGAGCCGGACCCTACGCTCAGATCGTAATCCGGCCTGGGGATCGCCAGCTCTTCAAAAAAAATCGAGCTGAGCCCGGGATCGTAATGCTGACCCGTATGCACAATCCGGTGCTCCCATGGCTGGCTGCTCAAGGCCATCGCACGGCAGACAACGGCGAGTTTCACGAACTGCGGACGCGCTCCGACAACTGAAATAACCTGCATTGAACGTTACCGCAGATTCTCGTTAAACCACGCGATCATCCTTACGAGCACATCCTTCTGATGCGCGGGCGTGTGGAAGCGGTGGCCTTCGTTCGGGTAAATCACCATCTCGGTCTTCACGCCCAAATCCCGCAGCGCGTGCCAGAATTCGTAGGATTGCGGCGCGGGGCATTCGCCGTCGCGGTCGCCCACCACTACCAGCGTCGGCGTCTTCACGTTCTTGATGAAATCGATGGGTGAGCTTTTGGCGTAAACCGCCGGATTATCGTAAACCGTTGCGCCGAAGTATGGCAGCATCCATTGATCGATGGAGTTTTCGCCGTAGTAGCTTTGCCAATTGGCGATGCCCGCGCCAGCTACCGCGGCGCGGAAGCGGTTGGTTTGCGTCACCGCCCACATGGTCATGAACCCGCCATAACTCCAGCCGGTGACGCCCACGCGATTGCCATCGATGGGCGCGGAGCGGACAGCTTCATCCACCCCAGCCAGAATGTCGCGCAGATCGCCGCCGCCGAAATCCTTGACGTTGGCCATCGTGAACGTTTCGCCTTGGCCGTAGCTGCCGCGGGGGTTGGGCAGCAGCACAAAATAGCCCTGTTGCGAAAGCAGCGTAGCGTTGAAGCCCGGCCTGGGCCAAGCGGGCTTCATGGAAGACGCCGGGCCTCCGTGGATGCTGACAACCATGGGGTACTTGCGATTGGGATCGTAATCCTTCGGGTAGATCAGCCAGCCTTGCACGCGGAAACCGTCGCTGGTCCAGTGCAGGCTCTTGGCGTCGCCCCAGAGCGGCAGGCGCGCTTCGTTGGCGTGAGTGAGCTTGCTCCATCTGCCCACAGGTCCGGCCCATACCTCGGGCGCGTGGTCCCAGGAGTTGCGCACCAGCGTGCTCTTCTTGCCGTCATCGGAGAGCGACACGCCGCCGCCATCCATGGTGAAAATGGTCTCGTCGCCTTGCCACAGCCGCTCGGTCTGGCCGGTGGCCGGGTCGATCTGCGAGACGGCGCTGCCGCCGTCGTAGTGTTCGCTGAAGTATGAGGTACTTGGAATCCTTCGGCCAGGAGAAATCGGCCACCGACGAATGGATGCCCGGCGTCAAACTATGCGCCTGACCGCCCGCCGCCGACACCTGGTACAACTCGCCGCCGGTAGAACCCTCGTCGCTCATAATTCCGCCGATAAAGAGGATCGACTGGCCGTCGTGCGACCATTGCGGCTCGGCGATCTGCTGTTGCACGCCCGGTTTGTACACCGGCTTCAGCTCGCCGCCGCGCGGCACTCAGCGTGTAGATCTGCGCGATCCACCAGTTGTTATCGCCCGAGCCGGGAGCGGCGGAAACGGCGAAGCTGCGTCCATCGGGCGACCAATCGTACTCGTAGATATACATATTGGCGGGTGAAATCTGGCGGGCTGTGGAGGCCGCGGACGCGGCTGCGAGATCGATCACCGCGAGGCGCTGCTCATAGATTTTGGATTCCACCACGCCGGAATCGGGCGGCACGGGGTCGAGCGGCCCGGCGCGGTGGGGCAGATTTTCTGTGAAGAGGACGGCAATGCGCTTGCCGTCGGGCGACCAGCGAGGATTCGCCAACAGCCCCGTGAGGTGCGTCAGCTCTGCTCACGGCGCCGCCCGTAGCGGCGGCTACGTAGATCTCGAACTGATCCTTCTTGGCACAGTCGGAAAGGAACGCGATCTGCTTGCTGTCGGGCGACCAGGCGACGCTCTCTTCGTCGCAGAGCGCTTTTCCGTCGCCGGCGGTGATGTGGAGATCGCCGATGCGGATGGCGGACTTGCCGGGCGCCGTCGAGGCTTCGACATAGGCGATGCGCGCGCCATCGGGCGAGATGGCGGATTGCTGAAACCAGCGCGTGGCGGCGATCTCGGCCAGCGCGGGCTCGACGGGCGCGATAGGCTGGGGCTGCGCCAATGCGGCGCTTGCCGCAAATGCTATCAGTAAACTGCCAAGCTTCAAAGACTCACCTCTTTCTAGCGAGTTTCGCTAATAAGGAAAGAGCGGCGGTGAGCAACCGCCGCGCAGGATACCATCCTGCCCCACAAATCAATGCGGCCACGCTGAGCCAGCGTGCGGCCTGCTGCTCTACGCCGCCATCGTACGCCAGATCTACCTCGCATGGGCCGTTGCAAAGCGGCTCGATGGCCATCTGTCCCAGTTTATCCTGCCACACGCGGCGCGCCTCGCCGTGAACGCGCGCGTGCCATCCCTTGTCCCACGTGATCTGCACGCTAAGAATGTGCTCGGGCTTGAGGTTGGCGGTGATGACGGCCGCGCCGGCTCCGCGCCACTTGAGATCGGCGTCGGGAAGCGACGGATCGTCGAGCGCCGCGAGATATGCGTCGAGCGGCTTCGCGTAGTAGGCCGGCGGGCGCGCCGCAACCAGGCCGGAGACAGGCATGGCATGCGCCAATGAGGCGCGGCGGCGCGGCACTGAATAGATCACCTCCGGACCATCGCGCCAGATCTCGGGCAACCCTGCGAATTTTTCGGGATGTGCATAGGGATGATAGAACTCGCGGCTGCCGGGTCCATCGCCGATTATCGCGGCAACGCCGAAGGCCTTGAGCCAGGCGACCATGATGTCCTGCCGGTCGCCCGCGTAGATCTGATAATTAACGTCTTGCAGGAACGTGTTGCGCATGCCGTTGTCGAAGCCGCCGGTGAGCATGGGGGTATCGCTGAAGGACTGCATCCAGAAGCCGATAGTGCCGGGCGCGAAGACGCGCTGGCCGGGCATGCTCTGGCCGAGCCAATGGGAGATTTCGTATTCGACGGTGGAGCGGATGGCGATGGGCTTCTCGATCTCTTGCGCGCGATTGTGCTGGTGGAGGGCAATGGGAATGGAGAGAAGCAGGGCGGCGGCGAGTAGGATTTCGGAGCCGCGCGCGTAAGCAAGCGGTTTGCGCGCCAGCAGTGCTGCGGCTAGCCAGAAGGCCAGGTCCATTTCCAGATGATAGCGATGCGGCTGGGGGACAATCTCAAGTTTGAACCAATAGACCATCAGCGCAATCGCCCCCGTAAGATAGAGAAACAAAAGGGCAAAACGCACCCGCTGTGGCGTGTGGCGACGGTGAAAAAGCAAAGCCAACAGCAGCGCGCCTGCGAGGAATGCCAGCTCCAGGGTGATGGTTGGGCTTATATCCGCCGGCTACGATGGGGGCATTCGCCTGGATGGTGGCGATGGTGGATGGGGTGAAAAAAGGGGCGGCTATGGCGTAGGCCCAGACGGCGATCAGCAGCGTTCTTGTGAGGTTGGCAGCCGAGAGCGTCTGCCCGCCATATATGCAGCTGGCCACCAAGGCCAGCGCGAAGGCCGCCGATCCAATTGGTTAGCGCTACCGCCGCCATGGCCAGCGCGGCCGCGAAGTAGAACGCGGGGCGGCGCCGCTGTAAGGCGATATGCAGACAGCCGAGAGCCAGCGGCAACAGCGTCAGCGACGCGATGTGCGGGCCCTCGCCATATCTCGCCATATTGTCCAGGCGGCATGGCGCGAACCATCCGCCGATATCGTTGCGCAAGTCCGGAGATAGCCACACCGAAGGCGAGAGCAGCGAGTAGCCGAGAGACGCGAGAAACGCTGGAAGCCGCTCCGCGCCCAGCCGCCGCGCCGCCCAGTAAAGCGCTACCGGACCCAGAGAGTAGAGAGTGGCGGTGACGGCGTGATACGCCAGTCCCGCATCGATGCGGCCCAAGCCCGAGACCGCGGCTACCACCGCGTGCAGCAGCGGCGGATAGCAATCGGGAAACGGAATGCCGCCATACCAGAGCGGCATCCAATTCAGATCGGGAAAATGGTCGCGTATGTACCGCGCCAGACCGATGAAAGCCCCCTCGATGGAGGGCATCTGCGCAATGTAATCGGAATGAAACAGGCGCAGGGTGATGAAGGCGTTGAGGCAAAACAGAGCGGCACACAGGCAAGGATGCCTGGCCCGCGCTTAGAAAGTGAAACTCAGGCCTCCGCGCACGCTACGCGGATTCTGTACCAGCAGGATGCGCTGGCCATCGGCGGCGCTGATCGGCAGATAGCCTTGCGCCAGCATGTTGCGAAGATCGGCGGTGGCCTCGACGTGGCGCCCGAAGCCCGGGATGGGCTGGCGGATGAAAACGTTGAACCCCGGCAGCGGCTGCATGGAATCGGCCGCATAGAGATTGCCGGCCATGGCCGCGCGGCGGTCGCCGATCCATTGATAGCTGGCGACCAGATGCGTGCCCGCATGCGGCGCGGTGGCGGCGAAGCGCGTTGCCGCTACCTGCCGTCTGCCCGCGTGGATCATGGAGCGTAGCTCGTCGGGACTGTTGCTGACCAGCTCGCGGTTATCCGCCGTGAGCGCGCCGGTATCGCCGTAAATCATGGAGGCGCTGGCATTGCTGCCCAGGTTCTGCGTCACCGACACAGCGCAGCCATTGTCCTGGAAAGTTGCCGG
Organism: Bryobacterales bacterium; assembly: GCA_963723015.1. Lineage (GTDB taxonomy): Bacteria > Acidobacteriota > Terriglobia > Bryobacterales > Bryobacteraceae > PALSA-243. The sequence goes on from CAVRPF010000023.1 coordinate 172,433, forward strand.
CATTGAATACCGAGCTGCCGGAAAAGACGTCGGGCAGCACGTCGGCCGTAAAAAATCCGGCCGGCGACGACATGGTGATGGCGGCGTTGGTAATCTCCTGGCGGTAAATGGATGCGCTATAGACGCGCGATCCGGACTTGTGCGAGTAAACGATTTCGTATTCCTGGCCGCGTTGAATTTTGGAGGCGCCGTTCAGCAGCGACATCCGTGGAAAGACGCCGAGCGCCGCGATGTCGCGCTGCAAACCGCCGTCTTCCGACGATGCGCCGTCCGCGTCGGGCCGCGCATTGCCGGAACTGAACGCGAATTCGAGATTGGTGTTCTCATCCATCGCATACGTCAGGCGCGCATAAGGACTGTAGTAGTTCAAATGGTTGACGAACGAAACCGAATCCATGGTAAAGCCGTACCGCAAGGTGACGCTATCGCCAATCCGGTACTGGTCGTCGACGCCGGCCGAAATGCTGCGAATCATGGGCAGGGAGCCGGCGTCGGGTCCATAAGTCGTGGTCACCCGGCCCGGCATCAACATTTGCCGCATGGTAAGAGAGATTACAGGTGTATCGCCGGCGAAGTCGCGGCTATAGCTGGTACGAAACGCCGCGGTGGGGACTCCGGTGGTGGATCCGTAGCCCAGGTTTCCGGCGAACTGGAGCAGGCTGTTGCCGTAGAGAGCCGTTTCCATCGCGAAGGTCGTGCCCATGTCGGCTGCCGTACCGGCGGCCGTCGATAAAGGACCTTCGCCCGCGGACAATTGCACCAAGCCATGTGTCTCGGAGAACACAGCGGTGTGTTCCGTAGTGGACACCGGCTTCGCCGAAGGGACGGGGTCGGCGAAGCGCAACACGGGACGGGTGGACGAGTCGCTGCGTAGTACCCACTTCCAATCGTCCGTCATGATCGTGCCGCTTTCGGCCGTGGGGTAACCGAACTGGATACTGCTGAAAAGGGTGCTCAGATTGACATTCATTATGCTGCGCATCCCCGGCTGCACCATTACCTGTTTAGCCGCGGGAACAAACGAAGCCAATGTGACCTTGACAACGTAGACGGCGGGGACTAGGCCAAGCAACTTGAACTCGCCATGATCGTCGGTAAGTACTTTGCCGATTTGGCGCTGCTGGTGGTTATACAGGATGACGGTAGCGCCCATTTGAGGCACGCCGGCCGCGCCGCGAACCGTGCCCGCGATGGCGCCGGAAAGTTTGGGCGCATCGGCGGCGCCAGCCCAGCGCGGGACGGTAAGGCAGGCTATTCCCGTTAGCAGCAGCGCAACCGTTTTGTGCGTCTTTTTCTCCACCATCCACGACGCCTTCCCGGCTGAAGCCGCAGCCGGGCGGATCGGGCCGAGCGGGAAACCACCGCTCGCACCTAGGTTACCGTAAATTGGGCTGTCAAGGGTAACGCCTGATTACGGTTCTTATCGGTTATCTTCACCCTAAGGGTGTACGAGCCAGGGGTCAGCTTGAGAGCCTTGATGTTCAGGAATTTTTCAACTGTGACCTGGCTGGCCGAGGCCTCCGGGATCTGGTTCACGTCCTCGGTAAAATCGAAAATCTTGTCGGCCGATCCGGTGTGTACCAGCTCATAGCTGATCTGGCCGGAGGGCTTATGGGTATTCTCGTCGGGCCCGAAATTGTACACCTTCAGATAGATCCCTATCTTTTCGTCCTGTTTGAAGGCGTTGCCGAGGCGCGGCCGAACCTTCGTATCGCCCAGCACGAACATGCCGGTTCCGATGCTCTTGGTGTCCACGTGCTCCATGATGTCGGCGAGCACCAGCGAGCTGGCGCTCAGCTTATCGGAATCGATCCGCGGCACGGTAATCGCCTGTTCCTGGATGGCGACGTTGCCCGCTACCACATCCTTGGCGACCACGCTTAGCCGGAAAGTTCCGGGCTGCAAGGGAACGGCTTTTTGGTAAATGGACCGGTTCTGACTCGCCTGCTGGAGCATGGATGTAGGTATTGGAATGCTGACCGGATCGTCGAATGGCGTAGCCACGCGGCGGTGGGTCATGCTGGTAATCCGGCCCAGAATCTCGAGCTCCGCCTTCTGGACGCCGTCCTTGTTACGGAAACTGAGATCCTTATTATCGAACTGGACCGTGATGGTGGCGATTACCGAAGCGTCGGTAATGGGGAAATAGTCGACGCGCACCTTCATCGGCAGGACGTTGTAGCTGATCTTGGATTTGACGTCCGATTCCAGATCGGTCAGCTTGATTTTGGGCGCCTGCTGCAATTTGGCGAACTGCTCGATGCGGTTGAATTCATTCATGCTCTCCGGCTGGCCGCCGAAGGCTTGGCCCAGGTGCGTTCCATCGGTATTGTTGAAGCGCTGCGTCTTATCGGAGAGGCCCATCTGCTCCATCATGGTGAGCCCGGCGCCGGGGACATAGAGCAGCGCGTCTTTTTCCGAAGGGTCGCTGGTCATGCGGAACTCGCCCGACATCGTGGGGTCCACGAACTCAATGATGATGTTATTGCCAATGCCATCGATATAGCGATAGCGCCACTGCTGGAAGGGGAACGTGGAAGTTTCGCCGCCGCCTTCTTCCGGAGGCCGCTCATAAAAGCCGCCCGAGGAATGGTCTTCAATTTCGTCCGGCGGCCCGAAGGTGATGTAAATCCTGCCGCGATCCGATTTCCAGCCCGGGATGCCCGACGCGAAATGCTCGTTGGCATAGGCGATGCGCCGATAGTGCTCTTCCTTAAACTCATTCTCTTCGGTATCGGGCGTAGGGTCGCGGCGCAGCCAGAACTGTTCGATGAATTGCTCGCGCTCTTCGTCGTTATTCGTCTGCTTGAAAGCGGCGCGCTCTTCATCGGTGATGATGTAAGCCACGTCCTCGTTCAACCACTTCTTGTAAGGCGTGGCGAGCTCTTCGCGGGCCTTCTTCTCCTTGGCCTTGCGCTGCTTCTCCGTCATCGGCTTGGCGTTGGTTTCACTTTGCGATGGCGGGCTTTGCTGTTGAGTGGGTTTGGGTGGATCCTGCGGGGGTCCGGCAAGAGAAAACCCCAGCAGAATTGAGATCGATATGCAGACGATGGAAAGGCGTGTAGCGTTCATTTACGGCTCACCGCTTACAGTGCTGATGGAATCGGCTGACATCTATTTTAGAACCAATAGTTGCGCCGGTCAATCCGTGAAAGCTCGCCACAGTGTGGTAAAACGCCGGGTCACAAAAATTTCAAAACTATTTTTGGTTTGTTTTCAGCAAGTTAGTACGAGCGGTTGAATTACTGCCGCCAGGCGGGGGAGTAATGTGGAATCGAAGAGGGGATACGGCCCCGCTCCGATACCCTACCTAATTTCCCCGTTTTTGCGTTCCTCGACTACCCTACCTAATTTCGTGGAGAGAACCTCTTGCCGGATCTCCTCTTCGTAAATGGCAATGCGATTGCTGTTCTCAAGTGTGGGAGAAGCGAAAATGGACGCCGTATTGATCGCGGGAGCGGTAGTCGGAAGTTTCGCGGGGGCGTTCGATTCTTCAGAAGGCCGGCGCTCGAAGGCCTGTTCCGCATGATGAATGCGGACCGGCGAACGCGGCGATAACCCTCCGGCGAGCTAAAGCCGACTCGAAGCTATTTGCGCGAGCCGCGCTGCGGGTTCTTCAGCTTCGACTGGCGCATCTTGATTTTCTTCCGTTTCGGCTTGCTGATTACGAAGGTGCCGCTGCCTAGATATTCCGCTTTGAAAAGTTTATCGTCCGCCATAATTTGATCCCTCATTGTAGCGCGCATTATCCGGCGTATTATTCTAAAGACAGATGCCTCAAAAACGGGGAGCCTCGGCGGCCACTGCCTGGCTTTCCCTTTCTCTTTTCCTGACTGTTCCCACGTCTTGGCGCAAAGCGCGGTCTGCGATCGGGCGCCGGCGATTCTTTCCGAGCTGGCTGAAATCACCGGCATGAGCCTGCATCACCGGTCCCGTGCGCCTTCATCACCAAGGACGAGGTGAATAAATTCCTGAAGGATCGCGTAAAGGAAGTCGCCAGTCCCGGCGAAATTCGCGCCGAGGAATTGACGCTGAAGAAATTCGGCTTCGTACCGCCGGATTTCGATCTTGCCAAAAACACGGTGGACCTGCTCAGCGAGCAGGCCGCGGCATTTTACGACTACAACAAGAAGAAGCTATTCATTACCGAATCGACCTCGGGCGAATCGCAGGAGCCGGTGCTGGCGCACGAGCTCTCGCATGCGCTGGCCGACCAGAAATTTAACCTGGCGAAGTTCATCCGCCAGGGACGCAAGAACGACGACGGCTCCACGGCGCGGCTGGCGGTAATGGAGGGACAAGCCACATGGCTGATGTCCGAATTTCTGGCGCGCAAGAACGGGCAATCGCTGAAGAATTCGCCGGCGATGGTGGAGAGCATGAGCAAACTGAGCGATTCCAGTGGCAGTCAATATCCCGTGTTCGAGAAGGAGCCGCTCTATCTCCGCGAGACGCTCGTCTTTCCCTATACCAAAGGCATGCTGTTTCAAAACGCCGTCTTTCAGCGCGATGGCAAGGAGAGCTTCAGCGAGGTCTTCGAGCATCCGCCGGTCTCCACGCAGCAGATCATGCAGCCGGAGACCTATTTCAAAGGGACGAAGCCCACCGACCCGAAATTGCCCGAGGCGAAGCTGCCGCACGGCTACAAAGGACTGGTGGGCGGCACGCTGGGAGAATTGGAGCATCGCATCCTGCTGGCGCAATATCTCGACGCAGCTAGCGCCGACGAAATCGCGCCGCACTGGCGCGGCTGCAACTTCGAGCTGGTGGAAAACAAAAAAGCCGGGCGCATCGTGCTGCTCTACGCCGTGGAGTGGGACAGCGAAGATATGGCGCGCCGATATTTCGAGGCGTACCGGCAGGTGTTGCGCAAAAAATGGAAGCGGATGACGGCCGGCTCCGAATCGCTCGACCAGTTGAGCGGCTCGGGCGACGATGGCCGCTTCGAGCGCGGCGCAATGGCGCCACAGTGACCAGCGTGGAAGGGCTGGAACCTGGGATAAACTGAGGTTACGATGAGAAAAGTTCTTCGACGCAGAGGCGCTGAGACGCAGAGTAGGGCCTTGATTGCTCGTTGTGCGTAATGGCGATACGGCGCGGGCGCCGCTGTTTTGCCGCGGAAGGCGGACGATCTAAAGATTCAGATGAACGGCGGCAAGCCGATCGAGTTAAGCCAATACCGCGGGCAGCCGGTGGTGCTGGCCTTTATTCTCACCGGCTGTTCGCATTGCCAGTTCACCACCGGCGTGCTGACAAAACTGCAAACCGAATTCGTATCGCAGGGGCTTGCAGGTGATCGAGTGCGCCGTCAATCCCGACGCGGCGGCCGAGGTGCCGAATTTTATTAAGCGCTTCCATCCTAACTTTCCGGTGGGCTATAACCCCGATCCGATGAACGTACTGAACTTTCTGCAGCATCCGGCCGCGGCGGTGCCGCACATGCCGATGCTGGCGTTCATCGACCGGCGCGGCGTGATCCGCGATCAGTATCAGGGCGTGGACGCGATGTTAAACGACGACGCGCGGCAGGAAGACAATCTGCGCGGGGCGATTGCCAAGCTGGTCGCGATTAAATAGCGATCTCGCGATCGGACAGCGGCCTCAACCCAACAGTCTGGCGGCCGGTTTCGCAAAGTACGTCAGGATGATGCCGGCGCCGGCGCGCGCAATCGAGGTCAGGCTCTCGATCATGGCCCGGTCGCCATCCAGCCAGCCGTTGCGGGCGGCGGCCATAATCATGGAATACTCTCCGCTCACCTGGTAGGCCGCGATGGGAACGCCGAAGCGCCGGCGCGCCTCATGGATCAGGTCGAGATACGGCATGGCCGGTTTAACCATGATCATGTCCGCGCCCTCTTCCAGATCCAACTCGATTTCGCGCATGGCTTCGCGCCCGTTGCCCGGGTCCATTTGATAGCTGCGGCGGTCGCCGAATTGCGGCGTGGATTCGGCGGCCTCGCGAAACGGTCCGTAGAACACCGACGCGAACTTGGCGGCGTAGGAAAGGATGGGCGTCTTCTCGAAGCCGTTCGCGTCCAATGCCTGGCGGATGGCGCCTACCCGCCCATCCATCATGTCCGATGGGGCCACGATATCGGCGCCGGCGCGCGCATGCGATAGCGCGGTCTTGGCGAGCCATTGGAGGGTGGCGTCGTTATCCACGTCGCCATCTTTGATCACGCCGCAGTGGCCGTGGCTGGTGTATTCGCAATTGCAGACGTCGGTGACGATCAGCAGCTCCGGCAATTCGCGCCGCAGCGCGCGGACCGCGCGCTGCACAATGCCGCTCTCGTCATAAGCGCCGGATGCGATCTCGTCCTTCGATTCCGGCAGCCCGAACAACATTACGCCGCCGATGCCGAGCGATGTAACGCCGGCGCATTCCTTCACCAATTCATCGATGGAGAGCTGATAATTGCCGGGCATGGCGCCGATCTCGCGGCGCAGGCCTTCTCCCGGACAGACGAAAAGCGGCAAAATGAACTGCCCCGGATGCAAGCGAGTCTCACGAACGAGATCGCGCAGGCGTCCGGTGGACCGCAGACGGCGCAGGCGATGCGTGGGAAAAGGCATTCAAGAAGCAGGCTAACTGTTCGGGCGTTGACAGTCAAATGGTATGGATTCGGATTGTTGCCGGAGCGAGCCGCTACTCGTTCCTGTATTTCGCTGAAATCGCGCGCTCCAAAGCCGCCAGCTCCTCAAAACACTTCTGCTCGTCGCGGTGGGCGGCGTCCCACCGTTGGAAATCTTCCGGAGAGCGCCGCGCCGTGAGATCCCGCTCGGCGGCAAGGCGGTCTGCGAGCGCGCGCCGATGGGTTTCCGAGACTTTCAGATAGTCGCGCCAGATGGGATCGTTAGTGAAGTCTTCCATGAAAACTACCCGCCGGTTCCGCTTTGCGCGAGCGCAGCCTGGAACCCAAGGCGATCGTCCACGGTAAGAATGTTGGGAACACCGGTAAGATCGCGAGGCGCGTGGATCATGGTTGGTATTATGCTACCGCGGCGCGCATTCTCCCGATGCCACGCCGGCCTATTTTCGGGGATGGCCCAAAATATCCGGCAGGAACTCCCGCACCACGTTGAAAGCGGCTGTCGAAGCGAAGGAGATGCCGGCGTTCGAGGCGATGTTGCCGGGTCCTTTCCAACTTTCCGGGCCCCAGATGCTGGAAATCGCGCTCGCCCCCACGATCCCGGCAGCGCTCGAAATGGAAAATACCTCTGCTCCGCTCGGATGCCGTGCCGTAAATGTACTGACGAGCGCATGTTTGGTCCGCGGCCAGATTCCGTGCGCGGTGGAAGCGAAATACCGGTCGTCCTCCTGGAACGCGATTGAGCCGCCATAAGTAATTGTTTGCCGGACGGCGTTGTAAGCGAGGTTGCTCCCGTATCGCTGCCCGAATGCGCCCCAGCCTTGGCCCCATTCCGCCGGACTGTTCAGCCATTGTTCAAGCCCGGCGCCGGCCAATTCACCGAGTAGCGGCACGGGCCCGCCGGTGGACAGCAGGTATGCGTCGAACCGCTCTTTCGCGGTCAAACTCCCGGTATTGGCCGGGTCTACCATGATCAGAATCTTATCTAGCAAATCGGACGCGTGGGCAGGCGAAGCAGCCGCGGTCTGGCCGGCCGGATCGGGTGTGGCCTGGGCCAGCGCAACCGGCGCCCAGCCTGCGCACACCAGCAGGAGTAGACGCGGGACGTTCGCTGGCCGGCAACTTACGCCTCGGCGTTTTATATTCACAGGCTCATTCACCTCAAATCGTTTCATGCGCCGCCCAGTGGGCTTGGCATTGCGGCAACCGACTCGCGGCCGCAGCGCGGGCAGCGGTAGCGGATATTCCGGTCCTCTAGAATCTCGGATATATACATAACACTATTCTCGTAGCATTGGCAAAAAGGGACGGAGCGTTGCGTCTCTGCGACTATCCGCTGACGGTCCGAAAGAAAAAAATAGCCGTGATGCTGTTCATAGTGTCGCCCGCAACCAGGGTCGCACGTATAGACGACATCGCCTTTTTCCGATCTCTCACCGCAGTAAAAGAGCATGGTGTGCGGCCCTGCCATTTGCCGTTCTTCGCCGGTTTCAATTAAGCACGTGTCGCAAATCATAATCGTTCCCGCCCATGTAGAGAAAACCATGTGGCGCCGAAAGCACTCAAAGAATGGCACGAAAGGCCCGCTCGCGGAAGTAAGAGCGTGCAGTCCTTACGTCCTTACCCGTGCAAAGCGCTACTTAGGATTGGCCGCTGTTATCGCAAGAGCTTCAATCCATTACAGAAAAAGGCCTGGGTCGCGGGTTTGGACTTCTCCTTGCTTGTTACGGTGTGACAACCGATTGAGTAACGCTTTGGAGAGAACAAGATGAAAACCCTAACCAACCCGGAAAACGCGGCCGCGGCGAAAGTCCGCCAGCAGCCCGAGCACTCGACCGTGAATCCGGCGCTGGCGCGGCGGCAATTGGAAAAGATCTTGTCCTCCGCCCGCTTTCGCCGATGCGAACGGATGAGTTCCTTTTTGCGCGTCCTGGTGGATTATACGCTGGAGAACGCTGCGCCTCCCAGCGCGCAGTACATCGCGACGCGAGTGTTCGACAAGCGCGATTTCGACCCCCGCGCCGATCCGATCGTCAGAGTGGAAGCGCGGCGGCTGCGCAAGGTGCTGTCGGAATACTATCGGGGCGAGGGCGCGCACGACAATTTAATGTTGTCGTTGCCGCTCGGTGAATATCGGCCTTGCTTTAAGCGCCGGGACGCACACGACGAAGGATCTCACGCGCGCCCGCCAAAATCGATTGCGGTACTGCCGTTTGTGAACATGACCAACGATCGCGAACACGAGGCATTCTGCGAAGGCGTTACCGAGGAGTTGATCAACGCGCTGACGCGCATCGATGGCCTGAAGGTTGCCGCCCGCACATCGGCTTTTCAGTACAAAGATCCGCATGACGTGCGCGATATCGGCAAGGAGCTTGGCGTCGGGTCGGTGATGGAAGGCAGCGTGCGCGTTGCCGAAGATCGCATCCGGGTTACCGCACAACTCAGCAGCGCCGCCGATGGATTCCATCTCTGGTCGGAGACATTCGATGCGGCCTTCAACGAGACTTTCATGCTGCAGGAGCAACTTGCGAACCAGATCGCGGAGATGACGGGGCGCAAACTCCAGGACGTGTCTTAGCAGGGAAACCGCTCCCCGACGGTCACGGCTCTGTTACGGGCATGGAGGAGAAACTCCCTGTTTCCTTCCGCGCCCAGTAGCGGGCTCTCTATCACCTCCGTCTCGAATCCGAATTCGCGCACGGCGCTCTCGATGCGCTCGCAAGCCGCGCGGTGTAACGCCGGATCGCGAACAATGCCGCCCTTGCCCACCCGGCCCTTGCCGACCTCGAATTGCGGCTTGATCAAAACGACCATTTGGCCGCCGCTGCGGAGCAGTGGCACAGCGGCGGGCAGAATCAGCGTCACCGAAATAAAGCTGACGTCGCAAGTGACGAGGCCCGCCAGCTCGCCGATATCGGCAGAATGCCAGGTAGCGCGCGTTGATGCCTTCATGCACTACGACGCGCGGATCGTTGCGCAGTTTCCAATCGAGCTGACCGGAGCCGCAATCCACGGCGTGAACGCGCGCCGCGCCGGCTTGCAGCAGCGCGTCGGTAAAGCCGCCGGTGGAAGAGCCGATATCGATGCAGGTTTCGCCGGTGACATCGATCGCGAAGTGACGCAGCGCAGCGGCCAATTTGAAACCGCCGCGGCTTACGTAGGGCGGCCGCGCGAGCACCTCCAGCACGGCGTCGGCGGCGGCCGTCTGGCCGGGCTTGGCCGCCTTCTGGCCATTGACTATCACTTCGCCGGCCATGATCAGCGCCTGCGCCTTCTCGCGCGATTCGGCGAGATGGCGGTCCACCAGCAGCCGATCCAGCCGCGTTTTCATGACTTGCGATGCACAATCAAATCGGCCAGCTCATGCAGGCGCGCCGCGCGCGCGCCGAACTGCGTTAGCGTCTGGTGGGCGCGCGCGCACTCTTCGGCCGCCATGCGGCGCGAACGGTCCAGGCCATAAACGGCGGGGAAGGTGATTTTCTGTTGTTGCGCGTCCTTTCCGGCAGTCTTGCCCAAGCCTTCGGAGGATTCTTCCACGTCGAGAATGTCGTCGACGATCTGAAACGCCAGGCCGACGTGCTCGCCATAGCACGACAGCGCCGCGTATAGCTCGTCGCTCGCTCCCGCATAAATGGCGCCCAGGCGGAGGCTGGCGCGGAGCAGCGCGCCGGTCTTGGCGCGGTGAATGGTTTCGAGGAGCTGCGCGCTGGGCGTTTTGCCTTCGCCCTCAAGATCCGCCACCTGGCCGCCAATCATGCCGCCTACCGTTCCCGCGGCGGTGGAAAGCTCGGCGATCATACGCGCCTTGCGCGCATCCGGCGCGTCCAGATGGGCGAGTACATGGAACGCGAGCGTGAGCAGCGCATCGCCCGCCAGGATGGCTATGGCATCGCCGAAGACTTTATGGTTGGTGAGCTTACCGCGCCGGTAATCGTCGTTATCGAGCGCGGGCAGGTCGTCGTGAATCAGCGAGTAAGTGTGGATGAGCTCGAGCGCGCACGCCGCGGCGGCGGCCCCATCGCAGGAATCCGCAACCGCGCGGGCCGCTTCGATGCACAGTATCGGGCGGATGCGCTTTCCCCCGGCGAACAGACTATAGCGCATGGCGCGGTGGATGGTTTCCGGCGGCGTATCTTCGGAGGGGACCAGACGTCCGAGTTCCGCGTCGATCAGCTCCTGCTGCCGCACCAGGTATTCGCGCAGAAGCATGGCTCAGGATTTTTCAACGCGGAACGGCTCGGCGATAGTTTTGCCATCCTTGCGAACGATCGTCTCGACGCGGGTTTCCGCCTCTTCCAACTGCTTGCGGCAGGTGTCGCTCAGGCTCATGCCGCGCTCGAAGAGCTCGAGCGAGCGGTCGAGCGACAGGTCGCCGCCTTCCAGCTCCTTGACCACTTTTTCCAGTTCGTCCATGCAGGTTTCAAACGATGCGACCGGCTGCCCTGCCGCTTGATTTTCGGCCATTGCAGCCATTTTAGCAAGCGCCGCGGGCCTGTTTTCAGAACTTAAGCCGCAGCTCCACCCACGCCCTCCGGGGCGCGCCAGGGGAAAAGAACGTGGCGCTTTGTGCGGGGTAGTTCCCGGACTCCGGCCCCGGTCCATATACCGGGAATGGGCGCGTGACAACGCCACCCTGTGCGTTCAGCCCTGTATTAGCGAGTTGGGCCGCCGTGTAATATCGCTTGTTGAACAGATTATCCATCTGCAGGCGAAGTTGAAGCCGTTTGGTCAGGTCATAGTGCGCCAGAAAGTTGCTGACCGCGTAGCCTGGCAAGACACCGGGCCCAAGATAGTAGACGCCATCCGCCTTATAAGCATTGTTCTCGTTCCCTCGGGCATACGAACTGGACACAGTCACTTCATTCAGATCAAAGACCAGTTTCTTCGTGGCCGCAAAGCTCGCGAAAGCCTTGCCGATCTGTTTCGGAATCAGAGGAATGCGATTGCCGGGATGCACATAAATGTTTCCGTCAAGCCCCGGATAACCCGACAGGGCGCTGTCGCTGGTACTATTCGCCGAACCATCGACCACAGCGTCGCTCTGGTAGGTAGCCTCAAGAAAGGTATAGTCGAAGCCCCAGGTAACGCGCCCGATGCGCCCGTTGAGAACCGCGTCAAGACCCTCGCGGCGGGTCCTGGCGAAGTTCTGAAAGTACCCGGTACCCAACTCCACGGACGAGACGAAAAGGATGTCGCTATGATTTTCCGCGCGGAATGCTCCCGCACTCCAGGTAAGGTTAGGTAAGAACGAGATCTCCGGCTTGCCACGCAAGCCGGCTTCCCAGGTATCGGTGACGACCTGCTGAAGCGGTGGATCGCTGGACAGCGCGTTAGGCAGGCTGCACGGATTGGCCGGATCGGCGCACCCGAGTTCGATTGACGTCGGCGCACGACTGCCCTGGGAATATCTCGCATAGGCATTTAGAGTGGAGACGGGGCTCCAGGTGATGCCTACCGAAGGATTGAATCGCTGGTAGACATAGTCGCCAGTCAGCGAGCCGGGCCCGGCCACTGGTATAAACCGGTCGGTATTGTCGATCGTGTCCCTGTTGAAGCGGCCGGAAACCGTCACATTCACCGTTTTCGCCAGCGTGAGCGTGTCGGTGAAATAGAGGCTCCAGTTCGGCGTCAGCCCATGCAGGCTGACTCGCGAATCGACCGGATTCAAAGTCGATCCGTCCTGCCATGCCGGCGACATTGGTAACTGTGTAGTTGGGATTCAGATAACCCCAAGCCGTGTTTTGCGTGTAACCCACGCTGGCACGGTCCAAGGTAGCTCCGGCGGCGAACTGGTTACTGCCGATTTTGCCTGAGCTAATCCCTGTAATCTGTCCGGAAACTCCGTAATCGTTCTCCACTTCTTTGGAGTAGATGGTGACGCCATCGCATCTCTCGTCCGGGTCGTTTTTGAGCAGCGTCGTGGCAATGCAGCGCCACTTCGGAAAGGGCGTATTGGCGGCCGTGGCCCCGCTCGTGGGGAAACCGGAATAACCAGCGGCGGTCAGAGCCGCCAGTTCCGAACTGTTTGGCTGGTAGATCGAATTGCCGAGAGAGTCCGTGTTGAAATTGGCATTGATTCCCTCCGTGCGAATGTTGCGAAACCACGCATTGCCGGAAAACGACAGCGATTCGCTGAAAACATGCCGGGCAATAAGGTTGAAGAAAGGGGAGCGATGCGCAGTGGTGTCGGGAATAGTGTAGACGCTGGAATAATTGGCTGCGAGCAGCCGGTAGTCCTGCAGGCCGTTACCGGTTAGAGTGTTATATGCATAGATCGTGGTAAACGACACGTCGGTCTTATCGGTGCGCCATCCCAGCCGTACGAATCCCTGGCGCACGTCCGAGGGCGAATCGATACGCCATCCCGATTCATGGAAGCCGTTCCCCGCAAGAAACCAGTTGAAGCCGGTCGCCTTGCCGCCGCCATACGAGGCTTCCACCGCTTTGCGCCCGCTGCTGCCATAAGTGGCCGTACCTTCGATACCGGCATCGCTGACGCCGTCTTTAGTCCGGACCGACAGAGCGCCCCCCATGCTGTTCAAACCGAACAACGGGTCCGAGCCTGGTATGAGCGCAATCTCGGAGATGGCGTTCTTAGGGATCAGGTCCCAGCTAACCACATCGCCGAAAGGTTGGTTCTGGCGCACGCCATCGAGATACACCGAAATTCCTTCCGGCGTCCCCAGCAGCGGCGAAGCTGTGTAGCCGCGAAAATTCACGTCGGGCTGGTATGGATTCTCCTGCGATTCGTTGACGTAAACGCCGTTGAGCCGGCGTTTCATGAAGTCGGTAAGATCGAGTCCGCCGCTGCTCTCGATATCGGCCGCGGTTGCCGTCTGCACGGGGCTGGCGATCTGGTCCTTACTCAGGTCGGTTCCGGCAAGCGGCGTGGCTGCCACTACATCCACTCGGAAAGACCGGCCGCCGATTGCCAGCATGACCGTGCGCGAGACCGGTGTTGCGGAATTAACGTCGATCTCGATATCCTGCGTCGCGAAACCGGTTTTCGAAACCTCGATCCTGTAGCGACCCAGGGCCAGATTGCGGAAGACGTATACACCCTGGGAATCGGTTTGCACGGTCCGGCCGTTCAACTTCAGGGAAGCCTGCGCCGCCGCGCCCGAGGGGTCCTTTACTTCCAGCCGAATCTCCCCCGCCGGCTGCTGCGCCCGCAGCGGACCGGCGGCCCCGGCGATCGCGAGAGAGAATAAAAATACTCCTGCCTGGAACCGGGTTCCCGATCTATCCATATACTGTAAGTTCCCGGAAGGCCATGTTTGTTCAAGGTTTTGGGGAGCATGAGAAAAAAACATTGAACAAATCCGCCCCCGACGGAACTAAGCATAGGAACGGTTCCATGCCGCCCAGGTTTCCAGATTCGCTCGTGGCGCTGCCGCAACCGATCGCTTCAGCGGCGCGCTCCGATACGCAAGATCGACTGCACCAGGAAATCACGGCTGTCTTCGACCTGCTCAGGGAACCGTTGCTTCGCTACCTGTGGACTCTCGGCCTGGAATTTCCGGACGGCGAAGAGGTGCTTCAGGACGTATTCCTTTCGTTGTTCCGTCATCTGGATCGGGGCAAGTCGATTGACAACGTTCGTGCCTGGTTGTTCCGTGTAGCGCACAATCTGGGGCTGCGGCGGCGCGATCGGGCACGCCGATACCGAGGGACGCAATCGAGCGCCGGCAACGAAGATCGCGCTATCGACCCTTCTCCCAACCCCGAAGACCGCCTGGCGAACAGGCAGACGCAGGAGCGAGTACAAGCGGTCCTGGCGGCATTGACAGGGCAAGATCGCCGGTGCCTTTTTTTGCGGGCCGAAGGACTTCGCTACCGCGAGATCGCCGAAATTCTCGATATGTCGCTCGGCGCCGTATCCATCTCACTAACCCGATCTCTGGCGCGCATCGCGCGCTCCGCCGAAAGACGACCCTGATATGAAGTACCCGGATTCGCATCTCTCCGACCAGCAGTTGTTGCTCGATGTGGAGGGAGAGCTCCGCGCTCATGACGAGAAACTGGTCCGGGCGCATCTGTCTGCGTGCTGGAGCTGTCGCGCCCGCAGACAGGAGTTCGAGGCGGCGATAGCCGATTTCGTCCGGAGCCACCAGCGGGAATTCGAGCGCGAATTGCCGCCGGCGGCGGGACCGCGGGCCCTGCTAAAGGCACGATTGGCGGAGTTGTCGGCAACCGGCCCGAGCGAGCGTTCACCGGACAGCTATTCGAGCCGGTTCTCCATCGCGCGGGAAGTGAAGGCGGCGGCGGCGATTTGCGCCGTGCTGGCTATGGGCGCCGTCATCGGCCGCCTGGCGGTCAATCGCGAAGCTCGCTCGATCGAACAGCCGGGGCTTTATTCCATCCCAGACGCCAGCCTTACCCCCGGGGCTACGGTGCTGTTGCAGCGGTCGGTGGTGTGCGCACAACCGGGCGACGGGAACAAAACCGTTCCCATCTCGCTGCAGCGAGAGGTTTTTCAGGAGTACGGGATTCCGAGGGCGGATCCGCGAGCCTACGAAGTGGATTACCTGGTGACGCCCGCGCTGGGAGGCGCGGACGATATACATAATCTCTGGCCGCACTCTCATTCAGCCGTCTGGGGCGCTCGTGTCAAGGACGCGCTCGAGGATCGGCTTCGCGAAATGGTTTGCGATGGAAGTCTGGATTTGTCGGAAGCGCAGCGGGAAATTGCCACCAACTGGATCTCCGCGTATAAGAAATACTTCCATACGGACGAGCCCCTAAAGGAGCATCGCAAATAAGATGGCGGTTGCCGGCCCCGGCGGTCATTCTGGACTTGGACTCCGGCACAATCTCAGGCATATTCATGCGGGCGCGGTGATCGGTATCGCCTGGTTCGCCAGTGCAACATTATTTAGCCAGGAAGCGAACAGCCCGGCGTTTGAGGTCGCTTCCGTCAAGCCTTCGGGTCCAAACGAGAGCCCGATGGGCCGCGGGATCTTCACCTTCCCGGGGGGCAGAATAATCGCCAACAAATGTACTCTGGCAAAGCTCATTCAGGACGCGTTCGACATCCAGCCGTTTCAGCTCGCGGGTGGACCACGCTGGATTAACGACGACCGGTACGACATCGAGGCCAAGCCGCCCGCTTCTTCGCAATCGGCCAGCCTCAATCCGCGCGAGCCCAAAACTCCACTTAGCGCCGAACAACGGCAGATGCTGCAAACGCTGTTGGTAGACCGCTTCCGGTTGAAATATCATACAGAAACGAAGCAGGGGCCGGTATATTTGTTGGTGAGAGGCGGCAAGGAGCTCAATCTGCAAGATCCCAAGAACAAGGATGCGTATCCCTGGGCGGGGGGTCTTGGCGGCGGCGGAATAACCGGCGATGGCCTTGCCGGCAAGAATGAGTCTATGGACGACCTGTGCAAACGCCTCATGCCGTATCTCGGCCATCCGGTACTCAACAGAACCGGGCTAAGCGGCTCGTTCGATTTCAGGTACGCTTATGATTCAGGCGACGCCCGTCCCGATATTGTTTCGGCGATATTAGCCTCTGTGCAAGGGCTAGGCCTGAAGCTGGAAGCCTCCCAAGGTCCTGTGGAAACTTTCGCGATTGACAGCGTTGAAAAGCCGTCCGGGAATTAGCGATTCGGTTACGAGGCGGAAAGAGCCTCGCGACCTCTGCGTCTTAGCGTGTCCGCGTCACAAACCGCGAAAATCGTACCCCCATTTGACAGCCGCCCTCTCCGCGCGGTATCACTACGTAATCCGTGGGAGGATGCCGTTTATGAGATTCCGCTATGCCGCCAGCGCGTTGCTGGCGCTCGCCTTTGTTTTCGGTCCCGCCGTTACCACAGCGCGCGCTCAAGCTAAAAAAAGTAAGACCGCGGCGCCGTCCACCGCTGCCGCAACCCAGCCGCAAAAGATCGACGAAGAGTACACCAAGCTGATAAAGGAATATCTGCAGGATCCGCGCATCACCACCGAACTGGTGGACCACATGCCCGCGTCGGACACGGTTCCCTCGCCGCTGAAGTTTCTGGGACGCATTCCCGGCAAGCCCGGCGAGCTCACTTATGCCGAGGACATCCATCGCTACTACGATGCGCTGGCGAAGGCCTCTCCTCGCGCTAAATTCTGGAAGATCGGCACGTCGGAAGAAGGGCGCGACATCATGGTGCTGGCGATCGCCAACGAGGAAACTATCCGCGATCTCGATAAATATAAGGACATGCTCGCCAAGCTCGGCGACCCGCGCAAAGATCGCCGAAGAAGACGCCAGACAGTTGATCCACACCGCGAAGCCGATCTACTGGATCAACAGCGGCATTCACTCGCCCGAGACCGGCGGGCCCGGAAATGCTCATCGAGCTGGCGTACCGGCTGATCGTCGAAGAGACGCCATTCATTCAGACGATCCGCAACAACGCCATCGTGTTCATCACGCCGGTTCTGGAAGTGGATGGCCGGGAAAAGGAAGTGGACACCTATCTACTACAGCAAGAAGACCGGCAAACAAGCGCCTCCCGCTGATGTATTGGGGCAAGTACGTTCAGCACGATAACAATCGCGACGGGATGGGACAGTATCTGGCAACTGACCAGAGTTTCACCGCGGGGTGCTGGAATGGCACCCGACGATGCTGCACGATCTGCATGAAGCGCAGACATATCTGTATGTTTCCACCGGAACCGGTCCTTATAATGATGTCGCTCGATCCGATCGCGATGGATGAATGGTGGATGCTGGCGGAAACGGAAATCATGGAGATGGCCAAGCGCGGCGTGCCCGGCGTTTTGACTTATGGTTATTACGACGGCTGGGTACCGAACTATCTGTTCTGGATCGCGCTGACGCACAATTCATTCGGCCGATTCTATGAAGTGCAGAGCTATGGCCCGGATACCAACGACAGTCACTCCGGCGCCGACCACCGCGACAAGCCGGGAATGGTATCGGCCGAATCCGCCGCTGCCCTCCATCAAGTGGGGTCCGCGAAATAACACCAATATTCAGGAATCGGCCATCCTCTTCGCATTGAATAAGGTCGCCAAGGAGCAAGAGCTGTATCTCGAAAATTACTGGGTCAAGAACAAGCGGTCCATCGATAAGGGCAAGGAACGGCCCGACTATGCGTGGCTGATTCCGGCCGCGCCAGCGCCGCAAGGCCGATGCCGCCGACATGGTAAACGAGCTGCGCCGCCAGGGCGTGGAGATCGACACCGCCTACTCGGCATTCAAGGACGGCAGCGTCGATGTGGCAGCGGGAGACTATATCGTCCGCGCCGATCAGCCGTACCGCACGCTGGCCGACATGTACTTCAGCATGCAGAATTATCCGCTGGCCAATCCGCGTCCGTACGACGACACCGGCTGGACCATGCAGTACATGCGCAACGTCAAAGCTGACGCCGGTAACCGACAAATCCTTTTTGGACCGCCCCATGACAATGCTGACGTCCGCCGCCGCGGCGCCCGGGCAGCGGCGTCGAGGGCAGCGGTTCCACGCTGGTCGTTGAGCATACCACCGACAACAAGCTGATGGCGTTCCGATTCAAGAACAAGGATGTCAAGATGCTTGCCGCCGAAGAGGATTTCGATCTCGAACGGCCACAAGCTGCGCGCCGGCGCATTCATTATTCCCAACGCGGATCGCGCCAAGCTGGAGCCGATGCTGAAGGAGCTCGGGCTGTCGTCCTGGGCCGGTTGCCACGGCGCCCGCCGTGAAGACACACGAGATGACCGTGCCGCGCATCGGTTACGTGCATTCGTGGACGCGCACGCAGGACGAGGGATGGGTGCGCGCCGCGCTCGATTATTACGGCGTGCCTTACACCTATTTCGCCGATAAGAAACTGCGCGACGGCAATCTGCGCGCAAAGTACGACGTGATCGTCTTTCCGCATACGGGCGGTACGGCGCAATCCACGATCGGCGGAATTCCGCGACCGGCGCCGACCGCATGCCATACAAGAAGTCCGCACTGACGCCGAATCTGGGCGGCATGGATCCGACGACGATATTCGCGGCGGCATGGGCATGGAAGGCATGATGGAGCTGGCGAAGTTCGTCGCAGAAGGCGGCGCTTTGATCACCGAAGGCTCGACGGCTTCCCATGATGGCGGAGTATGATTTGGGCGGCGGCGTCGCAGTGGAGCATCCCGCGAGGTTTGTTTGCGCGCGGCAGCATTCTGCGCGGAACGTTCTGCCGACCTGAAGAGCCCCATCGCTTACGGGTATGACGGAAAGGATCTTCCCGTTTACTTCAATCAGGATCCGGTGTTCAACGCGGCCGGCGGCGGGGGATTTCGGCGGCTTTGGCGGCGGTGGCGGCGGCCGTGGCAGCGCCGATGCCAGCGCGCAAAATATCACCCCGAATACGACTATGTTGAACATTCTGCCACTCGATCCCACGGCAGCCGCCGGTGAAGCTCCCGCGCCCGCTGGCGGGGGACGTGGAGGCCGCGGTGGACGCGGCGGCGGTGGCGGCGCGGCGGCGCTGGCGCGGCAGCCGGACGCGGAGGCGGCGGCCGCGGTGGCCGCGGCGGCGCACCCGAAGAGCGCGCTCGCGTGGTGATGCAATTTCCATCCGAAGCCAACACCATGCTGCTATCGGGAACCCTGGCCGGCGGCGAAGCGTTATCCGGCCGCGCGTTGGCAGTGGATGTCCCGCTCGGTAAGGGTCACATCGTGCTGTTCGCGCTGCGTCCCTTCTGGCGCTGGCAAACGCAAGGAACGTACTTCCTGGCATTCAACGCCATCAATAACTGGGACCACCTGGATGCCGGAAAAGCCGCTCCGGCCCAGCCCCGCACGGTTGCGCCGGGGCAATAGTAAAATAGGCGGCATTATGGCCGTTCAGAATTACGCGAACCATCGCCGCACCGTGCCTGGGTTCCATTTCATACTTCTACCGCTGCTGCTGCTGACATTCATCGGATCGATCGTGAATCTGGTGGAATCGTGGGGAGATCGCGAGCGCCTCTACAGCGCGGCGCTGATTGTGGCGCTCAGCGTCGCCGCGATTCTGACGGCGTTGTTCGCGCGCATGTTCGCGGCAAAGGCTCAAGACCGCGCTATCCGCGCCGAAGAAAGCCTCCGGCACTTTGCTATGACTGGCAAGTTGCCCGACCCGCGGCTGGGCGTAATGCAATTTGTAGCGCTCCGGTTTGCATCCGATGCGGAGTTCGTCGCGCTGGCGCAGCGAGCGGCGCAGGAAAATATGCCGCCGGACGCCGTCAAGCGCGCTGTCAAGAACTGGCGCGCCGACGAACATCGCGTGTAGCCGCGGCGGGAGTGGCGCTGGGCTGTGCCAAAACCCCTTCGCGCGCGGGGCGCCCGCCGATGTCCGAGTGCTGAGCAACTCAGCCCGCAGCGGAAGCCAGAGATGCTACCGCGCGGAGGTGCAAGGTTGTCGATCCCACCCGCTCAACGCTACAGCGCCCTTAACTTCTCCGCCGCCGCTTCCGGCGTGATATCGCGTTGCGGCGTGCAGAGCATCTCGTATCCCACCAAGAATTTTCGCACCGTCGCCGACCGCAGCAAGGGCGGATAGAAGTGCAGATGCAAGTGCCATTCGTCATGCGGATGGCCGTCGGTAGGGCGCTGGTGGAAGCCCATGCTGTACGGGAATGAGACATTGAATAACCGGTTATAGCGGCTCGTGATCCGTTTCAGGATATCCGCCAGATCGTCGCATTCCGCGGGCGACATTTCGTCGATACCCGTAAGATGCCGCTTGGAGACGACGGTCGTTTCAAACGGCCAGATGGCCCAGAACGGAACCGCCACAATGAAGCTTTCGTTCTCCTCCACTATGCGCTCGCGGGCCTCCAGTTCCAGTTTCTGGTATTCGCACAGGAGACATGTGCCGCGCGTTTCGCGCCACGCCAGCAGGCTCGACTGCTCTTTCACGATCTCGTTGGGCATTGAATAGCTGGCCCAGATCTGACAGTGCGGATGCGGATTGCTGGCGCCCATCATGGCCCCGCGGTTTTCGAAAATCTGCACGTATCCGATAAAATCGCGCGCCCCGAGATCCGCGTACTGTTCGATCCATGTATCCACCACCTTCCGCAGATCCGCGGCCTCCATATTGGCGATCGTAAGATCGTGGCGCGGCGAGAAGCAGACCACGCGGCAGATGCCGGGCTCGGATTCGGCGATCAGCAAGCCATCGCGCTCGGAACGGCCATGGGGAGTATCCGGCTTGAGAGCGGGAAAATCGTTGTTGAATACGAAAGTCGAAGTGTAGGGCGGATTGTAGACGCCGCCGGCGCGCGTATTCCCGGGACAGAGGTAGCAATTGGGATCGTATGCCGGCGCCTGTTCGGTGTGAGTGTCTTCCACCTGGCCCTGCCACGGGCGCTGAGTCCGCTGCGGCGACACAAGTACCCATTCGCGAGTGAGCGGGTTAAAGCGGCGATGAGGATTCAGCATTCGGCGACCTCGATCCATTCCTGTTTCATGCCTTGAGACCATTAAGCTACCATGTCCCCATGCCTCTGGTCCGGCTTATTTGCTGGAAGGAAGATCTCGCACAGCAGCGAGCCGCGCTCCAGAAAGCCGCGCGATGCGGGGTGGATTTGCTTGGTGCGCGCCAGCATTCCGCATGTTGGCATAACAGCATAAAATGGAGATCGAGTCCAATGACGATTGAAATTCACAGACCGGAACTCGAAGCTCTCATCCAGGAGCGAATGGCTAGCGGCGTATTTCAGAGTGTCGAAGATGCTCTTATACAGGCGCTGAGGTCCTCGCTGCCTGGAGCGGAAGGTCCGGTTCCGAACCGGCGGCGGCCGGAGGGTAGAAAGAGCTTGGCTCAGCTCTTCGCGGATTCTCCGTTTAAGGGTCTCGATATCGATTTTGAGAGGGACCCGGACTACGGCCGCGACGTTGAGCTATGAGCGGCTTTTTGTTGGATACCAATATCCCTTCGGAATTGACCCGTCCAAAACCGCTCCGCGGGTCGAGCAATGGCTGGATGACGCCGACGACGATGCCCTGTACTTAAAAGCGCTGAACAATTCGGAGGCCATGGCGCCTGGCGTTGGAGTGGGATGGTTTTGACCAGGCTTCACGACAGATCGTCGTCGGCCATTAAGCTACCATGTCCCCATGCCCCTGGTCCGGCTCATTAGCTGGAAGGAAGATCTCGCACAGGAGCGAGCCGCGCTCCTGAAAAACGCGCGTTTCGAGGTGGACGCTTCACCGCTGAACACGTCTCGCTTGATTGGCTGCATCAAGGCGAATCCTCCGTCGGCGATTGTGATCGATCTCGACCGGATGCCGTCGCATGGCCTCGCGGTAGGCACGGTTCTGCGCCGGAGCGCGTCCACGCGCCAAATCCCGCTGGTGTTCGCGGGCGGAGCGGATGAAAAAGTGGCGCGCATCCGCCGGGAATTGCCGGACGCCGTGTTCACGCCTTGGAGCGCCGTCGCGCCCTCGGTTCGCCGCGCCGTCAAGAGCCCGCCCGCCGAGCCCGTTAAGCCGCCGCCATTGATGGAGCGCTACGAAACTTCGGGCCTGGTACGCAAACTCGGTCTCAAACCCGGCATGACGTGCGCCTTGCTGCACCCGCCCGAAGGATTCGAAGAGCGCATCGACGATTTGCCCGACGGCCTCGAATTTCAGCCGAAGATTACCGCCAAGGCTACGCTCGCCATCTGGTTCGTACGCACGCGCGCGGAGCTCGAGTTCGCCGCCGATCGCGCCAGCCTGCATTTACCCCCAGGCGCCGCGCTGTGGATCGTTTATCCCAAGCGCTCCAGCCGCCGTTACGCCGCGGATTTCACGCTGAACGATGTGCGGGCCGCCGCGCTGGCCCTAGGCTGGGTGGATTATAAAGTATGCGCGGTGGATGACGATTGGACCGGCTTGAAATTCGCGCGGAGGAATGCGTGAAAGCGCTGGTAATTCCGGCGTACCAGCCATCCGAAGCGCTTCTCGATCTGCTGCAAACAATATCCGCGGCGTCATTCGCCGCGATAATCGTCGTTGACGACGGCAGCGGCTCGCGGCATGCGGATCTCTTTTCCCGCGCCGCGGCGATGCCGAACGTCCACATCGTGCGCCACGCGTTCCCTATCGGCAGAGGCGCGGCGATACGGACTGGAATCCACGCCGCATTAGCCGCCGCGCCGGATCTTAATGCCGTGGTAATCGCGGAGACTTGCCACTCCGCTGCCGCGATCGAACAAATTTCCCGGCAGCAGGACGCGTTGGTACTCGGTATCGGCAAAGGCCGGCGGCCGGGCATCGTCACAAAACTGGCGACCCTGGCCCTGGTGGGCCGGCCGCTCGCCGAGCCCGAGACTTCGCTCCGCTCCATCCCCGCCGCGCTGCTTCCACATCTGCTGCGCATGGAATCGCATGGCGCTGAGTTCGATTTAGAGATGCTGCTGGTTGCGGACCAGCATGCCATTCCCATAGTTGAGCAGCCCCTCGATACGCGCATGGCTCGCGCGCGATCCTGGTGGAACACATCACTCGCCTTGATCCGATTCGCCGCTAAGACACGCCCCCGCCGCGCGGTAGGCTTTGCATTCGCGCTCGTCGCCGCCGCAATTTTCCTCGGCGCAATGGCCGCTGAAATTCACGGTTTCGCCACCGGTCACCTGTTCAATCAGACCATCTGGTTGCCCTGGGGCCAGCGCCGCCTGGGTCGTTTCGCCGCTCTCTTCGGCGCCGGCAGTCTGCCGCTTCTGCTGATCGTCCCGTGGGCCTATGCTTCCGTCTCTGGCCGCGCTCGGCGCCGCTGCGACCATAGTGGCAACCGGTCCGCTGGCAGTGGCCGCCCTCGTCGTGTTTCTCACTTCTGCCTGCTGCCGTTGGTTCGAAACTTCTAGGCAAAACCGACCCGCGTCCGGTCGAGACGCACATTTGCGCCACGCTGCTGGGTATCGCTATTTACTCCTTTGCGATGACGCTCACCGCGCGTATTCCGGTGAATTATCGAGGCGTCTGGGCCGCGATAATAGCCATTCCGATCCTGCTCGACGCGCGCGGCGTCGCACGGCGATTCCGCGGGCTGGCGGCCAGACTGCGCTCCATCACCCTGCCCGCGTGGCCCGAGCGCGCCGCCTTCGCATTGTTGGCCTTCGTTCTCTGCATTCACTGGTTCGCCGCGCTGGAGCCGGAGACCAGCGCCGATGGCCTCTCGATGCACTTGGCTATATCGGTCAATATCGCCGCGCATCATGCCATGACATACCGGCCGGACCTCTTCCTATGGTCCGTAATGCCGATGGCCGCCGACTTCACCTATGCCGCCGTCTATCTGCTCGGCGGCGAAGCGGCTGTCAGTCTGTTCAATTTCGCATTAATGCTTTGCCTCGCGGCGCTGCTCTATTCCGCCAACCGCCGATGGCTGCCACGCGCCGGGGCGCTCACAGTGACGGCGCTCTTTGTCAGCACGCCTCTGGTACACCTGGTCACCGGTTCTCTATTCATCGAAAACTTTACCGCAGTCATGATTCTGGGCATGATGATGGCGCTTTGGCGTTTCCATGAGACCGGACAGCGGCGACTTCTCCTCGCTGCCGCCGCGCTCGCCGGCGCGGCGGCATCCGCGAAACTTGGAGCTTGCGTCTTTGCCCTGGCGGCGGCGCCATTTGCTGTCATTGACGTCCGGCGGCGGTGGAAGGATCTGGGCGCGCGGCCCGCCGCTTACGGCTGTGCTGGCGATCGGCGTGTTTCTGACCATCGCCGCGCCCCCGTATGTCGTCGCCTATCGTGAAACCGGAAACCCGGTCTTCCCTTTCCTGAACGATCGATTCCACTCGCCGCTGCTCGAACGCGGCGTCGATTTCCGCGATTCCCGTTTCCATAAGCCGCTCGCCTGGACCACGCCCTTCGATCTCACCTTTCACACCGGCGAGTATTTCGAAGGACAAAATGGCGCGCTCGGCTTTCAATATCTCCTGCTGTTTCCCTTAGCCTTTATTGCGCTATTGGCAGTGCGCAGTTTCGCCGCACGGACCGCCGCCATCGTGGCGCTGGCCGCGAGCGCGGCCATTCTGGCGACGCAACCCAATGGGCGATACATTTACGCCACGCTGCCTCTGTTCACCATAGCTTTCGGAGCGTTGTTGGCGCGTTTCGCCGGCCAACAGCGATGGCTCACGCGCGCGTTGCTCGCCGCCGCGGTGATTTGCATCGGCGTCAACGTATATTTCGAAGCCGCCTCCGGGTGGTATCACAAGCATTTTTACTCGCCGGCGCTGTTCCGTCCGCACGGCCGCGATCGATATCTGCGGGAGATCGCGCCCATCCGCGACGTAACTCAGCGTTTCCGCCGCGCGCACCCGCAAGCGCCGGTATTACTAGTGACGGAAAACGACCTCGCGGATGCCGGAGACCATGTCTACGAATACGAATGGCACCAGTACGCAATCTGGAAGCGCATCGTTACGGCCACTTCGGCATCCGCTCTCCGCGACATTTTCGCCGGTTACGGCATTCGCTACTTCATCGCGCATCGTCCCGGTCCGGACGACGACCCTCTCGCGCCGGTTACGCTCGGTGAGTTTCTGGCCAACTGCACCACGCCGGAATTCGAGGATGGCCGTTTCTACGCGGCTCGAATCATTCCCGCCTGCGAATCGCTCAGCGGCCCAGCGCTCGAGGCCTGGCTGCCAAATTTACCGCCCGCGCTGGTTTCGCCCGGCGTCTACGACGACTTTGATCCCGCGCTGCGCTTTCGCGGACCCTGGACACGAAGCCGGGGATTCGCCGGACCATACCACCACACCGTCAGCTATTCCGATAAACCCGGGGCGCAAGCCGTTTTCGCCTTCCAAGGAACATCGCTGACCTATGTCTATACCAAGGCATTCAATCGCGGCATCGCGCAGATCGAAATCGACGGCGTGGTCCACAGCCTCGACCTCTATTCGCCCACCGTTCAGTGGCAAGCGCGGACGAAATTCTGCTGTTTAGAACCGGGGCGCCACCTGGTGCTCTTGCGCGCCACCGGCCAGAAGCGGCCTGAGGCGAAAGAGGCATACGTCGATCTTGACGCTTTTGTAGCGCGGTAATGCGCTCCGGGATAACGCAGCAGGCAGGCGTGGATACAGCGGATGGCAGCGAGCCGCACATTTCGGGTCGCCGCGTGATAGCATCAAGGCATCAATTCCCGTGGCCTTCACCGATCTAACCAAGCAGATTGCCCAGCAGGCTTTGCTCTCGGCCACCGCTCCAACCCCGAAGGAACAGCCGTCCGCGGCCGCCGATGCCAGTGGCAGCGTAATCCTGGGCCAGATCGCCGCGATGCAGAAGCAGCTGAAGGACGACGAAGAACTGGTCGTCACATTTCAGCAGGGCATGGAACGAATCCGTGTGTTGGAGATCTTTCTGGCCTCGCCGGGCGTGGCCGTGCTGATCGGCCCGGATGCGCATCGGTCGCTCACGCGGGTGGTCGCGGCAGTAGCCTCGCTACAGCTTGTGTGTAAGACCGCGAAAGTGGCGGAGGGCGCCAAACCGGCGCGGGTAGGGCTGATTACGCCGAAAGCGAAAGATTCCAGCGCGTGAGCACGCGCGTTTCGCGCTCGTAGCCAAGCGTGCTCACGGTCCCAGTGGACAGTGCGAAGAGCCTCCCGCCATCCGGCGGCAATCCCAGCCAGCACGCCGCCAGAATACGCAGAATGTGGCCGTGCGCGAAGAGCGCGACATCGCCCGGAGCTCCGAGAGAACGCGTGATCGCGGCCTGCGCGCGCGCGGCTGCCCCATCGATGCTTTCACCGTTCGGCGCGCCGTCCCGCCATAGCGACCAACCGGGACGATCCCTGCGGATGGCCTCGGTGGTGAGGCCTTCATAATCGCCGTAATCCCATTCGCGAAGGTCCGGGTCGATTTGCGCGACACCGCCCAATCCAGCCAGGCGGCAGGTGTCGAGCGCGCGCGCCATCGGACTGGCGAGCACGAGGGCGAACGACTGTCCGGCAAGGTAGCGCCCGATTGCGGCCGCCCTGTCGCGGCCGGCCGCCGTGAGCGGTACGTCGGTGCGGCTGGTGTGCGCGCCGGAAAGGCTCCATTCGGTTTCGCCGTGGCGGATAAGCCAGAGTTGCAGTGGCATCGCAGATCGAAGGATACACTACGATCATGATCAAGTTTCCCGTTCTTCCGCTCGTACTGCTGGCAGCCGCGGCGGCGGTTCCCGGTGTCCTACGGGCGCAACCGGTCGATCCCAATCTTTACGCCGGCATGCGCTGGCGGCTCATAGGTCCTTTCCGCGGCGGTAAGGCTACCATGGCGTCCGGAGTGCCCGGCAACCCAGCGGTCTACTATGTCGGCACGGCCGGCAGCGGCGTGTGGAAGACGACGGATGGCGGCCAGGTGTGGACGTGCGTCAGCGATTCTGTGCGGCTCACGGGAATCGGGGCTGTGGCCGTCGCGCCATCGCGTCCTGAAACCGTGTACGTGGGCGCCTCGGGCGGCGGACCCACGGCGGGACTCTACCGCTCAACCGATGGCGGCGGGCACTGGGACCAGGTCGCACTGACGGGCCATGCGGTGAGCTCAATCGTGATCGATCCGCACAATCCCGATCTGGTGATGGCTGCAGCCGGCGACAGCGGCGTAGTCCGCACCACCGATGGCGGCAAGACTTGGAATTCGACGCTGCCGGATGCGCAAGTGGGCGCGGTCTGGCTGGTATTCGATCCCGACAATCCGGCCAACGTTTATGCGGGCACGCGGCCCGCTGGCGCGGGTGGACGCGGCGGCGCGGGCGGTGGTGGTGGCGGACGCGGCGCTCCGCCGGTGACCACCCCCGCCACCGATTCGCAAATCTATCGCTCCACCGATGAGGGCGTCACCTGGAAAAAGACGAGTCCCGATGGCCTGCCCGGCGGAAATTTCGGAACCATTGCGCTGGCGGTGGCGCCGGGCAGCAAAGGCGAGCGCGTCTACGATTATGTGGCGCAAGGCATGTTCCGCTCCGACGATGGCGGCGCGCATTGGACCCGCGCCAGCGACGATCCGCGGTTGATCGGCGGCGGGCAGTTCCACGACGTCACCGTAGATCCGCGCGACGCCAATATCCTTTTCGCCACGCAGACATCGCTGTATCGCTCCACCGACGCCGGGAAGACGTGGGAATCGTACGTGGGCGCGCCCAGCGGCGCCGATTTCAATTACGTGTGGATCGATCCCACCGACGACAAGTACATGATCCTGGCTGTGGACCAGGGCACGGAGATCAGCATGGACGCGGGCCGCACCTGGACCACATGGTTCAACCAGCCCACCGGCCAGATGTACAACGTCACCACCGACCACGGATTTCCCTTCTTTATGTACTCGGCGCAGCAGGATAGCGGCACCGTCGCTACGCCCATTTTCGGGCGCGGCGGCCAGATCACTTATCGCGACTGGTACACCACCAACGGCTTTGAGACGGCGCGCATCACGCCCGATCCTGCCGACCCGAATTATCTCTACGCTACCGGCTGGTACGGATCGATCCTGCGCGTCAACAAGATCACGGGCCAGACGCAGCACGTCTTCGAGCGCAATCCTAAATATCGCGAGAGCGGTTCGCCGCCGATGGGATTTTCGCCGCTCGATCCGCAAACGTTTTATCTGGCGACGCAATACTTACTGGCTACGCACGATAAGGGCATGCACTGGGAGACGGCCAGCCCCGATCTCACGGCGACGCCGCAAGCGGTGAAGCGGCCGCACCGACTGGCCCCGGGCGGGGCGGCCGAGGCGGCGGACCCGCCATCAGCTCGCTCGCATTTTCGACCAAGGACGCAAAAGAAATCTGGGCCGGAACCAGCAATGGCCGCATCCAACTCACGCGCGACGGCGGCGCGAACTGGAAGAACGTCGCGCCGGCGGATCTCGGAGCGGGATCGCGTCTCCAATATCGAAGCGTCACCGAGCGATCCCGCGCGCGCGTTCGTCCTCGTCGGCGCCGCGGCGGAGGCGGCGGACGCGGCGGCGCTGCCAACGCACCGCCGCGCATTTACCGCACCGGCGATTACGGCCAAAACTGGAAGCTGGTCAATGCCGGTCTGCCCAATAGCGCGGCGCACGCCGTGCGCGAGGATCCCGGGAATCGCAATCTGGTCTTCGCCGCGCTCGATAGCGGTGTTTTCGTTTCTTTCAATGGCGGCGATCAGTGGCAATCGCTGGAGCTGAACCTGCCCGCCGCCTCCTGCCGCGATCTCGCAATCGAGCAGAACGATTTGATCGTAGCTACGTTCGGGCGCGCCCTGTGGGCGATCGACGACCTCAGCCCGCTGCGCGAGCTGACGGACAAGGCATCGCAGATCGCGTCGTCGAACGCGTACCTTTTTGCGCCGGCCCCGGCGATTCGCATGCAGTGGGACGCCTATACCGACACGCCCCTGAATCCCGATGTCGCCGCCGCGGAGAATCCGCCCGATGGAGCGATTATCGATTATTATTTGAAATCGCCGCCGCCAGGCGATATCCGGCTCGAGGTTTACGATTCCGCCGGCAAGCTGGTGCGCCAGTATTCGAGTAGCGGCGCGACCGGCCTCGCGTACAAGGTGAACGTGCCCGATGTCTGGCTGGCGCCCGCGCCCTTGCTGCCAAAAAATGCGGGCCTGAATCGGTTCGTATGGGATCTGCGCTATCCCGATCCCGAACAGCTTCTCTATACCTACTACGGCATCCACGTGAACTACTTCGAGTACACGCTGGCCGATCACGCGATTCCGCACAACACACCGTGGCACGAGCCGCAGGGCCCCATGGTCGTGCCCGGTCAATATGAGATCCGGCTGAATGTGGGAGGCCAAACCTACCGGCAGCCGATAACCGTGAAGCTCGACCCGCGGTTGAGCTATTCGGCGCAAGAGCTGCAGCGCCAACTCGATCTGGCGCAAAAAATCGCAGCCGGCATGAAAGCCACTTACCAGGGCTACAATCAGGCGGCGCAACTGCGCAAAGAGCTGGCGGACCGCGTGGCAACGCTCAAGCAGTCCGGCAAATCGCCCGAGACGCTGGCCGCGGCGCAAGCGATGGATCAGAAGGCGCAAGGGTTGACGGATGCCGCCGGGCCGCCGGCGGGACTGGGCCCGATGAACCGCGACCTCACGCGCTTGATGATCGCGGTGGATCAGGCCGACGCGCCGCCGGCCAGCGAGATCGTCGAGACCTTCAGCGGCATGTGCCAGGATACCCGCGCCGCGTTGGCGCGCTGGAACGGTCTGCGCGCTCAAGATTTGCCGCAGTTGAATTCCATGTTGGCGCAACAGTCGCTGCCGCCGCTGAGTGTGCCGAGCCAGGCGCTGCCCGAGCCGGATTGCGGAAGCTGAGCGGGTATTACCGCATACCCGAATTAGACTGGGTCCATGGCATTGGTCATCGATGACCCGCGACCCTGCCCAATCGGTTATCGCGTTTCACGCCTTCGCTGCTCAGGGCAAATCCGCGCGGCGCTTCGCTCGCCTGCAATATGTCGTTCACTCTGGCTACCAACGTAATGGGAGTAAACGGTTTCTGCAGGAAACAGTCACCCGTATCCAGCGCATCTTCGGAGTACCCCGAGATGAATAATACGCGGGTCTCCGGATGGCACGCCCTGATCGCCCGGCGCAATTCCAGTCCTCCCATCCGTGGCATTAAGATATCCGTGATCAGGAGGTGAATCGGACCCGGATGACGGCGGGCAACCGAAAGTGCCTTGGCGCCGTCTTCAGCTTCCAAGACATTATACCCGGAGTCTCGCAAAACCCCACAGAATAGCTCACGCACGATCTCCGCGTCCTCGGCAAACAGAACGGTGGACATGCCCTCTCTCCTCTACTGTTTTTGTCTAATTCTCAGCGTAATGGCTGGCGCCTCAAAAAACTCTCAAGAATCTTGCCCGCTTGGAGCACCCCTCACGTGGCGTCCCTGCAAGGCCAGACACTATCCACCCGTTTCAATGCGATAACCTACGCCTGGGTCGGTGAGAATGAACTTCGGCCGTAGAGGATCGCGTTCGATCTTTCGCCTGAGGTTGCTAATGGTAACGTGGAGCACGTGCAAAGCATGTTCGTTGCACAGGCCGCCCCACACCTCACGCACGAGTTGACGATGCGTCGCAATATTCCCCTGACGCTGCACGAGTGATTTGAGTAATGTATATTCGGTGCGGGTAAGCCGAACGGGTTTGTCCGCCACTTGTGCTGCGTGATGCGCCGCGTCGATGGTGAAGGCGCCACACTTGAGATTGGTGATCAACGCCTCGCCGCGGCCGCGACGCAGAACCGCGCGTATTCGAGCAAGTAGTTCCCGATTACCAAACGGCTTCGTCAGATAATCGTCGGCGCCCGCATCGAGCGCGGTCACTTTGTCCGACTCCTGGTCACGGATGGAGAGAATCAGGATGGGGCATTGATTGGACTCACGAATTCTCGCGACGACCTTTGAGCCGTCCATGTCAGGCAATCCGAGATCCAACAAGACCAGATCGGGCTGGATTTCGGCAACTGCCCTGAGCCCTTCGTGACCTGATGCCGATTCATGCACGACGAATCCCGCAGAAGTCAGGCACACTTTCAGGATGCGCCGGATGCCGATTTCATCCTCAACCACGAGGATCGTGCCTCCGGTATTGGTCATGGCGCATCAACCGTGGCCGTGACATGGTGTAAGGCATTGAACAGCGGTAACGTAAAGCAGAAAATGCTACCTCCACCAGGGCGGTCTTCCACCCAGATTCTGCCTTCGTGGGCCTCCACAAAGCCTTTTGAGATTGGTAGTCCCAAGCCGATGCCAGGGGTTTGGCTCGTGCCTGAACCCCGGGCGAATTTTCCAAAAATCACTTCACGTTCTGCAATCGGAACACCGATGCCGCGATCGGAAATTCGAAGCTCGATTTCATTGCCGGTAACGTGAGCG
This sequence comes from Bryobacterales bacterium, assembly GCA_963723015.1. Lineage (GTDB taxonomy): Bacteria > Acidobacteriota > Terriglobia > Bryobacterales > Bryobacteraceae > PALSA-243. The sequence continues at coordinate 203,851 of CAVRPF010000023.1, forward strand.
TCGATATTAACCGGCGACTCTGCAGGCGAGTACTTGATGGCGTTGTCGAGCAAATTCACGAGCACGTTTACTATCAGGAGAAAGTCGATCCGGACCAGCGGGAGATCGGGTTGGACCTCAACCACGATTTTCCGGCCCTGCGGATTCTGCAACTCGCGCAATGCGGATCCGATTACGTCCTGAATATCGTGTGGCTCGCGCCTGACTTTCAATGCGCCCGCTTCCAGCCGCGACATACCGAGCAAGTTGCCGATCAGAGCGTCCAGCCGGAAGGCTTCGCCTTGGGCGATGCGCGCCAACTCGAGAACTGCCGGACCCGCGGCGGCTTCCGCGATTGGATTGAGCGCGCTCAAGATGGCGGCCAAGGGCGCTCGTAAGCTGTGTGATACCGAGTTGAGAAGAGTGCGCTGCAATTCCTCCGCCTTGCGGAGCACCTCCGTCTCGCGAGCCCTGTCCTCCAGTTTCGCCCGTTGGATGGCGGATGCCACCTGCGCTGCGACTGCCTGCAAGATCGGCGCATCCAAGTCCCGATAGTGAGAATGGACCGCCAATAACACCATCACGCCAATCGCTCCCGTGGCCGTTTTCAGAAGCAGAAATTGACGTTCGCGAGGACTATCGCCCTCGCGAGCGGCAAGCTGGAGTACCTGTTCGGCGGTGGCCCGGGCGGCCGCGTCAAGACTCATTCCCGGTGGTTCCAATGCCTTGACCAGCTCTCCGGTTTGAGTGGATAGGAGAAAGGCGACATCCCATCCGAAATTTGCCCTGATATGGTCGGCGGCGGATTTGAGGACATCCTCCGGACGACGCGCGGCGCCTAGCGACAGCGTCAGCGAATACAGCGCGGCGGTATGGGCTTCGCGGCGGTTAGCCGCCGTCGCCTGTTCCCGTACAGCATTGGCCAGAAACGAAATCAGGAGTGCGACGCACATTAATGTGATCGCTGTTATCAGATACCACGCGTCAGTGACCGCAAAGCTTCGGTAAGGAGGAATGAACAGGTAATCGAATGCCAGCGTGCTGATCAATGAGGACATCAGCGCTGGACCCAAGCCCCATTTGAAAGAGGCCAAGACAACTGCCAGCAGATAGAGCATCGCCAGATTAGTCGGCGCAACGCGCAAATCCAGCAAGATCCCTACTCCGGTGATCGCGGCTACCGTTGCCGCAGCCTTCAAGTACCTGGTCCCTGCACGCCCATCATGACGATCGGCCGCGAGGGTTTTTGCGATCAGATTCCAGAACGGGGCCCCAGAAAGCCGGTCCGGTGATCGCGGTGAACTGGAGACAGGGTCAACGGGATTCACAATCGTTATGCCTTCCTGGTCGGCCTCATTTTTCCAGAGAACACCGCAATATCAATATAGTGACCGAAAAAAGATCCATCAACACGTGTCGATTGTCGCTCGAACAGCGAGATCGTCCAGATCTACCATCTTGACGCATGGTCGATGACTGCCCTGGAGCCGGATTGCGGAAGGGGAACATGCCCCGCTATGCCGCGTTACACTGGGTCCATGACATTGGTCATCGATGACGCATTCCTGCCTGCGACTCTGAGCGCTCATCCCATGACCGACGAGGAGTTCGCCGCGTTCTGCGCCGAACATCCCGACCTCTTCTTCGAGATGACCGCGGAAGGTGAAATCATTGTTATGCCGCCCACGTACAGTTTGACCGGTGCGCGAGGCGCGGAAATATTGGGCCAATTGCGCGCATGGGCGAAGCGGGACGGCCTCGGTATCGGCTGCGATTCGTCTACAGGTTTTGTGCTCCCCAACGGCGCTCGTCGTTCCCCCGATACCGCCTGGACTATGAAGAGCCGCATTGCGCAACTCGATCCGGCCGGCCGCGAAAAATATTGGCATCTGGGCCCCGACTTTGTGATCGAGTTGCAATCCTCAACGGACCGCCCGCGTATTGTCAGGGAGAAGATGCGCGAGTGGATTGCGAATGGCGCGCAGTTGGGCTGGCTGATCGATCCGGATCACCGCTCGGTCGCGATCTATCGTCCAAACCAGAGCGATGCCGAAATTCGGACCGGCATCGATTCCATTGCCGGCGAAGGGCCGGTGGCCGGTTTTGCGCTCGACCTTTCCTCAGTTTGGAATCCTCTCGGCGCGTAATTTGTCTAGAAACTTCCAGACCGGATTCGCCGTCGATCGACCGTCCCTATTACATGGTCACATCCGCGCCGGAACCTCTTTCACGCTCAAAGCGGCGGTGTCGATCTCATCATGCCATCAGGCACACGCACACTTCACTCGTACCTTAGCGCATCGATCGGATTGATCTGCGAAGCCTTGACCGCCGGATAGACTCCAAACACTACGCCCACCACCACGGACACGCCGAACGCGATGATCACCGAGGCGGTTGTGACGATCGTCTTCCATTCCGCGGTCTGCGCGATTAGCCACGCCAGAAAAAATCCAAACGCAATGCCCAGGAGTCCGCCGCCCACCGAAATCAGCACCGATTCCGTCAGGAACTGGCGCACAATATCCAGGCGGCGCGCGCCGATCGACCGGCGAATGCCGATCTCGCGCGTGCGCTCCAGCACCGTCGCCAGCACGATATTCATGATGCCGGGACCGGAAGCGCTGCCGATCGCGGTGCGCGGGGTGTCGCAGCGCGATGGCTACGAGCCGACGGCGCGGGTGGAATTATTTCGCGAGATCGCGGCATACTTCCGCTCGCTGGAGCCGTTTCCGGATGCCGCGATCGAAGGATTGACGGATGAGCAGTATGGGAGAAGCATGCTGCGGGCTATGTATAAGTCGAGTCGTTCATAGCGCCGGGTCTGTGATCGGACCGGCGCCGGTCGAGTCGAGGACGTCGGTGCGCGCAACAGATACTCAGTTGTCAAGTTTGGGAGTGACGAACTGCGATTCAGACTGGGAAGACGTCAATCGGTTAAATGCCGAAGAAGCCGCCCGGGTGGATTGCCGCCGATGGATGGCGTCCAGGCGCAAGGTGCACCAGGCTGGTGCGCTTGATACCATACAGATATGAAAAGGCCGTCCAGAGCACGAACTCGAACAGCGATATCCGTTCGCCAGAGCGTCACCATGCCGACCGAGTTGGCAATTGAGGTCGAGCGTGTGGCAAGGAAGAAACATCTGACGATGAGCCGCGCCCTAGTTGTGCTCGCCCAACGTGGAGTGGAAGCTGAGGCTGCAGCACGCAAGAACCTCAATGCAACCTATCGCCGTTTCATGGCTGAGGACGATGCCCAGCGAAAGGGCGAAGCGGGGAAGGACCTGATCCGCGCAATCTTCGGGACCGATGCAATTGCCGAAGATACGATTCTCTAGTCTTCCGCGGCCCGTATGGGAGCACATCCTTGCTCGCGTAGAGGAGCGTCGGATTTCGCTCCTGGATCTTCGGCGCTTGCAGGATTGGGTGAACGCTGGCCCATCGGCGCCCGATGGCGATTGGTACAAAGATTTCGGCTCATTCATGATCTGTGGCTCCGGCGAGTTTCCAAAGACCGTCCTCACACAGGGCATGGCGCCATTCGGGACCCAAATCGAGTGAATCGAAGAAAAGTTGCGGCGAGACCATGCGACCGACATGCTCTCGGAAGCGGCTCGCTCATGTGATCTCCGTGGCGGCATCATGCGGCTGCGCGGACAGCGCTGGCCCCTTTAGAGTCGCGAACGCCGTTTTCATTTTGCGACAGACTTTTGAGATTCCGAAGCCCTGGTTTTTGTGAGGATCTGTGCGGTCTCAGAACTTACCGTTTCTGAAACGGGGACGCAAGCCGTCCTGCCTTTCTCTGGTCAGTTTAGAGTCTGCTACGTGTGACGACAACGAGATTGTGTGTTGCTTCGGCATGTCCGTGGGCGGCGGCGCGACGCCACCATTTCATGCCCTCTTCGATATTCTTCGATACTCCGAGGCCTTGGAAATGCATTACGCCGAGATTGTATTGGGCATTGGGATTCCCTTGATGGGCTCAAACGAACAGCATTGCACTTGGCACTCACTCGTACCGTAGCGCATCGATCGGATTGATCTGCGAAGCCTTGACCGCGGGATAGATTCCAAACACTACGCCCACCACCACGGACACGCCGAACGCGATGATCACCGAGGCCGTTGTGACGATCGTCTTCCATTCGGCGGTCTGCGCGATTAGCCACGCCAGAAAAAATCCAAACGCAATGCCCAGGAGTCCGCCGCCCACCGAAATCAGCACCGATTCCGTCAGGAACTGGCGCACAATATCCAGGCGGCGCGCGCCGATGGACCGGCGAATGCCGATCTCGCGCGTGCGCTCCAGCACCGTCGCCAGCACGATATTCATGATGCCGATTCCGCCTACCAGCAGCGAGATCGCGGCAATCGCGACCATCACGTACGTGAAGATGGTCTGCGTTCGTTTTTGCTGCGCCAGCAGCGCCGCGGGAATGGTGACGGTGAAATCCTGAACATTGTGATGCGTGGAATTCAGAACCGCCGTCACGACTTTGGCGGCCTCGATGCTATCGGCGTCCGGTTTGAGCCGCAGTTCGATGCCATCCAGATCGTCTTTCAATCCGCTGCTCTGGTCCCAGAAACGATATTGAAACGTGTTGATGGGAATGTAGACGATGTTATTGATATCCTGCATGGCGCCGCCGGAATTTTGCGAGCCCGCCATGAGCTGCTCGTGCAGCACGCCCACCACCTCCAGCCAGGCGTCGTTCACTTTGACGAATTTGCCCACCGCGGGAGCGTAGCCAAGCAGGTTGACCTTGGCGCTCTCGCCGAGGACGCAAACCGTAGCGCTGGCCGCATCGTCGGCTTCGTCGAAGAATTTGCCCTCAGCCAGATGCAAGCCGTGAATGATGCTGTACGCGGGCCGAACGCCGTACAGCTCCGGCATCTCGCGCGAGGGTTTGGGAAGCACGCGGGCGGGATGCAGGGACCGCCGCGCCGAGAGGATCTCGAGATCTTCAATATTGGCCTGGAGGATGCGCGCATCGCGGTCGGAGAGTCCCGGCGAAGAGCGGCGGCGCTGTTGCAGCTCCTCCTGGCTGGTGGCCGGACGCGAGTCGATCAGAATATTGCGCACGCCGAGCTGTTCGATAAAGCGAAGCGACTCCTCGCGCGCGCCGGCCCCGATGGCGAGCATCCCGATCACCGAGCCGACGCCGAATACGATGCCGAGAGCGGTGAGCAGCGTGCGAGTCTTCTGCGCGCGAAGGTTCCCAAACGCCTGGCCTAAATCGGAAGCAATGATCATTATTTTTGGAGGGCGCCCATTGCGCCCTGCTGTTGCGTTGCGGACTTGGTTTGCGCGTCGGGATTAGACATCGCAACCACTTCGCCCTCTTTGATTCCCTTGAGGACGGCCTGGCTCTCACTGCTGCGGACCAGCGTCACATCGTGCGGCATGAAGCCGCGCGGGGTCTGCAGGTAGACGAAGTTGCGCCCATCGCTATCGAAGAGCGCCTGCGAGGGAACCCAGGTGGCGTCTTCGATGGTTTCCACGGTGATCACCAGATTGGAGGTCATGCCGGGGCGCAGCTCGGGGCCCGGTTGATCGAGAGCGATGCGGGCTTCGAAATGGCGATCCCACGGCGAGCCGGTAGTTCCGCCGATGTTCTTAACGTGGCCGGCGAAGGATTTGCCGGCGAGGGCCACCACCGCCGACGCTGACCTTCTGTCCTTGCGACAGATGGCCGCGGTCGAGCTCTCCCACATTCGCGCTGACCTCCCAGTTCTTCATATCGGGAATCTGCGCCACCGCCATGCCCGGGCGCGCCGTATCGCCAAGCTGAAACGGGAGCAACTGCATCCCCCAAAAGATAATCCCGGAGCTGAAGGTATTGGGAAGAATATTGACATAGCCGCCGCTCTTGGCCTTCAGCGTCATGCTGTCGATGATGCGTTGATTGGAAGCTACGGTGACCTTGGCCTTATTGAGCGCGGCTTGTTGGATAACGATGCCGGCTTCGGCATTGGCCTTTTTGTTGACCAGGTCCTGCTCGGCTTGATGCAGGCGGTTTTTGGCGGCTTCCACGGCCAGATCGTTCTGGCGGGCAACGATGGTGGGCAGCAGCGGATTGCGGCGCACTTCCAGCTCCGCAAGTTTCACGTCGGACTGTGCCTGCAGGTATGCCATCTGGGTCTCTTCCTGAGTGGCATTGCTGGTGGCTTGGGCTTGAATCACCTGCTGCTCGGCTTCGGCTTGATCGGCCTGCGCTTCGCGGAGATTATATTCCTGCTGCGTGGTATCGAACTCCACCACCGTATCGCCGGCGGCGACCAGTTCTCCAGGCTCGCGGAGTTTAGTGATGGTCAGCGTATCGACGCCAGCCATGGGCGCGACCAAGCGTTTCGGAGTTGCCGCCCTGTAGCTCGCCGCGCGCCGCGACCGTGATGATCACCTTGCCTTTTTTAACGCGCGTGGTTGGGATCTCGGCCTTGGGCGCGATCGCGGTTGTAGCGGCTTTGGATATGTGCAGAGCGCCCCAGGTCCCGGCGGCGCCTACTACCGCCAACAGGCCGAGAAACACCAGAATGCGTTTGATGGTTCGCCGTCTGGTCATATGCGCTGCTTCCTTTTATGGGCAGGTTGTTAACCTGCCGCTCTGCGAATCCGCGCCAAGTCCAGCGAGGTCGATTAACAATCGGCCACAGGTTATCAACCTGCCCCACAAAATGCATCACTTCTTCTCCTTCTTCTCCGCGTCCACCAGCGCCACCATGGAACCGGGAGCGATGCCCGAAACCGCGACTTCATCGGGATTGCGGGCCAGCACCTGAACCTCCTTGGCTTTGTAATGGCCGTGGTCCGCCAGATAGACAATCGGCTTGCCGTCGCGCGTGAAGATCGCTTTCGCCGGAATGCTGATGGCCTTGGGAACGCGATCGACGACGATGTCCAGACCGCCATTCATTCCGGAGCGAAGGCGCGGATCGGGATGGATCAAGGCGGCGTATGCGTGGAAGTTGCGAGTCGGCGGGAATTCGAAACCCTGTTCGGCTAGCAGCGAGATTTGATCCACTTTGGCCGGCAAGGGAAGCTCGGGAAGCGAATCGACGTGGACCTGCGCGGCCTGGCCGACGGCGATCCGGCCGCGATCGATCTCTTCCACTTTGGCGTCGAGTTCGAGCGTGCTCAGATCGGGAATTTCGCCGATCGGCTGACCCGCGCCCACGGTATCGCCGACCTTGAACGGCTTGGCGTTGAAGCCTTGCGAATAGTTGGGCAGAAAAACCAGAAAGCCGCTGCAGGGGCGACTTGATTTCCATCTGCGCAATACGCGATTTGGTGAGCTCCACGTCGGCTTGCGCCTGATCGCGGAGACGCGTGAGGGAAGCGATTTTGGCGCGGTCGGAACCTGGTGCAGCTCGACGGTAGCCTGCTGCACTTTGGACTTCTCCTGCGCCATTCCCAGATCGATCTTGTCTTCTTCGCTCTGGATCTTGCTGACGATCTCGGTTTTCGAGGCTTCCAGCCGGGCCTTTTCGACGTTGAACTGTGTGTCGGCGAAATCGCTCTTATCCTGTTCGGCGGTGGTGCGGGATTGCGCGACGTACTGATCGAGCGTGGCCTGGGCCTGGCGCAGCGCCGCTTCCTTTTGCATGAGCTGCTGCTCGGAGGCGCTGGAATCGAACTTGATCACGGTATCGCCCGCCTTCACCGGCTCGCCGGAAGCCGCCAGCCAGGCGATGCGAACGCGGGCACGATGGGCGCGTAAATCGCCACGGAGCGGCGCGCGTGGAGCTCTCCGCGGCAGCGGATGATTACCGAAAAATCGCCTTGCCGCGCGGCCGCGACCGGAAGGTTCACAGCGGTCTGGGCCTGGCGGTAGCGGTAAACTCCGGCGGCCGCCCCGCCGGCCAGAAGCAGGAAAAGCAGGAATGAAATCCAGGGACGCAGCCTTCTTCCAGCGAAATTTCATTTGGCGCACTCTCACTCGGGGCCTGCCGGCGGCTCCTCCACCACGGCCGCGGAGAGATCGGGAAGAAGATGCGGGTCGGTCTTATCGAGCCGGAACACGGCGGTGAAATTCTTGATGGGGCTGCCGAGCGCGGAAGACGCCACCGGGCTGGCGAATTCGAGGTGCGCTGGGATCACCAGATCCGGATACGCGTCCAGGCGGACCGTGGCCCGCGTGCCGGGCGTTAGAGCGGCGCCATCGGGCTCGCCCACCGAGCACACCACCGACATTTCCGTAGGATCGAAAATGCTGAGCAGCGCCTGCCCGCGAAACAACTGGTCGCCTTCCTGCGGGTGGCCAAGAGTATTGGCGCGAAAAACGTTTTGGTGCGCGACCATGCCGGCGAGAGTCGCCTTGATGGTGAGCAAATTGATGTTGTTCTGGGTGCGCTCCAGAGTTACCTTCTGGCGGTCGCGCTGCAGCTCGAGAATGCGCAGAGACGGCGGCGTCGGCCTGATCGTGAAGGGCGTTGGATTTCTTAAGGCTTTCGACATGGGTGTGGGCGATCGCGGCTTTTTCTTCGTTCTTGAGGCGATCGATTTCGCTTAGCAGCGGGCCTTTCTTCAGCTCGATTTCGGCCTTGGCAAGGTCGGCTTCGGCCTGCTTCAAGTCGGAATCGCGTTTGGCGGCATCGGCGTTATTTTGGGCGCGCTTTTGGTCCACCTGATGGCTCAGATCGTCAAATTTAGCCTGGGCATCGCGGGCATTATCCATTTGCTGGGTGGGGTCGAAGGCGGCGATCAGGTCGCCTACCTTGACTTTGGAGCCGTTGGGAATCAGATGGGTGAGCGTGAGCGCGCCGCCTTGGCCATAGATGGCGGGAATTAGAATTTTGGAGGAGCGGACGGCCTGAATGGTTCCGGTAATCCGTACCTCGCGCTTGGCGGGCGGCGTATCGGCCGGTTTGGGAACGGCGGCTTGGGCGACCGGTGGCCCCGGCCGGGAGCAGGCGGTCAAAAATAGAGCGAAAATCACCGCCGGCAGCGGGCGCACGCGAATACCTCCGTTCCTTAGTATCGCTAATTAGACGCCGGAACCGGGCAAATGGTTGAGTGGAAATCCGATCAGGCGCGCGCCGTTTGGATCGCGGCGGGGCCTAAGTTTACGGGGCATCGTCGCCGGGAGTTCGCCTGAGCTTCGTCTTCAGGCGCCGCATCCGTCACCGCAATGCGGATTTGGCGTACCTCTCCGGGATCATTAAAGTCAATGCGTCCGGCACGACTCGCACCTGGGCGGGTAAGTGGCCCGCGACTTCGCCATCGATCTGAGTATACACCTGCACGTCGCCAGGGCCGCGAAAGAGAGCTTCGGCGGTGCGCACGACAGTAACGCCCTTCATTCCGCGCTGGCGATTCACATCAGCGCCGCAGAAGTATTTCAGATAGCGGAAAGTGAGAGCGGCCCTCGAACAGCACCATCTCGAATTCATCGTCGAACAGAGTCACGTCCTGGGCAATCGCGAAATCGCCGCCATAATTCCGCACTTTACTCAGCAGCGCGAACGAGCAGAAGGCGTTTCACGCCATTGGCTTCGACGTTGAACTCGCGGCAAATCGCGGCCGAGCACGCGCCACCCGGCCAGCCAGTAGGCCAACTTGCCGACGCGCGCTTTAAGCGGAGCGCTCACTTGTAGGCGACATGCGCGTCCAGTCCGGCGCCCGCCATGAGCAGAAAATACCGCGAAACGCTCCCTCGTGCCGCACGGCCAGATGGCCGGCGGAGATGCGGTGCGGCTCGGCACTCTTCCATCTTCTCCGCGGCGCGCTCCAGTTTGCAGCCCAATCCGATTTCCGTCGCGAGCACGTTGGCGGTTCCGGCGGGAAGAATGCCCAAAGGAACGTGGGAATGAATCATGCCGTCGGCCACTTCATTGATGGTGCCATCGCCGCCGGCGGCAATGATCAGATCGGCGCCGCGCGCGATGTGCTCGCGCGCCATCGCGCCGGCGGTTTTCGGGCCCGTGGTGGGAACAACCGTAACCGTATGCCCGTTTCCTGTGAGGATCTCTACGGCGCGCGTGAGCAGACGCGCGGCCTTCCGCCCTAATCTACCCGCGCGAGGATTATAGATGAGGACAGTATTCCTGTAGCCTGTGATTGGTTGCCTCCCCGGATCGCCCGTTAGATTTTACATTATAGATGAGAGACGCATGAAAGATCCCGCGCGCGAAATAGAACGGCTTCGCGAAGAACTGCGCCGCCACGAACATCTCTATTACGTTCTCGACCAGCCGCAGATCACCGACGCCGAATACGACGCGCTGATGCGGCGGCTGGCAGCAACTGGAGACTGAGCATCCGGAGCTTGCATCGCCCGATTCGCCCACGCAGCGCGTCGGCGGCAAGCCGCGCGAAGGATTCGTCAAGGTGCGCCACAGCTCGCCGATGCTCAGCCTGGATAACGCGCTCAACGAAGCCGAGCTGCGCGAATTCGACCGGCGCGTGCGCGACCTTCTGGGCGGCGAGGAGTTCCGCTACGTCACCGAGCTGAAGATGGACGGGCTCTCGATGGCCGCGCACTATCGCGACGGCGGCTTTGCGCAAGCCATGACGCGCGGCGATGGGACCATCGGCGAAGACGTGACCGAAAATGCGCGCACCATCCGCTCGCTGCCGCTGCGCGTGAAGACCAAGCTGCCTGCATTTGAGGTGCGCGGCGAGACGGTGCTTGAACCGCCGCGCCTTCGAGCGGCTCAATGCCGAGCGCGATGAGAAGGGCTTTCCGCGATTCGCCAATCCGCGCAATGCGGCGGCGGGTTCGTTGCGCGTGCTGGAGCCGAGGGTCACCGCCTCGCGCCGCCTGGATTACTACACCTACTTTTTGCTCGTCGGACGGGCAGCCCGTCTGCGAAAGCCACTGGGAATCGCTCGAAGAGCTGGCCGCGCATGGGCTTCAAAGTGAATCCGGAGCGCAAGCTGTGCGCCGAATATCGATGAGGTGCTGGCGTTTTGCAATCGCTGGGGCGCGCGCCGGGAGGAGCTGCCTTATGAGATCGATGGCGTGGTGGTGAAGGTCGATTCCGTCCCGCAGCAGCGCGCGCTGGGGTTCACCGCCAAGGCGCCGCGCTGGGCCATCGCATATAAATACGCCGCGCGGCAGGCGGTGACCACGGTGGAATCGATCGGCGTGCAGGTGGGCCGCACGGGCGCGCTCACGCCGGTGGCGCATTTGAAACCGGTTGAAGTGAGCGGCGTCACGGTGGCGCGCGCCACGCTGCACAACGAAGACGAAATCGAGCGGCTGGGTCTTGCAGATCGGCGACGAGGTGGTGATCGAGCGCTCGGGCGACGTGATTCCGAAAGTGGTCCGCGTGGAAAGGCACGGCCGCAACCGCGCATGCAGTTTCATATGCCGGCGAAGTGCCCCATTTGCGGCGGCAACGTGGTCCGCGAAGAGGGCGAAGTCGCCAGCCGCTGCATCAACGCCAATTGCCCGGCGCGGCTGAAGGAATCGATTCTGCACTTCGCCTCGCGCGGCGTGATGAACATCGATGGCGTGGGCGACGCGCTGGTGGATCAACTGGTGGATCGCGGCATGGTGAAGAGCGTGGCCGATCTTTACGATCTAACCGTGGAGCGCTGGTTTCGCTGGAGCGCATGGGCGAGAAATCGGCCGGCAACATGATTCGCAATATCGAAAACTCGAAGAACAATCCGCTGCCGCGGGTGCTGAGCGCGCTGGGCATTCGTTTCGTGGGCGAGCGCACGGCCGTATTTCTGGCCGAACATTTCGGCGGCATGGATGCGATTGAGTCGGCCGACGTGGAGGAATTGCAGCAGGCGGAAGAAGTGGGGCCCAAAGTCGCCGAGAAGCATCTTCCAATTTTTCCGCGAGCCGCAAAATCGCGAGCTGGTCGATCGCCTGCGCGCCGCGGGCCTGCAATTCTACTCATGCGACACCCGGCCGAAGGCCGGGCCGCTGGCGGGGTATACGTTCGTGTTGACGGGAACGCTGCCTACGCTCAGCCGCGAGGACGCGAAGCAGACTCATCGAGAGCGCCGGCGGAAAAGTCAGTAGCGCCGTCAGCAAGAAGACCAGCTACGTGGTGGCCGGCGAAGACGCCGGCTCGAAGTTGACCAAGGCGCAGGAACTGGGCGTCAAGATTCTGAGTGAAAAGCAACTGATCGAGATGACAGGCGGTTAGGGAAGTTGCCGCTTGATCGGCGTGTTCCCCGGCCAGATCGGCGGCGTAATCGAGGGAGGAACCCGAGCGGCCTGTTTTCAGTAGGGTATCCCATACCACGGCGCCCGAGTTTGCATATGCACTCGCAACCCGTCATGATAGGTGTAACATGCCGGAACTCAGATCCTCGCCACCCTCGAAACCGCAAAGGCGGAAGGAACTCTCTCCCGTTTTGCGTGCTCTACGCGATCTCGTGAAGGACGATGGCGTTGAGTATCAAAAGGAATACCGGAAGTACCTGTCCGCGAAATACCGATGAATCGGATGAATCGCCGTCCGGTTGACGCTAGTTTCCGCCACATGATACGCTAAATCTCTTACAGATACCGTAGGTTCCGCTGTTCTCTCATGGACAAGATTATTCACCAGTTGGGCGAGCTTCTGCTGACAGCTGTGCCCACGTTTATCCTGATTCTATTTCTCAATTACTATCTGAAATTCGTCTTCTTTAAGCCTCTTGAAAAGGCGCTCAAGCGACGCTACGAAGCCACCGAAGGCGCGCGCAAATTGGGAGAAGAGAGCCTGCGGCGCGCGGCCGAGAAAACCGCCGCCTATGAACAGAGCCTGCATACGGCCCGCGGCGAAATCTACAACGCGCAGGAGCAGGCATTCAAAGAATTGCAAGATCGGATGGCGGCGCAGATCGCCGAGGCCCGCGCCAAATCGGATGCGGCCATCAAGCAGGCCAGGGCCGATCTGGCGAATGAATTGGAAGCGGCCAAAAGCGGTCTGGCGCAGGACAGCGAGACGTTAGCAAATCAGATCGCGGAATCGATCCTGCGGCGGCAGGCGGCATGAAGCGCTGGATGCTGGCCACGCTGCTGTTGGCCGCTTTGATGATTGCCGCGCCGGCGGTATGCGCAGGAAGCGGCGCGCGAAAGCGCGACTAAAGAGACCAAATCCCACCTCAGCCCCACTCTGGAATCGATCCTGCTGTGGGTGAACTTCGCCATTCTCGTCGGCGGGATTGGGCTATCTGGTACAGGAAATACGGCGATCCGTTTCTCGCCGCGCGATCTCAGAAGATCGGCCAGGAGATTGTCGAAGCCGCGCGTGTGCGCAAAGAGGCCGAAGCGCAAATGGCGGAAGTGGACCGCCGGTTGGCAAATCTGGAATCGGATCTCGCGGCGCTCCGCGAGGAATCGCAGAAGGAAATGGAGTCGCAACAGCGCCACATTGCGGAGCGCAGCGCCGCCGATATGGCGAGGATCCGGGCACGCACGCGGAACAGGAAATCGCCGCCGCCGGAAAGCTGGCGCGTTTGGAGTTAAAACGCTACTCGGCCGATTTGGCCGTGACTTTGGCCGCCCAGAAAATTCAAGCGCGCATGACTCCCGAAACGCAGGAGGCGTTGGTACGCGGCTTCTTGAAGGACCTCGAACAACCGGCTGCATCGAGCGCACAAACCAACTGAATATGACGTCCCGAGTCATTATGCCTAGGGCATGCTCCAGCCTGCCCTGCTACAATAAAAGATGACCCTTTCAGCCGTAGCTGCGCGATACGCGAATGCCCTTGCGGACGTAGTCACTGCGAAAGCGTCCGCGCTGAAGCCCGCAGGACGCCGTCGGCGAGCTTCGCGCTTTTGAAGTCCGTCGCTCGACCAATCGCGCGAATCTGCGGGAAGCGCTGCACACGCCCGCGATCGCCGGCAGCCGCAAGAAGGCCGTTGATTGGCCGCCTCGCCGATCTTCTGAAGCTTTCGCGCATCTCGCGCAATTTCCTGCTGGTGCTCATCGGGCACGGCGTATCGGGTTGCTGGGAGAAATTCTGGCGACGTTTGAAATCGTGCTCGATGAGCGCATGGGTTACACTCGCGCGGAGATCGCTTCCGCCAGCGCTCTGGCCGACGCGCAGCGCGCGCAGATCGACGCCGAGCTGGAAAGACTCACGGGCAGGCGCATCCGCGCGGCTTATTCGGTGGATGAATCGCTCATCGGCGGAGTGGTGGCGAAGGTCGGTTCCACAATGTACGACGGTTCGGTGCGCGGGATCGCTCGAATCGCTGGGCCGCCGGTTGAGCGCGGCGAGATTAAACGTAACGGGGAAAATTATGGCTCAGAATCAGAGCGGACGAAATCACCAGTATCCTGCGCCAGGAGATTGAGCACTACGAGCAGACGATCGACGTCTCCGAAACCGGCTCGGTGATCTCGGTGGGCGACGGCATCGCGCGCGTGCATGGCCTGGAAAAGGTTATGGCGGGCGAGTTGATCGAGTTTCCGCACGACGTGGCCGGGCATCGCCATGAACCTGGAAGAGGATCAGGTCGGCTCGGTGCTGCTCGGCGATTACACCGAAATCAAGGAAGGCGACCAGGTGAAGCGCACCGGCCGAATCATGTCGGTGCCCGTGGGCGAAGCCATGATCGGCCGCGTGGTGAACGCGCTCGGCGTGCCCATCGACGGCAAGGGGCCGATTCATGCCGACAACTTCAATCCCATCGAACGCATTGCGCCCGGCGTGGTCGATCGCCAACCGGTGAAAGAGCCGATGATGACCGGCATCAAGGCGATCGACGCCATGATCCCCATCGGCCGCGGTCAGCGCGAGCTGATCATCGGCGACCGCCAGACCGGCAAGACCGCCATCGCGCTCGACACCATCATCAATCAGAAGGGCGGCGACATGATTTGCATCTATGTCGCCATCGGGCAGAAGCGTTCCACCGTAGCGCAGGTGGTGAAGACGCTCGAGGACGCCGGCGCCATGGATTACACCATCGTCGTTTCGGCGTCGGCCTCCGATCCCGCGCCCATGCAGTATCTGGCGCCGTTCTCCGGCTGCGCCATCGGCGAGTATTTCCGCGACAAGGGCGGCCACGTGCTGTGCGTGTACGACGATCTCTCGAAGCACGCCGCGGCCTATCGCGAAATTTCGCTGCTGCTTGCGCCGTCCGCCCGGCCGCGAGGCGTTTCCGGGCGACGTGTTCTATCTCCACAGCCGCTTGCTGGAGCGCGCCGCCAAGCTGAATCGAGGAGAACGGCGGCGGCTCGCTGACCGCGCTGCCGTTCATTGAAACTCAGGCAGGCGACGTTTCGGCGTACATTCCCACCAACGTCATCTCCATCACCGACGGTCAGATTTTCCTCGAAGCCGACCTGTTCAATTCCGGGCCAGCGCCCCGCCATCAACGTCGGTATCTCGGTAAGCCGCGTGGGCGGCAACGCCCAGACCAAGGCCATGAAGCAGATCGCCGGCAGCTTGCGGCTCGATCTGGCGCAATATCGCGCGCTGGCGGCCTTCGCGCAGTTCGGCTCCGATCTGGACAAGGCTTCGCAACAGCAGCTCAACCGCGGCAAGCACTTGACCGAGATTCTCAAGCAGGGCCAGTATTCGCCGCTGCCGCTCGAAAAGCAAATCGCCATTATCTATGCCGGCACGCAAGGTTTTCTGGACGATCTGCCCGATGGACCGGTGCCGCAAGTTCGAAGACGAGTTCTATCGTTTCATCGAAAACGCCCACCCCACCATCTTCGAAGAGATCCGCGATAAGAAAGCTCTCGACGACGGTTTGAAGGCCAAGCTCACCGATGCCGTCAAGGAGTTCAAAACGCGCTTTGTGGACGAGCAGCAGCCGGTAGCCGCGCATGCCTAGTTTGATCGATATCCGGCGGCGTATCCGCTCGGTAAAGAACACGCAGCAGATCACCAAGGCCATGAAGATGGTATCGGCGGCCAAACTGCGCCGTGCGCAAGATCGCGTGATCGCCGCGCGGCCTTACGCCGCCGCGCTGCGGAAAGTGATTGCCAATGTCGCCGCGGCTGCGGCCGGCGACGACCGCGTGAGTGAGAACCGCTTGCTGGCGCAGCGTCCCGAAAAACGCGTGCTGCTGGTGCTGGTGACCGCCGATAAAGGCTTGGCGGGAGCGTTCAATACCAATCTCATCAAGGCCGCGGTACGCTTTCCGGCGGAGCATGGCGGCGCCGAAATGACGCTGGAACTGATCGGACGCAAGGGCCGCGATTACTTCCGCAAGCGCAACGCTAAAATTTCGGGCGACCAGATCGGATTGGCCGCCAAGCCCACTTACCAGGAAACGATACCCATCGCGCAACGCGCTATGGATATGTTCTGCAAGGGACAAATCGACGCGGTCTACCTGCTCTTCAATGAGTTTAAGAGCATCATGACCCAGAAGGTCACGCTGTCGCGCGTATTGCCGGTAGAACTGAAAGCGGAACAGGCGGCAATCGATTACATTTTTGAGCAGCCCCCCGCGATCATGCTGCTAGGACTGTTGCCACGCTACGTCGAAATGGAATTCTATCGCGCGTTACTGGAATCGACCGCGGCCGAGCATGCCGCGCGCATGACGGCAATGGAGGCCGCCACTTCCAATGCGGGCGACGTGATCGATACTCTGACTTTGAATATGAACCGCGTGCGCCAGGCCACCATCACCAAGGAAATTATCGAAGTGGTCAGCGGCGCGCGCGCGTCCGCCGAGTAAAAGGAATCTTATGGCAACCACCAGTGCAGCAGTATTGGGCAAAGTAGTCCAGGTCTCCGGCCCCGCCGTGGACTGCGAATTTCCCGAGGGGCAAATTCCCCTGGTTCACACCGCCATCCGCATCACCAGCGAAGGCTTCGACGTGCCTCAGCCGATCGATATTATTTGCGAAGCGCAGCAGCACATCGGCGAAGGCCGCGTGCGCACCATCGCGCTGCAGCCCACCGAAGGCCTGGTCCGCGGCATGAAGGCGGAAAGCCTCGGCCATCCGGTGGAAGTGCCGGTCGGGCCGGAAACGCTCGGGCGCGTGCTCAACGTCATCGGCCAGCCCGTGGACAAGATGGGGCCGATCAATGCGAAGAAGTTCTATCCGATTCACCGCGAGGCGCCGTCATTCGAAGATCAGTCCACGCGCCTTGAAATGTTCGAGACCGGCATCAAGGTGATCGATCTGCTGGAGCCCTATCTCCGCGGCGGCAAGATCGGTCTGTTCGGCGGCGCGGGCGTGGGTAAGACCGTCATCATCATGGAGCTGATCAACAACATCGCCATGAAGCACGGCGGCGTTTCCGTATTCGCGGGCGTGGGCGAGCGCACCCGCGAGGGCAACGACCTGTGGCTGGAAATGCAGGAAAGCGGCGTCATCGATCCGCACGATTACACCAAATCCAAGTGCGCCCTGATCTACGGCCAGATGACCGAGCCGCCCGGCGCCCGCCTGCGCGTCGGCCTTACCGGTCTGACCGTGGCCGAGTATTTCCGCGATGAAGAAGGCCAGGACGTGCTGCTCTTTATCGATAATATTTTCCGCTTCACGCAAGCCGGCTCGGAAGTGTCGGCGCTGCTGGGGCGCATGCCGTCGGCGGTGGGGTATCAGCCCAACCTCGCTAGCGAAATGGGCGAGCTGCAGGAACGG
This sequence comes from Bryobacterales bacterium, assembly GCA_963723015.1. Lineage (GTDB taxonomy): Bacteria > Acidobacteriota > Terriglobia > Bryobacterales > Bryobacteraceae > PALSA-243. The sequence goes on from CAVRPF010000023.1 coordinate 221,344, forward strand.
ATCACTTCCACTAAAAAGGGTTCCATCACCTCGGTTCAGGCGATCTACGTACCCGCCGACGATTACACCGATCCCGCGCCGGCCACCGCGTTCGCACACCTGGACGCCACCACGAATCTATCGCGCGACATCGCGTCCCTGGGCATCTATCCGGCGGTCGATCCGTTGGCATCGACGTCACGTATCCTCGACGCGCGCATCATTGGCGACGATCATTACAATACCGCGCAGGTTGTGAAGGGCGTCTTGCAGCGCTACAAAGATTTGCAGGACATCATCGCTATTCTCGGCATCGACGAGCTGTCGGACGAGGACAAGGTCGCTGTCTCGCGCGCCCGCAAGATCCAAAAATTCCTGTCCCAGCCGTTCCACGTGGCCGAGCAATTTACCGGCATTCCCGGCAAGTACGTCAAGCTGGAAGATAGCATTAAAGGCTTCCGCGAGATCTGCGACGGCAAGCACGACGATATTCCCGAACAGGCCTTCTACATGCAGGGCACGATCGATGAGGTGCTGGAGAAATCGAAGTCCATGGCGGCGACGGCATAAGCGATGGCCGAAACGATCGAGCTGGAAGTGGTGACGCCCGAGCGCCAACTGGTCAAGGAACCGGTCACGGAAATGCAGATTCCGGCGCATGAAGGCTACATCGGCGTGCTTCCGGGCCACGCTCCGCTGCTGAGCCTCCTCGGTACTGGAACCTTGAGCTACATGCCACAGAGCGGCGCGCGCAAAGTTCTGGCGATTCACGGCGGCTTTGTGGAAGTGCTGCCGGATCATGTCCGGGTACTGGCGAATCTGGCCGAGCGCGCCGAGGAGATCAACCTGGACAAGGCGCGAGCTGAATTGAGAGAGGCGACCGAGCGCCTGACGATGCACGATCAAGGCGCGGGCGTGGACCCCGCCTGGGCGCTGGAGGAATCGGAGCTGGCGCGGGCAAGGGTGGACGCGGCGGAGATGAAGTAAGGCGACGAACTCCGCGCCTTCACATGCCGGCCGGTTGCGCACGCTTGGCTATGACCACCGTGGCCGTACCGCCGTCGGCTTCCGGAGAGACCACAAAGCGGAAGCGGCCGGTCGCGGAATCGTAAGCGAACTGCGACACCGACCCCGTATCCGCCGCGGCTTTCGGAGGCGCGGGCGAATAACCTTCGATCTGGCGCGAAGTCTCCCCTTTCGCAAAAAGAACGGTGATGTGGATGCTGCCATCGTCTGCGAGCGCCGCAATGCGTTTCTTACCGGCGGTGACGAATTGTCCGGTATCGCCGATCACGGCCATTCCGGATTTGCCGATGGGCGCTACCACCAGATATAGCGGATCGCCCGAGAGGGAATTGCTGTACGTTTCCTTGGGTCCCATCCGGCGGCCGACGCCTCCAAAATAGTCGTAGACGTAGGCGCTATCAGTCAATCCCAAATCGGCCAGGGTGAACTGGGCTTGAGTGTTGGCGCCTTGAGCATAAGCAAACACATAGTGGGTTTTCACGTCTCCAAAGGCCGTGTAGGTGGAGGCGATCATGGGGGCGCCGAGCGACTGCGCATCCTTCACAAAGCTGCTATCGATAGGCGTGATCGGCACATCGGGCTTGACGATCACGCCATCGGCGCGAATGGCGCTTAGCAGGTTGCCGGAGTTTATGCCGCCGATCGGGTCGCCAATGCCCACTGGTCCGGCGGAGAGAGTCGCCAGTAAGAGATTGGATGTCTCGTTGCTCATAAAGACATCGGTGAACGGCCACGCTCCCGCGGCGCCGATCAGGCGCGACGCATACAGGAACGCGTTCCAGCGGGCCGGCAGGAAACGGTCCTGACTGGCGCGGATGGTAGTCAGGTTTTGATACTTCGAACTCTGCATCACGTGGCGCGGCGTGGGCATGCAGTATTGCATGGTAAGCCCCTGCTGGGACATAGCGCCGGCCATGTTTCCGAGAAACGCTTCCGGGTCCGTCAGATTGAAATTGGGAATAGCCGGGCCACTGAGCCAATCCTGCTCATAAGTCGCGACGCCGGAGTTCTTGAGGTATCCGGAGACGTTCTGCCAGTAAGCCGGATCGATCGAGACGTTGTTGGACATCCGATACTGCTGCCGGTAGGGGCTGCTGGCGTCAACCCAGCGGGCGTGGGTGATCAGCGGAACGCCTACGCGCTCCTGAAATCCGGTCAAACTCGCTCCGAATAATGCGGGCGCCGCCTGGTATTCGGAAAAGCCATCGGCCCCATCGCTCCAGTCGTTAGCGGGGCCTTTCGGATAGAACCAACTATCCAATTGAATATACCCTAACGGAATACGGTGGCTGTCGAAATCGGCCTTCACGGCGGCCAGGGTATCGGGATAGGAGAGCGACCCTTCCGTGTGGTAGTAGTACGTGGCTCCGTTATCGGTCCAATATCCCAGCAGGTTCAAGCTGGCATCGCTATCGTTGGCCGGCCGGGTCTTGCCGGATAGTCCGGTCAGAACCTGCCCCCACGTCTCAAAAGCGCGGTTGATTCCAGGTTCGACGACCAGCAGAGTCTGATGGCTAAACCCTTGCGGCAGCGTGGAGATTTGGGAATCGATGCCCATCGTGATGGTCCCGTCGGCCTGCTGCAAAGCGCTGGTTACCATGAAGTTAGCCGCCGGCGAGATCAGGAACGTATTGGCAGCCGCATCGAAGAATGCCCACGGACCTTCTTCCGACAGCGCGGTAAAGGTGGGATTCGCAAATACTCCGGAGAACGCGATGTGATTAAGTCCCGTGGGATAAACGTTCAGGTTGGGGAATGAGAAGTTATTGGCGGCGGCCACCGGCCAGGATGCGCTGAAGAGAACCGCGGACCGGTTCCAATACGCGCGGATGGCCGCATGACGCGCCACGCCGCTCTGAAAATCGAAACCCACCTCGTTATAGTGGCCTGCGCCATCAAGTCCCGAGATAACCGATAGATTCGACAGAGGAGAGCCGACGTTGCCGCCGAAGTGCCAAGCCGGGCTTTGAAGATAAATATCATAGGCCCCACTGGCGTCGACGGACACCGTCAGGCCTGAGACCCCGGTAATTGTGGTGGTGGCGGACTGCGCGAAAAATGGCGCGATAAGTAGAACACACGGCAACGATGCCGCTTTAAAGATAGCTGGCACTTATTTAACCCCTGAACTCCTGAACAGTTGAACGTTACGAAAGTAGCATACGCCTAAGGGGATATCAATTCAACTTAGGGCGCTTTCCGGATCAATTTGGGTGGTACTCGAACCAGATTGTACTGATGCTGCAGGATGGCATATAGGGTGGTCCCAGGTGTAGATTTACTGATTCCTGCCGATACCTTACTCATGTCGGCAGAACTCGACCTCGTTGCGGAGGTTGAAAGTAGTGGCAGCCAAGTTGCTAAATGCCCGTTGTGGCAGTTCTTACGAAATGAACTGAGGGCCGTTCGCTACTTGGCACGCACGGCGGGCCCTCCCTCGGTTTTGTTGAAAATCGCGGAAGGGAGGCCGTTTATGCGGATCGTGCTGAAGATTGTCGCGCCGGTTTTGCTGGTTGCATGCGGGAGTATCGCTCAAGTCAGTGTTCCCACTGCTAACTACGAGAACGGCAGGAGCAACGCGAATCTGCAGGAGACAGCGCTTACCCCGGCTAAAGTTTCGACCGGCACATTTGGCAGGATTGGCGCATTCCCGGTGGATGGTCAAGTCTACGCCCAGCCGCTGTACATAAGCGGGCTCTCTATCCCAGGTCAAGGTACGCACAATGTCTTGTATGTGGCGACTCAGCACAACAGCGTCTTCGCTTACGACGCAGATTCGGCCTCTTCGCCGGTTCTGTTGTGGCGCGTCAATTTTGGCGCGCCGGTGCCGAGCTCCACGTTCGGCTCGGACTACACGGATATCTCTCCGGAAGTGGGAATCCTGAGCACCGGAACCATAGATACCGCGCGCGGGGTACTATACCTGGTTTCGGCCAGTCCGCAAGGTTCCACCGTCAAATATCGGTTGCACGCGCTCGATCTGACGACCGGGGCGGAAAAGCTCAACGGGCCGACCGTGATATCGGCTTCCACCAAGGGGAAAGGACCCGGCGCTAATAATGGAACGCTCGCATTCGACTCTATGGTGCAGATCCAGCGGCCAGGACTTCTCTTAGCCAATGATGCTATTTACGTCTCATTCGGATCGCATGGCGATTCGGGCGATTGGCACGGGTGGCTCATCAGTTACAATGCGTCCGACCTCAGCAAGCGTCTGGGCCTGTTCGCCACTACTCCTAATGGTATTGGCGGTTCCATCTGGCAATCGGGCCACGGTCTAACCAGCGATAGCGCCGGCAATATCTACGCCGTGACAGGTAATGGCGATTATGACGGACAGACAAACTACGGCGAGAGCTTCCTCAAATGGGCGGGCGGCGCGCCCGCTTTGAAAGACTGGTACACGCCCAACAACTGGCAGATGCTGGAAGATAACGACTACGATTTGTCCGTAGGCCCAGCCTTGATTCCCGGCACGCATCAGTTAGTTGCCGGCGACAAGAGCGGACAACTGTATCTGATCGACGGCGACTCTATGGGTCACCTGGGCGGCGGCAACGCGCAAATTATTCAGGGAGTGCAATGGGGCGGCATATTTAATTTCGCACTATGGAACCGCACCGACGCGGCCTATGTTTACGTGCAGGAGCAGGGCAGCGTGATCAAGGGCTACCAGATCGCCAACGGAAATCTAAACCCGGCGCCGGCGCTGGTTAGTTCGGCCCGCGCGGGCGCGCCCCTGGTCGGAATGGCGATCTCGGCGAATGGCGGGCAAATCGGAACCGGCATCCTGTGGGAGACGACGAGTTCTTTAGCCAACCCCGCGTTTGGCGAGTTGCACGCCTTCGACGCCTCGGATCTGAGTAATGAGGTGTGGAACAGCGATATGACTCAAGGCCCGGATTTGTTGGGACGGCTAGCCAAGTTCGCGACGCCGACCGTGGTGAATGGGAATGTCTATGTTCCTACCTGGTCCAACGCCGTAGTCGTTTATGCCCTGCTAGGTTCAGTCGCAGGGAGCAGCCAGAAGCCCGTGATCAGGGCCGTCGCCAACGCCGCCAGCTATGCCCAGGCGGTATCGCCCGGGCAGCTCGTCACTATTTTCGGCACGTATCTGGGGCCATCGACGGCCGCGGGCACTTTGGTAGACCCATCCGGCAAAGTGGCCACGCTGCTCTCGAATACCGTGGTGTTGTTCGACGGAATTCCCGCGCCGGTTATCTACGCCAGCCCCACGCAGGTGAGCGTAGTGGCGCCGTTCAGCCTTCAACCCCAGGCTGCTTCGCAGGTTCAGGTTGTCTATCGGGGCCAGGCTTCCGATCAGTTTGCCGTGAACATGACCGCGGCAGCGCCGGGAATCTTTTCCGTCGACGCAAGCGGCAGCGGCCAGGCTCTGGCCCTGAACCATGGCGGTGTTGTCAATTCAAGCGCGAAACCGGCCGCGAGCGGGTCTATGGTCACGCTCTATCTGACGGGCGCAGGCGCACTCGCGCCGGCGCTGGCGGATGGATCGGTAGTAGTGGGTTCCAAGCTGCCGCTGACAACACTGCCGGTTTCGGTTCAAGTGGGCGGACAGACGGCCCAAGTCCTATACGCGGGAGGCGCCCCGGGCACGGTGGCCGGCGTGATTCAAATCAATATCCAACTGCCAGCCGGCGCCCCTACAGGCGCCGCTGTGCCCCTTACGGTGCAAATTGGCGGAGTCGCGAGCCAGTCTGGAATAACCTTGGCGATTCAGTAGCGGGCGATTCTCTGTGCAGGTGAACTCGAACGGGCCGGCGATGCTGGCCCATATTTGCCAGCGCTAAGCCGCCTTGCGGTTGTTCGATCCTTGCCGTCCTCCCAAAAATCCTGTCCACCAGCGCTCCTGCCCCGGCGCGTCGAATTTCTCCGTCCAATGCACGCGAAACTCGTCGGCCTTTTCCGCGGCGCGGTGCTTCAGGAACGCGCGCAACGCCCGCCGGCTTGGCGAATCCGGCATTAGCTTGGATACCAGGCGCCGCGCCGACACCGCGTCGTTGACCTCTCCCAGCGAGGTTTGCACGTCCTTCAAAGCTTTCATCCGCGCATCGAAGGCGGCGGCGCTATAGCGCGAGCGGAACGGCTCAAGCGTGTAGCGGACCTTCTTGCTGGCAAGGCGGATGCGATGCAGACTTGCGGGAGAGGGCTTCTTTGCCAATGCGTCACGCACTTCCTTGAAATATTCGGACATGATGCGCGGCAAGCGGCGGCGCGCATTCACCGCGGCGCTGGCGCGCTCGTCCCATCGGGCGCCGGTGGCTTTCACAGCTCGAGCTCCCGCCGCCACTCGCGCGCCACATTGCGGGATTGGGCGAGCCTCAGAGCTTCGCGAAGATCCGCTTCCGCCGCGCGCCGGCGCGACTGCAATGCCAATGCGACTCGAGCGCGCTTGGCGACACCCGCCTTATCTAAAAGCTCCAGCGCCACATCGCAATCGCGTACACGGCCAGTGACCTTCATCATCCCGGAGAGCTGTTTGCGGATACTCTTCCACGATTTGCCCGGGAAGAACTGCGCAAAGGCGCGTAAGGCGCGGCTCAAACGTCGCACCGCCACGCGCAGATCGTGGACGGCATCGGCATCGGCCGTGGCGGCGGTGCGCTTCAATTGTCCGTCCAACCGGCGCAGCAGGGCGGCTACCTGTCGGCGCGCGAACTCTCGCATATCAGTCTTTCGCCTTCGCTAGTATAACATTGCGGTTGTATATCTGGCGGAAACTTTCGCCGGCGCGCTCGGCCCGCCACTGTTGCAGGTCGAGGCCGCCGCTGGAATGAACCCGGACCACGATTGCGTCTTCGCGCGCATGCACGTCCACGCCCACTATCCTCCGATCGCGGCTACGGTCCAGATGGTCTGCCAGCCGGACGATGGGAATCGAGTGCATGAGTATCCGTTTCTCCTCCGCGGCGAGGACCTGGAATGCGGTGTGCAGAGGATTGGGCAGCGACTTGCGGTGGTAACGGCAGATGCTGGCGATCAGCAGGCGCTCGCGATCGGTGAACCCGGCCAAATCCGAATTCGTCACCAGGTAATATGCGTGCTTGTGATGACTCGCGCTGTTCACGTAGTGGCCAACTTCGCAAAGATAAGCCGCGGCTTCCACTAACTTCCCGGCGGCCGCCGGCAGCTCGTGCATTGGCTGCAGCGCATCGAAAAGCAGATTTGCATCGCGCGCCACCTTGCGGGCGCGTTCCAGCGGCACTCCGTAGCGCCTCGCCATTTCCTCTACCTCGCGCCGCTGATCGCGGCTCAATCGCGAAAGCTCGGCGCCCACATGACGGGCGGCCAGATCGGTTATGATGCCGTCGCGCACTCCGGCCCGCGAATAGTAGACCGCCTGCAATTGAAAACGTTGTAAGAAGTCCAGCAGCACGGCAATACCCGGGACGATAATTTCGGCGCGGCGCGGACCGATCCCAGTAACTTTGCGGCGCGCGGGCAAGCTCAATTGCGAGAGCTTCGCGTAGAGGCGCCGCACCTGCGCGGTGGAGATCCGCAACCGGTCGATCTGGTCGCGCTTGGAGCGATGGACGCGCGAAACCGCGCTAGCGGCCGCGGAAGCCGTCGCCGAGGTAGCGATGGCGCGATCCCACCCGGCGGTTCCCAGCTTTCGCCACGCGCTCAAGAGCTTTTCCTGAACGTATTCATCCATCTCGCGAAGTTGCCGCGGCAAAGGCGGGTCGTCCTTGAGAAACATTTCGGTGAGGCGCACGGCCCCGAGCGGCTTGGAAAAAGCTTCGTGCAACTGGCCATCCTCGGAGGCGATGATTTCGGCGCTGCCGCCGCCGATATCGATCAGGAGCGTGCGCCGGCCGTTTTGCGGCCAGAGACTTTGCACTCCGAGATGAATCAGCCGCGCTTCTTCACGGCCGGAGATGATCTCGATGCGCGTGCCCGCGGCTTCGGCGGCCCGATCCAGGAACTCCTTCTGATTGCGCGTATCGCGAATGGCGCTGGTGGCCACCGCGCGCACCCCCACCACTTCGAGCTTGCGGCAGAGCGCCGCCATGCGCGCCAGCACCGCGCACGTAACGCGTAGAGCTTCTTCGCTCACGGCGCCGTTGCGAAAGACGCTTTCGCCGAGGCGCGTCACTTCGCGATCGGACGCCAACACGCGAATCGGCTGGCCGGGAATCGCCTCGGCGGCTTCCATGCGGATCGAGTTGCTGCCGATATCGATGGCCGCGTAGCGGGGCACCTTTTCATGCTAAACGATCGTCGGGGGAGCGGCGCTCACACGCGCGATAACCGGTCCCTGATGCGCCCACGCCATTCTGACGCCGGATCCTGGGTTACTAAAGTTCAGCGCACTATCTGTGTTTGCCGGCAGCTATGTGGTATCTGAGGCTAGATGATAGCGACGGTGTGGATCCTGTGGTCCGCTGCCAATTTCCGCCACCAGCCCGCGCTCTACGAGGGAGGCGAGACGGGTCCGGGCGGCGCGCGGAGACACACCGATTCCCTTCGCGATTTGGGACGTTGAAAGTCCGCCCTGGGAACTGACGGCCAAGGCGCTGAGGATAGCCTGGTCCCTTTCGTCTTTTGCCGGCGCATGACGGCGTATGGCGGAGAGCGTCACTCGAAAATGTGTCCCGATCTCTTCGAGTCGGGGCGCGTCCAATCCGCGATCGCGGCAAGCTGCGGTCATCCTTTGAATACCACTGCCCCATTGCTCGATCAGTCCCAATTCCTGAAATACTCTACCGATGACGCGATTGCGGAGCTTGGAAATACCTTTTTGGATGTCCTCGATCGTGAGTCCAAGCGGGAGCAGTCCAGGATTTTCGACCTCCAGTCGATCGTCAAACAGGGCGACGCGGATGGGAGCGCCGCGTTGCGCGTAATCGGCATGAACAATCGCGTTCATGATTGCTTCGCGGACCGCGACAACTGGAAATGTCCACCGGTCGGTCCGCTTTACCGGTCCGATAAGGGCCTCGCGAGTCATGTGTTTCCGCAAGAACCCAATTACTTCCGCCGCGGCTCCCGGAAGATAAGACCGGACTTCCGTAGAATCCAGTATCCTGCGGCGGTCGGCGCCAGCGAACCGTCCGGCTTGGATCCAGGCATCCGGGAAATGCTTTACCCTTGCAGCGCCGAAGAGAAGCACTCCCCCGATGGTGGGGACAATGCGGCCCTGGTAGCTGGTGGTCAATTTTAAGCTCTGCAGCCCGTGGGTTGTCAGTTTCCGGATAGGCTTGAAGTACTCGGAAGCAGCTCGGAAGTCGATCGCTTCCGAGTTCAAGTCCGGCATCGGTTGTTCGTCGAACGAGGAGACCTGATTGTAGCGCCGCATCTCCTCGATCAGGAATGAATCGGCGCGGCGATTGGTCGATCCCACACGCACTAAAACGCCCTCCCCTGGGCCTAATCGATTGAGGTAATGTGGCCGATTGGGACTTGGATAAATCTCAACCGCGAGTACCTGAGTTTTTCGCCACGCCATCGCTTCAATCGATGGAACCAGTTTGGGCGAGATGCTATCCGCAATCAGGCTGGCAAGGCGCTCTTCCTCCGCCAATACATCGCGGATCCCTTTGACCTTCCTTGTTCCGTCCTCCACTCCCACCAATACGATGCCGCCCGAAGTATTCGCGAAGGCCACAATAGCTTTCAGAACGCCTTCGGGGGAGGAAAGATCGCGCTTGAACTCGAGCGTCTTGCCTTCCTGCCGGCTGAGAAGGGTCACCAGATCCACTACTCTGCATTTTACTCGGAAGCGCCTCAGCAAGCAACACTTCCGAGTACGCAGAGTACGCAGCAGCGCCACCCTCAGACCCGGAACCCCGCCGAACGGGTTTTCCCGCCGGCCGTGTTTGCAGCCGCTCACCCACGCTATAATCGCTCCGTCATGTCCAACTCAGGCCGGCTTATCCTTGCGCTGATCGGAAGCGCCGCGGCGCTCGCACAGCCGAATTCGCAACCGAATCCCTATCGCACCATTGAGAACTGGTATCGCTTGCCGGAGGGCCGGACGATGGGATCCACCAGCGCGGTTTTTGTCGCGCCCAGCGGGCACATCTGGGTGGCCGAGCGGTGCGGCGCGAATTCCTGCGCCAACTCGAACCTGGCGCCCGTGCTGGAGTTCGATCCCGCGGGCGCGCTGCTCAAGAGCTTTGGCGCGGGCATGTTCATCTTCCCGCATGGAATCACGATTGAGGACGATGGAACTATCTGGCTGACCGATGGCCAGGGTGCGAACGGAAAAGGCCAGCAGGTCTTCAAGCTCGGTCCCGAAGGAAAGGTTCTGATGACGCTCGGCAAGGCCGGGGTGGCAGGCGATGGCCCGGATACGTTCAATCAGCCGAATGCGGTCGCCATCGCGCCCAATGGCGATATTTTCGTTTGCGACGGCCATAATCCGGGCCGTGGCAATGCACGCGTCGTCAAATTCTCCAAGGACGGCAAGTTCATCAAGCAGTGGGGCGGCCACGGATCGGGACCCGGCCAGTTCGAGGTACCGCATACGCTCGCGTTCGATTCCAGAGGGCGCCTGTTTGTCGGCGATCGCGCCAACAATCGGATACAGATCTTCGATCAGGACGGCAAGTTTCTGGAAGAGTGGAAGCAGTTCAGCCGGCCCAGCGGAATTTACATCGACAAGAACGACGTCATGTACGTGACCGACTCCGAATCCACCGACCGCGACGGCTACGGCCATAATCCGGGCTGGAAACGCGGCATCCGCGTGGGCAGCGCCAAGGACGGCACGGTAACTGCCTTCATTCCGGATCCTTCACCGGGCACAGCTATCACCAGCGCGGCGGAGGGAGTGGCCGCGGACCCTCAGGGCACAATCTACGGCGCCGAAGTGGGGCCTAAGGACGTCAAGAAGTATGTGAGGAAGTAGCATCCCCGGAGGAAAGGCGTTGCGCGCTTAACTGCATCTCCTCGCGCGCCCCGCGGGCTATAGCAGCTCCCGCAAATCGTCGATCCAATAATCCGGCTCGTGGCGCGCCAATTCGTCTTCCTGGCCGTAGCCATATCTCACGGCGCAAGTCTTCACGCCCGCGCGCTTGCCGGCGATCATGTCGCTGGGAGCGTCGCCGATCATCAGGCAGTCCGCCGGTTGCGCGCCTAACGCCGCCAACGCGTTGAGGATTACGTCGGGCGCGGGCTTACTCGGAAATCCGTCGGTCCCCTGTACGTGGTCGAAGTAGGGCAGCAATCCGAATTGCTCCAGGATAGCGCGGCTGCCGTTGGTGCCCTTGGTAGATGCGGTGGATTTGAGGCCGGGCAGCACCGGCAGCGCCTCCGCCACGCCCGGATAAATGGTGGTCAGCTTGTGTCCGCGCGCCGGATACAGCCCGCGATATTCCTGGATCAGCGCGTCAATCTGCGCGGGCGAATAGTGCGGCAGGACATCGCCGAATACTTCGATCAAATGCAGCCCGACATAACTCTTCAGAAATTCGAAAGTGACCGTCGGGCAGTCCCGGGCGTCCAGCACCTGCTGTATGGCGCCGCAAATATCAACCGCGGAGTCGAGCAGAGTGCCGTCTATATCGAAGAGATAAACGGGAAAACGCGGGATCACGCCGGCTGTGGATGCTCCCCTTCGGTGAGGCCCGGCAAACGGCGGCCGGTCTCAGGCCGAAGGACTTGTTGCGTGTCGCCCGTGTCCTTGGTTCCGCTGGTAGACTTGGGCGGGAGATCTTGTCCTTTGATGATCTGCGCTACTTCATTGCCGTCCAGTATCTCGCGTTCCAGCAGCATTTCCGCGATCTTCACCAGCGCCGTGGAATGCTCCTCGATGATGCGGCTGGCCGTGTCGTAACCGCCTTGCACCAGCTTTTTCACCTGCTCGTCGATGCGAATGGCGGTCTCTTCGCTGTAATCGCGATGCTGAGCGATTTCGCGGCCGAGGAAGATCTGCTCTTCTTTTTTGCCGAAACTCAGCGGACCCAGCTCGCTCATGCCCCATTCGCAGACCATCTTGCGGGCCATTTCCGTCGCGCGCTCGATGTCGTTGCCCGCGCCGGTGGTCATCTGGTGCATGAATTTCTCTTCGGCGATGCGGCCGCCCATCAGGATGGCAAGCTCCGCCAGCAGGTAATCCTTGTTGTAGGAGTGCTTATCGTCGATGGGCAACTGCATGGTGACGCCCAACGCCATGCCGCGCGGAATAATGGTGACTTTGTGCAGCGGATCGGCATTGGGCAGCACCACGGCCACTAGGGCATGACCGGCTTCATGATAGGCGGTGTTGCGTTTTTCGGCATCGCTCATCACCATGGACTTGCGCTCGGCGCCCATCAGGATCTTGTCCTTGGCGACTTCGAAATCGATCATCATTACCACTTTGCGGTTTTGGCGCGCCGCGTTCAGCGCCGCTTCATTGACCACGTTGGCGAGATCGGCTCCGGCCAATCCCGGCGTGCCGCGCGCCAGCACGGAGAGATCGACGTTATCGCCCAGTGGAATCTTTTTGGTATGCACGCGCAGGATGGCTTCGCGCCCCTGCACGTCGGGCCGGCCCACCACCACGCGCCGGTCGAAACGTCCGGGCCGCAGCAGCGCCGGGTCGAGCACGTCGGGGCGATTGGTGGCCGCGACCAGGATCACGCCTTCGTTGGATTCAAAGCCGTCCATCTCCACCAGCAACTGGTTGAGCGTCTGCTCGCGCTCGTCATGTCCGCCGCCTAGGCCGGCGCCGCGATGGCGGCCCACCGCATCGATTTCATCGATGAAGATGATGCAGGGCGCGTTCTTTTTGCCCTGCTCGAACAGGTCGCGCACGCGGCTTGCGCCCACGCCCACGAACATCTCGACGAAATCCGATCCCGAGATGGAAAAGAACGGGACGCTGGCTTCACCTGCGATGGCGCGCGCCAGCAGCGTCTTGCCGGTTCCGGGAGGTCCAATCAGCAGCACGCCCTTGGGAATGCGGCCGCCGAGCTTCTGGAACTTCTGCGGCTCGCGCAGAAATTCGATAATCTCCTGCAGCTCTTCCTTGGCCTCTTCCACGCCCGCGACGTCTTTGAAAGTTACCTTTTTCTGTTGCGTGGAATGCAGCCGCGCGCGGCTCTTACCGAAACTCAGCGCTTTGTTGCCGCCGCTTTGCATCTGGCGCAACATCACAATCCAGAAGACAATCACTACGATAAACGGCGATGCCTGCATCAGAATTGTAAACCACCCCGAAGAACTGGCGTCGTCGTAGGTCACGCTGACGTTCTGCTTGTGCAGCATGTTGTAGATATCGGGATAGTTCGAGCGGTATCTTCGTCTTGAAGCCCTCGCCGTTGGTGAACGTGCCATGAACGTCGTTGCCGGTAATGGCCACGTCCTTCACTTTGCCGTCTTGGACTTCATTGATGAAATCGGTGAGAGCGATCGTCTTCTCCTTTTTGTTGGGACCCGCCTTGACGAACAGGAACAGCATTCCCGCCAATAGAAGTAGAACAACCCAAAATAGTAATGTCTTAATGTTTGAACTCAAGAAGCCTCCGCACCGGCCTTACTTAGTAGACGCCGCCCGGCTTATTTCCGATTCCCGTATTTGCAAGATCGTTCCGCTGCCGGAGCTCGCCGCGCAATTCGCGGCCGGCCCGAAGCGCCGCGCCCACACAATGGATTCGCCATCCGTCAGCACGGGCCAATGCCGGCGCTCCCATATTGGTATACGGAATTGCTGGAAAAGAGTTTTAATCTTTTCCCGGAGTGAATAGCCAACAGGTTGATACTGGTCCCCGGGCCGCCAATTACGCAAGACGATGCGTCCAGACAAACTCTCCCAGTCCAAACAACCCACCTCTCCATTATATACGTTGGGCGAAGGCCCGCTTATTTCAGATTTCTCGATCAGTTCCAGCGAAATTTCAACCTGCGCCGCTTCCGCGCGCACGATTCCAGGGACGGAAGCCTCCACCCAATAAGCCCGATCCACTTCCCCATAGCTCCCCAGCGGTCCGAATCTTAGCCATTCGAACGATCGCAACACGTCGATAGAGGGCGTTTGTACGCGCCCGTGGCCTTCGCCGCCGGCGGCCAGCGCCAGAACGGCCTCTACGTGGCCGAATTCGATGCCGCGCAGATCGCCCTTGGCGCGCTCAAGCGCGCGCCGCACCAATCGCCGCGGCGACGGCCAATTGCAAGCCCGCCAGCGCTCTTGCGTTGAGGAACACAAAAGCCCGGTCAGTCGTCAGGTGTTCCGCCGCCAGGCGATCGATCTCCGCATCCCAATAGGCTTCCTCGGCGCGCGCCCAATCGGCGGTCTGCGCCAGGGTTTCGCGGATCGCCGGGTTCCATTCCCGCTCGAGTTGCGGCAGTAATTCGTGGCGGATGCGGTTGCGGGCGAACTGCATGGTGGAGTTGGTGGAATCCTCCCGCCATTCGATGTTTCGGCTACGGAGGTATTGCTCCACATCCGCGCGGCTCAACTCGATCAACGGCCGCACGAGGAAGGGTTTCGGCCACCGGCCGGATTCCCGCCAATCCCGCGGTTCCCGATCCGCGCAAAAAGCGGAACAGCACCGTTTCGGCCTGATCGGAGCGCGTGTGTCCGGTGGCTACGCAATCGAGGTGAGCCTCCTGCATAGCCGACTGGAAAAATTCGATCCGCGCCGCGCGCGCCTCCTGTTCCAGATTGCCGTCCATGGGGAGCTGCGCCTCGCGTACGATCGCGGGCCAACCGAGCAGCCTAGCCTGCTCACGCACAAACTCCGCATCGGCGCGCGATTCCTCGCCGCGCAGTCCATGATCCAGATGCAACACGGTGAGGGCAAGGTCCCACTCGGGAGCCATTTCGTCAACAGATGCAGCAGGCACATCGAATCGGCGCCGCCCGATACCGCGACGCCAATGCGAGCGCCGCGCGTGAACATGTTATAGCGAGTGATGGCCGCTACGGCCCGCTGCAGCACACTTCAATTGTAGCGTTGGGCCTCAAGCTCGTTCTGCGATCACGCGGCCGGCGAAGCGGCGGCGCGTGACTGCGTACTCAACGGACATCGGATCCTCCACGCCCTTTGAAGCATCGAGAATCTCCAGGCTCACGACGTTGCCGCTGCCATCGTAGTCCAGGATAACGCCCGGCTTATCCTGATCGCTTTCCGCGACCGTCGCATCCCTCAGCGACACGAGAATATCCATTTCGGGGTCGTAGATTACTTTCACTTAGGACTCCAGTACTTCTCACCCTTGCTGGTGCGGTAAGCGGTTACTACCAAAGCAGACTCTTCCTCTTGGCCACCACGACCCGCAACAAATATATCTTCCCATCTTTGAACCGTAAGCGCGCCTGGTAAATCCACCGGCCTGTGTGGTATTGATCGACAATCGTTGCTCCGGGCGCTCCACACAGTCCGGAAGGCCAGCGGAATACCGCGCCGGGTCATCTCCCATTGCGCATGGCGCGAAAGCCGAAATTCCATATCGTGCTAAATCACGCCATCGCTCAGCCGCACCAAGAGGCGCGAGCCCCTGGATCATCCGCAGGAGGCGGATTGGCAATCCGCCGCAGATTGACAATCTGCCCCACAGGATTCCGTTAGTTGCGTTTGTTGGCGCGGGCGGGCCGCTTCGATTTCGAGCACGCCATCGGGCGCGAGAGCTTCGCGATAGGTTTCGCAGTGCTTGCTTATCCGGCCCCAGTAATTGAGCCGTACGTATGCCAATGGCAGCGCTCAACGGTAGCGCGGGCGCCGCACGCGAACATGTTATAACTGTCTCCAATAACCTCATGGATATCCAGGAACGCGCTTCGCGCATCAAACTGCTGTTGATGGACGTGGATGGCGTGCTCACCAGCGGCAGGCTTTACCAGGTACCCGGCGCGGACGGACAGATGATCGAGACCAAAGGCTTCGATTCACAGGACGGCATCGGCTTGCAGTGGCTGAGCTGGAAGGGCATCAAGACCGGAGTGATAAGCGGACGCCAATCGCCCGCGACTGTGGAGCGCGCGCGCCAGGTGAAAATGACGTACGTCTACCAGGGCCACATCGAGAAGATCCCAATCCTGGAAGAGATCCTTGGGGACGCGAAGATCGATTCCAGTGAAGTGGCCTATATGGGCGACGACTTCACCGACATCACCATCATGCACCGGGTCGGGTTCGCGATTGCGGTGGCTAACGCGCGTCCGGAAGTAAAGCGCGAGGCGCATTACGTAACCGAGGCGACGGGGGGCAGCGGCGCGGTGCGCGAAGTCGTGGAGCTGATTCTGAAGGCGCAGGGCGGGTGGGCGGAGATATTGACGCACTACGAGATTGGGGAACCGTGACGCGCGCGCTCAGCCGATGTTGCCCTTTTTCATCTCGCCGGCAAGATATTCGCTGGCGCGCATGGAGAGCGCCGAGATCGTCATGGTGGGGTTCTGCCATCCGCAAGTGACGAAAGCGGCGCCGTCCACCACAAAAAGGTTCTTCATGTCGTGGCTCTGGTTCCACTGGTTGAGCACGCTGGTTTTCGGGTTGTTTCCCATGCGGCACGTGCCCACTTCGTGAATGCTGTATCCGGGCGGATAGAAACGGTCGGTCTTCGAAATCACGTCCCAGCGGGCGGCATGGAAGAGATCTTCCAGCGTATCGGCCGCGTCCTTGGCCATGTTTAACTCGTTAGCGCCATCCTTCACTTCGATGTGCAGCACGGGAATGCCCCAGGCGTCGGTCACGTCCTTATTGATACGCACGTGATTTTCGAAGCGCGCCGGGCGCTCGCCGAAAATGCTTCCCGATACGCATGAGCCGGCGTAATGATCCAGCTTCTTCTGCAGCGCCTCGCCATAATCGGCGAAGAAATTGGGATTCGCCCCCCCGCCGCTGTTTAGCAATAGGCAATAGCCTTTGATAAAATTGCGCTTGTCGGCCTTGGTGAGATTACGGAAGCGGGGGACGAACGCGCTGCCGCCCATCAATCCCTGAGGGCGATTCCCATCGCGTGCCTCCGGGACCGACGCCACCACCTGCACCCCATAAATCTGGTCGTGCAAATAGCGCCCCAACACGCCGCTGGAATTGCAGAGGCCCGAATTCAGCAGCAGCCGCGTGCTTTCGAGACATCCGGCGGCCAATACCACCACGCGCGCTTTGACCTGCATTTCACGCCGCGAATGGCGATCCAGGAAGTACGCGCCGTTGGCCATGCCGGTATTCTTGTCGCTAGTAATCTCGCGCACGATGGCATTCGATACCAGTTGCAGCTTGCCCGTCGCCATGGCATCCGGCAGGAGCAGATTGACCGAGCTGGCCAGCCCGTTCTGCCCCAACGACGAACGCATCTTGGAGAACTTCATGCCGTGCCTCTGCTTGCCCAGTTCCGCCAGGGTGGCAATGGTATGGCTATCCTGGCTTGGCGGCATTTCTACAAAGTTGCCATCGGGAAATTCCGGCCAGCCTTCCTTACGGCCGGTAACGCGGAAGATCGCTTCGACGCGCGAGTAGTAAGGATCGAGGTCGGCAAGACTGATGGGCCAGTTCTGGTCCGTGCCTTCGAGATCGCCCGCCTTGAATTCGTAATCGCTGAGGCGGAACGATTGGCGCGCCCAAAAGAGCGACCGGCCGCCCACCAGGCGCACGCGCACCCAGTTATATGGATTGGCGGGATCGTGCGTGTAAGGCACTTCTTTCTCGTCCACCCATTGGTTGGCGTTGAACTCGTTGGCTTGAAAAACGTGCGGAAGCCGTCCCGGCTGGCCAAAGCCGTGAAACGGGAGATCGTACACGGCCTTGTTAACGCGATTGTGCTCGAAATCGGGTTCGGGACCGGCGTTGAGCATCAGGCATTCGATGCCTTGTTTGGTGAGGATGTTGGCCGCCATGCCGCCGGAGTGGCCGGAGCCCACAATCAGAACGTCGTATACTTTTGCAGGCATGGTTTTAACTCCGGTCGATGGGATCGATGGGTTTTATGTAAGATCCGCCTCCGCCGCGGCGTCTTCCGGAGGATGCTCCGGCGTTGGCCCACTCGCGCGAATTCTGCGTGGCCGTACGGATATCGCGCTGCGCCTCGGCGACAAAGTGAACCGAAGGGTCCTTGGGCGAATCGTAAACCCAAGCCACGGGCGCAAGCAAGGGGCGGATTACGGCGTCCGCTTCGGCATCGCTGAGGTCGGCGAACGCTTTATTGAAGCGCTTCTTGGCGTTGGCATTCAGCGTATCCAGTCCGTCGCGGTAGAGCTTCCGGCGATCTTGCGGCGATTCGCCGATCAGGAAATCGAGGAACTCCGGCGCGCCGCATTCGAGCGCCCCCGGACTGCCGTTCAGCGGCGGCATAAACAGCGCGCTCAGCTTGCGCAGGGCTGAATACTGCGCCGGCGTGAAGAAGCGCGGTTCGGCATCGGCCACCAATTCCGCCGACGTCTCTTCGAATGTGGGAAGGGGAGCCGCGCCGAAGCGGCCCCCGCCTGCGCCGCGTCCGCCGGCGGGCGGCTGGACCACCGGGGTTTGCGGAGGAGGAGTCTGACCGGGGGGCGTTTGAGTGACGGGCGACTGCGCTTGAGATAGTAGCGCCGGAGCTGCCGGCAACGCAGCCAGAGCTTTGACGAAACCGCGTCGTTTCATATTTCTTGCCATGATATCACGCGCCCAGACGGGCGTCGCTTTCAGCCGCTCGCGCTGGTTGCGCGCCATGGAAATGGGGGTTCATCAAGCACCGGCTCTCCTGAAAGCTCTCACCTCAGGCTTTCGCATTTCCCGACAGAAGAATCAGCCCCAACCGCGCCACAATCCAGCCATCCCTCCCTTGCGGAGGACGGTATGACGGCTGGCTGCGTGTTTGCAAATGCCGGATCAGACGGTCCCGAACATAGCTTCGATCTCACCCAACGGAAAAGTAGTTTCATCCATCTTCCTTCCAGCCGCGATTCGATGAACTCACGCGTTCGGCTGGTAGTCTTCGTGCGTAGCGATTCCCGAATCCCTTCCGGGAATCACGCCACGCCTTGGTCTGACCTACGATCTGTTCGATAGTGACGCCATCCACCCCAGGCGCTCCCTTATTCCGGCGCAGCCGCTTCCATGCGGTTTCCAACACATCTATCCGATAGATCCGGTCATATAATGCATAAAATCGGAACTTCGGTTCCTGCTTAGCCTTTTCGCCCAGTTTCTGTCTGAGTTGAGAAACGTTCTCCGGCACCGCTGGCTGCTTCGCCGTTTTCGGCATCGCCTTTCTTGCGCCTGCCCGAGCCTCAGGCCTACGCTGGGGGCTTCGGCCCACCAAAGGTGATGAAAATGGGCGCGAGTGGGGTAGATTAGCAGATGCGAGGAACGGAAGAGGTCGCTACCGCTCTGGAGCAGTTGATTCCGTAAGGGAACGCGGGACCCGCGTCCGGTACTTCCCTGTCGCGCATCCAAGGGCATGACGTCCACCAGTTGTAGATGAGCGGCGTGATGCGCGCCATCGCCACGTCTACGTTGACATCCAGGGCGCAATCAGGGTCACACCGGCAGGGAAGTCTCCCGCCACGACCGTCGCCGCTATCTTCGGGCGCCGGCCGATCAAAGGGGCACGAGCTTTCTCTCACCGCACCGCTAAAACAGAGCGTTAGCTTGCGAGTGCTCGAAGGGCGCCTCCACCCAGGCGCCCCTTCTAAGTCCGCGCTAGGTGCGTTCCGCGCGGCGGGTCCTTAGGCTGCCGATCGCTAAAATCAGCATCGCGCCAATACCAGCCAAGCCCCATGTACCTGGCTCGGGCGTCCCGGTAGCCGCGCTCTGCGCGCCGAAGGTGAAGCCGTTCCAGTATTCCGGTGAGCCGCCGGTCCAGGAGAGCGAGGTGAACGTGCCGGAGAACTCGATGAGGCCGTCGCCTTCGGTACCGGTGAGTTTGTTGCCGCTTTCGGCTAATGTGTTGGTCCCGCCTCCGAACTGATTGGATGGCCCGATGGTCAGGATGGTAAAAGGCTGGTTAAAGGTGTAATTGGTTGGTACGCCGCCCTGCCCAAGGCTCACTATGTCCATAACCAGGTTAGTCACCGGCGCCGAAAAGGTCACCGTGTCAGTGAAGCCTGTAAGTCCGTCGATCCCGATGATCTGGTCATTGGGGGGCGCGTTGGATACCAGCGAGCTGGTAAAAGTGGATACGGGAAGATACCCGCCCCATGGGCTGTTTTGCGTGCCCGTCTGGGCGAACTGTAGCTCACCTGTGTAGGTGACATTGATACTGCCGAACAGGGTCCCGCTTACAGTCCCAGCGTTGGCGACTGGCGTGGTCGAGCTCGTCCAGTTCACGTATGTGAACGTGGCGCCGGAGACCTGAGAAACAAGCCCCGAGGCCAAAGCCAAAACAAGTGTAGCGCAGCCGCGACTACCGATCATAGATATTTTCCTCCAATTTTCGAGAGCTGGATTTAGTGTCTGGTAGCAATAGTATACGACCGGGGGCTGCTGATGAAGCCGAATTTTGCGCTCCGAATGCCTGGTTTTGTACTAGTACCAGCACACTTAGAGCGGGCTTGTGGGCGGGCGTTCGGCGGCCCGCGTCACATTCCCGGGCGCCCCATATCGATCCAGGTGTGAAGACAAGGATGCAATTACCTGACGTTTCAGCAAAAGCATTCCCGCAACCGTTGGAACAACTTGCGGGTACTTTGCGTCTGCACTGAGGAGTGCCGGTTTCCAGAAAATTCAGGTTGAGCGCTTCGTTTTGGGAGGCGACCCGCATCGCGCTCGATTCCCTGCGCAAGAATAAATTGCGCAGCTTTCTAACGCTGCTCGGCATAATCCTGGCCACGACTACGCTGATCGCGGTCACGGCTCTGATCCACGGCATGAACGTCTACATCGCCGAAAAGGTCTCCAATATGGGATCGGACGGCTTTCGCATCGTGCGCATGGCGTGGTTTGGCCCGTGGGACCCGAAGAAGTTCTTTGAGATGCAGAAGCGCAATCCGCAGATCCGGCCGGACGAATATGAGTTCGTCAAGAGCAAAGCCGTGCTGGTGAAGGAGGTCGGGATGATGGCCTCGCGCCAGGCGCGCGTGGGATATAAGGGCAACTCCACCGAAGGGGTGGATATCGAAGGAGTGACCGATAACATTCCCGCGATTAACAACGTGCAGGTGGATATCGGCCGCGGCATTACATATGAGGAAGTACGCCGCCACGCCGCCGTCGCCTTCATCGGCAACGATATTCGCACACGCTTTTTCGACGGCCGGGACCCGATCGGCAAGACGATTTCGATTGAAGGCAACGGCTATGAAGTGGTCGGCGTTGCCAAAGCGCTGGGCAGCGTGTTCGGATCGTCGCAAGATAATTTCGTGATGATCCCTATCGAGGCGTATTTCAAAACCTATGGGTCGCGCAACGGGATCCGCCTGATCGCCAAGGCGATCGATCAGCAGCGCCTGATGGAAGCGCAGGACGAAGCGCGCGTGCTGCTGCGCTCGTATCGCCATCTGCGGCCGGGCCAGGACGATAATTTCACCATCTTCGCTTCGGAAACCATCGTGGGCCTGTGGGAGCGGCTGACATCCACCATCGCCGGGATGGCGGTGGGAATCGTTTCCGTGTTCATGATCGTGGGCGGCATTGTGATTATGAATATCATGCTGGCGGTGGTAACCGAGCGTACCCACGAAATCGGCATACGCAAATCGCTGGGCGCGCGCCGCGGCGACATTCTCAATCAATACCTGGTGGAATCGGCGGTGCTGGCCGGGGTGGGCGGACTCGCCGGCGTGTGCGTGGCATGGACGGTCGCGGTGCTGGTGCGCAGCTTCACTTCAGTGCCGATGGCGCTGCCGTGGAATTCGGTGCTGCTGGGTGTGGGGCTTTCCTCTGTGGTAGGCCTGTTCTTTGGCATCTATCCGGCGCGACAGGCATCGAAGCTGGACCCGATCGAGGCGCTGCGGGTGGAGAGATGACGCCGCTGGCGATCTTTAACGGGATCGCGCTCGCGCTGCAGACCATCCGCACGCACAAGATGCGCGCGTTCCTGACGGTGCTCGGCGTGATTATCGGGACGGGAACCATCATCGGCGTGGGTGCGATCCTGACCGGTTTCGACGCCTCCATGACGGCCGTGCTGCGCAGCTTCGGTCCCAATTCGATTATTGTTTTCAAGTTTCCGGTGGGTCCGCGTACGGGCAATCTCACGCCTGAGGAGCGGACTCGGAAGGACCTGACGTATCTAAACGCCCTGGATATCCGCGAGCGCTGCCGGGCCGTGGAGGATGTCTCGTCGATGCTGTTCCCGAACAGCAACACGATTAACGCTCACTACAAGGGCAATGACATGTATGATATCAACCTGATGGGCGTGGAGGAAGCGTACGCCCGCGGCGGCCAGGTGGACCTGCATCGAGGACGCTTCCTAACCGACGAGGAGAGCCGCCGACGCGTGCCGGTGGCGGTGATCGGCGCGGATCTGGAAAAGGGACTGTTTGCGAATATCGACCCGATCGGCAAGCAGATTCAAGTGGACGGCCACGAATATGAAGTGATCGGCACCATGCTACGGCCCGCAGCGTCCTTCTTCGGCGATACCGATACGCGCGTGCTGCTGCCGTACTGGACCATGCAGCGCATGTATCCCAACGCGCGCGAGAACGCTATCGTGGTGACCGCCCTGCCGGGCAAGCTGCCGGAAGCTCTGGACGAGGTGCGGACGGTACTGCGCATCGACCGGCGGGTTCCCTACACTAAGCCGGATAACTTTGCGCTTTCCACGGCGGAACAGATGGTGTCCGATTTTCGCCAGATTACGGCGATGACGTTCCTGGTGATGGTGGCGCTGAGCTCAATCGGATTGCTGGTGGGCGGCATCGGGGTGATGAATATCATGCTGGTGTCGGTGACCGAACGGACGTATGAGATCGGCATCCGCAAAGCTCTGGGCGCGCGCCGGGTAGATATTCTGATTCAATTTCTGCTGGAAGCGGCGGCGCTGACGGGCCTCGGCGGCATTGCCGGCATCGCTTTCGGATGGGTCGTTGCGCTGATCAGCCGGTCGGTGTTTCCATCGCTGCCGGCGGCGGTGCCGGCATGGGCGGCGGCGATGGGGATCGGAATGTCGGTAGGGGTGGGGCTGTTCTTTGGGATTTGGCCGGCGAATAAGGCGGCGCGGCTGGACCCGGTGGTGGCGCTGAGGTATGAGTGAGGCGGGCGTCAGCCCCGGAAACCTGCTCCACATCACAAACTCACGCTATTCTAAATGCTCATATGCCCACCACCCAGAATGTCGATCGCCACACGCCTTTCGGGGCCAACCTGGCGCCGGGCGGAGTGACATTCCGCGTGTTCGCGCCCGCGGCGCGCGCGATCTATGTGCTCACGGGCGCATCGCTGGCAGCGGCGCAACTGCCGGGCTTCGTTCCCTCTGCTGCGGATCGACTTTTCAATCTGGGCGACAATACCTGGGCTGCGTTCGTTCCGGGGTTGGGCGAAGGCGATGCCTATCGCTTCTGGGTGGTTGGTAACGCCGGCTCGGGACTCAAGCGCGATCCGCGCGCGCGGGAACTGGGCGTCAAGCCAACGTACCCTAATTGCGATTGCATTGTGCGCTCGCCGGATACGTTCCCGTGGCATGACCAGGGATTCCACCCGCCCGCTTTCAACGATTACATCCTGTACCAGCTCCACGTGGGCGCGTTCTATCGGGTCAATGCCGCGGGCCAGGACGAGCGCGGTAAGATCGGACGGTTTCTCGACATCCTCGACCGCGTGGAGTACCTTCGCGACCTGGGTATCAACGCCGTTCAACTTCTCCCGATACAGGAGTTCCCCACGGAAACCAGCCTCGGCTACAACAACCTGGACTTCTACTCGCCCGAGATGGCATATGAAGTCGGCGATGCGCAGGACTTGGCCCGCTTGCTCGGGAAAGCGAATGCGCTGCTGGCTGCGCGCGGGCACGGCGCCCTAACGCCGGCTCAACTGACGCCGGGGCCCAACCAACTCAAGTGCCTGATCGACATCCTGCATCTCAATGGCATGGCCGTATTTTTCGATCTCGTGTACAACCACGCAGGGTCGCCCGGCGGCTTCGACGTACAGAGTATCAACTTCTTTGATTTTCAATCTACTACTGATGAAAATCTCAGCCTTTATTTTACCGACCAAACCTTCGCGGGAGGGCGCGTTTTCGCTTACTGGAATACCGATATCCGGCAGTTCTTAATCGATAACGCCGTGTTCTGTCTTGAGGAATATCACGTCGACGGTTTCCGCTACGACGAAGTGAGCGTTATGGAGAGCTTTGGCGGCGGGCCCTGTAGCCAAGCCATGACGGACACGGCGCGATTCGTAAAGCCGCAAGCCATTCAGATTGCCGAATACTGGGCCGACGACCGCGCGCGCGGCGTCACTCCCCCGCCGAATGGGCTCGGCTTTGACGCCGAATGGGGCGACCAGCTTCGCAATAACGTCCGCGCCATGATCGGACAGTTGACCGGAGGCCAATCGGCATCGGTGGATCTCGATGCGGTGCGCGCGTCGTTGGCTACTACGCCCGGCTTTTCAGCCGCATGGCGCGTGGTCACCTGTTTGGAGAATCACGATATCGTGAAGCAGGGTACTTCGCCGCGCATCCCGGCGCTGGCGGATTCGAATGACACGCGTTCCTGGTATGCGCGCAGCCGGTCGCGCGCCGCGCTGGGCATACTGATGGCGGCGTGCGGAATTCCGATGTTGTTCATGGGCGAGGAATTCCTGGAAGACCGGCAGTGGGACGATGCCGTGCAGACATTTCCTAACCTGCTGATCGATTGGGCCGGCTTGGCCACTAACAAAACGATGCAGGATTATCTGCAATTCACCAAAGACCTGATCGCTTTGCGGCGCGGGCGCGCGGCGCTGCGCGGCGAGCAGTTCCGCGTTTCGACGGCGGATAGCTTCCAGCGCGTGATGGCGATCCACCGCTGGATCGACGGGGTTGGCGGCGATACGCTGTTCGTTTTCAATCTGCAGGAATTCAACCGGTACGGTTATCGCATCGGCTTTCCGGGCGCCGGGCAGTGGCCCGAAATTTTCAATAGCGATTTCTACGACCAGATGCCGAATCCGAATACCGCCGGGAACGGCGGCAGCATCTTCGCCGATGAGCCTGCGTGGGACGGAATGCCGGTCTCGGCGGAGATTACGATTCCGGCGAATGGGTTTGTGGTGTTCGGGCGCTAGCTGCTTGAAATAATCCTACATGGCTGGCGCAGGACCCGTCGATTCCGCACGGTCGCGAAGCGGGCATGGGCAACGAGTATGCGCTAACATCGAGAACATGCGTTCATGGCTCAAGACCCAACTGCCCATACTTCTGTTGACCGGCGCGGCACTGGTTATCTTGCCAAGCTACGTGTGGGCCTATTCTCTGAGCGGGGCATCGGAGACTCCCACTATCGTTCCCGGCGACACGTTTATCGTAAACCGAGCGGCATACAGCTTGCGGCTGCCATTCTCCGGCGTTACGTTGCTGAACTTCGATTCGCCTCAGCGCGGGGATATAGTGCAGGCGCAACTCCCGGCAGGCATCGGCCTCGGCATCAAGCGGGTGCTTGGACTGCCTGGGGAAACGATCGAGGTGCGCGAGAATCTCGTAATTATCAACGGTCGGCCCCTGCCGACGCGAGAGCTTGCTGGCCCGACGTTTGCCTGGGTTCCGGCGGCGGCCCGAATGGGATCGACGGTGGTGATGGAGGACGGCCACTGGGTTGCCTACACGCCGCGAAGGAGTCAGTACCGAAGTTCCGCGCCAGTTCGGCTCTATCGCGGTGAATATTTCCTGATGGGCGACAACCGCGACAACAGCTTTGATTCGCGCGCGTTTGGTCCTATTTCCAGAGGTCAGATTACTGGCAAAGTGATTGCCGTGCTCCCTAAAGATCACCGACCTGTCCGGCTGGGACGCTCGTCAGAATAGTCGTCCGCCATCAACAATGTAGACAAAACGGGATTGAAGCTACCAGCTCGCTTTGTTTCAAATTCAGTTTCTTTACGGTGACGATGGCAGGAACTCCTCGCTGCCGAATCTGGCGGGGTTCAGGAGACAGATCCCCGCTGACGGCGCAGCGTTTACGCTCGTGGCAACCGACCTTTTAACCGGCGCGATCAGCATGCGGGCTTAAGCAATCAGTGCACAAATTGGCGTTTCGACCTTGCGCCCAACCACGACTCAGGCGCCAGCAGGATTGTCAATCTAAAACGAGTTTGGCGCGGGCCGATGTTTGTAGGCTCGTGTGCGCCTAGGAAACAGAACAGCGTTCACACGATTGTGACCGCTGCACGCGCAGGTGCGTCGCAGAAATGCGTGCGCCGCGGGGCCATATCGAAATTCACGCTGCCACTGCGAATTGAGTCTTCGCATGGCGTTCAATCCGCGCAAAATCGACGTTGGGATCATGGGCGAAGCCACAGATCCAATTGTGATCGGCGGCTCTGCCTAACCACTCGATTTTGGTTTCAATGGCCTCGAGCGGGAAGAGATCCAAGGCCGCAATCCACGAAGGCTGGACGTGCGCGGAGGTGGGGACCAGGTCGGAAAGGAAACAGAAAGTCTCGCCGCGGCTTTCGGCCGTGATCACCATCATGTCGCGGGTATGGCCGGGGGCATGGCGCATCCACACGCCCGGCGCGACTTCGAAATCGGCGCCGACTATAGTCATTTGTCCGGACTCCACCAGGGGATCGTAGTTCTCGTCCAGGTAGCCGATGCTATCGCGAATCAGCCGCAGGTGAGCGTGCTCCCATTCACCGCGCGGGGCGAAGTATTGCGCGCGAGGGAACGCCGCTTCGGCGCGGCCGTCGCGCATGATGGTATTGCCGCTGCAGTGGTCCCAATGCAGATGACTGTTCACCACGATGTCGATGGAATCGGGATCGATCCCCGTTTCCAGGATCGACGACGCGAGCGGTTGGGTGACGGCGGGTACGCGCATCCGTTCGCGGTCTCGCGCGTCGCGTTTGTCCCCGAGCCCGGTTTCAATCAGGATCGTGCGCGCGCCGGTGCGGATCAGGTAGCAGTTGAAGCCCAGTTCAACGCGATTCAGATCGTCGGCCGGGACTTTGCGGCTCCAGAGAGCCTTGGGCACCACGCCGAACATGACGCCGCCATCCCACCAATAGCTCGAATGGCGGACGAGAGTGACTTCAAAATCGCCGATATGCACGGGCATTCAGCCGCGCACCAGCTTGCGCGCGCGGTCGAAGAGATCGGCGGCGTCTTCCACCACTTGGCGCCCGCGCTCGAACATGTCGCGGCTGGTATCGGCGAATTCTTTACTGGTTTCAGTGACGGCGTCCTTGCCGCGCTGCGTCTTTTCGGAAATTAAATCGCGCGTTTGCCGGCCGCTCTTGGGAGCGTACAGCAACGCCTACGGCGGCGCCAACCAAAGCGCCGGTGATGAACCATGCGAGCCGGTTGGACCCTTGATCGTACAGCTCATCGCGATCGTCTTCGAGCATGTGAAAGCGCCTCCTCTCACATTCTGCGATATCCTTGAGGCATGGCGCAAGATCCCCAACCCGAACTGGACGAATCCTCCGATTTCGATATGGTAACGTTGTTCAGCTCGTCGAACCACGACGCGGAAATGGAGGCCACATCCATCCATTCCATGCTGCAGGCAAGCGGAATTCCGACCGTGGTGGTGGGGCCGAGCGTGATTCCGTCGCTGGCCTTCCAAGTACAGGTACCTCGAACCTACGCGGATGAAGCGGAGCGACTGCTCGAGGAAGCGCGCGCGGCGGGACCGGAAGCGGCGGCGGAAGCCGAGAGGGCGTCGGAAGAGCGGTAGGACGGCCGATGAATTGGCGCCGGGTGCTGGGGGTTGCGGCTTGCGGAATGGCGCTGATCGGCGCCGGCGCGGGCGTTCTTTATGGATTCCAGAAGCCGTTCCGTCAATACCTGAGCTTCGAGCGGTACGACAACATTCCGATGCCTCCCGATTGGCAGGAGAAAACGGAATGGGTCTTTGCGCGGCTGATGTATCCCGAGCATCCGAATGCGATCCTGGCGCGGCGGGTGCGCTGGGGAACGCCCTTCGACTGGCGTGAAGGCGGCACCAGTTGGACCCAGGATTATCCGCGTGCGGACCGCCACTTCGCGCAAGCGCTTCGCCGCCTGACCCGGCTCGATGTACGCTCCGTCGAGCAGCCGGTGAATCCCGACGATACCGACGATTTCTTTAACTGGCCGTGGATGAACGCGGGTGAAATGGGCGATTGGAAGCTCACCGAGGCCGAGGCCGCGACCGTGCGCGAGTACCTGTTGCGCGGCGGTTTCCTGATGCTGGACGATTTCTGGGGACCGGAAGAGTATGCGCGTTTCGACGAGAGCATGAAGGCCATCTTCCCCGACCGGCCGGTGGTGGAGGTGGATAGTAAGGACCCGATATTCCACTCCGTGTACAATCTGGACGATCGCATCCAGGTGCTGGGCGATTGGTGCGTGCATTTCTCCTTGCAATGCCAGCAGCGCGCCGTGGGTACCAAGGCTCATTGGCTTGGCGTCTATGATGACAAGAACCGGCTGATGGTGATGATCTCTTTCAATTCCGATATCGGCGACGCTTGGGAGTGGGCCGACGGGCCGCAGTATCCCGAGAAAATGGCGGGCTTGGGGATTCGAATCGGCGTGAATTACGTGGTCTACGCGATGACTCACTAGGCGGAGTTCTCACGTCACTCGCTCCGTGGGTCGGGATGGCGAAGGGGAAAGGAAACCGATGCCGGCTCAGAGGCCACAACGGTGCTATGCTGGCCCGTTGACGTTCGAATTCTACCGATTTCGCTTCCAGTTTCGTTCCGCGGGCACGCTCTATTTCCCGCCTCATAAGGCGGGCAACATAGTGCGAGGCGCATTTGGGACCATTTTTCGCAAACTCGTGTGCATGGCGGATTGCCGTGACGCCAGTAGCTGCGGCGCCCGCGCCACGTGCCCCTATGCCTGCGTATTCGAGCCCCAGGCAGCCCATTGCGAAGGCCCCAGCGGTTTCGCGGACTGGCCAAGGTCTTTTGTGTTCCGAGCCGCGCATTTAGACGGGCAGACGATCCGGGCCGGCGAGAATTTCCACTTTGACGTGCATATGTTCGACGCGAACGACCCTTCCCTGCAGTATTTCGTGCTGGCATTCGCTCAACTAGCGCGCGCGGGCATCGGACCTGGAAGGGGTCTCGCGGAACTGGCCGCGGTGGATCAACTGGATTTAGCCGGCGCAACCGTAGACCGGGTTTTCGACGGCGATCGGTTCCATCTGGGCAAATTAGCCCCGCCCATTCGGGTGGACTTGGGCCAGGCCCACATTTCGGTAGCCCGCGCGCGCGTCCGGTTTGTGACGCCCACGGAACTCAAGAGCGAGCACAAGCTGGCGGATCGGCCGGAGTTCGGAATTTTATTCGGCCGGTTGCGGGATCGCGTTAGCACGTTACGGACGCTGTATGGAAGCGGCCCTCTCGACATCGATTTCCGCGCAACGGGTGATAGGGCAGCGGCGGTGAGGTTAACTCAATGCGAGTTGACGCGGACCGGCGCGGACCGGCTCTCCTCGCGGTCGGGACAACGGCATCCATTGGGCGGTTTCGTGGGCGAGGTGGAGTATCAGGGAGAGTTGGACGAGTTCATGGCTTACCTGCGCCTGGGGAAATGGGTTGGAGTTGGAAGGCAGACGGTTTGGGGAAAAGGCGAGATCGAGATCACGGAGCTGGCGTGAGTTATCTATTTCTGCACTTATCCGGCCCACTGACCGATCTCGCCAGGAAACCTCGCGATCACCGCCCTCCTTAACAAAACGTTCATACGTGTCCATTCATTCGTGTCAATTTGTGTTCATTCGTGGCCCAATTCTTTTTCCGAGCCCACTCTGCGCCTCCGCCTCTCCGCGTCGAAATCGCGGCCCACTGACCGATTCGCGATCACCGCCCTCCTAACAAAGCGTTCATACGTGTCCATTCATTCGTGTCAATTTGTGTTCATTCGTGGCCCAATTCTTTTTCCAGCCCACTCTGCGCCTCCGCGTCTCCGCGTCGAAATCGCGGCCCACTGACCGATCTCGCCAGGAAACCTCGCGATCACTGCCCTCCTAACAAACGTTCATACGTGTCCATTCATTCGTGTCAATTTGTGTTCATTCGTGGCCCAATTCTTTTTCCGAGCCCACTCTGCGCCTCCGCCTCTCCGCGTCGAAATCGCGGCCCGCTGACCGATCTCGCCAGGAAACCTCGCGATCACCACCCTCCTAACAAAACGTTCATACGTGTCCATTCATTCGTGTCAATTTGTGTTCATTCGTGGCCCAATTCTTTTTCCGAGCCCACTCTGCGCCTCCGCGCCTCCGCGTCGAAATCGCGGCCCACTAACCGATTCGCGATAACCGCCCTCCTTAACAAAACGTTCATACGTGTCCATTCATTCGTGTCAATTTGTGTTCATTCGTGGCCCATTTTTTTTCCGAGCCCACTCTGCGCCTCCGCGCCTCCGCGTCGAAATCGCAGCCCGCTGACCGATCTCGCCAGGAAACCTCGCGATCACTGCCCTCCTAACAAAACGTTCATACGTGTCCATTCATTCGTGTCAATTTGTGTTCATTCGTGGCCCATTTTTTTTCGAGCCCACTCTGCGCCTCCGCGCCTCCGCGTCGAAATCGCGGCCCGCTGACCGATCTCGCCAGGAAACCTCGCGATCACTGCCCTCCTAACAAAACGTTCATACGTGTCCATTCATTCGTGTCAATTTGTGTTCATTCGTGGCCCAATTCTTTTTCCGAGCCCACTCTGCGCCTCCGCCTCTCCGCGTCGAAATCGCGGCCCACTGACCGATCTCGCCAGGAAACCTCGCGATCACCGCCCTCCTAACAAAACGTTCATACGTGTCCATTCATTCGTGTCAATTTGTGTTCATTCGTGGGCCCAATTTTTTTCCCAGCCCACCTCTGCGCCTCCGCGTCTCTGCGTCGAAATCCCATTCACAACTTTCGCCAACAATCTTCTCCCCTCCTTTCAATAACATACGATTTCCGGCGAGCTTACATTCTCAACCCCCATGCTATTTATAGTCCGAGAGCCGATTCCCGCTCTCGGAGATAACCCGTATGCCAAACGTTTCAACCGGCGCAAGTGATGCGCAGCGAGCTGCCAACCTCGCCAACGCTCAAAAGTCCACTGGCCCCGCTAGCGAAAGCGGCAAGCGCCGCGCCCGCCTCAATGCCTACCGCCACGGCCTTACCGGCCAGATCTGCATCTTCACCACAGAAGAACAACAGGCCTTCGACCAACATTGCGCCGGCATCCGCGAAGCGCTCGCGCCCGTCGGCCCCCTCGAAACCTATCTGGCCCAATCCATCGCCCAGGACCAATGGCGATTAACCCGCGCCCGCTCGCTCGAAGGCGGCATCTTCGCCCTCGGCCAAACCCCCGCCGCCGAGGTTCATGATCTCGGTGAGATGCAAGTCGACGAAGCTCTCAACCAGGCTCGTACCTGGCTGCTCGAGAGCCGGAATCTCCAGCTCCTCGCCCTCTATGAGCAGCGCATCCAACGCGCGGCCGAAAAGAACATGGCCCATCTAGGCAAACTCCAGGCGGAGCGCAAGGCCGCTCTCAGCCAAGCCATTGAAGACGCGCAACTGCTTACCCGGCTTGCCATTATGAAGGGCGAAACGTACGATGCCGCTAAAGATGCCCCGCCGGAACTCCGCATTGGGTTCGATTTTTCGGCTGCCGGAATCCGTGACATTGTCACCCGCGGCGAGCGCCTGCGCGAGGCCCGTTACCACGCCGACCGCAACTGGGATGCCGAATTTCCCTATCGCGAGCCCGCCATTTCCCTCTCCGCCGCCGCCTAATCGCGGCAAACGGTGGGTAGCGCCCGCCGCCCGCGCCCGTACTTCGCGACACACAGGAGATCTCCGCCCGGCCTGCGGCAAAACCTAGCTCCAAAGGGCCGGTAACTGCTTTAGCCGCTTTCCCCGCCTATTTATATAAGTTTGCCAGGCAATCGCGTAAACGCCACGTTCGGAGTTACGCGGCGGGTCCGCGCAATCAGTCCCTCGCAGCCGCGGCTCAGGCAGCTTAGAATGGATAGTAAATGAACCGTCCGTCATGATCGATCATTCGTCACCTCCAGCCGTGCAGCCTCCCAGCGCCCCTACCACCAGACCGCCCGCCGGTCCGGCGGGGAATCCGCCCGCGGTTCCCCCCAAGCGAGGATCTAAGCTGAAATGGCTGTGGATACCCGTCTTAGCCGTAATCCTCTGGCTCGGCTACAAATATTGGCCAAAAATCGGCCCCATGTTGACCGGACCTTCGGCTCCCGCCGCCACCGGCAAGAAAGGCGGACGCGGCGGCGGACGTGGCGCCGGCGGTGGACCCACGCCCGTGGTCGCAACCCGCGCCCGCCGCGGCAATATCGGTCTGTATGACGTAGCGCTCGGCGCGGTCACCCCGATCTATACCGATACCATCAAATCGCGCGTCGACGGCCAACTGATGAGTGTGCTCTACAAGGAAGGCCAAATCGTCCAAAAGGGCGAGTTGCTGATGGAAATCGATCCGCGGCCGTATACGGTGCAACTCGAGCAGGCGGAGGGGCAACTGGCGAAGGATCAGGCGCTACTCAATAATGCACGCGTGGACCTGAGCCGGTACGAGACGCTGGTCAAGCAGAACGCCGTACCCACCCAGACCCTCGATACACAAAGGGCTTTGGTCGAACAAGACATCGGCACGGTGAAATCCGATCAGGGGCAGATTGATAGCGCGAAGTTAAACTTGATTTATTGCAAAATCATCGCCCCCATTACGGGAAGGGTCGGGCTGCGTCTGGTGGATCCCGGAAACATTGTCCACGCAAGCGATACCAACGGGCTGGTGGTGATCGCGCAGATCCAACCCATCAGCGTGATTTTTCCGCTCGCTGAAAGCGAGTTGCCGCCGGTATATCAGAAGCTGCGGGCCGGCCAGAGCCTGACAGTGGACGCATGGGATGCCGCCAACACGAAGAAGATCGCCAGCGGAAAACTGGTCACCATCGACAATCAGATCGATCAGACCACCGGCACGGTTCGCATGCGCGCCGATTTCGAAAACAAGAATGAAGAGCTGTTTCCCAATCAGTTCGTCAATGCGCGCCTGCTGGTACAGGAGAAGACCGGCGTGGTGCTCCTCGACGACGCCGCCATCCAGCGTTCCACGAATGAAATCTATGTGTATGTAGTGAAGCCCGACTCCACCGTCACGGTCCGCAACATTACCGTTGGAATTTCGGATGGTGGAGCTACCGAAATCACTTCGGGTCTGGCGCCCGGCGACGAAGTGGTGATGACGGGGGTGGACAAGCTGCAGGAAGGCACTCAAGTAAATGCCACCGTGCAAGGCGAGAGACCTGCCGGGCGCGGAGGCGGCAAGAAGGGCGGCGCGGCCAAGCCAAGCGGCGGCGCAAAGAGTGGAGGCAAGAAGCAGTGAGTCCGTCGCGGACGTTCATCCTCCGGCCGGTGGCCACATCCCTGTTAATGGTGGCTATCATGCTGGCGGGCGCCGTCGGTTATAAGCAGTTGCCGGTATCGGCGCTTCCGGAAGTAGACTATCCTATTATCCAAATCGTAACGTTCTACCCCGGCGCAAGCCCCGACGTGATGGCTTCGTCCGTAACCGCGCCTTTGGAGCGGCAGTTCGGGCAGGTGCCGGGCTTGCAGCAGATGACTTCCATCAGCTCGGATGGAAGCTCGGTGATTACCCTGCAGTTCAGCCTTACCTTGAACATCGATGTGGCCGAGCAGGAGGTGCAGCAATCCATCAACGCCTCGGGGACCTTCCTGCCGCCGGATCTGCCCACGCCGCCCATCTATAGCAAGACAAATCCTGCCGATACGCCCATTCTGACGTTGGCGCTGACGTCGAAGAATATCGCGCTATCGAAAGTCGAAGACCTCGCGGATACACGCCTCGCGCCCAAAATCTCGCAGTTGCCGGGCGTCGGCCTCGTCAGTATTTCGGGCGGCCAAAAGCCCGCCGTGCGCATTCAAGCCAACCCCACCAAGCTGGCTTCTTACGGCTTGAACCTGGAGGATCTGCGCAACGGCATCACCGCCGCCAACGTGAACCAGGCCAAGGGCAACTTCGATGGCTTATACCAGGATTATCAAATCGGCGCCAACGATCAGTTGCTCTCCAGCGCGGATTATTCCACCCTGATTGTGGCCTATCGGAATGGCGCGCCGGTGAAGCTCACCGATGTCGCCACTGTAACCGACGACATCGAAAACCGCCGCCAGGCGGCGTGGTGGAATCAGACGCCGGCGGTGATCGTCAATATCCAGCGGCAGCCTGGCGCCAATATCATTTCCGTGGTGGACCGCATCAAGACGCTCATGCCGACTCTCACGGCCACACTGCCCGCGGACGTACATGTGGAAGTGCTTACGGACCGCACCAACACCATCCGCGCGTCCGTAACGGACGTCCAGTTCGAGCTGATGCTCACCGTGGCGCTGGTGGTCATGGTGATTTTCATGTTCCTGCGCAGCATCTCCGCCACCATTATTCCCAGCATCGCGGTACCGCTTTCCATCGTCGGCACGTTCGGCGTCATGTACCTGCTCGGATATAGCTTGAACAATTTGACGCTGATGGCGCTGACCATTTCGACCGGCTTCGTGGTGGATGATGCCATCGTGATGATCGAGAACATCACCCGCTATATCGAAGAGGGGGAGACGCGCTTTGCAAGCTGCGCTTAAAGGGTCCGCCCAGATCGGGTTCACCATCATATCCCTCACCATATCGCTGATCGCGGTGCTGATTCCGCTGCTCTTTATGGGCGATATCGTGGGCCGGCTGTTTCGCGAATTCGCGGTCACGCTCAGCGTCACCATTCTGGTTTCGGCGCTCGTGTCGCTCACGCTTACGCCCATGATGTGCTCCAAGCTGCTGAAACACACGCCGGAACACCAGCAGGGTTGGTTTTACCGCACTTCGGAGCGCGGCTTCAATTGGATCATCGCGCAGTACGGCAGGACCTTGCAGTTTGTGCTGCGCTTCCGGACAGTGACCTTGCTGGTCGCCGCCGGAACGCTCGTATTAACCATTCTGCTGTTCATGTATATTCCCAAAGGATTCTTTCCCATCCAGGATACAGGCGTAATCCAGGGCATTTCGGAAGCGGCGCAGACCATATCCTTCCGCGAAATGGCGGACCGCCAGCAGGCGCTGGCGAACGTCATCCTCAAGGATCCGGCGGTGGCAAGCCTATCGTCGTTCATCGGTATCGACGGCACCAATACCACCATGAACAGCGGGCGCATTCAGATCAATTTGAAAGATCTCGATGTTCGCAAAATCAGCGCCAGCGACGTGATCCGGCGCTTGCAGCCCGCGCTCGATCGCGTTTCCGGCATCACCCTCTTCATGCAACCGGTGCAGGACCTGACGGTGGAAGACCGCGTTAGCCGGACGCAATTCCAATACACGCTGGAAGACCCGAATACCGATGAACTGAACCTCTATGCGTCGCGTATGATGGAAAAGCTCAAGCAAATTCCGGAGCTGCGCGACATAGCCAGTGACCAGCAGGTGCAGGGTCTGCGCGCCACGCTGGTGTACGACCGCGATACCGCTTCGCGCCTGGGCATCACGCCCAATTCCATCGATCAGACGCTGTACGACGCCTATGGTCAACGCGAAGTCTCCACCATGTTCACGCAGTTGAATCAGTATCACGTGGTGCTGGAACTGATGCCGGGCTTTCAAAAAGCGCCGCAGGACTTGCGCGATCTGTATATCCGCACCGGGGCCGCGTCCACCACCGGCGGCTCGGGACTGGTTTCCGGCGGGACGTCGTCCAGTTCGCTTTCCACCGGACCCAGGAATACCGCCGGCAACGCGGCCACCAGCATCGTCACAGGCAGCGGCTCGTCGCCCGCCAGCGCCGTATTCAATGGCGCCGCCGCATCCACGGCGGCATTTCCTAACGGCGGCCAGGTGCCGCTCAGCGCGTTTTCTCAAGTTAAGCTTTCGGCGGTTCCAATCACCGTGAACCACCAGGGGCAGTTTCCGGTGGCCACGCTGTCGTTCAATCTGGCCCCCAATGCGTCGTTAGGCGACGCGGTTACGGCGGTGAATTTGGCGAAAGAGCAGATCGGCATGCCCGAAAGCATCCAGGGCGCATTCCAAGGCACGGCCCAGGCGTTTCAAGCATCGCTGGCGAATGAGCCGGTATTGATCCTGGCCGCCCTGGTGACCGTGTATATCGTGCTGGGCGTGCTGTATGAGAGCTACATTCATCCCCTCACGATTATTTCCACCCTGCCCTCGGCGGGCGTTGGCGCATTGCTGGCGTTGCTCATCTGCGGCCAGGATTTCAGCGTAATCGCGCTAATCGGTATTGTGCTGCTGATTGGCATCGTGCAGAAGAACGCCATCATGATGATCGATTTCGCTCTGGACGCGGAACGTAGAGAAGGCATGGCGCCGGTAGACGCCATCTATCAGGCATGTCTGCTGCGGTTCCGGCCCATCATAATGACCACCATGGCCGCCTTGCTCGGCGGCGTACCCCTGGCATTAGGCTCAGGCACAGGCTCCGAATTACGCCGGCCGCTGGGCATTACGATTATTGGCGGCTTGATCTTCAGCCAGATGCTCACGTTATACACCACCCCGGTAATCTATCTATGGTTCGAGAGCCTGGCGCGCCGCTTCTCCCATAAAAATGAGCCGGTTTCGGATCCCGCATGACCACGCGAATTAGTCGTGGCGCACGGGGCGCGACGGCGCCCGGCGACGATTTTATGTGGGGCAGGATGGTATCCTGCGGCGGATTGTTAATCCGCCTCTTCGGCTCTTGCGAAAGCCTGTTTGCGGCTTGCCGCTTTGTGGGGCAGGTTGGTAGGGGTACCCTCTGGGTCCGGCCGATTGTTAATCGGCCTGCCGCTAGCCTCGGTAATTTTCCTGGACCGCTGGGACTCGATTCGGCTTGCCGCTTTTCGGGCCGCGGATCTGGTTTCGGCTGCGAGAGAAGTTCCCGCCAAGGATCGTCGGTCGCTCATGCGAACGCGTCTTTGGCCGTATCCATCCCGATGGATCCCTCATCCATATTCGCTCGGCCGCACCTGAAATGTGCCACCATCATAACCGCGGCCGGCTCCACAAAAATCTCGTGTTCACGCGAGCGAAAGACGATCGCTGCCGGGAGCTTCTCTTGGCCTGGAACCCGGCTCCTCAGCCCGGGATGGCGACAAGCCAACCGGCAGCCACCGGTCCCGGGAGATTGCCTGCCGCGAGCGGCAGGCCGATTAACAATCGGCCGGACCCAGAGGGTACCCCTGACAACCTGCCCCACAACGAGGGTTTCCGGAAAGTGTGAACGCGGCACGCAGGGGCCCGGGGGGTGCCCCGTGCGCCACGGCTGGTTATCTCAATCTACAGGTCTCCCATGAACATCTGCGAGCCCTTCATCCGCCGTCCCATCGCCACCACGCTGCTCACCGCCGCCATCGCCCTGGCCGGCGCGACGGCGTTTCGCATCTTGCCGGTTTCGCCCCTGCCGCAGGTGGATTTCCCCACCATCTCCGTCAACGCCAGCCTGCCCGGAGCCAGCGCCGCAACCATGGCATCTTCAGTGGCGACGCCGCTCGAGCGCCAGTTCGGCCGCATCGCGTCGGTAAGCGAGATGACTAGCTCGAGCGGCCTCGGTTCGACCAGCATCACCTTGCAATTCGATTTGAATCGCAACATCGACGCCGCCGCCCGCGATGTGCAGGCCGCCATCAATGCGGCGCGCGGCTACCTTCCCACTAACCTGCCGAGCAATCCGACTTACCGCAAAGTCAATCCCGCGGATTCACCGATCTTCATGATCGCGCTCACCTCCAAGGTGCTCGACAAGGGCCAGATGTACGACGCCGCTTCCACGATCATGGCGCAGAAGCTTTCGCAAATCCGCGGCGTGGGACAGGTCAGCGTCGGCGGCAGCGCGCTGCCCTCGGTGAGAATCGAGCTGAATCCGGATCGGCTCAATAAATATGGGATCAGCCTGGAAACAGTGAAGAGCGCGTTGGCCACCGCCAACGCCAATACGCCCAAAGGCCATTTTTCGAATGGCACGCAGATGTGGGAGGTCGGCGCCACCGATCAACTTTTCAAGGCCATCGATTACCGGCCCCTCATTGTCAGCTATGTCCACGGCGCGGCCGTCCGCGTAGCGGATGTTGGCACAGCCATCGATTCAGTGGAAGATCTGCGCAACGGCGGCTATGCCAATGGCAAGCCTTCGGTGCTGGTGATTGTCTTCCGCCAACCGGGGGCCAATATCATCGATACCGTGGACCGCATCCGCGCCTCGCTGCCACAGCTTTACGCCTCCATCCCCCAATCCATCGACAAGCAAGTGGCCATGGATCAGACCGTGACCATCCGCGCATCGGTGCGCGATACCGAACGAACGCTGATGATCTCAGTGGTGCTGGTGATTCTGGTGGTCTTCTTCTTCCTACGGAATCCGCGCACCACGTTTATTCCCAGCGTCGCCGTACCCGTATCGCTGATCGGCACGTTCGGAGTGATGTACCTGCTGGGCTATAGCATCGACAATCTTTCCTTGATGGCCCTGACCATCTGCACCGGGTTCGTGGTGGACGACGCCATTGTAGTCATCGAGAACATCACGCGTTACCTGGAACAGGGGATGAACCCATACGCCGCGGCGTTGAAAGGCGCGCAGGAGATCGGGTTCACGGTGATGACTATGAGCATTTCGCTGGTGGCGGTATTCATTCCTCTGCTCTTGATGGGCGGCATCGTCGGCCGGCTGTTCCGCGAGTTCGCGGTGACTCTCTCTATCGCGATCCTCATCTCCATGGCCGTTTCCCTCACGACGACGCCCATGATGTGCGCGCACCTGCTGCGCGAACAACGCTCGCACGGATGGCTGTACCGCACTACCGAGCGCGGCTTCACTTGGGTAGTGAACTCTTACGGGCGCGCCTTGACCGTGGTGTTGCGCCATTCCTTCTTCACGCTGCTGGTTTTACTCGCGACTATCGCGCTGAACGTGGTTCTCTTCATTCGTGTGCCCAAGGGCTTTTTCCCGCAACAGGACGTCGGCCGCTTGAGCGGTTCCATCGTGGCCGATCAGGACACCTCGTTCAACGCCATGGATAAAATCCTGCTGCGCTACGTGGACATCATCGATCAAGACCCGGCGGTAGACACAGTAAATGGCTTCACCGGCGGCGGACGCGGCGGCGCCACCAATTCCGCCCGCATGTTCATTTCGCTCAAGCCTCTTGAAGAGCGCAAAGGCAGCACGGCCGATGAAGTGATCGACCGCTTGCGGCCCAAATTGGCTCAGGTTCCAGGCGCCACGTGTTTTCTGCAAGCCTCGCAGGACCTGCGCGTGGGCGGGCGGCAGAGCAATGCACAGTACCAGTTCACCATGCGCGGCGATAACGTCGATGAACTGAACGAGTACGGGCCGAAGATGCTCGATGAATTGCGCTCTATCCCGCTGATTGTGGATACCAATACCGACCAGCAGGACCGCGGCTTGATGGCTTGGGTGCAGTACGATCGCGGGACGGCGTCGCGGTTCGGCATCTCGTCGCAGTTGATCGATGCCACCCTCTATGACGCCTTCGGTCAAAGCCCGGTATCCACCATGTACACGGCGCTGAACCAGTACCACGTGATCATGGAAGCGGCGCCGCAATACTGGCAGGATCCGGAGACGTTAAGAAAAATCTATGTCAGCTCGCCATCGGGAACCGAAGTGCCCCTGAGCGCATTCGCGCACTTCGAGCCTCGAAACACCGCGCTGGCGGTAAACCACCAAGGGCAGTTCCCGGCGGTGACCATTTCGTTCAACCTGCAACCCGGCGTTGCGCTGGGCGATGCCGAAGCCGCAATTAGCGCAGCCGCCGCCAAAGTGGGACTGCCGCCGACTGTTCAAACGGGGTACGCGGGGACTGCGGCGGCATACAAGGATTCTCTGAGCAGTGAGCCATTGTTGATTGCGACGGCGCTGGCCGCGGTTTACCTGGTACTGGGCATTCTCTATGAGAGCTATATTCATCCGATCACGATTCTTTCCACGCTGCCCTCGGCGGGCGTAGGCGCGCTGCTGGCGCTCGAGCTCACTGGCACCGAGTTGAGCGTCATCGCGATTATCGGGATTATTCTGCTGATTGGCCTCGTGAAGAAAAATGCGATTATGATGATCGATTTCGCCCTGGCGGCGGAGCGCAATGAGGGCAAGAACTCGCGCGATTCCATTTTCGAAGCCTGCATGCTGCGCTTCCGGCCCATCATGATGACCACCATGGCCGCGATGCTCGGCGCTCTGCCATTGGCGCTGGGCACCGGCACCGGCGCCGAGTTGCGGCGTCCCCTAGGTATCACTATTATCGGCGGCCTGATAATGAGCCAGATGCTGACGCTCTTCACCACGCCCGTGGTCTATCTGTACTTCGACCGTCTGCAGCACTTCTGGACCCGCTTGCGGGCGCGCCGCCGAGAGCGCCAATCCGGCCCCTTAGGACAGGAGGCATAATGCCCCCTCCTGAGCTAACCCTGTCCCTGCCCCTGCCCGCAGACTCGTGGCGCACGGGGTGCCCTCTGGGCCCCTGCGTGCCGCGTTCACACTCATGTGAACGCTGTTTTCTTCTCCGCCTACCCCCCCTGCTCGCCCTGATCGCCTCCATCCTCCTCTTATCCGCCTGCGCAGTCGGCCCCAATTACAAACGCCCACGCCGCCATCGTAGCGCCCGCATACAAAGAGCCGCCCCCCGACGCTTTCAAAGAAGCCCAAGCCGCCGGTCTCGAACCCGCCAATCCCTCCGACGCCTTCCAAAAAGGCAAATGGTGGGAGATCTACAAAGATCCGGCGCTGAACGCGCTCGAAGAACAGGTGAGTATTAGCAATCAAAACGTGCTGGTGGCGGAGGCGAATTACCGCGAGGCCAAAACCTTGGTGCGGGTCGCGCGGGCCAGTCTGTTCCCCACCCTAACCGCCGGGCCGGCTATCAGCGAGTCGCATGCGGCCGGCGGATCGGGCGTCGTATCCACCGCGGCCACTGCGCCGGGGGGCGTACCGGCCGGCGGGAACTCATCCACCCGTTCGTTCTTCAGTTTCCCGCTCGATATCTCCTGGGAGCCCGACCTTTGGGGCAATATCCGCCGCGGGGCCACGGCCGCCGCCGCCACTGCCCAGGCTACCTTCGCCGACCTTGAGAACGCCAAGCTCCTCTATCAGTCCGAGCTGGCGTCGGACTACTTTCAACTTCACGGCATCGATGGCGATATCGATCTGCTCAGCCGCACCGCGGCATCCTATCAGGAATATCTCACGCTCACGCGCAACCGGTTCGCCGGCGGCGTGGCCTCCGATCTGGACGTGGCTCAGGCCGAATCGCAGCTCTTCGGAACGCAATCGTCATTGATAGATCTGGAGTCGCAGCGCGCGCAGCTCGAACATGCGATTGCCGTTCTGGCGGGCAAGCCGCCGGTGGAGGTCACCGTCCGGCCGGCGCTGCTGACCACGCCGCCTCCCCCAGTCCCCATCGGTTTACCCTCCGAACTGCTCGAGCGCCGGCCGGACATTGCGGCTTCAGAACGGCGCGTAGCCGCCGCCAACGAGGAGATTGGCATTGCGATGGCGGCATTTTATCCCACGCTGACGCTCAGCGCCTCGGGCGGATACCAGGCGTCGAGCCTCGCCAAGTGGTTCAGTGCGCCGAACCGCTTCTGGTCCGTGGGCCCGGCCCTGGCGGAGACTTTGTTCGAGGGTGGCCGCCGCCGCGCCTTGGTCGCCGAAGAACAGGCCGCGTACGATGCCACCGTAGCTACCTACCGCCAGACCGTTCTGACCGCGTTTCAGCAGGTCGAGGATCAATTGGCAGCCCTGCGCGTCCTGGAGCAAGAAGCGGCCAAAGTGCAGGACACGATTCAAGCCGCGAATCGCGCGCTCACCGTTTCCACCGCGCAGTACAAAGCGGGTACCACCGACTACCTGACCGTGATTACAGCCCAAGCCACGCTGCTCAATGCGCAGCGGACTGCTGTCGATGTGTTGACGCGGCGGCTGGGCGCAAGCGTGTCGCTGGTCCAGGCGTTAGGCGGCGGCTGGAATGCATCGGAGTTGCCCTCGCAGCAGGATGTGAGGAAGGGAAGTTAGTGCCGCCCGCGCGGCTTGGAACCTTACAACGCTGCCGAGCCGTGAACTCGCGCCAGCCGCGCCTTCAGAAACCGTCCTGTGTGCGAAGCCCGGCACGCGGCGACCTGCTCCGGCGTGCCTATCGCGACAATCTCCCCGCCGGCGTGTCCGCCCTCCGGTCCGAGATCGATCACGTGGTCCGCGGTCTTGATCACGTCCAGGTGGTGCTCGATAACCAGCACCGTGTGACCCGCGTCCACCAGCCGGTTCAGGCACTCCAGCAGGCGCTCTACATCCGCCGGGTGCAGGCCCGTGGTCGGCTCATCGAGGATATAGACCGTGTGCTTCGAACGCTGCAGCTTCGAAAGCTCCGCCGCGATTTTGATGCGCTGCGCTTCGCCGCCCGAAAGCGTGGTGGCGGATTGGCCCAGCGTCAGGTAGCCCAGTCCCAAGTCGCTCAGTACTTCGATCTTTTTGCCCACGGCAGGTTCAGCCGCGAAGAACGTTACGCCTTCCTCGACGGACATATTGAGAATGTCGGCGATCGTCTTGCCGCGCAGCGTGACTTCCAGCGTCTCGGCGCCGAAACGCGCGCCCTTGCATACCCCGCAGATCACCTCCACATCCGGCATGAAATAAAGCTGAGTGGTGATCGTGCCTTCGCCCTGACACTCCTCGCAGCGGCCGCCTTTTACGTTGAAACTGAACCGTCCCGACTTATAGCCGCGCTCTATCGACAGCGGCGCGCGCGCAAAGATCTCGCGGATAGCGTCATAGAAGCCAATGTACGTCGCCGGGTTCGAGCGGCTGTTGCGGCCGATCGGGGATTGATCGATATTGACCACCTTATTCACATGCTCGGCGCCCTCGATGCAGTCGTGATTGCCCGGCAGTGTCCGCGTGTCCACCAGCCGCTTCCAGAGGGCTTTGTAGAGAATCTCGTTCACCAGCGTGCTCTTCCCCGAGCCCGATGCGCCCGTGATCGCCACCAATTCGCCCAGCGGGAAGCTGATATCGACTCCCTTCAAGTTGTTCTCTCGCGCGCCGCGCACCGTAAGCGTCTTGCCAATCCCTTTGCGGCGCCGCACGGGTGTGGGGATGGAGCGCCTGCCGGAGAAGAACTGCCCGGTGGGCGACGCCTCGCAGTCCATCACATCGTCCAGCGTCCCTTGCGCCACAACCTCTCCGCCGTGGACGCCAGGTCCGGGACCCATCTCGACAATGTGATCCGCGGCGCGGATGGTGTCCTCGTCGTGCTCGACTACGATCACCGTGTTGCCGATATCGCGCAGGCTTTCGAGCGTGGCGATCATCTTCACGTTGTCCTTGGGGTGAAGTCCGATGCTAGGCTCGTCCAGCACGTACAGCATGCCCATCAGACCCGAGCCGATCTGCGTGGAGAGGCGGATGCGCTGCGATTCGCCGCCGGAGAGCGTCCCCGAGCGGCGATTCAGGTTCAAATAGTCCAGGCCGATTCCCAACAGGAGCTTGATGCGCCCACGGATCTCGTTCAGCACCTGCCGGCCCGCATCGCTGCCGCGCCCCGAAGGTTTCAGCGCGCCCAGAAAGCTGTAGAGCTCATCGAAGTGAAGATTGCCCACATCCTGAATCGTCTTGCCCGCAATCGTGAAAAGCAGCCGCGTGCCACGCAGCCGCGCGCCTTTGCAATCGGGGCACGTGCGCTCCACCATCACTTTATCGAGCCACGCTTCCATTCCCGAGTTGGCTTCGCCGCGCTGCCGATAGCGCCGGTACTGTCTCTCGATGCGCCGCGC
The DNA here is from genome assembly GCA_963723015.1 of Bryobacterales bacterium. GTDB lineage: Bacteria > Acidobacteriota > Terriglobia > Bryobacterales > Bryobacteraceae > PALSA-243. Next base: position 265,158 of record CAVRPF010000023.1, read on the forward strand.
AATCCCGTGAAAGCCCACTTCGTGGCCCTGGAATTCATCCCGCTTGACCTTAGCGTCGGGCGGCAGCGAGGCCGCTATTTTCTTCCCTTCAAGACCGTAGAGAATCGTATGGCGCGCCGATTCCGGCAACTCCTCCCATGGCGTATCCAGAGAGAAGCGCAGCGCTTTGGAGAGGCTGTATATAATACGCCCATCCCAGGTATCCGGATTGTACTTGTATGCCTCGCGTACAAAACAGCCGCCGCGCAGGCTGCGTTTCGGGTCGGGTATCAGCAGCTCCGGATGCGTGATCTTGTAGATGCCGAGTCCGCCGCAGGTGCGGCAGGCGCTCTCCGGGTTATTGAACATGAAGTACTCGGGTTCAATCCCGCCGTAGACGAAGCGATGCGTGGGGCTGCACAGACCCTTGTAGAAGCGTTCCGCTTCCGCCTTGCTGGCGCCCTTGACCACCTCGAGTTGCATCAGGCCGTCGCCCACCAACAGCGTGGCGGCGATCCCCGCCTTGATGGCTTTTTCATGCATGGGACCGACCACGAATCGGTCCACCACCGCGTCCATGTCGCGCACGTCGTCTTCGTCGAGCGAAAGCTTTTCCGAAATGTCCATGCGCTTGCCGTCGATCAGGATCTGGCGGCAGCCCTTCTTACGGACCTCGGTGAATACAAAGTCCAGCTCCTCGCCGTACACTTTGAATACCGGCGCGCGCATTTCGATCGCGGCGCCGTTCGGCAGCGACAAAATCGCTTCCAATATCTGATTCGCGCTTCGGCTGAGCACGCTTTCGCCGGTGCGCGGGCAGTGCGGTTCGCCGATGGTCGCGAAGAGGAGGTTGAGATAGCTGGCAATGTCCGTCATGGTGCCGACGGTGGAGCGCGGATTGCTGCCGATGGTCTTCTGCTCGATCGAGATCACCGGCGAAAGTCCGAAGACGAAATCCACGTCCGGCTTGGCCACCTGAGAGACGAAACGTTTGGCAAAACTCGAAAGCGATTCCAGGTATCGCCGTTGTCCTTCGGCGTAAATCGTATCGAACGCCAGGCTCGATTTGCCCGATCCGGAAAGCCCGGTAACCACGATGAGGCTGTCTCGCGGCAGCTCGAGTGAGACATTCTTCAGGTTGTGGACGCGCGCGCCCTGTATGGCGATGGTCGTTCTCGCTGCGGGCCTGGGGCGTGGCGCAACTGCCTTACCAGACATCGGGCGCCTTGTCTTTGTGAGACAACGCCAGGTGGAAAAACGCAAGCTCATCCACCTCGATGTTGCTCTTCCTGGTCAGCCGCGCGGGCAGCGGCGCCTTGCCGATCAGCGATTGGTCGGCCAAATACTCGCATGCCCCAGTTACGCCTGAGATGCCGAAGTTGCGTTTAAAGTGATCCTCGATTTCAGTTGCGGAACGCGCCTCGCCCACTTCCCGCAGGTAATCGAGGACGGCGTCGAACAATTCCGGCGCCCGCTTCGCCAGGTAGCTGTCGATCGCGGATAGCGCCGCCTGCACGTTCTTCGCGGTCTTCCTGGTATTGAGCAGATCGGTATATATGATCTTAAAGAAGGCCGGGTTCAACTTCATCGCCTGGGGAATCACCTCGCGATCGGTCAGCAGCCGCGCGCTCAGTACCTCGATCTTGGCCAGAGGAGTCGCGGCGTAAAGAATCCAGAGCGCCGTGTATTCCAGATCGCCGCGCGTCCGCAACCATTTGTGCGCCTTGTAAAGCGGCGGCAGGGCGTGGGCGGCTGCGTTCAATAGCTGCACCTGAATATCGCGCTCGCCGATCGCGTGCAATTGATCGCAAAGTCCGGCGATGGTTTCGTCGTGAGTGTAAAGCAGACGCCCCTTGGCGAGAAACGAGTGCTGGAAGCCGTTGCGTATGGAGCCTTCCACGATCTTGCGGAACTCCGTCCGCGAAATCGTCATGGCATGCACGTTGATCCCGTCCGCGTAGAGCGCAAGGCCCTCATCGGCCGCCTTGTTGCTATCTATCGTCACCAATACCAGGTCGATATCGGATTTGTCCCAGACTGTGTCATATGACAGGCTGCCACACAAAATTGCAGCAAGGATGGAGCGATCCTGCTTTATCCGGCCGATCAGCGTCTCCAGCGCGGCGTTGAATCTTTGGTGGGTCGCGGTTGACACGCAAGAATTATTTTACATGCGTTGCCTGTATTTATCCGCCTGCCGGTATGCAAGCGCCAATCCTTAGAGCAGGTGAAAGCTCATGTAAACCACGGCGCTGGTAGTGACCGGCTTACCATTCAGCGTGCCCGGATGGAACGTCCACTTCAATACCGACTCAATCGCCTTTTCATCCAAGCCGAGGCCAACGCTCTTGACCACGCGCGGATGGATCACTTTGCCGGTCGGGTCCACTTCGATATAGACCACCACCTGTCCCGAGAAGCGGGCCTTGCGGGCTTCATCGGAATACTCGGGATCCTCCTGGTGAATGACCCTGGGGTTTGTGACGCCTCCCCGGCCGGGCGTGTAAACGCCGAAGCCTTCGCCGGGACCGGCCCCGCCGCCCGCGCCTGGACCTACGCCGCCGCCTTTGCCGCTGCCGATGCCGCCACCCGAGCCTGGCCCGTTCGACGCGGGCCCGAGCTTACCGAGCGGGTCGCCGTAGTTGGGCAGATTCACGTTAGTAAAAACGGCATCGGGCGGCGCCAGGATGGAGGCATCCATTACCAGCTTTGGTTGCTGGTTGTGGATCACCGCGGAAGGCGGCACGAACTGACGCAGGGCAGGCTTGGGAAGCTTGCCTCTATTCGCCGGGAGCGGGGACCGGTCGCCGCCCCCACCCCCGCCGGAATGAATTGCGGGTTTGGGAACATTGACTTCGGCAGGCAGGATAAGCGGAACCGCTCGCAGAATCTGCTGCTGGACGGTCTTCGAAGCAAAGACCGTGAAAACCAGAATGAGCGCCGCGCCCTGCACGGCCGTCGACATCAGAAAGGATCTCTTCTGGCGGCCGTAGAGGCCCCAGATCTCCTTCACGGCGACCGGTTGCGAGGTCACATCGAGCGGGGGCAATTGGGGCGGATGGATGAATTCCTTCAAATTGCGGATCAGCGATTTGTACAAAGGTTGCGGGGAATCGCAAAGCAGGAGATGTGGGAGACGATCGTCTGACATGGTTTGGTCCACCTGCTAAAAAACTAGCATCATCTCCCCATGCTGTCAATAGTGGCGGGGCGGAAACAGTGTGCCGCTTTTTATGAGTAGCGAGCGTACTTCTGTTCACTACCATTCCCCTTCTCAAGTCCTGCATTGGTTAAGATAACGACATTAGGCCTTCGCGTCACGGCGCTGATCGGCCTGGAATACTTCTGAGAGGACTGTGCTATGGCGCTCCAAACGGACCGAGAAACTCCACAACCTGATGCCATGTTTCGCGTTGATGTCCAACTCCACGATTTATTGGTGAAGAAGAATGGCAAGCCGAAATCGCTGCTCCCCAATTTGCTGGAACCGATGACGCTTCCGGAACCCGAATTCCCATCGCGGCCTCATCTTGGGAATTTTCAAGACCCCGAAAGCTTCCCCGATAAACGCTCCTGGCCGGCATCTTATGTATATCGCGCCATGCGCGGGTGGCTGTTCCCTTATGTTCGTTCCCGTGTAATGCCCGGGGATTTTCACCCGATCATCGCCTATCTGTTTACGGAATGGAAATGTAATCTGGATTGTCACTACTGCTGGGCCTTCGACAATACGGTCAAGGGCATGACTGAAGATATCGCCCGCCGTTCAATCGATTGGCTGCACGATAACGGCTGCCGCGTGCTTGCGCTTATGGGCGGCGAGCCGATGCTGCGGCCTCAGTTCGTTCATAAGGTGGTGTACTATGCCGCCAAAAAGGGCTTCTGGGTCTATGTGCCCACTAATGGACGGCTGTTACGCCCCGATGTGATCGACCGCCTGGGCGACGCCGGCGTGGCCACCTTTAACCTGGCCGTGGATGCGCTCGATATCAAGCCCGGCCTGCCTAAAGCGCTCGCGCCCATACGCTCGTATTTCGATCATTTAGTTAAGCGGCAGTATCGCTATGGATACACAGTGTTTTTTAACATGAACATATGCCGCAATAACATGGAGGACATCCGGCAACTGACAGAGATCGCGCGCGAGCACCGCATTGCCACCGATTACCATATCAACGAGTCGCCCATGATCGAGCCCGAGCACTTCGATCATTTCCACGACAACGTGACTTACATTCATAAGGAAGACTGGCCGGAGGTAGACAAGTTGATCGATTGGCTGATTGAGAAGAACCAATCCGGCTATAAGATGGTCAACTCGGTCCAGCGCTTGAACGAAATGCGCGAGTTTATGCGGGGTAAGTTACAGGAATGGAACTGCCGCGCCGGGCATAATAATGTGATCGTCCGCGTGGACGGCACCTTGGCGCCCTGTTTCCCTATGTATTCGGCGACTTTCGATTGGGGGGTTGTAGGCGCGCACAAATTCGAGAAGGCACAGCTCACGGACATGAAGGCCGGGTGCCAGCCGCACTGTTTCTCCACGCTCAACCATAACCTGGCGTATTGTTACGACGCGATGCGAGTGGTGAAGTGGATGGGCAAGCAAGCCTTGCACGGGTTCCAGGGCGCCAGCGGCAGTTTCAGGTAGTCGATCGGGCCGATTGGTTCAACTGGCGTGCCTGGCGATCGCTGGTAAGGGCAAGCCTGCTTCCGGCAATTTGTACCCGGGCCTGGGCGCGGCTGCCGGAAACTCTGTCCATCGCGACCAAACCCCAAGGCTGCCCGAATTCATCTTTGGTATTGCCGGCCACTTCCGCCAGCTTTTTTGCAAGGTCTGCGCGCAAAGCCGTGAATTGCGGGGATTGCGGATTGGGATTCGATGCCAGCAGATTGCGCATCGCCGCCACGCGCTGCGCGCAATCGCTCATGGCGCCGGCCCACCATACGATGACGGAATAATCCGCCGCGATCGCCTGAACCTGAAGTTGAGACAAATCGGGAAAGAGCGGCGCCAAGTTGAATTGACCGGCGCTGCGCATCTGCGCCCATAACTGGTCGTCGGAGACGCCGCGTAAACGGAAAGCATCGTCCGCGGCCGGCCACACCAGCAGACGGATTGCTTCCCGTCCGGCGCTTTCGAATTCCGCCTGTTGCTTGGCGACCGCGCCGTCCAGAAATAGCAGCGGCGCTATCTCGGGGCTGTAGGAGACTTCCGCGTAGACCGTCGTCTGCCCAAAATCCTCTATGCCCCCCGGCAGTGAATCCGGCGCGCCCGCATCCAGCACACCGAGCGCCGTGGCCGTGGTCAATTCCGTTCGCATCTCATCTATATTGGTGGATTGCTGCAGTTCAAAATACGAGTGCGAGCATTCGATTTCCTGCGCCGAAACCAGCGACTTGCTGCCTCGATACACCGCGGTAATCAGGAAGCTCTCCGCCAGAACGCGCCGCAGCTTACCGGTATCCGCTCCGAAGTTAACAGTGCCAGCCGATATCCGCTGCGCGGTGGCCGTATCGGTAATTACCAGATCGCCGGTGACCGGCTCGAAGAGCACGGTGCCCTGCCGGATCAGCTCGGTAGTGGAAACGTAGTTATAAATCCCAAGCAGGTTGATCTTCCAAGTCACGCCGGTGTGATGCAGATCCGTCGCGATGCTGCGGACCATCTGCACGCCACTCGGCAGCGTATCGCCCGTAAGGCCGCCGAGATCGCCGCGCAAGGCGGCCTTCAGGGCGGCGTTCCCAGCGTCGTCGAGCGCTGTCAGATTGAACTCATAAAGGAAGGCGGCGCTGGTCGAGCCGCCCGTCGTCAGGCTGGCCAGTACCGAGAGCTCCAGCTTGCGCTGAGCGGCGCTTTCCACCGCGGCTTGAATCGCGGTCACCTGACTGTCCGTCAAACCCAGCTTCTGCATGGCGTTGGGATCCGCGGCCGCGCTCTTGCTGATAACGGAAACGATCTTCGAGAAAAGATCGGTGCTGCCGGTTCCGGCGGAAATGCCTGCGCGGGCGGTCACGGAGACCGTGGTTTCAGACCCGCGTTTCCGATAAAAACCCAAGCTCACGCGGTCCGCATCCAGCTTGCGGATACGAAGCTGATAATCCAGCCCGACCGAGAAACTCGCCGCCACTGTGACCGAGCCGCCTGCCGATACGTCCAGCTCCGGGGCTGGCGAGGGCAGTTGCAACGTGGCCAGCGGATTGGTGGCGGCCAATAGGTTGGCTGTGGCGCTGAATGTGATTGTTCCGGCGCCTTCCAGGTTCACGATGGAATCGGACGCCAAACCGCGAAGATCGTCCACTCCGCCGGGGATGCAGAAATCTGCAATCGTGGTCTCAACAGCGTTGAGAATGGTGGGCGCGGCGGGCTGCGTTTCGAACTTGCGATAGTGTGCCAGCGATACTTTGGCGCCTGCCTGGAAGCCGAAGGAAAGCTGGTTGACCGTCGCGGTTATGTCGGGGCCCGCGGAAGCGCAGAGCGTCACCGACACATATCGCTCCCCGGCATCCACCGGGATGGTCTCGCCGTAAAGGTCGGAGCTGAAAAGCGAGCCGCCGCCCGCGGGGGGCACGTATATGTCCATCGTACCGCCGGCCGCGGCGTCCACCGCGAAGGTCACCCCGCCTGCGCCGATGTGAACCGGTTTATCGAAATTCAGGCCGGCGTGGAGGGTGGTAATCGATGGATCGGCCAGCGTGAGATCGGCGATCGATTTGAGATTCAGATTCGTAAGCGAGAGCTTGGAAAAATCGGCCGCGTATTTCGCCAGCGATGAGAGCACATTGGTCTCGATGCCGGCGTCGAGCCCGAATGCGTCCGTAAGTTGAATGGTGGGCATGTAGCCTCCTCTGTATAAGATTAGACCCCAAATTCCTCAACGGCATCGGGAAGACTTTCATGGCAACACTGCCGCCGCTGCCCTTGGCTGGTTTGCCCTTTCCTTTGATAAGGTGATAGGAACATGAGCGAAGAACTCGCGGAAATGGATTTTCAGCGCTTCTGGCGCCGCCTCCAGCGCCTGGGCTTGAACGCATACGAATCGCGCTCTTACCTGGTACTGCTTGGCCATCCCAAATTCAAGGCGCTGGAGCTGGCGGCGCGCGCGCACGTGCCGCGACAGAAGATTTATGAAGTCCTGGATAGCCTGGTGGAAAGAGGCTTCGCCCAGGTGGTGCAGGAGAAGACCAAACTGTTCTCCGCCGTGGAGCCGAGTCTCGCAATCCCCGGATATTTGGGCCGCAAGCGGCAGGCGCTGGAACAGGAGCTGACCGACAGCGGCCGCGCCGGTGGAGCGCTGATCGACGATCTGAAGACTCTCTACTCCGAAGGGCAGGGCGGACGCGGCACGCTCGATTTTCTGCGGATTGTCAGCGATCCTTCGCAGACCGGCGCCGAATATCGCCGCATGCTATCGGAGGTCAAGCGGGAATACATTGAGTTTTCGCGGCCGCCGTATGCCGTGGATCCGCTGGACGAAAAACTGGTCAAACAGGCGCGAGCCGGCGGCGTAAACTGCCGCCTGCTGCTGGAAGCCGCATCGCTCGATGAAACCCATCGCAATCGGCTGAACGATTATGCCGCCGCGGGCGTGGAAGTCCGCATCGCCGAATCGCTCCCCATGAAACTCGCGCTGTTCGATTGCCGCCACGGCATGATCGCCCTGCTGGATCCCGTGATCACGCGCCCGGCCTGGACCGCGGTGGTGTTCGACCACGAAGGCATGGGCCAAGCCATGCAGGGCCTATTCGAAGATCATTGGAGGCGCGGAAAGGCGCTTTAAAGCGCGTTAGCGCGCTCCGCCGGCGACGCGGCGCTTCCGCGTCAGAATTTCGCGCACGGCATAGATCCGCCGGTCCTGACTCTCGAAGTAGGTGCGCATCATCATCTCGCCGATCAGGCCGGTGCTAAACATCATCAGTCCGCCCAGCAGCAACAGCCCCGCTGCCATCATCAACGGTCCGTGCTCCACCACGATGTCATGACCCAGGAGTTTGGAAACCGCCAGCCAGGCCAGCGTGCCGCCGCCCAATGTAGTCCCGATCAACCCGAGCGAGCCGAAGAAGTGCATGGGCCGCGTGAAATATTTCAGCAGAAACTTGATGGTAAGAATATCGAACAGCACGCGGAAGGTCCGGCCGATGCCGTAGTGCGAATCGCCGGCGGCGCGTTGCACGCTGCGGATGGGCACTTCGGCCACGCGCGCGCCGTAGAAACTCGCCAGCGCCGGGATAAAGCGGTGCAGTTCGCCATATAGATTGACGTCCTTCAGAATCTCCGCGCGATAAGCCTTGAAGGTGGTCCCGAAATCGCGAAGGTCCATGCCCGAGGCTTTGGCCATCAGCCAGTTGGCTATGCGCGATGGAATTTTGCGCATCACCGCATTATCCACGCGGTCCTTGCGCCATCCGCTAGCGATATCGAAGCCCTCGCCGATCTTCTCCAGCAGCGCCGGAATATCCTCAGGCGCGTGTTGCAGATCGCCATCCATTGCGATGATCACGTCGCCCTGGGATTCGTGGAATCCCGCCGAGAGAGCCGCCGTCTGCCCAAAGTTGCGGCGCAAGCGGATCACCTTCAATCTTCCGTCCGTCTCCACCAGGTTGGCCAGCAGTTCGAAGCTACGGTCGCCCGACGCGTCGTCGACGAAGATAATCTCGTATGGCCGCTGCATGTGCTCCATGACCGCGGTTAATCGGTCGTAGAGCGGAAGGATCGAATGTTCCTCATTATGGATCGGGATGACAATCGACAACATAAGTATGAATTTTCCAGTGTATCATCGCTCACCTGTTCTCTATGCCCGTGAGCGCCGTTCGGGTACAACTCGGCGAATGCGTTGATCTGCTGTGGCGATATCTCCACGGGAGTTTTGAGAACAAACCACTCCACGCGCTCGGTACAGGGCGGAGCCGTTACCGATCCCATGTATGTGTAGTAGGCTACCCGGGAGCGTGGCAACAGACCCGCGGGATCGATCTCAACTCCGGCGATCGCAAGTTCTTCATGTGAGAAATCGGCCCCCACCTTGCCCTCGGTCTTTGGCATGTGCTCCCAAATCCGCTGAATGGTGGCATTCGCCCTTCCCGCCGTCAGAAATACCGCCACGCCGGCAACTTTTCCGCGCTGGCTGTGCATCAGATGCACCACCATATCGTATGCCTTACCGCTAACGCGCTCTTCGCTAGGGCGATGAAAATGGAATTGCGTGAGTTGGTAGCGCTTGCCGCCGGCCAGGAAGAAGTTCCCACTGCTCGGCGAGTCGTGATAGTTCACCCGAATCGTGTGTCCGTTGTTAACCAGATACCGGAGCGGGCCGCTCTTGTATTCGAATCGCAGGGCGGGGAGTTCGGCTCTCACGGCATGTTGAATGTCTATCGGCGACTGCTCCTTCCCGGCGTTGCAGGCTGCGTAGTCCCGATCCAGTTCACTCCAATGTTCGGCCCCTCTTGCCCCTTCATACTCCCAGGGCGTCCTCCACTGCGCTTGTGAAACTGGAGGCGCCGGGAGAACCTGGGAGGGCCCGAGGTCGCCAGCGCGCTTGAAGGGCTAAACGGGATAACCGGACGATCCCCCGACCGCTTTGATCCGCGGTTTGGCGGCCGCATAATTAAGAATGGTTCGCCGGCTCCTGCCAGCGCTGCTGTGGCTGCCGATTTTTGCGGCCGAGCTCGCCCTATGTATCGCGCTGTTTATCGGTGCGAGGTCTTTCCTGGCCGCGAGCCAGCTTGATCGCGACGCGCGCCAGGTGCGTGTTACCGCGCCGTCCCGGCCCAAGCTGGGCTTTGCGTGCCAACTGGAAACGCCAGCACTCCGGTCTCTGTTCGCCGATCCGGAAGTGATTCGCGATCTGCAGCGGCTCCATGCCGAAATCAGCCTCGCGCTGATCGACCTCAGCCCCGGCCGCGCGCAGGTCGTCCGGCAACTGAATGCCGCCGGCATTCCGGTCACGGCGGGGCTGGCGCTGTCTGGTGCGCAGGGCTTTTATCTCAACGCCTCGAATGCCGCCCAGGGCGAGGCGCGTTTCAGGGAATTTCAGAAGTGGACCGCCGATTCGGGACTGCGCTGGTCCGGCGTCGGTCTCGATATCGAACCGAATCTTCAGGAGTTCTCAAGCTTCGGCCGCGCCGTTTCGTCGGCTCTCAGACGGCTGTTCGACGTTAGTACCGTCACTCGCGCGCGCTCCGCGTACGCGTCGTTCATCGCCCAAATCCAGGCGGCTGGATACGGCGTGGAAACCTACCAGTTTCCCTTCCTAGCCGATGAGCGCGCCGTCCATTCCACGCTGCTCGAGAGGCTCTTTGGCATCGTCGATGTTCGCGGTAACCGCGAGGTCCTGATGCTCTACTCAAGTTACAACCGCCCCGCCGATTCCGCGGTCATCTGGCAATACGGTCCGTCCGCGCAGCTCATCGCGACGGGCGTCACAGCCGGCGATCCGCAGCCAGGCGCGCGCGTGGGTACGTTGACCTTCGAGGAACTGTCGCACGACGTGATCGTCGCCAGTCATTTTTCGCCCGAAGTGGGAATCTTCGATCTCGAAGGCAGCGTACGCCGTGGATTCCTGCCAAAGCTCATCGCACTCGACTGGAGCCAGCCGGTGACGATATCCGCCGATCAAAACCGCCAGGTGATCGGCTTTCGGGCGCGGGTGCAGGCGGCGCTGTGGACGCTGTCGCGCCTACCTTACTTCGCGCTGGCGATTTTGCTCGCCGACGCGTTTTTTCTCCTGCGCCGTCGCCGGAGGCAAGGGACTGTTGTAAAGATAGGGCCTCGCGAATGCTAGTGTTCCGTTGGCATCCGCTCCGACTGATCGACGACGATAACCTCGCGCGGAGCCGCTTGGGCGTGAGCTTCAATCGAGCTGCTGATCCATTGCAGCGACAATGTCGAGGTCTCGACCCGTGGGGTCTGGGTCGCGACAACGGGCGCCAACGCACCCGCTCCCCCATCATCATCAGAGCACCCTCAGCGAAGGGCTTGATCACAGCCGCGTCGAAGGCGTCCGGGCGGATTGGCCGAACGCGCAGGCGCTCACCGAAGCGAGAAACGCAATGAAAAGGACTCCGCGCATATACCTCGATGCCTCCTACTAAATTTGGGCCCGAAAGTCACTTATACGAACTTCGGATTCCATGCGTGCTAGCTCCGCTCACCAGTTCTTCTCCCACACCCGCACAATCGGATAGCGGCCGTTTTCCTCCGGCTCATATTTCGATTTCGCAAACCACCATGCCAGACGGGCTCGCGAGTCTGCCGCGAATTTGGGATCGGCCGCTAACTGGGCTTCGAATTCTTTACGCAAATCCGGCCGGTCGGCCATCACGCGACGGGCAATGGGCTCGGAAAGATATTCGCCCGCGTCCAGGCCGCCGCGTCCTCCGCGCCCTCCTCCCGCGCCTTCGGAGAAAAATACGGAATCGAGCAATCCCCACGCCGCCATCGAATCGGGCGCGGCCGGCTCCAGCAGCGCCAGAATCAAGCGCGAGCGGCGCTGCGTCATTGGGACCCAGTACGACCCGGCCGGAATCGAGATCTTCTCCTTCACCAGGCGCGGCTCCATTGTCAGCATCACGTGACCTTCGGTTCCCTGCCCGGGCCGCACGTTCGCAAAGCGATACGTCTCAAACACCTGATCGATAGGTTTGGAGGTGCGCTCCATTTCCACGCCATGCAGCGCCAGTAAATCCGCCGCGGAACTGAACGCGCGCGGAATCAGATACCCCAACGGCATCTGCGCCTCCACCGTGGTATCGATCTGGTCGTGAATCACCGTCGATATGTCATCCAGCTCGCCCGTGTACCGCGTCACCATCGATCCGGTCACTTCGCTTTGGAAAGGCGCATTCTTGAGCGCGTGGTATACCAAAGGCCGGCTCTTCTCCGCGCTGACTTTGCCGGCGAGGTAGACGGGGGCGGCGGAACGGTCGCCGGCGCGCGCGGCCATTTGCCGATCGGCCTCGCGCACCGCGTGGCGCAGCCCTTCCGGATCGGCGGCGATGATGTCGAACGTATGGCGCATGATGTCGTAGTGGGCCCAGGCGCGCGTCTTGGCCGTCTTCAGGCTGTGGCTTTCCACCAGCAGGCATGGCCGGTTCTGAACCGCCGAATAGAGATGCGAATAGCGCGGCGTAAACACTTCCATAAAGAATTCGCGCTTGCCGTTCGCGTTGCGCAGCGCGCCGTACGGAGCCACCATATGGCCATCGGCCGCCATGCGTTTATCGAGCTCGGGGATGTAGCGCTCGCGCACCCAGGCGCCCGCCGGCTCGGCGATATCCTGATTGCGCGCCATGTCCCAGGTGACGTCGTACTGCATATCGGAACCGTCGGTCACGTGATTATCGATCAGAAAATCCGGCATCCATGCGTTGAACACTTTCAGCCACGCGCGCATCTCCGGCGTATCGGCCTTCATATAATCGCGATTCAGATTGAGCCGCTGCGCGTTGGCGCGCGTGCCCGTGGCCTGCGGCCCATTCTGGCTGGGCCGGTGATAGGGGCTGATATTTTCATGCCCGTCGACATTGAATACCGGAATGATCACGAAGATGGCATGATCGAGCCACGCGGGGAAGCGCTTGCTCACGGTCATATCGCGCACCAGCATCAGCACCGGGTCCTTGCCTTCGATTTCACCCGCGTGGATGCCGCTCTGAATCATAATCACGGCCTTCCCGGTCTTGGCAGCGGCATCGGGCGTAAAGGCGCGGTCCTTCGAGACCACCAGCGCGATCATGGTGCGGCCCTCGGGCGTCACGCCAATATCGAGCACCTTGACGAAGCGCGAGGCTCGCTCCAGCCGATGCGAAATTTCGACGGCTTCGGCGTAAGGAGCAGTTTGATTGAAATCGGTCTTCTCGCCGGTGGTGATCAGATCGGGCGGAGAGGCTTTGGTGCTGGCCGCGAGTGAAGCGGCGGCTTTGGCGGCCGGCGGCTCAAACGCGGAATGCGGCGCGATGGGATCTTGCGCGGCGGCGATCGCCGCCACCGCCAGGCAAGCGGATAAACGAAGCATCTGTAGATTGTAGAACGCGCCAACTCGGCTGCGCTGTCTTGCGGCGAATCCGCCACGCCCGTTTGCCATTGTGGCCGGCAGGCATCCAGAGTCAAGCTTCTTGGCCTTGAGGTATTTGTCGCGGCTATGATCGGCTAATTGAGCGTCGAGCATGCGTTTGACGTCATCAGTGCTCGCCGAATCGAGCTTCGCCCGAATGGCTTGCCGGACCGCCTGCTGCGCCGCGATCTCAGTGCGTACGACCTGCATCGTCCGGCTCCTGTCGTCACCCCAGTATGTACCGTCGTCGAAAAGCACAAAATCCAACCCAACCCGGAGGGCGGCGTTTTTCTCAGCAATGTAGGCGTGGTGCGTCAGGCTTTGATTGGACGTCAGAAGCGGGGGCTTGGCCGGATCTAACGAAAATCGTTTGCTGTAAGTTGTTCCGGGATACTGTGGCCAGCTCCAAACAATCGAATAGGCCACCACATTGTGTGGATACAGATTCTTAAGCGTTACATCACAACCAACTTCCGCGAACGATCCCGCCGGCGGTCGGCGCCGGATAGGCATTGACCGGGTGTGAGTTGGATCGGCGATTCCGGTTGAACAACAGCAATGACCTGCTGTGGGGCCGCGACAGCGAAAATCGCCTGCCCAGCCAACCCGATTAGAACTAAACCAAGGATTTTCATGATTACCTCTGTAACATTCTACTCAGGGACGCCTAGCTGTTGCAGCAGACCTGCTGCTGCTCCCCGAGATCGCAACCCATTTAATCGCTGAGAAACGCGCACGGCGCTGGTCGTGGGCAGTTTGGCGGGCCCTCAACTCCAACGGCCCGCTAGTGGCGCGGACGGGTCGGCCACCGATTGGAAGCGCACCAGGCGCACGCGATCAGCCCCTTCTATCGACGCCAGGGGTATAAAGCCGCGGTCGAGCATAGTTTCGGCGGCATCGTCGCTGAGTAGCACTTCGGCGCACGGCTTCACCTGCGTTTCGCCGTCCTGTTTATAAACGTGGGTGGGCAGACCGCCGATCTCACGCACCGCGCCAGGCTGCATATCCCATCCAAATCGTGTAAATGCCTCGCCCAAAAGATACGCGCAGAGAATGGCCGGATGACCCCAAAGATAGCGCTCGTGCTCGGGATTCTCAGACAACTCTTCGAAGACGAAAAGTTCAGTTTCAGCGGCATTCTTCCCGTAGGGCAAGCGCAACAGAAAACGCGGCATGGCCAGGCCGACCCAGCGCGCATGGCTCGATTGGCGCAATTCACCGAAGACTTGAGTCAGGCCCTCCACATTTGGCGCGAGACCGGAAAGGAATGGCGCGCCGGCGATACAGGCCACAAACGAGATTTCCTTCAGCGCGTTTTCATCGTCTGGGCCAAAGTAGTATAGGCCCGCCAGCGCGCCCCATTCGATCTCTCCCACGGCCTGCCGCAATTCGGTGCTGGTGAGTTCGTCTTGCGGCAGATCCAGCAGGAGCACGCGCAGGTCCTCGCCGGTCCGGAGGCGCTGGACCAGAAAATAGAGGCCGCGCCATGCGGCTTCGAGCGACTGAAATTGCGGACGGTGCAGAATGGCGCGCATCTCGCCGGTGATAGCGCCATCGGTCTGAGCAAGCCGCCGATTGGCGCGCGCCGACCGCTTTCCCAGGCGGGCGCGCAGATCGCGCAGAGCTTGAAACGTAGCGAGATTTTGAAACAGGCGATCGGGATGAAAATCTTCGATCTCGCGAAATGCCACGGCAGCGCCGGTTTCGCCGCAAGGCAGGCGTAGACTGGGAGCCATCCACGCCAATACTTCGTTGAAATTATCCCTATCGACGGGAACCGGCCGCCGGCGGCTCCCCGCGCCGCCGCTGAAGTTGCCTGCCACCAGAATACGGAACGGCTTTCGCGGCTCGGCCTGGGCGATCTTACTCGGCTCCGCGCCGACGTCAATCTCCACCGATACTAAAGCGCTGCCGCGAGGCATACCCGCTCAAGACTTTATCTCAACCGGGGTTCTCGCGGCAAACTGGACGGCAACGTTACAATAGCTGAACGTGACCCGCTATATACGCTATCGCGCCGGTTCCACTTCCGCGTACGGGATTGCGGATGGGGAGACCGTCCGAGAGATAGAAGGCGATCTCTTCGGCGGCCATTCCGAAACCGGAATCAGCCACAACATTGCGGATGTGAAACTGCTGCATCCCTGCCAACCCACCAAGATCCTCTGCGTCGGATTAAATTACAAGAGCCATCTCGGCGGACGGCCGCAGCCGCTACAGCCGGAGATTTTCCTGAAGCCGTTAAGCGCCTTGCAGGATCCGGGCGGCCCGATTACGATTCCGCGCGATGCGACCAATTTGCATTACGAAGGTGAACTGGTGGTAGTGATCGGCAAGCGCGTGAAGCACGCCCACGCTGAGGAAGCGCGCGGCGCCATTTTCGGCGTGACCTGCGGTAACGACGTCAGCGAGCGCAACTGGCAGCACGGCCCCGGCAAGGATCTGCAATGGTGGCGCGCCAAGGGCTCCGATACGTTTGCGCCTTTCGGTCCGGTCATCGTCACCGGAATGGATTATGGCAATCTGCTGCTGACGACGCGCCTGAACGGTGAGGTGGTTCAGCAACAGTACACCTCCGATTTGATTTTCGACTGCGCGTCCATCGTAAGTAGAATCAGCGGATGGATGACATTAATGCCCGGAGATGTTATCTACACCGGCACCCCCGGCAGTACGCGGGCAATGTCTACGGGGGATCTGGTGCAAGTGGAGATTCAAGGAATCGGCGTGCTGGAAAACCCCGTGGCGCAAGAAGTGCATTAGAAAGTCGGAATGAAACGCCTGCTCCTCGCGCTCGCCCTGTTTGGCGGCCTCCTGACCGGTTGCCGGACCAACGAAACTCCCGCGGCGCAGGTAGACGATCTGCAAATCACTGCCAGCATAAAATCGAAACTCGCTGCGGACGTGGGACTCTCGACGGTTCCCGATATCGCCGTGAATTCCACGAATGGCGTGGTGACATTATCGGGAGCGGTGGATAGCGCGGAGACAAAGGCCAAGGCCGAAGCTATCGCGCACAGCGTCCCCAAGGTCACCCGCGTAGTGGATAATCTGCAGATTTCCCCGAAGCCTGGTAAGTAGCCAATAGAGCAGATTGGTGGCGAAAGCGCCTGCCCGACCCCGCCGCCGCTCAGCGCTGCTTAATCGCATCCAACTCGTCTAGCGTCCGCGGCCAATCTTCGCCCAGCAGCAGAGACAGCGCCCGGTCCGCCAGCAGCTTTCCACCGTCTGGCACACCGCGCAATAATTCGTCTCGTTGGACGCGTAACGGATGCGCTGCACTTTCGCGCCGCAGCGCGGGCACGGCTGTCCAAATCGCCCGTGAACGGCCATGCCTTCGCGGAATGCCGTAACCTTCGTGGGAAATCCGCCGGCGGCCTCGCGCCGCAAACGCTCGGTCCACTCGGTCAACGTTTCGCGCGTCGCGGCGTATAGGCGCCCGCATTCGTCCAGCGTCAGTCTCTGCGTCATAGCCACGGGCGAAAGCCTCGCGCGATGCAGAATCTCGTCGGAATAGGCATTGCCTATTCCGCTGAAAATCCGCGGATCGGTAAGCGCTCGCTTCAGTGTGTGATTGGCCGATTGCAGCCCTGCGGTAAACGCATCGCGATCCACATCAAAAACCTCAATACCGCCCGCGCTCAGGTCGCGTAGCGCCTGCTCGCCCTCGAGCCATGTGCAGCGAGGCGCGATGTTGCGTGCCGGCCTCGGTGAGCGCCAGGGAGCCATTATCGAATTCGAATACCGCCAGCGCATTGCGTTGCCCAGATTTCGGTTTCGCATCGGCCGATCTCCAGTGAAGCCGGCCCGCGATCTTCAGATGCAGGACCAGCCAGATCTCTCCCGCGAACCCGATGGCGATCCGCTTACCAACTCGCCGGATTTCGCGCACGTCCTTTCCGTAGGCCGCCTCCACTGGCGGATTCGTGGAACGGAGCAGAAACGGCCCGCGGATCAGCGCGCGTATGAACGTGCGCCCCACCAGGCGATCGCTCAAGGCCTCAACATAAACGGTAATGTCCGGAAGCTCGGGCATCTTAAAAGTGTCACATTCTTTTCCGGCGATGCTGCCCGCCGAATGGCGCAGCACGGGCTTAGCTTATAGTGTTCTCCGCTCCGCGTCTAAGCCTTCCCGATTCGCGTTATAACCAAAGTAGGAGGCGGTTTCGCAAGCGCGTAGCGAAACCATCGTCATGAAAATTACATATACAGGCAGACAGGTTGAATTGGCCCCCGCGCAGTCGAAGAAGTTGGAGGCGCAATTTGCTAAGACCGGCAAACTGCTCGACGGTAAGGGCGATTGCGAGATCCACGTGATCTTATCCGTCGAGCGGCATCTGCATCGGGCCGAAGCCACCGTCAATTACTTCGGCCACAAACTGGTTGGACTGGCTTCGGAGCCGGATCTTTTTACCGCCATCCATTCCGCCGCGCAAAAGTTGGAAAAGCAGGCCCTGAAGGCGCGCGCCAAATGGCGCGATGCCAAGCGGAAGCCACACGCGGGAGCGGTGGAAGGCGAGAGCGAATCCGCGCCAGCCGAACCCGGAGCCGGAAGCCGCGCTCCACATTCATCGCATCGACAACCACGAGCGCCGCAAGCCTATGACGCTCGAAGAGGCATTACTAGAAATGGACCGGACCCGCGACTATATGGTTTATCGCGATGCCGTTACCAATCGTGTTTCGGTGTTGATTCGCCGCGGCGAGGGGCATTTCGACCTGGTCGAAGGGTAGCCTCGCCCCATGCCTAAAAAAGAACGGCCGGCGACGCGAGCGGCCAATCGCCCGAAGCCGCCCGCGCGAAGCCCGGAACTGGTGATCATCACCGGCGTCAGCGGATCGGGTAAAGGATCGGTGCTGCGCGCGCTCGAGGACATCGGGTACTACGCGGTGGACAACATGCCCGTGGAGCTGATCCCCAAGTTCGCCGAGTTGATCCGCGACAGTCCCAGCATTGAAGCCGCGGCGCTGGTGGTGGATGTGCGCGAGGGCGAAGGGCTGAAGCGCTTCCCGGAAATCCTGCCGGGCCTCCGCGGCTCCGTTCAGGCGCGCCTGATCTTCCTGGAGGCCGAAGATGAGGCGATCATCCGCCGCTTCAGCGAAACCCGCCGTCCGCATCCGCTGGGCACAAACCGGTCGATCCTCAAGAGCATTCGCGCGGAGCGCGAGCAACTGGCGCCCATACGCGGCATGGCCGACCTGATCATCAACACTTCCAAATTCACCGTCCATCAGTTGCGCGACTTTATCGGCGAGCGCTTCCGCGGGCAGCGCGAAGAATCGAAGGTCATGATCTACGTCACCAGCTTCGGTTTCCGCAATGGCGTCCCACCGGAAAGCGATCTGGTCTTCGATGTGCGCTTCCTGCCCAACCCGAACTACATTCCGAAATTCAAGGACCTGACCGGCCGCGATCCGGCCGTGGCGAAATACATCCGCTCGTTTCCGCAAACTACCGAATTCGTCAAGCGAATCACCGATCTGCTGGTGTACCTATTGCCGCATTACGTCCGCGAAGGCAAGAGCTATCTCACCATCGCCTTCGGCTGCACCGGCGGCCAGCACCGTTCTGTGATGATCGCCGATCAGATCCGCAAGAACCTGGCCGACGCGGGGTATAAAGCCAAGGTGAGCCATCGCGATGCGGTGCGGCGTTAGAGAGTTTGCCTGAAACATAGCCAGGCACGAGATCTGCGAGAGGCCTCCTCCCGGGCCAATAGAGCGGCAAGCGCTTAGCTCACCATGCCCGATGGTATCCTGAAGCTGTCAGCAGTGTTTGCCTTCAATCACGTTCGCCGGCCGGGAGCGATTCTGATCGGCGGCCTCGCAGCTATTACCGCGCTCTACGCCTTCCAGAAACCGTTTCGCGAGTACCCGGGTCTGGAGTACAGCAAATTCAAGTTGCCCGACGACTACATGGATAAATCCGAATGGGTCTTCGCGCGGCTGATGTATCCGCCCGTGGGCCGCTACTATGGCGGCTACCTGATGAATGGCGACTGGAAGCAGGGCGGGTCCAACTGGACCATGGATTACCCGCGCTCGGACCGCCATATCGCGCAAGCCATCCGCCGGTTGACGCGCGTCAGCGCGCGCTCCGTGGAAGAGCCGATCGATCTCGACGACCAGGATGTGTACGACTGGCCTTGGCTCTACGGCGTAGAAGTAGGCCACTGGGATCTCACCGATAATCAAGCCAAAATCATGCGCGAGTTTCTGCTGCGCGGCGGCTTTTTCATGTGCGACGATTTTCACGGCGATATCGAATGGGAAACCTTCACTGCCAGTATGAGGAAGGTCTTTCCCGACCGGCCGATCGTCGAAATTCCCGACAACGACCCCATTTTTCGCACGATATACGATCTCTCCCAGCGTTATCAAGTGCCCGGCATGCCGGCTTTAGAGGAAGGACACACGTATGAAAAGGGTGAGAGCGGAAAGGTCCCGCACTGGCGCGCCATCTACGACGACCACGGCCGCATCATTGTAGCGATGTGCCACAACATGGACTTGGGAGATTCCTGGGAGCACGCCGACGACCCGGACTATCCCGCGAAGTATTCGGATTTAGGAATCCGCATCGGCGCGAACTATGTGATCTATTCGATGACTCACTGACAAACTCATGAACTGGAGCTTGACCGGAGCGGTATTGTTGGCGTTAGCGGTGATTCTGGGCGCGTTCGGCGCGCATGGTCTTCAGAATCGATTGGACGATTACGCGCGCGGCGTCTACGAAAAGGCCGTCTTCTATCATTTTCTGCACGCCATGGGAATTCTGGTGGTCGCGGTGCTGACGCGCACGGGCACGTTTCCGGAGCAGCAAGCGGACGTCGTCTGCTGGTTTCTACTGGCGGGAATCGTGCTGTTCTCGGGCAGCCTCTATGCGCTGGCATTGACGGGCAATCGCGCCCTGGGAATAATCACTCCCTTCGGCGGAGTGGCGTTCATAATCGGCTGGCTCTGGCTGGCATGGCATCTGCGCAGAGTCATTTGACGCTTTCCCGAAGATCGAATTGCTCGCATCTTTTCGGGCGTGGACCGTCAGTAGCTTGTGTAAGCCAATCCACTCGAAGAGGGCGGCCTCGCGCCCGCATGCGCTGATGCGGTGGATCGGGGCCGGGACATTCCGCCAGATCGACTCGCGCCGCGACGGTACGGAGGATGACGGTATCGGACGTGTCCCCCGCTGCCAAGGGTAATCGAACTTTTTCGCTTCGCGATTTTCTTCACCTTGCGAAGGAATTCGCTACCCTTCACCCTCTCGATTTCGAATATATTTTGGATGGATCTCGAGGTCACCGGATCTGGTGTCATCGGATCTGGGCAATTTGCTCAACACCCATGGTCGCCAGGGATAGACTTCGCTAGCCAATTCGAAACGGTAGGGCATTGCGAAGCCATCCGCGCCTATCGCTGATATGATGAGAGCGGATGTTGAACACTGCCGAGAAGCGTCTCGATCATCCGCCGTACGCGAGCCACCCTTTAGCGTGTAGCAAGGCTATTACCGTCGAGTTGGAATACGATCCCGATGCAAATGGAGTCTTCGTCACTTGCGTTAAAGAATTGCATGGGAGGTCGAGTTTTGGCGATTCGGAGACAGCCGCTCTCGATGCCACCGCGGAAATGCGCGGATACATCCGGTCAATGGAGGTCACACCGCAAGCGCATTCCACTTCCCGCGTCGAAACTTGCCGATTTGAAGCGATTGCTTCGACTTCGCTAATGTCGTCCGTTCCGGCGGTCACCGCGCCGGCCGGAACGGGTTCTTTCGCGCCCTTGCAGGCGCCTGAAGATAATTATGCCGGAAAAGCCGTCCAGCGACGGATCGAAACACACTCCCTCACGGTCGTGGCTCTGTCTTCTTCCCCTGCGCCGCCACCGCTTCCATAGCCGCCTTTACTTTATCGGGATCGCCCAGGTAATACCGCTTGAGCGGCTTCAAATCGTCGTCCAGCTCATATATCAGCGGCATTCCCGTGGGAATATTCAGCTCGACAATTTCATCGTCCGGCACTTTATCCAGATACTTCACCAGCGCGCGTAAGCTATTGCCGTGCGCCGCGATCAGCACGCGCTCACCGCGCTGAATGGCGGGCGCGATGGTCTCGTGCCAAATCGGGAGGAAGCGCGCCACCGTATCTTTCAAGCATTCGGTCAGCGGTAGTTCGTCTTTGCTCAAGCCCGCATAGCGGCGGTCCCGGCCCGGAAAGCGCTCGTCCTCCGGAGTCAGCTCCGGCGGCCGGATATCGTAACTGCGCCGCCAGATCTTTACCTGCGCTTCGCCGAACTTCGCCGCGGTTTCGGATTTGTCCAAGCCTTGCAGCGCGCCGTAATGCCGCTCGTTCAAGCGCCAGGAACGATGCACCGGAATCCACGCCAGATCGAGCTCGTCCAGCACGGTCCATAGCGTGTGAATGGCGCGCTTCAGCACCGACGTATATGCCACATCGAACGTGTACCCGCCCTCGCGCAATACCGCCCCCGCCTCTTTGGCTTCGGCGCGGCCCTTCTCCGAGAGCTCCACATCCGTCCAGCCGGTAAAGCGATTCTCCTTGTTCCACTCGCTTTCGCCGTGGCGCAGCAGTACCAGCTTCTTCATCGGCGGAACGCCCTCCTGCCTGGAAATTGCGCCGATGCGCCCAACCGCTCTTCGATGCGCAGCAACTGGTTATATTTCGCGATGCGGTCGGTGCGGCTGGCCGATCCGGTCTTGATTTGACCCGCGCCCGTGGCCACCACCAGGTCGGCAATGAAGGGATCTTCCGTCTCGCCCGAACGATGGGAAACTACCGCCGCGTAGCCCGCCGATGCCGCTAATTGCATGGCTTCCAGCGTCTCCGTCAGCGTGCCGATCTGATTCACTTTGATCAGAATCGCGTTGGCGATGCCTTCGTCGATTCCACGCTGCAAGCGCGCGCTGTTGGTAACGAACAGATCGTCGCCCACAAGCTGGATCTTGTCGCCTACCGCCTCGGTGAGCATCTTCCAACCGGCCCAATCGTCTTCCGCCATGCCGTCTTCAATCGAGAGAATCGCCGGATATTGCCGCACCCAGTTTGCGTAGAATTCCACCATCTGTTCGGAGCTGCGCGCGCTCTTATCCGACTTCTTGAAGACGTACTTGCCATCCTGATAGAACTCGCTGGCCGCCGGGTCGAGGCAGATTCCGATCTGCTCGCCGACGGTGTAGCCGGCCTGAGCGATCGCCTCCATAACCGATTCCAGGGCTTCGTCGTTCGATTTCAGCATAGGCGCGAAACCACCTTCATCGCCCACCGCGGTCGAGTAGCCCTTTTTCGAAAGCACCTTCTTCAGCGTGTGAAATACCTCGACGCCCATGCGCAGGGCTTCGGAGAATTTCGCGGCGCCGAAGGGCGCGATCATAAACTCCTGCAGGTCCACGGAATTATCGGCGTGCGCGCCGCCATTGATGATATTCATCATCGGCACCGGCAGCACGCTCGCGCCCACCCCGCCCAAATAGCGATAGAGCGTAGTGCGCTGCGCCGCGGCGGCCGCGCGCGCCGCCGCCATCGATACCGCCAGAATCGCATTCGCGCCCAGGCGGGCTTTGTTGGCGGTCCCATCGAGGGCAATCATGGCGCGGTCGATTTCCGCCTGGTGGGAGGCATCCTTTCCATGCAGGGCCTTGGCGATCTCGCCGTTAATATGGGCCGCCGCTTTCAGCGTTCCCTTGCCCAGGTAGCGGGCTTTATCGCCGTCGCGCAGTTCCACCGCCTCATGCTCGCCCGTAGATGCGCCTGAAGGCACCGCGGCGCGCCCCATGCTGCCGTCCGCCAGAAACACGTCAGCCTCCACTGTCGGGTTCCCGCGCGAATCGAGAATCTCTCTGCCAATTACGCTCACTATGTTCGTCAAGTATTTTTCTCCGTTATCCCACTACTGTGATTCCGCCTTCGGTGACGGTATGGCCGTTCTTCCTGTCTGTATCCGGGTCGAATCCGATTACCGCCGACTCGGGTATGGCGACGCCCGTGTTCACGATGGCGCGCCGCAACCGCGCGCTCCGCCCAATCCTTACATTGGGCAACAAAATGGAATGCTCCACTTCGCAATAGCTGTTGATCCGCACCCCCGGCGAGAGCACGCTGCGCAGCACTCGCCCGCCCGATACGATGCAGCCGGCGCTCACGATCGAATCCATGGCGATACCGATGCGCCGGCCTTCCTGCGCGAAGACGAACTTGGCCGGCGGCTGCTGCGTGGCCCTGGTGCGGATGGGCCAACGCCGGTCGTAAAGGTTAAATTCGGGAGCCACCGCCACCAGATCCATGTTGGCTTCATAGTACGCGTCGAGAGTTCCCACATCCCGCCAGTAGCGCACCTGGCTGGCGTTCATGTCGCGGAAATCGTACGCGATCACGCGCGCCTTGCGCAGACACCCAGGCAGCAGATCCTTGCCGAAATCGTGGCTCGAATCGGAATTCTCGGCATCTTCGTGCAGCTCCCGCAGCAGCACGTCCGTATTGAATACGTAAATTCCCATCGAGGCGCTCACCATGGACGGATCGAAGCGCGACGGCTTGGGATGCCCATGTTGCGGTTTCTCCTCGAACCCCACAATGCGGTAATCGTCTTCGATCTCCACGATGCCGAAGCGCCCGGCTTCCTCCGGGCGGACCTGAATGGTCGCAATGGTGACTTCCGCGTTCTGCCTTCGGTGCCAATCCACCATCTCCCAATAATTCATTTTGTAGATATGGTCGCCGCTCAAGATTAAGGTCCGGTCGGGCGCTTCCGCTTCGATGCTCTGGAAATTTTGAAATACGGCATCCGCCGTCCCCTGATACCAATCCTCATGCACGCGCTTCATGGGCGGGAGCACCTCGATGTACTCGCCCAACTCGGCCGAAAGGATGTGCCAGCCGTCGCGAATGTGCCGGATGAGATCGAGGGCTTTGTATTGAGTAAGAATCAAGATCCGGCGGACATCGGAATTGATACAATTGGACAGGGTAAAATCGATGATCCGGTAAGCGCCTCCGAAGGGCACGGCCGGTTTGGCCGTATCCTTGGTCAGGGGATGGAGACGCTCTCCAGCGCCTCCCGCCAACAAGATCGCCAGTAAGTTGTCCATTTAGCGTATGTGTCTGAAAACTAATGGCTTGGATCTGATGTTCGAGAAGTTTACAAACGCATATGAAAATTGGGTCTTGACATTCTCTGTCAACACCCTATGATATCAGTACCTTCTGTGCGCGGCGCAGAATTTTTCGGGGGCCTCTCCTTCAGTGGCTGGTCGTCGGGCAATTCCAAAAGCAGGCACGGGAATCATGGTCGGTTGGGAGGTGTATTTCGTTTGGCTGAAGTAAAGCTTCAAGAGGGCGAGACGTTAGAAAACGCCCTACGCCGGTTCAAGAGAAAGGTCCAGCAAGAGGACATTATCAAGGAAGTGAAGCGTCATTCTTTCTACCTGAAACCAGGCGAGAAGCTACGGGCTAAGCAAGCGCTGGCCCGCAAGCGAAACCGGAAGAAGTCGCGCCGGGAAGTCGAATAAAACCGCGGCGGCGGGACCGACGGGGTTCCGCCGCCGTTCTAACAGCAGTTACTGACACGGGGAATATTGGATATGCCGGAGTTTCAAGACCGCGTCCTCAAATGCGTCGATTGCGCGGCGGAATTTGTGTTCACCGCGGGAGAACAACACTTCTTCCATGACAAGAATTTCAAAAATGAACCCAAACGCTGTAAGGCTTGCAAGGGCAAACGTCAGGGTTCATCGTCCGGAGGCGGTGCCGCCAAATCGGAAACCACTACAACCTGTTCGCAATGCGGACGCGAAACCACGGTTCCGTTCCGGCCCAGCCAGGGACGCCCGGTATATTGCAGGGAGTGCTTTTTAAGCCGCAAGGCGTCCGCCGCCATGGCCGGCAGCTAGGGCTGAAGCGGCGATTTGCGCTACAGTCCGCTCCGCTTCACCGCGTAATCCACCGCTTCCTGCGGCACGCTGAATGTGGACATAGCCGAATTGCCAATGTACCCGACTTCCTTAATGCCGGCGGGACTCGTGTAATACGCATCCACCACCAGCCTGCGCGCCCAATCGAAAAAGTGAATCCCCGGACCGAGTTCCGGCGAGTTGTTCTCGCGGAATGCGATCGAATCGAGCATGGCCTTTTGTTGGTCTTGCGAGGCGCCCACGAAGTCCTTGCCGTCTGTGCGGCGGCGCATGGCGTCATCCAGCCATGCCAGGCCGCCGGTAAAGATGGTCTTCATATCGTCGGTTGCGTTGCAGAGAAAATCGATGAACTTCGTAGCGCCGGCAGCGCGCGCTCCCGGTACGATCCATTCGGCCAGGCTGTCCATGGTGGCGTACTCATGCGCCGTGAGCGCCTTCGGAACATAAGCGGCCGCGCCCGCCGCCGTGCGCGTCTGCTGGGCCGGTAGCGCGCTCTCGCCCGCCGCGGCAAGGCCGATGCCGGCGCCGATTTGGACCAGCAGGCCGCGCCGCGAAACATCGAGTGGATTAGACATTCCCCTTCCTCATTTCTTCCGCCAGATATTCGGACGAACGCCATGCGAACGCCACAATGCTCAACGTGACGTTCTTATCGGGATTGCTCACAAAGGGTCCGGCGTCGCATACGAACAGGTTCTTCACATCGTGCGCCTGGCAATATTTGTTGAGCGCGGAAGCCGCCGGATCGGCGCCCATGCGCACCGCGCCCGCCTCATGAATAATAAAGCCGCCGGGAGAAATGGCCAGTTTGGAGTCGAACGGCGGGCCCGAGACGCGGCCGCCCATGGCTTCGATAATCGAAGTGAACGTCTGGTGCATATGGCGCACCTGGTTGATCTCGCTGTCGCTCCACTGGAAATGGAAGCGCAGCACCGGGATGCCCCACTGGTCGACGCGCTGCGGATCGATTTCGCAGTAGCTGCTCTTGTTGGGGATCATTTCGCCGCGGCCGGCGAAGCCTACGCTGGCGCCGAACTCCTCATGGATACGATCCTTAAGCTGCTGTCCATATCCCTGGTGGCGCTCGCAAACTTCAGAAAATGTGCCCAGCTCCGGCATATTGAAGCCGCCGCCGATTTCAATGTGATACCCGCGCGGGAAATTCTTGTTCTTATCGCCGTATAGCCACCACGGCACGTAAACGTGCATGCCGCCGATGCCGTCCGAGTTATGGCGCGGCAGTCCAGCCAACGCCGGAATGTTGCCGCCCAGACTGTAGCCCACCGTATCGGTGAGGTAGCGCCCCACCATGCCCGACGAATTGGCGATGCCATTGGGGAAGCGCGGCGATTTGGAATTGAGCAGCAGCCGCGCCGATTCGCAAGCGCTCGCCGCCACCACCACCGCGCGGCAGCGGATCTGCTTTTCCGTGCGGGTGGCCTTATCCACGTACGAAACGGCCGTCACTTTGCCCGACGCGTCGGCGATCAATTCGCGCGCCATGGCGCCGGTGAAAATCGTGAGCTTGCCGGTCTTCATAGCCGGAAAGATCATCGCCTGACTCGACGAAAATGCCGATGCCGAAAGGCATCCCCGCCCGCACTGGCCGCAATAGTGGCACGCCGCGCGGCCATTCACCGATTTGGTCAGCATCGCCATGCGCGAGGGGATGCATGGGATGTTCAGTTTGCCGCACGCCTTCTGTACCAGAACTTCATGCACGCGCGGCGCGATCGGAGGCAGGAAGTTGCCGTCCGGCGCCGTGCGCAATCCCTCTTTGGTGCCGGTAACGCCGATGAAGCCCTCCGCCTTGTCGTAGTAAGGCGAAATCTCGTCATAGGTGACCGGCCAGGGATCGCTCAGGCCGTCCTCAGGCTGAAAATCGTAATCGGAAAAGCGCAGCGAAATGCGCCCATAATGGTTGGTGCGGCCGCCCAGAATGCGCGAGCGGAACCAGCGCCACTCGCTACCGGGGGCCAGGGTATAAGGCTCGCCGGGCACGTCCCAATAGCCGTTCGGCGCGTTGAAATAGCCCCACTGCTGCCGTCCAAAGTAGCTCTCCGCGTGCGGCCCGGCCCCGCGATGATCCACCTGATACGGCCAGACGTGCTCCTTGAAATCCTTCTCGGGAGTCAGCATCGGACCGGCCTCCAGCAGGGCGACCCGAATGCCGGCATCGGTCAAAACTTTTACCGCGGTGCCACCGCCGGCGCCGGAGCCAACGACCACCACATCGAACACTTGAGGCGAACGCGAAACTTGCAACATGACTATCGCTTATTCTACTGCTTGCAAGACAACGCCTCGGGCACGTAAGTCCGCAGGAACCGCGCCTCTTGCGCTTCGATCACCGGCTGCTCACCGGCATCGGGCAGCAGCCACGCTTCGCCCGCGTGGACCGGCTCGCCGCCAATGGTCGCATTGCCCGCCAGGCAAATCCAAATCTGGCACTGGTGCGCGTCGGGCGTCACTCGCGTTCCACCGATCGGCTCCGTCACGAAAAACCTGGACCGCACGGCCTCTCGCGATGCGCCTGGGTGCATGCCCAAATCCGCAATCGCCGCGGCTTTTTCCAGGTGAAGCTCGCGCGGCCGTCCGTAATCCCATAACCTGTACGTCACGTCCGAATTTTGCTGGATCTCGCACAGCACAATGCCGCCGCCTATGGCATGCACCGTGTGCGCCGGCACGAAGTAGGTCTCGCCGGCATGTACCGGCATCCAATTCAGCAGCCGCTCGATTTCGCCCGTCTTCGCCGATTCGTATAAGCGCTCGCGTGTGATCGGCTCCCGAAATCCTAGGGCGATCACTGCCCCGGCTTCGGCGTCGAGTATGTGCCACATTTCCGTCTTGCCGCGCGCGCCGTCTTCGCCATCGTCGGGATGCACCTGCACCGAGAGCCGCTCCGAAGTGAAGAGCAGTTTGACCAGCAGCGGTAATTCACGGTCCGCCAGAAACCACGCCTCGCCGATGGGCTTCTCCGAATCCGGAAACCACGGCGCCAGGCGCGTCTTGCCCCACACCTTCTCGCGCAGAGAAGGCGTGAGGCGGATGGCTTGGCTCACGATTATAAATTCCGGGCGACAAACTCGTGGATGCGCTCCAGCCCGCGTTCCAGTTCGCTCATCGACGTGGCGTAGGAGATGCGCACGTGCCGGTCCGTGCCGAAGGCCTCGCCTGGAACCACGGCCACATGCGCCTCGGCCAGCAATCGCTCGGAAAGCTGCAGCGTGTCGCGAATACCGTTCTTGCCGATGACCGCGCCCAAATTCGGATAGGCGTAGAACGCCCCGCGCGGCTCGGCGCATTTCACGCCGGGAATCGCCCGCAGCCGCTGCACCACGAAATCGCGGCGCTTGCGGTATTCGGCCAGCATCGCCGCTACCGAATCCTGCGGTCCGCGCAGCGCTTCCACCGCCGGCCTTCTGCGCGATGGACGTTGGATTCGAGGTCGAGTGGCTCTGCAATTTGCCCATGGCCTCGATCAGCGGCGCGGGCGCCAGGCCGAAGCCGATGCGCCATCCCGTCATGGCATATGTTTTCGAAAGCGACCCGGCCACCAACACCGTTTCCTTCGCGCCAGGCAGCGATGCGATGGAAAACGGCTCGCTATCGTACAGGAATTTGCAGTAGCATTCGTCGGTCATCAGATAGATGCCGCGCGCGGCTGCAAGCCTCAGAATCTTTTCGAATTCGTCGCGATCTATCACCGCGCCGCTGGGGTTCGAGGGCGAATTGATGATGATCATCCGGGTGCGCGAGCTGAGATGCCGCTCCACCATATCGGCCGTCAGCGTGAAGCCCCGGCTTTCATCGGTATCGACGAAGACGCACTTGCCGCCGGCGAAATTCACCACGTCCTTGTAAGTCACCCAATACGGCACGGGAATCACTACTTCATCGCCCGGATTGATCACGGCCTGCGTCACATTGAAGATCAGGTGCTTGCCACCCACGGTGATCAGGCACTCGCTGGGTTTATACGCTGTGCCGAAATCCTGCGCATGGCGCTCGCACACAGCCTGCTTCAGTTCGAGTATGCCGCTGGCGGCCGTATATTTGGTGAAGTTCTGTTCCAGTGCGCGAATCGCGGCCTGCTTGATGTTGTCGGGAGTCGGAAAATCCGGCTCGCCCGCTCCAAAATCCACTACATCCACGCCATTGGCGCGCAGTTTGGCGGCATCGGCCGCTACCTTCATGGTGGAGGATTCGCTGATCGACGAGATCCGTTCCGCAATTGCGTTTGCTGCTGCCTGCATCGTTCTTCTTACGCCCCTTTATCTGAAATCTTTGGCAACCGGAGCTGCAACCGCTCTTCCACGGAGGGCGGCACCAGCCCCGTTATACTCCCGCCCAGACTGAAAACCTCCTTCACCAGGCGGGAGCTGATGAATGAATAGATCTCGTTAGCCATCATGAACACGGTCTCGAGCCCCGGCTGCAGCCGCCGGTTCATCAGCGCCATCTGCAACTCGTATTCGTAATCGGAAATGGCGCGAATGCCGCGCAGCAGCACGCTAGCCGAGCGCGCCGCCGCGTGATCCACCAGGAGCCCGCCGAACGAATCGACTTCCACGTTGTGATAAACGTGGAGCACCTCGCGAAGCATTTCCATCCGCTCTTCGACGGAGAAGAGCGGCGCCTTCGTCTCATTCCGCAATATCGAGACGACCAGCCGGTCGAACAATCGTGAGCCGCGCTGGATCAGGTCGAGATGTCCATTGGTGATGGGGTCGAACGATCCTGGATAAATCGCGATGACGCACGATGGCTTCGATTGCAATCTTTATCTTAACCAAGTTTCCAGAGAATCTGGCGCAACATCCCCAGCAGCGCCGGAACGTCGCGCGCGGCGATGTCGAGCCGCCGTACCAGGCGGCGCACTTTTTCCTCAGTCGAAGCGGCGGTAACCGGATTGATATACCCGCTGCGCCGCAGCGCTTCGAGCAGTTGCGCCGTGATCTGCTCGTTTTCTCCCGCGTTTGCGGATCTGATTTTCTCCGGCCGCGATTCCGCGGCTTGCGGATCGCGCGCCAATTCATAAAGGCATAGCGCCACCGCTTGCCCCAGGTTCATCGAGAGCTCGGGATCGCAGGTCGGAATGCGCATCAGCCAGTGGCAATGGCTCAGGTCGTCGTTCGAAAGGCCGAATTTCTCCGAGCCGAACAGCAGCGCGGCCGGCGCATTGGCGATCCGCCCATGAATGAGCTTCGCCCCATATTCCAGCCGCCGGATGGGATGTTGCAGCTCCCGATGCCCAAGGGATGTGGTGCCGACCACCAGCGTGCAATCGGCGACGGCTTCGGCTACGCTCGAGAATTCCTGTGCCGCCCGCAGCAGCGGGGCCGCGCCCACCGCCGAGCGCGCCTCGCGGAAGGCCACATCATAAGGGTTCACCACGCGCAGTCGTTTGAAACCGAAATTGGCCATGGCTCGCGCCGCCGCCCCGATGTTCAGCGGGTTGCGGGTCGAGACCATTACCACGCGTAGATTATCTTTCCAGATGACTTGATGGTAGATCAACTGCGGTTCACCGATCGGAATGCTTCGCCGCGAAACAACTTTGCGGAGCGTAGCACGGGCCATGCTAAAACCAAGTCACGATGCCCAATGGAAGGACATCCCTCGCGTGAATCCCCTTCTGGCAAAATTTCGCGCGGCCTTTATCTACCCGGCCGGTTCGGGGCCACTGGGCTTATCGCGTTTCGCTTCCTGGGTCTGCGCTTCCTGCAAGGCGCTCAAGTACTGCCCCAAAGTTGCGTCCAGTCGCCGATAGAGAAGAGCGTTAAAAATCTCCGGGCCTTGTCCGGCCTGCTCCTGCTGCAAACTGCGGGAGTATTCAACCCGGTCTTCCGGGCGCACGGCAACGGGCGGATACCCGCCGCGAATGAGAACGAGGTTCATCAGAAGCCGCGCCGCGCGTCCGTTGCCATCATTGAACGGGTGCGTATCGACAAGGCGGCGGTGCGCGGTAAATGCTGTGTCCGGCGTGTCGGGCGTGGGTGCAAGCCAGCCCGCGAAATCTCCCATAAGCGCCGGGATCTCTGCCGGTGATGGGAAGCTGTGGCGTCCTGTCTCCGTGCGAACATAGCGGGGCAGGTCGGCATATTGTCCGGCTATATCCGGCGCGGATCGCTGCATCACCAGCTTGTGAAGATTGCGCGCATCGCTTTCAGTAGACGGCGTTTCCTGCCGCGCCAGTTCGCGCACATAGCGGATAGCGTCGTGATGATCGAGCGCTTCAAGATGGTCTCTAAGCGGCTTGCCGCTGACGGTTATCCCTTTTTCAATGACAAGCGTTTTCTCAACCGGGCTGAGCGTGTTGCCCTCGATTGCGTTCGACGTGTAGGAAAGCTCGAGGGGTCGTTGCGAGCGTTTCCGCCAGGCTGCTAAGTGAACTCCAGCCGCTCAAAAGTGAGATTGCCCCCGGAGGTCCGAAAAACTCCCGCCCGGCGAGGACCAATTCGTGGCAGAATGTAGGATTCGGGATCCAGCCGGGCCGATTGCGCCGGTAGGTTGCGGAAAATCCGCAAGCTAGCTAAAATCAACGCGTTCGCACCTAATCCCAGGAGGCATCATGTCGGTAGAGCAGAAGGTGAAGCAGATTATTGTCGAGCAACTCGGCGTGGATGAGAGCCAGGTGGACATGAACGCGTCGTTCGTCGACGACCTGGGCGCCGATTCGCTCGATATCGTGGAGCTGGTGATGGCCTTTGAAGAGGCCTTCGAACTGGAAATCCCCGACGAAGACGCCGAGAAGATCACCACCGTTAAAGACGCCGTCGAATACATCGAAGCCAAGACCGGCAAGAAGTAGGCGTCGAGGAAAACAAGATTGCCGCGAAGAGTGGTAGTGACCGGCGTCGGACTGGTGACGCCGCTTGGGATTGGGACAGAAGCGTCCTGGGAAGCCGATCCGCGCCGGAAAATGCGGCATCGGGCCGATCACCCAGTTCGACGCGGCCGCATTCTCCTGCCGCATCGCCGGCGAGGTGAAGGCTTCAATCCCGGCGACTACATCGAGAAAAAAGAAATCAAAAAGATGGGGCGCTTTATCCAGTTCGCCGTGGCGGCGGCGGATTACGCCCTGAAGGATTCCGGTCTCAAGATCATGCCGGAAGACGCCGAGCAGGTGGGCGTTTATATCGGCAGCGGCATCGGCGGATTCGAAGTGATCGAGCGCGAGCATCGGACTCTGCTGGAGCACGGGCCGCGCCGCATCTCGCCGTTTTTCATTCCCGCCACCATCATCAATCTGGCGTCCGGATACGTTTCCATTCGCAGCGGCGCCAAAGGGGCCGAATTCGGCCACCGCCACGGCCTGCACCACCAGCGCGCATTCCATCGGCGATTCCTTCCGCCTGATCCAGCACGGCGATGCGGTGGCCATGATTTGCGGCGGCACCGAGGCCTGCATCACGCCCATGGGGATCGGCGGGTTCGCGGCCATGCGCGCGCTTTCCACGCGCAACGACGAACCGGAGCGCGCCTCGCGGCCCTGGGACCGCGACCGCGACGGCTTCGTGGTGGGCGAAGGCGCCGGCATCCTGGTGCTGGAAGAATTGGAGTTCGCGCAGCGGCGCGGGGCGAACATTCTGGCCGAAATCGTGGGTTATGGCATGAGCGCCGACGCTTTCCACGTGACCTCGCCGCCGGACGATGGCGACGGGGCGTTCCGCGTGATGCGCAACGCGCTGCGCGACGCCAGCCTGGAACCGCATCAGATCGACTACATCAACGCGCACGGCACTTCCACCGAAGTGGGCGACCGCGCCGAGACCATGGCCATCAAGCGCGCCTTCGGCGACCATGCCTACAAGGTCGCCGTGAGCTCCACAAAATCCATGACCGGCCACCTGCTGGGCGGCGCGGGCGGTCTGGAGGCGGGGATCACGGTACTGGCGATTCGCGATCAGATCGCGCCGCCCACCATCAATCTGGAAAATCCCGACCCGGCTGTGCGACCTGGATTTTGTGCCGCAACACGCGCGGCCGATGAAGATAGAACATGCGCTTTCGAACAGTTTCGGTTTCGGCGGCACCAACGGCTGTCTGATATTCAAGAAGATATAGACGTGGGGCGGTCCGATGCCGCCCGCTCTGCCTGAACTCATGAAAATCATCGTCGCTATCAAACAAGTTCCCGCGCGCGATTCCCAACTGCGCATTGCCGCATCGGGCAAGTGGATCGAAGAATCCGACGTGGCTTACGAAATCAACGAGCCGGATGCCTACGCGCTGGAAGCGGCGCTGCAGCTCAAGGAAAAGAATGGCGGCGAAGTAATCGCGCTGTGCGCCGCTCCGGCGCGCGCCGCGCAGACCATCCGCGAAGCGCTGGCTAAGGGCGCCGACCGCGCCATCCACATTGAGGAGGACATGCGCGCGTTCGATCCGCTGGCGGCCGCGCGCGTGCTCGCGGCCGCCATCAAGGCGGAATCGCCGGATCTCGTTCTGACCGGTCTTGCAATCGGACGACCTCGGTTATGGCCAGACCGGCGTGATTCTGGCGGAACTGCTGGGACTGCCGCACGCCACACTCATCATGCAGGTGGAAGCGCAAGGCGCGGGCATTCGCGTGAAGCGCGAGCTCGAAGACGGCTGGTTTCAGACACGTCGAGATGCCGCTGCCGGCGCTGCTGACCATTCAATCGGGCATCAGCAAACTGCGCTATGCCACGCTGATGGGAATTAAGAAGGCGAAGAGCAAGGAAGTCAAGCGCGTGAGCACGGCCGATCTGGGCGTGAATGCCGGCGCGCCCGGCATTACGCTCGACCGCATCTATCTCCCCGAGCGCGCCAAACATACGCAATTGTTCGACGGATCTCCCAAGGAAGCGGCGGCGAAATTGGTGGAGAAATTGAAGTTCGAGGCGCGCGTTCTATGAGCGTTCTTGTCGGTAATGGAGCAGCGCGGCGGCGCCTGGAACCGCATGTCGTTCGAAACGCTGGCGGCGGCGCAGCAGTTTGCGAAACAGCTTAACACTACCGCCGGCGCGGCGGTGGTGGGCGATGGCGTGGACGCCCTGGCGGGCGAGCTGGCGTCCAAAGATCTCGAAAAGATCTACGCGGTGGAGCATGCGCTGCTCAAGGATTACACTCCCGACGCGTATTGCATCGCGTTACGACAGCTCATTGAGCGGGTTAAGCCATCGCTCGCGATCTTTCCGCATTCGTATCAGGTGCGCGACTTCCTTCCGAAGTTGGCGACATCGTTGGGCAAAGTGGCCGTAAGCGATGTAATTTCGCATCGCGTCGAGAATGGCGAACTGGTGCTGGTGCGGCAGCTTTTTCAGGGCAAGATCGATGCGGATATTCGCTTCGCTGGGGATGCGCCAAATTTCGCGTCGTTACAGGCTGGCGCTTATCGAGCGGATGGAATCGCCGCCGGCTCCGCGCCAGTGGAGAAATTCGCGCCGCGGATTGAGGCCGCCGAGATCCGCACTAAGCCGCTGGAGCTATTCCGCGAATCGCAGCGCGCGGTGGATTTGAGCGCCGCCGGCATCATCGTTTCCGTTGGGCGCGGAATCAAAGAAGCGGACAACATTCCAATGGTGCAAAAGCTGGCGGATGCGCTGGGCGCCGAACTGGCGGCTTCACGTCCCATTTGCGATGCAGGTTGGCTGCCCATGGAGCGGCAGGTGGGCAGCTCCGGACAGACGGTAGCGCCGAAGCTGTATATGGCCATCGGAATCTCCGGCGCCATCCAGCACCTGGTGGGCATGAAGGGATCGCGAACCGTGGTGGCAATCAATAAGGACCCCAATGCGCCGATATTTGAAGTGGCGGATTACGGCATTGTCGGCGATCTGTTTCAGATTGTGCCGGAGCTGATTGAGGCGGTGAAGAAGGGGAAGTAAAGTGTCCTTTTCGGCAGGCGTGCGCAAAGGGAGCGCCGGGACGCTTTCAGACACTATCAGTACGATCCCGTGAGGAACCTTCACACATGACACTGCCGGCATGCGCCAGCTCCTCCCGCAACGATTCCGGACTGCGGTCTCCGCGAGAGGCTTCTGCGATAAGATTGTGAATGTCGCCGGCAAGCTCTCTTGCAGCTTCATCGCGGGACTCCGCCAGGTCCCAAAGGACCGGAACAAACCAATCCTCAAATTCCTGCAGCGTCGCCCGCCCGTTCAAGTATTGCGAGAGGCGCCGATGAATCTCTAGTTCCATTTCCGATGCCATGGCCAAAGCTTCCTCAAGACGTCTCGTTCATTCCTCTACTTTACTACGAATGTTTAAAGACATTGGATATGAACGGCAGATTCTTGAAAATAGGGCTCGGGCTGGGAGACCATACAAAGACAATCCCGGGCCGTCTCATCAGCCGTCCGGGACCAGGAGCCAGACTGTTCCATACTTCCTCATGGATGTCCAGATTGCACTATGCCATCAATACCTACGGCCTGACGGAACCTTTGGCGGGAGCGGCAAGCCGGACCCGAAAGCGCTCGCCTATCGCGGTTATAAGCTTTACTGCCATTCGCAAATCAAAGGCGAGCCATGCCGCTGCGAGACGTGCCAAGCCTCTCCAGAGAACTGGCGCGACGTAATAGACGAAATGAGACGAGAAGAATATGGCGATTAAAACAGCCGCCGCGGCTCACACACCCTGCCTCTGCGACGGTCTGAGTAACTTCATAGGCATTTTCGAGAAGTAAGTAAGCCGCTCCACTACCGGCATCAGGCGCCGCACGGTGCGGCCATGGAGCATCAGACTGCCGGCCACTAACACCGGATGCGGAATGGTGGTGCAGCATCGCGAGCACATATCGATCTCGCCGCCCCGTCCAGCGGCATGCAGACGGCGCATTCTCTGCATCTCATCGGAATCCCAGATTTGCGTCAGCGGCCGCTCCGCCACGTTACCTATAGGCGCGCCATCTAACATATAGCTTTGACAACATGGGTAAGTATCGCCGTTGTGTTTCACGTACACCGGTCCGCGCCACAAGTAGTGACACGGATGTTTCCAATCGCTGGCTGAGTGGCCCGCGTCCGGGCGCATTAGATTTGTCTCGTCTTCTTTAATGCGGATCAGGTCCACTCCCGGCGTCGCGCGCCAGAATGCCGTAAAATCCTCCACTTCCGCCGCGTTGCCTTCCATGCGCACTAACTGAACGACTATCTGTAATTTCGAGCCGCGCTCTTTCTTCATCCGCGAAAAACGCACGAAGTTATCCCGCACTCGCTCGAACTTAGCGCCCTTGCGGTAGAACTCGAATGTCTCTTTCCTGGCCCCGTCGAAACTCAACGTGATCTGGTCGAGCGGCGTATCGAGCAGGCGCGCGGCCTGCCGCTCGTCGAGCAGCGTGCCATTAGTGGAAAGCAGCGTCGAGATGCTGTGCCGGTGACAGAATTCGATGCGCCGGAAAATTTGCGGATCCATCAGCGGCTCGCCCAGCCCGATGAGCATCATGTGTTCGGCCGAGTCTCCCGCCTGGCGGATCAGACTCTTGAACACATCGTCACTCATGTCCTCTTTCGGCTGCTTGTGAGTCTCGCGCGGACACATTGGGCAGTATAGATTACACTTGGCGGTGGTTTCCACGATGTATTCCACTGGCAGCGCGCCCAGCCTGGACCGGCGGCCCAGGTAGCCCCACAACAGCTTCGCGCGATTCCAAACTCGCATCTCGGTCCATTGTCCCATGCAGCAGGCTGCGAATTTCGTTAAGATGCGGCCGATATATTTGTGGGAAGATAAACCACCACGTGAAAATTGTCATCTCGGGCGCGTCCGGATTCATCGGCCGCCGCCTGCTCAAAACGCTCAGCCAAAGCGGCCACTCGCTGCACGTGCTGAGCCGTCATCAGGGAACCAATCTGCCGCCGGGCGTGGGACTTTCCGCATGGGATCCGGTCAAAGGCCCGCCGCCGGAAGCGGCGCTGCGCGACGCCGATGCCGTCATTTATCTTTCCGGCGAGCCGGTGGCGCAACGGTGGAGCGATGAGGTAAAGCGCCGAATTCGCGAGAGTCGCGTCACCGGAACGCGCAATCTGGTGCAGGGCATCGCCAAGCTTTCACGTAAACCCGCGGCCTTAATCTGCGCCTCAGCCACAGGCTACTACGGCACACGCGGCGATGAAGCGCTGGACGAATCGTCGCCTCCCGGCAGTGGATTTCTCGCCGAGGTTTGCGTGGACTGGGAGCGCGAAGCCATGGCAGCCGAACCGCTGGGCATGCGCGTCGCCTGCCTCCGCACCGGGGTGGTTCTGCATCCGCGAGGCGGCGCGCTGAAGCGCATGCTGCCGCCGTTCCGCATGGGCGTGGGCGGTCAGCTGGGCGGCGGCAGACAGTGGATGCCCTGGATCCACCTGGACGATCTGGCGAATCTCTACGCCTTCGCCATCGATAACCCGGTGCGCGGCGCGCTGAATGCGACCGCGCCCAATCCTGTTACGAACGCCGATTTCACGCGGACTCTGGCTTCGGCGGTACGGCGGCCGGCCATTTTGCCCATCCCCGTATTCGCCATGAAGTTGCTCTACGGGGAAATGGCGCAGATTCTCTTCGATAGCCAGCGAGCGCTGCCCAAACAGGCCGAATCGGCGGGTTTTCGCTTCCGTTTTCCGCAACTTCCGGCTGCGCTGGCGGATCTATTGAAGTAGCCTGGCATATAATGGAATAGAGCAGTTACTGAGAGGTCCAGTGTTTCTACGTTCGTTCATAAAGCTTTCGATCCATACCCAACTGATGCCGATTCTCGAGAGCGGCGAAGAGACGCTGGTCGGCGGACAGGCCGTGATGGAAGGCGTGATGATGCGCGCGCCTCACAGTTATTGCGTGGCCGTGCGCAAGGCGAACGGCGACATCATCACGGAAGAAATGCCCATGCCGCGCATGTCCGAGCAATATAAGATTTTCAAGCTGCCCATTTTTCGCGGCATTGGAACTTTGTATCAGGCGATGAAGCTGGGGTTTAAAGCGCTGAACTTCTCGGCCACAGCCGCGCTAGACAATCCTGAGATACCCAGAAGAAAAACGGCCTTCCGAAAAGGCCTGGAACGGCGCTATCGTGGCGAATCTCATATTTGGATTGGGAATGTTCGTCTTCCTCTATAAGTTCATTCCCGCTTTTCCTGGTCACAAAACTGGAAAAAATCTATCCCGTGCTAACGGGACGCATCGCGTTCAACGTGGCCGATGGCCTGATCCGCATGGCAATCTTCCTGGTATTCCTCTATGCAATGTCGCGCATGAAGGATATATTCCGTGTCTTTCAATATCATGGCGCCGAGCACAAAGTGGTCTTCAACTACGAATCGGGCAAGCCGGTCGACGTGGCAACGGCGCAGCGGTTCACCACGTATCACCCGCGCTGCGGCACCAGCTTTTTATTTGTGCTGCTAATTCTGGTGATCCCCTTCTACGCGCTGATTCCCTTTGACGGATTCGCGCTAAGGCTGATCTGCCGGATCGCCATTTTGCCGTTCGTGGTTGGTTTGGCGTATGAGCTGATCCGCTTCGCCGCCCGGCGCCGCGGATCGTTCCTGGCCACGATCACGGCCCCTGGCCTCTGGCTGCAGCGCATCACCACCAAGCAACCCGACGACACGCAGGCCGCCGTTGCCATCCGCGCTCTGGAAGGCGCGATGACGCTCGAAAAGACGCAGGGCGGCGAGCTCGTCATCGCCTAAGCCTCAATGCAATTCGAACCGAAGCTGGAGCAGCTCGAGAAGCGCTTCGAAGAGCTGAATGGACGCATGTCCGACCCGGCGGTCATCTCCGACGGCGACCAGTACCGCAAAGCCGCCAAAGAGCGCGCCGATCTGGAAGAGATCGTCGGCAAATTCCGCCAATGGAAAAGCGTACAGAATGGCCTTTCGCAAGCGCGCGGCATGTTGCAGGAGAGCGACGCCGAATTGAGGGCCATGGCGGAAGAGGAAGTCGCCCGGCTTCAACCAGAACTAACGGCGCTGGAAGACGAGATCAAGATCCTGCTGCTGCCCAAGGATCCCAACGACGAAAAGAACGTGGTGCTCGAGATCCGCGCCGGCACCGGCGGCGATGAGGCCACGCTCTTCGCCGCCGAAGTCTTCCGCATGTATTCGCGCTACGCCGAAACGCAAGGATGGAAGATGGAAGTCACCTCCAGCAGCGATTCGGCGGTGGGCGGCCTAAAGGAAGTGATCGCGCTGGTCAGCGGCAACAAGGTTTATAGCAAGCTCAAATACGAGAGCGGCGTACACCGCGTGCAGCGCGTTCCCGTCACGGAGCAGCAAGGACGCGTACATACGTCCGCCATCACAGTCGCGGTACTGCCCGAAGCCGATGAAGTGGAAGTTAAGATTGAGCCGAAGGATATTCGCATCGATACCTTCTGCTCCTCGGGACCGGGCGGGCAGTCCGTAAACACCACCTACTCGGCCGTGCGCATCACCCACCTCCCAACCGGTCTGGTGGTCTCCTGCCAGGATGAAAAATCGCAGATCAAGAATCGCGCCAAGGCCGAGCGCGTTCTGCGGTCGCGGCTCTACGAGCTGGAGCTGGAAAAGCAGCAGGCGGCGCTGGGCGCCGAGCGCCGCACCATGGTGGGCACGGGCGACCGCAGCGAAAAGATCCGCACCTACAATTTCCCGCAAAACCGCCTCACCGATCACCGCATCGGCCTGACGCTGCATCAGCTCGATTTCGTGATGGAGGGCAAGCTCGATCAGATCTTCGACGCCCTCACGGCGTATTATCAAAACCAACAGGCCACAGCGGCGAAGTGAGCCGTAGCGGGTGGCCCGCCTGATGACGATTAAGACCGCACTCCTCCAAGGCGCCGCGCTCCTCGAAGATGCCGCCGTGGCCGTGCCGCGCCTGACCGCCGAAGTGCTGCTCTCGCACGCGCTGCATTGCGAGCGCGTCTACCTCTTCGCCCATCCCGAACAGGACCTCCGCGAGGTGGAGTGGCTGCACTATGGCCGCTATCTGCACGAGCGGATGCAAGGTAAGCCCACGCAATATATTACGCGCCGTCAGGAATTCTATGGGCGCGAATTTCGCGTCACGCGGGACGTGTTGATTCCGCGCCCTGAGACCGAGCACGTCGTTGAAGTCGCTCTATCTCTCGCGCGCGGAGCCGTTCGATTACTCGATGTCGGAACCGGTTCCGGAGCTTTGGCTCGTAACCCTGCAACTCGAAACCGGCGCCGCTGCATTCGCCACGGATATCTCGCCCGCTGCCGTAGTCGTTGCCGCCGGCAATGCCAAGCGTCTCGGCGCGACCGTGGAATTTTCAGTTTGCGACCTGATGCAGGCCATCGCCAATCGCTCGATCGATCTGATCGTCGCCAACCCTCCCTATGTCCCGTTGCAACAGCGCGAGGGGATGCAGCGCGAAGTCCGCGATTGGGAGCCTCCCATTGCTTTGTTCGGCGGGGCCACCGGATACGAGATCTACGATCGTATCGTGGCCGACGCCCCGCGCGTGCTGCGCCCCGGCGGCTGGCTGGTAATGGAGCTTGGATTTGGATGCGTCGAGCATGTGGCGGGCCTGCTCAGCGCCTGGCGCGATTTGCGCATTGAGCCGGATCTGGCGGGCATTCCACGAGTGGCGGCGGCGCGCTGGGAATAGTTTACGATTGCTCCATGAATCCGCTGGAAGATAAGTCAAATGGTTACGAGGAGGCGGCGGAAATCTTTATGCGCAGCCGAAATTCTCGTACTGGCGTTGCAGCGGTGCGCGAATGGAGCAAAACGCTGCCGCGCAGTGGTTCCATACTTGACCTGGGATGTGGTCACGGAGTGCCGATTTCGCAGGCGCTCATAAACGATGGGTTCGCCTTGTACGGTGTCGATGCGTCGGCGAAGATGATCGCCGCCTTCCGGCAACGATTCCAGCATGCTCAAGTGGAATGCTCCTCGGTGGAGGACTCTGAATTCTTTGGCCGCACATTTGATGGCGTAGTGGCTTGCGGTTTAATATTCCTGCTCGCGGCCGGTATTCAGACCAGGATTATCCGTAAGGTTGCCGGGACTCTGAATCGCGGCGGCAAATTTCTATTTACATCGCCGCGAGAGGCAGTCACATGGAAAGACGCGCTGACCGGGCACGAGTCACTATCGTTAGGAGTTCAGGCATACCGGCAGGTTTTGCTCGCCGAGGGTCTGGTCTTGGTTGGTGAACAACTCGACGAAGGAGACAATTACTATTACCTTGTCTCCAAGCCTTGAGGCATGAGGATGGACCCGCGTCCGCCGCATGCCGGGCCTATGCAGTCACCGATCCTAGTAGACGCGATAGAGGAACTCCAGGAAACCGAACCTTCCATCTTTACCCTGCGGGTAAATCTGCTCCATGGCCGCCAGGCCCTGCGCATAGCCGAAATAAGCCGTCAGCGTTAAGTTGCGGTTCGCGCGGTATTCGAAATTCGAATCGTAGAGGTTGGCGAGCGATCGCCGCCCGGAGGTCGCGCGGCCCGTGAAGCCGAACGTCCACGGCTGGAACGCGCCGCCGCCGCTGTACCAAAGATCGTTCGCGTTGGCCAGCCGCAGGGAATGGAATTCGCTCGAAATCGTGACCTTGGCGGGGACGCACCGTCAGGAGACCGTAAGCATCCTCATTATTCATCATATTGAAGAACGGGAAACGCGCATACGGGCGCGGCGTCGGCAGCACCTGAAAGAAAGTTCCGTGCGTGTTGTCGTTCGGATTGCCGTCGCCCGAGCCGAACGTGTAGCCTCCGCCCAGCAAGGGATGCACCTTCGGCAGCGCTTTCAGCTGAAAGCCGGCCTCTGTGTCGAAAGCGCCGGCGCGCTGCCGTTGGACGCCCCACCGGCCCGTTTGCACCGCGCCCCAGAATAGGCCGTAAAGAGTCCCGGCGTTCGTTTCCAGCGTGTGAAGCGTGTGGCCGCCGAAGGTATCGATGCGGATGTTATCCAGGTCCCCGCGACGCACAGCCAGTGCCCGATTGTCGGTTTTCAAAATATGCCGGAAGTCGTCATATTCGATCATGAAAATTCGCGTATCCGCCGCGTGGCGCCCTGTTCCCCACTCGTGCGTGTACGCTGCATAGCCGAAGCCGATCCGGTTCCAGCCCCACCCGTCCACCTGAAAGACGCCGCGCGTCGGCGTCGCGCCTACCAAAGTAAAGTTATCGGAGGCCGATCCGAAAGAGTAATGCACGCCATCGAAGCTCCGGCCTACATCTGAAAATGCGAAGGTACCGATCAATCGCTGGCCGACGCGGTCCCGTTTC
This sequence comes from Bryobacterales bacterium, assembly GCA_963723015.1. Taxonomy (GTDB): domain Bacteria; phylum Acidobacteriota; class Terriglobia; order Bryobacterales; family Bryobacteraceae; genus PALSA-243. The sequence continues at coordinate 307,305 of CAVRPF010000023.1, forward strand.
AGCCCCGCTAAGGCGCCATTCTTCGGCGTAACCTCGGTGCCATCGGCGAACTCGAATCTTCCGATCTGGAATGTCTGCCGCCGGTCGCCGCCCAAATCGTCCAGCCGGATATAGAGCTGCTTGGGGAAAATCATCGCGGTATTCTGGCTCCCGCTATTCGAGGTGAAGTAATTAGAGCCGAATCCTAGCGCTCCTTGTTGCGGCCCAGTGCCGGTCGCGTTCGCCGGCAACCCGAGCAGAAATGGAACCGCAAATTCGGCGTTCCAGTCCCACGCGCCGCGGTTTTGCGAAAAGCCGAGCCGCAATATGTTACCGGAAAAGTCATACGAGTTATTGCCCGAGGCGGGCTGGAACCAATCCCAGAAATAGACTCGCGACCGCAGACTGCCGGTGAAGGTTACGCCGCCGATCTGGATCGGATCGGTTGCGGCCGGCGCGGACTGGGCGCGCGCGTTATAAGCGCATAGCGCCGCCAACGCTAAAGATGCAAACCTCACGGCGTTCTTCTCCACTCGATAGTTCAACTGGCCCTCGCAACCGCCGCTTCTACGGCTGGTTCCACTTCATGCGCCGGCCGCCCCGCCCTGCGGCCATGCGTCAGCCACAGCGCGATGCCGGTCAGCAATGCCCCCGCGACGATATTGCCCAGCGTCACCGGAATCTGGTTCCACCACCACCATTGTCCATATGAAATTCGCGCCCCGAGCATCATGCCGGCCGGAATCGCAAACATGTTCACAACCGAGTGCTCGTAACCGTGCGCAAAGAAGGTAGTGATGGGAAGCCACATCGCCAGAATCTTTCCCGCCGTGGAGCGCGATACGAACGCCAGCATCGTTCCCACCGTCACCATCCAGTTACAGAGGATTCCCTTGACCAGCGCCGTGCCCCATCCGGCGCCGCCGAGCGCCGCATAGCCGAGCGTCTTCTTCTGCGCGATCTGCCGCACTTGATCGCCCAATGCGCCTCCATTCCCCGTTCCGAAATTCGTGATCGCCGCATAGAAGAGCAGCGCGTACATCACGCTGCCGATCAGGTTGCCAGCGTACACCCACCCCCAGTTACGAAGCAAGCCCGCCATCCCGATTCGCCCATCCATGAGCGCTGCCGGCAGCAGCGCGAAATTTCCCGTTGCCAATTCCAGACCCAACAGCACCAGCATCACGAAGCCCGCCGGGAAAATGATCGCGCCCACAATCGCCGGAACGCCTTGCGCCAGCGCGACAAACACCAGCGAGGTCGCATAACCCAGAAACACCCCGGCCAGTACGCCGCGAATCAACAGGTCGCGCACCGCGAGCTTCGCCTTTTTCTCCGCCGCGCGGAGAGCTTCAGACACAACTTCAGCGGGTAGTACGTAATCCATACAATCTCCTTTTCAATTCACTTCGGGCGAGCATACGCGGAAGCCGTTTCCTCCGGCTTCGCTCGATGCGCCTGCCCGCCGCGACATCCACCAGCACGACTCCATCCTCCACGCGCGTCGGAAACGTGGCGACGCATGAAGGCAACGAGGCGCGTACGGCCAGCCCGGTCTCCAGATCGAACCCCCAACCGTGCAGCGGGCAGACGATCGTAGTTCCGGAAACAATGCCGTCGCACAGCGGACCACCCTGGTGAGGGCATGCGTTCTCGATGGTTACGAAGCGTCCGTTTAGATTAAAGACCGCGAGATTCATACCGTCCGCCGCGATCGACCGCCCTTCGCGCGGCGGAATATTTTCGGTGGCCGTGATGCGTGTCCATTTGCGTTTGGAAATCATGCGCGTACCTCCTCCATCGGCTCGATTTGCACGAATTGCGTGGGATTCACGGGCGATTCCCGCTCGAGCCACGCGTCTTTGGAAATGGCCTTCGATCGCCGCAAGCGGTCGAGGAGCTTGTTTCGTTCCACCTCCGGCGCATAGACGGTCTCTTTACGGACTTTCTCGATGCCCAGGCGCTGCACAAAATCGTAAGTCCGCTCCAGGTAATTCGCGTTTTCGCGATAGTACTGGAAAAAGAGGAGAGCCGCCTGCAGCGCTTCTTCGGTAGTCTCCACCGTGATCAGAAGATCGGCTTTGCGCACGTTCTTGCCGGCCGCGCCGCCCACCACCACTTGCCAGCTTCCTTCCTGGCCCACCAGCCCGATATCCTTCACGGTAGCCTCGGCGCAGTTTCGCGGGCATCCCACCGCGCCCATCTTCACCTTGTGCGGCGTGTATAGATTTTCCAGACGCCGCTCCAATTCGATGCCGGCGCGGGTGGAATCCTGTACGCCAAATCGGCAGAATTCCGTGCCGACGCATGTCTTCACCATGCGCACGCCCTTGCTGTAAGCTTGGCCCGATGGCATTCCCAAGTCCGCCCAGATGCGCGGCAAATCCGATTTCTTTACGCCCAGCAAGTCGATGCGCTGGCTGCCCGTCACTTTCACCATGCGCACGGCGTATTTTTCAGCGGCATCGGCGATCCTCCGCAGCTCCGCCGCCGATGTAACGCCGCCCCGCATACGCGGCACTACCGAGAATGTGCCGTCCTTTTGAATGTTGGCGTGAACGCGATCGTTGATGAATCGCGCCGAGCGGTCCTCTTCATGCCCCCCGCACCAGACCATGTCGATGAGATAGCTCAGCGCCGGCTTGCATACCTCGCAACCCTTGCGGTTGCCGTAAACGTTCAGCACTTCCTGTACCGATTTCAATTGCTGGCCGCGCACGATGTCGCGAAGCTGTTCGTAAGAGAAGGGCACGCAGGCGCAGAGAGTCGTCTTTGTCTCTTCCTGAAACTCCGGCGCTACCGCGCGCAGCAGTTGTTGGCAGAGATTGGTGCAGCTTCCGCAGCCGGTGGAAGCGCGCGTGCGGTCCTTGAGCTGGGCCAGCGTGTTGACGCCGCCGCGATGAATAGCTTGGATAATATCGCCTTTGGTGACGCCCACGCATCCGCAGATAGCTTCGCTCTCCGCTATTTGCGCCACATCGAAGCCGGTATCTTCCGCCGGCGGCGGGAAAAGTAGATGATGGCGTTGCGAAGCCAGGTCCGTGCCTCGGCGCAGCCAATCCATATAGCGATGCTCGTCGGGGGCGTCGCCCACCAGGATCACGCCGTGCAGCCGGTTGTCTTTGATCAGCAGCTTCTTGTAAACGCCAAGCGATGGGTCCTCATAGCGAACCGTCTCCACGCCCGGCGCCGACTCGTCCAGGCTGCCCGCCGAAAAAATGTCCACGCCCGCAATCTTAAGCTTCGCGGCCGGCGCCGCGCCCGTGAACACCGGCCCTCGATTTCCGGTGATAGTGGCCGCCAGCACTTTTCCTTGCTCGAACAGCGGCGCTACCAAGCCGAAAGTTTCACCCCGATGCTCTGTACATTCTCCTACCGCGTAGATGTCGGGGTCGGAAGTCTCCATGAAATCGTTGACCACGATCCCGCGGCCAACCTCCAGTCCCGCATTTCGAGCCAATTCGGTGTTGGGGCGAATGCCGGCCGCGATCACAACCAGCTCCGCATCGAGTGTCTCGCCGGAGGCGAATCGGAGTCCCTCCACGCGGCCATTGCCCATCATTGCCTGGGTCTGTGCACCCAGGAGCACGCGAATTCCCAAGCCTTCCATCCGGCGCTTCAGATATACGCCGCCGGTAGAATCCAACTGACGCTCCATTAAGGTTTCCATCAGATGCACAACCGTCACCTGGCAACCGCGCAGTTGCAATCCTCGCGCGGCTTCCAACCCGAGCAGTCCGCCGCCGATGACGGCGGCCTTCAGCCCTGGCCGGGCTTTTTCCACCAGCGCCCGCGCGTCGTCGAGCGTGCGGAATACGTGTACATTCTTCTTGTCGACGCCTGGTATCGAAGGAATGAAAGCGCTGCTGCCGGTGGCCAGAATGAGCTTATCGTAGGCTGTCGCGCCACCTTCATCGTCCACGATCTTCCCGCCCACCCGATCGATGCCGGTAACGCGCACTCCCAAACGCGCGCGAATGGCGTTGGCGCGATACCATTCAATGCCGTTCAAGACGATCTCGCCGGCCGATTTTTCTCCCGCCAGCACGCTCGATAGCAGGATGCGGTTATAGTTGACGTGCGGCTCATCTCCGAAAATGGCAATCTCGAAATCGTGCCGATGTTTGAGGATCTGCTCCAGGCAGCCCACTCCGGCCATTCCGTTTCCGATGATGACGAGTTTGCGCATTGCTTTTCCGCGAAAGACACTTTCAAATCATGATGTCTACTTGGGAATCAGCTCAGGGCGGGGAGCGAACAGTAAGGGGAGTTCACGAAATCCCCCTTTTAGCTCCGCAAGACCCGTTCGTTTCGCGCGAGCTAACTAAGGACACCTTATCACGACTGGAAAAATCTCAACCCAAAACTTGTTTATGGGGCCGATAAACGCACTGCACGCCTGGTACTATCTAGTCGCGTGCAGCGCCTCCTCAGCCGCTTTGCGCACCAGCGGATCGGCGCTCTGCGCAGCTCTCTTCAAGTACGGTTCCGCGAGATCGGCCCTGCGTCGCGCGATCAGGATCTGGCCAAGCTTCAGTTGGCCTTCCAGGAGTCCGGGCGCGAGTCCGACGGCGGTCCTCAGACTTTTTTCCGCCTCGGCGGCATCGCCCGTCCGCAGCAGCGCCAGAGCCAGATTGTAGTGTGCGATGGCAGATTCCGGATGGGCGGCGATTGCCAGGCGGAATTGCGCCGCGGCCGCCGCCGTATCGCCCAACTGGAGCAGCACCGACCCCAGATTATTGCGCGCCTCCTGCAAGTCCGGATCCAGGCGGAGCGATTCCTCGAATTGTGCCCGCCCGGCCGCGAATGCGCCCGTCGAAACCAACAACGCTCCATAACCCGCGTGCGCCGCGGCTGAGCCGGCATCCAGCCGGATGGCGGCCTCAAAGTGGTATTGCGCCTCGGGTAAGCGCGGGTCACTTAAACGATCACTGCGCGCCAGTAGCTCCGCGAGATTGAGATGGGCGGGCGCCGTCTCCGGCTGGCGGCGGATCGATTCGCGGAGGTACGCTTCGGCTTCGCGAGCCTGGCCCATTTGCATATACATCACCCCCAGATTGTTGCGCACGCCGGCGGAATCCGGATCGGCCGCCAGGGCAGCTTCGAGCGCGGCCACCGCTTCCCCCGGCTTTCCCATGCGCGCATAAACCGCCGATAGCGCCTCCATTACGGCTGTCTCGGCCAGCGCCAGCGCGCGAGCGCGGGTCAGCGGTTCTAACGCGGCACTATCATGCCCCGCAGCCGATATCTCCATGCCCAACCCGTAAGCGTACTTCCACGATGGCGTGCGCGACTCGGCTTCGCGGTAGGCAGCGACGGCTTTCGATAACTGGCCGGCGTCGCGGTAGGCGTTCCCCAGGTGAAAATAGAATTCGCCTTGCGGCGGACGGTACTTTGCGATCGCGGATTCCAGCCGCCGCAATCCCTCCGCCGGATTCGCACGGAACTGAACCTGTGCCACTGCAAGATACAGCGCGTCCGCGGGTACGCTATAAGGCTGCGGCGGATAGTAGGCCAATACCTCGCCGCGATATGGCGGCGTATTGCCGTCGGTGCGCTCCACCGCCGTTTCGGCGGCCGCTTCGGGCCGGCGGCGGATATAATGATCGGTGATGGCGATATGAATCGCGTCCGCCGCGCGCCGCTTCGGCATGTGGCAGGCGACGCAATCCGGCGAGGCCGGGTGAAGATTTTGCGAGGACAGCTTCGCGATAGTCGCCGCGTGACAACTTTTACATATTTGCGCGTAATGGGCGGCTGCACCCGGCTCCCGGGGGATATCGTGCACATCATGACATGTGGTGCAGGTGAGCGCGCCCCGGCTCGCCAGGAAGCACGCCGAGCGCCGCAGCCGGTACGCGGAGCCATCGAGCTCGAGCTTGTCGTCGTATCCTCCGCCCGGAGCATGGTCGAAATAGAGCGCATAATCGCCCAGCGGCTCACCTGGGCGGTAGGAGTACACTGTGCGCCCGGCGCGCATCAGCTCGGCGGGCAAGTTCAGGCTGGTGGTTTCGAGGTGGCATTGAAGGCAGACTTCCATGCGGCGCGTGGGAGCAAGCCGCGCGGGATTCACAATGGCCGCGCGCACAAGGCCGGCGGAATCGCCGCGTTTCGCCGCCTGAATGTGCTTCAAGCCGGGTCCGTGACAACGCTGGCAATCGATCCCCTCCGGCAGATCGGCGGGAAAGCGCGTTCCGGATTCCATCGTGTCCCGCCCGGGTTCGATAGCCGGATACGCGTTGTGGCAGAACATGCAGCGATAGGTAATCTTGCGCGAGAAACCGAAGTGATCCGCCCGGTCGTAGCCCGGACTCATAGCCCAGCGCCCGCCGTTCTCCGCGTACCAGGAGAGGGGCAATTCCACCAGATCGCCCGCCGCGCTGCGATGCAGGTAGCTGATGGCGTGGTTGCCCGATCCGAATCGGTAATCGACGCTCGCTTCAAAACGGTTCGCCTGCGATCCATCGAAGCCGGTTTGCCAGCGCTGGAGCACAGGCCGTGCGTTGCGGATGGCGATAGAGAAGAATTCGCCCGAGGCTGCGTGCTGGAAAATCTGTTCCGGGATCGGCGGCACGGAAGCGCCGGACGTTACCCCGCCGAAGGAACGCGCCATGCCCGTGCGGGCGTAGGTTTCCGCTATTTTGGCGTGACACTCCGCGCATGCCGCGGCATTCACGTATCCCGAGCCGTTCGGTGCCGTCTGCGCGGCGCAGGGCGACAATACCGTCAGCGCCAATAACGGCGCTCCCGAGCTGAGTAAGCGGCGTTTCCTCAGAAGTACAACTTTAATCCAAGTTACGAACTGACTTCCGAAATGACCGGCCTATCGCTCCGGCCGATCGTAATTGCCCGGACGCCGAATCCAGATATTCCGGTAACGGACCGCATCGCCGTTATGGTCTTGCAGCATGAGCGGCTCTTCCGCCGCGTGAGGAGTGTAGTGAGCTACCTGGCGATACACCATCGGTCCCATGATCTCCTTATGGTGATGAACCATTACGCCGTTATAGATAACGGTGACATATGCAGGTTTGGCCAGTTTCTCGCCTTCGAAGCGCGGCGCCTCGAACAGGATATCGTACGTATTCCATTCGCCCGGTTTGCGCGCCGGATTCGCCAGCGGCGGCCATTGCCCGTAGATGGCGCCCGCTTGACCGTCGGCATACGTCGGGTTATTGTATGCGTCCAGCACCTGGATCTCGTAGCGGCTCATAATCAGAACCCCGCTATTGCCGCGCCCCTGGCTCGTGCCCCTGACCTCGCCCGGCGATGCCCACTCCACGTGCAGTTGGCAATCGCCGAATTTCTCGCGCGTCTGCAGGTTGCCTGTTCCCCCCACCACCTCAAAGTACCCGTTGCCGATTTTCCAGCGGGCATCGACCATCTTGTCCCGATCCGGTCCACGACCCGCCTGCTCCCATTTCGACAGATCCTTGCCGTCGAAGAGAAGGATGGCATCCGAGGGCGGCGCACCCGGGACATCTCCCGGAATCACCACCGCCGGATGTGGCCGCGCCGGGTCGTGGACGTGCCAGGGAAGCCCCGGCAGCATGGGCGTATCGGTGAATCCCAGGTCACCGGGTTTCGGCTGCTGCGCGAAAATCGCGAAACCCACGAGTACCGCAAGGCAGAACACTTTTCGAGACATGCAGCTCATCATCTTATCGTGTTTTGTAGCAATACATTTTGTTTCTTCGCGCGCCGATTTATGTGGGGCAGGTTGATAACCTGCGGCGGATTGTTAATCCGCCTTTTCGGCTCTTGCGGAAAGCCTGTTTGCGGCGCCGGCTGCCTGTATATGTCAATCAGCGCCAACACTTGCGCGATGGACAAGATAATTGTGGTGTGGAATCGCCATGCTGGACCCCCGCCGGAATTCCTTCAAGATACCAGCGCCGACGGTTACGCTATCATGGATATATCCTTGTTATCCCTTAACAATATATCCATGCGCTTCGGCGCCAAAGTTCTGTTCGAAGATGTCGCGTGTACGTTTTTGCCCGGCCGGCGGTATGCCATCACCGGGCCGAACGGCGCCGGCAAATCCACTTTACTGAAGATCCTCACCGGCGAGATCGAGCCGGCCAGGGGATCCGTCACGCGCCCCAGGAAATTTGGCGTGTTGCAGCAGGATCAATTCGCGTTCGACCAGTTTCGCGTCATCGATACCGTGATTATGGGCAACCCGCCGCTGTGGAAGGCGCTCGAAGAACGCGACGCGCTCTACGCCAAGCCGCATGACGAGCTTACCGACGAAGACGGTATGAGGCTGGGCGAACTGGAAGGAATTGTCGGCGAAGAGGGTGGATACACCGCGGAGACCGATGCCGCCGTGTTGATGGATGGCCTGGGCCTGGAAGCCTCTCTGCACCAGCGGCGGATGAGCGAATTGCAGGGCGGCCAAAAGATGCGCGTGCTGCTGGCGCAGGCGCTTTTCGGCAGTCCGCCGGCCCTGCTGCTGGACGAGCCCACCAACCATCTGGATTTGAATTCCGTGCATTGGCTGCAGGATTATTTACGCGAATACGAAGGCGTGCTGATTGTGATTTCGCACGACCGTCACTTTCTCAATAGCGTCTGCACTCACGTCGCCGATATAGATTACGAAACCGTCGTCATGTATACCGGCGGCTACGACGACATGGTTCTGGCGAAGACCCAGATCCGCTCGCGCATTGAGGCGGGAAATGCGCAGCGCGAGAAGAAGATCGCGCAGCTTAACGAGTTCATCGCGCGCTTTTCCGCGGGCACCCGTTCGAGCCAGGTGATGTCGCGCAAAAAAGAAGTGGAGCGGCTTCAGACCTCGGAGCTGGCGAAGTCGAATATCCAGCGGCCATACATACGCTTCGACATGAAGAAGCAATCGGGGCGGCATCCGCTGGAGTGCAAGGGGTTGGTGAAGCAATACGATGGCGTCAAGATAATCGAGGGCTTCACGGCGGCCGTTTCGCGCGGCGAGAAGATCGCAGTGATGGGCCGCAACGGCGCCGGCAAGACCACATTATTGAAGTCGTTGATCCGTAATGCAACCGGGTTCATCGAGGATTCGGAGCGCCTCTTTGAAGCCGGCGGCACGGTCAAGTGGGGACACGAGGTGGCCGTAGGCTACTTCGCGCAGGATCATACCGATTCCATCGCTAAGAACACGACCGCCATCGAATGGCTGCATGAGTTCGATCCACAGGCGTCGCAAGAGGAGTTGCGCGGCTTATTGGGACAAATGCTGTTCAGCGGAGAGGATGCGCTCAAGCCCACTAAAGCGCTTTCCGGCGGAGAGGCCGCGCGGCTGATCTTCTGCCGCTTGATGCTGCAAAAGCCGAACTTCCTGGTGCTTGACGAGCCTACCAACCACCTGGACCTGGAAGCGATCAACGCTCTCAATTTCGCGCTGCAGAAATACGAGGGGACGGTTCTGCTGGTTACCCACGATCACGACCTGATCGAAGAAGTGGCCACGCGAATCTGGGATATCGAGGGCGGCAGGATCGAGGATTTCAAGGGACCTTACGAGGAATACCTGGCCTATGCGCAGGAAAAAGCTTCGTAGCGGCGTCACAAAACCGGGCCGACAGCCGTCATAAGCACTAGGACCATTCGGTTCCAGCAAGGGGATTTCCGGAATGCGAGTACATTTCCACGCCGCTCTGATAATTTCTGCGACCTGCGCCGCGTGCGCGCAGACCACGGGGCCTTCCCCATCGTTCGAAGTGGCGTCCATCAAGCCCGCCGCGCCGCCGGCTACCAGCATGGGCCCCGGGGGCGGGATGCGAATGATGATGCGGGTCGGCATCCGCGGCGGCCCCGGAACCGACGATCCCGGCCAGATCACTTACTCCGGCATGTCGATGAGGAATCTTCTGGTGAATGCCTATGGAGTGAAGACCTACCAGATTTCCGGCCCGAGTTGGATCGATAGCGAGCGGTTCGATATCGTCGCAAAGTTGCCGACAGGCGCTACTAAGGACGATCTCAAGCTGATGTTGCAAAACCTGCTCGCGGAACGTTTCAAGCTCACCCTGCACCGCGAAAAGAAAGAGCTACCGATGTTTGCGCTGGTGGTGGGAAAGAACGGCCCGAAAATGAAGGAGTCGCCGCCCGACGACCCCAGCGTTAAGGACGCCGCCAAGGACGCCGGCGCGGCGCCCGCCGAACCGCCAAAATTTATTACCGGTAAGGACGGCATGCCGCAAATGCCCGGCGGCGGCAAAAACACCGGCAACATGGTCATGATGATGCCGGGCCGCGCGCGAATGAATGCAGTCAAGCAAACCATGCCGCAGTTCGCGGAGTCATTGGCTAATATGTTGGACCGTCCAGTGGTGGATATGACTGGCCTTACCAAGAACTACGATTTCACCCTTGACTACCTGCCTGAAAGCGGCGGCAGAGGCCCGATGGGAATGCCGCCGCCTAAAGCCGGCGATGGAGATACAGGAGCGCCGGAAGCGGACATTCAGGCCGCTCCGAGTCTCTTCACTGCGTTGCAGGATCAGTTGGGCCTCAAGCTGGAGCAGAAGAAAGGGCCGGTCGATTTATTAGTCGTTGATCGCCTGGAGAAGACCCCCACCGAGAATTAGTTCGCCGGCCGCGAGACCGTTTGCTGACGCGCGCGGCTCCGTCTGGGGTGACGTTCAGAGCCACGGCAGTCAGGGAGTGGTCCCCGGTAATCGCCCCGCCCCTGAACAGATCTCCGCCCCCTCTGCCAACTTGACGGCGAGCAGGTTCAACCTCCGGATGGCGCGCAATATGAGCAGACAAGCTGCCAGGATGCGAGTGCAGTGCTGGCCGGTTCCGACCTGGCCGATGTCCTCATTCCTGGCTTGCAATGCCAGTTCCGCTATGGTGACTCTGGCTACTCGTCGGTGCCGGAAAGATCCAGGGCGTCACTTCGCTCCGCAAAATAACTTTGGTGTGCCAACTCCGTAATTTCGAACGCGCGGCGCTTGTCGACCTCAAAGCGACGCACCAGCCCTTTCTCGTCGAGCAACTTGCCACGCTTGCCGACCATCTGGTAGGAGGTGTCGAGCTCTGCGGCGATTTCGGCCGCCTTCATGCTTCGCTGTTCCGAATCCAGCGTTTGGAGTATTCCCAGTTCTGTCCTTGGCAATAACAACTCCGGCGAAACCTGCTTTAGAAGTGCTTCGTACTTCCGGGACAGGTTTGTCACGACACAGGTGCCCTGCCGGCAGATCGGGCACGCCATTCCGTATAGCTGCAGGGCCGGAAGCTTGTCCGCCTCCACCGTGGCACCACAGTGCTCACATCGAATCTCCTGGTTCTTGTTGAGCCAACTGCGCACAAGGGCAGTATAGTCGAATACGCGCTCGATAAAATAGAGTCGCTGCTCGCGGGTGTCTTTGGGCCGACCGAATTCGATTGAATACTTTTGACATAGCCCAAAGTTGAGCGCAAATATAGACACTTTTCGCCCTCCGCGGTCACTCATCTCGTAATATTTCGTGAGAAAAAAATTCAATTCAAGGGAGGACAACAGCGCCTCGTACTCGACCGGAACAAAAAAGTGGCTGGTCGGAGGCTGTCCGCTAATTCCACGCATCACAGCTGAACCCTTATAAGATCGGAGCTCCTGCGCTCGACGCAGTATTAGTTCAAGGAGTTCCTTAAGGCTGTAGATGGAAGATCGTTCGTCGAACGATTCATGCAGGAACTTATTTACACGGAAATAGTGCTCTATCTTCTCTTCGTAGTACCGTCTTGCGGCATCCCTGACAGCGCGCCGACCGATGCGACGGCCGTAGATCAGATGTGACTGATGCAGGTAGTATAGAACGTGGCCAAGGTTCCGAGGATTTCCAGAAGTGGCATAGAACAGCAGCTCCCATAGCTCCGCCTCGTGAGGCTCCGTATAATCCACCAGCGCGGCATTAGCGTAATGTCGGACGCGACTTTCGACTAGGCGCCGCGTGAAGTCAATCGCTTTGTCCTCCATATCTGACTTCCCGGTCGTACCATATAGCTCATATAAATCAAGGTATACAGTATCGATCTTTGTCACGTCGATTTGTCCGTAGTAGATCCTGCCCGGATAGGCAGCGATTTTGAACTTGACCAGTTCCTCAGACCAGTTATTCAAAGGAGCCAGCAGCGTGTCGACAACGATTGCCATGGCATCCTCTGGGAGTTCCGAGAAGTCATCGATGAAAATGTAGAGGTGCCGAATGCTGATTTTTTGTAGCAGGTCGCGGAGCTTTCCAATAAGCGTCTTAATGTCAACGACCCGCATTAGCACGTCAGAATACTTGCTGGTATCGCCAGACTTCTTTTGTGTTGCCGAAGACTGATCTATCCCAAATGAGCCAGATGGGGCGGCTGACACGGTGCCACCGAACTTAGAAGAAGTACTGGAGGATTGAGATGCTTCCTCACTGGATGAAATTTCAGCCTGCTTAATCCCCAAGATGCTGGTGAAGCGCTGCTCCCTGGATTCGTCTAGGAGCTCGTCAAGTTCGCTGAGTAACTCTTCCAGGGTCCCAGAGAACGTATTCTTCACTCGTTCCCACAATGATTCCTCGAGGCGCTTTTTCAGTTGGGTCTTCGTCTCCAGAATGACCGCCTCGAGAAACGCGCGGTAGAGGAACAGCTTTTCAAGGGTGGCCCGGGGCAGGGCAGAGGTCATCTCTCCCAGTCGTGTTGCGATCATGGGATCAGTCGCTGAGGATTCGTACACGGTTTTAATGTCTACGTAGGCGGACGCGTACCCGTCTTTCTGGCGAACTTCTGCCTGGACGCGCTGAAAGACAGTGGATTTACCCGTGCCTTTGCGCCCGACCAGGAAGGTCGTGTTCGGCTTCATTAGCGTCTTCAATACGTGGTCAGAGGGCAGCGGGTCCACATAGAGCTGCTTAATGAGCGCAACTCCAGTCTTCTCGTCCTGGAGCTCTGCCCGGCGGTAGAGCTTTAGCGATTCGGCAGCGCGATGAAAACCGTCGAGCTGCTTCGGCGACCACGGGGTCGAGTCATCTTTGGCAGGCATGAACTAGCATTTTACCGGAAGGCGTCGGCGGGAACAGGATCGTTGGTAGAACTGGACATCCGGCCGATTAGCAGCCGGTCTGTCCACTACTGTTCCTATCGTCCTGAACCGGGAGGTATTCACTTGCCCCCATAGTGGCCAAATCGTTCAAATCGCCCGAGCCGGCGCCGATTATTCGCAACAATTCTGCAAAAAACAATTCACAACCTAAATGTTTTCTGGTATTCTGAAATCGCTCTGGTATTTCTACATCCGCGCGAGAAGCCATGGAGACAGCCGCACAAGGCATTCTGACTCGCGACGAAATGGAGAGCAGGCGCCTGCTAGCCGCGCAGGACCTGCAAAACGGACTAACTCAGTCCCAAATTGCCAACAAATTTGGGGTGAGCCGGACTACGGCATCGCGCTGGAATCGCGCGCTGCACGGCAACGGCGTGGACTCGCTGCGCAAGCGGCGGGCTACCGGACGCCCCAGCCGGCTCAACCGGGAACAACAACAAGGGATTGCCGAACTCTTCGCCCATGGCGCCCGCGCGGCCGGTTTCGCCGACGGCCGCTGGACTACGGCCCGCTTGGCAGCCGTGATCCGCATGCGCTATGGTATCCGCTACGATCCCGACCATGTGGGCCGGCTCATGCACCAGCTTGGCCTGCGGCCCCGCCGCGTGGCGGCCCAACGCACCGCGCCTGAGGCGATCTACGCTTCACCGCCGGCTATTTCCGCGTTCGCCGAGGCTGCGCAGCCAGCGGCGTAGAAGCCTTCGGTGGCGATGTCATAGCGGAATATTGCCGTGCTTCTTGCGCGGCATCGTATCCACTTTGTTCTCGAGCATGCGCAGCGCGCGGATCACTCGCGGGCGCGTCTCGCGCGGCTCGATCACGTCGTCGACATAGCCGCGTTCCGCCGCCACGAACGGGTTGGCGAAGCGCTCGCGGAACTCCTCCGTTTTCTGCCGGCGAATCGCATCCTCATCCGCCGCGGCCGCCAGCTCACGGCGGTAAACGATGTTCACCGCGCCTTCCGGGCCCATCACCGCGATCTCCGCGCTGGGCCATGCCAGGTTGATATCGGTGCGGATGTGCTTCGACCCCATCACGCAATACGCGCCGCCATAGGCTTTGCGCGTGATCACGGTGATTTTCGGCACGGTGGCTTCGGCGTAACGCGTAGAGCAGCTTGGCGCCGTGGCGGATGATGCCGCCGAACTCCTGCTCGGTGCCCGGCAGAAAACCGGGCACGTCCTCAAACGTCAGAATCGGAATATTGAAAGCGTCGCAGAAGCGCACAAACCGCGCGCCCTTCACCGACGAAGTTGATATCGAGGCAGCCGGCCAAGATAAGCGGGCTGATTGGCGACGATCCCGATCGAGCGGCCATCCATGCGGGCGAACCCGATCACCAGGTTTTGCGCCCAGTGCTCGTGAACTTCGAAGAACTCGCCGTCGTCGGCCACGCGGTGGATCACGTCTTTGATGTCGTAGGGCTGATTCGATTCCGCCGGCACGACGCGTATCGAGCGCGGCATCCATGCGGTCGGTGGGATCGGCAGTTGGCGCGGCGCGGCGGGTCTTCGCGGTTATTCTGCGGCAGATAGCTCAGCAGCTCGCGAATCATCCGCAGGCACTCGGCGTCGTCGGCGGCGCTGAAGTGTCCCACGCCGCTGATGGAATTGTGAGTGGCGGCGCCGCCCAGTTTTTCCTTGGTGACATCTTCGTGGGTGACCGTCTTAATCACGTCCGGGCCGGTGACGAACATATAGCTGGTCTGGTCCACCATGAAGACGAAATCGGTGATGGCGGGAGAGTAGACCGCGCCGCCCGCGCACGGCCCCATGATGGCGGAAATCTGCGGCACCACGCCGCTGGCAAGCGTGTTGCGCAGAAAAATATCGGCATAACCGGCCAGCGACACTACGCCTTCCTGAATGCGCGCGCCGCCGGAATCGTTCAGCCCGATCACGGGCGCGCCGGTCTTTAAGCGCGAGGTCCATGATCTTGCAGATTTTCCGCGCGTTGGTTTCGGAAAGCGATCCGCCGAAGACGGTAAAATCCTGCGCGAATACGTAAACCAGCCGCCCGTCGATGCGGCCATAGCCAGTGACGAAGCCGTCGCCGGGGACGATTTGTTCCTCCATGCCGAAATCGCGGCAGCGATGGGTGACCAGCTTATCGAGTTCTTCGAAGGAGCCTTCGTCGAGCAGCAGTTCGATGCGCTCGCGCGCCGATAGCTTGCCTTCTTTGTGCTGGCGCTCGCGGCGTTCGGGTCCGCCACCCTGTTCGGCGGCCAAATGGCGGCGGCGCAATTCCTCAAGCCGGTTCATCGGCACCATTGTAGCGGGCTATCGCCCGATTCGCGCCGAATTCCAAGCTTCGGCCTGCACAAACGGCGTGGCGCGGCCAAGATCTTTAGCCCGATAGGTAGCCGTGACCGTGCGCCGCTCGCCAGGTAATAACGCGAAGTAATTGTCCTCCCAGAGAACCGGCAGCACTTCTTCGCCGTCGGCGCCCTTGGTCGCCTTGAGGCGTATGCCGAATGCAATCGCCGGTCCAGGGTTCTCAATCGACACCGTAGTTGCGCGGTCGGTCCCTTGTTGAGTGGTGTCTGAAGTCACCTTCAATGTCACAGCAGGCAGCGAGTTCAGAGCAGTATAATCGGCAAATGTCTTCGTGGGCGTGTGATACCAATCCGACTTATCCCAATCGAGCGTCTCCGGTTTGGTGGACAGCCAATACAGGTTTCGACTTACGGGCACGCCAGACCCATTCGGACAGCGACAGACTAACAAAGTAAGTAGTACTCAGCCCTGCAATATCGGGCAGCGCAAAAACGCGCGTAGCGCTGTCTTCGGAAATATCGGCTGCGGCGTCGCGTGCATACTTCTCCGTCATGTCCAGGTTATAGACTGCCGCATGGACCTTCATGCCCGGCGAAAGACTTGTAATAGGAATTCACTATCACGATCCCGCGGTCGTCGTAGGAATACTGAACGTGCAGCGGTTCGTTGGCCTTCTTGGCGCCGAAGTAAGATCCGCCGGGCCGCAGATACCAATCGTATAAGTGCCAGATTAGTCCCGGCCACGCGTTGTTTAACATCCACTGAATGACGCCCGTCGATTTGTACTTATTGCGTCCGTAGGCTTCAAACATCGCGCGATGACCTTCATAAGCCATCGTCTGCGACTTGCGCGCGAACTCTTCGAGACTCGATGACGGGCCGTAGCGCGCGTTCAAGGCTTCGGTGAAAACGTGAATATCTTTGAATACGCCCCCGCCCGCGTGATAATCCCACCAGGAATCGATAGGCCATTGGTGCTCCACTGGCAACATACGCTGCAACGATTCCACTGGCGGCGGCGATGGCCCCGGGCTGGTCTCCGTATTGAAACCGTGGGCTCCGCCGAACTTGGTATCGAGCAGCCAATACTCCGGCGCAACATATTCATAGGGGCCGGTCATCTTTACGCCCGTCGCGCCGCCGAGCTTGGTGGGCTTGGCCGTGGCCGACGAATGATATGGATTGGGCCACTCCGTTTCCTTGATGACGTCGAGATAGATCTGTTCGATTTTTGCGGCGGCGGATTGTCGCTGCCGTACATCCAGTCGATCAGCGCCGGATGCCGTTCCAGGCGCCGTAACTGATCGCGCAGCGATTCCGCAGCGATGCTTTCATCCTCCGCGTTCCACTGCTGCCATTTTTCCCAGTGATCGCAGCAGCACCACCCGGCTAAGACCATGATGCCGTATTGGTCGCAGAGCTCCAGGAAATGGTCGTCTTCCAACTTGCCCTCAAACCGTATCGCGTTCAGGTTCATATCGCGGACGTATCGCAATTCCGCCTCTTGCCGTTCCGGCGACGATCGCAACATCATGTCAAAGGTGTAGCCGGCGCCTCGCACGAGAATGTTCTTGCCGTTGATGTGGAACAGGCGATGCCCCTGCGCGTCGATCTCAGATGTTACCTGGCGGATGCCGAACTGAATGCCGGTCTCGTCGGACGCCTTGCCGCCGATTTCGAATGTTAGATCGAGCGGATACAGATTCTGCGCGCCCACTTGCGCCGGCCACCATAACCGCGGGTTGGCGATCTTAAGCCGCGGAAATGCCTCCGGAGCGAAATGCACCACGCGCGTTTCGCGCGGCCCCAATCGCACCGGCTGCGAAATTTCGATCCCCTCGACCTTGGCGTGGAGGACGCCATCGACCGCGTGCGCCGCCGCGTTGCGCAGTTCGCACCGCACGGTGAGATCGGCTTGATCGTTGGCCGGTGAATTCAATTTCGTAAATACCGCCGGGAATCGCACCGCCACCGGTCCGCTCGAAGCCAGATAGACATCGCGCCAAATTCCCATATCTTTATCGGGCGGGAGCGGGTTCCAATCGACAAACGTGATCGCGAGGTCGTGTGGCTCCGGTGGGAAAACCTCCACCGCGAGTGCGTTGCTCTCGCCCGGTCTGGCCGCGGCGGTAACGTCGAACTCAAACAGGCGCCAAGCTCCGGCCGCGCGGTCCGCCGATGCGATCTGTTTGCCGTTCATCCATATATTGGCGCGGAAATTGATGCCATCGAAGCCCAGCCAGATTGTGCGGCCCTTGTATTCCGCGGGAATCGGAAATGTAGCGCGGTACCACCACGAGTGCCGGAACGGGCTATCCGGGGGCATCATGGCGTTCGAAAAATTGCTGGAAATGGGGTACGAGGTTCCCGAAATCTCTCGCAGATTCATACCGGAATACGGGTCGGGGTATACGTGACCCTGCACCAGCGCGCTCAGAACGGTGGAGGGCAGCGCGGCATCATACCAGCCGTTGGCGCGGTAATCCGGCGACGAAATCGCGGCTCCGCCCTCGCGAACGTCCGCCGAGGATTGGATGGCCCAGCCTTGCCGCAGCAGCAGCGCCGCCCGCGGCGCGGCCGATGCCAACGCTCCGAACGCCAGCAGCCACGCTACCGGTCTCATTTACTTAACCGCGAAATCCTGACGCAGCTCCGGCCGCGCCGCGAGTTTCGCATCGAGCTCGCGGGCATACTGTTCGTTTCTCCCCTCCTGTTTCCAGGCTCGCACCGTATGGAATGTAAAGCGGACGGCCTCGCCGGCGCGCCAGGCCCAATTGTCGCGCAGATAATGATTGCGCGCGATCAGAGTTACGCGCCGGACCCAGCGCACCAGTTTCCCGGGCCGAGTCATCACGCCGGCATCGGACAGGTCTTCGCGCGGCGCGTCACAGGAGTTCAGCGTAACCACGGCCACGCGCGAATCTGTGATCACGCCTTTTCGATAGACCTCGCCCGAGGTCCTTACCGTTTCCGGCCGCGCAACGTATGCTATCGAATCTACGCACCCGGTGAATGCCAGATCCCCGACCACTTGATCGCGCTCCAAATCCACGTCGTCCTGAATCTGGTGCGTGAAACCGAATGGGCGCATCGAAAAGATCGCCGCCAGATCGCGCGTGGCCGACGACGCCCAAACCTGCCGGCCATCGATCTGCTGACTGAGCGGCCATACGCGCAGGTGATCGCGCTTTTCAAATGTGTCGAGGCTCTGCTGTAGCTGCATTGTGGGTTCCGCGCCGTCAAGCAGCAGCATGCGCATGGGCGCCTCCGCCAAGGCCCGATTCTCCGCGATAGCTCGCACCGCTTTGATGCTGGCGCGCGCCGAATTCGGTTGCGAGCCGGTCCAGCCCGCGGCCGCGAATGCGCGGCCTACCTCCTCTTGAGAACCGACATAAACCAGATTCACCAGGTCCATGGGTTGCGGCTGGCGTTGGGAATACGCCCAATAAGGCAGCCTGTTCACCACCGAGTGCAGATCGCCCCACTCGCGCTCGGAAATCTCTTCCGTCTGAGAGCACTTTGTCACCGCGCCAAGCTGCTGGGGGAATTGCACGGCGAGATGAAAATCCGCGCCGCGGCGCAGTTCGATCTCCGGTTCCGGGAAGTGGAACAAACCGCTTTGTAGTATAAAAAAAGGCAATGCCACCGCCGGGTGGCCCATAGCTAAAAAGGCGAGCCGCTCGCCTACGCGATTGGAAAGTGTCGCGGTAGCGCGGATGCCGTGAATCGCCCCGTGGCTATCCACGCGCTCGCGTGCGTTATCGATGCCCGTCAACTGCGCCTGTATTGGCAACGTGCGGCCGTCTGCGAAGCGCAGCTCGCGAAACTCGATTTGCATCGCGGCGGTCTCGTGCACCAGGCCCAAGCCCACGCGGTGAACCTTTGCCACCACGCCCCTCAGTACCGCGCCTTCCGGCAGCGCATCGTCGCCCGTGGGGCAAATGGGGGTGGTAATAACGGCTTCGAGCGGCGTGCCCGCGCGGGCGGTGTACGAAGATAGCGGCGTCAACAGGCGCGCTTCAATCGCTGTTCCGGGGGGCGTTCCGGCGGGAGTCTTCGCGGACGCGGGGTAAAGAATCAGGCCTGCGCAGATCAACCCACAATGGACGATCCGCCAGGTGACACCGGGGTTTTCCAGGTTCATCCGCTCTTCTTATCGTTGTTATTTGGACTTCTTTCGAAACAATTTACGCTGCACATCCGGCCAGAACTCGGACATCAGATTGCCCATTGCGCCACCGAACAGGCTGGTTTCAATCCGGCCCGCCATGACGGTTCCAGTCCGGCTCGCAGAAGGATAGTATACATTGGATGCTGCGATTCCGAAGCTCATTCCTAGAAGATTAGAAGCATTTAATGCGGCGTGGCCGGAATCGTTGCGGCAAACCGCCAGGCGGTTGACGGAATACCACACGCGGGGAAGAAATCCGGCGCCGGGTCCTTTGCGGAAGTAGCGCGGGTCCTGGTGCAGCAGCACGGCGAAAACTCCGGCGCTAAAAAAATTCTGCGTGCCGAAATCCGCAATGGCCGCTCCGAAGCGTTCGCCATACGCTGGCCAGCCTTCTCCATACTTCGGAGTCTGGTTGCCGCGCTGCGAGAAGGCAGCGGTCATGGCGGCGCTGGCTATGTTGAATGGGTCGATGGTTTCCTTCCAAGCCAAATTCCACTTTTGCCCGGCAGTCATTGGCGCAACCGGCACGGACGAATCTTCGACCGTCTGGTAATCGGGAATGACCTTCAGGATGCGGTCGCCATTTAACGGAACAACGATAGGAACCGGAACCGGGGGCGAGTCCTGCAAAGGCGCCGATGGCGATTGCGCCCACCCTATCCGGCCGTTAGGCCAAGTCGAGACTACCGCCACAACGAGGATGGCCACGCGGTTCACGTTGACAATGGGACGCACGGTAATTGCGAGAAGGTTACGACGGTTTGGCCTGCTGGTGCGATTCAGCCCCGAAATGGCTCGAAAGGGCCAAGTATCAAACCGGCTTGCCGACGCTGCAACCCGCGCCATAGCTCGGCGTTATACTGGCGTTGTCCCATGAGCACGCTCCAGGCCGCCATAACTGAAGGACCCGCGCTAACCCCTCAAGCCGAACTGGCGCGCAGCTGCCTCTACTATATGGTCATGATGCGCGAGATGGAGGACCGCATCGAGCGCAAACTCTACCGCCAAGGCAAGATCGTCGGTGGCGTGTACGTCGGCCGCGGCCAGGAAGCCATCCCGGTGGGCACGGCGTTGCATTCGCGCCCGGACGACGTCATGTTTCCCTCGCATCGCGATATGGCGCTTTTTCTGATTCGCGGCGTGCCTGCCGGCCGGATTTTCGCGCAGTACATGGGCCGCGAAGGCGGGCTGACGCGCGGCCGCGACGGCAACATGCACATGGGCGATTTGAGCCGCAACATCGTGGCTATCGTCAGCGCTCTGGCTGCCACCGTGCCAGTGGCCGCCGGAGCGGCCATGGCGCTGAAGTACCTCGGGAAAAAAGGCGCGGCGGCGTTCAGCTACTTTGGCGACGGCGCCACCAGCCGCGGCGACTGGCACGAAGGCGTGAATCTGGCGACCGTGCAGAAGGCGCCGGTGTTGTTCGTCTGCAATAACAATCAGTATGCATATTCGACGCCGCTCCACCTGCAGATGGCGTGCGCTAACATCGCCGATCGCGGTCCGGCCTATAACATGCCTGCCGAGATTGTGGATGGCAATGACGTGCTGGCTGTGCACGCGGCCACGGCGCGGGCATTGGAGCACGTGCGCGGCGGCAACGGGCCATATCTGCTCGAATGCAAGACCTTCCGAATGACTGGCCACTCGGCCCACGACGCGGCGCACTACGTTCCGCCGAGCCTGTTCGAGGAATGGGGCAAGCTCGACCCGATTGTGCGGCTCGAGGCGAAAATGCTCGATCAGGAATGGGCCTCGCAGGGAGATATCGACTCGATCCACGCGCGCATTCGCGACGAAATCGACGAAGCGGTCGCGTGGGCTGAGCGCAGCCCGATGCCCGATCCCGCAACGCTGCTCGACGGCGTCTACGAGAACTTATAGCCCCATGCCGACAACCTATCTGGAGGCCATCCGCGAAGGGATGTGGGAAGAGATGGAGCGCGACCCCAACGTCTTCCTGCTGGGCGAGGATATTGGAGTCTACGGCGGCGCCTTCAAGGTTACGGCGGGTTTCTTCGAGCATTTCGGCGAGAAGCGCGTAGTGGATACGCCCATTTCCGAAGGCGCCATCGCCGGCGCCGCCATCGGCGCCAGCTTCGTGGGACTGCGGCCGGTGGCCGAGATGCAGTTTGCCGATTTCATCACCTGCGGCTTCGATCAGATTGTAAACTTCGCCGCCAAGTGCCGCTACCGGTGGAACGCCCCCGTGCCCATTGTGATACGCGCTCCCTCCGGCGGCGGCGTTCATGGCGGCCCGTTCCACTCGCAGAATCCGGAGATGTGGTTCGTGCGCACGCCCGGCCTGAAAGTGGTCGCGCCGGCTACGGCATACGATGCCAAGGGGCTGATCAAATCGGCCATTCGCGATAACGATCCTGTGATTTTCTTCGAGCACAAGGGCCTTTACCGCCGCATCAAGGAAGACTTGCCGGTCGAAGAGTACACCGTGCCGATCGGCAAGGCGAAGATCGCGCGCGCGGGAAAAGATCTCACTATCGTGACGTACGGCGCGATGGTCTGGACCGCGCTTGAGGCCGCGGAGCAGCTTGCGCGCGAAGGCGCTTCGGTGGAAGTGATCGACCTGCGAACGCTGGCGCCGCTAGACCGCGACGCCGTCTGCGAAAGCGTGAAGAAGACCTCGAAAGCGCTGCTGCTGCACGAAGACACGCGCACCGGCGGCTTGGCCGGCGAGTTGGCCGTTACCATCACGGAAACCATCTTCGATTACCTGGACGCCCCGATCGTCCGTGTCACCGCGCCCGATACGCCGGTGCCCTACAGTCCGCCGCTCGAAGAGGCGTTTCTGCCGAATGCGGCGAAAGTGGTGGAGAAGGCGCGCTGGCTGTGGAAGTGGTAGTTTCGCCGCCGCTTGGACCTGTTCGTTCCTCGGCGCGCTGCCGGTTCCGTCCGGATGGGCGCGCCCCCCACCGCGCTTATACCTCACGACACTTTCCGCTCTATTCTAAAAAACCAATTCCACAGCCATCTCCGGCGGCTTCCCGCCACTCTCCGTCACCTTCCGCCGGCGCAGCGCTCTATTAGGGCGGCGGCCTACGCTGCCGGCCAGCGCGAACCCAAGGCCTACCAACGCCAGCGTGGTCGAATCGGACGGTCCGCGTTTCTGCTCGTCCGCAGTCATATAGTTCTTCGAGCGCTTCTCCGGATTCAGATTCAACGGGAGAATACCTGCGTATGCTTTGCTCGCCGAGACCATCACATTAGCGGCCTCGAAGATCGTCCTGTCCAGTTGCGGAGCGAACAGGAAATCCAGGCCATTCAGTGCATCGAGTCCTTCGATCAGCGCCGTAGCGCTGGTGGGCAGCGGAACCGGCACGGAACGCGTGGATGCATAGGCGGCTCCGGCGGCGATACCGATGAGCCAGATTGCGGACATCAAGCGACGCAGACATCTTGCTGCGGCGCCGGCTTTGCCCATGGCAGGGCGCTTGATTGAATCGATCACATTTCTCCTGGTGAGGTTTGGCGCACAAAGGGCCGGACCGGGATCGCCGGGATTGGCAGATTGTGCGCTTCAGAAGAGTAGTGTCTTGCGAGACGGTTGCTCTCAGGCTCATTTGCGGGGATCGGACGTGCGCCGTTGCGCTGCATACCCGATTAACAATGGCAGCCTTTTCGGGAAGCTCTTCTCAAATGCGATGTCGCGCCCGGGCATGATTGCGATTGTCCAGGCGAGCGCTCGGATAGTGGAACTGTCTCAAGTCATTGTATCGGGAGCTGTGGGACAATCTTGAAAATGGCAGCTCGGAAGCCTGCTTTTTCCAAGGCAACCATCGCAAGTTCCAGTTTGTACGAACTTATCGGAGGCAGGGCATCATGCCGCAAGCTTTCGGTGGCATTTTACGCCCGTGTGGCGAGCGATCCGACACTCCGTCCGCTATTCCCGGGAAAGTCGTTCACGTGCGCGATTGAACAGTTCACCGCGTTTCTTGCTCAGTTTCTCGGTGGACCGAGCGAGGATGGCCAGCCCAGGTGGTGGCTGAGCCTTCATGAATCGCACATGCGTTTCAAGATCGGACGAGAGGAGCGGGCAGCTTGGATGAGGAATATGGTGCAGGCTTTCGATGATGTTTCTATCGGGGAACCGATTCGCACTGAGCTGCTTGCGTTTTTCGATCGGTCATCCGCATATGTCATTAACCAGGGAGAGAAGCCGACTCTTTCCGAAGTCCAAAGCCGGACTCCCGGCAACAACGACATGGGCGCGGAAATCTCCCGCCGGTGGGAGGCTCAGACTCGACTGGACGAGACAGTGGCTGCCATAGGAAACGGCAAGGCAGATCGTGCCATCTCTTTGGCCGAGAGTTCAGAACTCCAAATCTGCGCCCGGTCGATACATGCCGGTCTACTCGCGTTGATGATCCGAAGCGGCCATGGCGTCATGCTCGGATACGTACGCGAGAAAGTAACTCGCGATCCGGCGCTGGTTCATGAGCGCTTACGACATGGCCACACTCTCTTGCACGAGGCCGCGGCTACGGGAAATCCGAAGATCGTAGAATTGCTGTTGAGTCTTGGCGCGGACCCCAACAGTCAAGACCAAGGCGGGCACACGCCGCTCTACTCTGTTGGGAATGAATGCGCCGTGGCCGGGGGAGGGGCGGTGGTTCTCGCCTTGGTGCAGGCCGGCGCCAACGTGAATGCCAATGATGGCGTGAAGCACTGCACTCCGCTTCACATGGCGGCGCGGCGGGGCAACCTGGAGATTGCCGAGGCATTACTCGGTTGCGGCGGTAACATCGAGGCACGGGATAGTGTTGGCGATACGCCGCTGCGACGCGCAGTGAATTGCGGCCAAGTTGGGACCGCATCACTGCTGCTGGCCCATGGTGCGGATGTTTTATCCATCGGGAGCAAAGGGGCCACTCCAATTGCTGCGGCGAGGACTAACGGGATGAAAAAGTTGCTACGGGTGTGATCGAGACAGGAATGTAGAGATAAGACACGCCTCAACTAACGCCGTAGCTTACGGCACGAACCGGTATCCTACGCCATGCACGGTTAGAAAATGCTTGGGCGTATTCGGATCCGGCTCCAGCTTCTGGCGCAACTTGACCACGTGCGCATCCACGGTCCTGGTATTGGGAAAGAATTCATAGCCCCACACCGAATTCAGAATCATGTCTCGCGTCAACGCCCGGTCGGCATTCTGCACGAAATAGCAGAGCAGGTTGTACTCGGCAGGCGTCAGCTTCAGCTCATCGCCCTTGCGGCTAACGATGCGGCGCTCGAAGTCGACTTCTGTATCGGCGAAGTGCGCAATCTTGCGGGCATCGGGCGATGAACGCCGCAGCACCGCGCGGATTCGCGCCATCAATTCGCGCGTGCCAAACGGCTTCACCACGTAATCGTCGGCCCCGATCTCGAGCAGCAGAACTTTGTCCACCTCGTCGCCCACGGCGCTGAGCACAATGATGGGAGTCTTCACTTTGGCGGCGCGAAGCTGTTTGCATATCTCGATGCCGCTCATACCGGGAAGGCGCAGATCCACCAGCGCCAGATCCGGTTTCAGGGTAACCACCTTGTCGAACCCGGCGCGGCCATCTCCCACCAGGACGGCGCGAAATCCCTCCTGTTCGATCATGACGCCGATAGTGTCGCGCAGGCTTTCATCGTCGTCAATCACGAGGATCGTCTGCATGGCGGTAAACTCGATTGTATCGAATCCGCTATACTGTCCCGTGGCCCCTGAATAAATTTACTTGAGAGCCTATGCGTGTAACGGTTATCGGAACAGGTTATGTGGGAACGGTCACCGGAGCGTGCCTTTCCTATCTCGGCCACCATGTGACGTGCGTGGATACAGACGAGGCTAAAATCGCTAAGCTGAAGCGCGGCGAATCGCCTATTTATGAGCCCCACTTACTCGATATCATCCAACTGGCGGCGCAACGCGGCGGCATCGAATTCAGCACGGACGTGAATTCGGCGGCGGCCGCCAGCGACGTCATTTTCATCGCCGTAGGGACTCCGCCGCTGCCCACCGGCGAGCCGAATCTGGAATATTTGGAGGCGGCCGCGCGAAGCGTCGGCGCCGCTATGGATGCCTCGCGGTTCCGCGTAGTGGTGAATAAATCTACGGTGCCCGTCGGTTCCGGAAATCTGGTCGAAGCGCTGGTGCGAGAAGGAATGGACGCGGAAGCGTCTAGCGGCGCGGCCGGCGAAATCCGCTTCGGCGTGGCCAGCAATCCGGAGTTTCTGCGCGAAGGCAGCGCGGTGGCGGACTCGCTTTATCCCGATCGCATCGTGGTGGGCGCGTCGGATGCGGCCACGCTATGCGCCATGCGCAAATTGTATGAGCCGCTGGTATCGCAATCTTTCGATCCGCCGCCGGGGCTTCCGCGCCCCCCTCTGATGACCTCGGCGTTACTGCTGGCCACCTCCCTAACCAGCGCGGAGATGATTAAGTATGCCGCCAATGCGTTCCTCGCGATAAAGATAGGCTTCGCCAACGAAATCGCCAATATCTGTGAGCGCGTGGGCGCCGAAGCTCCGGAAGTGATGACCGGCATCGGCCTCGATTCGCGCATCGGCTCCAAGTTCCTCAATGCCGGCGTCGGTTGGGGCGGAAGCTGTTTCGGCAAGGACGTGAGCGCGCTGATCCATACGGCGCGAGAGTATGGCTACGAAAGCCGGCTGCTGTCGGCATCGCTCGAAGTGAACGCCGCGCAGCGCCTGCTGGCGATCCAAAAGCTGCAGGAAAAGCTATACATTCTCAAAGGCCGCACCATCGCGGTGCTGGGTCTCGCGTTCAAGCCCGATACGGACGATTTGCGCGATGCGCCCAGTCTGTTTATCATCGAGCGGCTGCTGCAATTGGGCGCTCGCGTAAAGGCATACGATCCCATCGCAATGGATGCGTGCCGGGCGCAGCGCGCCGAGCTGAAGATTAAATACTGCAGCTCCGCTCTGGAGTGCGTTCGCGATTCCGATGGAGTAGTCGTAGTCACCGAGTGGGATGAGTTTAGGCGGCTCGATCTGCCCGCGCTGGCTGTGGCGATGAGCACTGCGATTCTGATCGATGGCCGCAATGTGTTCAATCCGGACGAAGCCATGGCTGCGGGTTTCGATTACTCCGGCATCGGCCGCCGCACGCGCAGCAACTGGGTCAAGCGCGAGGCAAGCGTGCAGCCGCGCTAGTTATTGCTGACTCAATGCCCGAACTACCCGAAGTCGAAACCGTCGTTCGATCCATCGCGCCGCTCCAGGGCCGCCGCATTCTTTCGGCCGAATTCACCTGCCGGCGCGTACTGCGCGGCGGCGATCCGGACCGGATGGCCGCGAATCTCGCCGGGCGCAAGATAACGGGCCTCAAACGTTATGGCAAATTTATTCTTGGCGTCTCTCGATGGCGGCGCCTATCTCACGATCCACCTCGGCATGACCGGTAAGTTGCTGCTCGGGGGCGCTCCCGGCAAGCACACTCATGCCATTCTGACGCTCGACCGCGGCGTTCTGCTTTACGACGACAGCCGGCAATTTGGCTGTATCGAATACTCCGGCAAATTTCCGCCGCGCGTCGCGCGCCTCGGGCCGGAACCTCTCGAGATCGCCGCTGCGGATTTCGCGGCCGGTTTGCCGGGCCGCAAGACGCGCATTAAGGCGCTATTGCTGAATCAGAAATTCCTGCGCGGCATCGGCAATATCTACGCCGACGAGGCGCTGTTCCGCGCGGGCATTCATCCGGAGGCGCGCGCCTCGAGAATTCGCGGCGAACGGGCGCGCCGCCTGCATCAGGCGATTGTAGAAGTGCTGACGGAAGCCATCGAGGCGGGCGGCTCTTCTATCTCCGACTATGTGGACGCGCAGGGCCGCAAAGGTTTTTTCCAGTTCCAGCACCGCGTTTACCAGCGCACCGGCGAGCCTTGCGTGACTTGCGGCGCGAAGGTGCGCCGCGTACTGGTGGCCCAACGATCGTCGCATTTCTGTCCGAAATGCCAGAAACGTTAAGGGCAGCACATTGAAACCCATGCTGGAGTCTCCGCGTCCTGTGGTGCAACGGTCTTTGCCGCGCAAATTGGAATTAGCGGCGCAAAGGCCCGCATCTTTCAGCGATAATTAGTCCAGTGCGAATACTTGTACGACTAGAGGAGAATTCCGACGTGAAACGCATCTTTCGCTACCTTCCGCTGCTTCTCGCGAGCGCCGCATACGTTCCATTCGCCGCCGCACAAAGCACGTTCGATTTCAATGTTGGCTTTGGCGCAGTTCAAGACAAAGCCGCCACTATTGGCTTGGATAATACAACTCTGAATAACTGCACGCTTGGTTCGAGCACTACTTGCGTCTCAACCCCCAGCCTGAGCGGTTTCATGCTCGGCTTCGGCGGCAATCTGATGTTGTGGAAACACTTTGGCGTGGGCGCCGAGGTTTCGTTCCAGCCCGGCAAACAAAATTATCTGGCGCTGCCGGTCGTACCCGGAGAAGGTCTGACCTCCGATGAGATTCAATCCCGCGTAACGTTTTACGACTTTAATGGAATCGTGCAAGCGTTCAAATCTAAGAAGGCTGCGCTCGATTTTTCCGCCGGCATCGGCGGGGCTAACATCAAGTTTTACGAGAACCAATCCGCCAGCACGTCCTTGCTCGGTAACCAGAGCTTCAATCAATTCGCCGGCAGCGCCAATCATTTTCAAGTTCATGCCGGGGCTGGCGTACAAATCTACTTAACCGACCATTTCTTCGTCCGTCCGCAGTTCGATATTCATTATGTTCCTAACTTGTCGCAATGGGGTAATAAGATCGTCACTCAAGAGACGGTCTGGGTGGGTTACTCGTTCGGCGGTCAATAACTACTGGCGCATGGCCTGCGCGGGTTCTCCGGTGAGGTCTTCGAGCTTCACCGGAGCGTTGTAGTAGAGAATTCGCTGGCAGTTCTCGCAAGCCATGATCTGATCGCCGCGCTTTAACTCTTGGAACAACTGCAGGCGCAGCGCCAGATGGCAGGCGCTACAGCGGCCGTCGATTACTTCCGCTACGCCGATCCCTTTTCTCGCCTTACGTGCGCGCTCGTACCGGTCCAAAGTGCTGCGGCTTATCTCGGCTCGCGATCGCCCCGCGCTCGCTTGTCAATTCCTGCGACGCCCGCTCGTCCACGGCGGTACGCTCGCGCGCCTGCTGCTTCTCCGCCTCCACTTCCGCCTTCTCCACTTTGAGCGCGGCCTCGGCGGCCTTCACGTTCTTCTCGAGCGGCTCGGATTCGCCCATCAGCTCCAGAATGCGGTCTTCGGCTTTACGGATTTCATTCTGGCAGAAATCGATCTCGCTTTGAAACGCCCGGTATTGATCGTTTGTTTTTGCCAGGCGCATTTGATCTTTCAATTTCGAGATTTTCTGCTCTTGAACCTGAATATCGCCTTCGCATTTCTTACGTTCCTTTTGATTCGCGGAGAGCGCGGCCTGGTCCCCTTCGAGCTTACGCTGATGGGAAGTAAGCCGTTTCTCGATTTCGGCGATGTGTTTCGGGAGGGCCGCGATCTCACGCGCCAGATCCGCAAGCCGATTGTCGATTTCTTGCAGGCGGATGACCAACTTCAGGTCGGTGAGCATTCCTATCCGCAGTGTAACACGATGCCGCTAAAGCTCACGCGCGCTCGTGTCCGCCGGGTTCCGCACGCACCTCGAAAGCTCCGCCGATGCCGGCGCTGCGTTGAATTCCCTTCCGTCCAATGTCATTGCGGTAGTGCATGCCTTCGAAGTGGATTTGCTTTACGGCGGCGTAGGTGTTGCGAATAGCTTCTCGTAAATCGCGGCCGCGCGCGGTCACGCCGAGGACGCGGCCGCCGGCACGTCTCCAATCCCGCAGGGGCCGATGCGGGTTCCGGCGTGGAACACTTCCGCGCCTGTGGCCTCCGCAGCCTCGATTCCGGTAATGGGCTTGCCGGTTTCGTATGCGCCGGGATATCCGCCCGACGCCAGCACCACGCAGACGCTCGGGTCGGCGCGCCACTCGATTCGCACACCGGCCAACTTGCCTTCGGCGGCCGCCAGTAACACCGGCGCAAAATCGGATTGCATGCGATGCATCAACGGCTGCGTTTCCGGGTCGCCAAGCCGCACGTTAAATTCGAGCGCTTTGGGGCCATCGGCGGTCATCATCAGGCCGGCGTAGAGGAAGCCGGTGAAGTTGGTCGCATCCACCGTCGGATAGATTATCGTGCGCAGGATCTGCTGAGTCTCGGCGTCACGTGAGGATGCCGGAGTCGCAGTATGCGCCCATGCCGCCGGTATTCGGGCCTTGGTCGCCATCGAATGCCGTCTTGTGATCTTGCGTGGGCGCTAGCGGGATCGCGTCGCGGCCGTCGCAGAGCGCGATGAAGCTCACTTCTTCGCCGCGAAGGAATTCTTCGATCACCAGCCGGCCCTTGAGCTGGCCGATAGCAGCTTCGGCCTCGGCGCGGTCTTGCGCGATCACCACGCCCTTTCCGGCCGCCAAGCCGTCGGCCTTCAGGACCACCGGAAAGCCGAAGCGGTCGAGCGCGGCGCGGGCTTCCGTTTCGTTTTCGGCAGTGGCGAAGCCGGCGGTGGGAATCCCGCTTTGCGTGAAAAAGCGCTTTGCGAAAATCTTGCTGCCTTCCAGCCGCGCGGCGTTCCGGCTCGGACCGACGATGAGCTTGCCTTTGGCCCGGAATTCGTCCACGACGCCATTGACTAACGGAACCTCGGGTCCGACGACCGTCAAATCGGCGCCGATGCTTTCGGCAATGTCCAAGAAGGAGCCACCTTCGGGTATGCACCTCGCGATGCGAGCGATACCGGGATTACCCGGCGTTGCGAACACTTCCACTCCCGCCGACTGCGCGAGTTTCCAACAGAGGGCGTGCTCCCGTCCGCCGCTACCCAGGACCAGAATCTTCATTCCGCTACAATCATAGCGTGCAAGAGAAATACGACGTGGTGGTAATCGGCGCCGGCCACGCCGGATGTGAAGCCGCGCGGGCGTGCGCCCGTATGGGCCTCAAGACGGCCATGGTCACCATGAACCTGGACCTGATCGCCCAGATGTCGTGCAACCCGGCGATCGGCGGGATCGCCAAGGGCCATTTGGTCCGCGAGATCGACGCTCTCGGCGGCGTTATGGGCTTGGTCGCGGACGAGGTCGGCATTCAATTCCGTCTGCTGAATACTAGCCGCGGGCCGGCCGTCTGGTCGCCGCGCGCGCAGATGGATAAGAAGTTATACCGCGTGCGCATGCGTGAAATGCTGGAGAAGGAACCGAATCTTCATATCAAGCAGGCCGAAGTGGCCGCGCTGACTCTGGCGCACGACAGGCGCGTGACCGGGGTGCTGCTGCGCGACGGCCGAACAATTCCAGCATCAGCCGTCGTGGTGACCACCGGGACCTTTCTCAACGGGCTGGCGCATGTGGGCGAGTCGAAGTACAGTTGTGGGCGCAACGGCGAGGCGCCCTCGCAATTGCTGGGCGACCAACTTCGAACATTGGGACTAAATTGGATGCGGCTCAAAACCGGAACGCCGCCTCGGCTCGACGGGCGGACGATTGATTGGGCGCAGTTCGAGCCGCAGCCCGGCGACGCAGATCCGACCCCATTTTCTTTTCTCACGGAGAAGATCGAGCGGCCACAGATCGAATGCCACATCGGGTATACCACCGACGAGACGCTGCGAATACTCAGAGAGGCGATCCCGCGCTCGCCGCTTTATAGCGGGCAAATCGAGGGCGTGGGACCGCGATACTGTCCATCAATCGAGGACAAGGTCGTCAAGTTTCCCGACAAGGCGCGTCATCAGATTTTCTTAGAACCCGAAGGCTTAGACACGAACGAAGTTTACGTCAATGGGATGTCCACTAGCATGCCGGTTGATGTCCAGACGGCAATGGTCGCCTCGATCCCAGGTTTGGAAAACGCCGAGATGATTCGGCCGGGTTATGCCATTGAATATGACGCAATCGATCCACGGGAACTGACGCACACCCTTGAAGTAAAATCCATCCCAGGCCTTTACCTCGCCGGCCAAATCAATGGGACGTCGGGATATGAAGAGGCAGGCTGTCAGGGGCTGATCGCGGGTTTGAATGCGGGCTGTGCATTCACGGGGAAGGAACCGGTGATCGTCGGAAGAACCGAGGGCTATACGGGCATCCTGATCGACGATCTAATAACAAAAGGCGCCGACGAGCCGTACCGGATGTTCACGTCCCGCGCGGAGTTCCGGCTACATTTACGAATCGATAATGCCGACGAGCGGTTGACGCCGGTCGGCAGGCGTGTGGGCCTTGTGGATGAGCGCCGATGGGAGGTCTTCAAGAGGAAGGAGGCTCAAAAATTGAGATTGGCGGGAGCTTTGGATCGCCACAAGTACGGGCAGTGGTTAAAGCGGCCGGAGGCTTCGATATCGGAGATTGCGCCCTGGGTTCGCGAGACTCTGGGTGAGGAAGCGGTTCCCGGTGTGCTGACTACGGTGGAGACCGAAACCAAGTACAGCGGGTACATCGGCCAGCAGACGCGTCAAATCGAGCGTATGAAACAGTCGCAGCGTCGGCAAATTCCACTCGATTTTGGGTTTGGTGGTATTCCTGGACTCTCGCGGGAGGTTCAGGACAAGTTGGAGCGTGTTCGCCCGCTAACACTGGGACAGGCGGCGCGGATTCCCGGTGTAACGCCTGCTGCGATTGCAATTCTGGATGTTTATTTGAGCGTTGCGCGTGTTTAGTGAACTGCTTAATGACCGGCTTGGCGGCATTGTAAATCTTTCCTGGGAGCAAGTAGCGGCACTGGAAGCGCATTACGAGCTAATGCTGCACTGGAATGAGAAGCTGAATCTAACCACGATCACTTCTGTTGACCAGGCCGTCGAGCGGCATTACTGCGAGTCGCTGTTCCTAGGTGCGCACCTCCCTGCGGGCGCGTTACGATTGGCTGATGTGGGTTCGGGGGCAGGTTTTCCCGGATTTCCAATCGCGATTCTGCGGCCTGAATGCCTACTAACACTCGTGGAATCGCATCAGCGCAAAGCCGTCTTTCTTAACGAGGCATCCCGACACATTCCGAATACTCGTGTGGTCGCGAGGCGTGCGGAGGAACTAACCGAAACGTTTGATCGCGTGATCGCACGTGGAGTGAGTTACGAAGATTTAAGAGCTAGCCTAAAGAATCTCGCTCCGGCTGCCGATCTTTTGACGGGGGTAGAAGAGCCGCCAAGTCTTGGCTTTGAGTGGGGGCGGCCGATTCTGCTGCCCTGGGGCAGAGCTCGCTTCTTGCGGAGCGGTCGTCTGGTGGGCTCTTGTTTCACGTGAAACACAGGACCGTGGGTTCGTTTTTTCGCGAACTCTCCTCTCTTCACGATACGTGATAGCATAGCCCCTTGAGCCGAGTTCTCGCCATTGCAAATCAAAAGGGCGGTGTAGGCAAGACCACCACTGCAATAAATCTTGCGGCGTCATTGGCTGCCAATGATCTACAAGTGCTGGTCATCGATTGCGATCCGCAGGGGAATGCCACCACCGGCTTGGGCGTGACCAAAGATCCTCAGCGGCCAAGTCTCTATCATGTTCTCCTCGGCGATGCCTCTCCCAAAGACGCGATTACCACCACGGACTTTGAGGGCCTTGACGTCATTCCTGCGGATAAGAACCTGGTCGGCGCGAATTTGGAGTTGGTCGACACTCCCGACCGGGAATTTCGACTGCGCAGCCGCATTGAACCAATTCGTCAGGATTACCGCTATATATTGCTCGATTGCCCGCCCGCCCTTGATCTCCTTACCCTGAATGCCTTAATTGCCGCGGATTCCGTTCTGGTGCCGATTCAATGTGAATTCTTTGCTCTCGAGGGTATTTCCGAGCTAATCGATACCATCGAACGCATAGGCGAATCCTTCCATCATCCCCTAAAGATAGAAGGCATTCTGCTAACGATGTTCGACGACCGTACCAACCTCACCCGCCAAGTCGCTGCGGATCTGAGGGAGTTTTTCAGAGACGAAGTATTCAAGACAGTGATTTCCAGAAGCATTCGGCTTGCCGAGGCACCCAGTTTTGGTAAACCAATCCTTGCATACGACCCCAGATCCAAAGGTGCGGAAAATTACATTCAACTCGCAAAGGAGGTTCTGGATCGTGAACAAACCAGACAACACGCGCAAGGTACTCGGTAAGGGCCTGAGCTCGCTTCTTCCAACACGCCCGCTTGCCGTTCCGGTCGCGGTCGCCCCAGTCGAACCTGCGCCGGTCGAGGCGACATACAGCATTCCTATCGACCAGATCGATCCTAATCCCTTGCAACCACGCCGTTTATTTCAACCGGACCGCCTTTCGGAACTGGCGCAATCGATTCGCGCTAACGGCATAATTCAGCCCTTGGTGGTTCGCAAATCCGGTGACCGATACCAGCTCGTAGCGGGGGAGAGGCGCTGGCGAGCCGCCAGATTGGCGCAACTGGAACATGTACCGGTGGTAGTTCAAGATATCCCCGATGATCGTCTCCTCGAAATCACCCTGGTTGAAAACATTCAGCGTGAGGACCTTAACGCCATTGAGACCGCGGCGGCCTTCGATCAAATGGCCCGTGAGCTCTCTTTATCGGCCGAAGAGATCGGCCACCGCACCGGCAAAGATCGCACCACCATCCTCAATTCCATGCGGCTCCTGCAACTTCCCGCCGATTTGCAGCAACTCGTAGCCGAACGCCGTCTTTCGCCCGGACATGCGCGGTGCCTCTTAGGGTTGCCAACTCCCGACCTGCAGCGCGAAGTGGCCGAGCGTTCTGTCGCACAGGGTTGGTCCGTTCGCCAAATGGAGCGCACTACCCAAAAAATGATGGAAGGCCGTAAGACGAAAACCGTCGATGAAGTAGACGCCGATCCTAACGTCAAGGCCGCTATCCGCGAACTGGAGCGGGTCCTCGGAACGAAAGTCAAGATCGTGGAGAAAGCCAAACAGAAAGGTCGGATTG
Organism: Bryobacterales bacterium; assembly: GCA_963723015.1. Lineage (GTDB taxonomy): Bacteria > Acidobacteriota > Terriglobia > Bryobacterales > Bryobacteraceae > PALSA-243. Next base: position 341,721 of record CAVRPF010000023.1, read on the forward strand.
AGATTGAGTATTACTCGGCGGAGGATCTGGATCGGATTTATGGGGCTATTGTAGGTGAAGCGTAGCGCACGCACTCCTGCGTAATCGCCGACACCTACTTGAGAATTTCCAGAATCTCCGCCAACTCTCTGCGTATTTCGGGTAACGGGTCGGCCGCGAATAGATCGCGCTGAGCGCCAGTTTTGCCGCGGCGGCCTTTCGGCCCTCGGGATTCCTGGTGTAATGCCTGCCGCGCGCCTTCAATGGTGAACTTTTTATCGTAGAGCAGGTGCTTGATCCGCAGCAGCAGTTCCACGTCTTTGCGGCGATATAGGCGATGCCCTGTGCCCGATTTCTTCGGCGAAAGCGTGGTAAATTCAGTTTCCCAATAGCGCAGAACGTACGGTTCTACGCCCAAAAGATCGCTCACCTCGCCGATCTTAAAGTACAGCTTATCCGGAATCTCCGGGCCGCCGGGCTGTAGCGCCACATCCGTCATCAATCATCCGACATCCTAGCTCACTCAGTCCCGATTGTCACGAGGTGTTCGCCGCGCGGCAGCATGACGGTCGCTGGTCCGGCCATTTCCAGCTTCTGTTCCAAGCCGTCGATCCGAATCCGGCGGGGAGCGCGATCCAACACGGCTATCGCGCGCGCGGCGCTCTGGTATCGGAATTCGATAATGCCGGGCGCCGCAATCCGCGCGGCCATCAAATCGCCGTTCAACCGCACCAGCCTTACGCGCGCCCGTCGGCTTGTGCCGGTTCCACGCTGTGGGTTCCCGCTGGCAACCAGACGGTTTCATCGTCGGCGGCCGGCCAGGGGAGCCCGTCGACCATGGCAGCGCCTTTCCACGGCAGACCTACGCTGGAACTCGCATCCACGGTAACTTTCGCGCCGGCGCGCTCTATGCGATTCACCGCGACCGCTGCCGACGGCAGCAGTCCCAGATCCGGCGTAAGCAGCGAATTTTCGAAATAGAGCGCGACGCGCGCAAAATTCGCGGCCGCGCTATGCACAAGTTGAAACAGTTCCGTGCCGGTTTGTTGTTTCGTGGGGTAAACATTTTGGTACCGATCGACGATATTCAGGTCAATGGCCAGCCGCTCGCGATGCGCCGTCAGGGGCCGGTATCGCTCAGCTATGGTCTGATATCGTTGCGCGCCCAGGTTCCAGACCGTAGCCGGATCTTCGATTAGGAAGGTAAAGGAATGCGTGTCAAGCAGCGGCAAAACCCGCGCGGCATCGGCGCCGATGGCGTCGCGCATCCCGGTATCGAAGCGGTCGTCCACATGGGTCAAGACCAAGTCCAGATCGGGCTTTTGCGCGCGTATGCTCTCCATCTCGCCCAGCCATTCCTGTTGCATGCGGCGCGCCAGGTCGCTGCGGAAATCGAGGAACAGCTTGCGCGATGCGGCATCGCTTCGCGCGCCAAACAGCTCGATGGGGTCGAAACCGGCCTGCTGCTGGAACTGCGCGCGCACATCGCCGTTCATCGGCGTGAAGCGGGATGGATTCCCAATGCCCTCCAACGATTCAAAATACAGCTCGGCCAAATTTGCGCCATCCCAATCGAAACGCGTCATCAATTGCTTTACGCCCGCGGAGACGGCGCGGAAGCAATCGCGATTGGTCAGATTCATCAGCTTGCGCCAGTCGAGCTGCGCGTCCTGCAGCACCGCGGTCTTCTCGCGCCACTCGGGATGCGCGTCCCAAAACTTCTCGCTCACGTGCGGCAATTCCAACCAGGCGTACACCAGAATTCCCTCGCGATGGCACGCTTCGATCAATCTCTTCAGGTATTGGTCGCGTTCCCCGTCGGCTTCATAGAAATGCCACGCGGCCACGTGCAGGGCTGAGATGCCCGACTTGCGCCAGCGCGCGGCGAAGTAATCGAGATCCACGCGCGATCGATATGAATAATCGAAAAAGGCCCACAGCCGCGACGAGCGGAACGGCGCTTCCATGCCCAGATCGGTCAAAGCCTCGAGCAGGTACGGAAACCGCTCGTATCCGCGATCTCCCGGACCAGTCGCAACCCACAGAACCGCGCCCGCGCCGCGCCTCATGCCGGCGGTCATCGGAGCGTCCGTCCACCGTTCTCGCGCAAACACCGTCGCGCCGGCGGGCATTTCCATTACCGGTAGATCCAGCGCGCTTTCCCAAATGATGGGCAAAGTGGCACGGTGAACATCGCGCAGACTGGAGACGTGGACGGTCCCCTTGCCGCGCTTGAATCCGAAGGATTCGGCCAGCGGCGATTCACCTTCCAGCACCAGGATCGCGCCATGCGCCACGCGGCCGGTCCACTCGGCTGATACCGGCGAGCCGGAACGCGCGATCAGAATGTGGGCCGTCTCCGCCGGCTGCGGCTCGAAACCCACCGACGAGAACACCTGCGGCCATGATCCGGCCGCCTGCGACAGCACATGGAAATACGGCAATTCCCCCGCGTAAGCCATGGCCATCCCCGCCAGCCACATCGCTGCAACCCTCACTCCGTGGCGCACGCACTCATGCGTGCAGCGTTCACACTGCTTCAGCTCTCGTGTGAACGCGCCTTCTGGTTTGCATCCCTAACGAGTAAACGCATACCACACCCCCACCCGAAGATCGTTAAAATTGGCCCTTCGCAACCCATCCTGACCGATCAAATACCCGCCGCGCAGCAAGTTGACCGTGACATACATCGGGGCCGGCATCGCGGCAGAATGAATTCGCAGTCCCGGTCCGGCTTCCGCGAAGTTGGCCCATGCCTGGCGCTGATCGTCGAAAGTAATGTTGGCATTAACGTATAGCTGCGCGCGAAACTCACGCGGGCCCACCGTGTAGCCGGCGCGTGACTGCGAATACACCAGGAAATCGTTGCCGAAGCGGCTCACGAAAATCGCGTCGAGGGTAGTATCCGCAAAAGCACCGGGCGATTCGCCAGTGAGCGTATGCCCGATGCCGCGCGCCGCGCTGACCCCGCCGCGATAGTCCGGCAGCATGTGGCCGGTCAGGTAACCCATAGCCGACCCCGCTTCGAACCATCCGGTGATCCCTTGCCAGGTCGCCGTGCGGACGCCCGCGCCCACGATAAACGAGCTTTCCGAAAGATATTGCGGCGAAATGCCGGGCGTATTCGTCCCCAGCGTTTCGCGGGTATCGCCTACGAACCGCACGCTCACGTAAGGCATCAGCCCGAAATGCGTCCGCAGTTCCGTCTTCACCTGCGCATATCCGAACTGGTCGTGCCAGCGTGTGGAGAAGAGCGGGTAAAACCATGCCGTGGTTCTGAAGAGTTCCGCGTCACTCCGCAAGTTGTTCCAGGCGTGCGACGCTTCGCGGGCGATCTTCGGGTCGGAGCTTTGGCGGGCCAGGTCAAACCAGTGGAATGCCTGCGCATCGCGATGCAGAATGTTATTCGTCCAAGCCAGCTTAAGCATCACCGAGTAATCTCCCGGGTCCGCCTCCTGCGCCTGTTCCAGATACTTCAGCGCGTCCTTCATATAACCGGCCTGCAGGCTGCGCTCGGCCATCGCTTTAGAATCGGTGACGAAAGCCGGAGTCGATGGCGACACCGCCACCACCTGCGGCATCCGCAAGACGGCCCTCACGCGATTCGCCAGGTCTTGATCGCTGCCGCCCAGTATCCGCTCAAACAGGATCATGGCGGCATCGCGCTGACCGCGGGCGTAAAGCAGGAATCCGAGCTGCGTCACCGCCAGCGGATCGCCGGGCGCCGGTTCGGCGAGCTTGCGGAACTCCTGTTCGGCCTCGCTGGTATGATCCATGCGCAGCAGCAGGTAGGCCAGCTCGCGGCGCAGTTCCACATTCGCCGGGTCGAGCGCCAGCGCGTTACGGAACTCCGGGACGTAGGGATAGCGCGCCGGCAGTAGCTCCCGCGCCAACTCCGCTGCGCGCGGTTCGCCGCCTCGCGATGCGGCCAGCAGGGCTGCGTTGGCCCGATCATCCTGGCGCATGGCTTTAAGCACGCGGCCCAGGTCCACCAGAACCGACCGCCGCTCGGGCAGCTCGCGCCACGCCTTCTCGTAATGTTCGGCGGATAGCGCCAGCTCGTCGCGCTGTTCGGCTAGGGTCGCCAGCTCGAAATGCGCGCTGAAATTGTCGGCGCCCATCTCGATGGCCCTCTTCCACCGGTCGATTCCAGTGGCCAAAGGGGCATCGATATCCTGAAACGCGCGCTCCGCCTCCGCATTGCCGGTCTTGCGGATACGGTCGAAGATGCGGCGCGCCTGTGCCTGCTCCTTCGTCTCGTAGCACAGGAAAGCGTACTCCATGGCGACCTGCGTATCCTGCGGATCGATGGTCATGGCCTCGCGGAACTGATCGCGCGCCAGGATATTCTCGCCGATCTTGAGATAGGTATAGGCCAGATCCTTGCGGATGGAAGCGCGCGCCGGCGCGGCTTCGATGCCCTTCAGGAACGCCGCGATAGCGGCGTCGTAGTCGCGTGTTTTCAACGCTTCATACGCGCGCGACAGCGCTGGATAGGCCGGATCGGGCGCTTGCGCAAAGGCTAGCCCGGCGATGGCGAATAATACGGCGGCTCGCATATAACCCTAAAGCAATAGTGCGGGTCACAGCCGGGTTTCTCAGAATTACATTGTGGCAGGCGCGCTCGCCGCTCGAATTTCTAATGGACTAGCCGCCCGTTTGACGGCGAACTATCTGGCCCTGCTCGATCAGACCGCCTTGCGCAACTTAGTTACCCGTCCCACTTCCACCCACTCCACCACGAAGATGTTTCCCTCGTGATCGAAGCAGGCGCCGTGCGGACAGACAAATTTTCCGGGAGTGAAATGGTCGCGCGTCAACTTACGAGTGTCGTTCCATTTGGATGCGGAATCGTCGCCGAGATGCTCGATAACTTGATTGTTCTTGTCCATCAGAGTCACGCGCGCGCCCAGATCGGGCACCACCACATCTCCGTTCCGAAAGTAGTTGAAGTGACAGGGTAGATTCGTGCCGCCGACAAAGTCGATGTGACGCCCGTCCAGCGTGAACCGCTGGATGCGCTTATTGCCGCGATCGGCGACCATCAGGACTGGGCTGCCGCCGCGCGTATCGAGCGCGATCCCGTGAGGGCAATCGACCTTGCCAGGCTCGGTACCTTTGCCGCCGAACGTGCGTATGTACTCGCCGCCGCTGTTGTATTGGTTGATGTAGCTCGAGCCGTAGCCATCGCCGACGTAAATATCGCCGTTGGGCGCGATCGCCAGATTGGTGGGGCTATATTTGGGCAGCTTGCCATCGGGACCCGGCTTATACGCATCCGATTGCTCCGGATAGCCGACGGACCAGACCTCCTCGCCATTCAGGGTCGCCTTCACGACCACGCCGCGCTTGGTGTCGCACAGGTAGAGGAATTCCGTGGATCCCTCTTTGCGAATATGCAGCCCGTGCGCGCCGCCCTTGAACTCCTTGCCCCAGGACTTGACGAACTTCCCCTGGTGATCGAACACCACCATCGAATCCGAACTCTCGCTCGCCGCATTCACGGTGTGGTGAACGTAAATGTTGGCTTGCGAATCCTCGACGACGCCGTGCGTATTGCCATACTTGATATCCGGTGGGCAACTCACCCCAATCGTGGATGGCTTCGTAGGTGTGCTCCCCGCTCCCGAGCACGGGAGCTTTGGTTCCGGCCTTATCATCGGCGTACAAGATGGCCGGGGCGGACGCGGCGGCCTGCAGGAAACGGCGGCGGGATGTCTGGGAGCGCATAGTGAACCTCTTTGAGCAGTATACTGCCACAGCGTTACCCAAGCATTACCCTTGTTCCCGGCCCCCAAAAGGGGTATACCGGATTATGCTTTACCGATGGGCCTTACTTGCTCTGTTGGTTGGTCCCTGCCTGGCGCAGGATGCCGCCCGGATGGACCAGATCGTTCAGTCTTACGCGGCTAACGACAGCTTCATGGGAACAGTGCTGGTTGCGCGTGGCGGCCAGGTGCTCTTTAGCAAGGGCTACGGCTTTGCCAATCTCGAATGGAACATTCCCAATTCGGCGGACGTAAAGTTCCGGCTCGGATCTGTGACCAAGCAGTTCACGGCGGCTTCGATTTTGCTGCTCGAAGAGCGCGGCAAGCTAAGCATCAACGATCCGGTGAAGAAGTATCTGCCGGATTCGCCTGCGGCTTGGGACAAGATCACTATCTTTCATCTCCTGACTCACACTTCCGGTATCCCGAATTTTACCGGCTTTCCGGACTATCCCAAGCTGGAACCGTTTCCCACCACGGCGGAGCAGTTGGTGGCGCGTTTTCGCGATAAGCCTCTCGACTTCCAGCCCGGCCAAAACTGGAATTACAGTAACTCCGGCTATGTGCTATTGACCTATTTAATAGAGAAGATAACCGGAGCAACTTACAAGACAATCATCCAGGAGAATATCTTCACGCCATTGGGGATGAAGGACTCCGGGTATGACTCGTACTCCGCCATCATTCCGCATCGCGCATCGGGGTATGTGCGCGTCGATAACCGATTCGAGAACGCCGGTTTCATCAATATGACTATCCCGCAAGGCGCCGGCGGACTCTATTCCACAACTGAAGATCTGCTGAAGTGGGAGCAGGGCCTCTTCGGCGGGAAGCTGTTGAAACCGGCGTCCCTCGAAAAGATGATTACGCCTTTCAAGAACAATTATGCCTTCGGCCTGCAGGTGGAAACGGTTGGCGGGCACAAGCTAATCGATCACGGCGGCGGCATAGAAGGGTTCAATACGGAGTTGGCGTACTATCCGGACGACAAGCTGACTGTCGTAGTTCTGGGCAACGTGAACGGGCAGGCTCCAGGGGAAATTGCCGCGAAACTCGCCGCGCTAAGTCATGGCGAGAATGTAATCCTGCCGAGTGAGCGCAAGGAGATTACGCTTGATCCCAAGATACTGAGCCACTATGTGGGCGCATACCAGATGGCGCCGGGAGTCAATATGCTCATCACTCTTGAAAATAATCAACTGTTCTCAAAGTTAGGGAACCAGCAAGCCGTACCTATTCTCCCGGAATCGCAAACTATGTTCTTCCCGAAAGGGATCGACGCCGAGATCGAATTCAGCAAAAACGATAGTCAAGGCAGGCCAACTGAGCTTATCCTTCATCAGAATGGCCGGGACATGCCGGCAAAGCGGCTGGACGACGCCGAGGCAAAGAAGATCACCGATGCGGCCGCCGCTTTGGCCAAGAGACTGAAGGAGCAAACGCCGGCGCCGGGGAGCGAGGCTGCGCTGCGCAAGATGATTGAAGACCTACGGCTGAACAAGCCCGACGCCAATCTCATGTCACCCGAATTGTTCGCGAGAATGCGGGGGCAGTTGGAGCAACTCCCAACGCCAATCGCACAGCTTGGCTCTTTGCAATCGGTGACTTTCTCAGCAGTGGGACCGGCCGGGCCCGATATTTATACGGCCAAGTATGAGAAAGGCTCCTTGATTTACAGAATCTGGCTGGGACCCGACGGGAAAATTGAGAACGCGAACGTTCGGCCCGAGTAGGCGGAGGCCGTTACTGCGTGGCCGCGCCAATCAGGATCAGCCCGCTCGCGTATCCCACCAGCATCAGGGCGATGTACTTGTTTGTTCCCGCGGGCGCCAAGTGGAATTCGTGCCAGATCAGCAGTCCCCATAATGCCGCGACCAGGGTTGCGCCTTGTCCCAGCGCATAGGAGATCGCAGGACCGGCGACGCTCGATGCGATCACGTTGAAGCTCAACGCGATCATCCAGATAAATCCGCCCAGTATGCCGATGGCGTGCAGCCGCGCGCTGCCGCGGAAGTAATCGCGGTAAGTTACTTTGCCGGCGCGCATGAATATCGTATTCCATACGAAGTTGCTGACGAACACGCCAACGCCGAAAAACACCAATGCGACATAGGGAGTGAGCATCCCGGGAACGATAGGCGCGCGATTGAAATCGGGCGAAATGGAGCGCATCAGTTGGGGATAGAAGAAGCCCATAATGCATCCCGCCACCGCGGAAAAGATCAAGCCGCGCAGCGGGCGCCTGCCGCTCGCGTGGGGCAGGCGCCGATGCGCGAGGGCCGACATGATCATGGCGAACACAATCAGCGCCACGCCGGCGAAGAGCAGCCGCGGATCGCCCTGGGGCGCTTCCCAATAGCTTTCCACCGTACCGATCGCCAGCGCAAGTCCGACGCCTACGGGAAACGCCACCGATAGACCGGCGGCATCGATTCCCACCACCAGCAGAATATTCGACAAATTGAAAATCGCGCCGCTGATCAGCGCCGGCAGCACAAAGCGATCCGCTGCGCTATGCATGTTGTCGCGCGCGCCCATGCCGGATTGGCCCGAGCTGCCCAAAGTGTGCGCGAAAATCAGGCTGAAGAGCAGCACTCCGATGGCGTAATCCCAATAGAAAAGTTGAAAGGGCCAACGCGCTTTGCCGGCAAGCTTTTGCGTGTTCGCCCACGACCCCCAACCGAGCATGGTGATGACGCAGAATGCGATTGCGGCCGGCAAGCTATGGACAACGAACATGGGGTCAAGCTCCCTATTGCGGCGTGCAAAGATATGTCACGTTTGAGTTTAGCGCGCCATCGCTGCCCGCACCCTAAAACCTTGCTATACTGGTACTTACCCCAACATGGCAGATCAGGAACAACCGCCGCAAGGCCAGCTTCCGCTACCCGGTTCGCCGGGCTCCGACGGCGGCAATAAGAACATAGTCCCCACCAATATCGAAGACGAAATGCGCCGCTCGTATCTCGATTACGCGATGAGCGTGATCGTGGGACGCGCGCTTCCCGACATCCGCGACGGCCTCAAGCCGGTGCATCGCCGCATTCTTTACACCATGCACCAGATGGGCCTGCAGCCCAACCGGCCCACGCGCAAATGCGCGCGCATCGTCGGGGAGGTGATGGGCAAGTATCACCCGCATGGCAACCTCGCCGTTTATGACGCCTTGGTGCGTCTGGCGCAGCCGTTCTCGTTGCGGTATCCACTGGTGGAAGGGCAAGGGAACTTCGGGTCGGTGGACGGCGACCCTCCCGCGGCCGACCGGTATACGGAAGCGCGTCTCTCGCGGATTGCCACGACGCTGCTGGAAGATCTGGACCGGGAGACGGTCGATTTTAAGCCGAACTACGACGATAGCGAAGTAGAGCCCGAAGTGCTGCCGGCGCGCGTGCCCAACCTGCTGCTGAACGGTTCGTCGGGCATCGCGGTCGGCATGGCAACCAATATTCCGCCGCACAACCTGAACGATATCGTCAACGCCACGGTTCACCTGATTCAGCACCCTAACGCGACGCTCGCTACGATTCTTGAGATGGTGCCTGGCCCAGATTTTCCCACGGGCGGGATTCATTCTGGGGCGCAACGGAATTTTCGACGCCTATACCAAAGGCCGCGGCCAGCTCAAGCTGCGCGCCCGCGCCGCCGTTGAGCGCACCGGCAAAGATCGCGAGCAGATCGTGGTCACGGAGATTCCGTACCAGGTTAATAAGTCGAAGCTGCTCGAACAGATCGCCGCCATGGTGAATGAGAAGCGCATCGAGGGTATCGCCGATGTGTTCGATCATAGCGATCGCGATGGCATGCGCATCGTGATCGAGCTGAAGCGCGGCGAGCAGGCCGAGGTGGTTCTCAACAACCTTTATAAGCACACCCAGCTTCAAATCGGCTTCGGCATTATTATGCTTTCCATCGTCAACGGCCAGCCGCGCGAGCTGGGCCTGATGGATTGCCTCAAGTTCTTCATCGACCACCGCATCGAAGTGGTCCGCCGCCGCACTGAGTACGAACTGCGCCGCGCCCGCGATCGCGAGCACTTGTTGCTTGGCTTCCAGAAAGCGCTGGACAATCTCGACGAGGTCATTAAGCTGATCCGCGCCTCGGGCGCGCCGCGAGAAGCGCGCGATTCTCTCATTGGCCGGTTTTCGTTCACCGAGAAACAGGCGCAAGCGATTATCGAATTGCAGCTGCAGCGCCTCACCGGGATGGAGCGGCAGAAGATCCTGGACGAGCTGGCCGAGATTCAGCGTCGCATCGCCGAATATCTGGAGATCCTGGGCTCGGATAAAATCCTGCGCAACCTGATCGTCAGCGAGTTGAAGGAGGTCCAGAAGGATTTTGGCGATCCGCGCCGCACTGAGATCATCGAAGACACTGGCGAAATCAAGCTGGAAGATCTGGTCGCGGTGGAAGACGTGGCGATCACGGTAACGCGCGGCGGCTATCTAAAGCGCACGTCCGTCGATACGTATCGCCGTCAGACGCGCGGCGGCAAAGGCCGCATCGGCATGGGGACGCGCGCCGAGGACGTGGTGGACCACCTGATCGTAATGTCCACGCATAGTTATCTGCTGATCTTCACCACGCGCGGACGGGTTTACTGGCTGAAGGCGTACGAAATTCCCGACGCTACCACGGTCGGCAAAGGCAAGCACATTTCGAATCTCATCAGCCTGCAGCCGGATGAGACGGCCAAGGCATTCCTGCCGGTGAAGGATTTTGTGCCTTCCGAGTTCATTGTGATGGTGACCAAGCACGGCGTCATCAAGAAGAGCGAGCTCACCGAATTCGACAATCCTCTGTCGCGTGGCATCATCGCCGTTTCGCTAGACGACGGCGACGAGCTGATCGGCGCCAAGATCACGCACGGCGATCACTACATCTTCCTGGGCTCCCATCTGGGCCAGGCGATTCGCTTCGCCGAGGGTCAGGTGCGGCCGATGGGCCGTCAGGCGCGCGGGGTTCGCGCCATGGACCTGGCGGAAGGCGATTACCTGGTCGGCATGGAAGTGGTCGAAAAGGACGGCCTGATTCTATCGATCGCCGAAAATGGGTTCGGCAAGCGAACGTCCCTCGAAACCTATCGTCTCACCGGCCGCGGTGGCAAGGGCGTAATCAATATGAAGACCACCAAGAAGACCGGCAACGTGGTGGCAGTCCTATCGGTGAGGGAGGATTCCGACGTGATGATCGTCACCCACAATGGCAAGATTATCCGCATCGAATCGTCCACCATCCGCCAGGCCGGCCGTTCCACGCAGGGCGTGAAGCTGGTTTCGCTCGAAGATGGCGACCAAGTGGCGGCGGCGTCGGTTCTTCCGGATACGGAAGGCCCCAACGGCAACGGACAGGACAGCCTTCCGGTCCAGTAGAATAGAAGTGCTATGTCGCCGGTAGAAGCGAAGCAAGCGCGGCTGTTCGACCTGTTGCAGCCCATGGGCCGCGTGATCGTGGCCTTTTCCGGCGGCGCCGATTCCGCCTATCTGGCGTGGGCGGCGACGCAGACCCTGGGCCCCCAGGCGCTGGCGGTAACCGCCGATTCGCCATCCTTCCCGCGCTCTCACAAACGCGACGCCGAAGAGTTTACCGCGCGCTTCGGCATCGTGCATGAGTTTATCGACACCAACGAGTTCGAGAATCCCGATTACGTTCGCAATCATTCGGACCGCTGCTTCCATTGCAAAGACGAGCTCTTCACGCGCCTTGAACAGTTCGGCCGCGAGCGCGCCATCGATCACATTGTGTATGGCGTGAATGTCGACGATCTGGGCGATTTCCGTCCCGGACAAAACGCCGCCAAGCAGCACAGCGTCGCCGCGCCGCTGGCCGATGCGGGGCTGCGCAAGGCGGAAATTAGGGAGCTTTCGCGCCTGGCCGGACTACCCACCTGGGATCGCCCGGCGGCGGCGTGCCTCAGTTCGCGCATCCCGTATGGAACCCCGGTGACTATTCAAAATGTGAAGACCGTCGAGACCGGTGAAGAGGAACTCAAGGCGCTCGGCTTCCGCCAGTTCCGCGTCCGCTTCCATGGCGAGATGGTCCGCATCGAAATCGCTCCCGAGGAAATGGACCGCGCGCTTACGCTGGAGATGAGCCGAAAGCTCACGGCGATTTTCAAAGGGTTAGGCTTCCAATACGTCACGCTGGATCTGGAAGGCTATCGGCAAGGATCGCTGAATGAAGTGCTGGGATTGAAGCGAACCTGAGGCGGCAGAGGGACCGCGCAGTAACCGGATAGCAATCTTAACGCTGGCCTGAAAGGATGGGCTCGTATCTCCGGCTCAGTTGAACGGAATCGAAATCCCGCTAGCAGCGCCGAAAAAGAGCAACCCCACATCCAGACTGGGGGCTGAAAACCGCTGGATGCTGCCGCTGGCTATGTACAAATTCCCATTGGCGGTCGCGGGCAGGCTTTCGAGCGCCGCCGAGGGAACCGTGAATTGACCGGCCGCCAGAGGCGCAGTGCAGACAAATTGTGCGGTAACGTTTGATCCGCCGGCGGCGGGGCTCGGCACGTGAATCGTGGAACTACCCACGATATAAACATAGCTCCCAGGGAGGCCGCCACTCCACGCGATCAACTGGTCCTTGGTGCGGTCTATGCTGGCGGCCGCGGGGCGATTCGTCCACACTAAGGGAGGTGCGAGGCTCACGTCCAGGCCCGCGATGAAAGCCCCGACATCCGGTCCGCCAGTCCCGTTATCGAACGTGAAAGCTCCGCCGGTTGAAGGAACGATTGCGGGTGAGGTCCCGAAGGCCTCGAGGTAACTCCCACTGCCAGGAAAACGAGGTAACGCCAGCGCGCCGTCTGGTCCATTTATATTGATTTGGGAGCCCGCATTGAGCTGGCCCGAAGTGAGACCGGTTATTGGAGGCTGCCATCCCGTCGGCGTAAACAGGCAACTCCCAAGCGACGGCACTTGGAGGAAGCTGTTGGACGCGAGCTGTTGAGCGGTGTACTTCTGAAACGTCGCATAAGCCGAATCGCTGGTAACTGCCGCCATCCCGGGACTTGTGTTGGTTAGTGTAGTGAGAGAGATCGCCCCGATACTCACATTGCCGAGGCCCAGCAGCGTCTGGTACTCGGCGGTTGTGAGCGGGATCAATCCCGGATCGGAACAAATCCGCCCGCTGGCGGCTACTGGTATCGTCGCAAAGTTGCTGGGCACGCCTCCCGCAGTTACGACCAGGGACACGTTGCATCCCGACACTCCGGGCGGGACAATGACGTCGATTTGATCGAGGCCCGGATAAATCGACCGTCCATGATAAGTCACGGTCGCGCTTTGGCCGCCGATATTCACCTCAATCGCTATGCCGGTAAAGTTCGTTGGCGTCTGATACTGTGTCTCATCCCCTGAAACCGGCCCCAAACCCGTTCCCCAGAGGGTGAGGTATTCGCCCGGATTGGCTGCATTGGTTTGGCTCAGCAGTTGACCGCCTTCGCTGTCGTCCTGCGCCACGGCAGCCGCCCATGGTAGTAAAACCGGTCCGGAGGGCGTCGATACAGTAGCCAGACCGAAGGCGCTCGGGAGCACCGTAGTTCCCGCCGAGACTGACTTCCCTCCGGAAGTTACGGTGATGGTTGCCGCGCCCACAGGCGTCCTTGAAGGAAGAATCGCAGTGATCTGGCTGGGCGAAACATAATAAGGAATGGCTTGGGTGGTAATATTACCTACCGTCACGGTGACCATCACTCCAGCCAGGGTGGTTTGGAGCGGGACGCCCTGTGAGGCCGTCGATTCCGTCATATTTTCAGGGGCCCCCGCGATGACGAAGATGGACCCTTGCGCGATCCCGTAATTCGGCATATATGGCTGAACATAGTTATAGTTATTGCTGATGAACGGGCCGATCGACTGAGCATCCATCGAATGCGGGAACGAAACGATCGCAACGAAAACCGTTATGTCCGTAATCCGTGCCAAGAATGCCTCCATGTCCCATGGGCAGCGCGGCTTAAACGTAACCAAATCGCCTCGCGGCAGTATAACATCACGAGGCTTCCATGTCCGATACTCGCGATCTGCCCATAGGCTCCAGCATCCTGCAGGATTTGCGCTATACGTTTCGAACGCTACGCCGGGACTTCGGGTTCACGGCGTTCGCCATTCTCGTGGTCGGACTCGGCATCGGCGCCAGCGCCACGGTCTTCAGCGTTGTGGACACGCTGCTCCTTCGCCCTTTACCGTTTAGCCGGCCGGAGCGACTGGTCTGGATCGCCAACCACGATACCAGCGGCCTCTCGGGCCAGACCACTCAGGTAGGCTATCTGCTCGACCTTCGAGAGCGCAGCCGCTCCTTTTCCGGTTTGGCCGGCTATTTCGCGTTTTACGGAGTTGGCGACAACTTACTGAGCGGCGGCCAAGGCGAGCCGGAGCGGCTCAACGGCGTGCCGGTATCGGACAATTTCTTTCAATTACTCGGAGTTCAGCCGCAAATCGGCAGACTGTTTACGGCGGAGGAATGCAAGTGGCATGGTCCCAAGGCGGTACTGTTGAGCCACGGTTTATGGACCAGGAGGTTCGGCGCCGATCCTGGAATCGTTGGCCGCGCACTCAAAATTAACGACGACACGGTCACGGTGGCCGGCGTGCTACCGGATTCGTTCGATATGGCGTCGGTCTTCGCCCCCGGCAGCCATTTCGATCTGTATTTTCCATTTCCCCTGAGCAGTGAGACCAACCGGTGGGGAAACACCATGGCGATTATCGGCCGCTTGAAACCCGGCGTCTCGATCGGCAGCGCTCAAGCCGAAATGAGAATTTTGGCGGGACAGATGACCCGCGCGCATCCGGAGCGCAACGATTTTGAAGGAAGCGTTACTCCGCTGGCGGAACACGTGAGTGGCCGCATCCGGCCGGCGTTGCTGGTGCTGGCATGCGCGGTGGGAGTGGTGATGCTGATCGTGTGCGCGAATCTTTCCAACCTGCTCCTGGCCCGGACCGCAACGCGGCAAAAGGAAATGGCCATCCGCACGGCCCTGGGAGCTGGACGCCGGCGGCTGATCCGTCAGATGCTCACCGAAAGCGTAACCCTGTCGTGCTGCGGCGCGGTATTGGGCATAATTCTGGCCGCTGGCGGGACCCATATTTTGGCCCGCGTTGAGGCGCTCAGCATACCTTTGCTCGCCACCGTCCGCACGAATCTTACCGTTTTGGCCTTCTGTCTTGCAGTGTCCGCGCTGACTGGCGTGGTCTTCGGACTGGCGCCCGCCTTACAGACTCCCGTCAACACTCTCCATGACGTTCTGAAGGATTCTTCACGCGGATCTACCGCCGGCAAGAGTCGAGGCTGGATTCGCAACGCTCTGGTGATCTCGGAGATCGCATTTGCATGCGTACTGTTAGTAGGCGCGGGATTGCTCGTCCGGAGCTTTCTGCGGGTGCTCGATGTACACCTGGGCTTCCGGCCGGAACACGCTGCCGCGATTCGGGTGGATCCTGACTCACGTTACTCCACGCAAGCGCAACAGAATGCGTATTTCGACGAGGTGCTGCGGCGAGTCCGCGAGATACCGGGAATCGGGGCGGCGGGGTTGACCGATACACTTCCCCTGGGACGCAATCGTAGTTGGGGCGCGCCCGCGAAGGGGCAGGTATACGCGCGGGGAAAGTTCCCCGATGCGTTTGTACGAGTAGTCAGCGATGGATATATAAAAGCGATGGGTATCGCATTGATCGCCGGGCGCGATATCTCGGAGAGAGACGCCCCTTCGAGCCAACCCGTAATCGTGATCAATGAGACCCTGGCGCGTACGCTGTGGCCAGGGCAGAAGGCGATCGGTCAGATTATGCGCGCTTGCGGCGAGCGCCAGGTGGTGGGCGTGGTTGAAGACGTACGGCACTTGGCGCTGGAGCAAGGCTCGGGCATGGAAATGTACCTCCCGATGCGGCAGTGCCACGATTTCTCGTCGGTGGATCTGGTGGTGCGGAGTTCGGTGCCTCCGGGGGAGCTCGCGGCAAGCGTGCGCGCGGCGCTGAAGCCGATTGCTCCAAACCTTCCGGGACAAGGCTTCCGCACGCTGCAACAACTGGTGGATAAAGCGGTATCGCCGCGGCGCTTTGTAGTGGAGCTGTTAGGCGGATTCGCGTTGTTCGCGCTGTTGCTCGCGTCACTCGGAATCTATGGCGTAGTCTCGTATGGAGTGACGCAACGCACGCAGGAAATCGGCATTCGGATGGCGCTGGGCGCCTCCGCGTCCAGGCTCCAGGCTGGGATTATCGCGCGGACGCTGTGGCTTGCCGCCGTAGGGATACTGGTGGGAGCAGTGGCATCCGGACTACTGGCGCGGGCTCTCAGCGGCCTGCTCTTCGGAGTGACGGCCACCGATCCGCTGACGTTTCTCGGCATGCCGATCGTGCTGGCATCCGTGGCTGCCATGGCCAGTTATCTGCCCGCGCGCCGCGCTTCGCGGATCGATCCATCGATGGCGTTGCGCGCCTGAGGACTGATGCGCGCATTCTGGATGGTGCGGGACACGCGGCACCCGGCGCTCATCCCTATTTAGGCATTAACCAACTAAGAGGATCGTCAGCCTTGATCGCGCACGATGCGGGCTTCGCGACCCATAACTGGCGCGCCAACGCGCGGTTCAAATCGGCGGCATCGCCATACGATGGCGGTCTCGTCTTACGAGCGACCGCGGCCTGCGCCTGCTGCACCGCGCTCTTATCGTTATCCACCGCGCCGCCGCAGCGCGCGAGCTCATCCAGCACGGTCGCGAGCATAGTGCGGCTGCGCTCGTACCGGCGCGCCGCGCTCAAGCCCGGTAAATCCGGATCGAGTTCCAGAATCCGATCGCAAATGTCTGCCCGCTGCGCGATCGCGGTATTGGCCGGATCGAGCTTGAGAGCGGCGCGATAAGCATCCCGCGCGGCCGCGTATTCCGCATTCGCGAATTCCGCATCGCCCAAGCCTTGGACGCGCTTCCGCGTCCTGTGGATTGCGCTGCGCCACATCGCGGAAGAGGCTTTCGGCGTTCCTGGGAAGTCCGTAATCGATGAGCATGCGCCCGACCTGCTTTTTGAGCGCGGCGCCGTCTTCCGGAATCGCGGCGGCGGTGGAGAGCAGTTCCGCTTGAGCCTGCTGCCGTCTTCCAGCTTTGTTCAACGTATCGATCAGCTCGAGACGCGCCTGGAACTGGTTATCGCAGCGCGTTCCCGGGCCAATTCCCATAAATGGCGCGCTGATAATGGGCGACACGGCGTCGTCGATGCGGCCTTCCTGCGCCGCCACGCGCGCCAGACCCAGATTGGCCGGACGCGTTTCCGGGCTTCTCGCGCAAAACTTCGTTGAGGTAAATGGGCGCTTCGCTCGCATGGCCGGCCTTCACCAGCGCCAGGCCGAGCGCCAGGCGGTAATCGACGCTGTGAGATGAAGAAAGCGCGTCGCGGTAGCGCTCGATCGCTTCTTCATAGCTTCCGCGCTGCATCAATTCCTGCGCGGCCTGAAAGTCAGCGTTGGCGCGGTTGCTGCGTTGCATGCGGAAAGAGTAATTGAGGAAGCCCATCAACAGCGCCATCGGCCATCAGCACCGTCAGCACGCCCGCAAACAGCCGCGGGGCGAGCTTGGCTTTGGCCGGTCACGGTGGTATGCCCGGCCACCGGGATTTCGCCCGCCGTCGCGGCCGGTCTTCCAATAGCGAAAGCATCCAGAATATCTTTCGCCGAAATGGTTCCGCGCAGCTCGCGGATGTTGCCGCGGCTCACCACCGGAAGCTCCGGCAGCCCGCTCTGCGCCAGGCGCTGCAGGGCCGATTGCAGCGAGTGGTCGGGATGAACATGCGGAAAGCGCGCCTGATCGAGGTCCTCAATGGGACCCGGATCGGGAACCAGATCGCCCAGCGTCTGCTCGCCGGAACCTGCCGCCGCCGCGGCCTCGAGTTGGTCTTTCGCGATCATGCCGCGCAGACCGTTTTCATCGGTGACCGGCCAAACCGTGCGCTCTCGATCGATGGACGATAGCGCCTGCGCTACGCTCATGGACGCCGGCAGCGCGCGCGTCTCCGGTTTGAGCGCATACGCCACCGTGATCAGGTCTTCCCGCGCCCGCGCTCCCGAAGGCAGGTGAATGCCGTCCTGATGCTGCAAGGCGTCGTAGATGGGCTCTTCCTGAAGACGGCTGGAAATGAAGTAACTCAGCAGATTAGCGATCATCAGCGGCACGATGATGGAATAATCGCGCGTGATCTCAAAGATCATGATGACGGAAGTGAGCGGCACGCGCACGATGCCCGCGAAGGCCGCGCCCATTCCCACCAGCGCGTAAGCGCCCACGCTGCCGGTGTAATCGGGCATCAGCCAGTGCGCCACGCCGCCGACCGCGCCCCCCGCCATGGCGCCGATGAACAGGCTGGGTCCGAAAATGCCGCCGGCGTTGCCGGATGCATAGCAGGTCGCCGTGGCGATCACCTTCAGACCCACCAACAGAGCCATGGTGGTGACGAGCATCTTGCCGTTGAGCGCCTGATCCACAAAGCCGTAGCCCACTCCGAGCACCTGCGGCACAAACCAACCCATCAACCCGACAGCCAAACCGCCCGCCACCGGCTGGACCCACAAAGTCGATTTCGGCATGCGCAGGAAACGCTTGCGCAGCCACAACAGCAGCTTGACGAACGCCACCGACACCAGCCCGCCGGCCACGCCCAGCACCGCATAGAAAACGAACTCCACCGGATGAACCAATTGATACGCGGGCACGTGGAACAGCGGCTCATCGCCCAGCAGCAGGTGCAGCACCATCCACGACATGGCCGAGCTCAACACGATCGAGCCGAGCACCGGCGCGTGCATATCGCCCATCACTTCTTCCAGCGTAAACAGCACGGCGGCAATGGGCGTATTGAACGCCGCCGCAATCGCAGCCGCGGCGCCCACCGGCAATAGCGCCCGAACACTTTTGGGCGATAACCCCAGCCGCCGCCCAAGCACCGAAGCAATGCCGGCGGCGATGTGGACCGAAGGCCCTTCGCGCCCGAGCGCAATGCCGCTGGCGAGCGTAAAGGAGCATAGGCCGAATTTGCCCAGCACCGTTTTGAAGGTGATGTAGCCGTCGCGCAAGAACAGCGCGGCTTTAGTTTGCGGAATGCCGCTGCCCCGGGCATTAGGGAAGTAGCGGGCCAGGAAGTATCCGGCGGCGAGCGCGCCAAAGGTGGGGATCACAATCCGCCGCCACGCCGCGCCATTAGCGGGATAGAGCTTCGATCCTATATTTTCGGTGACCAGAATGAAGGCGACAACCACCAGGCCGACCACGGCTCCGATAATCAAGCGTGAGCAGCAGCAGGATCTGATCTTCGCGCTGGAGCGAAAGGACTATTGAGGACCGCGAACGAATGTTTAGAATTCGGCCCGTGCGAGCGGCCCGATGCCGGCAAATCTCCTCCGCTAGCGTCATTCTAGCGCGGGCGGCGATTGTGCCGCCCGCGGGTGGGCGGTGGGCGGAGGCAACGCGGAGTTTTGAAACAAGTCATGCGCTACCTGCTCCAAAGACCGGGATCGGACCTGGCCGAATTGCCGATGTGCATGGAATGCCGTCCCGGCATCATGAGATCAGAGGAGAAATTATGGCAAACCAATTGGCCGCGCTTTCCGAGGAACTGGCGGCGGCCGTCGAAAGAGCTGGGAAATCGGTAGTGGCCGTGCATGCGCGGCCGCGATTTTCATCGAGCGGCGTGTTCTGGAAGCCGGGCGTGATCGTCACCGCGGAACATGCCGTCCGGCGCGAGGAAGAGATCACGGTCACGCTGCCGGATGGCAAGACAGCGGCCGCTACGCTGGCGGGCGTAGATCAGGCACCGATATCGCCGTACTAAAAGTAGATGCGGAAGGCGTGCCCGCGCAGCCGGCGACGGCCGCGCCGGCGCCGGGCAATCTGGCGCTGAGTATTGGCCGTTCGGAAAACTCGGGCGTCAACGCCACTATGGGGATTGTGAGCGCCGTCAGCGGTTCGTGGCGCACGTGGCGCGGCGGCCGGCTGGACCATTACATCCGGCTCGACCTTACGCTCTACCCGGGCTCCACGGGCGCGCTGGTGATCGATATCGCGGGCGCGGCGATCGGGATCGCCACGACGGCGCTCTCGCGAATCGCGGGCATGGCCATTCCGGCCGCAACCATCGATCGCGTGGCGGCGGAAATCCTGGCGCGCGGGCGCGTGGCGCGCGGCTACCTGGGAATCGGGTATGCAACCGGTGGAGCTGCCGGATCATCAGAAAGGCCTGATCGTACTTTCGCTTGAACCCAACGGACCGGCGGCCAAGGCCGGCGTGCTCATCGGCGATATCGTAATCTCGATGGACGGCAAAGCTACCGCCGAGACCGACGATATTCAAGCGGCGCTCGATGGACACGCCGTGGGGAGCGTCATCGAGGCCGCGGTATCGCGGGGCGGCGCGTCGCGCAAGATCGCCATCACGGTGGGGGAACGGCCCCGGAAGGATTGACATGCGCGGATTTGGAGAGATTGCCGAGCGGCTCCGGCGTTGCACAGTCCAGGTGTTTCCGGACCGGCGCGGCGGCGGCTCGGGCGTCGATCTGGAAGAGCGACGGCGTGATCGTGACCAACGCTCACGTGGCGCGGCAGGATGCGGTGGAGGTTCAGCTTTGGGATGGCGGGCGTTTTCCGGCCCGCGTCGCCAGCCGCGACGCAAGGCGGGATCTGGCGCGTTGCGTATTGACGTATCGGGGCTGGAGGCTGCGGCTATTGGCGATTCGGCGGCGGTGCGGCCGGGCGAGTTGGTGATGGCCATCGGCAGCCCGCTTGGTTTCGCGGGCGCGCTGTCTACGGGGGTTGCGCATTCCATCGGCGGCCCGTGGATCTATGCCGATGTGCGGCTGGCGCCCGGCAACTCGGGCGGCCCGCTCGCGAATGCGCGCGGCGAGGTCATCGGCATCAACACGGCCATCGTGAACGGACTCGGACTGGCGGTTCCGTCCAACGATGCCGTCGAATTTTTGCGCTACGGTCCGCGGCCTTCGTTAGGCGTCACGCTGCGGCCGGAGGCGCACGGTCTGCGCATTCTGCGGATGGAGCCTGACGGACGCGCGGCGGCGGCATCCTTGCGCGAAGGCGACCTGTTGCTGGGATCGTATGCGGAGCTGACGGCGGCGCTCGATTCCGGCCGTGAAGCGCTGCCGGTGCGCTTCCTGCGCGGGAATCGCGTGCGCGAAACTCACGTGCGTCTGGCCAGGAGTGCGGAGGCGGCGTGACGCGCATCGCCATCGCGGCTCCTTCGGCGGTGGTTCGCGCGGGTTTGGAAACGCTGCTGGCGGCGACCCCGGGATTGGAGGTGATCGGTTCTTTCGCCGATGCCTCCAATCTCGATTCGCTGCGGCCGGACGTGCTGGTGGCGGCGCTCCAGCAACCGCGCTGCCATCGGGGCCTGCTATCGTGCTGCTCACCGCCGAGAACCAACCTGTGTGGACGGCGGAAGCGCTGCAAAGCGGCGTGCGCGCGTTATTGCCGCGCGATGCATCGGCGGGCGCGATTCTGGCCGCGATCGATGCGGCGGCCAATGGTTTGGCGGTGATCGATCCGCAAGAACTGGAAGGCTTACTGGGCGCCTCTGCCCCGGCCGAGACGCTCGATACCGGCGGGACCGCGCTCACGCCGCGCGAGATGGAAGTGCTCCGCATGATAGCGGATGGCGCGGCCAACAAGGAAATCGCCTGGAAGCTGGGGATCTCCGAGCATACGGTGAAGTTTCATGTGGCCTCCGTGATGGGGAAACTGAATGCATCCAGCCGAACGGAAGCGGTGACGCGCGGGCTGCGGCGCGGATTGATACTGATCTGACAAGAGGACCCGCCGCCCCATATAAGCGAACACGAAAAGGTTGGCGCGTGATTTGACGGTGCCCCCAACCCGTTTAAATCCTTGTGCCGAAACACGGCTGATCTTTTTCGAGGTATGTGCCGGGTGACGCTCCGCGGCCGACGAGCTTGAATGTGCCGAAGTCTTTGGAGCTATCCGATCTTGATTTTTCGCAGTTTAAACCCGTGCGGTTCGAATTCCAGAAGAAAGACTCTCAGATCAACATGCGAGTGCCCAAGCCATTGCTGGCAGCTGTGAAGGCCCGTGCAAAGGCACGCGGTGTTCCTTATACGCGATTCATTCGGGAAACCCTCGAACGGGCAATCGCCACACCCAAGTGAACAGTGGCGAGGCGGGGACTGCTTCCGCCGGGCATCGTGCAGTGGAAGTAGACTGAAGTAGACGATCGCGCTTGACTTTGGCAAGGCCGGTATCTTATTCTGGCGGTTCGCTTTGGCCCGGCCGGCTGTTATGCGGGAAAATGCACGCCACGTACCGGAGACTGTAGAACGGTTCCTCGATTCCACGCTCGATAGCGTCGACCGGGCCGAAGAATTGGCTACCGAGGCTGCCACCCGCGCGGGAGTGGATGAAGACGATCTGATGAAGATCGGCATGGCGGTACGCGAAGCGATGGTGAACGCGGTCGCGCATGGTAACCGGTATAACGCGAATAAGAGAGTCCGGTTTTCGCTTTCGCACAGCCCCGAACGCTTCACCATCGTGATCGCCGACGAGGGCGAGGGTTTCGATTTCGACCATCTGCCGGATCCTTTAGCGCCGGAGAACCTGCTGCGTACATCCGGCCGGGGCATTTTTCTGATCCGCTCGTTCATGGATGACGTGCATCTTCGCCGTCTCGAGGCGGGCGGGACCGAAGTAACATTAATCAAGAACGTAGAGTCAAAGTAAAAACGGCGGCAATTCGCCAGGAGGAATATTTAACGTGAGCGTAAAGTTGAGTACCCGGCAGGTGGGTAATGTGACCGTGATAGACGTGGCGGGCCGAATCACGCTCGGCGAAGGTTCGAGCGCGCTGCGCGAAACCCTGCGCGATCTGGTGGCCAAGCACCAGAATAAGATCCTGCTGAATCTGGCCGACGTAACTTATATCGATAGCTCGGGCATCGGCGAACTGGTGTCCGGTTATACCACCGTGACCAACACCGGCGGCTCCTTGAAGCTGCTCAACCTCAACAAGCGGGTGAAGGATCTGCTGCAGATTACTAAGCTGTACACGGTCTTTGAAGTTCACGAAGACGAGGCCGCGGCTATCCGCAGTTTCGCGTGAGTGGTTGGCAGGCGAAAGCGGCTGCCCAGCTTGGTTCTAGCCGACCGTTAGCTCCAGCCTTCGCTTTTCGGCGCCGTGCTTTATCAGATCCAAGACAATGGAGTAGCGGTCTCCGCGGATAACGGAGCGCACGTATTCGAAGGGCTTGTCGTTGGGCAAAAAGCTGATCCGCTCCACTTTGAACACCGGCGCGCCCGCGCGAATTCCCAAAAGTTTCGCGTCCGCAGCGCCGGCGGTGGCGGCGACATAAGTCTCCCTGGCGCGCGCGGCGTAGAGGTGGTAGCGGCTCTGCAGCACGTCGTAAAGGGAAGCGCGCTCGCCGATCTTAAGGTCCGGCGCGAGCGACGCGGGCAGGTGCGCCGTCTGCACCGTCAGGGGCTCGCCATCCGCCAGCCGCACGCGCTTAAGCATGAGCACCGGGGAGTGCGCCGGCAGGCGCAGCGCCGCGGCCACGCGCGCGTCGGCCTTCTCGATCGCCTGCGCCACGATGCGCGAGCGCGCCGCCAGGCTGTGGCCTTTCATTTCTTCCGTAAAACTGTTTAATTCGCGCGGACCCTCGTCGAATTTACGTTGGGAAACAAAGGTGCCGCGGCCATGCTCCCGGCGGATGTATCCCAAGTCCACCAACTCCTGAAGCGCCTGCCGCACGGTGATCTTGCTGACGCCGAAATCCTGAGCCAGCCGCGATTCGGTGGGGATCTGCTCGCCCGGCCCCCACCGGCCGGATTCGATCTCGGCCTTAAGGACGCCCTGAAGCTGGTGGTAAAGCGGTACCGGCAGCTCCCTGTCGAGCGGGCTTGCTATTGACATCTTATGTTTAGGATGACATAATCTTTACAAATTGCAAGAACTCAGTTTCGGGTCTGATTTTAATTCTGGAGAAAAATATGAGACGTCTCGCGTCGCTACTGTTCCTGTCGATCGCCTGTTTTACGATGGCCCTCTTCGGACAGGATATTACCGGCACTATTGAAGGCACGGTTCTCGATCCCACCGGGGCCGCGGTGCCGAAGGCAAAAGTAACGGTCACGAATACGGACCGGAATCAGGCGCTGCGTGTCCTGACCACCGATAGCAACGGCGTCTATTCCGCCGTTTTGCTTCCCATTGGCCATTATTCGGTGAAGGCGGAAGCCCCCGGCTTCAAGGCCGAAGTGCAGACGGGTATCGTTCTCAATGTGAACGACGTGCTGAAGATCAATCTGACCATGGAAGTGGGGGCGGTCACCGAGACGGTGGAGGTGGCGGCGGCCGCGGCCGCGGTGGAGCTCGGCTCGCCCGCGAGCGAAACTACCATCGACGGCGCGCAGGTGCGCGAGCTGTCGCTCGCCACGCGCAACTACGAGCAACTGGTCTCGCTGATGCCGGGCGTGAGCAACCAGACGGCGGTAGATGAGCTCTTCGTGGGTACCACCGGCGCCTCCGGCACCACCGCGACTATTCCTTACGCGGTAAACGGAATGCGCAACTCGGCCAATAACTGGACGCTCGACGGCGCCGACAACGTGGACCGCGGCAGTAATCAAACGCTCGGCTCGTACCCCAGCATCGACGCTATCGCCGAGTTCAAAGTGGGGCGCAGCTCGTATACCGCGGACACCGGCCGCGCGGGCGGGGCGCAGATCAACGTAATTACCAAGAGCGGAACCAGCCATTATCATGGCGACGTGTACGAGTTCTTCCGCAACAACGCGCTGAACGCGAACAACTGGTTGAACAATGCGAACAAGGTGAGCCTGGTGGACCGCGTGAATCCGCAGACGCCCTGCACCACCGCCAACTACGCCGACTGCTACGCCAAGCAGTCGCCATACCGATGGAATGATTTCGGGGGCACCGTGGGCGGACCCGTGCCGCTGGGCGGCTACAACCGGAATCACGATAAGACCTTCTTCTTCTTTTCGGAAGAAGCGAGGCGGATCATCAACTACACCACCTTCACCCCCACCCTGCCGACGCAGGCCATGCTGCAAGGAAATTTTTCCCAGCCGGTCTGCATCACCACCATCACCAGCAGCGGCATCGGGTGCCCGGCGGGAGCTTCGCCCGTCACTTCCATCCCCAGCAACCTGTTCAACGCGAATTCGGTGGCATACATCAAGGATATTTTCAGCAAGGTGCCGCTGGCCAGCGGCAATGGGATTACCGATATCACGGCGGGCATTTTCCCGGAGCGCATCCTGCTCAACTACCGCGAGGATCTGGTGAAGATCGACCAGCGGTTCAACGATAAGTTTTCCATCTGGGGCAAATTTTCCAACGACAGCATTCCCACCACGGAGCCCGGCGGCCTGTTCAGTTGCTCGACCTTCCCCGGCGGCTGCGTGACCAACACCAATTCCCCGGGCCGCAACTACATCGTGCATGCGCAGAATACTATCCGGCCGACGCTGTTGAACGAAGCCGGTTTCGCTTTCACGCAAAGCGCCATCGTCTCCACGCCGGCAGGGTTGACGGCCAAGTCCAACGATCCCGATATCAATCCGAAGGAGCCGTTCACCAATACGCAGGGCGTGGTGCCGAACCTCTCGTTCACCAGCGGAACCACCCTCGCCGGCTACGGCCCGTATAACGATTACAACCGGAACTACAACGCCTTCGACAGCCTCACCTGGATCAAGGGGCGGCACACGGTCCGGTTTGGGTACACCATGAACCGCTATAACAAGACCGAGAACGCCGCCAGTCAGCAGGGATCGTTCGGCTTCACCAACGCCGGCGCGCCCACCGGCACCAATGCCTTCCTGCAGTCGTGGGCCAATTTCCTGCTGGGAAACGTATCCAGCTTTTCGATGCCCTCCACCGATATCACGCCCTACATGATTGCGTGGCAGCATGAGGCCTTTGCGCAGGACGATTTCAAAGTGACGCCGCGGCTGACGGTCTTTTATGGCGTGCGCTGGAGCTTCTTCGGCCAGCCGACCGACCGCAACGGCGAGTTAAGCAACTTCGACCCGGGCCTGTACAGCCGCGCCAACGCTCCCGCCGTCAATCCCGCCAATGGCAACTTTGTGACGGCGGTTCCCACCAGCCAGGCGAACCTCACGCAGCTTGCGCTGAACTCGGGTCTGGGCGTGATCGTGGCCGGCAAGAATTCGCCCTTCGGAGACAAGATCGCCAACGATTCGTACCATAACTTCGCGCCGCGTATTGGCCTGGCCTGGGATCCGTTCGGCGGCGGCAAGACCGCCATCCGCGCGGGCTATGGAATTTACTATGATTCCGGCCTCTTCGGCACTTACGAACAGAACATTTTTGCCAATCCGCCGTTCGTGCAGAGCTCCACGTACTCCAATGCCTCCTTCACCGATGTGACCGCGGGCACGCCCACCGCAACCATCGCCGCGCCGCTGGGCCTGCACGCTACCCAGCTTCCCGCCAACGTTCCTTACGCACAGCAGTGGAACTTGACGGTAGAGCATACCTTCGCCCGCAGCACGCTGCTCAGCGTCGCCTATGTGGGATCGAAGGGCACGCACCTGCTGGGCATCGTTGACATCAACGAAGCCTATCCCGGAGCGGCTCTGGCCGCGGGACTGCATACCACCAGCGGTACCGGATCAGCTAGGGCCGGGTACCACCATCTTCACCGCCACTGACGATCCGCGCATCAACGCCATCCGGCCGTATTACGGCTGGAACTACATCAACGCGTTGGAGACGGCTTTCGATTCCAATTACCATTCGCTCCAGGCGACGGTCCGCAAGGATTTCCGCGGCGCGGGCGCCATTTCCGCCGCCTACACATGGTCGAAGAACCTGACCGACAACGGCTCGGATCGCTCCAACGCTCCGCAGAATAGCTACAACTGGCACGAGGGCGAGTATGGGCCGTATCCCGGCGACCGGAAGCAGATCCTGACGGTCAGCTATTTCTACGTCATTCCGATCTTCAAGGGCAGCCATGGCGTGGCGGCCCAGGCGCTGAAGGGCTGGGAGCTTTCCGGCATTCTTTCCACCTACACCGGAGTACCGCTGACGGTGACGACTTCCGGCGTAGACCCGGCGGGCCTGGGAATCCTCGGCAGTAGCTCCGCCAGCGCACGCCCGGATATGACCTGCAATCCACAGGCGGGCGCGCCGCAGCAGTACGCTTCGGCCACGCAGGAGGCCGCGCAAGCTATGAACTGGTTCAATACAGGCTGCTTCGCGCAGGTTCCGGAAGGGGTGGTACGGCCGGGTAATGCGGGCCGCGGCACCGTCCGCGGGCCCGGGTTCTTTAACCTGGACGCCTCGGTCATGAAGAACTTCTATGTGAGAGAGAGCAAGTACTTCCAGTTCCGCATGGAGACCTTCAACACCTTAAACTGGGTGAACCCGAATGGCTTGAGCACCAACATCACCAGCACAACTTTCGGCGAGGTCACCAGCTTCCGCGCGCCGCGCCGCGTCCAGCTCGCGCTGAAGTTTAATTTCTAAAGGCTGAAAACCTCGTTGTTTTTGCAGCCGGCTTCCGGAAGGAGGCCGGCTTTATTTTTGTACGCCGCGGATGCGATTTACGAGCCTCCCGCTTGCGCGCCAGAAATCCTTAGAAACGGTTTGGCAGACCGAGCCACTATCTTGTGTCCGCGAAGGACATCGACATAGGAGGTCGAAATTGCCCAATAACAGAGAATTCTTACAACCAGGCGTTTCTCGCGTTCCGAGAACTCAGCCGGTCGCCGCGGGTGTAAGCCCCGCATTCGATTACCCCGCAACGCTAGTGGGCGTGACCGGGAATATTACTGTCATGTATGACTCCGCTCTGGGAGCGCCGGGATTGAATCTTGCCACCCAGTTGTTGAGCGTAGTCGCAGGCCCCTACCAGCAGATGCAGGAGGTCTTCGGCATCAAAGGCGGCGCGACCACGGTAATCGTAGCGCCATTAAGCGCGGCGCACGACGGATCGTCCGGAGCCTACCATGGCGGCTGCGACTTCACAAGCGGCGGCGTATTGTACTGTGGACGCCACTTTTGCGAATACGACGGCGAATCCGCTTGATCTCGAAGTGTCGCTCTATATCGCGGAACTCTCGGAATGCTTCATGGGAGCGCAGGGCAAAGGATGGGGCTGCGGATCGAGCAATGGCGAAGGCCTTTCCCGATATCTGGCGCAGAACGCCCCTCCAGGCGTGATGCCCACCTGGGGCATTACCGCGCCGTCATGGGTCGCCGCGGGCTATCCCGATTGGGTTTCGAAGACGGAGGGCACGGACCGCGACTACGTTTCGATAGGCTGCGCTATCGCTTATCTGTACTGGATGCGCTATCAGGGATATACTATCTCGGAGATCGTGCAAGCGGCCGGATCGACCCTGGCGGCCAATTATCAGACACTCACCGGCAAGACGACTGCGTACAACGACCTGGTTGCGGCCATGAAGTCGTTTCCGGCGCCGACGACCGACAATCCGTTTCCGGAGCGTCTGTACCAGATGCATGGCGACGGCACCATCTGGCACTACACGACTCCGCCGGTCACGGGGTGGCAGATGCTGGACAACAATCCGCGCGCGCGGTCCATCGAGGCATCGGGCGATCTTCTCTATCAGATGCACGGCGACGGCACGATCTGGGCCTATACCGGGGACGCCGCTCACGGGCTGGCAGATGCTGGATAACAATCCGCGAGCGCGACAGATTGCGGCTTCGGGCCGGAAGCTGTACCAGTTGCACGATGACGGAACCATCTGGGTGTACACGGGACCGCCGCTGACCGGATGGCAGATGCTCGATAACAACCCGCGTACCATCGCAATTGTGGCCGGCGACGGCTTGTACCAGTTGCACAACGACGGCACGATCTGGGTCTACACGGGCACGCCGCTGACGGGATGGACAATGCTGGACAATAACCCGGCAGCGACAAAGATTGCGGCCGCGGGCGGAAACCTGTTCCAAATGCACGGCGACGGCACGATCTGGGTCTACACGGGCACGCCCTTGACGGGTTGGCAGATGATTGACGAGAATCCCGCTGCAACCGAAATCGTGGCGACGCCTTCGGCGCTATACCAGACCCACGGGGACGGCACGATCTGGACCTACACCGGGCCGCCGATCGGCGGATGGCAAATGCTGGATAACAATCCACGCGAACGCCAAACGGCCGCGAATGGCCGGTTGTACCAGTTGCATGGCGACGGCACAATCTGGATCTACAACGGTCCGCCGCTGACCGGCTGGCAGACGCTGGACACCAACGCGGCGACCACTCTGATTATGGCGGCGCAGTAAGCGATGCGCGCGGGGACGCCGGATGCAGGATGTCCCCGCGCAGCTGTTTCAGAGCTCGATGCGACCCTGGCATAATGAAGCCGAAGAATACGATCCGCATCTGGTTCGACAAAGACGCGCAGGAGGCGGCGCGTTCTACGCCGCTACCTTTCCTGGCGTCATGAAGGTCTTCATGTTCGACAAAGTTAGCGAGCAGTTCCCGTCTTTTGGCGCCTTGCCGCGGAACGCCTGGATGGCCCTCGGGGTCCTGGAACTCGTCTGCACTGTCGGGCTGATCGTCCCCGCCGCTTTGGTGTGGCAGCCGGCGCTCACGGTGGTGGCCGCCACGGTCCTGACGATCGAGAGCCTCGTGTTCGTTTGGATGCACGCCAAGTACGGCGAGGTCATGCCCATAATCCTAAGCGGCGTGCTGGGTTTCCTCTTTGCGTTCATCGCGTACGGCCGGATGGTCCTGAAGCCGATCTTCTGAATGGTGGGCTCCAGTCGATCCGGCGGCTGGCCGGATTTCTCAGGTATGTAACCGAAATGCTCCTTTCACCCATCTATACTAAAAGATACGCAAGGAGCATTATCTACGAATGACCCCCACCCCCACTTACGTCGAACCGCCACGCCACTCCGGCCTGGTCACCGCCTTGATGGCTGGAGCGATTATCGCCCTGATTGCCGCCAACATTTATCTATACGTCCAAATGGACCATATGCGCACCGATATGGCGGCGAATCACGAAAAGGTCATGGCCGAGATCGGCAACGTCCGAGACGCCTCTTCGGTGACCACCGCTTCCCAAATGCGGCACCTCGAGACCCTGAAGGAAGAGTTGGCAGCGGCCCGCGCGGCTGAGCAAAGAGGCTCCAGCCAGGCCAAGCTGGAAGCGATCGCCCATGCCGATCAGGTGGCGCGCCAGATTAAGGACGAAGAGGCCAAGGTGCAGCAGCAGGTCAGTTCGGAGATCAGCGAAGCCAAGCAGACCGCCACCCAGCAGAACGCGCAGGTGGCGGCGAAAGTGGCCGACGTGGCTACGGACGTGGGTTCGGTGAAGACCCAGGTGGCTACCACGCAATCCGATCTACAGAAGACCATCGCCGATTTGAAATCGGCGCGCGGCGATATGGGCGTGCAGAGCGGTCTGATCGCTACCAACGCCGGCGAGCTGCAGGCGCTCAAACTGCACGGCGAGCGCAACTACACCGACATCAAGCTGGGCAAGACCAAGCAGCCGGTGCGCTTCGCCGATGTCAGCCTCAAGCTGGTCAAGGTGGATCCGAAACACAACAAATACACCGTGGAAGTCCTCGCCGACGATAAGCTCACCGAGAAAAAAGATAAGAACATCAACGAGCCGGTGCAGTTCTACACCGCCAAGGGCGGCCACACTCCTTACGAACTGGTGATCAATCAGGTAGGGAAGGATCAGATTGTGGGCTACCTGTCGACGCCGAAGGTCGAGGCTACCCGGTAGCCGAGGAAATAGCCAAGGCTGCGCCCTTTAAATCCCTGGTCCGCGCTTCGGTATCGCAACGCCAAAGCGGGTCAGCATTTCGCGTCGGCCGAGACTGGTGACTTCAAGAGCCCTGCTATCGAGGTCTGGAATTACCCATTTTCTCTTGACGGCGATTTTGAGAAGGGCAGCGCCGAGCGCGCCGCCGACATGCGGCCTGCGCTCACTCCAATCGAGACATGGGAATGCGAAGCGGCGGCGCATCGCCCGAGATGCCCCGACGTCTACGCCAAGCCGTTCCAAGGCCCGCGCTCCATCTACGGTGAGGTCGTACGCTTTGTGGTCGCCTTTGGAATGAACCGACAGCCACCCCAATGCCTTGAAACGGTCGTGCAGCGACACGCCGAGAGCGCCGGCCATGTGATCGTAGCAAGTTCGTGCGCCCAGGAGCCGCTTGGGAGTGCTGGGTACGAACTTATTGTGAGCGCCGCCGGCGAGCACGCTAAGTCCTTCCAGCGCCGTGGCCACGTCGACCCCCGCTAAACTGTAGAACCGATATTTTCCCCGCATCAGCACTTTGACCATGTGCGCTTTTTTCAGTCTATCCAGGTGAACGCTCGTGGTCGACGGACTAACCTCGGCCACCACGGAAAGCTCAGTACTGGTCCGTGCACGGCCGTCCACCAGGCAGTAAAGAATGCGAGCTCGCGCCGGCTCGCCGATGGCAGCCGCTATTCCGGGTACCGCCATATCAGCGTGACGTACGACATTCATACTTTCACTGTAGACGAATCGTTCCTATCCAACAACCGGTAAACTACCGGGCATGGAGCGCGAAGCGCAGCATGGAGACGCATTATGAGGAAAGATCGGATGACGTTTTTATTGCTGGTTGTCGCGGCGATATCGTTCCCCGCGAGTTCACAAGCGCAGTGGAAGGCGCCATGGGATTACAAAGGGCCAAGGGGCGCTGAACATTGGAGTGAGCTCGATCCGGAGTACGCTCTCTGCAATAGCGGCAAGGAGCAGTCCCCGATAGATATTCGAAATACGGAAAAAAGTGAACTCCCACCTCTGCTGTTTGAATACAAAAGCGGTCCCCTGAAGTACTTAATCGACAACGGACACACGATCCGAGTGAACTATCACGATAAGCAGGGAAGCGGAAACGCCCTGATCATAGCAGGTAAGCGCTATCTATTAACGCAATTCCACTTTCACCGTCCCAGCGAAGAGCACATTCACGGCAAACCATACGATATGGCGCTTCACTTGATGCACCAGTCCGAGGATGGGAAGGTTGCCGGTGTAGCGGTTCTTCTGAAAGCCGGCGGTGCGAACGCCACCGTTCGGGAGATTTGGAAACATATGCCAAAATCCAAGGGTAAAGAGGAGGATATCGCTGGAGTCGAGATTAATCCCGCCGGCATGTTGCCGCCAGACGCCGCCTATTACATGTATGTGGGATCGCTAACGGCTCCGCCCTGCACGGAGGATGTCACCTGGTATGTGTTGAAGGCTCCGGTGGACATTTCGGCGGAACAGATCAAGGCGTTTGCCAGGCTTTATCAACACGATGTCCGTCCCATTCAGCCGCTCAATGGTCGCGTTGTGAAGGAAAGCCGGTAAGGGGAGAAGGCATCGACGATTTGCTCCAAAGAGACCGGCCTCGACGGCAACCACTAGTTTTCGGAAGGCCTTTCTAAGTGATCGATCACCAGGACATCGGTGGGACCTTTTGCAGGCACAAGTTTTAGCCCTAGCTGTTCCTGTATGGCTGTGAAAATCGATGGGCCGGCAAGGTCGTCGCCTGCGTTGCTGGGGACGAATTCCAGATGCCAATCAAATTTCCCGGCGATGCCGGTTCTATTGATGACCGGGCGACCGAAGAGGCCCATGCCGAATTTGGAAAACTCATCGAGGCTCATGCCATGAACGTCCATCATCTGCTGCGTTCCGTTTCTTCTGCCGGAGATGGTGCCGCAGGCGACCGCAGACTTCTCGCCGGGCGGGGGCGGCGGTACAGGATTTTCCAGGTCGAGCATGGTACAACTTCCGTCCTTTAACGGTTGCAGTTTGGGGCCTCCCTTTGCAATCGTCAAGGCGTACACGGGGACGACGCGGCTTTCCCGATGAAGTTTCAACCTGAAGCGGTCTTCGAGAAGAGCTTGCAGCATCGGGCCGTTCAACATCGCCTGGCTGAACCGGCCCTCGGCTTTTGCGTCGATCTCGAAACGATCAGAGTCCACCCATTTCGGCCCCCCCTCAACGGGAGGAAAATCGCGAAAGTCGAGGGGATGAAATCTGCCACCGGCGAACCGTTCGTAGGCAACCTGTATAAGGCCCCTGACGGTCATACACGATGTGTCTAGTCTTCCAGGTGAGGGAGCGGGACTTCCACTCCTGTCGTCATCCTTGCAGGGCTTGATGGAGGCAACTTCAAATTGCCGTGCCGTTGCCGGAGCGGCGGTCTGAGCGTGAACCGGGGGCGCTTTCACCATCCCGATTCCGATTGGCAACAGCAGCGCCACCGCGCCGAAGCTTGCTAACGCAGCTCTCTTTGTAAAGCCGATTCTGTCGACCTTCCGGTTGGCCAGGATCGCCTGTATTCTTGGTTTGAGGCTCGACCCGGTTACGCCAGACACGCACGTCAATGGTGATTCGACGTAAAGCTTGCAGATGTTGAGGACGCCTTCAGCGTAAACTGGCGGTTCGTTGCCGAGTTGCAAGACCTCTTCGTCACAAGCGCGCTCCCGTTCCTCGACCATCCGCTTCCCGATCCACCACACCAGAGGATGAAACCAGAAGACGGTTTCCACGAACATATGGATTCCGGCAGTGAGATTGTCCCGGTAGCGGATGTGGCAGAGTTCATGCGCAATGACCGCCTGCAACTGCGCCGGCGTTAATCGCTGGAAGATGCCTTGCGGCAACAATAGGACCGGCCTGAGGATCCCGAAAACTCCTGGTTCTAAGAAAGTGGGAGAGGACTGTGCCGGAATCGGGGCCGGAATCGGCACCGGCGCCCGAGCGCGAACCGTCGCGAGGATACGCCGCCACCGAATCCACCACGAGCAGCCGATACCCACGAATCCGCATATCCAGACAACCAACAGAACTGCCAGAAACGGCCTTTGAACGGGTGGTACCGGGGGCAAGAGAGGCACCGGAACGGCCGGGGCGGTAAACGGTTGACTCACCTCGTCCATCACAATGGATAGGTCGGACGGCGTTATCTCTGGGGCCTGCCGCCAGGAGATATGAGCTCCGAGCGCCATGAGAATAGAAAGCGGAATGAGAAACTTGCAGGAGGCCGCCAGCCATACCCAGTGACGCACCCGTGCGCTATTCTTCCGCAGCGCTAGTATCACCAATCCCGCGACTCCGGCGAACAAAGTCGATTGCCACAGGTGATTGGCAATCGACGAAAAGTAGGATGGGCTCATTTTGTCTTTTCCTCTCCGGCGAGTTCCAGTAGAGTTTTCTCCGCCTCGCGCACGTCGTCCAGCGTGAGCGTACCCGATTCAATCAGGTGGGCCATGATGGCCGGCTTCGACCGCCGAACAGGCCCAACAGTTCGTCAATCAGCCTGCGTTCCGCGGCATCACGGGACACTGCCGCCTCGAAGATGTTCGCCGTAGCGATCTTCTTGACCCGGCGCAACGCCTTCTTGACTTCGAGCCGGTAGACCATCGTCTGCACCGTGGTGTAGGCGGGTCTCTTCTTTGCCGGAAACGATTCCTGAATCTCCCGGACTGAACAAGGCCCCCGTTTCCAGAGGGCGTCCATGATCTGCAGTTCCAGCTTGCTTAATTTTGGAAGAGGCATAGCGGATAACTACTCATGTTGTTTACCCTACTACTATCGTGGTCCTTATGCAAGGAAATTCTTCCGCTCGAAAACGATCACATCGAGAGCCCCGGAAGCGCCGCTGTTTACTGAAAAGATGCGACCAGTACTTTCATCCCACGCAAGCACGCCAACGGTATTGCAGTGAAGGGTGTCGGGCCGCGGCGCCGCGATGATCGCGGTGGAAGGCGCAACAACGATACCGGGCGACCGGGTGGGCAAACAGCAACTGAAAGGCGTCGACGGCAACCCCGCGGATCGAAGTCGCGGTAGGGCGGCTAGACGAACAGAGGGACCGCTGCCCCCGAAGTTTTAGCCGCCCTTACTGGCGCAGAGCGCTACCAGCGCGACCCATAGGAGATCCGCCAGCAACAGATGGACTAGCTGCATACCGGTCGGCGCCAGCAGCAGCAGGTTCAATACTCCCGCCAGAAGCTGCGCCACTACCAGCGCGATGACGGCCCGTGCCGGTTCGCGCGCGATGCCGGCGCGCAGCGAAGCATAGTACATCAGCCACAGGCCCACGGCGGCCGCTACAAACGGATGGACCGCGCGCAATCGCAGCAGCAGATTGGCGCTCGGGCTGAGGTCCTGCGCGAATCCGGCGGCCAGCGAGTGTACCGGATAGAGCGTGTCGGCCAGGGCTGCCAGCGCGCCCGTGATTCCCAACACCACGAACGCCGCCAAGCTGGCCCATGCGGGTCCGCTCAGCCGGGCTCGCGTATGGGCGGCCCACCAGGCGGTGAGCGTCAGACACGCCAGCAGCGCCAGCGTATTGGTGAGGTGCAGCGAGAGCACGGCGGCGCGGGCGGGCGAGGCGTCGTTCACCACTAGCCCGAACTTCACTAATGCCGCCCCGATGAGGGCTTCCGTCACCAGGAAGACCGCGGAGAGCGCCGCCCCTAACCGGACCGCGTGGCCTCGATCAAATGCACGGAAGGCCCAGACCACCAGATACACGATCAGCGCGGCGTCGATCCCCGTCATGGAGCGGTGCGCGAATTCAATCGGCTTGGCGAGCGCCGGCGTTCCGAAAACGACCTGTCCGTCGCAAAGCGGCCAATGATTCCCGCAGCCCGCGCCCGAGCCGGTGGCGCGCACAAAGGCGCCTTCCAGGATGACGGCAACGTTGTAGCCCAGCGTAAACCAGGCAAAGCGGGCGAATCGGCGCAATGCATCGCCGGATTGCGTGCTGGCAAAGATTCCAGGCTGGGCTGGGAGAACGCGGGGCATCGGGGGTTGCTTTGAGTTTACTGTAATCCGCTAGCCGCCGTGCGCAGTGAGCCGTCTGCCGCCGCTGCGGCGCGCGCCGCGCGGCCGGGCGAGTCTGTCCAGCAGGCGCTCTTCGCGGCGGCGGAGTTCGGCGGTATCTTCCAAGGCCAGCGCCGCGCGCGTCATTTCCAAAGCCATGGCGTAGCTGCGCTGGTGGTGCTCGTAGTGTTTGGCCAGCTCGGCCAGGGCGCGCACGCGATAGGGATTGCGCGCCGCCGCCAGATCCGTGAGCGCCGCCAGCGAGGCCTCCGTGCAGCCGCGGCGCCGCTCGAGCGCGGCGATATCCCATTGTGTGCGGAAGAGCAGATGGTCGGGCAGCCCCATGTCCAACGCGCGGCGGAAGAGCGCCAACGATTCCTCGCGACGGTCGGTCTCGAGCAGCCAGCGGGCCAGGCCGATGAGGTCGGCGCCGTGGCGGACGGGCGCGGTCCCGGTGAACGGAAAGCGAATGGAACAATGGCGGTGAGGCACGCCAGTGAAAGAATGTCAAGCGCGTTGTGATGAAAAATCGGGACCAGCTCGAAAGCCTGTTTGGTGCGTACGAAATTCCAGATAGCAGTAAGGGATCAGCTCGCCGGGAAGATCGCCCTCGCGCTCCACGCCCAGAATCTGGTTTTCCAGATCGACCAGCCGGCACGAATCCAGGCGCAGCTTCCAGATGCGGCGCGCGCCGAAGAGCAGATCGAGGTGCGGCAGGCGGCCAAATGGATGCGCCATACGAGCGATCCGGTAGCGGCCTTCGAGCAGCGGCTGGTCGAACGATTTGCCGTTGTATGTGATGAGGACGTCGAACTGCGCCAGGTGCTCGGCAAGCCGGGCCAACGCCGATGCCTCGTCCGCATAATCGCGCAGAAAAAACTGGCGCAGACGGAAGCCGGTGGAATCGACCCAACCGACGCCGATGAGGAACGCGCAGGCGCCCGCGGCAAGGCCGGTAGTCTCGGTATCGAGGAAGGCCCACCGGGAGGGCGGGGCGCCGGGAACGGCCCCGCCGGAGATCTGATTCAGCAGGTCGTGCGGAAGCTCGGCCAGATCCGAGATATCGACGCTGCCGTAGCGGCGATGGCGCTCCCACAGGCGGTCGGTTTCAAAGTGCGCACCGTGCGCCGTATGCACCACCTCGCCCGTCAGCAGGTCCTCGATCACATGGCGCGTGCCGCGCGGAGCGGGCGGGCGTGGGGACGACGGAGCCGACTGCTTCGCGCCGTACTTTTGATCGATTTGCGCTATGCGGCGGCGCAAATCGGCAAGCTGTAATTGGACCTCCTCCACTATTCGCCTTTTCTTTGCCTACTATAGCCGATATCCTGGTGAAATCAAACTCCCCTCGAAAACCTGGCTCTTGCTTGCGGCGCTGCTGGCGCTACTGACGGCCTCGCGGCTCTGCTACACGCGCATTTTATGGGAAGGCGACACGCTGCCGCTGGCCACCGCGGGGCAGATGCTGCATGGGAAAACCATTTACCGCGACATCTGGTATGACAAGCCGCCCTTAGTGGCGGCGTTCCACCTGCTCGCGGGCGGACGCGATGGCTGGCCGCTGCGCCTGATCGACGCCTTGTATGCGTGGCTGGCATGCTGGATCGCGTATGGGTTTGCGCGCGACGTGTGGTCGCCGCGGGAGGGCCTCTGGGCCGCGGGACTGGCGGGATTCTTTCTGATCTTCGATTTTCCCGCGACCGTGATTCCGGTTGGCTCCGATCTGCTCATGCTGGCTCCGCATTTGGCGGCGGTGTGGCTGGCCTGGAAGCGGCGGCCATTCTGGTGCGGGGCTATGGCGGGCGTGGCATTTTGGGTCAGCCCGAAAGCGCATATTCGTGCTCGCGGTGTGCGCACTATGGGATATCGGTGGGCTGCTCTCGATCGCTGCGGGTTTTGCGGCGGTGTGCGCGGCGGGCCTCGTCTGGCTGGCCGCGGCTGGCGCCCTGGGCGCGTATTGGGATGAAGTCTGGCGCTGGGGACGGCTGTATGCGGGCAGCCCGTTCGTGGCGCACCCGCTGTGGAACGGGGTCCTGCGCACCGCCAACTGGGCGGGATTCCATGCGGCGCTGGTGGTCGGGGCGGCGGTGTTCCTGTGGAAGTCCGCGGGCGCGCGATGGAGGTGGGCGGCATGGCTGGCTATTTCGCTGGCGGGAGTCGCCGCGGGGATGCGATTCTTTCCGCGCTACTACTTCCTGTTGTTTCCGGTGATGATGCTGATGGCCGCGCGCGGATTGGCGCCCATGGCACGCGAGTTCGCGTTGACCAAGCCGCGCGCGATATTCGTGGCCTTGCTGCTCCTGATCCCGCTGGCGCGCTTCGCCCCGGCGTATTGGACGGCGCTGACGAACCCGGCATGGCGCGATACGGCCATGGACCGCGATAGCCGCGCGGCCGCCGCGCTCACGCTGCGTTTGGCCAAGCCCGGCGACACGCTGTTCGCGTGGGGATACCGGCCCGAGATCTATGTGTACACGCGCCTGCCCGCCGCCACCATGTATCTCGATTCGCAGCCGCTCACGGGCGTACCCGCGGACCGGCACCTGACGCAATCGGAACCGGTGGAGCGCGAGCCGCCGGCGCGGCGGCGCGGCGGTCTGGCGCAATCGCGGCCCACATTCGTGCTGGATGGATTAGGCCTGTACAATCCGCGGCTGGCGATCGGGCAGTTTGCGGATCTGCGCGACTGGCTGGCGCAATACCGCGAAGTGGCGCGCACTGGCGGGACGGTGGTCTACGAGTTGCGAGCGCGCCTGGCCGCCGCTCCCGCGCATTGATCGCCTGCTAAAATCTTCACTGCATGTTTCGAAAGGTACTCATCGCCAATCGCGGCGAGATCGCGGTGCGGGTGATCCGCACATTGCGCGAGATGGAGATCGCCAGCGTGGCCGTGTACTCCGATATCGACCGCGCATCGCTGCATGTCCGCATGGCCGATGAGGCCGAGCGCGTGGGACCAGCGCCATCGGCGGAGAGCTACCTGCGCATAGACAATATCATCGCCGCCGCCCGCAAGCACGGGGCGGAAGCCATCCATCCCGGCTATGGCTTCCTCAGCGAGAACGCCGAATTCGCGGCCGCGTGCGAAGGCGCCGGCATCGTCTTCATCGGCCCCTCGGCGGCCTCGATCCGTTCCCTGGGCTCAAAAACCGCGGCGCGGCGCATCGCCGTAGCCGCCGGCGCGCCGGTGGCCCCGGGGACGGATCGCGGCGTCGACCTGGAAGAGGCGCGCGAATTCGCGCGCGTCCATGGCTACCCGGTGCTGCTCAAAGCGGTGGCAGGCGGCGGCGGCAAGGGTATGCGCCGCGTCGATCGCGAAGCCGATCTGGAATCCGCCCACCGCAACGCATCGAGCGAAGCCGCCGGCGCGTTCGGCAATCCCGAGATGTACGTCGAGAAGCTGATCGAGCGGCCGCGCCACATCGAGATCCAGATACTGGGCGACCGCCATGGCAATATGGTCCACTTGGGCGAGCGCGAATGTTCCATCCAGCGCCGCCATCAGAAGGTGATCGAGGAGTGTCCCTCGCCGCTGGTGGCGCGCTATCCCGAAATGCGCGCCGCCATGGGCGACGCGGCCATCAAAGCCGCGCGCGCGGCCGGTTATTACAATGCCGGCACGGTGGAATTTCTGGTGGACGCGGATCGCCGTTTCTATTTTCTGGAGGTGAACACGCGTCTCCAGGTGGAGCATCCGGTCACCGAGTTGGCGACCGGCCTCGATCTGGTGCGATTGCAGATCGAAATCGCTGCCGGCGCCCGCTTGCCGTTTACTCAAGACGATATCCGCCTACGCGGCTCGGCCCTCGAGTGCCGCATTTACGCCGAAGATCCGGCCAACAATTTTCTGCCTTTTCCTGGAAAGATCGCGCGGCTGGCCGAGCCTTCCGGCCCGGGCGTGCGTCTCGATAGCGGCGTGTATGAAGGCTGGATCGTACCCACGGATTACGATCCGCTGCTGGCGAAGCTGGCCGTGTGGGCGCCGTCTCGCGAACAGGCGATCGCCCGCGCGCGGCGTGCGTTGTGCGAGTACCACGTGGGCGGCATCCGCGCCAATATCGCGTTTTTCCGGCAGATTCTAGAAGATCCCGAATTTCGCGCGGGCCATCTGCACACTGGATTCATTGACGAGTTTTTCCAGCGGACAAAGCCGCCCACGCCGCCCGCGGATGCCGAAGCCGTAGCCGCCTTGGTGGCGGCGCTCGATGCCGCGGCCAAAAACGCCGCCGGCGCCAGCGCCGATCGGCGACCCGCCGCCGTCAGCGCCTGGCTTACCACCGGACGGGACGATCTGCTTCGATGAAGCTCGATCTCATTGTTGATGGCCGGGAAACACGCATTGAAATTTCAGCCGGTCATTTTCGCATTCGCGGCGATCCGGAGCGCGCGGCCGGCATCGAAATGCCGCAACCCGGCGTCTATTCCGTACTCCTCGAGGGCCGCGCGTACCAGGCGTACGTGGAAGAAGGCGCCGTCACTGTCAACGGCTTTCGCTTTGACGTGGAAGCGCGCGACCCGCGCCGCTGGAGCCGCCGCGCGCGCGGCCGAGCCGGGGCGAGCGTCCAAAATCTGAAAGCGCCCATGCCCGGCAAGTTAGTGCGCGTGTTGGTCGCAGTGGGTGATGCCGTGGAAGCCGGGCAGGGCATCGTGGTAGTGGAAGCCATGAAGATGCAGAATGAATTGAAGGCGCCGCGCGCGGGAAGGTCACCGCAATTGCCGCGAAGACCGGCGCCGCAGTGACCGCCGGCGAAGTTCTGGCCACGATTGAGTTCACCTGAGCGGCGGCTTCGTGGTTCCACTCCGGTTCGATAATTGGGCACAAGCGACGCGGGCCAACGATTCTTTTGTGGGCATCCGCCCTCTTCCCGATTGCCGTCGCGATTCTTGTGCCCGGTGTCAATTACCACACTGTTCCGTTTGCACTTTATCGGTAACGGGGTTAGACTGAAACCACGTAACTTTAGGGTCTTCTTGTATATCCCTCTCTGTGGAGGAAAACGAATGCCGTTCCGCATCAGTCGTCCCGTTATTTACCATTCCTTATTTCTGATCGCTTCTCTCTCGCTGGTCGCAACGCTCGCGCCACCTTTGGCCGCCCAGAATATCTTTGGCCGCATCTCCGGTACGGTGACCGATCCTTCCGGCGCCGCCGTATCCGGCGCGAAGGTCGTAATCCGGAATACCGACACGCAAGCTGCCCGTACTGAGACTACCGACGAGCGCGGCTTCTATGTCGCCGAGAATCTGCCCATCGGTCCGTACAGCGTCCAAATCGATCAACCCGGATTCAAGCGCGGCAGCCAGACGGGCCTGTTGTGACGGGCGATGCGCGCCTCACGGCGGATTTCATCCTGCAGGTCGGCGCCGCTTCCCAGACGGTGGAGGTCGCGGCTCAAGCCGAGGGACTCAATACCGTCTCCGGCGAGGTCTCCCACGTGATCGATCAGAAGCAGGTGGAGAACCTGGCTCTCAACGGGCGCAACTATATCGACCTGCTGACGCTCGTTCCCGGCGCGATTGTGCATCAACCCGGACAGCTTCAGCATCAACTCGAGCCTCAGCGCCACCAACCAAGTGGTCAACGGGCATCGCAGCAATCAGAACAACATGACCGTGGATGGCTTGGGGAATCTCGACGCCGGCGCCAACGGCAGCCTGATCAACAACGTCAGCCCCGATTTTCTGCAGGAGGTCAAAATCCAGACCTCGAATTTTTCGGCCGGTTACGGCCGCTCGACGGGCGCGGCGTTCGGGATCATGACCAAGACGGGCACGAACGGCTTCCATGGCGCCGCCTTCGAATACTTCCGAACGACGCTCATGGATGCGCGCAACTTTTTCTCCCCGAACGTCACCGAGCTGCGCTACAACGATCCCGGATGGGATCTGGGCGGCCCCGTGCAAAAGAACAAGATGTTCTTCTTTGTGGGAGAAGAGTGGAAGCGCGTGCGCCAACAGGCGGCGCCCACGCGCGTGACGCTTCCCACTACCGCCGAACTGCAGGGCAATTTCGCCGGTAGCGGCCATACGATTGATGAGCCCGGCACGAAGACTCCATTTCCAGACAACATCGATCCCGGCGTCGATGATCACGCCCGATGGCAAGGCCATAGCCAACATCTACAGCGCCATGATCACCGCCGACGGCGCTCTTCAGCAACACTCCCGTATCGAACAACGCCACCTTCGAAAGCCCCAGCCCGCTCAACTAGCGCCAGGACATCGGCCGTTTCGATTATCACATCAGCGACAAGCACACCCTGTTCGCGCGCTGGATCGACGACTATAACGCTATTTACGTGCCCAACGGCCCGGGCGGATCGCTTCCCGTAACGCCCGAGAACCGCGACCGTCCTGCCAAGAGCGCCCTGCTATCGGAGACGTGGATCGTCTCGCCCACGCTCGTGAACGAGGTCCACGCCGGGTTCAGCGCGAGCTCGCAACACTATTGGAATCTCGGCGACACATGGCAACGCACTACCGAGGGCTTCACCTTCCAGCGCGTCTTCGATTCGCAAGGACCGTATGTGAACGGCGTTCCCGATGTCTCGATCTCGGGCGGCATTACCGGCTGGGAGGGTCCGTATCATACGCTGGCCTCTCCCACCACTGAAATCGAAGCGGCCGATACCGTCTCTCTGGTTCGCGGGCAGCACTCGCATGCGGATGGGCGTGATGGTGATTCGCAACCGCAAAAACCAGAATGGCCGCTCCGCTTACGATGGCAGCATCGCTTTCAATACACTGAACTCCAACACTACCGGATATGCGCTGGCCGACGCTTTACTCGGGAACTATTACACCTATACCGAGGCGGCCTACGATCCCATGGGCTTCTATCGGTACACCGAGCCGGCGGGCTTCATCGAGGACTCCTGGAAGGTGACGCGCAAGCTGAGCCTTAATCTGGGATTGCGTTATGAATACATGATGGCCATGTACTCTCAGGCCAATAATCTGTCGGAGTTCGTGCCATCGCTCTACAATCCGGCTCAGGCCGTCAAGGTTACTTCGGCGGGCCTGGTGGTCCCCGGCTCGGGCAACATTTATAACGGCCTGGTGCGCGTCGCCAACGGCGTCACGCCCAGCCTGGCCTATCTGGTGCCTAATGCCAATACCTCGGCGGTACTCTCGGTCCCAGATGGCGCGCCGCGCGGCATGTATCCCAGCCGGAACACGTGGTCGCCGCGCTTGGGCTTTGCCTATGCGCTAAACGACAAGACCGTGGTTCGCGGCGGATTCGGCCTCTTCTACGACCGCATCCAGGGAAATCCCACTTTCTACACGCTGAATAATCCACCGTATGTCGGCACGGTCGAGTACCAGAGCGGCAATCTCTCGAATATCACCGGCGGCGCCACGGTCAGCGCTCCCTGGGGCGCGATACAAACCATGGACCCGAACCTCAAGATTCCATACTCGCAGCAGTTCAGCATCGGTATCCAGCGCGAGTTGCCGTATCAGCTTTTTGGCCAGGCCACTTACGTGGGAACGCTGTCGCGGCGTTTGTTGGACGAGCCGGATATCAACCAGCCATCCTTCGCGGTGCTGGCCGGCGTTGCTTCCAGCACCAACGAGAACTACCATTCGCCCCTACACCGGCTATTCGACCATTCAGCAGTTCGAGAGCCGGGCCACTTCCAACTACCACTCGCTGCAACTGGAGCTCTCGCGGCGCGCCGGTCGCAGCCTGCTCTTCACGGCGGCGTACACCTTTTCGAAGAATCTCGGCGATGCTTCGAGCGACACCACTAACAACTACGACTACTTCAATCCCAAGTTGCTTTACGGACCCGTCAATTTCGACGTACGCCACGTCTTTGTAGCCACGGCGATCTGGAATCTGCCCACGCTCGCGGGTCACAGCCGCTGGCTGCGCACGCCCTTCGGATCGTGGCAGACCACCGCCATTGTCCACCTGCAGAGCGGCTTCTATTTCAACATCACAGGCAATTCACCCATCGTTTCCGGCCGGCTGGCGGATTACGTCGGCGGTTCGGTTCTGCTGCCCAATCCTGGGCCGAACGGCTGGTTCAATCCCGCCGCATTCGCGGTGGCGCCGTGGAACCGGTGGGGCACATCCGGGGCCGGCATCGCCGAAGGTCCCGGAATGGATAGCGCTAATCTCGCGCTGACGAAATTCTTCATTTTGAATGAGGCCCGGAATATCAATCTGCGTTTCCGCGCCGACTTCTTCAACGCGTTAAACAACGTCCGCTTTCAAGCCCCCGACACGAATATCTCCAACAGCACATTCGGCACGATCTCGGCGGCGTACCCGGCGCGCACCATTCAGCTCGGATTGAAGATACAGTTTTAGCTGTGTCCGCTGGAGACCTGTTGAGCGGGCGCCAACGTCGTCGACTGTTCAAAATTCGACGCGAAAATCACCATTCAGCAACCTGAACTGGCCTTTCTGCCACCATCGCCACCTTGGCAGAGACCCGTTCGCACCCCCTCCGGCATCGGAGAAGCCTCGCCAGAAGTATTCGGGCTGATTCAACACCCATACCTGCCGCGTCCGCCGCAGACGCGGGCGGCTTCCTTCAAGCGTCTCTATCCGAAGTCACCCGGCGACCGTTAGGTTGCCCATTCTTCAAGTGTCGTGAAAAGCTGTTCTCGACCAACCCTGTGATCGATGTATTGATTAGTCGTGAACACGGCACGTTGAAGCGTGTCCGCCACCAAACCGATGGCTCAACGCTTTAGCGCAGTCCCACCATCCGCCGAATCCGCTCCACCAACAGATGCGGGTTCCGCGCCTCATCCTCCGGGAATCGGACAGCTCCCTCTGCCCAGCCGGTTAACTCCGGCACCCCCGATAAAATCACCACAGCGCCCGACTCATAGAGAGATCGCGCCGGCGTTTCTCCCTCCGCCCAAACCGCCAGAATTCCGGCATCGAAAAGCTTTCGCTCCAGCATCAAGGCCGTTTCATCGCTTTCCACCACGATCACGGCCGCGCGGTGGCCGTGGCGGGCCTGCCGTTCTTCGGCGGTGACCCGCCCGGCGGCGGCGCCTCCAGCCGCCGCGCCCGCGATCATGCCGGCCGCCACAGTTTCATTGGTGATGGGGTCGATCAGAATCAGGCTGCCGGTGGCGCGATTGGTGCGGTACGGATCGAAAAATAGCGGACGCTCCGTCACGATCGCGGCGCGGCCGATTTCATTGAGGCTCAGCGTAGCCGCCGGCGCTTCCGCCAGGGTTGCCACGTCGATCTGGCGCAGATCTTCGCGCACGCGCGCCCGCACCGTTTGCGTGGCGTGTTTCAACAGGTATGGCCGGCCCGCGCGCAAGGGCCGTTCGCTCATCCAGACTAACGTGGCCTCCACCGCTCCGCCGATCG
Source organism: Bryobacterales bacterium (assembly GCA_963723015.1). Lineage (GTDB taxonomy): Bacteria > Acidobacteriota > Terriglobia > Bryobacterales > Bryobacteraceae > PALSA-243. The sequence goes on from CAVRPF010000023.1 coordinate 386,680, forward strand.
CGGCGGGCGCCCGGCCGCAACCAGCATGTCGCCGCGGCTGATATCGATTTCGTCCTCGAGGCGCACCGTCACCGAGAGCGGCGCCGCAGGCTTCCGGCAATTCGCCGTCCCAGGTCACCATCGACCGGATGCGGCTGGTGCGTCCGGATGGCAGCGCCATAACGGTATCGCCAGGCCGCATGGACGCCGGATGCGATCTGCCCCGCGAAGCCGCGGAAATCTCCCGTCCGAATCACATACTGCACGGGAAATCGCAGCTCCTGAAAATCGCGCGCGAGGCGGCGGGCGCAGTCTCCAGGTATTCGAGCAAACTGGGTCCCTGATACCATGGCATCGCTTCACTGCGGCGCACCACATTGTCCCCTTGCAGCGCGCTGATGGGGATGAAATGCAGCCCTTCGCGAATGCCGAGGCGCGCGGCGTATTCCGCGAACTCTTCACAAATGCGGTCGTACACTTCCTGGCGGTAATCCACCTGGTCCATCTTGTTGACCGTCACCACCATTTGCGGAATGCCCAGCAGCGCCGCGATATACGCATGACGCCGCGATTGCGGAAGTACGCCGAGGCGCGCATCGATCAGGACAATCGTCAAATCGGCCGTAGATGCGGCGGTGGCCATGTTGCGCGTGTACTGCTCATGCCCGGGCGCGTCGGCAATGATGAATTTCCGCTTCGGCGGTGGAAAAATAGCGGTAGGCGACATCGATGGTGATGCCCTGCTCGCGCTCGGCGCGCAGGCCATCGGTAAGCAGCGCCAGGTCCGGGATGCCGCTTGTGCGCCGCACCGAGGCGAGTTGATCCTCGTAAACTCCCTGCGAATCGTAAAGCAGCCGGCCAATCAGCGTGGACTTGCCGTCGTCCACGCTGCCGGCGGTGGTGAAGCGGAGCAGGCCAGGAACCACGCTTAGAAATACCCCTCCCGCTTCTTGAGTTCCATGGAGCCTTCGCGGTCGTGGTCGATCACGCGATTTTCACGCTCGGAACGCCGGAAGCGGAGCATTTCCTCCACGATCTTGGCCACCGTATCGGCCTCGGAGCGGATCGCGCCGGTACAGGGCGTGCAGCCCAGCGAGCGCATGCGGCACATGACCAACTCGGGCTTTTCTCCCGGCGATAGTGGAATGTCGTGCTCGACCGGGATCAGCGACTCTCCGCGCGTCACCATCAGGCCGCGGCTTGGCGAAATACAGCGGCACGATGGGAATATTTTCGGCTTCAATGTAGCGCCACACATCGAGCTCTGTCCAATTGGAGAGCGGGAATACGCGAATGCTCTCGCCCTTATCGATGCGTCCGTTAAACAGGTTCCACAACTCCGGCCGCTGATTCTTGGGATCCCACTGCCCGAAGACGTCGCGCACCGAATAGACGCGCTCCTTGGCGCGCGATTTCTCTTCGTCGCGCCGGGCCCCGCCGAACGCCGCGTCGAAACCGCCCTCGGATAACGCGTCCAGCAGCGCCCGCGTCTTCAAAAGGCCGCAACACTTCTGCGTTCCCAGGCGAAACGGATTGGCGCCATCGGCAATGGCTTCGCGATTGGTATGCACAATCAGCCGCACGCCGATTTCCGCGCAGAACCGGTCGCGAAACTCCACCATCTCGCGAAATTTATACGTAGTGTCGATATGCAGCAGCGGGAATGGAATGGGCGCGGGGTAAAACGCCTTCTGCGCCAGCCGGACCATCACCGAAGAGTCCTTGCCAATGGAATAGAGCATCACCGGCCGCTCAAATTCCGCCGCGACTTCGCGAAAGATGTGGATGCTTTCGGCTTCGAGCAGGCGTAGGTGGGAGAGCATGGGTGATCGGTAAGGAACTTGACGCAGAGACGCTGAGGCGCGAGAAAAGCCAAGATTTAAGGATTTACTCTCTGCGTCTCAGCGCCTCTGCGTCGAAATCGCTTTCTTCTATACTGATAACATTCTCCCATGTTGAGATTCATCGCTCTCCTCCCGCTCCTCGCCTTTCTCTCCCTCGCCCAAGACCCCGTTCGCATCCGTGAGGACGTCAAATATCTCTCCAGCGACCGGCTGGAGGGACGCGGCGTGGGCGCGCGAGGCGGCGATTTGGCTACGGAGTACATCGCTGGTCAGTTCGCCAAAGCGGGCGCGAAACCCGCTGGTGATAATGGGACCTACTTCCAGAAAGTGCCGCTGGTGGGAATCGATCCCCAGCCGGAAATGCAATTGAGCGCGGGCGGGACGCACTTCAAATGGGGCGCAGACTTTGTAGGCGCGGATCTATCTCAGCGTCCCGAGCAGCGCTTTGAGGCGGATGCGGTCTTCGTGGGCCACGGCATCTCCGCGCCGGAGTTTCATTGGGACGATTACAAAGGCGTCGATGTGACCGGCAAAATCCTGATCATGTTTACCAATGAGCCGCCCTCGAACGATCCGAAATTCTTCGACGGCCCCGCGCTCACCTACTATGGCCGCTGGACCTACAAGTACGAAGAGGGCCTCCGCCGCGGCGCCCGCGCCGTCCTCATCGTGCATACCGACGATACGGCCGGCTATAGCTGGGGCGTGGTGCGCAGCTCATGGGGCCGCGAAACGCCCTACGTCAAGTTGGCCCCTGGCGAGCCGGCGCTCGCGTTTGCCGGCTGGCTCTCGCGCGACGCGGGCGAGCGGCTGTTCCGCATGGCGGGCAAGACCGTCGACCAGATGCTGGCCGCGGCTAATCAACCCGATTTTCAGCCAGTGGATCTCAAGGTAAAGATTCGCGCCGAGACGCGCTCCAAGATTCGCGATCTGGATACGCGCAACGTAGCGGCGGTGGTTCCCGGCAGCGACCCGAAACTCGCGGACCAGGCCGTAATCTTCTCAGCGCACTGGGATCACTTGGGAATCGGGGATCCGGTGAAGGGCGACAGCATTTACAACGGCGCTATCGACAACGCCACCGGGTGTGGCGTCCTGATGGAATTGGCGCGCATGTGGGCGGCGATGCCGGAAAAGCCAAGGCGCTCGGCGCTGTTCCTGGCCGTTACGGCCGAGGAAGGCGGGCTTAAGGGCTCTGAGTATTACGCCAAACATCCGATCTTTCCAGCGGCGAAAACTGCCATCGACCTAAATTATGACGAAGTGTTTCCCTGGGGCCGCGCCAAACAGATCGTAATCGGCGGCGCTGAGCGCACCTCCGTGATGCCGCTGGCCGAGAACCTGGCCAGGCGGCTGAACCTCACGATTCAGCCGGACCCCCATCCGGAACAGGGGCACTACTTCCGCTCGGATCATTTTTCGTTCGCGCACGCGGGCATTCCGGCTTTCAGTATCGGGGTAGGGCGCGAGTTCGCCGGCAAACCAGCCGGATATGGCGACAAACTGGCGGACGATTTCGATGAGAATCACTATCATCAGCCTTCCGACGAATTCCAGGAAACCTGGGATTTCACCGCATTAGCGCAGGCGGCGCAATTCGGGTTTCTACTCGGACGCGATGTGGCCAACGAGGAAACACTTCCCGGTTGGCGGCCGGGCGAGCAGTTTCATCGAGGGGAGAAGTGAGCGGAGCCGCGCGTTAGCAAGCGGGTTATGTTTGATTAATGCGCGGTTTTAGTCTGCTGCGCCATTTTCGCGGCGAACTCTTGCATCCGCTTCGACATCTCCGCCGGCGCGACATCTTCTTTGTGAGTCGCTATCGACCAGTGGTGTCCGAAGGGATCTTTCAGACTGCCGAAGCGGTCGCCCCAAAACATGTCGGTAAGCGGAGCCTCCGACTATGAGCGCCCGCCGAAACGGCTCGGTTGTATACCGCGTCCGCATCCTCGACGTATAGGTAGATTCCGCCGGTAGTCCCACCCACTGTTTGCGGAGACCGGCAACCGCCACCCATCTCGTCGGAAAGCATGATTTTGGAATCGCCGATTTGGATTTCAGCGTGTCCGATCTTTCCGCCCGGGCCCTCCATGCGCATCACCTCCTCGGCGCCGAATGCACGCTTATAAAATTCGATAGCGCGCGCGGTGTCGTTGAGAGTCAGGTATGGCGTCGCCGCATGGTATCCGGCAGGTATAGGCTTAACTTGATTCGGCATTTTCGTCCTCCTGATTTTGGGTTTACGGCCATACTGTAGCGCTTCTCCTGGCTAAATTCAGTGATGGAACTCACCCCGGCGGCCTCGCCAGTAAACGTTTTTCGCTATTGCGTTGAACCATACAGTCGCTTTTGCGGGACTGTGATAATCTTTCAGGACGGAGGCGCACCTTGACTCGGAATACTCGCATCGTTGTTCTCGCGGCGGTTGCCGCTCTCGTACTGTTCGCTCAAAAAGGCGGTATTCTCCACCCGGAGATGGCCGTGCAAACGGGCAGCTATGACAAACCCGCGGCCACCATCGGCACAAAGCCGAGCGAAGTGTGGACGGCCAGCACCATCAATGCAGGCGTCGGCAAGGTCCCGGAGAAGGGTAAGGCCGTGACGGTTGTCGGCGAGATTGTGGATTTCTCCTGCTACCTGCAACTCGGCAAACATGGCGAAGCTCACCGATCATGCGGACAGAAGTGCGTTCAGTCCGGCCAGCCTATCGGTCTGCTGGCCAAGGATGGCACGCTCTACATGCTGATGCCGGAAGAGCACGATCCGCGCCGCGACGGCCAAATAGACGCCAAGGCCGTGGGGGCCGAACATATGGGCCACATCGTGGAAGTTAATGGCACGGAAGCCGGCCCGGTAAATGGTTACCGCGGGATCTTCGTGCAAGGGTTGACGAAGTAGTTTCACACGACAAGACATAGCGCCCATCGCGATCACTACCGGCCGGCACAGCGGCGACCGGGCAGTTTTGATAACGGCCAATCTATTGTTGTTATAATTCCACCTGCCGGGTAAGCTCGGCAGTGAACAGTAGATGCTGGACAAAGGGAAACGCGCCTTGGTTGGAAGCTGCGCCGGAGGCGCCTGGGTTGCATGGGCGCTCACCGCGACCGATCGCATTCCACTACCTGTTCGAACCGTGCTTGTTCTTTACGGAAGTCTCTTACTCAGTTGCTGCGCCTACTGCGTTTGGAAGGGGTGGCGCTTTCAAAAAGCGGATCCCGTGCCACGCCGCCTGAACCGTGGATTCCTGGTCCTATGCGTGTTGGAAGCGTCCGGCGTCGCCGGCGCGATTAGATTAGCGGAGAAGACGCATCGCCCGGACACACTGCCCGCTTGGATCGGTTTAGTGATTGGATTGCATTTCTTTGGTCTTGCCACAGTGTTTCGAGCGCCGGTTTATCATTTGACGGGAGTCGCAATAGTTATGTGGTGCGTTTACGCGCTACTCCAATTACATGGCGAGGCGTTGACTGTCGTCACCGGATTCGGAGTGGGGGCAATCCTTTGGGGCACATCCTCGTTCAACGTCGCTCGGGCGCTGGTCTACCGGCCGAATGAAGATTAAGACGTGGCTCGGCGGGCTTTGTGGCGCTGGCTTATGGGTGCGCATCGCTCGCGCCTAAGCTTCGAAAACCCCGTTGAAGTCAACGGCACGGAAGCGGCTACGGTGACCGGGTACCGCGGGCTCATCATGGCAGGGTTGACGAAGTAAGGTTTGGCCTAAGAGGCCGCGCGGATCTGTTCACTGAACTTCCTCGCCTTCCACGGCCATGCCGGCGCGATGAGGTCGTACACGTTCGCCATGGCCGCGAGAATGCCGCTGTTCAAGCGCTTGTACCACTTGCCTTGGTGCACGTCCGGATCGGATTCAAGCCAGTGTTTCAATTTCAAGGAAATCAGAGCTGGAAACCCGCTTGTCCCGGTACCGCTCGATAAGTGGTTTGCGGACCTGTACAGGAACAGCGAATCTGGACTCGGACATCTCTTTAGGCATTGGCGTACTGCTTATGGAAAATTGCCCGTTCCAGTTGATCCGAAAGTTGACGGATCTCGTTTTGGTCGCCGGTTTCCTTGATCCGCTTCAGCAAGGCCAAAACAGCGTTGTCGGATGTGTCCACGGTGGAACTGTTAACCGGTCTGACTTTCATTTTTGTCCTCTTCACGACTGTGTGTTCCCCGCCCGCTTTGGCCTTCCTCCACCGGGCAGCAACCACTTTGCGCGCCCTTTCGCTGCGTTGTTCCGGCTTAAGCCTGGCGGCTCGCGCAGGACCACCCTTTTGCCCGCCCCTCCGCCCTAAAGCAACCGTGGCAGGGTCTTTCTTTTTGCAGCTCTTTATCCAAGGGTTGATTCGGTCCTGCTTCGCTCGCGGTAAACTAAATCCAACCCTTTTATTTCCATGGAAACTCCTACTATTAGCCGTGCACAGGAATTTCGCGAGCAATTGTCGCGGCGCGTCATCGTCGCCGATGGGGCCATGGGAACCATGCTCTATTCGCGCGGCGTATTCATCAATCGCTGCTTCGACGATCTGAATCTCTCGGCGCCCGACATGGTGCGGCAGATTCATCAGGAATACGTCAAGGCCGGCTCGGAGATTATCGAGACCAACACCTACGGCGCCAGCCGTCTGCGGCTGAGCGCGTTCGGTCTGGGCGAAAAAACGGCCGCCATAAACCGCGCGGGCGTGCGCATCGCGCGCGAAGCGGCCAAGGATCAGGCCTGGGTGGCGGGCGCGGTGGGTCCGCTGGGCGTGCGCATCGAGCCGCTGGGCCCGACTTCATTCGCCGAGGCGCGCGCGGCGTTCCGTGAGCAGACCGACGCGCTGGTGGATGCCGGCGTGGATCTGCTGATTCTCGAAACATTCGCCAACCTCGACGAATTGCGCGAAGCCGTAGCCGCGGCGCGCCAATCCGCGGGCGACGATCTGGTCATCGTCGCGCAGGTGACGATCGACGATTTCGGACATCTGCCGGGCGGAACCGATACCGCAACCTTCACGCGCGAGATGAATGCGATGCCGGTGGACGTCATCGGGCTGAACTGCTCGGTGGGACCCAAGGCTACGCTCGAAACCATCGAGCCGATGATGCAGCATTCCTCGAAGCCGATGAGCGCCATGCCCAACGCCGGCGTGCCGCAGCGGGTGGAGGGGCGCAATATCTATCTCTGCTCGCCGGAATACATGGCGCAGTACGCGCGGCGGATGCTGTGGGCGGGCGTGAAGATCATCGGCGGATGCTGCGGCACCACGCCCGAGCATATCAAGCTGATTCGCTCGGAGACGCGCTCGCTGCAGCCGCAACAGAAGAAGCTAACCGTCACGGTGGACGAGCCGCAATCGAAGGCGCACGCGCTGCCGGGCGTCCCGGTGGCGCAAAAATCGCAAGCTCGGCGCCGAAGTTGGCGGCGGGAAAGTTCGTGGCGTTCGTGGAGATTCTGCCGCCGCGCGGCGTGGATGCCTCGCGCGAAATCGAAGGCGCGAGGCTGTGCGCCGAACACGGTATCGATTGCATCAACGTGCCCGACGGGCCGCGAGCCAGCGCGCGCATGAGCGCCCAGGTGACGTGCCAGCTGATCCAGCAGCACGCCGGCATCGAGGCGGTGAACCATTTCTGCTGCCGCGACCGCAACATTTTGGGCATCCAATCGGAACTGTTGGGCGCGCATACGGCGGGCGTGCGTAATCTGATCTGCATCACCGGCGATCCGCCGCGCATGGGCGCCTATCCGGACGCAACCGCGGTATTCGACGTGGATGCGATCGGCCTGGTGAACATCGTCAACAATCTGAATCATGGCCTCGATATCGGCGGCAACCCGATGGGCTCGCAAACCGCGCTGCTGATCGGCGTCGGCGCCAATCCCGGCGCGCTCAATATGGATGAAGAGATCCGGCGCTTCGATTGGAAGGTGGAAGCGGGCGCGGAGTATATCGTCACCCAGCCGGTGTTCGATCTCGATTTGCTGGAGCAATTCTTGCGGCGTACCGAGCACGCCAAGATCCCGGTGGTCTGCGGAATATGGCCGCTCACCAGCTTCCGCAATGCCGAGTTCATGGTGAACGAGCTGCGCGTTCCCGTACCGGACGAATACATGGAGCGGATGCGGCGCGTGGACAGCGCCGAAAAGGCGCGCGAAGAAGGCGTGGCTATCGCCAGCGAGATGACGGCGCGCGTGCGCCAGATGGTGCAGGGCGTGCAATTGAGCGCGCCGTTCGGCCGCTACCAGATGGCGCTCGATGTGGCCGAAGCCATCGGACCGCGCTAAGATCGAATCCCATGGCCACTGACCTGGTGGAGATCGATCCCGAAGCGCCGCAACAGGAGTTGCTGGAGCGCGCCGCCGCCGTGATCCGCCGCGGACGCGTGGTGGCGCTTCCCAGCGATGCGCTCTACACGCTGGTCGCCGACCCCTTCAGCTTGCGCGCCGTCTCGCAGGTATTCAAGGCGAAGGGGCGGGAGTCGCACCGTTCGCTGCCGCTGCTGGTGCGCGATACGCTCATGGCGGAGGAGTTTGCGGGCGAGTTGAACAACCGGTTCTTCCTGCTGGCGCGGCGCTTCTGGCCCGGGCCGCTGACCATTATCGTTCCCGCGTCGGCGAAGCTGCCGCTCAGGGTGACCGGCAACACGGGGCGGCTGGCGATGCGGCAATCGCGCTCGGCGGTGGCGAATCGACTGATCGCGACGCTCAATCACCCGCTGATTTCCACCAGCGCGAACATCTCCGGCAACCCCACCTGCCGTAGCGGCATCGAGGTATTCGGCACCATGGATGGACGCGTCGATCTGGTGCTCGACGGCGGTAGCTGCACCGGCCCGGGCGCGACCACGGTGGATATTACGGAGCCAATGTGGAAAGTGATCCGCGCCGGAGCTATCGGAGAGAAAGAGATCGCGGAGTGTTTAGCGTAGTTTTTGGAGCGGGAGACGGGATTCGAACCCGCGACATCGACCTTGGCAAGGTCGCACTCTACCAACTGAGTTACTCCCGCATTTAGAGGAAAGACTTCATTTTCCACCAGAAACATTCAGGCTGTCAAATGTTATCATAAGTTACTGAAAACATTACACTTATATTGTTGTGGTAAAATCGTTCGTGTGTGCTAGACTACAGTCTCGGTTGCATCGGCGGGGGAGGCAATCCGATCGGACCAAGGCGACGGTTCCAGGAAAAGTCCTTCGCGGTTTAGCGGTGGTTTCCCTATAGACTGTTGTGGAAAATGTTGTGGAAAACAGTCGACTCGATGTGTGCAAAGGCGATGAATGTCTGGGATCAAATCCGCCAACATCTCAAAAATAAGATTAGCGTCGAGAGCTACAACAACTGGTTGCGCGGGCACCGCATTTCTGGGAATGGATGGCGATACGCTCTTCGTTTCGGCCCCTGATCGCGAAACCCGCGCCTGGCTGGAATCCGAATTCGGACCGCCGGTGCGCAATGCGGTTCGCGAACTCGGCTCTGCCATGTTCGGCATGTGAGCTATGAATCGGAGCCGGCGCCTGCGAGCAATCGATCAAGCGCGGTTCCACCGCCGTCCGAGAACGGCGAATGGGAGTCTCCGGCGAACGCCTTGAACCCTAAGTTTACGTTCGATTCGTTCGTGGTGGGGTCGTCCAACCAGTTCGCCCATGCGGCCGCCAAATCGGTCGCGCAGAACCCCTCCCGCAGTTATAATCCGCTTTTTTTATATGGCGGTGTCGGTATGGGAAAGACGCATCTGATGCATGCCATCGGACGCGCGCTTGATGGACAGGTACGCCTCCATGCGCGTCATTTACACCTCCACCGAGCGCTTCATGAACGAGATGATCGCGTGCATTCGCATGGAGCGCATGCAGCACTTTCATCAACGCTACCGCGAGGCCGACGTGCTGCTTATGGACGATATCCAAACGCTGGGGAAAAAAGAACGTACGCAGGAAGAGTTTTTCCACACTTTCAACCAGCTGCATGAGCACCAGAAGCAGATCGTAATCTCCTGCGACTCTCCTCCCAAGGAAATTCCCGGGTTGGTGGATCGTCTGAAATCCCGATTCGAGTGGGGCTTAATCGCCGATATCCTGCCGCCGGACCTCGAGACCAAAATGGCGATTCTCGACAAAAAATCCGAAGCCGATGGCGTCAAGTTGCCCGACGATGTGCGTACCTTCATGGCTTCCAGGACCAAAACCAATGTTCGCGAGCTGGAAGGCGCCTTGACCAAATTGCTGGCCTATTCCGAATTAACCGGAACTCCCATCAGCATGGCCGATGGCGCAGCAGGTCTTGAAGCATTTGATCCATGTGCAAGACCGGCGCGTCACCATCGACGCGATTCAGAAGGGCGTTGCCGAGCGTTTCCAGATCAAGCAATCGCAATTGAAGGAAAAGAGCAACACCAAAAATGTGGTCTACCCGCGCCAAGTAGCGATGTACCTGGTAAAGGAATTGACCAGCGCGTCCCTGCCGGAGATCGGCCGCGCCTTCGGCGGCAAGCACCACACCACCGTAATCCATTCCATAAACAAGATTGAGCAGTCGCGTCAGACCGATACGGAATTGAACCGTCTCCTCCACAGTCTAATGGACTCATTGCAATGACCTTAGCTGCGTATTCAACATTGTACCGGCGGCGGCTCGGTGGAAATTGTGCAAAAGCGTTTCGCAGGCTTCTTTTGCTCATCTCCCGCTACCGGATTCCACAACTTCGAGTGGCGTAAAGTAGCTGATTTTAGTATAATTTAGATAGACTTCAACATTTGCACAGGCCCGATGAATGCGGTTCTTATAGTGCCTATCTATTTAGACTCACCAGAGTAGGAGTCGCGATCCATGGAATTCACCGTCAGCAAGTCCGATTTAGTGCGCGAATTGAGCCTGTCGCAAGGTGTCGTCGAAAAGAAAACCACGATTCCCATTCTCTCCAACGTGCTGCTGGAGGCCATTGGAGACCGGGTCGCGCTCACGGCAACCGACCTCGAGTTGGGAATCCGGTGTTCCTGCCCGGCAAGGATTAAGAAGGAAGGCTCGGGGACCTTGCCCGCGCGGAAACTGTTGGACTATGCGCGGCTACTGCCGGAAGGCGATGTCCACATGAAGTTCCTGGACAACCATTGGGCGAATATTACCAGTGGCCGGTCTAAGACGCGCATCGCCGGCATGTCGCGCGAAAGCTTTCCCGAATTGCCGGAAATGCCGCCGCCGATCGCGGAAATTCCGGTGAAGACCTTGTCAATGATGATTGCGCGGACGGCATTCGCCATTTCCATGGAAGAATCGCGGTTTACGCTGAACGGCGCTTTGCTGTTGATGCGGCCCGAGGGACTGACGATGGTTTCCACCGATAGCCACCGGTTGGCGTTCGTGCAGGCCGCCGTCGGCGATAGCGGCAAAGTGGAGCAGCAGTTTCGCGCGCTGATTCCGAAGAAAGCCATGGCGGAGTTGATCAAGCTGGCCGATGAATCGCCGGAAGGCAAGGCGATCTTCTCGGGAGACGAAAATCATCTCTTCTTCCAGATCGGCCACCGTTTGCTGATGACCAGGAAGCTGACTGGAAATTTTCCGGATTATGAGCGGGTGTTACCCAAAGACCATCCGTTGTCGGCCAAGCTGGAGAAAAATGAAATCAGATCGGCCATCGAACGTGTGGCGCAATTCGCCGACGAGCGGTCGCGGGCCATCCGCGTGCAATTCACGGAGGGTGAAGTCAAGGTATTTTCATCCTCGGTGGAAATGGGCGAGAGCGAGGAAAGCGTACCCAGCGAATACCAGGGGCCAGATCTGGAGATCGGATTCAACGCCCAATACCTGCTGGATTTTCTGCGCGTGGTTCCGCAGGATCATGTGTCGTTCGAATTGAAAGATCAAAAGAGCGCCGGCGAAATGCGTCCGGCGGGCGACGGGACATCGCGAGCAGTATCGCTACGTCGTGATGCCCATGAGGATTTGACAGAAGTGGCGCACGCACTCTTGCGTGCCGCGTTCACAGTCGTGTGAACGCGTTTTCACCCGGAGTCCGCGCCAGTAACCGAAGCAAGAGCCAATATGCCAAATGAAGTACTACCGGCCAGGAAGGCCAGAGCGATTACGATTCCAGAAGTATCAAAGTGCTGGAGGGACTGGAGGCGGTTCGGCTGCGTCCGGCGATGTATATCGGCTCGACCGGCGAAATGGGCCTGCATCACCTGGTCTATGAAGTGGTGGATAATTCCGTCGATGAAGCGCTGGCGGGATATGCCGACGAAGTCAACGTCACGATCCACGACGACAATTCCGTAACCGTGATCGATAACGGCCGCGGCATTCCGGTGGACATTCACGAAGAAGAGGGAGTTTCGGCCGCGCAAGTGGTGATGACCAAGCTGCACGCCGGCGGCAAGTTCGATAACAACAGCTACAAGGTTTCCGGCGGTCTGCACGGCGTGGGCGTAAGTTGCGTCAACGCGCTTTCGGAGCGGTTGGAGCTGGAAATTTGGCGGCCCGAAGGCAACAGCGGACCGAGCTACACATGGCAGCAGGAGTACGCCTGCGGCGTCCCCAAGGGACCGCTAACCAAAATGGGCAAGGCCGGCCGCAAGACCGGCACGCGCGTCACGTTCAAGCCCGATCCAAACGCATCATGATGGACCTGGTATTCAACTACGACACGCTGGCGAATCGTCTGCGGCAATTGGCGTTTTTGAACAAAGGTCTGAAGATCACGCTGACGGATGAGCGCGTCGACCCGGAGAAGACATCGGAGTTCATCTTCAGCGGCGGCATCGCCGAGTTCATCAAGCATCTCAATCGCGGCAAGCAGGCGCTGCACGAAAAGCCGATCCACTTCGAGATGGAGCGCGAGATGCCGAATGGCGGCGGTACGATGACGATGGAAGTGGCCATGCAATACAACGATGGCTACTCGGAGACCGTCCAAAGCTTCGCCAACAATATCAATACCGTGGATGGCGGCACCCACCTGCGCGGCTTTTATTCGGCGCTCACGCGCACCATTAATGCGTTCGGGCAATCGGCCGGGCTGTTCAAGGACGTGAAGGAGAATTTGACCGGCGACGATGTCCGCGAGGGCCTCACCGCGGTAGTCAGCGTCAAGATTCCCCAGCCGCAATTCGAAGGGCAGACCAAGGGCAAGCTGAACAGCGATATCAGCGGCCAGATGACGCAGTTTGTCAATGAGAAACTGGGCGAATATTTCGATAAGAACTCGCCCGTGGGCCGCAAAATCGTCACCAAGGCCATTGAAGCTTCACGGGCCCGCGAAGCCGCGCGCAAGGCGCGCGACCTCACGCGCCGCAAGGGCGCGCTGGAATCGGGCGGTATGCCGCATAAGCTGGCGGATTGCCAGGAGCGCGATCCCGAGCGCTGCGAATTGTTTTTGGTGGAGGGCGAATCCGCCGGCGGGACCGCCAAACAGGGGCGCGACCGGCGCTTCCAGGCGATTTTGCCGCTCAAGGGCAAGATCCTCAACGTGGAGAAGGCGCGCTACGACAAGATGCTCGGCCACGAAGAGATCCGCGCAATGATCACCGCGCTGGGCACGGGCATCGGCAAAGACGATTTCGACGCCGCTAAAATTCGCTACGGCAAGATCATCATCATGACCGATGCCGACGTGGACGGCTCGCATATCCGCACGCTGCTGCTGACGTTCTTCTTCCGCCACATGCACGAGCTGATTTTGCGCGAGCGCGTATTCATCGCGCAGCCGCCGCTCTACAGCATCAAAAAAGGCAAGAGCGAAAAGTACATTAAAGACGATAAAGAGCTGATCAAGGAAATCACGCGGCGGGCGATGGATAATCTCACGCTCGAGATCCATTCCACCGGAAATGGAACCGGTCCGAAGGCGGTGCTGGAGGGGCCGGAACTGCGAACCTTTCTCCTGAACCTGGACGAATACGAGCAGATGTTCCACAAGGTGGAGCGCCGCCTGCGCGATCCGCGCGTGGTGGAAGTGGTGAGCAACGTCGAGTTGCGGTTGGATGCGAAGGCCGAGTTTCAAGAGGAGGCCAACCTCAAGCCGGTATTCGAATCGCTCAAGGCACTGGGTTTGAATCCCGAGATGCGGCGCGATGAAGAGCACTCCGCCTATACGCGTGGTTTACAAGGATACGACCCAGGCCGAGCGCGGCGTGGGAATGAATCTGCTCTCGCAGCCGGAGTACCGGCGCTTTCGCGCGTTGGCGAAAACTATCGCGCGGCATAACGATCCGCCATTTGTGGTGGTGAAGGCGGATCAGCGCGAACACTTGCCGAATTGGACGGAGCTGTTGAACTACGTCAAGACCGAAGGCAAGCGCGGCATCGACGTGAAGCGCTATAAGGGCCTCGGCGAAATGAATTCGGAGCAGCTTGCGGAAACCACCATGAATCCGGAGAAGCGGACGTTGCTGCGGGTGCGCCTTGAGGATGCGGTTTTGAGCGAAGAGATCTTCTCGACGCTGATGGGCGAAGACGTGGAGAGCCGGCGCAAGTTCATCGAAGAGAATGCGCTGGACGTGAAGAATCTGGACGTGTAAGGTGGTTTCCGTGGAAGAGTATTTAACCGCGTCTTACTCGCCGGAGAGGGAGTATGTCGACGGCATTTGGTGGAGACAACGTGGGAGATCCGCACAGCTGGTGCAAGGCAATATCATTCACGCTACGGCGAAGTATCCGAAATCAAAGTGATTCCGGGCGTACAGAAATTCCGAACCCGATATAGGTTACCGGATGTCGCCGTAGTCTGGCGCATTCCGCCTAGGGCGCTTCCTCGAGGCGGCATCCTACATTGCCATTGAAATCCTCTCAGAAGAAGACCGCATGAGCCGCCTGATCGAGAAACTCAAGGAGTACGCGGCCATGGGCATTCCAAATATCTGGGTGTTCGATCCGCGGCTGAAGCGAGATGTTCGTTTTCCGCGCGAATTGCCTGCAAGAGATTGAAGGCGATACCATCTCGACCGGCGAACCTCGCATAGAATTGACGCGCGACGAGATCTTTCAAGATTAGGTGTTGGACGGTTCGGCCCCACTCCGCTTCGTAATTCTGCACTATCACATCCTCAAGAACGCGGGCACGACCATTGAAAACATGCTCGACCGCAATTTCGGCGACCGGTTCGCCCGCCTCGATACGCCCGACCGCAATGGTCGCATCGAAGCAACGGACATTCTCTCCTATCTTAAACGCGCACCCGCGCGTGCAGGCGCTTTCCAGCCATCAGATTCACTACCCTGTTCCGGCGGCGCGCGGATTCATCTTCTTCGATATCTGCTTTCTGCGCGATCCGATGGATCGCCTGCGATCCACTTACGATTATTTCCGGCAGCGGCCCTCCGCCGGCGATCCGCTGAGCGATGCGGCCAATGGTCTGCAGTTCGCCGAGTTCTTTCGCTGCCTCCTCGAGCGCTTTCCGGAACAGGTAGATAACCCGCAAGTCAATCTGCTGGCGAATGGCGCGGCGGACCGCGAGACAGTCCCGGAGGATTTGGCGCCGGCGATCAGACGGATGATCCAAACCTCGTTTCTAGGCGTGGTGGATTGCTTCGACCAGAGCATGATTGCGGGCCAGGCTCGTCTTGGCATTGTCTTTCCGGCGCTTGACTGTTCTTACCAGCCGGCCAATGTCTCGCGCGGCCTCGACGGCACGATGGCATCGCGCCGGGCTCAATTCCGCGAGGCTTGCGGCCGGACGGTATACGCGGAGTTGCTCCGGCGGAATGCGCTCGATCACCGGCTGGTCCGGGCCGCGCGCGCAGAAGTTCGGCGGCGCTTTGCCGTTAGGGAGCGGCCCGTGTTGATTGGTGAATGGCTGCGGGCGCTGCCGCGGATTTGGAAAGTGCGCAGGCTCTTCGATGCCGCCTTCTATCTGGAGCGTTATCCCGACGTGCGCCAGTCCGGCATGAATCCGCTGCTGCATTACGTGCGGCATGGCGCTGCGGAGGGACGCAAGCCGCACCGCTTATTCGAGCCGGACTACTACCTGAGTTGCTGCCCCGCTGCGCGAGAATACCGGCGAACCCGCTGCTTCACTTTATTGAGACCAGGGGCCGTCTTGGCAATCCGCATCCGCTGTTCGATTGCGAGGCTTACTTGGCGGCAGCATCCGGAAGTGGCGGCGAGGGGCATGAATCCGCTGCTGCATTATGTCGGGCATGCTTGGCGCGCGAAAGCGCCTGCTCCACCTAACGCGGCACTACTGACGATTCTGGATGTCGAAGTGGCCGTGGCTTTTTGGGAAGACGAGTCCGGCCGGATGCAATTTATGGCCGAGCCGCAGCAGCAGCCGTTCTTCCGCGCCATGCGATTCGATCAACTCTCCGCGCAAATCAACCCATAAGCTCGCGGTAAAGCTCCGCCTGACGGCGCGCGATTTCATTCCAGCCGAATTCGCGCTGTACGCGGTCGCGCGCCGCGGCGCCGAGGCGCTTCCGCTCCCGCGGATCGGCCAGCAGCATTTCGATAGCCTGCGCCATTTCCGCGGAGTCTGCGCCAGTATGAAATCCTCGCCTGCCGAGAGATCGAGACCATTGACCCCGGCGGGCGTACTGACGATCGCTTTGCCCATTGCCATCGCCTCCAGAATTTTAATATTGGTCCCCGCCGACGCGACCAGCGGCGCAACCACTACGGCGGCGCGTTCATACGCCGGACGGACGTCGGCGACAAATCCTTCGATCTCAATGCCCGGTTGATCCGGATTGAGCGCGACTCGGTCCCGGTAGCGTTCCAGAAAGTATTCATGCCGGGCGCCCGGCGATGATGTGAAGCTTGACATTCCGCAGCAGGGGCCAAACCCGATTCAGAAAGAACTCGGCGGCTAACAGGTTCGGCAGGTGCGCGAACGATCCGATGAATAGCAACCTCCGCTCCTCCGGTTCATGAACCGATGGACGAAACCTTTCGAGATCGACTCCGTTCGGGAGCATCACCGCATTTCGGCTGGAGACTGCTGCGCGATCCTTTTGGGACATCGTGACTACGCGGTCCACGTGGCTCCATGCGCCCGTCTCAAACTTCCGCCAGCGTTTCCACTGCCGGCGTAAGTCCCAATCTTCTTCGAGCGCGAGCAGTTGAGCGTAGAGATCGCAGGTAATATCGTGCTCCACCAGAATAGTGCGGGCGGGAGCGCAATCGGCGGCATATTGCGCCATTTGCGTGAATTCCAGTTGCGCGATGCCGGGGCGCCATTTGCGAACGGCGTCTCGCAGCGCCGCGCGGAACTCTGGCGAGGAGAACTCCTCTACCACCTCCGGCCGCTTCGAGGCGGGCAGTGAATGAGTCCCAGTGCGTTTCACCATCACGATCTCCACGCAGATCTCCAGCAATTCGGCGGGCGGCGGTTCGCCGGTTTCCGTGAAAGCCACCAACACCTGATCGAACGAACTTGCCGCGCGCCGCATCAGGTTATACATGCGGACGGCGCCGCCGTGCGAGAGAGGGAACGGTAAATATGGGCTGGCGATCAGGACCTTCGGATTGGCCGAAGGCTGGCGGCCCGCATAAACGGTAACGGCACGATCCGGCGCGGCGGAAGTGAACGCTGGGGCGCGCCTGGCGGACGCGGCCGCCTTCTCCGCTTGCATGCCACCTGACGAAGTTCCTGATACGCCAGACGACATGCCGCGCGATGCTCGGAATGCATCGCGGGCGCAGCATGAAGTTGTTCAGGTGCTCGTTGAAGGCCAGAAAATTCACCGGCGCGAGAAATAGCGCCAGCAGGCGCATCGCGCGAAAGGGCACATTCGGAACCAGCATCACGCCGGCCAGGCGGATGGCCTTGCCGCGAAATGCGGCGCGGCATCGCGCCAGATTCTCGAAGCCGCGTTTGGGTCGATAGCGGACCCATTTCACCCCCGCATCGGCCGGTGGAAACTCCGAAACGGCGTAAAGCGGAAGCTCTGGAAATATTTCCCGCATGCGCTCGATGAGTTGAGCGTTCAGGTCGTCGGTTCCCGATGCGAACGCGACTTTGATCTTCGGTTTCAAACGAGGAGGACACTCCATTATGAACCGGTTTTCGCGGGCCGCCGTCTATTCCTCCCGCAGCCGGGTATCATCGAATCTGAAGGGTTGCCATTGCGCAAACGCTGGACCCAGCTTCGCCATCTCTTGACCCGCCGCATCCGTTATAAGATCACGCGCGGCGGCGTGCTGTTTACGGCGGCGATCATGGCCGTGGGCGCGGCCGCCGTGCTATCCGGAAATAATCTCCTTTTCCTGATCGTGGCCGTGATGATGGCTACGCTATTGGTTTCCGGTTTCGTCAGCCGCCTGTGCTTGGCTGCGCTCGAATTGGATTTCCTGGTTCCCGAGCACGTCGCTGCCCGGCGGACAGTTCCCGCGCGCCTCTACGTGCGCAATCAGAAGATTTGCTGCACCCCGGCCTCATCGATCCCGGGGTTCTGGTGGCGGATCCCGTCGCACGTCACCCGACACGCAAACTCGAAGAGTTCGGCCCCGGCCAGCAACTTCTGCTCGATCGGGGTCCTGCGGGCTCGCAGCACCGCGCTCCCGGTAGATGTCGTCAACCAGCTCTTGGGTCGGTCCCATGATCGGCGCCTCCCCGTACCCGGATAATCCCCTGTCAATTATCCTGAACCCGGACTGTGCAACTGTCAATGTGATCCGTCTCGTCCGGCCGAGGAATCCCGATCTACAGACCCCCGATCCCTTTCGACCGCGCCAGTTGCTCGTACAGCTCGGCGAAGTGGGCGATCATGGCGGCGGCGGCGAAGTGGGCCTCGACGCGGGCGCGGCCGGCCTCGCCCAGGCGGCGGGCCATCTCGGGGTCGCGGACGAGGTCGCGGATCGCCCGGGTCAGCCGGACCTGGTCGCCGATCGGGACGAGCAGCCCGGTCTCTCCATCCACGACGACCTCGGTCGTCCCCGGTGCGGCCGTGGCGACGACCGGCTTGCGGAACCGCATCGCCTCGAGAACCACGTTGGGCAGGCCCTCGTAAGAGCTGGGCAGGACGAGCAAGTCGGCGGCGGCCAGCAGCCGCGGGACGTCGTCGCGATGACCCGGGAACCGGACCCGGCCGTCGAGACGATAGGCCGTCGCGGTCTCCTCCAGCCGCTCGCGTAGCGGCCCGTCGCCGGCGATCAGGGTACAGCACATCGGGCTGGACGTGCTGGAGCAGGTCGAGCGCCTTCAACAGGTCGTCCACGCGCTTCTGCTCGGCCAGCCGGCCCGCGAACAGGACCATCGGCGCGTCGGCCGGGAACCCGAACTCGGCCCGCACCGCCGCCGGGTCGATCGCCGGAGGCTCCTCGTCCTCGACCCCCGAATAGATCATCGCCAGCCGATCCTCGGGCACGCCGAGCCCACGGTAGAAGTCGACCACCGCGTGCGAGTTACCCACCAGGCGGTCGCACCACGTCGACAGCCGGCGATCGATCAGCCGGTCGCTCCGCCCCTTCCACAAGTCCACGGCCATCTCCGCCACGACCACGACCGGCACCCTCGCCAGCCGCGACGCCACCCGTCCGTACGTGTTCGCCGCGAAGATCCACGTCTGGACCACGTCGAACGACCCCGCCTTCAGGAAACGCACCAGCCGCGCCAGCGCGATCGGATCGAGCTTCAAGGGCTTGCCGATCACCGTCACCGGGATGCCCGCGTCCCTCAGCTCGGCCTCGAGCGGGCCCGAGCGCGTCAGCGCGGCGACCTCGACCCGGAACCGGTCGCGCGGCAGCCCCTTGGCCAGCATCACCATCTGCTTCTCGGCACCCGAGCGGTCGAGCGTCGGGATCAGTTGCAAGACCTTCAGCATGGTCCATCCTCCCGCCGCCGATCCCGGCTACCCGCCGCAAATCAGGTCCGAGAACAATTCGCAGATGCTTGCGGGCGACGATCCGGATCGAGAACTCCTGCTCGACGCGGCCCCGTGCGGCCCGGCTCATGTGGAAGGCGCGATCGAAGTTGGCCCATTGCTCGTTGATGACGCGCGCCAGCGCCTTCGGGATCGTCCGGGGAGCGAGCCGCCCGTGCCTGAAGTCGCCGATGATCCGGCGATTGCCGGGGATCGACGAGGCGACCAGCGGGATGCCCAGGGCCATGGCCTCGAGCAGCGCGATGCTCATCCCCTCCTCGCGGGAGGGGAGGACGAAGAGGTCGGCATCGCGGAGCGCGGCCGTGGCGTCGGTCATGGCGCCGGGCAGCTCGACAGCCTGGCCCGGCCCGAGCGACAGGCCGAGCGCACGGACTCTGCGCCTCCAGCGCGGGCCGCTCCGGCCCTTCGCCGATCAGGATCAGACGGGCGGCGGGATGCGCGGCCCGCACGGCGGGCCAGGCGTCGACCAGCGTATCCAGCCCCTTCTCCCGGCGCCAGCCGCCCGACGAACGCCGTGCGGCGCCGCGCGCCAGTCGGGGCGACGGTGCCAGGGAGCCGGCGGGACCGGGACCCCGTTGGGGATCGACACGATCCGAGGCTCCGGCGAGCACGCGATGGACGCGTCATCGCGCCGGCGCGCATGGTCCCGACTGCCAGGCGTCTTGCAGCTCGGCCTCGATGGCCCTGGAGATCGCGACGAACGCATCGGCCTCCCGGCATCTCCGCCCGATCTTGCGGCCGAAATCGCCCCAGGACTGCCAGGCGATGTCGCCCGTCGCGCCGGCACCCTCGGGCCGCAGCACGACCGGGAAGCCCAGCCGCCGCCCGGCCTCGACCGCGACATAGGCGTCGTGCTTGAGCATCGAGACGTACGCCAGGTCGACGGGATTCCGCCGGAACCAGCGCGCCAGGTTCCGCATGTAGAGCCACGTCCCCCAGAACCGCAGCCGCGAGGTCGCCAGCCGCTCGACCGTCAGCCGGCCGCGAGGGGATTCACCCCGCCGGACCACGGCGGACACTCGACCGGCACTTCCTCCCGCGTGGGGAGTGCGAGCCCGGGCATCCGAGAGGTGAGCACGGTCACCTCGGCGCCTTCGGCCGCCAGGGCCGCCGCCAGGTAGCTCAGGACCTTCTCGGCGCCGCCGATCAGCGGCGGATACCGGCGCGTCACCAGGGCGAGTTTCATGCGGCGACTGCGTCAGAAGTCGCGGACGGGAGCCGCTAGTTGCTACGCCGTGCATGGTCGTGCCTGGAGCCGCTACCGTCCGGCGAGTCCTCGATAGACCAGGACCGCACCGCCTGCCTACGGCTGGAGCACCCCCACATACGGCAGATGGCGATAGTCGTCGTCGAAATCCAGTCCGTAGCCGACGACGAAGACCTCGGGGATGACGAAGCCGCAGTAATCGGGCTCGATGGGGGCGACCTGACGGCCGATCTTGCGGAGGAGCACGGCCGTGCGGACGCTGGCGGCGCCGCGGTCCTTGATGTGCCGGGCCAGGGCCGAGAGGGTCTGTCCGGTGTCGAGGATGTCGTCGATCAACAGGACATCGCGTCCGGCGACGTCGGGGGCAAACGACTCGTTGATGACCAGGGTGGTCGCGGTCGTCGTCGCGCCCCGGTAGCTGCTGGCCTGCACCAGCGCGATCCGGAGCAGGATGCGGATCTGGCGGACTAGGTCGGCCAGCGCGATCAGGCTCCCGGTCAGCACGGCGACGATCGTCAGTGGCCTGGACCGGTAATCGTCCTCGATCTGCCGGCCCAGCTCCGCCAGGCGGTCCCGGATC
>CAVRPF010000024.1:0-30257 GCA_963723015.1 Bryobacterales bacterium
GGAACGGTGACGTTCAGTCGAGACACCGCCGGCCGCGCACACACACCCGGCGAATTGGATGCCGCGCGCGCCTTCATACAACTCCACGAACCGAGTAGGGTCAGATAACGGAGCGGGGGCGTTTACAACCTGGCCGGGCGCACGGCGGGGGCAAGCGGGCCAAATTCCGTACCGGAAAAGATCGACTGTTTCGCCGGGCTGTGCGGGACGCGACGCGCAGCGAAACGCCAAAGTATCCTACTGGCGCCACATATACTCTCATTCGGCATGAACGGCGGCCACGTACGGCGAGAGAGAGGGATAGAGACCCGGGGGCGCTAAAATGCAAGAGTGGCCGTGCCATCCCCCACGCCATATACCAGCTTTGTCACTTCCACTTGCACTGATCCGGTGCGGGTGTCGCTGGGACTTGTACGTTCAACTGTACGGGACGACACAGCACACCGCCGCGCTCTTGCCGTTGACTTTGACGCTGACGCCGTCGAGAGCAAAGTGAAAGATCGCTGCGGAAAAGTCGGAGAGCTGCCAGATGCGCGTGGTTGCAGAAAGGCCGCCACCGTAGATGGAAACCCAGGAGCCGCTCTCGATTCCAGTTGCGCCGCTGGCGTTATTGGAGACGCCGGTGATTACAGGTTTCAGGACGACTGGGAGCTGGGACGCTTGCTGCTTTCTGGCCGCCGACGAAAGTTACCTACTACGGGTACATTTCCGGCTGTGACGGCAAGGGGTACTGTGAGGTTTACCTGATCTAGGTTGGGGCTTGTAGGGTGAGGGACTCAGGGGATACTTTCGTGATTACCTGCAACCGTTGTGCGGAGGGGCGCTCTGGAAAGTCCGCCTCTGCCGGCCGAAGACTGCCGGAAGTTCCTATCGGGTTGGTTTGTCCAAATCCGGTGCCGTAGACTGTAAGTACATCCCCTTTTGGGGCTGGTCAGAAGCTGAAATAACGCTTCCCCCGGTTGTCCGTGTAACGTCCTCAGTCGTAAGGTTATTCTGAGTCACACCGTCTACTAATTCCGGGAGCAACAGCGGCCACGGGAATCGTCAGAACTGCGATTCGCAACGGCGTCTGGCCGTTCACCTGTGTCGTCACCTGAAGGAGCTGCGCTTGAGCCTGGGGTACCCACCGTCTCGTCAAATATTATATTATTCGCCTCGGTGAAGTGACGGGCGCTGCCTTACCATTCACTGAGCACAGACGTGCCGCTGCACCATGTCGGGATTGGTGGAACACTACAACTTGTGGTGGTTGCCGGACCAAGCCCCCTCCCCAAAATTTCTACCAGCTCTCGTGCAGCGATTGGTTCCGACACAAAGCTGAGGCCGTTTACGACGGTTGCCGCTGTGAATGTTGGAGTTTGGGCGAATAGGGCCGCCGCGAAAACAAACATGCATATGATTTTGATCACTTTCCCCATAGTGAGTCTCCTCCTTGCATGTCGTTTAAATGTGGTCCTCGCCTTTTGTTTTGGCGTTCACCTTGAGGGCTGTCCGGTTCTCCTCTTCACCAGGCCCATTCAAGGCCAGCTCATCCCGCCCGCGACGCACTGCCGGCCGTTCTATTTCTTTGATTCGGCGATCAGTTGAGCCACTCTCGAATCCGCGCCGACTGGCTCCACAAACACAATGGCTTTCTCATTGATGATCATGCGGTCCGGTCCATGCAATTCCTTGCCGCGCTTCACCAGGACGTTTGTGGCGGCCTTAGTTTCCGCATCGACATTCGTCTGCACATAGAAAACCTCGCGGAGCACAGGATAATCCGACCCTCAAGCCTTCTAACTTGCCAAAATAAACGGTGTTGTTGTTCAGCAACACCGCGTAATACTTGTTCGGGTCGATGGCGGCACTGGACGGGGGGGCGGCTCCTGGCTGGCAGCCGGCGAGAAGCAGGGCGGCGCTAAGCGCCCCAAGTAAACCCACTAATCTGAACAGGATATCCACTGTTCTCCAGAATAAAAATGCGCGGCCCGGCGAGTACAAGCGCCAGAGCCGCCAATCTCTGGCAGAGAATGCAGGAAGTTTACCCGTTCAGGCGATTCAAACGCTCGCCGTGGTCTGAGCCCTGTTTTCGGGCAGCGGCCCAGAGTTCAAATTCGAGCCGGAGACATTGGATCTCATTATGTATTTTCTCCAGCTTATAGGCGGACTCTTAAGTGGCTCAGCTACCGGGCTTATCGTCCGAGGTAGCGGCCTTTACAATCCGCATGATGACTGCCCCGCGCGCCTTTCCGCTGAGTGTTTGGATCTCAGCTTCTTAACCCATACCGCCAGCCGAAAGAACTACCAGAATCAGGCCACCCGTGGTTCGGCTCCGGCCGGGCTGACGCGCTTACGCCATTGCTGTCCGCCACCAGCATGAACTCTCCGCCGGAGAACGTGTCAGAGTAAACTGAAACCCCTCGCCAAGTCCCTCGACACGAACCGTCGCGCCGCCAAAGTTGGTGATGACCGACAAACTGATTAAATCAAAACACTGGCCTTCATACAGCCAAGTGGTCGCGAATCCAAATCTATGGTGCCCCGCTACATTCCGTTGTTGACACATCCAACCTACTAGTAGCTGGTGAAAGTCTGGCTATGTCGAGTGAAAGCATGCCTCCGGGTGATAGGGTGAAAGTCACGGTGTCTACGATTGACGGATCGATGATTCCACTCCCGCCGCTGCCTACAACTATAGATGCTGCTGAAACCCACCACCGTCGATAACGGTGACAGAGGGGGGAGAAAAGAACGCGATCGAGAGCGTACCGGTGCTAGCTAACCAATCCGCGTCAACCAGCACGTTGCCGTCCGATCCGGAAGTGGCGCCGACGGTGGCGTTGACGTCGGGTCACTTCGCCGCCGCTGGAGACTGGGCTTTACGGTGCCTGGGCCGGCAAAGCCGACACATAAAGGTTGGTTGGCTCCGCCCATTGGGAACCAGAAGCCGGTCACTTTGCCGAGTGCAAACGGCCACTTCGCCGATCGACCCCCTTTTAGTGTTCGTCAACTGGCCGCCGCTATCGATTGTGACAATGCCGTAGGATCCCGGCTGCGTACCGACTCGTAAAGTTCCGGTGCTCACTTGGCCATCGGTATCGATTGTTAGCGTGCCGTTGCCATGGGCTCCGATAAGCGCGGCTCTCGCCGCCTTTCCACGCAGACCCCGCCCCTGAGACGCGCACGGCTCCTGTGACCCCGGAAAAGCGATGTTGGCGGCGGTGCAAGTAGTCGGGCAGCTATCGCTCACCAGCCCTCCGTTGGTGAACCCTAGGGTGCCAGCGCCGCCATCTCCCACCAACAGGAAGGATGAGTTGTTCCCGCCGATCATTGCCGGATACGGTTACCGTTCCTCTAAGAGCCCGCCTGAAAGCCAATATAGGCGGACGTATTGTTGACTATTCCGCCATTCTGGATTGTTAGCGTCCCTTGGCCTGGCGCGCCAAACTTAATCCCAGCGCTAGTCCATACGGAGCCCCGGTCCCTTAAAAAAAACAGGACCCATCGCGGCGGATCCGGCCCCGGTCGCATATTCCCGTTACCACCGATAAGCGGCGGCCCGTGGTTATGAGCTGCCCCCCGGTGGCGATCGAAAATCGTCCCCGATGCGCCCGATCCCGCCGCCCACGCAGCAGGAACGCCCGCACTCGCTTGGCCGCCGTGATCAATTGTCAAAGACCCATTGCCGAGATAACCGACATTCACGGGTCCGCCATCGTCGTTCCAAGTGGACCCGCTGCCAGACACATTATGGGTCCCGCGGGCACTGGCGTAGTAGCCAATGCGTACTGCAGCGCTGCATCCTGAGCAGGAATTGCTTACTAGCCCACCCACTGGCGATATTCAAGATACCGTTGCCGAAATTTCCAACAATCACCTGGCCAGAGTTATTCCACGTGGACCCGACCCCGAAGGGCCGTCACTGAACCGCTCGACTCCGGCTATGTATCTAACCACGGCGGGGCGCGCACCCCGAGCAGGAATCGCTCACCAGCCCTGCGTTGGTGATATTCAGGGTGCCGTTAACCGTACTTACGTAACAGTTAATTGGCCAACGCTGTTCCCAGGCAGACCCAGCACCGGAAACTGTTGCTGCCCCAGTGCCGCCGAAACATCGCCAATGATTGCGGCGCTGCAGGTCGAGCAAGCGTCGCTCACCAGCCCCCCATCGGCGATGTTCAACGTGCCGTTGCCCATGACTCCAACGATCACTTGGCCAGCGTTGTTCCAGGTAGCTCGACCCCGGAAAAACGGTCACAGCGCCAGTTGACTCGGCATTTAGTCCCACAATCGCGGCACTCCATGTGGAGCAGTTGGGAGCATCGCTCACCATCCCTCCGTTGGCCATAGTCAACATTCCGCCGCCGCTGTTGCCGACGGGTTAAACAGCAAATGACGAATGGTTCCACGATACCTGGTGCCAGAAAACGCTCACCGTGCCCGGAGGAGCCAGCCTCATCGCCGATAAACTAGTGCGGCCGCCTGTTTGGCGCGCCGCTGTTGATCGTTACTGTGCCGGAGGATCCCGCACCGTGTAGCGATGTTCAAGCCTGCGGCGCTTACCTGGCCTCCAGTATCAATAGTAAGAGTTCCATTGCCGATGTTACCGACATTCACCACCTCACCGTTGTTCCAGGCGGACCCGGCGCCGGACACCGTCACGGTCCCGCTGATGCTGGGGTATCGCTGATTACGGCAGCACCACAAGTGGCTGGACAGTTATCGCTTACTAGTCCTCCGTTGGTGATGTTCGAAGGCGCCGGTGCCGAAATTTCCAGACATATGACTACCTGACCGACGTTATTCCAGGTGGACCCGGCGGGCCCCGGGAGAGACGGGTGACAGCTCCGTTACTTCCCGCAAGCATCGCCGATTATCGCGGCACTGGCAGCGGCGCAGGTAACCGGGCAGGTATCCCTGACCAGTCCCCCAGTGACTATCTTCAACGTGCCGCCACCTGGCATGCCTACTGAGTAGGAAGGACGAATTATTCCACTGCGAGCCGGATCCGGTAACCAGAATGTTACTCACTGAGCTTCTGTATTGGCCGCGCCTACGCCTCCTGCGCTGTTCACTACCCCACCGTGGCGATAGTCAACGAGGCGTTCCCGGATTGGCCGAGGGTCACCAAATTGAATCAGCCTCGCTCGCGAGACCTGGTGACGTTTGCAGTATCCACCCAAACTCCGCCCCAACTCTCCAATCAATGGCATTATTGCTGGTAACTACGCCGCCGGACTCGAATGGGAGAGCGCCCCGGATCCCGACGCTCCTACAAAAACTCGTCCGAGCTCCAAAAACGTTCGAGCAATTGCCCCCCAGGGCCGCTCACCGTTGCAGCCGCCGCTCGTTCGAGCTGAGCACGCCTGGCCAGGCAAAACCGGTATTCACGATGCCGCCAATGCTGAGCGAGCCGGAACCGGAAAGCGTCCGTGCCGACAGTTACTCCCCCCGTCAGGCGTGAGCCATCCCCGAGACTTAGACTGCAGACCGCCAAAAGAAACGCTCCCAAGCGCGACCCCTGAAATAGTAATGGATGAAATTCAGGCAACGTGGTCCCGTTGGCTGGCATTGTGTGGAAAAGTTGTTCCGATATTGGCGGGCACTCCGCCGCCCGGGGTAGCAAAACTGCTCATAGCCAATCCCTCGTAGGAGACGGAAACGGTGGATGCCGCCTGAAACCGTCGTGCCGCCTCCCGATGGGCCGAACCAACTGCCGGTACCACTGTCAACAGCGCCCTGACCGAAGGCAGGGAGTCTCAAAACGGCTATAAGCGCGCATGAGCTCAACGAGCAAAGCGTGCCCAGGCGGCGTCTTCGTTGATGCAACAAACCGACGATTGGCATTTTTTCTCCACGCCAAAGCCCGACGGCGGTGTTATACTCTCTACCACAGACAATGGCCTAAAACTTGGCATTTGTCGTTTCCGAGTTAGTAGAGTACACGGGTCACTGCGTTTTGGGGCCTGAAGTTTTTCTTATTTTCCGATTCTGATTTTGCTCTGATTCGTATGGGGTCGAAATGAGCACAAAACACGCTACATTGGCCGCTTCACGCTCAACGCCTAGGATCGCGCGCTCGCATTTGGCGGGCAGCGGATCAAGCTCCAGAACAGAAGTTTAGCGTCCTTGAATTCTTCGTCTGCACCACCTGGGGGAACTGGGAAAACCGCCATCGAAGAAAGCAGGCTGTATGGGGAGATAAGGTCAACATCGACCCCAACAACATTGATCGTAAGATCTCCGACATCCGCAAGGTTTTTTTTTTTCCGTGACTAAAATACCACCCAAAATGGCTCGCACGGACCTTTGTGGCCGAGGTTACGGAAACAAGTTCGAAGCACACGTGTGGCGCGCCGACGCTTGAACCTCGGGAGTTGGCAGGGGGAAACCGCCCGCCCCACCCTCGAAAAGGAGTCGATGGAAGCGGCTCTCAGCGCAAGCGGCGAAAGGCCGATTGCCGACTCGTCCCACCTTGAATCACCTGCCCCACAATTACCTAACAGATCCTTCTGGTGCTCAACTTTGCCCTTGTCTTGCTCGCGCTCGCCGTAGGCTGGGCTTACGGTACTACTAAACCGCCGAATTGGGAGCCGCATGACGTAGAACGTACCGGCCGAGTTATTGGAAATGGGCGCTCCTTAAAGCCGGTCCGCTGGTGAATGATCTCGGGTAAGGACCTCTACTTCGGCGAGAGAATGAGCGAGGCGCAACATGGGCCGGTTGCGCTGGCGGCGGTTCCTATCGGCGGAGGCGAGGTTGTGTTTCCGCCGAATCCAGCTCATCCGCCGGCCATGATTCTGACTCGCGCGAAATACTCAGGACATGGCTTATGGCCGATCGGGCACAGAAGCCGTCATGCTCTACGTCTGGGGCGGAGACAACGTCTCCTGGAACGGCGTCCACATACGGAGTAGCACCCGTATATCTCGCGATGGGCGTTCCATCGCCGTACGTTACCGAATCGGCGCAGAACGGCGCCTTGATCGTTCGCGATCTCGGCCGATCGGTCCGAATGTTCGAATAATTCCCGTGAGCGGCCTCCCCCTCCACTTGGCTGGTCGCCGGATGGGAGCCGTATCCGTTTCCCGGTATTTGATCCTGTATCCGAAACCGCCGTGTACTGGGAAGCCGGCCGTGATGGAAGAAATCCCACCGCTGCCGATGATATCGAAACCTCGATTCGATTTACTTGACGGATGCTGGACCGCGGATGGGCGTTACTTTATTTATAGCGAGATGTCGCCGCGTCCGCTGGTCGTCGAACCTGTGGATCCGGCGGGAGACGGCGCGTGGGCCAAGGGGCGGCCGAAAGCTTACGGAACAATCCGATGAGCTTCGATTTTCCGGCAACCGCCTCGCGCGGAAACACCGTTTTTGCCAGAGGATCGACATGGAAAAATCAACTGGACCGCTATGATGCGAGCCGCGGCGAATTCACGGCCTTCTGGAAAGACGTCGCCGGCGGTGGATGTCAGTTTCTCAAACGATGGCGCGTGGGCGGCATACCGGCGCGCCACCGACGATACCCTCTGGGTGTGCAAGAGCGATGGATCCGAGCGCCGGCAACTCACCCAGCCTCCGCTGCGCGCTTATCAGCCGCATTGGTCGCCCGATGGCCGACGGATTGCCTTCATGGGCCAGGCGCCGAATCAACCATCGCGGAACTCCATGGTTGGCGCTTCCGGCGGGGAGCCACAGAAGTGAAGCCGGGCGACGCGGTGGAGCAGGGCGTGCCGTCGTGGTCGGCCGACAGCCGTTATCTGGTCTTCGGGGAATTACGCAGTCGCCGTTCCGACAGATATGCTGATCGGCTGCTCGATCTGAAGACCGGAACGGAGACCATGCTACCGGATTCGAACGGCAAGTGGACGCCCCGCTGGTCCAACGGCGGCTGGCATATCGGGACAGCGCCAGCCGATTCCGAATTGGCCGCCACTGCCACAATATACTGGCCGTCGGGGGACCAGCGGGGCGTCCACTTGCCCTTCGATTCCGGCAGAATGGTCTCCGTTCCGGTCTTCAGATCGAGTAAGCGGATGAACATATCGGCGTCGGAATGGCGACTGACGTAGTTCACCGAAGACCAGATAGCGGCCGTGGGCCGACCACGAGGCACGCCCTGCTCCAGCGCGTCGCCCGGCTTCGCCTCTCTGGGCCCCGCCGGAAGCGCCAACAATAAAGATCCGGTATGGTTGATTCGGGGCGTGCCCCATGAACGCGATCCGCCGGCCATCGGGCGACCAGTGCGGCTGGTAGGCGCGCAATGGAGGCTGGGTAAATTGCCGGCGTTCGGATCCATCGCTCTTACAGACCCAGAGAGTATCGTCGGTGACGCGCCGGTATGCCGCCCGCGCGCCATCGTTTGAAAGCTGACATCCACTGCGGCGACGCCTTTCCAGAAGGCCGCAAATTCGCCGCGGCTCGGGTCATAGCGGTCCAGTTGATTTTTCCACGTCGATCCTCTGGCATAAACGGTATTTCCGCGCGCGGCGGTTGATGGAAGATCGAAGCTCATCGGATTGTTGTAGCTGTACCGGCCGTCCTTGGCCCAGGCCGTTCTCCCGCCGGATCCATAGGCTCGAGGCCCAGGGGGACGCGGCGGCCATTTCGCTATATATAAAGAACTGCCCATCCGCCGTCCACGTCCGTCAAGTAAAGCGAATCGAGATTTCGAGACCTCGGAAGGCGGTGGGGATTGCTTCCATCACGGTTGACCTCCCAGAACACTGCGGTTTCGGATACCGGATCGAATACCGGGAAGCGGATACGGCTCCCATCCGGCGACCATGCCAGAGTGCGCGGCAGACCGCTAACGGGAATTGTCCGAACATTCGGCTGATCGCCAAAATCGCGAACGATCAAGGCGCCGTTCTGCTCCGACTCCGTAACGTCGGCGATGGAACGCCCGTCCGGCGATATGCGGGCGTAGCTACTCCGTATGTGGATGGCCGACTCAAGGAGACGTTGTTTCTGCCGCCAGACGTAAAGCATTAACTCGGCCGCCGTGCGATCCGGCCATAGGCCATGTCCTGAGTATTTCGCGCGATGCTCAGGATCTGGGCGACTCGAGCCGGACTCGGAGGAAGAACAAGATCGCCTCCGCCGATTGGGACCGCCGCCAGCGCAACTGGCCCACCTTGCGCCTCGCTCATTCTCTGGCCGAAGTAGACGTACCGGGGATCATTCGCCAGCGGACCGTCTTTGGGATACCCGTTCCAGGTGAGCCGCCGGTAGTTACGTAGGCCGCTCGGGCTTGGGGGGACGAGGAGTACCGCAATGACGGCCGCGGCGAGCGCCAACAAGGCGATGGCAACCGACCTCCAGAATGACTTGTTAGCCAATTGTGGGGCAGGTTGATTCAAGCCTGGGGCGGACTGTTAATCGGCCTTTCGCGCTTGCGCTGAGAGCCGCTTCCACCGACGGCCTTTCGAGGGTGGGGCGGGCGGTTTCCCCTGCCAACTCCCCAGCCGCAAGCGTCGCACCCACCGGCGCGCTTCCAAACTTTCCGCAACCCGGCCACAAACGTCCAGCCACATCTTTGGGTGGTCTCAAAGTACTCACGGGAGGGGTCATGTTGCGAAAGAGCCTTGCGGATGTCGGAGATCTTACGATCAATGTTGTTAGGGTCAATGTTGACCTTATCTCCCCATACAGCATGCTTGATTTGCTCGCGGTCTATTAGTTCCCCCGGGTGGAGACGAAGAATACAAGCACGCCAAAAGCTTTGTTCTGGAGATTGATCCTCTGCCCGCCAAATTCGAGCATGCGATGCCGGCGTTGAGCGTGAACGGGCCAAATGTGTACGTCTTGTGTGGTTTCAACCCCATACGACGAAATCAGAGCAAAATCAGAATCGAAAAATCAGAAAAACTTCAGGCCCCAAAACGCAGTGACCGTTGTACTCTACTAACTCGGAAACGACAAATGCCAAGTTTTGGGCCATTGCTGTGGTGGAGTATAACACCGCCGCCGGGCTTTGGCGTGGAGAAAAAATGCCAATCGTCGGTTTGTTGCATCAACGAAGACGCCGCCTGGGCACGCTCTACTCGTAGGCGCATTCGCGCTTATAGCCGTTTTGCAGACTCCGGCCTTCGGTCAGGGCGCTGTCGTTTGGGACGGTGGTACCGGTAGTTGGTTCGGCCCATGGCAAGGCGACACGACGGGTTTCGGCGGCATCCTACCGTTTCCGTCTCCTACGACGAATTGGCTATGTGAGGTTTGCTACCCGGGCGCCGGAGATACCGCCAATATCGGAACGCTTTTTGGCACAGTGCCAGCCAACGGGACCGCGTTCCTGAATTCATCCATTACTATTTCCGGGGTCGCGCTTGGGAGCGGCGCTTTTGGCGGTCTGCAGGTAACCGGGGGAACGCTCACGCTAACGGGGGAGTAATGTCGGCACGACGCTTTCCGGTTCCGGCTCGCTCAGCATTGGCGGCATCGTGAAACCGGTTTTGCCTGGTTAGGCGGCTGGCTGGAACGAGCGGCGGTACAACGGTGAGCGGCCCTGTGCAATTGAACGTTTCGGGTTCGGACGAGTTTTTGGTAGGGCGTCAGGGATCCGGGGCGCTCTCCATTCAGTCCGGCGGCGTAGTTACCAGCAATAATGCCGTCATCGGCGAATTGAGCGGTTCGGGTGGAACTGCAAACGTCGCCGGTCTTGGCGCGCAGTGGAACGATTCGGGGGTCTTGACCCTCGGCCAATCCGGGAACGCCTCGTTGACTATCGCCAGCGGGGGGTAGTGAACAGCGCGGGGGGCGTGATCGCGGCCAATACAGGCTCAGTGAGTAACATTCTGGTTACCGGATCCGGCTCGCAGTGGAATAATTCGTCCTTCCTCTCAGTAGGCACTGCCGGTGGCGGCACGTTGAATATCACCAATGGGGGACTGGTCAGCGATACCTGCCCGGTTACCTGCGCCGCTGCCAGTGCCGCGATAATCGGCGATCTTGCGGGAAGTAACGGGACTGTGACCGTCTCCGGGGCCGGGTCCACCTGGAATAACGTCGGTCAGGTGACTGTTGGAAATTTCGGCACCGGCGCCTTGAACATCACCAACGGAGGACTGGTCAGCGATAACTGTCCAGCCACTTGTAGCGCTGCCGTAATCGGCTACAATGCCGGCGTCAGCGGGACCGTGACGGTGTCCGGCGCCGGGTCCGCCGGAACAATGGTGGTGTGGTGAATGTCGGTAACATCGGCAATGGAACTCTTACTATTGATACTGGAGGCCAGGTAAGCGCCGCAGGCTTGAACATCGCTACACGGTCGGGATCCTCCGGCACAGTAACGATCAACAGCGGCGGCCAAGTCAACGGCACAGACGGCTTTATCGGCGATGAGGCTGGCTCCTCCGGCACGGTGACGGTTTCTGGCACCGGGTCTCAGTGGAACAATTCGTCATTTCTAACCGTCGGCAACAGCGGCGGCGGAATGTTGACTATGGCCAACGGAGGGATGGTGAGCGATGCTCCCAACTGCTCCACATGCAGTGCCGCAGTCCTGGGGCTAAATGCCGGGTCAACTGGCGCTGTGACCGTTTCCGGGGTCGGGACTACCTGGAACAACGCTGGCCAAGTGATCGTCGGAGTCATGGGCAACGGCACGTTGAACATCGCCAATGGGGGGCTGGTAAGCGACGCTTGCTCGACCTGCAGCGCCGCAATCATTGGCGACCATCTTGGCGGCACTGGGGCAGCAACAGTTTCCGGTGCTGGGTCTGCCTGGAACAGCGTTGGCCAATTAACTGTTGGTAATTCGGGTAACGGCACCCTGAATATCACCAACGGAGGGCTGGTGAGCGATTCCTGCTCGGGGTGCGCCGCCGCCATCCTCGGGTACTACGCCGGGTCGAGCGGTTCCGTGACGGTTTCCGGGTCGGGTCCACGTGGAATAACTCTGGCCAGGTGACTGTTGGAAATTTCGGCAACGGTATCTTGAATATCGCCAGTGGTGGGCTAGTAAGCGATTCCTGCTCAGGATGCAGCGCTGCCGTCATTGGCTACTACGCCGGTGCCAGCGGGACCGTGAGTGTGTCTGGCAGCGGGTCCACTTGGAACAACAATGGCGGACCCGTGAATGTCGGCTATCTCGGCAATGGGTCTTTGACAATTGATCACGGCGGCCAAGCGAGTGCGGGCGTCTTGCTCGTGGGCGGCGGTCCGGGCACATCGGGGACGATTTCGATCGCCACCGGGGGGCAGCTCATAACCACGGGCACCGCTTTTATCGGTGGTAACGGAGGTATTCCGACCGGGCCGGATCCGCCGCGATCGGTCAGGTTACGGTATCGGACCCGGGCTCGGTATGGACTAGCGCTGGGATTAACGTTGGCGCGCCAGGCCAAGGGACGCTAACAATCCAGAATGGCGGAAATAGTCAACAATACGTCCGCCTATATTGGCTTTCAGGCGGGCTCTTCCGGGAACGGTAACCGTATCCGGCAATGGATCGGCGTGGAACAACTCACGCCTCCTGTTGGTGGGAGATGGCGGCGCTGGCACCCTAAATATCACCAACGGAGGGCTGGTGAGCGATAGCTGCCCGATTACTTGCGCCGCCGCCGACGTCGGGGCCCTCGCCGGGGTTACAGGAGCGGTGCACGTCTCCGGGGCGGGATCTACGTGGAACAGCAGCGGCGCCACGCTTATCGGAGCCATTGGCAACGGCACGCTAACAATCGATACCGGTGGCCAAGTGAGCACCGGAACTTTACGAGTCGGTACGCAGCCGGGATCCTACGGCATTGTCACAATCGATAGCGGCGGCCAGTTGACGAACACTACGCGGGGGTCGATCGGCGAAGTCGGCGGTTTGCGGCGCGGTGGTGACCGGCTCCGGTTCCCAATGGGCCGACAAGCTGACCTTTATGTCGGCTTTGCCGGCCAAGGCACGTTGACCATCTCCAGCGGCGGCGAAGTAACCGACGTCAACGCACCGTCGGCGCCACTTCCGGATCCGACGGCAACGTGCTCGTTGACGCGGGTACATTCGCCAGCACCGGTACGCTCTCGATCGGCGTCGACGGCGGCATCGGTACGGTCACCGTTATGGACGGTGGCGATCTTTCGGCCGCATCTATAGTTGTAGGCAGCGGCGGGAGTCTAATCATCGATCCGTCAATCGTAGACACCGGCGACTTCACCCTATCACCCGGAGGCATGCTTTCACTCGACATAGCCGGACTCACCGACTACAGTCAGTTGGATGTGTCTGGAACGGGAGTATTCCAGGGGACCATCGACTTCGATTTCGTCAACGGCTTTGCGCCTATCAAGGGCGAATCCTTTGACCTGATCAACGTGTCGGGCAGCGCGAACTTCGGCGGCGCAACGGTTCATATTGAGGGACTGGCGCCGGGGTTCGTTTACTCTGACACGTTCTCCGGCGGAGAGTTCATGCTGGTCGCGGACAGCAATGGCGTAAGCACGTCGGCCGCGCCGGAGCCGAACTTCGTGTGGCTCCTGGGCGGCATTCTGGTAGTTCTTTCGGCTGGCGGTATGGGTAAGAAGCTGAGATCCAAACACTCAGCGGAAAGGCACGCGGGGCAGTCATCATGCGGATTGTAAAGGCCGGTTCCTCGGACGATAAGCCCGGTTGCTGTGAGATTCACGAGCTCGCCTATAGGCTGGAGAAAATACACAATGAGATCCAATGCCTCCGGCTCGAGATTGAACTCTGGGCCGCTGCACGAGAGCAGGGTTCCCGCCACGGTGAGGGTGAATCGCCTGAACGGGTAAACTTCCTGCATTCTCTGCCCCATACTGGCGGCTCTGGCGCTTGTACTCGCCGGGCAGCACATCCAAAAAGCCGGAGAACGGTCCATATATGTTCAGATTAGTGGGTTTACTTGGGGCGCTAACCGCTGCCCTGATTCTCGCCGGTTGCCAGCGGGAACCGGCCGCACCCGCCAGCGCCGCCATCGACCCTAATAAGTATTATGCGGTGTTGCTGAACAACAACTCCGTTTATTTTGGCAAGCTGGAAGGCTTGAGATCCGGCTATCCGGTGCTTCGCGAAGTTTTCTATGTGCAGACCAATGTCAATCCGGAAACCAAAGCCACGACAAATATCCTTGTGAAGCGCGGCAAGGAATTGCACGGGCCAGACCGAATGATAATCAATGAGAGATCCATCGTGTTT
Source organism: Bryobacterales bacterium (assembly GCA_963723015.1). Classification (GTDB taxonomy): domain Bacteria; phylum Acidobacteriota; class Terriglobia; order Bryobacterales; family Bryobacteraceae; genus PALSA-243. The sequence continues at coordinate 14,129 of CAVRPF010000024.1, forward strand.
GTAGAGCCAGTCGGCGCGGACTCGAGAGTGGCTCAGTTGATAGCGGAATCGAAGAAATAGAACGGCCGGCAGTGCGTCGCGGGCGGGATCACTCTGGCCCTGATCAATGGTATTGGCGCCGGACAGCCCTCAAGGTGAACGCCAAAACAGAAGGCGAGGACCACATTTAAACGACATGCAAGGAGGAGACTCACTATGGGGAAAGTGATCAAAATCATATGCATGTTTGTTTTCGCGGCGGCCCTATTCGCCCAAACTCCAACATTCACAGCGGCAACCGTCGTAAACGGCCTCAGCTTTGTGTCGGAACCAATCGCTCCGCGAGAGCTGGTAGAAATTTTGGGAGCAGGGCTTGGTCCGGCAACCACCACAAGTTGTAGTGTTCCACCAATCCCGACATCGTGCAGCGGCACGTCTGTGCTCGTGAACGGTAAGGCAGCGCCCGTCACCTTCGCCGAGGCGACCCAGATAATATTTGAGGCGCCGGTCGATCTTTCCGGCTCAAGCGCAGCTCTTCAGGTGACGACACAGGTGAACGGCCAGACGCTGCAATCCGCAGTTGTGACGATTCCCGTGGCCGCTGTTGCTCCCGGAATTGCGACAGAACTCAGAATAACCTTACGACTGGAGCATTTACGCGGACAACCGGGGAAGCGTTATTTCGGCTTCTAACCCGGCCCTACCAGGGGATGTACTTACAGTCTACGGCACCGGATTTGGACAAACCAACCCGATAGGAACTTCCGGCAGTCTTGCGCCAGCAGGGGCGCAACTTCCCGCGCCCGTCACAATAACGGTTGCAGGTCTCTCCGCGAAAGTATCCGCGGCAAGTCCCTCACCTACAAGCCCCGGCCTCGATCAGGTAAACCTCACAGTACCCCTTGCCGTCACAGCCGGAAACGTACCCGTAGTAGTAACCGTCGGCGGCCAGAAAGCAGCAAGCGTCCCACTCCCCGTCGTCCTGAAACCTGTAATCACCGGCGTCTCCAATAACGCCAGCGGCGCAACTGGAATCGAGAGCGGCTCCTGGGTTTCCATCTACGGTGGCGGCCTATCCGCAACCACGCGCATCTGGCAGCTCTCCGACTTTTCCGGCAGCAATCTTCCGCTTGCTCTCGACGGCGTCAGCGTCAAAGTCAACGGCAAGAGCGCGGCGGTCTACTATGTCAGTCCCGTACAGTTGAACGTACAAGTCCCAGCGGACACCACCACCGGACCAGTGCAAGTGGAAGTGACAAACTCATATGGCGTGGGGGATGGCACGGCCACTCTGCAACCCTACGCGCCCGGATTCTATCCCTCTCTCGCGCCGTACGCGGCCGCCGTTCATGCCGATGGAGTATATGTGGCGCCGGTAGGATACTTTGGCGTTTCGCTCGCGTCGCGTCCCGCACAGCCCGGCGAAACCATCGAGATCTTCGGTACGGGATTTGGACCCGCTACCCCCGCCGTAGCGCCCGGCCAGGTTGTAAACGCCCCCGCTCCGTTATCTGACCCTACTCAACTCCATGTAAGTATGGCCCGCGCCCGCGGCCGTCCAGTTCGCCGGGATTGTCGCGGCCGGCGAATATCAACTGAACGTCACCGTTCCCCAATTAGCCGACGGAGATCAGCCCATCCTCGCCAGCATCGGGGGCGTGAGTACGCAGACCGGATTGGCGATTTCTGTCAAGAACTGAGCTGCGCCCGAAACCCGAAGCTCCCGCCGCGCCGCTGACGGTAGAATGATGGCTGATGACGGGCAAGGTTAGCGTCGTAATTGAACATGACGAGCACGGCTATTACGCGTGGCGCCGGAATTGAACGGGGCCAATCCCAAGGTAAGACCGTCGAGGAGGCACTGGTCAATATACGAGAGGCAATCGAGCTCTTCCTGGAGACCATGAGTGATGAAGGGCGCTCGGCCGCGTTAAGCCAGGAGATTCTAACCACCGCCGTCGAAGTTCATGCCTAAGCGGCCGCGGCTGACTGCGGCTGATGGAGAGGCTTCGGATCAGACCCAAAGCCACCGCGCCGACTGACGCCTCGTTGATGGGTGCGCGAACTGGGGAGTTCCGCGGATAACCGGAAAACGGATCACAAACAGTCCTGTGAACCATCGAGGAGTGAGTCGCCACCATGCGGGGACAGATTTTGAAATAGATCGCAGAGCTCCGCGCCAACTGAGGTCGCGTTCATACTTCGCGGAAACTGGGGTGTTCCGCGCGAGAACCGAAAACGCGTTCACATGAGGGGTGTGAACGCGGCACGCATGAGTGCGTGCGCCACGATCCGCAACGGCTTCTCTCTACACCCTTACCTTTTTTCGTAAGCCTTCTCGAATTGATTCCGGCTGTTGAATACCTTGAATGAGCCGTCTTTTTCGGCCGTAAATTTGATCCATTTGCCTTCGCAGACTTCCTCCACGTTGGCGATAAACGAATCGGTGGAATTGTTCTCCTTGCCGGCTGCGATGGCGTAATGCAATTGCCACAGGTCAGCCCCGGGTCGCCATGCAGCGTCTGAAAAACCTCCACGCTTCCTCCCTTCCGCGCGCCGTTATTCATAATGGCCACGCGCGGCTGAAGCGCCCGCACGAACGGCGCCGAGCTGGATTGGTCCAGACCGTGGTGCGAAACCAGGTACACATCCACTGGGCCGATTTTGTTAACCGGGCAGGCGAGCTGATAATCTTTATCCTTCGTCAGATCGCCCATATCGATCATACGGAAACTGCCATAGGTAATCAGCAAGCCTACGGAGTGCGAGTTTTCCGTGGTATCGGCCGGCGGTTGCTCAAAGCCTTCGCAAGCGGGGTTCGGCTGGCCTGCGCCCGCCAGGGGCGAGGAAATCAGGTCGCCATTCGACGAGAGCACCTTGACGTCGAGACCTTTTACGGGGATCGTATCGCCGGGCTTCGCCAGAATATGTTTTCCTTTATTGCGGAACGCGCTGTACTCGTTGAAGCGGACCAGGCAGCTTTATCGGTCTCGCTGTGTTGGGCCCGTGGTCGACGAAATTACGATCGGCATTTTTCCGGCAAGCTGCTGCACGCCGCCCACGTGATCGGCGTGGAAGTGGGTGATCACGAGGTAATCGATCTTCTTTACGCCCGCCGATTTCGCGGCCGCCGCGATACGGTCGGCGTCGCGATGATTAAAGCCCGCCCATCCGGTATCCACCAACATGGATTCGCCGCTGGGCGAGACGAACAGGGTAGCCTGCCCACCTTCCACATCAATCGAAAAAACTTCCAGGCTCTTGGCGGCCGGCAGTGCGGCAGCGCAAAGCAACAACAACATGGCTGGAAACAACAATTTCATGGCGAAATAGTAGCACGCTCCCGGGTATGACACAATACTTGCTTGAAGCTCGCACTTATCGGATATGGCCACGTGGGCCGCGCGCTGGCGCAACTCCTCCAGCAGAAGCGCAGCGATTTCCCTTCACTATTTCCGGAATTCACACGCTGCGGCACGGAACGGCGGTAAGACTCCGCCGGCCTTTCCGATGCTCCGGATTTCGGCCCGCCAATGGGGTCGATCGAGGAATTTCTGGATGCCGCGCACGCCGATGCGGCGGTGGAGTTGACGACGCTGAATCCATCGACCGGCGAGCCGGCGATCTCCCACATTCGCGCCGCTTTTGCTCGTGGGATGCATGTGGTCACGGCAAACAAAGGCCCATCGCGCACGCCTTCGCCGATCTGCGCGCCGAAGCCGCCCGCGCCGGGCGTCGGCTTCCGCTTCGAATCGGCCGTGATGGATGGCGCGCCGGTTTTCAACTTTGGGATCGCAGCTTGCCCGGCCTCCAGGTGCTCGGGTTTACAGGCGTGCTGAATTCCACGTCGAAGGTGGTGATTGAAACGATGGAGCGGGGCGGCAGTTTCGAAGACGGCTTGGCCGCGGCCCGCCAGATGGGCATCACCGAAGGCGATGGCGCTTACGATATTGAAGGCTGGGACGGCGGCAAAAGCCGCCGCGCTGGCCAACGTGTTGATGGACGCGCGCACAACCCCGCAGCAAGTTTCCACGCGCGGCATCGCCCGATTGACGCCGAAGCGCGTACAGGAGATCGCCAGCCGGGGAAAGACCGTGCGCCTGATCAGCCGCGGACGCCGTGGCAAGAGCGGGATTACATTGCGCGTCCGCGCCGAAGTTCTGGATCGGTGCGACCTACTGGCCGCGACCCCTGGCACGACAAACTTGATTCTGTTTCACACGGATCTGATGGGCACGTTCGGCACGGTTTCCATTGAGCCCAAAGTGGAGCAGACGGCTTACGGCGTGTTCAGCGATTTGGTGAATCTGATGCAGCGATAACCCCAGGCCGATCCAATCCATGATTTAATTTACAGAGACCCCAATTTCACATCGGGTCGAGACTTCAGAAGGAGATTCTATGTTTGTTCGTTTGTTGTTAGCCTCGGCGCTCGCGGTTGGCCTTGCGTGGCCCAGCGCGGCGGCGGGGGCGGCGGCGATATGGGCGGAGCCGGGGGCGGAATGGGCGGCGATAGCGGCATGGCCGGCGGCGGTATGCCGAGGGCGCAGCGCCAGTCCAAGGCGGAATCGTCGCCGACAAGCTGCATTTGAACAAAGAGCAGAAGGAGCAAGCGTTGAAGATCTTCGCGGCGGCGCAGGAAGAGGCGGCGCCTATGAACGAGCAGATCCGCCAGGGCCGCAACGCGATCACCAGCGCCATTCTGCAAGGCAAAACCGGTGAGGACCTCAACAAAATGATGGCGCAATATACGGACCTGATGGTGCAGAAGGCCGCGGTAGAAGCCAAGGCCTATGGCAAGCTATACGCGATTCTGGACGCCAAGCAGCAGGCCAAAGCGGCGCCGGTATTCGCGGAGCAGATGGACGGACTGTTCGATGGCGCCGGCCGCGGGCGCGGCGGCAATCGCGGTGGAGAACCGAGGTAAGGGTCATGTGGACGAGACTATTCATTATTGGAATCGCCGTCTCTACCCTGGCCTTCGCGCAACGCGGCGGCGGCGGGGGCGGCAGCAAGGGCGGTGGCGGCCAAAGCCCAATGATGCAGGGGGGTAGCACGAGCCGCATGGACCAGTTCACCGCGATTCTGAAGCTCGATAAGGACGAGAAGAAGCAGATCAAATCTATCATGGACGACGCGCAGAAAGAGGCGACGCCGGTTAAGGATCAGATGGAAAAAGATCGTCTGGCGATCGCCGAGGCCATTCCCGGCGGCAAGCAGGTAGAGATCGACGCCGCGGTGAAAAGTTATGCCGCCGCGGAGACGCAGATGGCGGGCATCGAGATGAACGCTTTCGCCAAGATTTACAATGCGCTCGATAAAGAGCAGCAGCAGAAATCCCCGGCGATTTATCAGATGATGCCGGGAATTTTCAAGGGCAAAAACTGGAACCAATAGAGTGGGCCGATCTGAAGAAGCTGGATCGGATGGATCGGATCTCGACGGGGGTCGGACCGGATGGGATCGCTCGGGCGAAGGGAGGACCTTGCTGGTTATTATTCCTTGCTCACTAACAAAGGCGGCCGATCCGCATATATTGCGCGGATCGGCCGCCTGAAACTACACTTCCGGACAGCTCTTAGGTGGTGGCTCGCTTTGCTACGAACTGAGTGGTCGTAGGCTCTCCACCGCCCCGCCCAGGACGCGTAACGTCGAGCTTCAGCGTGTCGCCCTCGAGCGTACCCTTGTACGTTGTGACGACGGTAGTGCCACGCATATCCTGGCTGGTCTTGAATGTTACCGTGTTACCGTCTACTTTGCCCTCGGTAATATCGGTATCGACCGGACCGTTCTGGCCGTTCCGGCTAATTTTTCCAGTTAGGTTGTTGCCATCGGCTTTCAGGGTGATGGTCACCGGGGTGGGGTTTCCACCTTGGCGACCGGGTTGGTCGTAGGTCCATTTGCCACTAACATCCGCCGCCATAACGGCGAATGTCATGACGCACAAAATCGCAAGTACAAAAAGCAGCTTTTTGGTCATAGTAATTGTTGAGGCGTAACCTCCCGAACAGATGTTACCACCTTCGGGGTAGAATAGATTTTGCCGGAAATCCGAGTCTCCGTTATAATTCCTACACTTTCAGCGGATTCGAGGCTCTCGGAATGTCTGGAATCGCTCAGTTTGCAAACCCGGAGCGACTTCGAAGTGATCGTAGTGGACAACAGCGGGCAAGGACGGGTGCGCCGCAACAGTTCAGTGACTCCGCCCATGCGCGTCATTGAAAACTCACGAAATGTGGGTTTTGGCGAGGCTATTAACCAGGGACTCCGCGCATCGAGCGCCGCCTTATCTGGCAACGCTCAACGACGACGCCGTTACCCGTCCGGACTGGCTGGATGCTCTGGTGAAGGCGATCGACGCTCGGCCGGATGCGGGCATGTGCGCTTCGCAGGTCCGGCTATTTGGCGAAGACCGGCTCGATTCGGCCGGCATGTTGATTGCGCGTGACGCCAGCAGTAAACAGCGCGGCCATGGCCGTCCCCCGGAGGATTTCCCGGTGATCGAAGAGACACTCTTCCCGAGTGGATCGGCGGCGCTTTATCGCCGCACGTTGCTGGAGGAAATCGGCGGGTTCGATTCTGGTTTTTTTCTTTATTGCGAAGATACCGATGTGGGCCTGCGCGCCCGTTGGGCCGGATGGAAATGTCTCTACGTTCCGGCCGCCGTGGTAGAACATCACTATTCGCACTCCGCCGGCCGGGCGTCGCCTGTGAAGGCCTACTACGTGGAACGCAATCGCCTTTTTGTGCTGGCCAAGAATTTTCCCGCGGGAATGCTGGCCGTGGCGCCGTTTGCTTCGCTGGCGCGGTACCTCTGGCACGCCTGGTATCTGCTGCGAGGGCGCGGCAGCGCGGCGCGTTTCCGCGCCGAGGGCAATCCCGGGATCAAGATGCTGTGGTACGTTATTCGGGCTCATGCGCGCGCTGCTAGCCGCTTCGCCCAGGCTGTGGCGGCAGCGGCAAGAGATTCGCGCGCAAGCGAAGATCACGCCGGCGGTGTTCAGGCATCTGCTGCGCAGCCACTCGATCGGCGCCAGGAGGGTGGCGGCGTTGTGAACTATCCCCCCGGCCCTGGATCGCTGCTGGTAATCGTTCCGGCATTCAATGAGGAAGGCGCCATCGGCGGCGTGGTGGATTCGGTGCGCCGCTACATGCCCGATACGCCGGTGCTGGTGATCGACGATTATTCGGCCGACGCCACTATATCCGCCGCGCGCGCCGCCGGGGCTGAGTTACTCTGTCTGCCGCATCATCTTGGACTGGGCGGAGCGGTGCAGGCCGGGTATAAGCTGGCGTTTGAGCTGGGGTTCGAATATGTCATCCGGGTGGATGGCGACGGCCAGCACGATGCGGCCGATATCCCGCGCATTCTCGAAGCTCTCAAGACCTCGGGTTGCGAAATGATCATCGGCTCGCGATTTGTGGAAGCGAGCGGTTCGTCTTCGGGATTCTTGCGCGCGCTGGGCATCCGCTTCTTCCGCGTGGTGCTTCGCCCTATTTTGGGGAAGCGGGTGCATGACCCGACGTCCGGTTTTGTCGGAGTCAACCGGCGCGCGCTGCAGGTATTCAGCCGCAGCTTTCCGCTGGAGTATCCCGAAATTGAAGCGCTGGTGGTGCTGCAGCGCGGACGATTCCGCTTTGAGGAAGTGCCTTGCAAGATGCGCCGGCGGATGACGGGGCGGTCGTCGATCACCGCGCGAAAATCGTTCTACTATATAGCCCATGTGCTGCTGGGCGTATTTATGAATGTACTGAAATACGACCGCCGGTTGCACCGGGGGCCGGATGCTGGAGCATAAATGGATCGCCTGTTAAACGTCACTACGGTCATCAGCGTTATCCTGCTGCTGATGGTGCTGTTTTCCATCCGGCGCGCGCATATTCGGGTCGAATATTCCATGAGCTGGCTGCTGGCTTCCTGCGGGTTGCTGGCGCTGTCACGCTGCCGGCCGGCGCTCGATTTCGTGGCCAGACACATTGGACTCGGTCCCGATTCGCCTTTGGCGCTGTTTCTGATCGGCGGCTCGGTTTTTCTGATTATGTTCTTCCGTTATTCGATGATCGTATCGCACCTGCGCGACGACAATATCGCGCTCGCGCAACGCGTCGCGATTTTGGAATTCCACATTCGCAATTCGGGCGGCCATAGTTCAGGCAAACATGAGTAAGAAGATAGCGCCCGCGCCCCGATGAAACCACCACTGCGCGTGGGCGTCAACGCGCTGTATATGATTCCGGGTGGCGTAGGCGGGACGGAGATTTACCTCCGGGCGCTGCTGCCGGCGCTGGCGGAAATCGATCCCGTCAATCGATATTTTGTCTTTACCAATTGTGAGACCGGCGCGGACCTGGTTCCAGCGGCGCGAAACTTTACGCATGCGCCACAGCGATTTCATGCCGCCTCGCGGCCGATGCGCATTCTGTGGGAGCAGACGATGTTGCCGCTAGCCGCGCGGCGGCTGCGCCTGGATGTAATGTTGAATCCGGGCTTCACGGCGCCGCTGCTCTGCACGTGTCCCCAGGCGACTGTATTTCACGATTTGCAGCACAAGCGCCATCCGGAGTATTTCCGCTGGTTTGACCGGCCGTTCTGGCGACTCTTCTTATATTGGGCGGCGCGCCGGTCCAACGTGGTGATTGCCATTTCCGCCGCTACCGCAGCCGACTTGAAGCGGTTCTATCCGCGCTTGCCGGAATCGAAGATTCGCATCGTGCCACAGGGAGTCGACCCGGTTTTCTCCGCGATAAGCATGAGGCGGCGTCCCGAGCCGTTCCTGCTGGCAGTTTCGACGTTGCACCCGCACAAAAATCTGGACGGCCTTCTGCGCGCGTTTGCGATCTTCCGGACGCGGCGGCCCGATTTTCGGCTGCTGGTTTGCGGCATGCACGGTTTTTCTACTGGTCCGCTCCAGGAGCTACGGCGGTCGTTGGGATTGGAAGAGGCGGTGGAATTTCCGGGCTGGATTCCGCGGGAGCAACTCTACGATCTCTATGCGCGCGCGTGGGCTTTCCTCTATCCGTCGCGCTTCGAAGGTTTCGGTCTGCCGGTTTTGGAAGCGATGGCGGCTGGAATCCCGATGGCGTGCTCGGATGTAGAGCCGATGGCGGGATTGGCGGGCTATGCGGCGCTAAAGTTCGAGCCGAACGACGTGGACGCAATCGCCGCCGCCATGGTCCAGCTTACAGAGGATATGGAATTGCGCCAGAGGTTGGCCGAAGAAGGGCCACGGCAGGCGGCGAATTTCTCCTGGAAGGGCACGGCTAAGGGGACGCTGGCGGCGCTGATGGACGCGTGCTCTGCTAGCAAATAGGCGGGCGCGCGGCCCGCGACCTATAATGGGTGCGCCCGATATGCGCGCTTTTGTACATTCCCGGATTTTCATCCTCGCGTCGCTCGCAGGCTGCTGGTCCCTCCCAGGCGCGCAGCTTCCGCTGCGCCATTACACCACCGCCGATGGCCTGGCGAATAACGGGGTTCTCAGCATTGCGCCGGATTCGCGGGGATTTCTGTGGTTCGGTACCGCGGAAGGGCTTTCACGGTTTGACGGCTTCGGATTTTCGAATCAGACCAGGAGCACGGGTTTACCCCATTCCATGATCAGACAGGTGCTGATCGGCCGCCATGGAAATTACTGGCTGGCCACACCCGCGGGCCTGGTACGGTTCCGGCCGGATCTTCCGCAAACGAGCACGGATCGGATGATGGTCATCCGGCCGGACGGCAAGGCTGAGGCCGCTAGCATCGAGGCGCTTCTGGAAGACCGCGCCGGCGCCCTGTGGTGCGGAACGGAGGCCGGACTGTATGCTATTCGCGATACCGGCAGCAGGACGCCGCGGCTCGCCGAAGTGCGAATTGGACTGCCGGGAGTGGCCTATGGCGATACGAGGTGAGCGCTCTGACGCAAGATGCCGAGGGCGGTTTATGGATCGGAGCGGCGGATGGAACCTTATACCGCCGCCTGCCCGACGGACGCGTTGATCGCTACCCTTCTACCATACGATTGCCGTATGTCGGGGTTACGCAGCTGTTCGCGGACCGTGAGGGCCGTATATGGGTTGGGAAGGACGGGCAGTCTTTATCGGTCCATGCCTGCTTCGCACCCGGGCGCGAATGGATTTGAACACCTCTCCGGACGGGGCGACGCTGCCGGACTCTCGCGTCTTCGACATACTCGAAACGCGGGAAGGCGATATCTGGGTGGCAATGTATCGATATCTCGCGGAGTTTCCGGCGGACGGTGCGCCAGTCCGCGTGTGGACAGGGAGCAATGGGCTGCCCAGCCGGGGAGTGGGGGCGCTTGGGGAGGATCGAGATGGAAATTTGTGGATGGGAACCGGCGACATGGGCGCGTTCAAGCTGGCGGCGGGCGGCAACCTGACGTATTCAATGAGTGATGGGATCGGCGCGGACGGGGTAATCTCAATCGGCGAAACGCGGCGCGGCCAGTTGTACATTGCGGGCCGTCTGGAGGCGGAGGGCTTTCGGATCGCGGCTCGCTCGGGTGACGCTTTTCAGGCCATCGCCCCCCGGGTTCCCGGAAATGTCTACTATTTTGGCTGGCGGGCCGCCCGCGTCATTCTGCAGGATCACGCCGGCGAATGGTGGCTGGCCAGCAGTCAGGGCCTGTGCCGTTATCCCCTCCTGGAAGACACTCTGCAGCTTGCCCATACCGCCCCCAAAGCGGTTTACACCACGCGCGATGGTTTGCTCAGTAATGTAGTGATCCGGCTTTATGAGGACCGCGATGGGAATATTTGGATGGGGAATGAAATTGCGAAACCGATGGCGAAACTGGTCTACTGGCGCCGGAGCGAACGAAGTTCGTCGAGATTGCCACCGATGACGTCCCGGTCAACCCTTCCGCGTTCGCCCAGGACAGCGCCGGGCATGTTTGGATCGGCGATGCGTCTGGCCACTTGTGGAGAGTGTCGGACGGGCGTGCTTCTACAGTGGAAGTCCCGGCCGGGAGCACAGTAATCCGCGGCTTGTTGCCGGATCGCGCCGGACGCATGTGGGTAGCGACGGCCGGCCAGGGATTATTGCGCTTCGACCAGCCCGCGGACCCCAACCCCAAATTCCGGCAATACCTTTATGCCGACGGACTTTCCAGTCTCGACCTGCATAGCCTTGCCGAAGGACCGGAACGGATCGATCTATATCGGCCATGGAGGCGGAGTGGACCGCCTCGACCCGGACCTGACGCACATCCGGCACTATACCCCGGCCGATGGCATCGCCCCCGGACAGGTGGTTGCGGCGTATTGCGACCGCGCCGGCGCCATGTGGTTCGGAACCAATCACGGGTTAACGCGCCTCGTCCCGAGTAACGGCCCGAAAGGAAGCAGCGGTCCGCCCCCGGTATGGATCACCGGAGTCTCGATCGCCGGCCGCCCCGCGCCGGTTTCGGAAGCGGGCGAATCGAGTGTTCGGCAGGTGGAGGTGCGGCCAGGGCAGGAGCACATTCAGTTCGACTTCGTGGGGCTGAGCTACTCTCCAGGCAACGTATTGCGCTATCAATACCGCCTGGGGGAAGACCCATGGAGCTCGCCGATCGATTCACGGTCGGTACACTATGGAGCTCTCGCGCCGGGGCGCTACCGGTTCGCGGTACGCGCCATCGACTCGGATGGCGAGGCGAGCCCGGCGCCGGCGACCGTGGAGTTTCAAGTGCTCCCGCCGCTGTGGAAGCGCGCATGGTTCCAGGGGCTCGTTATTATCGTGGCGCTCGCCGGCGCGATCCTGGCGCATCGCGCGCGCACGGCCAGGCTGATTGAACTCGAGCGCGTTCGCACGCGCATCGCCACCGATCTGCACGACGACATTGGCTCCAGTCTTTCGCAGATCGCCATCCTCAGCGAAGTCGCGCATCAGCGCTCCGCGGGAGGCAGATCGGGCGAGCCTATCGAGCGCATCGGGGCGCTTTCGCGCGAGCTCCTGGATTCAATCGGCGATATCGTTTGGGCCATCCAGCCGCGCAAGGACCACCTTGGCGATCTGGAACAACACATGCGCCGCTTCGCCGCGGAAGTGCTTTCCGCGCGAAATGTGGAGATGCATTGGCCAGTTAGTTACTCCGGCCGGGATCTCGAATTGACCCCCGAACTGCGCCGCCAAGTCTACCTGATCTTCAAGGAAAGCGTAAATAACATCGCGCGCCATTCACAAGCCACCGAGGCAAGCATCGCTTTGCAGGTTGAGAAGCGCCAATTGACGCTCCAGGTGAGCGACAACGGGCGCGGCTTCGAGCGTTGGGACGCGGACGATGGCAACGGACTGAGGAGCATGAAGCTGCGCGCCCTCCGATTAGGTGGTGAACTGCAGGTGCGCTCAGAGCCGGGCCAGGGAACCTCCGTGCTGCTGCGGGCGGCGCTACCCCGGTGAGGCGGGGCTACCTGCATAGGTAGTAGCTGTATGGAGCTTCGGGGGTAAAGTAAGTAGTGATCCGGGTTGCCATCATCGAGGACCAGCGAGAGATCCGCGAAGGATTGAGAGAGCTGATCGATGGGGCTGGCGATTTTTGCTGCTCAGGGGCATTCGGCTCCATCGAGGAAACCTTGCCGAAGATCGGCAGCGATCTTCCCGATGTAGTGTTGGTCGACATCGGGCTGCCCGGCAAGTCCGGAATTGAGGGCATCCGGCTCTTGAAAGAGCGCTATCCCGAGTTGGAGCTGGTGGTTCTGAGCGTCTTCGACGACGACCGCCGGGTGTTCGAGGCGATCTGCGCAGGCGCTTGCGGTTATCTACTGAAGAGGACTTCTGCGCCGCGCCTTATTCAGGGCATCCGCGATGCCGCCGCGGGCGGGTCTCCCATGTCGCCCGAAATCGCCGCGCGTAATCGCCATTTTCCGGCAGGCTCGCCCGGCGCCCCTCGCGGATCACGATTTGACGCCTCACGAAGTCCGCGTGTTGAAGCTGCTGGTGGATGGTCACAACTACAAAACCGCCGCGGTGGAATTGAGAGTCAGCGTCAACACCATCTCATTCCATGCGGCGTATTTACGAGAAGCTCCACGTGCATACGAAGTCGGAAGCGGTAGCCAAGGCGCTGCGGAACCAGATCGTCGGATAAGTTTACCGACGCTTCCGAATGTTACTACCTACATAAGTGGTGACGGGATACATTCGAACGCTCATACTCGATGCACGTGGCAGGGTATTTCCCACTTACAAAGCACAGAGGAGAGACCGGCGACCCGATCGATAGAACTCAAAGAAAAAATCTCAGTTAAGGAACCCACATGAAAAACACAATAATATACAACACATCGAGCCGAGTTTTGACGCCAGGTACACGTTCCAAGGAACGCAGCGCCGTCGTCAAGGCTTTTACAATCGCCCTGCCGCCGCACTCGTTCTGGGAATCGCGCCCACAGCGAACGCCGCCGACAAGGGATGCTCTAACACCAGCATCCAGGGCACGTTCGCATACACGAGCGTTGGATCCATTGTTGCTGCCCCGCTCCCACCCATAATTGGGCCGTACGCCGACGTCGGTACGGCAACCTTCGACGGGAGCGGCGGCGTTATTTATGTATTCGCGGCGAGCCAAAACGGCAACGTCGGTCCCGGGACCGCAACGGGCACATACAAGGTGAATCCCGACTGCACCGGCACATTCACGCAGGTTACCCCTACGTTTACTTCTCACTACTCTTTCGTGGTCGACGCCAGCGATACCGAACTTCAAGCCGTCTGCCAAGACCCGGGCGTCGTCATCACTCGCGTCGCCCGGAGGCAATTTCCAGCCGGTGACTGGCGACAATAGCGGCTTCCAGCTCTCTCGGGCGGGCCGGATGCCCACGGCCTCGTTCTTTGGCGTCTGCTCGCCCGCGGCCCGCGCGGCCTCGATCAGCTCAGGAAGAAATTTCAAAAAAGGAGCATCTATGAAAACCACAATCAGAACGAACATTCAGCGCAACATGCCGCTGCTGCGTTGGAAAGCAGCTCTTGCGATGACTTTCTGCGTCGCTACGTGCTCTCAACTCGGTTTGGCCCAAGTCCCTGGGACTTCAATTCTACAGATCGATACGGCAAACGCCGTCCTCTATTTAGAAGACAACCCGGACGTTACCAAGTCTGGAACGGATCCGAACGTGACCACCGCAGTATCGATCAAAAATTTCAATCGCGCCTTCGGCGTCGCCGATATTGTGGCTGTGAATGGACAGAATGTGAGCGGCACGCATGTTCGCTCCGCCGTGAATATTAACCTCCGAACCGCGCCCACCCCCGGCCAGGCGATTGCCGACACGGTGCGGAACGCGGTGGCCATCGCCACGTTTGAAATTCTGAAGAGCGACGGTACGCCGGTTGGAACCATTTTCGCCGAGGGATACGCCGGTGGCGCGGCGCCGCCTGGATCGCCGTCGAGTATATCGGGAGGAAATAATCTGGTGATCACTGGCGGTACGGGAGCCTTTTTCGGCGCTCGCGGTCAAGTGGGTGTGGCCGCGAACCCTTCCGGAGTGGCTGTCCAGCGCGCGGCGTCCATGACAGAGGACCCGGCGAACCGCCGCCAAAATGGGGGCGGAACACAGAGGTGGGTAGCCTATTTGATTCCCATGTCAGCGCCGCAGATTTTGATCGCCGCCGGCGGCCCTGCTGTAACCCATTCGAGCGACTTCTCTCTTGTGACGCCTTCCAAGCCGGCTGCGGCGGGCGAGGTCTTATCTCTATTTGTTACTGGACTCGGCCCGACGGCGCCCGCAGTGGATCCCGGGCAATCCTTTCCATCAAGTCCGTTGGCTGGCGTCAATTCGCCCGTCGAGGTGACGGTGAATGGGAATTCCGCCGAGGTGCTCGGAGCAGTCGGCTTTCCCGGCTCGCTCGATGGATACCAAGTGAACTTTCGAGTGCCGCCGGACGCGGCAAAAGGAGTGGCTAACATCCAGGTGAGCGCGGCCTGGATTACAGGCACTCCGGTGCAGATCGCGGTTCACTAAATATCGGCCGCACGGATAATCCGCGACTTTACTACCTACATAGGTGGTGACGGCTTGCACCCGAAGCCTCATACTCTATGCACGTGACGGGGTATTTCCCAGCTACAAAAGACACAGGAGAGAGCGAATGAAAGCCATATTACGGATTTGCCTGTTGGCGTTAGCGGTTTCGCAAGTACTGGTTCTGTTCACGGCTCCAGCGGCAGCCGCGACCATCGTATATGCAATCACCGATTTTCAACAATTCGGTACGTTGGATTTGACCAGCGGGAGATTTAATCAAATTGGACCGGATACGCCGGATTCCCAAGATGGATTGGTTATGGGTCCGGGCGGATCGTTTCTGGCTCTGAGTATTTCGGGCTATCTGGAGTCGATCAACCCGGCAAATGGCGTAGTCTCTCTCATTGGTCCCACAGGGCTGGGCGATTTGGCCAACGACATGGCGGAACTCGGAGGGACTCTATACGCAACCGATTTTAATAACAACATATACACCGTCAATAGGACGACTGGCGCGGCCACGCTGATCGGAGCCCCGGTATGCCTTCCGCCCCGAGCGATGTCTTTGTAACCAAGCCCGATGGAACCACCGACTTTTTCGACGAGGGCTTCTATGCCATCGGCGGAGCGCTATACTCGACATTCGATACTTACACGCTCGGCGCCGATGGCGTAACTGTCACCCTTATGGACGCTCCTTATCTGTATCGCATCAATCCAGTTACTGGGATCGCAACGGTTGTAGCGCCCACGCTGCCGTTAATTAGCGCAATCGTGAGCGTGGGGGGAACGACTTACGCCTTCCAATCGACCCCGGAGAGTCAGCAGGTGTTGGCGCTCAACTTATCATCCGGCGCGACTACGTTTGTATCTACCGTGGATCCAAGCGCCGGCCCGATTTTGGAGCGGCCCCCACTCCGGAGCCAGTCTCATTCGGGTTGGCGGCCATTGGCTTAGCTGCGCTTCCGATTTATCGCAGACGAAGAACACTACTTACATAAGTGGTGACGGCCTAAGTCCGAACCTTCATACTCGATGCACGTGGCCCGGCGCTCCGGGCCACCGGGGAGCGAGAGGGATGAAAGCCATCGGGAAGCTGCTGAATTCGTCGATCCTGGGATGCATGGCTCTGTCCGGCTCGCCGGCGGTTGCCGGTAAGCCGATTCGGGCGGCCGATCCGATATCCGCGGCCTACGGGTAAGGA
>CAVRPF010000025.1:0-306344 GCA_963723015.1 Bryobacterales bacterium
GAAATCCCGCCGCGATGCTGGTCAGCTCGATTAATCCCAACGAGTTTTTCGCCATGATGTGTTTCCCCGGTCCTTACGCGACAATCTCCAAGGCGTCCGCCGTCACCCGCCGCACCGCGCCGCCGATGCTCGCATGGACATCCGCCCCGAGTTTGCCCTCTTCCACGCGGCCCACCACCTGCCCCTTCTTTACCTTTGCGCCTTCGCTCACAACCGGCGTCGCGGCTTGTCCGGCATGTTGCTTCATCTTGATCCGCACCGCCGCCGGTTCGAATTTCACCGCCTCGTATGGCGTGTCCCGCTCGTACTGTTCGATGTGCAGCCGCTTCCGCAACTGCGCCAGCGGTACGCGCCGGTATTCCTTCATCGGATGGACTTCCACCGGTTTCGCCTGCACAAATTTCAAGCCCGCGGCGCGCTGATCCATCTTTCCCTGGTCGCAAGCCTCCTTCGGGTACAGGTCCTCCGGACACGCGTAGAGCGTGCATAAGCCGCAAGCGCAGCATAGCTCCGACCACTGATTCCATATGCCGGCCCCGGTTGTGGTAAATCCCAGGCTGCGCATCACTTTGTGCGGTTGCACGTCGTAGCCCAACAAGTAGCGCGGGCAAAATTCGGTGCAGTAGCTGCACTGATCGCAGGCCGATTTTCCGATGCGATGCATCTCCGGCATGGAGCGCGTGCGCCGCGTAATCAGATAGTGATCGGCCGGCAGCACAATCAATCCGCCGGTTGTCTTTGTGACTACGTCGTCCAGATCGAACGTCAATGTGCCCATCATAATTCCGCTGATGAAGACGCCGATATCGCCCGCCGTCGCGCCCCCCGCCGCTTGAATCAGCTCGCGAAAGGTCATCCCGACCGGCGCCCAAAACGATTGCGGCCGCTTCACCGCGCCGCAAACCGAAAGAAACGTCTCCGTGACCGGCTTGCCCTGCGATGCTTGATAGACGTTATACAGCGTCTCTACGTTCGATACCACGCAGCCTACCTGCAATGGAATTCCCGCCGGCGGAATCAGCCTGCCGGTCGCCGTATAGACCAGTTCATACTCGTCGCCGGAAGGATAAAAATCCCCCAGCAGCGTGAACTCCATGCGGTCGTTCTTCACGTACCGCTTCAGCGCCTCCACCGATTCCGCATTCTTCGTCTTCACCCCGAATTTGCCGGTTTTCGCCCCGGTCGCTTGCATCATCAGATCCATTCCCGCCACGATTTCGCCCGGGAAATGCTTCATGATCTCCGCGTCTTTATGAATTAGCGGTTCGCATTCGGCGCCGTTAGCAATCACAAACTCCACTTGCGATTGCGCTTTGACATACGTCGGGAAGCCCGCTCCGCCCGCGCCTATTACGCCGTGCTCTCGCAGTTTGCCGCTCAGCATCACTGAAAGCATACCTTATTGGCTATGGATCCCCCCGCGCTGCGAATGTTTTGATCCAAAGATTCGGCATCCTGCGCGTATACGGATGAGAATAGAAATACAAAGGATTACGATGGAGAGCGTGTCAAACGAACGGGGAAGGCCGCTGCTGGCAGTAATGATCCGTTCCACCAAGTGGCTGATCCTGACCTGGTCCGTGATTGTGGGCTACCTTGTCCTGGTCGCTGTGATGCTGATCTGGAAACGAAAGATCGATGCTTTGTCGTTAGTGGCAACCCTCGCTCCGATGTGGACTTACGTGCGGCATCCTCGCGTACGGTTCTTCGAAGGCGGCGTCGATTTCCCACCAACTCCCCCGCATCCGCGCCGATTTCTGCGGTGGGATCAAATCGACCGTTTCAGTTGGGATGGCGACAAGCTCATTCTTTCCGGGTCTACCTCTGTCCTCTCGGGCGGCCCCGTGGAAGGCGGCGTGTTCGCCATCCCCACTTCGAAACGCCGAGAGCTCGAGCAGATACTTGCAATGAAAATGGCGCAGCCTGGGTTTGGAAGCCGCCCCGCGCCCATATCGTGATCACGCAAGACGAGTCGCGCTTCGCGCCAACCCTGCCTGACGCTAAAATCGCTTCCATCCCCTCCCGATTCTATGAGAGGATGCGTGTTCATGCGCCAGCGCTCCGCAATCCGCAATGCCCTCGAGTATTGCGTGGCATTGGCGGTGGTGAAATCGCTTGAGTGGGCGCCGCTGCCGGTGGCGAACGGGTTGGCGCGATTCTATTCGGCGCTGCTCGATATCGCGCTGCCGCGCCTACGCCGGGTTGCGAAGCGCAATCTTTCTTTCGCGATGCCGGAGGCGGACGCGGACGAAATCGATAAGATTTTAAACGCCGGATTCCGGTCCATCGCCCGCGTGCTGGTGGCTTTCGCGAAATTTCCGGCGATTCATCGCGGCAACGTCGACCAATGGATCCGCTGCGAAGGCGCGGAGCATTTTGAGCATGCTCTGCGGGCCGGGCGCGGCGTCCTCTTCGCCACCGCTCATCTGGGCAATTGGGAGCTGAGCGCCTTCGCGCACGCAATCCTGGCCAAGCCGATGAATGTGGTGGTGCGGCCGCTCGATAATGCCTGGATCGATCGCATGGTGGAGCGCCGCCGCGCGCTCTCGGGCAACCGGATCGTCGGCAAGCGCGATCTCGCGCGGCCGATTCTAAAAGCTCTGGCCGCCAATGAAGCCGTGGGCATTCTGATCGATCAGAATTCGTCGCCCGATGGTGGCGTATTCGTGGATTTCTTCGGGATTCCGGCCTGCTCCGGCACAGGGTTCGCCAAGCTGGCGGCGCGCAGCGGGGCGGCGGTGATTCCGGGCTTCGCGCTGTGGTCCGCGGAGGAGCGGCGCTACGTGCTGCGCTTCTATCCCCCGGTTGAGATGACTGGCGATGCAGCGCGCGATACCGAAGCTTTGCAGCGCGTACTCGAAAGCATCATACGCGCCTATCCCGATCAATGGCTGTGGATTCATCGCCGCTGGAAAACACGGCCGCCGGGGGAGAAGCCTTTGTATTGATTCTACCGGCAGCCGGAAAGCGCCTGTAGTATTCTGCAAGTTTGTGGATTCAATTCCGCGCTCGCCTCTGAACAGCAGCATTTTCGCGTTAGCATTGACAGCGATCGCCGTATTGGCAACATTTGCGCTGAGGCCCTGGCTGGAACCGGACATCTTCATCCTGTTCATTGTGGCGGTGTGGCTCAGCGCGTGGTATTACGGGCGCGCCGGCGGATTCATGGCGACAGCCGCGTCGGCGATCGCCATCTTCTTTTTCTTCTTGCGGCAGAATGCCGGGCTGATGACCAGCCTTACCCGCTTCGCGGCGTTTCTACCGCTGGCCATCCTGATCACATGGGTAACCGCCTCATGGCGCGACAGCCGGCGATTGCTGGCGGCGACGCTTTCAAGCATCGGCGAAGCGGTGGCGGCCACCGACCGCGATGGCAATATCACGTTCCTAAATCCCGTGGCCGAGACGTTGACCGGGTGGCCGCGAAAAGAAGCGCGGGGCAAGCCGGCCGCCGAAGTTTTGAAGCTGGTGGACGAAAAGACCCACGAGCCGATCGAAAATCCCCTGAACCGCGTCTTGCGTGAACGCTCCGGCGCGATGCAGGAGAGCGCCGCTTTGATTTCCCGCAAGGGCGTAGAGACGCCGGTGGAGCATTGCGCGTCGCCGGTGCGGGATGAATCGAGCGGCGTGCGCGGCGCGATTCTGGTGTTTCGCGATATCGGCAAACGGAGGCAGCTGGAGGAACAGGCCACGCACGCACAGAAGATGGACGCGGTTGGACGGCTGGCGGGCGGCATAGCGGGCGACTTCAACAACGTGCTGACGGTGATTACCGGATACGCGGAATTGATGCGCGCCGAGGTCCCCGAATCCAGTCCATTGCGGCGCTTCGTGGATGAAGTGATCTATGCGGCCGATCGCGCCGCCAGTCTGACGCGCCATTTGCTCGCCTTCAGCCGCGGCTCCGCGGCGCAGCCGAAAGTGCTCGATCTGGGCGCCGTAGCAACCAATATGGAACCTCTGCTGCGGCGGCTTCTCGGGAATGGCATCGAGCTGACTTTGTTGATTGCGCCCGGCGCCGGACGGGTGAGGGCCGACGCGTCGCAGATGGAGCAGGTGATTCTGAACCTTGCCACGAATGCGCGCGATGCCATGCCGAACGGAGGGAAACTGGTAATCGAAATCGCCAGCGTCGATCTGGAGGACGGCCCCGCAGGGAAGAATTTGGGTCTGAATCCCGGACCCTACGTGATGATGGCGATTAGCGATACCGGCATAGGAATGGACGCCGAGACCAGGTCGCGTTTGTTTGAGCCATTCTTTACTACCAAAAGTCCCGGCAAAGGTAGCGGCCTCGGACTGTCCACGGTGTACGGAGCTGTCAAGCAGAGCGATGGCGCGGTGACGGTCTACAGCCAGCCCGGGTGCGGCACGATCTTCGAAGTCTATCTGCCGCGGGTCAAGGAGGCGCCGGTCGAGCTTGTGCGCAAGGGGTCGGCCAAAGGGTCCGAGACTATCCTGCTGGTGGACGATGAAGAAGGCGTCCGCAAGCTGGTCCTGGCGGTGTTGAAATCCAATGGATACGACGTGCTGGAGGCCAATAACGGCGTGATGGCGCTGGCGGCATACGAGAAGAACGCGCATAAAATCGATATGGTGCTTACGGATGTAGTGATGCCGCAGATGACGGGCTTCGAGCTGGGCCAGGAGCTGGAGGCGCGCACGCCCGGCTTAAAAGTCCTATATATGTCCGGGTACAGGGATAATGCGATCGGCGTGGCCGGGGACGCGCCGCGGGATTTCCTGCACAAGCCCTTCACGCCGGATACGCTGCTGTCGAAAATCAGGGACGTGCTGGATGCGGCTTAGCGCCTGATCATTCCACGGGCGGCGCCGTAGTCTGCCGTATCACCAGCCTCGTCTTCACCTCGTAATCGCATCCGCCCTGCCCCGGCTCCTCGATCAGCTTCCACAGCGATTGAAACGCCAGTCGGCCAATCTCCGCCCGCGGTACCGCGATCGTGGTGAGAGCCGGCTGAGTGAACTGAGCGAAAGTAATATCGTCGAACCCGATCACCGACAGCGCCGCCGGCACTGGGATCTGGCGGTCGTACGCACAGTGCATGGCGCCGATAGCCATCAAGTCGTTGGCCGCCATCACCGCTGTTGCTTCAAAGCCACAAAGCAACCGCGAGCAACTGAAGTAACCGCCCTGCACCGTAAAATCGGAATCTACCATCCGCATTTCCATCCCGGCGGCGCGCGCGCCTTCCACAAAGGCCGCCTTGCGGCCCTGCGCGAAAACTCCGTCCGCCGGGCCGCCAATGAAGCCGACCCGTTTGTGGCCCAGCCCGGCCAGGTGTTCCACGCCTTCCAGAATTCCCTCTCGCTGCGTGAAGGAAACGTTGCCGCTATTCCCGTCCGCCGCGCCAAAGCCCAGATATACGGCCGACATTCCCTTCTTCGCCAAGAACTCCTTGAGCGGCGTGTCCACCTGAGAGGTCAGAAAGGCAGCGCCCGGCACTTGCATGCCTAAGAGTCGCTCCACTATATTCCTCGTGCGCTGCGGATCGTTGTTGGTATTCATCACGATCGTTTCCATTCCGAAGATGTTCGCCTCTTCCTGGAATGCCTTCGTGATTTCGGGAAAAAACGGATTGCCGATATC
The DNA here is from genome assembly GCA_963723015.1 of Bryobacterales bacterium. Lineage (GTDB taxonomy): Bacteria > Acidobacteriota > Terriglobia > Bryobacterales > Bryobacteraceae > PALSA-243. Next base: position 5,609 of record CAVRPF010000025.1, read on the forward strand.
GGGTACGATCAACCCCACAATCGAGCTTCGTCCCACCACCAGGCTGCGCGCCGCGGTGTTGGGCAGATAACCCAACTCCTTCGCCGCCCACATGACCCGTTGCCCGGTTTCCGGCCGCACCTTACGCGAATCGTTGAGCACGTAGGAAACGGTAGCGACCGAAACCCCCGCCTTGACCGCTACCTCCTTAATAGTCGCCATGAGATCCTACAGCGTGCCAGAACCCAGTATCGGTGTCAAGCCGCAAGTGAAACGATTAAACCGTACCCTGTCTAGCATTTCAGCTGGCACAATTAGAACGGCTCGCGCTCAGCGGCAGCCCGGATCAGAGGGCGCGATCGGCCGACAGGTCGACGACCTGCCCAAAAAGATAGAGCGTACCGCTACTGGCGGCTGATGTACTTGTCGTAGAGCCGGGTCTGCTTATTGGTCAGGTCGACTTCTTTGCCTTTGACGTACACGTGCTCGACCTTAGTCTGAATTTCGAGCGGGTCTCCATTGGTGACCAGCAGATCGGCCCACTTACCCTTTTCCACTGAGCCTATCTTGTCGCTCTGTCCCCAGATCTCCGCGGGATTGATCGTAATCGCCTTGAGAGCCTCATCCTGCGGTAAGCCGAAGGCCACCGCCGCGGCGGCTTGATAGGGCAGATTGCGGACAAACTCGTTAGTGAACGTGCCAAAAGCGAACTTGACGCCCGCTTTGTAGAATTCCGCGGGGAGAGCCATGGCCGCTTCGTAGGCGTCGTCCTGGTGTTCCGGTAGCGCCAGCACGCGGCCCAGAATTACGGGAATATTGTGAGATTTCAGCTCGGGACCTACTTTGCCTATCTCGCGAGGTCCCATAATCACAATGCGGACATGTTGCTTGTCGGCGAACTGAATGGCATCGTGAATGGCATCGGCCTGGGTAGCCGAAACAGCCACCGGAACCTTGCCGTCGAGCACCGGGATCATGGCCTCCAGCTTCAGATCGGGAACAAAGCCGGGAGGATTGGCTGCCTTCGCCGCCTTATACCGCCGCGCTTCGTCGAAAAAGTCGTTAATCTTGGCGATGGTCTCGTCGACACTCCGGCGAGCATTCGCGCCTGCGCCGGCGCCGCCGCCCATCTCCGCCAAAACTTCGTCCGGCAGCCCGCCACCCCCGCCGCGGCGTCCGCCTCCGCCTACGCTGGGGAAAGTCAGTTGCAGCGCGGCGGAGCGGCTGATCTCCATCTCTTCCCATGTCAGGCCATCGGTGTGGATCAGCGCCGCCTGCCCGGAGATCGATTGGCCGCGCCCGCCTCCGCGTCCACCGCCGCCACCACCGCCGGGAAACGTCATCGCGCTGGTGATGCCGTTCACGCGAACCACGCCGAAGTGCTCGCTCGCCGGATTCACTGCCACTAGTGCGCGAAGCTGGGGCATGAACTCGCCCAACTCACCGGTATCGACCGACTCGCGCACCGACTCGATTTCCTGTAGTCCCAGACTGGTGTCCGAATCGATCAAACCCGGATACACGCGCAGGCCTTTACCCTCGACCACCTTCATCCCCTTGGGAGCTGCGATCTTAGGCGCGATCTCGGCGATGACTCCATCCTTGATCAGGACGCAAACGCCCTTCATCTCTTTGGCGGTCACCGGGTATACATCCGCGTCGCGGATCAGGAAGCTATCGTTGGCGCCGGCCAGAGCGGTCAGTGCGCTTATTAATAACATGCCCGCTAACTTCATCCGATCCTCCCGCCGCGGGCGCCGCGGCCGCCATTCTGTGGCTGTTGCTGTTTCAGTTTGTCTATCAGTTTCTGCTTGGCGGCGGCTTCTCCCGCGCGCGCGCTAAGTTCCTTGTCGCGGTCGAAGTAGACGGCGCCGTCGATGAGTACTTTCTGCACCTTGGCATAGTCCGACAGAGGGTACTTATCGTATAGCACCAGATCGGCATCCTTGCCCACTTCAATCGAGCCGACGCGGTTATCGATTCCCAATTGCTTGGCAGGATTGAGGGTTACCATCGCTAACGCTTCGGTCTCACTCATGCCGCCATACTTCATAGTTTTGGCGGCTTCGGTGTTAAGGTGGCGCATCAACTCGGCATCGTCGCTGTTGAGACTGACTACGACGCCTGCCTTGGCCATAATGGCGGCGTTGTATGGAATGGCGTCGACGGCTTCCACCTTGTAATCCCACCAGTCGCTGAAGGTGGAACCGCCGGCCCCGTGCGCCGCGATTTCCTTGGCGACCTTATAGCCTTCGAGCACGTGTTGAAAAGTGCGGATCTTGAAACCGTAATCGTCGGCCACGCGCATCAGCATCAGAATCTCGTCGGCGCGGTAGGAATGCGCATGCACATAGCGGGTTCCTTCCAGCACTTCTTTCAACGGCTCCAGTTTGAGATCGGTACGCGGCGGAATGGGGTGCTCGCCGCGGGCCACTTGCGCTTTGTAGTTATCCCACTCAGCCTTGTACGCCTTGGCCTCGTTGAAGGCCTCGCGGATCACGTCTTCCACTCCCATGCGCGTGGCGGGATAGCGCGCCTGAACGACCGTGCCGGTAGCGCCGCGGCCGCCCTGCGGGTTGCCGGAGCGCTTCACGTTTTCGCCCAGGGCGAACTTGATGCCCGGTTTGGCGCCTTCGAAAATCATCGACTGCGCGTCTTTGCCCCAGCGCATTTTGAGCACGATGGTCTGTCCGCCGATGGAGTTAGCCGAGCCGTGCAGAATATTAGCGGTAGTCACTCCACCCGCGAGCGCGCGATAAATCGCAACATCTTCGGGGTTGATGATGTCCTTGATATTGGCCATGGAAGACACTGACACGCTGCCTTCGTTGATGCCGCCATCGCCCGCGATGTGCGAGTGACAATCGATGATCCCCGGAATCACGTACTGGCCGCCGGCGTCGATGATGGTCGCGCCCGTGGGCTCCATCACTTTTTCGCCCACGTCGGCAATTTTGCCGTCCTTCACCACGATCGAACCATGTACCGTGCCCTTGGTGACCGTCATAATAACAGCGTTACGAATGACGATTGTCTCGGCGCACAGTGGGGTTACGACTGCGAGCGCGGCCGCCAGTGCGGCCAATAATAGCTTTTTCATTGATTCCCTCCCGGATTATCGGTCGCCGCCGCGCCCCGGCCGCCGGTTGCGTCGGGCGCGGGCGCATATTTCTTACCATCGACGAACACCATCTCAATTTTCGTACTGTTCTCGAAGATGTCGCCCTTGGTCACTACCAGATTGCCAATCTTGCCCTTCTCGATGCTGCCCAGTCGGTTGGCGACACCGTAAATCTCGGCGGGGGTCAGCGTCAGCGCGCGCACGGCATCCTCGCGCGAGAGGCCGGCGTCCATGGCCTTTTTGACGGCGCGCTGCAGGTCGCGCGGGGCGTCGATTCCATCGGAGTAGAGCGCGAACTTGACGCCCGCTTTCTGCAGCAGCGCGGGCGCGGCGGGCGCGAGATCGTAGGTCTCGAGCTGGCGCAAGGTTTCATCCTCGAGATGGACATCGGCGCCGCGGCCCGGCTCGGGCCATTTCAGACTCACCAGCACAGGGAGTCCGGCTTTCTTGAGCAACTCGACAGATTCCGGCCGGTAGGCCTCGCGCAAGCCATATAAAACGGTCGGCTGTTTCAACTCGGCGGAGAAGTGGATCATGCGATCGATCTCCACCATGCGATTGGCCGGCAGCAGGATGCGCTTGGAATCGATAACGCCCTCCAGGGCACGGTCGTATTGCGGCCGCTGCATACCGCTGGGGTTCTTATCGTAAGCCGCCTTGACCCACGTGTAGTGCTCGGCGTCGAGATAAACCTGATGGATATAGGCGAGCACGCCCATGAGCGAGGCGGGGAATCCACCGCCGCCACCTCCGCCGAATCCGCGGCCGCCCCCTAGAGCGATGTATTGCCCAACGGGAGAAGCCACCACCATCTCGCCGGATTTTTCAGCCGAGATCAGATCGATCATCGAGCCCTGGCCCGCGAAAATGCCGCGCGTCGGAAAGGCGACCGCGGTGGTGACGCCCGCGCCGCGAACGGTTTCAATGCGCCGGTCGGTGGGTTGGATTTCGTCGGCTGCAACCAGCCAGCTTGTGGTCTGCGGGCGATCTTCGGGACCATTGGAACGAGGCATGGGCGCAGCCGCGGCGGCCAGAGTGGCGGGCGTGGCTTGTGCGTTGCGGCCTCCGCCGGCGGCGCCACGGCCGGCCGCCGCGATGGGCGCCGCACCGGGCATGCCGACCGTGCTGAGCGCATCGATTAAGCCGGGATATACGGTGAGTCCTTCGCCATCCACTACCCACGCGTCGGCGGGAACTTGGACGCTTTCGCCGACCGCTTCAATGAGTCCATTGCGCAGGACCACGGTACCCTTGGCGATTACGGGGCCGCTCACGGTTACAATTTTGGCGTTGCGGATGGCGACGGCTGAAGGGGCTTCGGCGAGCACGCACGCGCTTATCAGGAGCAAAGCTAGGAGCAGGTTCTTCATAGGGTAATGTCGTATTATATACGTTCTTCCGGCGAAGGAAATGCTCCGGTCCCGTACCCGTCAGGGGCGGACTGAGTTGGCTTAGCGAAACCGCGAACCGTATGCGGCCGCAGCGTGGAGTTCCGTCAGCCTGGTATTTAACGCGTGGCGGGCGTGCGCGTGAGCGCAGATCACTACGCCGCGGGTCCATTCCAGGAGCTCGCGGATTTGCGCCAGGCGCTCCTCGGAGCAGGTTCCGGCATCGATTTCGGCTGACACCTGGCCGGCGTAGGCCGTCCAAAGATCCAAGGCTTTGGCGAACTCTCCGGAGGAAACGGCATGGCGAATCGCGCTATGAGCTTGGCTATCCATTGGCAATCTGGATATCGGCTGTCTGGGTTGCGGAGAACAGACTGTTTAGATAGCTGTACTTCTGCTCCATGCTGGATATCAAGGCGTCGGCTGAAGCCATCTGGTTAGTCAAATTGGTCTGGAGCAAATTGATTTGAGCCTGCTGGGTAGTAATTTGGGAGCCGATCTGGGAGATCTCGTTGGTCATGGCGTTTTGCGCATCCGTAATTTCTCCCGTGGAAGGATCTAACATACTGGTAAGGGTATTGCTAGCGCTCTGCAGAAATCCACCTCCGGCGGCCGAGCCGAGAAAGGAGTTGATAGCGGAAGAATTCGTCAGATCGGCGCCCAAGAGAGTGGATTCGTCAAAGGTCAATTGACCGTTCGGGTTAAGCGTAAGCCCCAGGCCGGGAAGACCGTTCACCGTGCCCCCCGCCGTGTTGTAACTACCGATGGAGCCGAGCGCCCGGGAAAGATCGAAGATAACGCTCTGCCCTTGCAATGGGCCCGCGTTCTGGCCGCGCTGCGCGTCTACCGCGGTCGCCGCCGCATTGTAAGCGGAAGTGAAGTTGCTAAGGGCGTTGGCGAGAGTGGTCGAGGAGCGCTCGACGGTTATGTTATCGGGGGTCGTGCTGCTGGCGAGCAGATTGACCGTGACCCCGGGAGAGATAGTGGCGCTGCGAGAATTACTGTTAACTGTCAACCCCGAATCGTTCACTTCGTACTGCGCCGGCCGGCCAGTGATTTGCTGCTTTTGTAGACTGGTCCCGTTAAGCGTTAGATCTACAGGGTTGCCGTCGAGAGTGGCGCTCTGCAGCGCGATCCGGTAGTCGGGAGCGGCATTGGAGCCGACATTAACAACGGTGGCCTGGACCAGATCGCCGTACTGCGAGTTGATGGCGGAGGCTACGCTGGCGGCGCTGTTGTCGCTGGGGGTGACGCTGTATGTCTGACCGCCGACGACCAGTTGGAGGACTTGGGCCGCGCCGGCCGCATCCACCCAGGTACTCGAACTGAGACTGGTTGCATAAGCGCCAATATCCTGGACTTGGACGGAATAGTTGCCTTCAGCCGCGCCGTCCGAGATGCTGGCGCTCAAGACAGAGGGATCGGAGACATTGGCGGTGAAGGAAGACCCGCTGACGGCCTGATCGATACCCTGCACGGCCGTTTGCAAGTTGGTAAAGGCGGAATTTACGGTTCCAAGCGCGTTGGATTGACTCGTCAGGTCGGTTTGGTCGCTGGTGAGCTTGGTAATGGGTAGAGAGGCAATCTGCACCTCTCTGGTGATCGCGCTTTGTAAACTGCTGGAGAACGCGCTGGTACCGGTAAATAACGCGCTGCTGGATGTTGCCATAACGCCTCCTTAGGCGGGATACAGACTCATCGTCCATTTCCCGCCTAAGCTTTAACCCGGCCGCCCCTCCGAGTGGCCGCCGGATTGAAGTTCTTTATCCCTGCAGCAGGTGGAGAATCGCCTGCGGTTCGGCATTGGCTTGCGCCAGGGCCGCGACGCCGGCCTGCTGCAATGTCTGTGCCTTGGTCAGGTTGGCGGCATCGGCGGCCACGTCGGCGTCACGAATGCGCGATTCGGCTGCCGAAAAGTTGGTGATCTGAGACTGTGCCAGACCGATGGCGTAGTTCAGCTGGTTTTCGCCCGTACCGACTTCAGCTTGAGCGCTGCCCAGTTTGGTTACTGCTACGGCTAAAGCCGCGACCGCCTGGATGGCGTTTTGCTGCGTATCGATAGAGACTGTGGTGCCGGTTCCCAGAGTGCTCGAAGCCACCGTGCTGCCGGCGGCCCCGGAGAATCCATTACCATTCGGCGAAACACCGGCGCTGAGACTGAACGAGTTGAGAGAGCTTACAAAATTGATCTTCTCCACGCCGCTAACATCCTGTTTGACCGCGACGATACTCTGCAGGGTCGGGTTGTTGGTCTGTTGAAGCTGCTGGTTAATGTAGCTAACGGCCGAATCGATGCTCTGCCCGGTATTGGCGGTGGTATTGTTCTGCAGCGTGATGGTTTTCGATTCCATCGTGCCGTCGCTGTTATTCGCCGAAAGCGTGATGGCTTGGGTGTCGCTGCCGAATTGCATGGGTCCGAAGGTTAGCGCCCCAGTATTGGACACGCCATTCGCATCATCGTAGGTGGATGTGGCGGACGCCACGGTGGCGCCGGCATAAGCGGCGGCGGCGCTAGTACCAAAACCGGCATCCGCGGTGCTCGTACTGGCGCTCAGGCGAAACGCAGTTCCGTTGGTGGATGAAATGGTAATTGCTCCACCCGAAACAGTAGCCTTCAGGCCCGCGGCCTGCAGGGAGGTATTGCCCGCTATTCCGGAATTGATGGCATCGGCAAGACCTGTAGCGGTGCTGCTGGTGGTCGTCACTACGGTAGGGATGGTAATCGAGGCTCCGCCATTGAATGAGAATCCCAAAACGACGTTCCCGGCAGCCGCGGTATAGGAGCCGCCCGTGACTGTCGTATAATCTGCCGCCGTGGGCGTGGCGCCTGCCACGAAGGAACCAAAGCCGAGCGCGTTAGCGGTATCCCCGGTCACTTCGACGTTCATCTGGTCGCCTTTGGCATCCGTGAAGACCAGCGGCGAATTTGCGGCCGCCGCTTGGCTGACCGTGATGCCTGCCGCTTTCAAAGCGGTATTGCCGGCGACTTGATTGATGATGTCGGTAGCAGCCGCGCCTTCGGTGGTAGAACCCGATCCGAGGTTCAGAGTGACCGGGCTGGTCAAGCCCCCGCCGCTGATCTGGAAAGCGACGCTGGTTGGGCTGGCGACGGTCGTACTCGCGGTCGCGGTGGAGCCGCCGGTAACCGTGGCGGTGATCGCCGCGCCGGTTGTGCCGCTGGATAGATTGCCCATGAGCGCGTTGGCCATCTGGTCGCCCGCCTGGACCTGAAACGCCGCGTTGCTGGAAGTGAACGCCAGTTCCTGTCCGCCGCTGGCGTCGGTGTGTACGGAAGCGACGATGCCGGCGCTCTGGAAAGCCGATGCCGCTGCGCCACTGCTGCTGCCCGCAGCAGTGATGGCGCTATTGATAGCGTCAACCAGGGTGTTCATATCCGTGACGCCGGCCAGGTTCACTGAGACCTTCGCCTGGCTGCCGTCGGAAAAACCGGGCCCGGAGAAATCGAATTCGGTGTAACCGCTGGTCACTGTCGTGTTGGCGGTATTGCCGGCGATGTTGGCCACCGAAGTTGAGGAGGCCGCGCTCAGATCGGTGGTTCCAGCCACTGCCTGGAAGCCCTTCAGTCCGAGGCTTTGCGTATCTACTGTCGCTCCGGTCAGGTTAAGATTTACGGTTCCGTTGGATGCCGAGAACCCGCCAGTGGTAGTATCTTTGCCGCCGCCCACATACACAGAGAGCGCTTTGGCGAACTGGCCACCTTGGTTCAGACCAACGGCTTGAGCCTGCTGATCGACTTCCCCCAACAGGCTTTGAAATTCGTTGTTCAGGATGCTGCGGTCGCCGGTGAATGTGCCCGAGGCCGATTCCGCCGATAGGGAACGCAGGGTATCCAACATCTGAGAAATGTTGTTCATGCCGCCGTCGGCGATTTGCATGGTGCTGATGCCGTTATTGGCGTTCTGCACGCCCTGCGTGAGTTCCGCCTCGCTGCTGCGAAAGCCATTGGCGACGGCCAGACCGGCGGCGTCATCGGCCGCGGAGTTGATCCGGTAGCCGGATGTAAGTTGTTGAATGGTCGTGCTCTGAAAAGCCTCCGTGGTGTTGAGGTTTTGTTGACCGATTAGAGAGTCTACGTTAGTTTGAAACGAAATTGACATTCGAGAAATCCTTTCATTGTGTGTGTTGGCGTCTTGCCAGTTAATTCCCTCTTCGGCGCGAAGCGGAAGAACTTGAGGCTGGCTTAAGCCGGGCTATGAGTTTGGAGAGATCAACCGCCGATAGATTGCCCGCCGCGGTCCGATTCTCCTCCTCGACTAATTTGACTTCGCCCGCCGCCACTGGCGTTTGCCGCGGCGCGCGAATACCTACCGTGACACGGGAACGTCCGATCCGCGCAATCACGATTTCAATATCCTCGCCAATCAGAATGACTTCGCCCGCGCGGCGCGACATCATGAGCATGCGCGCGCCTTTCCCAGGGACGTAAGCGGATATTGCAGCGAGTAGGATTCAGCCCCTACGGCCTGAACCGCCCGCATATTGCGCAGGTTGATCACGACCGGGGCCAGAAGATTGGCGGTCGCCGCCATTTCCCGCAAAGTGACCAGAGCGAGGCATTCGATCTCCTCGCCGGGGCGGGGCTGCCGCGACGCCGGCAAATCCAGACGGCGCAGATCTTCCTTTTCCAGGCGTATCTGATAGCTGGGGTCCACGGCCAGCGCGCGTAGCGCCGGAAAACACAGGTCCCGCTCTTCCAGGCTCTGAAGAAATAGCAAAGGGTCCGTTCTGCGAAAACGGAGAAGGACAAACTTCCGGCTGGATTCAAACGCCGGAAGACCCCAAGGAAACTCGATTTCCGAACCCGATTCGTACGGGACCTTGCTGAAATATTTGGTATCGACGGCTGGCATCTACCCTGCTGTACGTATATCGGCGGCATGGCGCTGGGACTTTATGCCTGGGAATCGTGGCGCCGCGAGAGCGCGCAGCCGGCCTGCCGGGAGTTCCGGCGCCGAGTACATGTGCTCCGGACTGCTTCTTACCAGGCCGGGCGACGACTATCCGGAAGTTTGCAGTTTCGCGGGCAACGCATGCCTATGATCGAGCCGCGCCAGCCGGAATTTTATGCAGCTCCGCTTTCAGGTTCAGATTGCGGATCAGGCGATGCAGGTAGTTGGGATGGATGCCCAGCAGCCGGGCCGCTTCCGTGTAGTTGCCCCCGGTCTGCTGAACGGCCTTGACAATGAGGTCCTTCTTCGATTCCTTGACGGTCTCGTGATAACGCGTCTCGGCGCCGCCGGCCGGTTCGGTCTCGACTAACTCTTCGGGCAGATCTTCGGGCAGGACCCATTCGGCGGAGCCAAGGACCACGGCCCGCTCAAGCGCGTTCTCCAATTCACGGATGTTCCCGGGCCAATCGTATTGCATGAGATAGGCCAACGCCGCGTCCGAAACGCCGTGTACCTGGCGCCGCGCCTTGCGCGCGTGCATCTGCGTGAAATGGGACGCCAGCAGCGGAATATCCTCTCGCCGCTGACGGAGCGGCGGCGTGGTCAGTGTCACCACATTTAGCCGATAATACAGGTCCTGGCGAAAGGTTCCGGATTGAATGGCCGCTTTCAAATCCCGATTGGTAGCGGCGATCAACCGGATGTCCACATGGATGGGGCGGGTGCCGCCCACGCGCTCGAATTCACGTTCCTGCAACACTCGCAGAAGCTTGGCCTGAAGTCCCGCCGCAAGCTCGCCAATTTCGTCCAGAAACAGCGTGCCGCCATCGGCCAGCTCGAGCTTGCCCTTCTGCTGGCCCGTGGCGCCGGTGAAGGCGCCTTTTTCATGGCCGAATAGCTCGCTCTCCAAGAGAGTATCGGTAATGGCGGCGCAATTGATGGCCACGAAAGCCCTGTCGGAGCGCGCGCTGTTGCGATGGATGGCGCGCGCTACCAGCTCCTTTCCCGTGCCGCTTTCACCCCGCACCAGAACAGTGGAATCGGTGGGCGCGACCCGGGCGATGAACTTTTCCATCTCGCGAATGGCGGGCCCGCCGCCAACCATCTGGTGATCCACGGCGATCTCGGCGCGCAGCCGCTGGTTTTCGCCTTCCAGCCACTCGATCCGCCGCGCGTTCTCCAGCACCAGTGCGGCGATGCCGCCGATGGCCGAGAGCCACTCCAACTGCTCGGGTTCAAAATGCGCCTGGGGATCGGTGCTATCGAGATAGATCACTCCCCGAACCCGCTGGAAGACGACCAGCGGCGCACACAATGCCGCCGTGATCCGATCCGCGCCCGGCGCTATCGAAGAGTCCCGATTGGAGAGCAGCGGCGTCTTTTCCCGCAGCACCCGGTTAATAATGGCGCGGCTATATTCGGCGGGACGGTTCAGCTCTTCCCGGGAATCCCATCCACATACCGAAGCAAACTGCTCGCCGCTATCGCCCAACAGCAGAATCGCCCCGCGATCGGCATACAACGTACGGGAGACGATTTCCAAAATCTTCTTTTCGAGAGTCTCCACATCGCGCGTGGACTGAATGGCGGCGCTGATCTCGAGTAGCGGATTCCGATTCGCCGGCATCGCCGATCAGTATAGCGCGACGGAGCTATCCGAACGATTGCCACGCTATCCGAACGGATAGCGAGCGGCGGGTTCGCGCGCGCATGATCATAACAAAACTAAGCACTTACAGATTGGCACACGCAGTGCATATACCGGCTCGACCAAAGGAGGTCAATATGAAAAACCAAGTTAGTCGAATTCTCAGCTTTGGAATCGCGCTCGCGGCCGTCGTTTCCGTGCATGCGCAAAGTGGCGTAAGGGCCGCTGTGCCGTTCGAGTTCTATGTCGGCTCCAGCGCGATGCCCGCGGGCGCTTACATGGTCGACGAATATTCAAGCGGCGCGGTGGCGCGAATCAGCTTGATGAAAGGATCCGCAGCCAAGACCATAACCACGATGCACCTCATAGGCAAGAAAATGGACGAGCCCGCACGCCTGGTATTCCATCGCTACGGCGAAGAGTATTTCCTGGCCCAGATTTGGACGGGCGAAGGCTCTATCGGGCAGGCGCTCCCGAGTTCTCAGCGTGAGAAGGAACTGGCGCAAAGCGGATCGTCCACGCTGGCCATGATCTCAGTGGCTCTGCACCGGTAAAGCCATGGGCTTGCCATTCCATTATCGGACTTCGTGCCATCATAGACGGAGTGAGGGGCCATGCCTGAAAACCCACTCCGTCGAAACTTTCTTAGCCGCGTGGCCGGCCTTGGCATCGCCGGCGCTGCCCTAACCGCGGATGCGCCGGCGCAAACTCCGCCCGCATCCGCCAACGAATTTCATCTTCCCGAATACGCCCGCTCTCAGGACTACCGCTCGCTGAAGCAATCCAGTTACGACCGCACCGGCGGGAATGCCGACCGCTGGGTTATCGAACCGGGCGAGACGCGCGAGGTCTTCGCCGCCGCCGGACCGGGCGTGGTCACCCACATCTGGTTCACCATCGCGGCGCAGAGCGGCAATCATCTCAAGGAACTGGTGCTCCGCATGTTCTGGGACGGCAGCGCCAAGCCGAGCGTTGAAACTCCGGTAGGCGACTTCTTCGGACTCAATCTGGGACAGTATTTCGTCTACCAATCGGCGTTTTTGAATTGCTCGTCCGTCAAGGCGCTCAACTGTTATTTCGCGATGCCCTTTCGCCGGTCGGCGCGCATCGCGGTTACCAATGAAGGCTCCGCGCGCGTGGGCGCTTTCTATTCCAACATCGATTATCAACTGGTTCCGGCGTTGCCGGAGCGCGCGTTATATTTCCACGCGCAGTACCGGCAGGCGGCGCCGAATTCCGCCGCGCAGTTCGCCGCCGGAGCGCCCAAGCTCAACCTGGAGGGGCATCAGAACTACGTCTACATGGAAACGCGCGGCGCGGGCCATCTGATGGGCGTCACCCTGGGCGTGCTCCAGAACCGCGACGGATGGATGGGCGAGGGCGACGATATGATCTTCATCGACGACGAAGCCGCGCCGGCGATCACGGGTACCGGCTCCGAAGATTATTTCAACGGCGCGTGGGATTTCGGCGGCCGCGATGGCTCCGTCCCGTTCGCGCACCTCTACAATGGGGCGCCGTTCATCGTCGCTCCCGAGTTGGCGGGCGGCCGCTACTGTCTCTACCGATGGCACGCCGATAACCCGGTGACGTTCACGAAGTATCTGAAGCACACCATGGAACACGGACATGCCAACGACCGCGCCGATTGCTTCTACTCCGTCGCCTACTGGTATCAGACAAGCCCCTACACCGATTTTCCCGCGCTGCCGCCGGCCCGGGACCGGATTCCCGTTTTGAAATCCGCTTCATGAGGATGGGGACCAGCCGGGCGCCGCGGGGCCGGCATCTGCGCGCCCGTGTTCTGCCGGCGGGTAGAAGCGCATAAACCGATCTGCCATCATAGAATCCGTGCGGACCTATTTCCACGTCGATATGGACGCCTTCTTCGTATCCGTGGAAGAACTCTACGATCCATCGTTGAAGGGCAAACCGGTGGTCGTGGGCGGCCGTCCCAACGAGCGCGGCGTGGTCTCGGCCGCCTCGTACGAAGCGCGCAAATTTGGCGTGCATTCGGCCATGCCGCTGCGTACTGCCTACAAACTGTGCCCGCAAGCCGTCTTCGTCGACGGCCACCCGCCGCGTTATCGGGAGTATTCGGGCAAGGTGTATGAAGTGCTGCAAGCCTTTTCGCCGCTGGTGGAGATGGCATCGGTGGACGAAGCCTATCTCGATATCACGGGCGCCGAACGCCTGTACGGCCCTCCGTTAAAGGCCGCTCACCTGCTGCACGAACGCATGAAGGCGGCGACGAATTTGAACTGCTCCATCGGCATCGCCGCGTCCCGCATGGTAGCCAAGATCGCGTCCGATCAGGCCAAGCCTAACGGTGCTTTGTGGGTGATCCCCGGGACGGAACCAGCCTTTCTCGCGCCGCTCGATGTGCGCAAGGTTCCCGGCGTCGGCAAAGTGACAGAGAAGAACCTGCACGCCTTCGGCATCCGCAAAGTGGGCGATCTCGCTCGTCTCGACGAAGCGTTTCTCGAAGAGCATTTTGGGAAATGGGGCTTGGCTCTGGCCGGAAAATCGCGCGGCCTCGATGCGGGCGGCTGGTACGATACCGAAATCGGCGAGGATACCGGTCCCAAATCGATCAGCCACGAACATACTTTTTCCGAAGACACCGCCGACCGCGCACAGCTCGAATCCACCCTGGCCAAGCTCGCGGAAATGGTGGGCCGCCGCCTGCGCGAGCACGCGCTATTAGCCCGCACCCTGCAACTCAAGCTGCGTTATTCGGATTTCTCCACCATCACGCGCGCGCGTTCCATTCCGCGCGGAACGCAGCTCGATACCGAGATCCACCAGGAAATTCGCGCGTTGTTCGACGCGAACTGGAATCCCGGGGCGCCTGTGCGGTTGCTCGGTATTCACGCATCCTCGTGGGCGGATGCCGATGAGCAGATGGATCTGCTAACTGAAGACCGGCACGAGCGCTGGCGCAAAACTCTCGCCGTCGCCGACGCTATGCGCGATAAGTACGGCGATGCAGCCGTGGGTCTGGCGGCCGGAATGCGCGGCGCCTTTCGCGAGCGCACCCACGAAAATCCGGCGGGACTCCCCGGCAAAAAAAAGTAGCCGTGGACTAACTAAGACGTAAGTAGACTTCCCGAGAGCATATAGCGCATGGCGGCGGCATTCCGCCGCCGCCGGATGGTTTACAGAGATCGCAGGAAGTTCAAGATATCCTGCTTCTGCGATACGCTAAGCGCATTGAAGGCCGCAATGACAAGATTCGCTTCCGAGCCGCAGGTCTCGGTCTGGGTATTGGGCTGAAATAAATGACTGCTCATCCGGAATTGCTGCGAGGCTTGAGTGTTGGTGCAATCGCCCGGGCTGAAGTGCGCCTGAATGGCCTGCAGCAGATCGGAAGTACGGCCATCGTGAAGGAAGAAAAGCCGCTGGCCGACTCCCCACAATGGCGCGGTACGGAATTCGTCGGGACCCGCGATGCCCTGGCTGATGCCGTCCGCCAGATTCGACCCCATACTGTGCAGCGCGAAATCGGAGTACGGATGATAGGTTACGTTGGATTGATGCGTGAAGATAGACGCCGCCGTGGTCAGCGAAGTTGAATGACAAAGCGCGCAGCCAACTGTATTGAATAGCGTTTGCCCGTTCAGTAGGGAGGCCGCACTGGCTGTGCCGCCGCCTACGGCCGACGCCGCGACGGGGGTTGGAGGCGCCATCAACTGCATGAGCGCGGCGAAGTTCACCACGTCACTCGACATCGCGGATGCCGTACCAGTGGTGGTTGTGCCGTTGACGACGATATTCGTATAGTCTTCGGGGCCCGCGTTGAACACGCAACCGGCTACGGCGGAGCGCTCGGTCGGGAAGATTTCGTTGGATACTCCCTGTTCGACGTTGTAAGCTTCGCCTGCGAAGATCAGCAGCGATTTGTTCTGGGCCTTCCATCCAAATCGGGTGATGGTGCCATCGTTGCCGCTCATATTGAAGCGGCCGGTGATGCCGAGCGCGGCTTTTAGCGGCGCATTCGTGGCCAGGTTGGCCTGCAGGGTGGCATCGGGCGTATTCTCCACCAGGCCCAGGCCGAAAGTCGGAGTTGGAATGCGGAAGATTACGTTATTCTGGGCAAGCTGCCCGGCGAAATCCGGCTGCGCCAGACTGCATCCGGGCGCGTCGGTCCGGCCGCTGATGGTGAACAATCCATGCACGCCGCCATCCAGCGGAGCTTGGGCATTACCGGGGTTCGTCGAAACAAAGCGTGCTTCGCGTACAGGGCCATTGATCTGAATGAACGAAGGGACCGTATTTCTGGCGCCGTGCAAAGTAGCCAGCGCGACCTGCGGATTCACCGCCGGACTGCTGCCGCCAACGGCCGGGTGCGCGTGGCACATGGCGCAGCTATTGCCGTTGAACGTCGGCCCCAGCCCGCTTCCACTCTCGATAGTCCCCGATACGGAATCCACTTCCTGGAAGCGGATGAGGGTTTGCGCGAAGAATGCGCTCTCGTAACTATCGAGACCTGGCAATGGGCCGCCCGCTCCGGCGGCGCCGCTGCGCGGCCCGGGATCTACCTGCGCTTGCAGCGCGACGGCTGCAAGCAGGAGATTCAAGGAGATTACACTAACTGTTTTAACATAATGGAACATCGGCAAATTCCTCCATCGTTTTGTTTTTAGTTTTTTTGGTCAAGTGTCGACGTGGGAAAAGCTCGCAAACCTCTGGAGCGCCGGTGGGTTAGAATTTAGGCAGTGTAGCCAACACAGCTTGGATTCCCTCCGCGGCGTCCAGGCGGTCCGGCCCTCGCCCACGGCGGGGGCCGGTCTTGTTACTATCTCCAGCTCTGAATCGCTTGAAATCGGTTAAAGGCGTTCTGTACGTTCTATAACTATCGTCAGCCTCGATTAGTTTACAAGAGATAAGTGACAATTACCAGTTAAAAATGCATAAAACTCAGTTAAAAATGTAAAGTCGTCTCCCGCGCCACAGCCTTAACTACAGTAAGCTTTCGCTCCAAATACCCTAAAGCGGGTATTCCTCAACGCGACCCCTTACACGTACCTTGGTTTCAGGCACATACTGCCATGGCTCTTCCGCCGGAAACCCTCGCCGCCATCGCCCGGTTCGACACCTGCACGATCGCCAATGCCATCGAAAAGTTCGGCGTGCGGCTGCGCAACGAGGGCTACACGCGGCCTGGGCTGCGCTGTATGACGGGCGGCTTCACGTCGATCATCGGATACGCCGCTACCTGCCGCGTCCATTCCGCCGATCCTCCGATCAGCGGCGGCGTGTATACCGAATCGACCGGCTGGTGGCCAGCCATCGAGAGACTTCCAAGGCCGCGCATCGCAGTAATCCAAGCCGCCGATAACGACGCGGGCGGATCGACCGCGGGAGAAGTCCACGCCGCTATTCTGAAGGCATTCCACTGCGCCGGCTTGATCACCAATGGCGGCGTCCGCGACTTGCCGGGAGTTATGCGCTTGGGCTTTCCCATGTTCGCGCGCAACGTTTCGCTGTCGCACGCCTACGCGCATTTGGTCGATATCGGCCACCCGGTGGAGATCTTCGGCCTGAGGATTCATTCCGGCGATCTGATTTACGCCGATTGCCATGGCGCTATCTCGATTCCTCTCGATATCGCACCCAAAATTCCCGAAGCCGCCGCGGAGATTCGAGCGCGCGAGCGGCGCATCGTCGAAGTTTGCGAAAGCCGCGATTTTACCCCCGAGCGTCTTCGCGAAGTTATCCGGAGCAACGTATGAATAAATTAGCCGCCGCAGCGGCCATCGTAATCGCCGCTTTCGCCGCCGCTTGCTCGCATACGGCCGCTTCCGGAAACGCGAGCGGAGCCGCCGCCGAAGCGCCCTCAGTCGCGGTAGCCCAAGTCAAAACCGAAGATTTGTCGCGCACTCTGGTGCTCACGGCCGAGTTCAAGCCTTATCAGGAAGTGGATGTGATGGCCAAAGTGGCCGGTTATATCAAGCAGATAAACGTCGATATCGGCGATCGGGTCACTCAAGGGCAACTGCTGGCGACGCTCGAGATTCCCGAAATGGCCGACGACCTGAACCACGCCAATGCCGCCGTGGAGCGCAGCCAGGCGAGCGTCAGGCAGGCGCAGGACGAACTCAATCGCGCCAAATCGGCGCAGCAAATCTCCGATCTTACTTATCAGCGGCTCAGCGACGTTTCCAAGCAGCGTCCCGGCCTGGTGGCGCAGCAGGAGATCGACGATGCGCACAGCAAGGCGCTGGTGGCGCAGGCGCAGACGGCGGCGGCCAATTCCGCCCTGGAGGCCGCCAACCAGCAGGTACATGTGAATCAAGCGGACGTGGCCAGAGTGCATACGATGATGGATTACACGCGCGTAACTGCGCCTTTCGATGGCGTGGTGACCAAACGCTACGCCGATCTGGGGTCGATGATTCAGGCCGGTACGGCGTCGCAATCGCAGGCCATGCCCGTGGTTCGCCTCTCGCAGAACAATTTGCTGCGATTGATCCTGCCGGTGCCGGAATCGGCCGTGCCAACAGTCCATATCGGCCAGCAGGTGGAAGTGAAAGTGCCTACTCTCAACCGCAGTTTTCCCGGCCGCGTAGCACGGTTCGAAGACAAGCTGTCGCTCGAGACCCGCACCATGAATACCGAGGTGGACGTGCCTAATCCATCGCTGCTGCTGATGCCCGGCATGTACGCCGAAGTGGATCTCACACTGGCGCAGCGCAATAAAGCGCTAACCGTACCGGTGACCGCGGTGGACATCGACGCCGCTAATCCGAATAGCGGCCAGGTAACGGTAGTGACGGCTAACGATCATATCGAGCCGCGCAAGGTTCTGTTGGGAATTGAAACCGCCAATGCGGTGGAAGTGCGGTCGGGGCTGAACGACGGCGATCTGGTGGTGATCGGTAGCCGGTCGGGCTTGCAACCGGGGCAGGAAGTGAAGCCGAAGCTGACTACCATGGCGGCGGTGAAGCAGTAAAATGTCACGTTTCGCAATTCGCAATCCGTACTTTATTGTGGTCGTCTGCCTGATCATTGCGGTGGTGGGCATAACGAGTCTGGTGAGCATGCCGGTGGATATGTTTCCGGCCATGGACATTCCGGTAGTGGTGGTGGCCACGTTTTATTCCGGCATGCCGCCGGAGCAAATCGAAACCGATATCACCAGCCGCTTCGAGCGCTTCTTCACGCTGGGCAGCCGGCATCGAGCACATCGAATCGCGCTCGCTGCCGGGCGTGAGCGTGATCAAGGTCTATTTCCAGCCGGGGACCAATCCCGATTCGGCAGTGACGACAATTTCGAATCTGGCGATGGCGCAGTTAAGGCGCCTGCCGCCGGGCACGCTGCCGCCGGTGGTGCTGAAGTTCGACGCTTCCAGCTTGCCCGTGTGTCTGGTCACTTTCTCGGGCCAAGACTTGAATGAGACTCAACTGCGCGACCTGGCCCAGTTCCAGGTGCGCAACCAGATCGGCGGCGTCCCCGGCGCCAGCGTTCCACAGCCGTTCGGCGGCAAGTACCGCCAAATCATGGTTTACACCGACCCCTACAAGCTGGAAGAACACCAGTTGAGTCTGATGGACGTGGTGCGCTCGGTGAACCATGCCAACCTGATTCTGCCGGCGGGCGATGTGCAGATCGGCTCGCTCGATTACAACATCTACACCAACAGCCAGCTCAGCACCGTGAAAGAGATCGACGACCTGCCCATCAAGATGGTGGGCCAGTCGCCGGTACGGATCGGCGACATCGGCCACGCCGAGGACGGCCATCAGATTCAAACCAACGTGGTGCGCGTGAATGGCCAGCGGTCGGTCTACACGCCGGTGCTGAAACAGGGCGGCGATACCAATACCATTGCGGTGGTGGACGGCGTTAAGGAAGCGTTGGGCAAATTGGTGGACGTGCCCAAGAGTCTGATCACCAAGGTGGTGTTCGACCAATCGCTGTTTGTTAAGACGGCTATCGAGACCCTGCTGCACGAGGGCGCCCTCGGTCTGTTGCTTACCTCGGTGATGATTCTGATTTTCCTCGGCAGCATGCGCGCCACCGTGGCGGTTTTCTTCTCCATTCCGCTTTCAGCGCTGGCGGCGTTCATCGCGCTGTCGATCGGCGGAAGCTCAGTGAACAGCATGGTGCTGGGCGGGCTGGCGCTGGCATTTTCGCGGCTGATCGATAACTCCGTAGTAGTTCTGGAGAACATCTACCGGCATTTGGAAAACGGTGAAAGTCCCGAGCTGGCGGCTGAAAAAGGCGGACGCGAAGTGGCGCTGCCGGTGCTGTCAGCCACGTTGACTACGGTGGTGGTCTTTTTCCCGGTGACCTTTCTCTATGGCGTGAGCCGGTATCTGTTTTCGGCGCTGGCGCTGGCGGTGGGGCTGTCGCTGTTTGCATCGTTCGCCGTTGCCATGACGGTGGTGCCGTTGTTTTGCGCGCGTTTCATTAAGGCCGCGCATCATGGCACGCCTTCAGCGGAGCGGCCCGTGACGGTGGAGCGGCCGAAGAAGCGTTGGCGATTGGGCGATCGTTTCAACGTCTGGTTCAACAATCGCTTCGAACGCTTCCTGAAGCTTTACGACAAAAGCGTAGGCGGCGTGTTACGCCGCCCGGTTTTGACGTTGGCGGTATTCGGCCTGGCATTCGTCGCCTCTCTGGCGATCTTCCCACTGCTCGGACTTTCGTTCTTCCCGCGCACGGATGCGGGCCAATTCGTGATCAACCTGAAGGCGCCTACGGGCACGCGTATCTCGGTCACCGAAAACGAAATCGCTAAGGTAGAAGACCTGATCCGCAAGGTGGTAGCGCCGGGCGATCTTGGCATGATTGTTTCCAATATCGGAGCGACGCCCGATTTTTCCGCCATCTATACTACTAACTCGGCGCAACACACGGCGTTCGTTCAGGTCAGCTTGACGGAAGATCATAAGGTCGGCAGCTACGAATATATGGCGCGCGTCAAGGATCGCATGGCGCGCGACTTACCGGAGCTGGGCGCTTACTTCCAATCCGGCGGCCTGGTGGATGCGGTACTGAATCTGGGGCTGCCCGCGCCCATCGATGTGCAGGTGGCGGGCTCCAATATGGACAAAGCCTACGATACGGCGCTCGCAATTTCGAGGCAAATTCGCGCCATCCCCGGCGTGGCCGACGTTTTCGTGCCGCAAGATATCGATTATCCCGCGCTGCAACTGAACGTGGACCGCATCCGCGCGAGCGAGTTGGGGCTCGACCAGCAGGAAGTAGTGGATAACATCATCACCGCCCTTACTTCCAACACGATGATCGCGCCGAGTTTCTGGATCGATCCCAAGACCGGCAACGACTACATGCTCACCGTGCAGTATCCCGAGAATCAGGTGAAGACGCTCACCGATCTGAAATCTATTCCGTTGCGCGGTTCCAGCGAGAAAGACCCGACGCGCCTCGATATGATCAGCGGCGTTCGCCGCATCAAGTCGCCCACCGAAGTGGACCATTACTCACTGCGGCGCACGATCGATATCTATGTGCGTCCGCTGGGCGAGGACCTGGGTAGGATCGCGAACGGTATTGACGGTATCATCGCGCGAACGAAAGTTCCCGAAGGTCTCAACGTGACTCTGCGCGGTATGGTGCAGGGCATGCGGCAGTCGTTCACGCGATTCGCATTGGGACTCTGCCTGGCGGTGGTTTTGCTCTATCTTATCCTGGTGGCGCAGTTTCAATCCTTTATCGATCCGTTCATCATTTTGCTGGCGGTGCCTCCCGGCTTGACCGGAGTGATGCTCATTCTATGGCTCTCCGGCACTACGCTAAACGTGATGTCGCTGATGGGAGTGGTGATGCTAGTCGGCATCGCGGTTTCGAACAGCATTCTGATTGTAGAATTCACGCGCCACTTACGGGATGAAGGCATGACTGTACGCGAAGCTGTGGCTATGGCCTGCCGCGTGAGATTGCGCCCGGTGCTGATGACTTCGCTGGCCACTATCATCGGATTGCTGCCGATGGCTCTGAAGCTGGGCGCGGGCAGCGAAGCGTACGCCCCGCTGGCGCGCGCTATTTTGGGCGGCTTGAGCGTCTCCGTGGCGCTAACGGTGTTTTTGGTTCCCGCGGCCTATGTATTGGTTTACGGGAGGGCGGAGTGAAGCGGTCCCTTTTCATTACGGCGCTGGCAGCCGCACTGCACGGGCAAACGCCGCAGACGCCGCTGCATCTCACTTTGGCCGAAGCGCAGAGGCTGGCGGTGCAGAACAACCCGCAATACTCGGCGGCTAGATTCAACGCCGCCGCGGCCCACCAGCAACCTCCACAGTATCGCGCGGCCGAGCTTCCCACCGTAGCCGGGCTGGTCACAGCGGTTGGCGCGGATAACGGCACCCGCCTGGCCGCGGGCGCCCTTAACAATCCCACGGTTTATAGCCGCACTGCATCCGGACTGACCGCCTCGGAGATGATCACCGATTTCGGCCGGACCAGCAACTTAGTGGGGATGGCTAAGCTGCAAGCGCAAGCTCAGGATCAGGCCAGTGAAACCACCCGCGCCGATGTCTTGCTAGCCGCTACGCAAGCTTACTTTGCCGTATTACGCGCGCAAGCGGTACTTAAGGTGGCGGAACAGACCGTAGCCGCGCGGCAGTTAGTGTCCGATCAGGTTACCGCGCTAGGGCGGGCGCAGTTAAGATCGACGCTCGATGTCAGCTTCGCCAATGTCAATCTTTCCGATGCCAGGTTACTGCAGGTGCAGGCGCAGAACGATGTGGACGCAGCCGAAGCGGCATTGGCCGCGGTTTTGGGGGAACCGAACCAGGTCGCCCTGGAGTTAGCCGAGGAGCCGATGCCGCCCGCGCTTCCCGCCGACCTTGCTCCTTTGGTTGCGGAGGCAGTGCAAAACCGTCCCGATCTGAAGGACCTGCAATTGGAGCAGGCCGCCGCCGAGCGCTTCACCAAGGCTGAGCGCGATCTCTATTTCCCGACCGTGAGCGCGCTAGCGACGGCCGGCGTGGTTCCGGCGGGAGCGCCGCAGGTCCCCGGCCACTATGGCGCTATCGGACTCAACGTCAACATTCCTATCCTAAACGGAGGTCTCTTCCGCGCGCGTGAAAACGAAGCCGCGTTTAGAGCTAAAGCCGCCGCGCAGAACGTTTCGGACCTAGCCAACCGGATTATCCGCGACGTGCGCACGGCATGGCTGAACGCGAGCACGGCCTTTCAGCGGATCGGACTGACACAGGAGCTAGTGAACCAGGCGCAACAATCGCTCGATTTGGCCGAGAGCCGCTATAACTTGGGGCTAAGCTCGATTGTAGAGCTGAATCAGGCGCAGTTAAATCTGACTTCCGCGCAGATTTCCAACGCCAGCGCGCGGTACGACTATCAGAGCCAGCGGTCGGCGGTGGATTATCAGATTGGTTTGCTGCGGTAATGGGCGCGAAAAAACGAATCGTCTATGAGCGGCGGCCGTGCACCCCAGCGTATGAAAATGGGGTGTCGGGAAGAGATCGGCCGGTGTGGGTACTGGTGTTTGCTCGGAAACGAAACTGGTTGGGTCCGCGTGCAGGAATCCCCGATTAGTGCGTAAGGCCTGGGTAAGAAGATCTTCAGCATAAGCGCGGATCGCGCTCTTCCGGCGGAAAGGAAGAACCATGATCGCAGCATTGATCGAGCGATGCGCAGGCATCGACGTGGGCAAAAAATTCATTGTGGTGTGCGTAATGACCGGACCGGCAGATGGGGAAGCGGGGTCCGAGATCCGCAATTTCGGAACCACGGTGGCGGAGTTGCAGCAAGCGCGGGCGTGGATTCTGGAGCAGGGATGCACGGCCGTCATCATGGAAAGCACGGGCTCGTACTGGAAGCCCGTATTCAATATTCTGGAAGGCCACGTGAAGGTGGCGCTGGCCAATCCGCACGAGGTGAAAGCGCGCAAAGGGCACAAAACGGACGCTAAGGATGCTTGGTGGCTGGCGCATCTGCTGCGTCATGGAATGGTAACCCCCAGCTTCATTCCGCCGCGGGCGCAGCGTGACTTGCGCGATTTCGACCAGACGGCGCAGGCGGAAACTGATCCAGGCGGCCAGCGCGGAAAAGAACCGGGTGGGGAAGGTTCTGGAAGACGCCAACGTGAAGCTAGGGAGCGTATTGAGCGACGTTTTCGGCGTCTCCGGGCAACTGATGTTGGAAAGCCTGCTCCAAGGAAAGGCGAAGCCTGCGGAGATCGCGCAGTTCGCGCAAGCCAGTGCCAAGAAAAAGATTCCGCAGATCATTGCCGCGCTGGAACAACACCAGATGACCGAGCATCACCGGCGAATGATTCGCTTCAGCCTGGATCATCTGGAGTTTCTGGAGAAACAGGTGATCGAGATCGACGCGTTCATCCTGCAGAAGATTGCCGAAGCCGGTTACCAGCAGCAATGGGAATTGCTGCGCACGCTGCCGGCGGTGCGGGAAAACGCAGCTGCGGTACTGGCGGAAATGGGACCGAATCCAGCTCAGTTTCCCAGCGAGAAGCACCTGGGATCATGGTGCGGCCTGTGTCCAGGAAACAATCGCAGCGCCGGGCGGGAGAAAAGCAGCCATATCAATCCTGGCAATAAGTGGCTGCGCGCGGCGCTGACGGAGAGCGCCTGGGGGATTTCGAGAATGAAGGAGGGACATTTGCGGGAGAAATTCTGGCGAATCGCCGGGAAAGGAGATCCCAAGCGCCAGCGGCCCATTGCGGTGGTGGCGATCGCTCACGACTTACTCAAGCTGGCGTATTTTGTATTGCAACGCGGAACCCCGTACGAGGAAGAGCGCGGCAATCCCATGACCGAGCAACAGAGGCTGCGGCTGGTACAGCACCACGTCCGGCGGTTGGGAAAGCTCGGCATTACCGTGCGCCTCTCCATCGGCAGGGGCGACCTGTAAGCCCAAAGAGATATCCGCAAAGAGGTCCGCAAAGCCTTGAGATTACACCTCACACGCAAAAGATTTTCGTAAGAACCCAAACGGAAGCGACGCACGGCGCCACGCACGCTTTCCGGAAACTCACGGCGCTTTCCCCCAAGAGCCGAATGGTTTCGTGGGTTCGCGGAACGCGGATTGACAATCCGCCGGACCCAGAAGGTACCCCTGCCATCCTGCCCCACGGAGTTTTTCACGCGCTTTCGGTGGTTCGCATGGCGCGCAGGTCAATCCCGAGAGCCTGGCATTTCTTATACAGATGGCTGCGCTCCAGGCCGAGCGCGCGCGCGGTATCGGTCATGCGCTGATTGTGGCGCTTGAGCTCGGCGAGAATCTGTTCGCGCTCGAAGGCGTCGACGCGCTGCGAGAGCGGGCCTTCCAGGCGGGCGCCGGATCTCGTGGGCGAAGCGCCGGGCGCGCTGTCCACTTGGGGCAGCGCCAGGCGTACGGACGCGGCGTCCACCGGCCCATCCGCCAGCAGCAGCATCCGCTCCACCATGTTGCGCAGCTCGCGCACGTTGCCCGGCCAGGAGTAGCGCTGCAGCTCGTGAATGGCTTCGGGGGTGAATGGCTTCGGCTTCCACCCGTTCTGATCGGCTACTTGAGCGGCGAAATGCTCCACCAGCGCGGGAATATCCTCGGGACGCTCGCGCAACGCGGGCAGCAGCAGCGGAAACACGTAAATGCGATGATACAGATCCTGGCGGAACGCGCCCTTTTTGACCAGCTCGTCGAGATTGCGGTGAGTAGCCACGATGACGCGCACGTTCACGGGGATGGCGCGATCGCCGCCGACGCGCTCCACCTGTGCCTCTTCGAGAACGCGTAGCAGCTTGGCTTGCATCACCAGCGGCATGTCGCCGATTTCGTCCAGGAAGAGAGTGCCGTGATTAGCTTGCTCAAACTTGCCGATATGCCGCGCGGCCGCGCCGGTAAAAGAGCCTTTCTCGTGCCCGAACAGCTCCGATTCGATGAGCTCTCCGGGAACCGCGGCGCAATTGAGAGTGACGAACGGGCGGCCGCGGCGTGGACTGCGGTCGTGCAACGCCCGCGCGATCATCTCCTTACCCGTGCCGGTTTCCCCCAGGATGCAAACGCGCGCTTCGCTGGCCGCCACACGATCCACCTGCGCCATGACGCGCCGCATGGCCTCGCCGGAATGCACGATTTGATGCTTGCCGACGCGCTGGCGCAAGTCGCGGTTTTCGGCTTCAAGGCGCTTCAGCTTGAGGACGTTATCGATAGTAAGCAGGAGCTTGTCGGTGGAGAGCGGCTTCTCCAGAAAATCGACCGCGCCGAGCCGGGTGGCGCGCACCGCCATTTCGATATTCGCCTGTCCTGAGATCATCACCACCGGCAGCGCGATCCCGGCGGCGCGAATCTCTTCGAGCAGCGCCAGTCCGTCTTTGCCGGGCATAACCACATCGGACATCATCAAATCGAACGGCTGCGATTTGATCAGCTCGAGCGCGCGGCCGGCGTTGTCGCAAACGGTAGCGTCATGTCCGGCCATGCGGAAAGCGCGCGCCAGCGAAGCGAGGGTGTTGGCGTCGTCGTCGACAATGAGTAATTGGGCCAAATTTGAGGGTAACTCAAGCAAAGACTTTGACGCAGAGACGCTGAGTCGCTGAGAACACATACTTAAGTTTCTCTGCGGCTCTGCGCCTCTGCGTCAAAGACCGAGCCGCGATCATCCCAAATCGATGCGGAACATAGTTCCTTTGCCGGGCTCGCTTTCGACGGAGATGCGGCCTTTGTGATCGCTGATCACGGACTGTACGATCGCCAGGCCGAGACCGGTTCCATGCGTCCGGGTCGTGTAGTAGGGGGTGAATAGGCGCGCGCGCTCTTCCGGGGTCAGGCCCTGGCCGGTGTCGGAGAGTTCCAGCCGCGCGCCGCTTTCGTGAGCGGCGGTGTGGAGCGTGAGCGTTCCGCCTTGCGGCATGGCGTCGATAGCGTTAAGGATCAGGTTGTGTAAGACGCGCGTAAGCTGGTCCGGGTCGCCCATTATCGGCGGCAGGCGCGGGTCGAGATCCGCGCGCGCCTCTATGTGCGCCTGAGATAGTTGCGGGCTGAAGAGCTTCAGAACATCGGCGGCCAGATCGTTCAATTGAACCCGCTGCACTTCGGGCGCGGGCATTTTGGCGAAATCGCTGAAGCGCGAAATGATGCGCTTGAGATTGGCAAGTTCGGCCAGCAGCGTGGCCGCGCCTTCGCGGAAGACTTCGTCGAATTGCTCCGGATGCCGATCGCGCGCGCGCTGCATGTTTTCGACGGTGATCTGCAAAGGGAAGAGCGGATTTTTGAGCTCGTGGGCCAGCCGGCGGGCCAGCTCGCGCCACGCCGCGACCCGCTCGGATTGCACCAGGCGCTCGCGCTGTTCCACCAACTCGTGCGTCATGCGGTTGAAGGCGCGCGCCAGTTGACCGATCTCATCGGCGCTGGCGATTTCTACAGTCGCTCCCCAATTGCCCGCGGTCACCTGGCGGGCGCTCTCGGCCAAACGCCGGACCGGCCGGGTGATGCGGGCGGTGGCCCACCAGCTCAACGCAATGCCCAGGAAGATGCCGCCGCAAGCTACGGCGAGGCCGAGGTTCAGCAGGAAGGCGTCCAACTCCACCAACTCACGCCGCGAGCTGGCGACCAGCATGACGCCCAGCAGATCGTTATCCAGGCCGAAGAGCGGCAGCGCATAGATAATCTCGGCGGCGCCGCCGCTGCCGATTACATCCGTTTGCTCGCGCTTGAGTTCTTTCACGCGTTCGACCAGAGGTTGGAATTGCGCGGCACCCGGCGCCGCGCCGGAGGCATCGATCAAATCGGCCGGCGAAAATCGCGGCTGAAGATTGCGGTAGAGCAGCGCGCGCATGCCGGCGGGAGGAACCAACGCCGCAAGAAACGCGCGGTCGAGCCGTTGGCCGCCCACGACGTAAAGTACGCGATCGCCCGCTGTAGCCGTTCCCACGGCGAGTAGCGCGACGATTACGCCGTCGGGCAGCTCCTCGCGTTTCAGGAATGCGCCGCGCGATTTCCAATCGGGATGCTGCGCGATCCAATCCTCCTTATATCCAAAACGCGCGGGCCATTCGGCGGATGAAATTATCGTGCCATCGGCCGCTACCAGCTCGAGCAGGTCGAGGCCATGCGCGGCAGCCAGCGAAGCCGCGGTGTCGCTATAGGCCGAATAATCGGATTTGGCCGCGATATCGACCGCGGTATCGGAAGCGGCGATGCCGTTAACGGCGCGCGCGATCTGCTGGACGCTACGCTCGTACTCTTTACGGAATTGCGACACCAGCGCATCCACGCGCTGCGATTCAAGACGCTGAAACCGGTTGCGGATACCCGCCGAAACCAACCACTCCACCAGCCCCACCGATACGATCACCGCCACGGCAAAAATCAGCAGGAGGCGGGTGCGAAACGTCATGGACGGCGGTTCTCCAGCCAGAGATCGCCGAACCGCCATTCGCCCAGGGGCGTAATTCCGGAACCGCCCTTGACGCGCTGGCCCGCACCGTAGATATCGGGCAGATGGAATAACGGAATCACGCGGAATCCTTCGAGCAGGTTACGCTCGGCTGCGTAGAGCGCATCCGGCGTGGCGACGGGCGGCGGCTCGGGCAGGCCGAACGCGTCTGCGAGCGCCGCCAGGGCGCGCGATGGATCGGCGGACGCGATGCGCGCTTCTATGAGGCGGATATCGGCCGTATTCGCTTGCGGGGCCGCTTGCAAGGCAGGTTGCTGCACGACGTTGATTGCCAGGCCGGCGTCGCGCGCATTGAGCGCGATGCGATCGGCGACGGCGCGCAGGCCAGGATCGCTGACGCCCAAAGTGAGAGAGCGCGCGCCCGCGGCCAGTGTCTTCGCGCGCGCCAGATCGAAGGCCGCCGGAAACAGAAATGAATAGCCGGAGAGCCACTGCGGCAACAACGCGCCAGATATTTCGCCTTGCCGCTGCAGCAGCACCGTAAATATGGCGGCGCGATCTACGGCCAGCGCCATCGCCTCGCGGACGCGCGCGTCATCCACGCGGCGATGGAAGACCAGAGCCATTACGCGCACGGGTTGCGATTGCCAGATCTTGCGGGCTGCCTGCTGGCGGCGGAATTCGTTGGGGCCGAGCTCGATAATATCGGTCTTACCGAGCTCCAGATCGATGGATTGATCGCGCAGTGGGCGAGCCAGTTGAATCTCCACCGCATCCACAAACGGCCTTCCGCCGGGGGCATTATCATCGGCGGCGTAGGTGGCGCGGCGGCCACCCTCCCACAGCGCGATATGAAATGCGCGGGTCAAATCCGCCATGCCCGGGCCGGCGCCGGGCGGGTCGGCGGATGCGAAGGCTCCGTGCAGCTCGACGCGCAACGTTCCGCCGTAGCGCGGGCGGCTAGCGGCGGCGGCGAGGGTGACGCACGCCGCAGCGCAGGCGAGTGCCCTAATTACCGCAGGAAATCGTGACCACATAGGCAACGTACTCTCCGCTAGCCAAATCGCGCGCTACCGCCAACGCCGCCGCGCCGCCGGAGGGCCATAGTGCGGTCACCGGGCCGGAAAAGAGCACCGGAGCGCTGACCGGCGCCGGTACGCCATCGACAATGGCATAGCTCTGGAGGGCATCGGTTTCCGCGGCATCGCCGGCGCGTGACGCGAATATTTGCGACGCGGCGCCACAGGCGGCCGGCGCATCGATGCCCACAATGTCACTGCCCCATAGCGCGGTTGATCCCAGCGCGTCGAACGAACCGTCCGTAATTGACGTTTGACCGTCGATCTGCGGCATCAGCCAGAAAGTGCGCCCTTGCGACTCCGCGGATGCGGCCGAATAAAATGGCGCGATTGTCTTGTGCGCGCCGGACTGAGTGACGATTCGCCCGTCGAAATAGTTGCGCGTCGACGCGAAGTTAGCCAGCAGCAGAGCGCGGCTGCCGGATTCGAGCACCCACGGAGCGTCGCTGGCGTGGCATTGCAGAGAAAGCTCGGGCGCGACGTTTCCAGCGCACGCCATGCCCGGCAGAAAGACTTGGAATGCCGGCCCATTGGCGTGAATGCGTCCGCGCAGATCGCGCGGCCACGGCTTTAAGGGAGTCAACGGAGCGGACTGGCGCAAGTCCCACCGATCGCCCGCGCGCGCATAGAGCGATAGCCCGGAGGGCGATAGTACCAGCATGCCGCCGGGCAGAAACGCAATATCGAGAATGGCATCGGCCTGGCGCCAGACTTGTTTCCGATCCAGCGAGATACCCGCCTGAGTTTTTGGGGTCTCCGCGCGATCCCAGGCTTCAATCCACACCTGGCGCTCTTCGCCCCTCCGCGCCTCTTCCACCAGCAGATACTGGGAGGCATTTTCGGATAGAGAGATGCGCGCTTCGGCGGCCGCGGCGGAATCGGAGGGGCGGCTGCCGGAGTCGCGAAGCGCGGATTCGAAAGCGCCGCGTACTTGCGCTAACTGAGCCGAACCTAACGAGGAAATGTTGCGATAGGAGATTGCGATCGCTTCGTCCTTGCCGGTAAAGGCGGCTGTCTTACGCGCCAGCGTGGCGGCGGCGCTCTCGAGACCGCCGGCGGGGTATGCGGCAGGCGCGAGCAGCAGGAGCGCGGTGAGACCCGCGTACCATCTGTTCCAGGCTGCGATCATAATTTTTATCGCTTAATTGTAGCAGCGAGGCAATCCTGCGCTTCTAGTACTTGCAGTATTTTAGATCTATCCAGGGTGATGTCTCACTGACTTCGATTTCAAACGAAGTTACTACCGGCTTATAGGGTGACTGTAAGTTGTATGTAGAAATACCTAGGGTAAGTTGTCCCACAGGTACGATATTCTAACCCTATGCTAAACTCAATGCTAGATTTGATGTTCAAGCCGATCCGAGCCCGACCTGTCTAGCCGTTCCCGCTAAATTTGTCTTGCTTTCCATTTGCCCGCGCTTCAAATCACCAGAGGGACTTACGAGTATGAAAAATATTTTTGTTGGAAATCTCAGTTTTGGAGCGACGGAACAGACCCTCCGTTCGCTATTTGAGGCTCATGGAACCGTCGATCGCGTCAATATCGTCACCGATCGGGATTCCGGCCAGCCACGTGGCTTTGCATTTGTCGAGATGAGCAACGATGCCGAAGGTAATCGGGCGATTGCGGCTTTGAATGGCAAAGACTTTGAAGGCAGAGCGCTGAACGTCAATGAAGCCCGTCCCAAAGCGGAGCGCGCGGGCGGCGGCGGCGGCTACGGACAAAGACGCTGGTAATCGAGCGGGCGCATAGGCCTTCCGATCGATAATGCGGGCGCGCGATGCCGCGCCCGCTTCGGTTCAGGCTTCCAGCATTTTCCGCAGGAATACCAACTGCCCCAGGTGATATGCGTTGTGGTCCGCCACCAGTAAGGCCTCGCGCAGCAGCGTCTGTCCGGTCCCGTGCGGGATTTTGCCGAGCAGATCGTGGCCGGTATCGGCAACCAGTTCCTGCATTTCCTTCTGGTCCTTTTCAAACTGCCGGATACTTTCCTCCCAAGCTTGGCCGCTCGGCGGAGCCTCGGTGGCCGGCCAGTAGTCGCCGGGAAAGTTCTTTTCGCGGTACTGGGGATTGCGGCTGAAATCTAGAATATCCTGCTGCGCAATCCGCATGTGCTCCAACAGTTGCCACGCCGAATGCGGCGCGCCGCGCGGCTTGGCGCCACGCAGCGCGACGGGAAAATCGCTCACGGCCGATTTGAAATCGAGATGCGCGCCCTTCATTTGCAGCAGGGATGCGAGATGCTGCCGCAGAGAGAGGGTCTCGTGTTTGGGCATATCGCCTTCTGTCATTGATAAAGCGCCGGCGCGGCTTAATTGCCGCCGCGTCCGCGTCCGCCCGCCGGCTGGGGCGCGGGCAGATCCTTACGCGGCAGTTTGTCGGGCCGGGTGGCTGCGTTGTACACAAATGCGGCTTCAATCACCGCCATCTGTTCCATATCTCCCGGCTGAATGCGATCGTATACATCCATGTTGGAGTGATGGGTGCGCGTGTCGTAGTCCATCGGGTCCTGAATGAACTGGAAACCCGGCAGTCCCACGGCATCATAGGATTGATGATCGGTTCCGCCCGTATTACGGACGGTGATCACGCCGGGAGTGATGTCCTTCAGGGCCGCAAACCATTGCTCGAAAATCGGCCGGCACATTTCATTGCCTTGCAGGTAAATGCCGTCGATCCTTCCCGTTCCATTGTCGATGTTGAAGTAGCCGGCAAAGCCATCGTGCTCGGGCGTGGTTTTCATGGTCGCGCGATCGGCGAAGTGCGCCTTGACGTACGCGGCCGATCCCAACAAACCCTCTTCTTCGCCGCCCCACAGAGCCATGCGAACGGTGCGGTCCATCTTGAGGTTGAGCGATTTCAGAATGCGCATCACCTCCATGGCTACCGCGCTGCCGGCGGCATTGTCCGTAGCGCCCGTGCCCATGTGCCACGAATCGAAGTGGCCGCCCACCATCACCAGTTCGTTCGGCTTGGCGGCGCCGGGAATTTCGGCGATCACGTTGAAGGCCGTGGTTTTGCTGGTATCGAACTGCGTCTTGATATCGAACGAGAGCTTCACCGGAACATTGTGTTCCAGCAGGCGCGCGATGCGGTTATAGTTCTCGGCGGTAATGGCCACCGAAGGCATATTCTTGGTCGGGTCGCCGGTGCGCGGCGATCCGTTGCTGGCGAATACCGTTCCGCTTTCGCCGCGCGCGTTGGCGGAGATCGTAAGCAATACGCCTTCATCCTGCCAGAAAGTCCGCTGCTTCTCGGTGAACGCCTGGCGTTCCTCCGGCGTCATCGCCGCCAGCGCGGCTTGACCGCCGCGTCCACCGCGTCCGCCACGTCCGGCCGCCGCTCCGGGGATGATATCCGGAACCAGAGCTTCCAGTTCGTCATCGGTGTAGCGATGGGCCAGCGGCGTAGTTGGGAACGGCAGTTCGAGCGGCCCCGGCGTCTGCGCCAGCAAAACGATCTTACCCTTCAACTTGCCTTTGTATTTATCCATATCGGCGGGAGTTTGCACCATCGCCTGAATGGCTTCGCCGGTGATGGCGCCATTGGTGCTGCCGCTCCACGCCTGTGGGTATCCGATCAGCGGCATGTAAGTCGGCTCCACCATTGCGCCGCTATATTCCTTCATTTCCCAGCTCGGAATCGAGCTTGCGCCGCCGCGTCCGCCGGTGGTCACGGTGTCCCATGGCTCCAGGTGGACGTTGCTCAGCCCCCACTCTTTCAGTTGGCCTACGGCCCAATCGCCGGCCGCGCGGAACTGCGGCGAATTGGTCAGCCGCGGACCGTAGCGGTCGGTCAGGTAATACATGGTGGTCATGATCTGGCTTCCGCCGCCTCCGCCGCCGCGGCCTCCGCCAAATCCACCGCCGCCGCCAAATTCGGCGGCTTTAATTTTATGCATGACATTGAGGTCCACCCGCTCTTGGGATTGTTGCGCAAGGATCAGCAGAGGAAGGAGCGAAAATAATAGAGCGACAATTATGGATTTTCGTGACATAGGCTTAGTTGTTGAGCATACCAGACAACGGGTCGATATGGCGGCCGGGAGAGCGGGGCATCGGCCATTTCGCGGCGCGGGTCCCTGGGCCGAGCCGCCCTAATACACGTCTCAATGCGTCATAGCGTAAATCACGTAATCGATGCCGATACGAATGCCCAGACCCGCCATTTTCTCCGGATATCGCTGGTCGTCCGCCCACTCCCACGAATCCCCGATATCGGAATTGAAGGAAATCATCAGCATCGCCCGCTTCTTGTCGCTATCCTGCCGGTAGACCGCATTTCCAGCCGGTCTAGCCGCGTGAAGAGCGCATGCCAGGGTAAGATTAAGAAGGTCAGCTGCAAGGAGCGCCCATGAACATCGAAATTGACGATACAGCCTTGGAAGCCAGGATTCAAAGGCAAATTCGTGCGACCGGCGCCGCCAACCCGGAGGAGGCATTGCGCAGACTTCTCGAAACGCAGGAGGAACAAGACCGCTGGCTTCAGGAGAACCGAGAAGGGATCAATGCGAAGATTCACCGCGGCCTAGCAGCCCGTGGTAATAGTCACTGGTTTCACGGCGGAACCTGACCGCAGAAACAGCCGCGCATTTAGAGGTACTACAACGCGTTCGTGCGGCCCTTCCGAAGGTCTGAGTACCCCCGCTTTCGGGGCCGTCCTCGGGATTTCGGCTTCGACTGGCTATTACCACGGGCTGCTAGGGCAATGACCGCGGCGAAGGAATCCCGGAAGACCGCCTGGACACCTATCTAGCTGAATGAAGGCTCAGCCAGATTGAAGGTTTCAGGCCTTGCGTGCGAAGCTGCGAATTTCATCGGCAGACATGTAGCGTTTCCATTATCAAGCTGCAATTTTGGGGCGTTGCGAAACCTACCCTCAGCGCGTGAGCACGCCGATCACGCCGTGTACAGGTCGACTACTGGGTCACAAAGTGTTGCTATATAGTTGAGGTTACCTACTCTACTTGCTAATTGTGAGTTGGAATGGGTGTAGTCCGAGCGCAGATCCAAACGGTAGAGGAGATTTATAGCTGGTCTGGACGGCCGTGGCCAACAAACGGCCGATCGAAGCCAACTACCAGGGCCGGTATCGACTATTTTGTCCACACAGACTCGGCCGGAATCGGGAAGGGCAGCTTCGCGTACTGTGCTACCAATGTGGTGGCGAGAGCCGGAGCGGGCTCGACGCGTTGGGATCGCCTGCAAACTGGCGGTGTATTGCGCTGGAGAAACTCAGTAGGGTGAAATTAGCGGAGCGCGATTGGCGCACAGCGCCAAATCATTCGCGGCCGGCTTCCTGCGTGGTCGAAGTCGATATCGATGCGGAGGATCATCCCGAGCGAGATCCACAAAAAGGACATTGAGGAAGCTGCCCGAGCAACTGCCGGGCGAGGATCATTCTCAATGTGGCAATCGAGTTGGGATTATGGCGTTCGGGGCGAACGCGCTGATCCCCGCGGGCGGAAGTCCGGCGCTGGTTCGGGCGTAACGAATCCAAGATGACCGGCGTGGGCAGAGGGGGAAAAACGGTTCCGTTCGGCTACCAGGGACCCATAAGCCGCGATGCACAATGTGGCATGATGGTGGAATCCGCGCCAGTTGCGGCCTTCAAAGTGCCCCAGCCCCAACTCTTGCTTCAACTCTTGGTAATCCCGTTCGATGACCCACCGATGTTTAGCCATCTTGACCAAAGCTTTGAGCGGGGTATTCGGAGGCAGGGTCGATAACCAGTACTTGGTTGGTTCCGGTTCGTTGCGGGGCCATTCGATCAGTAGCCATTCTTCAGGGTGAGGTTTGGCTTTCTCGTAATCGCGATGCGCTGGGCGGACCCGAACGGCGGCGAAGCGGGATCGCAACTTCCGCTCCGTACCTTCACGCCAGTTGATGTCCTTAAATGCGCTTGAGGGCAGGCTCATTGCCAACTGCTTCACCGACACAGGTTGATGGTCCGTGGTCCTCTGCAACAGTCGGGGAGGCCGCCCCATTTTGCCTCGCGGCTTAGCGGGTAAAGGCTGTTTGCCAGGTTCCCACACCGTCAGCGAACTCTGCGCGCCCACTACATATTGCAGTTCGAGCTGGGTGAGTCCTTCGCGAAACTCGGTGTTGATGCCGTAGGCGGCGTCGGCTAGCACCACCCCGCGGGCCACCTGCGCCGCCGCTGCTGCGCGAATCTGCTCCAGGGCGATCTCCGGTTTGGTTTGAAACTCAACCTCCTCGGGCACTTCTGCCTTTTTCCGGCGCGCGGCATCCTCGGCCCAGTCCTTAGGCAGATACAGTCGATAGGCAATGGGCAGGCTGGCGTCCCACGTTGCCACCGACAAGCTCACGGCGATCCGGCAGTTTTCCTGTTTACCTACTTGTCCGCAATATTGCCTCGTCACTCCGACCGAGTGCGAGCCTTTCTTGGGAAATCCGGTATCATCTACAATCCAGGCCACCACTGGTCCATGCTTCTGCATTGTGGGCAATACTTGCTGACGCACGTGATCCAGCAGTATTTCATCGCTCCATGGCGCCTTGGCGACCAAATGGTGCAGAGACTGGCGCGTAGCCTGAACGTTGTGCGGGTTGAGTCGCGCCGCCATCGGCTCGATGCTCTTGACATGTGGTAGGGGTAGCCGAGAACAAACCGGCCACAGGAAATTAGCGCCAATAGGGAAGGTCCCCTTTTTTAATGCGTCATCGCGTAAATCACGTAATCGATGCCGATGCGAATCCCCAGTCCCGCCATTTTCTCCGGATATCGCGGGTCGTCCGCCCACTCCCACGAATCCCCGATATCGGAATTGAAGGAAATCATCACCATCACGCGCTTTTTGTCGTCGTAGACGCCCATCCAGTGCGCCACCGTTCCCTCGGCCCGCTGAGACATTCGGCCATAGCCGCCGCGATTCCCCAGCGCCCACTCGCCCAGCACCTGATACCGGTCGTCCAGGTTGTATACGGTGTGGAAGATAGGATCCTGGTTGTCGATATCCACCACCGGCCGGTCGGGAAAAATCGCCTTCATGCTGTCTTCGAAGCGGGCATATTCATCCGGTCCCCAAAAATCGTCCAACATCAGGAAACCGCCTCGCAGCAGGTACTCGCGAATGGTCTTCGCTTGCGCCTCGGTCAATTTCCAATCGCCCATTTCGCCCGCATTCAGCCACGGCCAGTTGAAGAAATCGTCCGTCTCATCGGGATTCACGGGCTGTTCCACGGAGCGCACATGGACCCGCGTCAGGCGGCGAAGCGCCTGGGCAAAGTGGCGGTCGGCGCGCGGATAATCCTGCGTCCAACTGGTGCCGCCCGCGCGCCAGTCCAGTACCTGGCCCCAGCGCCGATAGCGCCCGCCGCCAAACCGCGCCTCCGGATTTTGCGGATACATCAGGCGCGCGAATACCCATTCCGTCTTCTCCTGCCAATCCGGCGGAAGCGGGATATTGTCGTATGGCTCCATGCTGATGAATTGCCGGAAAGGCTTCTGAAAAGCGAACAGCGCTCCCGCCAGCGCTAACGCGCATCCGATCGATGCGGCAATACGGCGTAAAGTCATGCGAACGCCCGATACTTAGAGTCTTGCATGTTTCGCCGCGTTACGCCGCGGCCGTAGCGCCACTGGGCGCTAATTCCCACATACTTAAGACCGGCACGCGATATCGCGCAGCGCCGGTCTTCACGCGCCCAGTGAATATCGCTTCAGCTTATTAATCAGCCCCTGCCGGCTCAAGCCCAGCAGCCGCGCCGCTTGCTGTTGATTGTTGCGCGTGGATTCCAATGCTTCCCGGATCATCCGCCGTTCCAGTTCCTCTATGGCCGTCTTGAGCGACTGTGCCTTGGGAGCGGATTTTCCCGCGGCCGATTCGGCGAGGTTATCGAACGGATCCTCTTCAGGGATCGCGCTCTGACGCGAGCACGCCGCCAGACGCATCACTTCATTGCGTAACTGGCGCGCATTGCCGGGCCATGCGGCGGCCGTCAGGCGGCGGACTACCGCCGGCGTCAATTCCATGTCGCCGCGCGCGTTCTCGCGGCAATACTCTTTCAGGAAATGGTTCGCCAATAGCGGGATGTCCTCGCGAATATCGCGCAGCGGCGGCATTGGAACATGCACTACCTTGATGCGGTAAAAAAGATCCTCTCGGAAATTGCCCTTGCTAATTTCGGCTTCCAGATCCTTATTGGTGGCGGCCAGCAGGCGCACATCCACCGCAACCGGTCCGCGGCTGCCCACGCGCTCCACCATGCGCTCCTGCAAGACGCGCAGGATTTTAGCTTGGGCTGTCAGGCTAAGATCGGCGATCTCGTCCAGGAATAACGTGCCGCCGTCGGCTTTCTGAAAGTACCCGATGCGCGGACTTACGCCCGTGGCCACGCCCTTTTCAATGCCGAACAACTCGCTTTCCACCAGCGCGTCCGGCAATGCGGCGCAGTTGAGCGCCACGAAGGGCTTGCGTGCGCGCGGGCTGGTGAAGTGGATCGCCTTGGCGGCCATCTCCTTGCCGGCGCCGCTCTCGCCCGTGATGAGCACGTTGACCACGCTGTCGCGAATGCGCTCGATAAGCCGCACCACCTGCTGGATGCGCGCGCTGGTTCCAATAATGCCGTGGCTGACATAACGCGCCTCCACCTGCCGCCAGAGATGAGTATTCTGCTCCATCAACTGTTCCTGGCCGCGGCGCAGCCCGGTAACCAATTGCGCGGTTTCAATGGCGATGGCCGCGTGCGATGCCAGCGTCAGCAGCGAGTCTTCATCCTGCCGGTTGAACACGCCCGAGCGCTTGTTAAGGGTCTCGAACGCGCCCAGAATATCACCGCGCTGATTGCGCAGCGGCACGGCCAGCACGCTGCGCGTGCGGTATCCCGTGTGCGAATCGATGGCGGTATAGAAGCGCGGATCGGTATAAGCGTCGGGGACGTTGACCAGGCATCCGCCGGTAACCGCCGACCCCGCGATACCCGTGGCGGCGTCGAAACGCAGAATTTCATCGCTGCCGAGCGCGACCTTCGACCAGAGCTGGTTGCGTTCTCGATCCAGCAGAAAAATGCTGGCGCGATCGCAATCCAGCAGCTTGGTGGCTTCGCGGGCGATCAGGTCCAGTAGCGCGCTCAGGTCGCGTTCGGAGTTGATACGCCGGCAAATCGCCAGAATATCGAGATCGCTATCGAATCATTGCCCTCGGCGTCCGTGAATCTCACGCCGTCAGTTTGCGTAGCGGCTGTCATTTGGAGTCAGTCTAACGCATTAGGTTCATGGTGTCCATCAAGTAGACATGCGCCGCTGAAAGCGAGATATGTGGCTTATCATGATAGCCATCAGACGTGTCCTCGGCCCGGCAAGGATGCCCAGCCACTTTTCGATATGAAGGCCTTCGCCGAACTCTATGCGGCGCTCGACCGCACCACCAAGACCAATGAAAAGGTTCGCGTTCTCAGGGAGTACTTTAAAGTCGCTCCGCCGGAGGATGCCGCCTGGGCGGTAAGCTTCCTGATCGGCCGCCGCCCCAAGCGCTTGCTGGAATCCCGCAAGCTGGCCGAATGGGCCATCGCTGAGGCGGGCGTGGCCGATTGGCTCTTCGGCGAGTGTCAGCAAGCGGTAGGAGATTTCGCCGAAACCATCGCGCTGCTGCTGCCGCCCGCCGCCGCATCCACCTGTTTGCCGCTGCACTACTGGGTGGAACAGCGGCTGCTTCCCATGCGCGACGCGGACGACGAAACGCGCCGCCAATGGCTGCTCTCCGCCTGGCGCGAGATGGACGAGCCACAGCGCTTCGCATGGAACAAGC
Organism: Bryobacterales bacterium; assembly: GCA_963723015.1. Lineage (GTDB taxonomy): Bacteria > Acidobacteriota > Terriglobia > Bryobacterales > Bryobacteraceae > PALSA-243. Next base: position 43,832 of record CAVRPF010000025.1, read on the forward strand.
TGCTCACGGGCGAATTTCGCGTGGGGGTCTCGCAAAGTCTGATAGTGCGCGCGCTGGCGGAAACCAGCGGAGTGGCGGCGGAGAGTATCGCCCATCGATTGATGGGCGAATGGCAGCCCACGCCCGATTTCTGGAAGCGCCTGATGGCCGCCGATGGCGCGCGACGCGGATGTGAGCCGGCCCTATCCCTTCTGCCTGGCCTATCCGCTGGAAGGCGCGGTAGAAGGTTTGGGCCTGATTGGCGCGTGGCAGGTGGAATGGAAGTGGGACGGCATTCGCGCGCAACTGATCCGCCGCCAGGGCCGCAGCCTTCCTATGGTCGCGCGGCGAAGAGCTGATCACCGATCGTTTCCCCGAGTTGGAATCGCTGGCGGCGCGCTTGCCCGAAGGAACCGCGATCGATGGCGAAGTGCTTCCGTGGAAAGACGGAGGGCCGCTGCCGTTCGCGCAGATGCAGCGGCGCACGGGCCGCAAAGTATTGGGAGCGCGTATCCTGGCCGAGGCGCCGGTGGTGCTGGTGGCCTACGATCTGCTGGAGCGCAACGGTGAAGATATCCGCGAGCGCCCTCTCGAATGGCGGCGCGCGCAGCTCGAGGCGTTGGCCCCACCGGGTAGCGCCCCACCCGATAGCGCCCTGGTGCTTTCGCCGATCGTTCACGCCGCCGATTGGGACGAGCTCAAGCGCCTGCGCGAGCAATCGCGGGAGCGCAAAGTGGAGGGCTTTATGTTGAAGCGGCTCGGCTCTCCCTACCGCGCCGGCCGGCGCCGCGGCGACTGGTGGAAATGGAAGATCGATCCCTATTCCGTGGACGCAGTGCTCATTTACGCGCAGCACGGCAGCGGCCGGCGCGCGAGTCTGTTCACCGACTACACTTTTGGCGTGTGGGACCAAGGTAAGCTGACGCCATTCGCCAAGGCATACTCCGGCTTGAGCGACGAGGAAATCCGCGAAGTAGACGCGTTCGTTCGGCGGAACACGATCGAGAAGTTCGGTCCCGTTCATGCCGTCAAGCCTGAGTTAGTCTTCGAGCTGGCATTCGAAGGCATCCAGCGATCGCCGCGCCACCGCTCGGGAATTGCCGTGCGCTTTCCGCGAATGGCGCGCTGGCGCAAGGACAAGAAGGCCGAGGACGCAGATTCGCTCGATACCATCCGCGGGTTGCTGGATGAGCCCGGGCGCGCGATCCCCGAATAGAGGCGTGTGCGGCCCGCCACGGTTCCGTTCACACGTATCGTTCACGAAAGCTATGGCTCTTGACCTTGAATCGCGATTCCCACCGTGTCCGAACTGTTGCCCAACACTCGCCAATCAAAGCAGCAAAGCTTCTACCCTTCGCCCCCGAACGGTCTCATCGCAATCGGACCATTCAAAAATGGTGAATCGCCCATCTTGCGACGCCACCAGCGCGGCGGCATCGCGTTGATCGTGGACGAATTGCGCGGCCGAGAAGTGCCGTGTGCCGCCCAACTCTTCGGGATGCACCATGGCCGATGGCGCGCCATCGATCGGCTCCGTGACCGTCACCTGCTCCACTTGGGCAAAGCCCCGCCGGCGGGCGATTTTCGCCCCAAAGCCCAGCAGCTCATATCGATCCGTGAGAATCGTGGCGCCATCCACCGCGGTCAGGCCGGCGACCCACTCCACCGTGCGGCTCATCGATTCCTGCCACACGCGCCGGTCGTCGTCATCGGGCGTGGCCACGCTTAGTTCCGCGAGTTCCAGGAAGCGCGGCGAGACGGCGTACGGCATGGGCTGCACAATCGATTCACGCCATACCTCGGAACCCGCCGGAACCACCAGCAGACATCCGCCGCGCCCATGGGCGCGCATGGAGACAGCCAGTTGGAGCAACACATTGACGGAATGAGCCCAGGAACCGGGCGACTCGAATCCGAGCAGGGACGTAAGCAGCGCGGGACAATCCGGCTGGCTGGAGACGCGTTGGTCCACCAGCTTGATCTGGTCGCCCTCGAGCACGGCGACATTGACGAACTTGCCCGCTACCTCGCCGCTGTGGTGCTTGATCACGAGCAGTCCCGGCGCCGCCACCTCGAGCACAAAGCACAACCGCGGAATGGCGCGGGTGGCGCCCCACACATGGAGATCGGCGCCCTCCCGCCAAACGCCTAGATGAATGCCGGGGCGTTCCACCGCCGGCGCCACGCGAGTGAGAGCGGCTGCGGTCAGCGGCAGCAGGCGCTCGAAGCGAATCGGATGCGCGGTCTGTTCCGGCGATAGAAACGCGAGCGAAATTCTGGGAAGGTAATTTTCCTCGCGCCGCAGACTCGCCCAGAACGCGGCGTCAATCGCAGTCTCGATGGTGTCCGCCTCGGGGAGCGAAGCCAGATGCCGCTGGCCGCGGCTGTGGGCTTCCGCCAGCCGGGCGGCGAAGTACCCATGCAGCTTGGGAGATAGGGTGCGAGCGGCGGCGTACGCTTCGCGATCCATAGGGTCTACAGCGCCGCCAGCACTTCGGCGGCGTGCCCCTTGGCCTTCACTTTGCCGTAAATCTTCTCGATCTTTCCATCCGGCCCGATCACGAACGTGCTGCGCTCAATGCCCATCACCTTCTTGCCGTACATGTTTTTCTCTTTCCATACGCCATACGCTTTGGCGGCGGATTTGTCTTCATCGGCCAGCAAGGTGAAGGGCAGATCGTACTTCTGCTTGAATTTGGCTTGCGCGGTGGGCTTGTCGGGCGAAATGCCCACTACCACCGTGCTCTTCTTCGCGAACGATTTGCCATCGTCGCGGAATTCGCAGGCCTCCACCGTGCAGCCGGGCGTATCGGCCCTTGGATAGAAATACAGCACTACGCGCTTGCCCTTCAGATCGGATAAGTTGAAACGGCTTGCCCGCGTCGTCCGCCAGCCGGATGTCGGGAGCTTGATCGCCTTCTTTGAGCATGTCGTCACCCCAATTTCTGTTTTAATAGATCGGTCACCAGAGTCACATTGGCCTGCCCGCGCGTGGCCTTCATCGCCTGCCCCACAAGATAGTTGATCACCGTGGCCTTGCCGCTTTTGTACTGCTCCACCTGCTTGGGATTGGCGGCAATTACATCCGCGATGGTCCGCTCCAGCGCGCCCGTGTCGCTGATCTGTTTCAAACCTTCCCGTTCCATGATGACGCTGGGGGCATCGCCCGGTAGCAAACATCCTGGGGAAAATTTCCTTGGCCAGTTTGCCGGAAAGCTCGCCTTGCGCCAGCAACTTTACCAGCGCGCCGAGATTCTGTGGAGGCACGGGGCTCTCCGCGATGTCTTTGCTTTCGGCGTTGAGCATTGCCATCAGATCGCCCATCACCCAGTTGGCAGTGGTTTTCGGATCGCCGGAGAGCTGCGCGGCGGTTTCGAAATAATCGCTGATGGCGCGAGTCTGCGTCAGCACGCCCGCATCGTATTCGCCGAGCCCGTACTCCGCCATGAAGCGCGCCCGCTTGCGCGGGGGCAGCTCCGGCATGGCGGAGCGCACCTCCGCGATCCATTGCTCGCTAATGTCGCAGCGGCGGCAGATCGGGCTCGGGGAAGTAGCGGTAATCGTGCGCGTCTTCCTTGCTGCGCATGCTGAAAGTCTCGCCGCGTCCGGGATTGTATAGGCGCGTCTCCTGCGCCACGCGGCCTCCGCTCTCGATCACCGCCACCTGGCGCGCGATTTCAAAATCGAGCGCCTGCCTCAGGAAGCGGAACGAGTTCAGATTTTTCACCTCCGCTTTCACGCCAAACTTCTCCGCGCCTTTGCGGCGCACCGAAACGTTCGCGTCGCAGCGCAGATGTCCCTTCTCCATGTCGCAAGTGGAAACTTCGATGAATTGCAGAGCTTGCTTAATCTCGCTCAGGTAGGCGTAGGCTTCCTCCGAGCTGCGCATGTCCGGCTCGCTGACAATCTCGATCAGGGGCGTGCCGGAGCGGTTGAGGTCCACGTAAGAGTAGCGGTCCGGAATCGGCGAAGCCGTCGTGAATGCTCTTGCCTGCATCGTCTTCCATATGGATGCGGGTTACGCCGATGCGCTTGGTCCCGGTAGATGAAGAAGCATCCGCGATATCGACGAAGCCGTGCTCGGCCAGCGGCTGATCGTATTGCGAGATTTGATACCCCTTGGGAAGGTCCGGGTAGAAGTAGTTCTTGCGCGCGAAGCGCGATTGCGCGCGGATATGACAATTGAGCGACAGAGCGGCGCGTATGGCCAGCTCGACGGCGCGGCGGTTCAACACCGGCAGCGCTCCCGGAAGTCCGAGACAAACTGGGCAGACGTTGGTATTGGGCGCTGCGCCGAAACTGGTGGGGCACCCGCAGAAAATCTTTGTGGCCGTGGCGAGCTGGACGTGTACTTCCAATCCGATTACCGGCTCATAACGAGAGATCGCTTCGGCGATTGGCCAAATCGAGGGCGGTGGAGGACACGATTTATTATATGTGCGCCGGCCTTGCCACGTCCTTATACTCGCGATCGAGAAAGCAAGAGTTTCAGGCCCGTTTTTACAAAGTTTTTACAAGCTCCCCATCACCTTTCGGGTGCTCGCCCGTAGGATCTAGGTAGACGCTAAAAGGAGAGGTTATGGGCTCGCAGCTTACCGGCAACGATCGTATTCCCGCTTATCGCGACGAACATCTGGCGATCGATTTCGATCGACAGGCCGTAGTTCTCGACAATCAACGCATGACACTGACGCGCAAGGAGTACGATCTGCTTGCTCTGCTGGTGCAACATGCCGGAGAAATCATCCCGCGCGAGGCGCTGCTGATGCGCGTTTGGGGTTATGGCGCGGACATCCGCACGCGCACGCTGGACGTTCATGTGCGCCGTCTGCGCAAGAAATTGGGTTCGTTCGCGGACCAATACATTGAGACGATTTTCGGTATTGGATATCGTTTTCAGCCGTTCCACGCGCCGCGCTTTTTTCAGACCGTCCTCAGTAAACCAGCCGTGGCTCTCGGCGCGTAAGACGTGGGGCAGGCGCTTCCGCCCGCCAACCCCGCGCAGCGCGTAAGGGCCTCCCATGAATTCAATTGTGCAACGCGCATTTCCCTGGTACAACAGTTGACATGCTACGCATCGCTTTGCTTTCCGCTGTGTGTGTTTTCGTCCTCTCCGCGCAGGAGTGGGCCAAGCAGAAACTTGAAAAATCCACGCGTCATCGCGAGTGGGTGACGGTCAAGCACGATGGACGCAACGTGGAAGCGTACATCGCCTACCCCGAGGTATCGAACAAAGCGCCGGTGGTGCTAGTGATCCACGAGATATTCGGGCTTTCCGATTGGGCGCAACTCGTGACAGATGAATTCGCGGCCGCCGGATACATAGCGATCGCGCCGGATCTGCTCTCCGGCAAAGGTCCGAACGGCGGCGGTACCAGAACCATGGATTCCAACGCAGTCGGCACCGCCATCCGCGATCTGCCGCAGGACCAGATCACCGCCGATCTGAACGCGGCGGCGGATTATGCGCTGAAGCAGCCGGCATCGGACGGCAAGCTGTTCGTTGCGGGCTTTTGCTACGGCGGCGGACAGAGCTTTCTCTATGCGACTAACCGGCCGGATTTGAAAGCCGCCTTTGTGTTCTACGGCGGCGCGCCCCCGGATGACAAGCTCAGTCTCATTAAGGCCCCGGTTTACGGGTTCTATGGCGGCAACGATGCCCGCATTACTGCTAGTGTCGAACCTACCAAAACCAAGATGGCAGCCGCCGGCAAGACCTATGATCCCGTGGTCTACCAAGGCGCCGGACATGGCTTTATGCGCGGTGGCGAAGACCCCACCAGCACGTCCGCCACTCACGCCGCCGACGTGAAAGCCCGCGACGAGGCATGGGCCCGCATGAAAGACGTGATGGCCAAGCTATCGAAATAGAGTTGTCGGCCGCGGCTGGCTTTGGGCGGAGGTTTCGACGGGGCCCCACAATCGCGGGAAGCCGCAAACCGGCTTTCCGCAAGAGCCGAAGAGGCGGATTGACAATCCGCCGCAGGATGCCATCCTGCACCACAAAACCGTCGCGGCCTGGAAGGATGCTAGCGCTGGTACTGGCCTTCGCCCTGGTCCACGTGGCTCCAGTTCAATTGCGCAAGGTAGAGCGGGTTGCCATCGGGATCCTCGAAGCCGGCAAATGAGCCGGCTTTTCCATCATTAATCACCGGGCTGAACTTTACGCCTTTGGCTTGCAGGGCGCGCATGGCGTCGTGGATGGATCCGGTCAGCTCCAGCCCGATCGACATGGAGCCTTTGCGGCCTGGGGGTTGCTGCGCCGAAGCAGGATGGAGCCCGATGGTCAATCCTTTGCCAACCTCCACCGAAGCCCAATGGTCGCCAAAGCGGTACTGCAGTTTCAATCCCAGCGCCTCGGTATAGAAGCGGACCGAGGCGTCCATATTGGAAACATAGACCGTGACGTTGCCCGCGGCGAACATGACATTCCTCCTTATCCCTTTGGGTCAAGCGCTTGAACAAACAAAGCCAATTCCAATTATGCTCCTGCAAACTGCCCCAGCACGTTCTTGGATGGTATTTGGCTTCGTTTTTTCGGCTGGAAGGCGAGGTCAATCCCGTCCTGAATCGGTCCGCCTCAAATTCTGTATAGTGCTTTAAGAAGATGCGAATCGAAAGCTTTGCCATGGAGCGGATGCAGTCCACCTGGGAAAACGTGGTGGAAATGGATATGAGCGAGAGCGGCGTCCGCCCCGTCAGCCTGCGCGAGCTCGCCGCCATGGGTCTCGATCTGGACGCCATTCTCGATATGCCGCTCGGCTACAGCCAATCGAACGGCACCGTCGCGCTGCGCGAGAGCCTGGCCGCGCTCTATCCCGGCGCCACGCCCGATCAGATCGAGGTCACCAACGGGACCTCCGAAGCCAATTACCTGCTGGCGCTCGCGCTGTTGCGGCCGGGCGACGAAGTGGCGTTCGAAGTTCCCAATTACATGCAGTACGGCGGCGTGCCCGCGAGTCTCGGCGCGACCGTCAGGCGCTTCAGCCTCCGGATCGAAAACAGTTGGGAGCCCGATTGGGAGGAGTTCCACCGCGCCGTGACTCCCAAGACGCGCGTGGTCTATCTCTCGAATCCCAATAATCCGTCCGGCTCCGTGCTCTCCCGCGATGCCATGCGGCGCATCGTCGAGCGCTGCGAAGAGACCGGCGCGTACCTGCTGGCCGACGAAGTTTATCTCGGCGCCGAAATACACTGCGAGCGCACTCCCAGTTTCTGGGGAATGAGCGAGCGCGTCATCGTCACTAGCGGCTTATCGAAGGCGTTTGGAATCCCCGGCGTGCGCATCGGCTGGATCGTGGGCCCGGCCGACATCATCGCCGAATGCTGGACTCAGCACGACTACCTGACCATCGGTCCCAACAAGATATCCGATGCTGTGGCGCGCGTGGCGGTCCAACCCGGCAACCGCGAAAAGCTCTACGCGCGCACGCGCTCCATTTTGCAGCTCAACCTGCCGATAATGCGCGATTGGGCGGAGAGGTTCGGAGGCTTGCTAACCTTCCGCGAGCCGCAGGCCGGCGCGCTGTGCCTGATGCAATACCACTCCAGCACGCCAAGCTATGAATTGGCCGAGCGCATCCGCGTCAACCAGAGCGTCCTCGTGGTGCCCGGAGCGCATCTTGGACTGGAAGGCTTTCTGCGCCTGTGGCTCGGCGGAAAACCGGAGTTCCTCACTGAGGGGCTGCGGCGAATTGGAATTGAATTGAGTAAGGAAGATGCGTGACGTACGCGCGCCACGCTCCGCTTTGACGGACGAGAAAGACCGATCGTCTGCCCTACCACGCGAGCTCGGTCTGCGCGACATCACTCTATTCGCCATCACCTGTATCGTGGGCACGCGCTGGATCCCGGCCGCCGCCCATGCCGGGCCGGGCTCGCTTACGCTTTGGGTGCTGGCCGCGCTGCTGCTTGTAATTCCGTTAGCCATAGCGGTAGGCACGCTCATCGTGAAGTATCCCGGCGCCGGCGGGCTTTATGTCTGGGCGCGCCACGATTTCGGCCCCGGGCATGGCTTCATTGCCTTCTGGCTCTATTGGCTGGGCATCGCGTTCTGGTTTCCCAGCGCGGCTATGTTCTACACCAGCGCCGCGCTCTATACCGTGCACTGGAGCCCGGGCCGCGCCTGGTCGGTGGGCATTTCCCTGCTTGCCGTCTGGATTGCGCTCGGCGCAAATCTGATCGGAATGAAGATCGGCAAGTGGACCGAAAACCTTGGCGGCGCGTCTTCCTGGGTTTTGTGCGCGCTGCTGGTAACTGTCGCGGCATTGGTGTATATGAAACGCGGCGCGGCCACGCCGCTCCAACTTGCGCCCAAATGGGATTGGGATACCGTCAACTTCTGGGCCACCATCGCCTATGCCATGACGGGTCTGGAACTGGCGGGCATGATGGGGGGAGAGATCCGCGATCCGGCACGCATGCTGCCGCGCGCCGGATGGATCGCTTCCGGCTTCATCACCGTTTTCTATCTTGCCGCTACGGCTTCGCTGCTGGTATTGCTGCGTCCGGAGCGCATTAGCGAGCTAAACGGGTTCGCTGAGACCGCCGAATCCGCCGGAAATGCGCTTCGTGCGGGGTGGCTGGGTCCGCTGATTGCGGCGCTGGTACTGACTAGCGCCATCGGCCAGTTTGGCGGCATGGCTACGGCGGTTTCGCGGCTGCCGTTCGCGGCGGGGGTGGATGGCCTGCTGCCCGCGGCATTCGCGCGCGTGCATCCGCGTTGGGGCACGCCGCACATTTGCATCCTGGTTTTTGGGGCCGTGGCTTCGTTTTTTCTGGTTGTCATGCAGCTCGGCGATACCATGCGAGCGGCCTATCAGTCGCTGGTTTCGCTAATGGTCCTGGTGGGTTTCGCGCCATTCTTGTACATCTTCGGCGGCGCCTGGAAGGCCGGCAAGCGGGTTAGCGCGCTCGCCGGCAGCGCCATCACCCTGCTTGCCATCGTGTGCTCGGCCGTACCCACGGCGGATATGCGCCATGTGTGGGTTTTTGAGAGCAAAATCGCGTTGGGGACGCTGGGCGCCGTCGCTTCGGGCTGGCTGCTTTTCCGTCGCGCGAAACGTTGCTAACCGGTTTTTTCCAGAAGCAGTGAAGCGGGGCCAACATGGTATCATCGTGATCCAGTGAAGCGCGCGCGATTCCTGGCACTGTCACTTGTACTGGCGGTGCTGCCACAGGCAGCCTTCGCGCAAACCACCTCGCTGAACCTGTCGGAAGATCTGGTACGCCTTGGAATCGCACCAACCAACATGGTTCCAAATCAGCCAACCCAGGACGCTGGGCCGCTGCTTACGGCGGAGTGAGCTACGCCACGACCCACCAGATAGCATCAGTCATCGCCGATCCCGGCTCGTATTACTTTTTGAGTCTCGTGAGCAACCTTTCTCATGTTGTTTTGGCCAATACGAGTAATGTAACGATTGACTTTCAAGGCTCGGAACTCATACTGGCGAATGAACAAAGAATCGGAATTGCTCTTTACAATTGCACGAACATAGTTCTTCAGAACTTCACTGTCGACTATCAGCAGTTGCCCTTCACCCAGCTTCAAGTCGTTTCCGTAGACGCCGCGAACCGCCAAATCCATTATTCGGTTCCGGCAGGCTGGCGCGACCCATCCGTCTTCAGCACGGCCCAGATGGTAAGCGGCACTTTGAATGGTTTCTATGTGTTTATATTTCGAGACGGACAGCCTGCCCCGAATTTGACGCGCATGCAGTTCCAGACGCCGGTCGCTGGCGGTACCTTTTCGATTGCCAATGACGGTACGCCGGCTACGAGTGCCGCTACGCTCACGCAGATCCGGCCAGGTGATACCGCGGTCTTGTCGGCGCGAGACAATCTGGAGGCGATTTTCTCGAGTAACTGCGTCGCCTGTACCTTGCGCAATATCAGGGTGTATTCGAGCCCGGGTGTGGGAGTGTTCATGAGCTCCCCGCAATCGATGGTGATCGACCATGTGTACGCAATGCCGAAGCCCGGCACGAACCGCCTGGTGAGTACCAACGCGGATGGTCTCTCGTTTGGTCAGCCTGGATCGAACAACACGATGAGGCTGAGCCGGAGCATTCGGACGCAGGACGACGGGTTCTCGCCACATTCTCTGATTTTCGGCACAGTTCTAAGCCAGACTGGGACGGCAACCCTGCAGGTCCAGCCGGAATTCAACGATGGCGTTCAGAGTGGATCCCCGGTGGTGTTCCAGAGCGTGGTGGACGGAACCATGCTTGGCTCCGCGGTCGTGGTGACGCAAAATCCAACGCCAACGCAGCCTCCCAATAACTCGGGGGTCGTCACCGTCAATTTCGATCGTGCTCTCCCGGCCAATCTGATCGGGGCGGCGATTTATACCACCGACCCGGCACAGCGCGGAGCCAGTACTGTTCTGGACCGGGACACTGTGCAGGCGCAAGTATTCGCAAGGGGCATCAGTCTTTGGGGCCTGGTGAACAGCACCGTGAAAGGCAGCTATATCCACCACTCCTCGTTGTCTGGCATTGACGGAACGCACCAGCTCGACTCGAACGACTGGATGTCTCCGCCTCTGACCGGCCTCACGCTGGCGAATAACGTCATAGACGGAACCAACTTCACCGAAGGCGGAACGTTGACTATGGGAGGGATAGACATCCTGGCGCAACAATCCGCGCAACTGCCGATGCCCACGAGTCCCCACCAGAACATCACGTTGGATAAGAACTTTGTAGCCGATTCAGGGTACGCATCTATCTGGGTGGGAAATGTTACTGACGGTTCTGTAAGCGGGAACTATCTCTGGAGTCCAAACGATCGGGGGCCGAATCCCTATAATCCGAACGGGGTGTTCGGCGCCTATCTCCTGAACCCCCTGGTTATCGAGACCTCCCAGAATGTCACAACAAACAACAATACGGTCGACCAGACTTCCAGCCGCATGTTCATAACCGACACGGAATACAACGAACTCGCCGCCTACTCCCCGGGCAGTGTTTACCGGATCAACGCCTACAACCTCGGGACTCTTACCAACCCAAGCGTGACCCTGACCGATTCCAGCGGCAACGCCATGCCCGTTGCAATCGAGAACACCGCTACGCACGCGCTCGATGTCCAGATTCCGGCATCCGCTGCACTCGGCGGTGCATACTTCACCCTCACTTCGGGCAGCACAAAGTATTTCGGAACGCTTTTCCTCGATACCAAGACAATATCCCAGCCGTGAACGGCTGCACTTACGAAACCAGCCTCTCATCGGCGACGGCGCTCGCCGGCGTAGGCTCGCTTCCTATCCTCGTCATCACGCAGGCCGGTTGCCCGTATCAGGTGCTCGCCACAGATTCCTTCGTGACCTCTGGCCCGCCGTCACCGGAACAGGGGTGCTCAACGTGGATTTCGCGGCAAACACAGGTGGAGCGAGGACGACCACAATCGAGATTGCAGGCCTCCCCATTACTCTGACCCAGGCGTCCAGCTCAGGCCCAACCATCACGGGTGTGGTGAACGGCGCCAGCTTTCTCCCCGGCGTTTCACCTGGTACGTGGATCACGATTCAGGGCACAAACCTATCGGCGACCTCGCGCCAGTGGTCGAGCAGCGACTTTGCCGAAGACAATCTTCCCACTCAATTAGATGGAGTATCGGTCATATAGATGGCATTCCGGCATATGTCTTTTACATCAGCCCAACGCAGCTTAACGTTTTGAGCCCCGATCGGGGTGCGCCGGCTGAAGTTCAAGTGCAGGTTACCAACAGCGCGGGAACCAGCCAAGTGTTCACCGTTAACGAAGCACCCGCCGAGCCGGCATTCTTTCTTTTTAATATCAAGTATCCGGCGGCAGTTCACCTCAGCGGTCTTAGCGTCGGTCCTGCGGGGTTGAGCTCCGGCGCGAGCTTTTCTCCGGCTACCAGCGGCGAAACCATAGAGATATTCGGGACTGGCTTTGGACCGGCAAATCCACCATCGCCAGCAGGAACGATTCTGGAAACTCCGGTCCCGCTAGCGAATGTCGTCACCGTCACAATCGGGGGCGCGCCGGCACCGGTGCTTTTTGCTGGTCTGGCCAGCAATGGGCTGGTGCAACTGAACGTCACTGTACCTGCTGGATTGCCGAACGGCGACTCGCCGATCTTAGCCACTGTGAACGGCACAACCACGCAATCAAACCTGTTTCTGACAATTCAGAATTAGTGCGCGGATCGTTGCCTCAGCGAGCGGGTTTGAAAGAAGCGGACATTGGCGCATCTTCGGCGGCGCCTGGAAGGCCGGCAAGCGGGTTAGCGCGCTCGCCGGCAGCGCCATCACCCTGCTTGCCATTTTGTGCTCGGCCGTACCCACGGCGGATATGCGCCATGTATGGGTTTTTGAGGGCAAGATCGCGTTGGGAACGCTGGGAGCCGTCGCTTCGGGCTGGCTGCTTTTCCGTCGCGCGAAACGTTGCTAACCGGTTTTTCCGTGAACAGTCTAACTGGTAGCCGGATGGAAATGACGGACGCATCGTTTGTCGCCAAGGCGCGTTCCGGAGATGCGGACGCGTTTCGGGTGCTGGTGGAACGTCATAGCCGCGCTCTATTCCGGGTGGCTTTTCGTATGACTGGCAATCAACAGGACGCCGAGGACGTGGTGCAGGAAAGCTTTCTGCGCGCGTACAAGCAGCTCGGCAAATTCGATGAACGCGCGACCTTTGGCACGTGGCTGTACCGCATCGCCGCCAACTGCTCGCTGGATACGATGCGAGCGCGCAAGCGGCGGTCCGAGCACGTGACCTCGGGCTCGGATAACGACGCGGCGGAGGTGGTCCTTTCGCTGCCCTCGTCCGAGCCTACGCCGGAACGCATGGCGCTGAGCGGCGAAGTGCGCCGACGCGTGCTCGAGGCCATGGACGATTTGAGCGCCACCGAACGAACCGCGTTCGTATTGCGGCATTTCGAAGGCATGTGTATCGAGGAAGTGAGCCGCGTGCTGGAGTGTCAGCCCGGCGCGGCCAAGCACAGCGTGTTTCGCGCGGTGCAGAAATTGCGGCGGTCCCTGGAACCGTTAGTAGGGCAGACTGGTGCAGCACGATGAATCATTTATCTGAAGAGCAATTGATTTTGCATTATTACGGCGAAGAAGGCGACGCTCTCACTTGTGAGGAGCACCTGGAAGCCTGCCCGGGCTGCCGCGAGCTATACGGATCGCTGCAGCGCGTGTTGAACGTGGTCGATTCGCTGCCCGTTCCGGAGCGCGGTCCCGAATATGGCGCGGAAGTCTGGCGCCGAATCCAGCAGCGGGTCCCATCACGCCGGCGCTGGCTGCCCGCATTCGAGTGGCGTTGGGCCGCGGCAAGCGTCGCTATGGCTGGCCTGCTGATTGCCGCGTTTATTGCGGGCCGCTATTATCCAGGCATCTATCCTCAGACCGCTAAGAATGCTCCAACGCAGCTCACGGCCGCGGCCGATCCACAAGCCGGCGAGCGCGTGCTGCTGGTAGCGGTGGGCGATTACCTGGAGCGCTCGCAGATGGTGCTCATCGAGCTGGCCAATGCCGATACCGATAGTAAAGCCAAGCTCGATATTTCCGCGGAGCAGGAACGCGCCGCCAGCCTGGTGAGCGAAAGCCGCCTGTACCGGCAGACCGCCGAGCACACCGGCGATACGGCCGTTGCCGGCGTGCTCGACGACCTGGACCGCGTGCTGCTCAATATCGCAAACGGGCCATCCGAAGTTTCGCCGGCGGAGCTCGAAGATTTGCGCCAGAAGCTCAAGGCGGAGGGAATTCTGTTCAAGATTCGGGTGCTGGGATCCAACGTCCGCACCCAAGAAAAAGAGAAACCGAACGCCACTGGCGGCCGGCACACACTGTAATCAAAAAGGTAAAACGACATGAACTACTCACGAATCGCTCTAATCGGCACTTTTCTTATGACCGCGGCGTTCGCGGCCGCGCAGGGGGAAGCGCCGCCCGCGCCGCCCACGCCCGCCGCGGCGCCATTCCCACAGGCGGCTCCGGTTCCGCCCCGGTCGCCCCGGGCGGCTCAGCCCGCTCAAGCGCCGCAGCCCGCTCAGCTGCCGATGCGGCTGTTGCTGGGGCCGCCGGACCGGGATTTTCAGATCGATCAAGACCAGGTTCGCGAGATGGCCGCAACAGGCCCGTGAACAGGCGCGCGAGCTGAGCGAGCAGGCGCGCGAACAAGGCCGCCAAATGGCGCGAACAGGCGCGCGAGATGGCGGAACAGGCACGCGAGCAGGCTCGCGAACTCGGCAATTTCGATTTCAATCTCAATCTCAATCTGGCACCGTTTCACACTCCCTTGGCGCTGGGGCAGATCAATGTCGGGGTAGGGCGCGCTATGCAGGCGATGGGCCGCGCCCAGCTTCGCAATGACAACAGTCTCTACGGCCGCGGTCTTACGGCGCTCGACGATCATCACTACGATCAGGCTCTGGACGATTTCAACGAGGTAGTGAGCCGCGGCGGTCCGAAAGCCGACGGCGCGCTCTACTGGAAGGCGTACACGCTGAACAAGCTCGGCCGCCGCGATGAGGCCCTCGCCGCCATCGCGCAACTTCGTACGTCCTTCGCCAGCAGTCATTGGCTCGAAGATGCCAAGGCGCTGGAACTGGAGGTGAAGCAGGCATCCGGGAAGCCGGTTTCGCCGGAAGCCGAGTCGGACGACGATCTGAAACTGATGGCTCTGAATGGCCTCTCGCAATCCGATCCGGACCGTACCTTTCCGCTGATCGAGAAACTTCTAAAGGGCCCGGCGTCGCCCAAGCTCAAACAGAAGGCCATCTTTGTGCTGGCCACGAATAGCTCGCCCCGCGCCCAGCAGTTGCTCGAGCAGATCGCCCGCGGCAACGGCAATCCCGATCTCCAGATGACGGCGATCCGATACATGGTGGAGAACAAGCAACAGCCGAATCGCGCGCAGGTACTGATGGAGATCTACTCTTCTACCAGCGATCAGACGGTGAAGCGGGAAATTCTAAACGCTTTCCGGAACAGCCGCGACACCGCTCATCTGCTGCAGATTGCCCGGGCGGAAAAGCCCACCAGCGATCTTCGCCAATCCGCCCTGTCCGGCCTTGGCGACAAATCCGGCAACGCCGAACTGTGGCAGCTCTTCCAGAACGAAACCTCGCCCGAGGGTAGGATCCAGATTCTGGATGCGATGTACAATGCGACCGGCAACACGGAAAAGCTGGCGGAAGTGGCCCGCACGGATAAAGACACCAAAGTGCGAATAGCCGCCATCCGCGTGCTGGCTTCTTACAAAGCGGCCAATCTGAGCGAGACCCTATCTTCCCTCTATGCAGCCGAGCAGGATCCGCAAGTGAAACGCGCCATCATCGGCCAACTCGCGAACCAGCGGAATGCCAAAGCGCTGGTGGACGTGTTCCGCAAGGAACCGAACATCGACATGAAGAAAGACATCCTGCAGCGGCTGCAAAATATGCACACCGCCGAGGCCAACGAGCTCTTTCTGGAGATCCTGAAATGACGCGGGCGCTGTGTTTGCTGGCCGCCGCGCTGCCGTTGGCGGCGCAGCCCAAGCTGCTGGTGAACGCTAACCTGGACACGCGCCCGGCCGGCGCGGGCCTGGAACCCGTCTTCCGCGCGCTGCTCACGGCGCAGCCGCAGCCGGCCTGGATCGGCTGGGCCGTGCCTTCGGTCCGCAGCTACAACATGGGATGCGAGTACGTCTTCCGCGACGGCCAGATGGTCACCGGCCAGGGCGTGGTGCATCTGGAGCCGCCCGATCACGCGATCATCATGATCCGCGTGGATCAAGGCGCGGTCAGCCGCGTGCGCTACGTAT
The DNA here is from genome assembly GCA_963723015.1 of Bryobacterales bacterium. GTDB lineage: Bacteria > Acidobacteriota > Terriglobia > Bryobacterales > Bryobacteraceae > PALSA-243. The sequence continues at coordinate 59,590 of CAVRPF010000025.1, forward strand.
CGCCCGATTGCGAGATCGACGCCGGGGGCGTTCCCATGCACTGGCTGACGGATGTGCAACCGGCGCAGAGCGTGGCCGTGCTCTCGACCCTGGTGAGCGAGCGTGAGCCGGGCAGCTCGAGCGCGATGGGCGCGATTGCGATGCATGCCGATGCTTCGGCGGATCGGGCGCTCGATGGTTTTGCGGGCGCGCAGCAGCCGCTATCGATCCGGCAGCGCGCCATATCGTTGCTGGCCTCCGAGCGCGGCCAGCACGGCTTCCAAACGGTCAAAGGCCTGATCGCCAACGATCCCGACGAGCGCATCAAGGAGCGCGCCGTACAGTCGCTGGGCAGCAGCAAAGACCCGGCCGCGCTCGATCTGCTGCTCGATACCGCGCGCCGCAATAGCAACCCGAAACTGCGCGCGCAAGCCATCGGCGCCCTGGCGCGCCGCCCCGAGCCTAAGATCCTCGATGCGCTGCGGGCGGCCATCGACGACCCCGATGCCACCGTGCAGCGCCGGGCTATTTCCACTTTGAACTCGCTGCCCGATGGCGAAGGCATTCCGCTGCTGATTCAAGCGATCAAGACCACCAAGAATCCCGAGGTGCGCAAGCAGGCGATGAACACGTTGCAAGGCTCGCGCGATCCGCGGGCGATTGCGTTTTTTGAGGAAGTGCTAAAGTGAGGCGTTGGTACCCACCTCCTTCCTCCTGAGCGTAGCCGCGATCCTATACTGCGGATACGCGGGCGCTCAGCCGATGCCCAGCAACGTCACTCTTTCGGCGATACGCGCCGACGAGCAGCAACGCGATCAACGCGAGAAACTGGGGGAGATCATCGGTGCGCTGCAACTTAGACCAGGCTCAATAGTCGGCGACCTCGGCGCCGGTTACGGCTACTATTCGGTCCGCTTCTCACCGATTGTAGGACCCGCGGGCCACATTTTCGCCGAAGAGATCGATGCTCCCCTGCTTGACAGAATCCGAGAGCGGCTCAATGCCGATCATCTCGAAAACGTCACACTTGTGCTCGGCGCTCCGGCCGATCCCAAATTTCCAACGTCTACTCTCGATGCAGTGATCATCGCCGACGTGTACCACGAGATTGAACAGCCTGAAGCCGTTCTATCGTGTGTGAAGCGGGCGCTCAAGCCAGGTGGCCGGCTGATAGTCGTGGAATACCTGAAGCCCGATCTACGGCGCCACCAACGAAGCGATCAAACCAAGCAACACAACATCGCTCCCGCATTCGTCGAACAGGACCTCAAGAAGGCCGGCTTCACCATCGTCGAGAGGCGCGATCCCTATTGCCCTGGGTACGATCAGGTTCCCACCTATTTCATCGTGGCGCGACGATAGTTTCAGTCAGAACCGGGAAGCTATTCGTGTCTCAACGCGGTACCCGGATCGACGCGCAACGCCCTCATCAATGGCCCTGATACAGCCAACACCGAAATTATCAACAAGGCCGCCAGCGGCAGCGCCACGCTAATCCAATCGGAAGGCTTCACCTCGAACAGCATCGATTCCACGTACCGCGCCAGCGCCAACGCGGCTGCCAGTCCGGCCACGGCCCCCAGAATAAACATGAGCGCCATGTCCGTCATTATCATGCGCGCCACTGCATTCCGCTGCGCGCCCAATGCCACGCGGATGCCGATCTCCTTTGTCCGCCGCACCACGAGATAGCTAAGCACGCCGTACAATCCCACGGCCGCCAGCGCCGCCGCTACCAACACGAAAAAGCCCGCAAGCAATGCCAGCAGCCGTTCCGGCAGAATGCCATTCTCGATCTTTTTCCTTTCCAGCTCCACCATGCTTACCCGCACGGCAGGGCTGGCCTCCGCGACCGCGTGCCTCAGCAGCGGACCAATGGCCGCCGGATTCGCGGCCGTCCGCACCGCCAGACGCGCGGCGCCGACCCATCGCAGCGGCGCATAGATAGTCGGCGACGGCGTTTCCCGCAGGCTGTTGTACTTGGCGTCCGCGACCACGCCCACGATTTGCTGCGGACATCATGATCGATCGCCGCGTGCGCTCGAAGCGCTTGCCCAGCGGATCGTCGTTGGGAAAATACTTGCGCACGAATGCCTGGTTCACGATGACGGCCGGAGCATCCGGCGCCAGATCGGCGGCCGTGAAATCGCGGCCGCTCAGCATCCGGATTTGCATGGTATTGAAGAATCCGGGCGCCACCTCGAGATACACCGGTCCCAGCTTCCCCTGTGCTTCACCGGGCATCCGCACCGTCGGCCGGATCGACGGCGCAAACGGTCCGGCCACCAGCTCAATGTTGGACATGCTCGCCGCCTGCACGCCTGGCTGCTGCCGGATGCGGTCGAGAATCGTCAGAATGGCGGCCCGGTTGGCGCCGGCGTCGTTCAACCGCGTGCCATCGAGGCCGAGCAGAATCACGCCGCGCTTGGTGAAACCCAGATCCACGTTCATCAGGTTGCGGAACGATACCAGCAGCAGGCCGCTCACGAACAGCACCACAAAACTGAAGCCCACTTGCGCCGCGATCAACGGGCGCAACGCGCGCGTCCGCGCCGAAGACCGGCCGCCGGATTTCAAAGCGGCGTCGGGCGAGGCGGAAGAAGCGCGCCACGCGGGAATCGCGCCGAACAGCAAGGTAGCCGCCAAGCCCGCGAGCGCCGTGAACAGAAAAACGCGCGCGTTCAATTGCAGGTCGAGATACGCCGGCATGGTAGAGGGCATCAAGCGATCCACCAGCGCGGGCGCGGCCGACTGCGCGAACGCCAATCCCAGAATACACGCGGCGGCGGCGATCAAGCCACACTCGACAATCGTCTGCTGTACCAAACGCCGGCGGCCCGCGCCTATGGCCGCGCGCATCGCCATTTCCCTTTCGCGAGCCTCCGCCCGCGCGACGAACAGGTTCGCCAGATTCGAACAGGCGATCAACAAAACCAGCCCCGCGACAATGCCAAGAATCCATAGCGGTTGGCGGAATTGCAATCGAATAATGTTGGCGTGGCCGTTAGCCGAGGACTCCACCTTCAATTGCGCGTGGAGAATTCTTGGCATCTCGCCGGGCGGAATACCGAACTGTTCGAATTGCCGCCGCTGCGCGAGGCGGCCGGCGGCGAAGATGGGCTGCAATGCCTGCCGCAGGCGCGCCGGCGCGGCGCCGGGCTTTAGCTTGCCCCAAACCGCGAAAGTGAGAGCGTCCGGCCTCTGCAAATCGTTGGCGTCTCGAACCGCGTTTTCCAGAGGCAGCCAGACGTCCGTGCGGAAGCCGGGCTCCAAGCCATCGAAGCCCTTCCGCGCCACGCCAACAATCTGGAATCGGCGTCCGCTCGCACCCTGCATCCACCGGCCCAGTACGTCGGGACTGCCGCCGAATCGGCTCTGCCAGAAACCGTAACCGAGCACGGCAACCATGTTCCTGTGCGCGCCATCGTCGGCATTGAGCGTGCGGCCGAGCGCCGGCGGGATGCCCAGAATGCCAAACGCCTCGCCGGAAATCCAGCCGATGCGCAGCTTTTCTTCTTCACCGCCGTTGAACGAGTTCACTTGCAAGCCCGGGTTGTAGGCGATTCCGAACAAATCCGCGATCGAGGCCGATGCGCCGCGAAATTGTTGAAACGCCGGATAACTGAACCCGTCGCCATCCGGCCGCGTGGCGATTACATTGGGATACGAGAGCGCCACCAATCGCTCCGGCTGGTTGACCGGCAACGGCCGCAGTAGCAACGCGTCTATCAACGAAAAAGCCGCCGTGCATGCGCCAATCGCCAGCCCGAGCGCGGCCACAGCGGCTACGCTAATGCCAGCGCTCTTGCGCAACATGCGGAAGCCGAAGCGGACGTCCTGCACCAGCGATTCCAGCCACGGCAATAAACGCGCTTCACGGCTCGATTCGCGAAAGTACAGCTCATTGCCAAGCAGCCTCCGCGCCTCGCGCGCCGCGTCTCGAGGAGACATGCCCGCGGCGATTAGCGCCTCGGTTCGTCCCTCGATATGCGATTCCATCTCTTCGCGCAATTCGCGATCCAGCCGCTCGCTATGAGCCGCGTTCCGTAACCTCGATAGCCACGACATCTCTAAGCCCTCTGTAGAACCTGTCCTACCGCCGCCGAGACCAGCTTCCAGCGAATCTCCTGGTCCGCGAGTTGCTTGCGCCCGGCGGCTGTGATTTCATACATTCGTGCGCGGCGCTTATTGCCGGTGGTCGCCCACCGCGCCTTGATCCACCCCGCTTCTTCCATGCGATGCAGCGCCGGATAGAGCGAGCCTTCCTCCACGCGCAGAATGTCCTTCGAAATGGATTCGATCTGCGCGGTGATCCCGTAGCCGTGCAGCGGCCCTCGCCGGGCTAGAATTTTCAGGACCAGTAAAGGCAGAGATCCTTGCAGGGAATCTTGTCCAGCCATAGTAAGACAGCTCAGTAAGCGATCTTAGTATGCGCCGCTTCGCTGGGCTTGTCAAGGCACGGCCTCGCCTTTTGTGGCCGGGCGCTTTCGATCTGCCAACTACCGTGATACCGTAATACGCATGTCACGTGTTTTGACACTTCTGCTTGCATTCGCCGCTGCGCTGTTGGCGCAACCCCAGCCGCCCGCTCCGATCCTTCTGTGGCCATCGGGCGCGCCGGGAGCGTTAGGCGAGGAAGATGCCGATAAGCCGACCATCACTCCCTATCCGGTGACAGGTGAACGCGCCACTGGCACGGCCGTGATTGTCTGTCCCGGCGGCGGCTACCTCCATCTATCCATGGAGAAGGAAGGCAGCGACGTGGCGCATTGGTGGAATTCTCTGGGCGTGACGGCGTTCGTGCTTAAGTACCGGCTGGGTCCTCGTTATCATCACCCCATTGAGCTGGGCGATGCGCAGCGCGCCATCCGCACGGTGCGCGCGCGCGCCGCCGAATTCGGCGTCCGGGCGGACCGGATCGGCATGATGGGCTTTTCGGCGGGCGGCCATCTTACGGCATCGGCGGGTACGCATTTCGATGCGGGCAAGCCAGACGCAGCCGACGCCATCGATCGCGCCGGTAGCCGCCCGGATTTCCTGGTGCTCGGTTATGCGGTCATCTCGTTCACGCAATACGCTCACAAAGGATCGCTCACCGCTCTCTTGGGGAACAACCCCGATCCGAAACTCGTCGAGAACCTGTCCAACGAACTGCAAGTGACCGCGCAGACGCCTCCAACCTTTCTCTTCCACACCAATGCCGATACCACGGTTCCAGCCGAGAACAGCGTATTGTTCTACCTGGCGCTCCGGAAAGCCGGCGTGCCGGCGGAGATGCACATCTATGAGCGCGGCCCGCACGGCGTAGGCCTAGCGCCCACCGATGAAGCGCTTTCGTCATGGCCGGCGCGGCTGGCGGATTGGATGCGCGTCAGAGGGCTGCTGAAGTAGCGATGCGAGCGCTGGCCAAACAAGTAGCCCTCCACGCCGTAGTGCGCGCGGGCACGGTGGCTGCACCGCAACAAGGTAACGGTGCTCAATTACCATCGCTTTGACCCGGAGCACGCGGCCGGGTTCCGGCGCCAATGCGAGTACTTGCGCCGCTACTATCGCGTGATCTCGATGGCCGAACTGAGCCGTCTCTTGCGCGATGGCGTTGCGCCTCCACGGAACGCGGTCGCGATCACCGTAGACGATGGGCATCGCGATTTCCTCACTTGCGCGTTCCCGATTTTGCGCGAATTCGGATTTGCCGCAACCATGTTTTTACCCACCGCATTTCTCGACCGCGTCCCTGGTAGCGAGTGGCTATGGTTCGATCGCTACAATTACGCCTTCCTCCATTCCCAGCGGAGCCATGCGGAAATTCCATCGCTCACTCCGGGTCAGCCGCCCTTCAGCCTTCGTCTGGATTCGGATGCCGCGCGCGCCGCCGCTGCCAATCGCGTCGCCACCGCCGCCCAATGGCATCCCGCCAAGGAGCGCGATGCGTATTGCGATCGCACGGCGGAGGCGCTCGGAATTCGAATTCCCGAAACGCCTGCCCGAGGAATTCGCGCCGCTGTCCTGGGACGAAGTGCGCCTCATGACGCGAAGCGGAATCGAATTCGGCGGCCACACGGTAACTCATCCCATTCTGCAGACCCTTCACACCCCCGAGGAACTGCAATTTGAGATCGCTCATTGCAAGCTGCGCATCGAGGACGAATTGCTGCAGCCGGTGGCGCATTTCGCCTACCCGAGCGGCAGAACCGAAGAGATTTCCTCCGCCGCGAAAGAGGCGGTGCGGCAGGCGGGTTTTGAAACCGCGGTCACCACGGTCACCGGCCAGGTCGGGCCGGGCGACGACCGGCTGTGGCTGCAGCGCGTGGTTGTCGATCCCGACGCGCCGCCGTTTTGGTTCGAGCGATGCGTGGCGGCGGTAGCGCGGATGAACTGACCTGCAAACATTAACGCACTGTTGCCTTGCGGTTTGGAAAAATCCGGCGGAACGCGGGGCGGATCAGCGTCTTTGCAAGCTCCCTGACGGTATCGGCGGTCACCCTCCGATCGCGAAGGTCGAAATCGAAGAACGCGACTGGCGGCCGATAGGATCGGATCAGCCCGCGCCAATTCCACAAGCCGCTTTCGAGGTAACTGCGAAAGCACGCAAAATCGCGGTAAAGCACGATGTGCCGGAAATTCCGATTTCGGGGTTGCACCGGCTTTACCGGCTTCCCAATTAAATCCAGATAGTGCAGCCAGCCCAAGTCCACGCCCGCGTACGGCGCCGCATCCGCGGTCACGCTGTAGCGTGGATTGGCTTCAATCATCTTGACGCAGCCCATCGCGGGTGTCGCGCTTCAATTCGATTTCGCACAGTCCGCAATATCCAATACCGCGCAGAAAGCGGTCGCAAAGCGCGTCCGTTTCCGGATCGTCAATCGGTTCCACCACGCTGGCCGAACCAAAACCGATGGGGTCGGTGCGCAGTTCGCGGACCATGCAGGATGCCAGGCGTTCTCCACTCCTGCCATAGCAGGATAGGTAGACCAGCTTGGCTGTGTCCGGTCCTTCAATCACTTCCTGGATCACCAGTTCCGAAGTAACGCTCTCGACCAAACGGTACTTTGTCTCCAGCTCCTCTTTCGAATCCGCCACCGCGACCTTTTGATTGAGTAAAGGGTGACCCGCGGGAAAGCGCTCCCATTCGCGAAAGTGAACGGGTTTGAAGAGGCATGGGAAGCGCGCCTCCGCCGCGAAATTGCGGACCTCTTCGAGCGACCTCACGAACCTGGTCTTCGGCACCGGCAATCCATGCGCGGCCGCAACTTCATATTGGCGCTTCTTGGTGGCCAAAAGATCCTGGGTCGCCGCAGATGTCTCGAGGAAGATGAAAAAGGGGCTTAACTCTTCCGAATGTTGCGCGATGGCGGTCACGAATTGGTCCGAGCTCGGAATGATGACGGGCCGGCCACCCAGTTCTTTGCTCAATTCGACCATGTAGCGCGCCCATTCCGCCGGGTGGTGGTCCGGATTCGGACAGAGATACGCCTTGGCGTAGACGGTCTTAAACGCCGGACGGGTGGGATCGAAATCGACAATGGAAACCCGCAAACCACGCCGCACCAGGTTCCGCGCGAGCACGATTCCGGTTTGCGCGCCGCTGGCGACAACGACCTGTGGCCAGTCGCGTTCGGCGCGTTGAAGATTCAGATCGGTTTTCATGGCTGCGCGCATTTCCGTATATTAACGTGTACTGCCGGCCTCAATATTCTCGGAGAAAATGTGCCGTATGGTACACTAAATTGTCGAGGGGCAACAGAAGTTATCCTCAGGCCCACCTTTTTATCATGACCGATCCCGATACCATCGTCCTGGCAGTCGTATTACTCGTGTTGCTAATTGCGCTTATGATTCCTCCCGGGCCGGGCACGCCGCTGCGCTCGCCCGTGCCGTCGAAGTGAGTACGCTACACTTCAATTGATCTCCGGCAAGAGATTTCCATGCCATGGATTTTCTGAAGGGGCTGAATGCCGAGCAGCGTGAAGCGGTAAGCCACACGGAAGGGCCGCTGCTGATTTTAGCCGGCGCAGGCAGCGGGAAGACCCGCGTCATCACGCACCGCATCGCCCACATCATTACCGCCCGGCGAGTGCCTCCGTCGGCGATTTTGGCGGTGACCTTTACCAATAAAGCGGCCGGCGAAATGCGCGATCGCGTGACGTCGCTGCTGGCGGAAACGCGTCTGGAATCGGAGCCGCTGCTTTCCACATTTCATTCCTTTTGCGTCCGCCTCCTGCGGCGCGACGGTGAGCCATTGGCGCGCATCCGGCCCGGTTTCACGCGGCGCTTCACTATCTACGACGACGAGGATCAGCTGGCTATTATCAAGGCCGCTTACCGGGCGCTGGGTCTGGAAGAAAAAGAGTTCATGCAATACCGCGCGGCGCTCTCGCGCATCAGCCATGCCAAGAACCGCAACGAGACGCCGCAAGATATTTACAACGATTCCACCAACAAGGAAACCGAAACGCTGGCGTCCTTATTTGAGCGATACGAAAAGGCGCTGCACGCCGCTAACGCCCTCGATTTCGACGATCTGTTGCTGGAAGCCGTGCGCCTGCTGCGCCACGACGACCCTACGCGCGAAGCCTGGAACCGCCGCCTGAGTTACCTGATGATCGACGAGTATCAGGACACCAACCGCACCCAGTATGAGCTGATGCGCCTGCTTTCCGAAGGGCATGGCAACGTGTGCGTGGTGGGCGATGAGGATCAATCCATCTATAGCTGGCGCGGCGCCGATCTGCGCAACATTCTCGATTTCGAGCGCGACTTTCCCAATGCGCGGACCATTCGCCTGGAGCAGAATTACCGCTCCACGCAAAACATTTTGGCCGCGGCCGGCGCGGTGGTGGAAAATAATAAAGCACGCAAGGGGAAGAAGCTTTGGACCGAAGCCGCGGCGGGCCAGAAAATCGGGCTCTATGCCGGATACGACGCCGGTAATGAGGCCCTGTTTATCGCCGATACTATCGAAAAGCATTTGGTTTCCCACCCCGAGGATCACGTCGCGGTCCTGTACCGCACCAATTCCCAATCGCGGCAGATCGAGGAGGCGCTGCGGCGTTATGGGCGCAAGTATAACGTCGTTGGCGGTTTCAGTTTCTATCAGCGCGCCGAAATTAAAGACATCGTGGCCTACCTCAAGCTGACTCTCTCCACCGCCGATTTCGTGAGCCTGAGCCGCATTATCAATACGCCCGGCGCGCGGAATCGGCCGCACTACCGTGGAACAGCTTGAGGCGTTCGCGCGCGAACGCGGATCGAGTCTGTGGGACGCCATCGAGAGCAGCCTGTCCGGAAACTTCACCGATCCTCTTTCGACGCGGGCGCAAGCGGCGGTGGCCGCATTCCGGAACACGATCCGCGAGATATCGGATCGGGCGCCCACATTAGCGCTTCCCGACCTGATCCGCTTCATCCTGGAACGCACCGGCTACCGTAAGATGTTGGAACTGGAGAAAACGCCGGAGTCCGAGGCCCGCATTGAGAATCTGGATGAGTTGATCAATGCGGCTTCCGAAGCCGCCGAGCGCGGCGAAACCGTCGCGGATTTTCTGGACCACGTGGCGCTGGTTGCGGATGCGGATAACATCGACGACCGGGCTCCAGTAACGTTAATGACGCTGCACAATGCCAAGGGGCTCGAGTTCCCCGTGGTTTTTCTTTCCGGCCTCGAGCACGGTCTGTTCCCCCACAGCCGGTCCGTCAACTCCGAAGCCGCGCTGGAAGAGGAGCGGCGTCTTTGCTACGTGGGCATGACGCGCGCGCGCCAGCGGCTGATCCTCACCTGGGCAAAGTACCGGCGGCGCTTCGGGGGCGGCGAACAGGAGCGCTCGATTCCTTCGGCATTTCTCTCGGAAGTGCCCGCGCATCTGATCGCGAATCTGGGACCGCAGGGCGACGACGACGGCGAAGTGGATCTGTTCGTGGAGCGCCACAGTGTTCGACAATCGGCGCAGCGCAATACCTACACGGGCAAGACATATAATTCACTGGAAAACATCGCGCAGTTTTTCGGCGAGCGCGGAATGCCGTTCCAGGCCGATAAACCGGCCTCCGCGCCGCCCCTGCCGCGTCCGCCGATTCCCGCCAGGCCATTGCCCAGCGCGCCTCCCCCGCCGCGCCGGGCAGTGCGGTCCGGCATGACCGTGCAGCATCCCAAGTACGGAATCGGCACAGTGGTGAGGCGCGAAGGCGAGGGCGATGATGCTAAGATCACAGTTAACTTTCCGCGATTCGGGTTGAAAAAGCTGGTGGAAAAATACGCGGGATTGAAAAGAGACTGATGAACACCAAGAATCTCACCGACAAAGCCGAACGCAAGAAGGTCAAGCGCGCCGCGCGCAAAAAGGCCGCTCCCGTGGCCAAACGCGCGGCCGGCGTGGCGCGCGGCTCCATGAAGAAAAAGATCCGTCGCCAGGCGCAGGGCCAGCGTAAGCGTTAGGCGGCGACCGCGCGGCGGCCTCGGATGAGTCAACTCTTCCGCACCAAGAGCATCGACGACTTGATTGCGGCGTCCGAGGACCCGCACAAGAGTCTGCGCAAAACTCTGGGCCCCTGGAGCCTCACCGCGCTGGGCATCGGCGCGGTGATCGGCAGCGGCATTTTCACCCTCACCGGCACCGCCGCCGCCGGCAAGGTGATTGCGATCAAGTCGATTCTCAATTCCACGGTCATCGACCTGGTGCTGCATGGGTCGCAAGCCGCCTCGCAATTGGGACGCCCGGGCGCCGGACCGGCGATCACGGTCTCTTTTATTTTGGTGGCCATCGCCTGCGCCTTTGCGGGCCTGTGCTATGCGGAGCTGGCCTCGATGATTCCTATCGCCGGCAGCGCCTACACCTATGCTTACGCGATTCTGGGCGAGATCGTGGCCTGGATCATCGGATGGGACCTGATCCTGGAGTACGCCGTCTCCAACATGTCCGTGGCGGTGGGATTCTCGGCGTACTTGCAGGATCTATTCGAAAACCTCTTCGGATTCCATTTGCCGCCGCAACTCGCTTTTCCGCCTTTTCCGGCCGCGGGCGGGCCCGCCGGGTGGTTTAATATTCCGGCTCTGCTGATCACCATGCTGGTGACATGGATACTCGTACGCGGGCGTGCGCGAAAGCGCCGAAGCCAATACCGCCATGGTGGTGATTAAGATCGCGGCTATCCTGGTATTCTGTCTGGGCGCCGCCGGCGCGGTCAATCCCGGTAACTGGCATCCGTTCGCGCCGCATGGATTTCCCGGCATTCTCACCGGCGCTTCTATTGTATTTTTCACTTATATCGGTTTCGATTCCATCTCCACCGCCGCCGAGGAATGCCGGCGCCCGCAGCGCGATCTGCCCATCGGCATCATCGCCACGCTGATTATCTGTACGCTTCTCTACTGCTCAGTTTCCCTCGTGCTGACGGGCATCGCCAATTACCAGACCCTGGGCACGGACTCGCCGGTGGCCGACGCCCTGAAGGCTCTCGGATACAATCGGCTGCGCTTGATTGTCACTGCGGGCGCGCTGATGGGGATGCTCTCCTCGCTGCTGGTCTATCAATACGGCCAGGCGCGCATCTGGTTCGCCATGTCGCGCGACCGCCTGTTGCCCAAGATGTTTTCGGCGGTACACGCGCGCTTCCGTACTCCGTACGTCAGCACATGGATCGCGGGCTTTGTGGTCGGCATTCCGGCGGGAATTTGGGATATCGACACCTTCGCGGAGTTATCGAACATTGGGACGCTGTTCGCGTTCGTACTGGTTTCCCTGGGGGTGATCGTGCTGCGGAAGAAGCAGCCCGAGCGGCCGCGATCGTTCCGCGTACCGTTCGTGCCGCTCTTCCCGATTATTTCGATTGCGTGCTGCCTGGTGCTGATGATGGGCTTGCCGCTGCTGACATGGATCCGGTTTTTCGTGTGGCTGGCGATCGGCCTGGCAATTTATTTCCCGTTCAGCCGCAAGCGCAGCATGCTGGCGAAAGCTTAGCGGCTGGAAGCGATTGAGGCGGAAGTGAGGCAGTAGCCCGGCGTCCGAACGATTCGGAATCTGAGGCATGATCGTGCATATCGCGGCAGCAGCATAACCCCTCTCTCACGCCGGTGGATCGATCTGGCCGGAACCAATCGGCATACCCCAGTAAGAAATAGACTAATTGCCCGTTGACAGGCAACCAAACTGGCGCGATATCTATCGTACCTGGAGATCGGAGGAACTTATGAGTCAACGCCTCTTAATTGGGGTGCTCGCGGTTGCGTGTCTGTTATGTGCGCAGCGCCGCGTGGACCTCAGGAATAGTTATCACCGCATCATCTGTGTGGTCCCGCTGACGGGGACTGGAACCGCGGCTGACCCTAAGCGGCCGAAGTATGCGCCCTGGCCGGTGTCGCAGAATGCTGGCGGAATTATCGCATTCTATTTCGAGCCGACTGACGACGGTAAGTCGGCCGTAACGGAGTTTGTGGCGCAGAATCCGGCAGCCTTTCAGTCCCTGCTCAATGATAAGACTGTTGAGGTGTTTGAGAAGGGAGTCGCGTCTCAATCGGCCATTGAAGCGGCCATCCAAACAGGTTCGCAAGGATTTTAGTCTCGAATCGTTTGGGATGGTGATGCCATGAGAGGGCTCACTCTCATAGCGGCACTCGTGGGCGGAAGCCCGATCTATGGCGGCGTGAATTATTACCTGACTGACAAACTGACCGCCATCGACCTATCCGACTGGACCACAGTGGGCGCTCTCGTGCCTAACTCACTCGGGCTGGCCGCGCCGAACTCGAGCGGCGGCGCCCTGATCTCAACTATGCCGACGCCCGACGGAACCGCCGAAGCCGAAGTGCTGATTACGATAACTCTGAACTCTTCAGGCGGGGTATACACCAAGTTTCTACAGGCTTCGGCAGATGCACACACCGGTAATGGCGGCGGCAGCTATCTCGCTTTCGAGATGCAGAACCCTACCTTCGATGGCCAAGGCCATTGCATGGCGAACTTTCTAGTCTTCAAGAGTATCGCCGGTTCGGTATCTTTGCTGTCGAGCTTCCAACATGCCTGCCGCAACGGCATGCAGATGCGCTTCGCGATGCATGGAAACACCGCGCTGGCGTGGCCGGATCAGGCCGTGCCGGTTGAGTTCGCGGTTACTCCGGGTCTCGGGCAGCCCGGCATCGGGTCTTACGGCGCGCCTTCGGGAAATGCGATCTCATTGGTGCAACTGGGTTCCATTATCCGCACGCTGCCTACCGCGGTCGACGACAAAATCATTGGCGTCGCGGCGTTCCGCAACCGGATCGACGTGCAATGGAAAGCCGTCCCGGAAGATGTCAACGGCGGACTGGCGGGTTACTGGGTCTACCGCGATGGCCAGTATCTGATGCGCACCACGGCGACGCATTTCAGCGATGAAGCCATCTCGCCGGGCGCGACTCATAGTTACACGATTAACGCTGTGGACGAGCACTTTAATATCTAGGCCGGCACTTCGATCACTGTGACGGGGCCGGTCAAGAAATAGCGCGATTGCGTTGCATGGAGAGCCAGATGATAAGACTCAGAGGGTTTAAAAAGAGCGTTCACACGAGTGTGAACGCTGCACGCATGAGTGCGTGCGCCACACTGCTTGTGACGGCGGCCGCATACGGCCAAGGCACGGCGACGATCCCATTTCGGTTTTGAGCCGTCCTGGCGGCCTGGCGACGCAGTTCCTGCAAACGAACTCGACGTGGCAGGCTTTGCCTCATCAGCAGGGTGCGCTGCTATTCACCGACGCAAAGAGCAAGCGCGGCGGCATTCTGGGCAATGTGACCCATCAGGACCCGGCCACGGGCGCATGGGTGCAGAACGACCCCACACTCTCGCTGACGAGCAACGGCTGGCGCCTGGATGGAACCGCCAACTCGGTCCTGATTCGCGCCGCGGGAGTTACCCAACATGCCATCACTGAAACGTACACGGACTTCACCACCAAGCACAATTCGACGCTGACGGTCACTCTTCCCACGCTGACTTACGCAACCGGATTTACCTTCCATTTCGCACAAGACGGACTCGTCTGGGACTTTCACCTGCGGCAGTCCGGCTTCTTCGAGTTTGGCACGACCGTGGCGAAGAAAATAGGCGCGGCGGTGCACAGCTTCGCGGTGACCAGCTCGGAGGCTCTGACCGTCAATGCAGCCGGGCAACTGGTGGGAGACAGTAACGTGGGTCTCAACCGGGTAGTGATGCTCCCGCGCTTCGGCAAGGCGGTTCCCTGCTCGGCGTTGAGCTACTCGGCCACAACGGGTATGGCGTCGTTCACCTGCGACGATTCGACTCTTAAGCCCAGTCAACTGCCGTACCGCATCGACCCGAATTCAGGCACTCTCACCGATACTCAGGATACCGTGTACGCGGATGCCTATGATGACGGGCAGGGAGATTCGAGCAACGATCCGGGAACGGCGAGCCGCTTTAGCTGCTCGCAGCAGATCTGCGGTACGATCTCGGGCGGCACGATCACTTCCGCCTCCTGCTCGTTTACCACCGACTGGTCGTCATTGACTACCGGCGATTCGCTGGTGTGCGCGCCGGGGGCTTGGGGCGCGAGTAGTTACGGCGCGGTCACTCCCAGTACGGCGGAAATTCTAATTAATACCACTGCCAGCGCGCCCTACAGCGATTCGGCGGCGGTATCGGATATCGCCATGACCGTCTACTGGACAATGCCGCAGCCGCCCTCGATCTCGGTCAGCCCAGCCAGTGGAAGCGGCGCGAATAGTACGAGCCAGACCTTCAACGTGACTGTAACTCCCGGCGCCGCGCCGTACAATGGCGGCAACACAGTCATTCCATACATTGCCGGGGGCGACCCTCGATTTTGGCGGCACGGGTTTCACGGGGACCTGCTCGATTTACGTGGCGCCGGTATGGAATAGTAATACGTTCTACGCCAATACTTATCTGAACACGGATTCCGGGAGCTATTCCCAGACACTCCAAAACAGCCAGTGTTCGATCGCTATGGGCACCGTTACTCCCAGCGGCGGATCTATCTCATTCCCGGTCGCAGTTACTTTCACTCCGGCCTTCGTGGGCAGCCGTGGGGTCTGAAGCACAGCCGCGGACGGATTCGGCGATACCGAGGCTTGGACCCAGCTTGGCATATGGACCGTGACCAGCCCAACCATCGCCGCGCCGGCTATCAGCCCCGGTTCGGGCACTTACAATACCGGCCAGTCCGTTACGCTGAGCGATGCGACCGCCGGCGCAACCATCATCTATACTAACGATGGCAGCACGCCGACCCATAGCCACGGGACCCGCATGTGACTTTAACGGGACGCCGGTCTCTATACTGCACAATGCGACTCTCAACGTGCTCGCTTATGAGACCGGCTGGACCGGGATGACTACCCTCCACGGCAACTTATACCATCGTGTATCCGGGCGCGCCGGGCCGCGGCAGCGGGCCGGGATCTGGGACTCCACCGGCCGATTCGGGCAATGGCCTCGATCCGCGCCGCGCGGGAGTTCGCAAACTGGGCGCATATTGGGGGGCTTCGGGAGAGAGTATCGACACCGCATCGGGCAACTTGAATTTCTCCTCGCCGCTCATTAAGCCGATCAGCGTCGGCAGTTGGGGCGTGACTTTCATGCTCGATTACAACGTGCAAATGTCGCAGCCATAAGCGCGGGCGGCACGTGGCTGCTGGGGCAGGACACAGGCTATGGCATAGGCTGGAAGCTGCAAGCGGGCTCGATCACTCCCATCTGGGCTGGCCCCACGCAGTTCGATCACTACCTGTTCACCGACGCGACCGGAGCCGAGTACAGTCTCTCCGTGAATAACAATAATGTCTGGACTTCGCAGGAGGGAGTGTATATCAGATATCTCGACGCCACCGCAAGCCGCCTCTATTCGCCGGATGGAAGCTTCTGGTATATGGGCTGCCAGTCCTCGGGCGGGGAGCAGGACGCGGGAAATTTGTATCCTACCTTGATTGAGGATACGAATGGGAATCAGATCCAGATCTCTTATCAGGCTAGGCGCGAGCTCGGGGTCCATCAATTCCAGCGCCAGGATTGCCGCGATATACGATCCACGAAACGGCAACGGAGCTTCGTATCATTTCACGTACAATACCGATTCTATTCCGCATTTGACCTCGATTCAGCCCGGAGTCTATCTGCCGGGCGAGGCATGGCAGTTCAGCTATGCCACAGCGACGCTGACAGATCCGTTCGCGGGCGCGTCCTATGGCTCGATAGCGCTGCTGGCCGGCGCGCAGCCGACGCCGATCGCTCCGGAACTCCAGGACCTGCCGGCTTTGTATACAACAGCGGCGCCGAGATGACGCAATACACCTCGCCCATGGGCGGCATTCTCTCCTGGACGTACCGGCCGTTCACGTATAGCGGCGGCGTTACGGTGCGCGAGGTCACGTCGCGATCAGAACGATGCGGCCGCCAGTTTGACTAATTCATGGACGTTTAGCCATCCTTCATCGGACAGCGGCCTGACTTACCATTCTTCGACCGATCTGTTAGACAACGGCGTCCTGAGTCACAAAGTGTACGGCACGGGAATTCCGCTTTCAGGAACGTCGCTGGTAGTTTTAATCAGCTATCAGGAAGAGAATCCGGGCGGCGCAGGCCTGATGCAGAAGACTTCTACCTGGACTCAGGATGCGGCCGGTAATGCCTACGTGGGCACGGTGGCTTCGACCATCAATCCGGGCACGGCGAGCGCGGTCACCTCGCAAACCGTGCAGACGCTCGACACCTATGGCAACCTGATCCAGCAGCAACTCTACGACTATCCCGGCAATCCGGCGCACAGCGACACAACCACGCCGTACCGGACGTATAACTTTACGTATCTGACCGATTCCGAACTATACTTCGCGCTACATCCGCAACCGGCTGACACTGGCCACGGCGACCGGCTACGGCGGCACAGTATCTCAGGCTATCGAATACCTACGACGGCACAACGCTGGGGGCGCTGCTCGATCCCACGCATGAACAATGGAACGAACGGGCCGTGCTGTCACC
Source organism: Bryobacterales bacterium (assembly GCA_963723015.1). Classification (GTDB taxonomy): domain Bacteria; phylum Acidobacteriota; class Terriglobia; order Bryobacterales; family Bryobacteraceae; genus PALSA-243. Next base: position 76,563 of record CAVRPF010000025.1, read on the forward strand.
CAACGCCTGTGCTACACGATGCGAGTTACGGTACAAGCTTCACCTATCGCGGCAATGCGACGTCGAGTTGGCAGTTCGGAACCACCACTAACGCGGCTTATCTGATCACCGGCGTGCCGTACAAAATGCAGGACGGCGCGGGGATGGTGGTAAATGTGGCGACGGATGCCACCACGGCCTATTCGCTGCCCTCGGTCGTGACGCCTAATTCGAATAGTAATCTGGCCACCAGCATGACCTACTCGGGCTCGTTCACGCTTAGTTCAGTCACCGGTCCCAATGGCGACACACAAAGCATCGTGTCCGACGCTTTCAACCGGCCGGGTACGGTGACGTCGGCGGATGGCGCGGTGACGCAGTACACCTATACCTATACGACGCCTGGCAGTCCGGGCACGCCGAACACTCAGACGGCCAATATCAGCTCGACGACCACCGGCACAACCACCACCCTGCCGCAATGTAGGACCACCACGTTCGACGGCTTTGGCCGGCCCGTTCGCGTGACCACCGGGCACGACGGAGTCGCGGTGAGCTATACGGACACCAAATACGGGCCGTGCGGTTGCTCGCCTCTGGGAAAGGTGACGGCGGTCTCGATGCCTTATGCGCCAGGCGCAACGGTATATTGGACAACGTATACGTACGACGGCTCCGGGCGGACGCTCACCGAAGCTAAGCCGGACGGGAGCGTGACGACTACGTCTTATGCTGGGAACGCAGTGACGACGACCGATCCGGCGAGCAAGTGGAAGACATACTATTCGGATTCGGCGATTTCTTAATGACGTCCTGAGAGAAATGAGTTGTGATCAGTACCCGGCGGAACTTGGGTTAAAAGGCTGGTAAGTCTAGGCGGCGCCCGCGACCTTCTGCATTGGGTTTCGGGGGTTATCGGCGCCCGGCGTGTCTAAACGATTGCTAGGCGGAGGCAAAGCAATGGTTTGTTTGTAACTCCGCGCCTCAGCATATCCGCGCCGAATCCGAGTCGTCGTGTTACTTCTGAGACTCCAATGTTTCGCGCGAAACCGATGTCAGCGCCGCGTCAAAGGCCTCGCTGTTGTAAGTGGCCTTATCGGTGACTAATCGCAGCCGCTGAATAGTTCTTTCGGCTGGATCGAAATCCATGAAGCCTGTCAGGCTGGCATTTACTACATCGGGATTCGCGCCGTCGCCGGAGTGTTTCCCTGGATAGAATGAGTGCTCCATCCGCAGAGTAGAGTCAATTTGCGCGCGCGCCATTCCATTTTCCAGGGTAACCACGGTCATATGAAACGACGCCTGCTGGATAATGCTGCGGCTGGCGGAGGACGGGTCTTCCGTTTGCGGATAGAACCAGGTGAGGAACTTGGCGGCGAGTGTCGGCGGCACATCCCAGGATTTCCGCAGAGCCGTCGGACCCGTCGGCAGCAAGGCGCTCCACTCGGCATGATCCAGAACGATCCACACTTCAGCGGGGAACTCACGCCAGGATCCCTGATTGCTGCCGCGGGCCACCAAATGAAAAGCCATCGAATCGGACGCGAATTGCGGCGGCCGCGATAGCGGATGTGGCTTCACGACCGGCGCTCCCGGCGCCGTATGGAGTTCGGCGACTGTCTTCTGTAACAGCTTGAGCAGCACTCCTTCCTGCTCTGCTACGGCTACGTGGAGGCTGGCGATTGGGGTCTTATCGGGCGCCAGAAGATAGACGCCGACCGAACTTAGCGGCATCTGGCGCTTGCCGAAATCGTCCCGGATGCGCGCGTTTTCAGCCGCGATCCGCGGGTCCTTTTGAGCCTCTTCGTTGGCCAGCGTAACGGGCACGAAGTACCGGTTCAAAAGATCGATTACTTTGCTATCGGAGAGCGGACCCGCCCTCAGCCCGAAGGCGCCGCCTCAACAGCGGCCGGTATTTATGTTGCCGTCATACGTGAACAGGAACACCGGACGGCGCCGCTGTTTACCTAGAGCTTCAGCCGTGAGAAGATCGGGAGCCCAACCGACCAAGTCTATCCGCCTCTCCTCGCGCGTCGGCTGCACCTGATGGACTTTCTTCTCGACCTTCGTTACCAGACTGTCGTCTTTAAGCCAACTCTCGGCTGCGAAACAGCCTGCGGCGACTAGCGCGCTGGAAACGGCGACCGTGACAAACGTCCGCATCTTTATCCCTCCGGCGGAAACCATTACCAGTTTACCGCGTCACGCAGCGGCATCGATGAAGCCGGCCGAGCCGCCCACCCACTCCAAACCTTTGTTGTGGTCCACGCCCATCTGCGCGCCGCGCCCCATGCGAATGATCGTATTCACCGGCCGCAGCCCGTCGAGCCAGAGATACATGATACGCACTTCGATCTTATTCGCGCCAAACGGCGTCTCCATCACGGGCCGGAAATCCACGCGCTCCTGCAGGATGTAGCCGGCGCGTTGGTCGGCCGGAACGGCTGCGATCTGATCCGCGGTAGGACCGACGATAACGCCCGTGCCCGCGAACGAGTAGAGCGGCTTCAGCACGATATCGCTCCGGGTTTTCGATATGCTCCACGCGGTCCAGAAACTGCGTGCGCGGAACGGCCGGATGAGTTCAGATACGGCAGCGAGAACTTGCTCAAGCGGAAAAACCAGTTGGGATGGCCGGCCCATTCCACATCGAGTTCATCGCGAAAGTCGAAAGCGGTTTTGATCCCGCGGCGCACCAGCTCGTCCACGATGGCGCGGTTGTAAATGCGGCGAATCGGAATAGCCTTGCCGCCGCGCTCATAGAACAGCGCGCGGCCCTCTTTGCGGATGTCCGCGATATCCACGGCGGGCACGCCGAGCATCCGTTCAGTCATCAGGAAATCGTGGCGCGTCTTCTGCTGCCATGGGTCGATCTCCATCAGCATGACATTTTCGGGGTCGCACTCGCCCACAATCGCCCGCCGCAACAGCGAGTGATATTCGTTCAACGTCAAATTATCCGGCAGCGCTGCAAGACCGGCGTCGATCCCATACGCTTCGCGATAGCCTCCGCCATCAGCGGCTGATAAGCGTAGAGCGTCGGAAAGCCCTGGATCTCTACCAGCTTCGGCTCGAGGTTCGCATCCAGCCCGAAATCGGCCTGCACGAACAGCGGCACGGGATCTTCGTTGGGCGCGCGGAACTCCGCGGGAATCGCCGCGCGCGAATCGGCCTGATATTGCGGATTGGCGAGAAGCTGCTCCACCATTTCGCGCCCGTAGCGCGCCATTTTGGCCACCAGCGTTGCCGGCAGGAAGGACGGCGTTTCGCTGTGGCGGAACTAGCGCCGGTTCTCCGCAGCGCCGCTCGAGAATGTCGAGAAAGCGGCGATATTTTTGGTCCGAGTAGTGCTGGTTAAACCACTGGCGATGCGAGGGAATCAAGCAGGAACTCTCCGCTGTGCATAATCTGGCGGCCGTCGATCCAGATATCGAACTTGCGCCCCACCACGTCGATATGGGTCGCCGGAATACCAGTCCGCGCCGGTGTGCGCGCCATAGGGATTGCCGAACGCGATGTGGATGCCGGGGATCTTTTCGTCCTGCAGAATATTGCCGATCACGTCGCGCACGGCGATGTTGGTGCCGATGGCGAACTCGCCTACGCGGTCGCTGTTCTCGTCGGTGTGGCAGTATCGCCAGAATTCGTCTTCCAGTTCCTTGTTCGCGGAGTGCGCCTCGCGCAAGCGGTTGCCGCGAATTTCGAATGGTCAGCGGCGTCTCGCGCAGATCGCCGTACTTTTCGCAAAGATAATCGCCCACCACGCCATCAATCACGAACGTGCCATCCACGCATTCGGGCGTGGTGAAGGTTTCGCCGCCGGGCAGATTGCCCCACTTGTGCGGGCTGATGATGCCGCTGGTCTTGAGCCATTTGAGCTGCGGCGAAAAGCGCCCGATGATGTCGGTGCCCGCGGGATTGGTGGCGCGAATCTCCGTGGCGGCGCTGGCCATCTGCCAAACCTGCGTGCTGATGCGATCGACTTCTTCGAAATCGGCGCGCATGCCTTCGAGCATGATGCGCCGGTCGATATTGACCATATGGGCATGGCGCATCTTGCGGCGGTTCACCACATCGGTCATCTGCATGCGCGTGCGCAGTTCGTTGGCCTGCGCCTTCACCGCGAAGATGCTCACATCGCTGGTTTCCATGATCGTCCGAGCACTTCCAGCCGGCATGTCTTTCAACGGCCGCGGCGCCAGGTCTTCCAGAATCCAGGCGTTATAGCGCAGCTCGCGCGCCTCGAGTTCGCGCGCCAGCGCCGCGCCGATCTCCGCGCACGCGCGATCGGTGATCAGCGTGACCTTCTCTTCCGGCTGAATGCGCAGGCAGTGCTCCACTGCGTTGCGCGCGCCCGGAGCTAAGCTCCGGGTCGCAATGGCATGGCGTGCAGGAATTCCTTGGCGGCGCTCAATGCCGAGGCCCCGCCCTGTCCGAGGTCTCATGAAAACCGTGTTCGGTTTCCGTCAATCATGTAATCCACGACCTTGTTTCAAATCGTTGGTCTCCTGAAATACGCGTAATTGGCGCTCCGCCCCGTTCCCTTTATCGCAGATCCGATGCATGTAGCCAATCTCTTCCTGGCTGTCCCAGTTCCGGTACGACGTCGCTCACAAACTCCAGTAACTCATCGATCAGATCGCGCGCCGGAACTTCTTTCTGCTTGCCGAAATCGATCATCTTGCCGTCCAAGCCATACCGCGCCGGCCCGCCACTTGTTCTCCATGATCAGCGCGCGGCTGTAGTGGCGGAAGCTCAGGTTCTGCTCGTGCAGCTGGTAAAGCTTCGCAATGACCGCCTGGCACAGCGCCGCGATGGCGATGGTCTCGTCCAGCCGCATCGGCATGTCGCAGACGCGAAACTCAAGCGTCGGGAAGTGCGGATGCGGCCGGATGTCCCACCAGATTTTCTTGGCGTTGTCGATGCAATTGGTGCGGATCAGCAGGTTGACGATAATTCTCGAACTCCGACCAGCTCTGAAACATATCCGGAATGTTGGTGCGCGGAAAGTTCTCGAACACCTTGCATCGGTAGGATTGAAACCCGGTATCCATGCCCACCCAGAACGGCGAATTGGTGGAAAGCGCCAGCATGTGCGGCAGGAAGTAGCGCGCGCTATTCATGAGCTGGATCGCGGTTTCGCGGTCTTCCACGCCGATGTGGACGTGCAGTCCGAAGATCAGATTGGCGCGCGCCACCATTTTCATATCCTCGACAATGATGTGGTAGCGATCGTCCGGATAGATCTCCTGGTCGCGCCACTCCGCGAACGGATGCGTGCCGCCCGCCGAAAGGCGAAGGCCGTTCTCGCGCGCCAGCCGCACCATATGGCGGCGAATCTGGCGGATTTCATCCTTGGCCTCGTTGATGTTGCAGCAGACGCCGGTGCCGATCTCCACCACGGATTGGTGCATTTCCGGCTTGACGCGCTCCGCCAGAATCAACTTGCCCTTCTGCAGGATTTCCGCTTGAATGTGCGAGCGAAGATCGCGCGTTTCGGGATCGACGGTCTGATATTCCTCTTCGATCCCGATGCTGAAACTCGGGCCGAGAGGCTACGGTTTTGCCGTCCATGTGCGATTCTCCTGCGCCAGAAGTTCGACCAATGGTACGGGGTGCGCCTCCGCCGGTTCAAGGCTCGCTCGATCGCCATCTGCGCCACCGCGTCCACAATCCATTCGAAATTTTCGGCGCCCACCGATTCGCGCCCGGCGTCGGGCGCCGGGTTCATGAAATCGATGGCGTAAGGAATACCATCCTCCACCGCGAATTCCACCGTGTTCAGGTCATAGCCAGCGCGCGGCAAAGCGTGAGCGCATCGCTCGACAATCCGCTGGCCAAGCGCGGCCGCGGGCGGCGGATTGCCGGGCACGTAGCGCAGATGGTGCGGCTGCCCGGGATCGTATCGCATGGTGTGGACTTTTTTCTGGTCCACCACGTAGCAGCGGAAATACTCTTGAAACTTGACGCCGCGCTGCAGGGTCATACAGAGATCGCCCGAATCGTTGTAAGCGGCGAAAAATTCCTCGGGCGAATCCACTTTATAGACGTTCTTCCAGCCGCCGCCATCGTGCGGCTTGAGGAATGCCGGAAAGCCGACATATTGAAAGATGGCATCCCAATCGAGCGGATATTCCAGATTGCGCATGGAGAGGTCGGTGGTGCCGGGCGGAAGCTTTTATGCGGCAGCAGCACCGTCGGCGGAATAGCGACGCCCAGTTTGGTGGCCAGCGCATAATTGAAAAACTTGTCGTCCGCGCTCCACCAGAATGGGTTATTGATCACCTTGGTTCCGGTGAGCACCGCGTTTTTCAGGTAAGAGCGATAGAACGGAATATCGTGCGAGATGCGGTCGATAATCACGCCGTAGCCGCTGGGCTCCGCCATCTTGACGCCGCCCACTTTCAGATGCTCCGCGGTAATGTCCGGCAACGCTCATCGCATTGATGCGATCCACCAGCGCCGGGGGAAACGACTCTTCCATTCCATAAAGCACGCCGATTTTCGTCATAGGTATTCTCCTATCCGCTCGCTCACGCTCGCGGCTCTGTAGTCAGCTCGCGTATCCAAAAAACTTGACCGCCATTTGATGCCACCACGGCCAATCGTGTCCAAAACCCTCCCACACGTCGAGCGTGTGCGGAATGTGCTTGATTCCCAGCGAATGCGCCAGCTTCACGTTTTGATCGAACAGCGGATCGTGATTGCCTACCGCCAGCACGAAATAGTTCCGGCGGCACTGCTCCAGCAGCCAGCCGTCGTTGAGATTCGGCAGATAATCCAGCGGCGCATGAAAGTAGGCATTCTCGTCGTAGTAGCCGTCGAGAAACCGCTTGGGAATGTCGAATCCGCCCGACATGCTCACCGCGTAAGTCACTATATCCGGGTGCCTTAGCGCGAAATTGATGGCGTGGTACCCGCCGAAACTACAGCCGGTGGCGCCCATGCGCGGCCAGGTCGTCCGGTTGCGAACAAACGAAGCCAATTCATTTACCAGGTAAGCGTCGAAGGCGTTTTGGCGGTGCAACCGGTCGGCGGGATGGGCGCTCCGGTTATACCAGGATTCCTGGTCCACGGAATCGAGACAGATCGCCTGCAGCTCGCCGCGCTCGATCTTAGGCGCCAGCGCATTCACCATGCCGCGGTCCTCATATTCCCAGAATCGGCCGCCCGACGTGGGAAAAACGACGACGGGAAATCCGCGCTCGCCAAACGCCAGCAACTCCATGTCGCGATGCAGCGACGGGCTGTACCACTTGATATAGTCTCTACGCATCCACACGGCGATTTTAGCGTACACTGAGTGGTTGCCGGACCGCCGCGCCAGAGACGAAGGCCGACTTCGTCTGCATTCCCGTTTCCCGAGCCGCTATCTTTCGACGCCTCGCGACGTGATTGTCTATTTGCCGCCGGGCTACAGCGCCGATGCCCGCTATCCGGTTTTCTACCTGCAGGACGGTCAAAATCTGTTCGATCCCGCCACCGCGTATGGCGGCCAGGATTGGCAGGCAGACATTACCGCCGACGAGCTGATTACCGGTGGGACTATTGAGCCGATTGTCATGGTGGGCGTCTACAATACGGGCGCGCATCGGGTTAGCGAATATACGCCGACGCGCGATCCCGGCACCGGCAAAGGCGGCAAGGGCGGCCGCTACGCGCGGATGCTGGCGCACGAATTGAAGCCCTTCATCGACCGGGAATACCGCACGAAAACCTCGGCGGCCGATACCGCGGTGGGCGGGTCTTCCCTGGGCGGGTTGGTGTCGTTGGAAGCGGGGCTGCTCTATCCGGGCGTGTTCGGCAAAGTAGCGGCATTATCGCCGTCCGTTTGGTGGGACCAGCGGTCGATTCTCGTTATCGTGCGCGCCTCGCGGGCGCCGGACCGTCCGCGTATCTGGCTCGATGCGGGCACCGGAGAGGGCGAGTTTCAGCAAGTGGCGGCCGATGCGCGGCTGCTGCGCGATGCGCTAGTCAAACAGGGCTGGCGGGAAGGCACAGATCTGGGGTATACGGAAGTCGACGGCGCCGGTCATAATGAACGCGCCTGGGGCGCCAGGTTTGGAGACGTGCTGAGGTATTTCTTCGACGCGGAGGCGCAGAGGCGCTGAGAAGAACGAGTACTGGCACCCCATTTTGATGGCGTGCCCTGGTCGCGTTAGCCGCGCAGCAACTCTGTTTCCCTCGCAGGTGGCGCCGCCGCCGGACGACACGGTCTTCCTGCGGTCGGCGAGAACGCATTCGGTCACGCCGCCGAAATAGCGGAAGCCATGCACCATGTGAACTCGAGGTAGCGCATGCGCATTGTGGCGCCACTTGCACACTCTTATAATCGGCCTGATTCGCGGTTGAAACGCCCGGCGCCACGCGTTTCGAGAGATAATCGGGAGCGCTATGACTCGACGCGCAATTTTGGCTGCAATGGCGGCATGCTTGATCCGCGCAGCCGGCAAACTACCCGCTAACCGTAACGTCCGGTGGGCGCTCGGATCGAATTTATGGAATTACTTTCCGCCTGTCCCTTTCACCGGCATTCTGGACGTGATGCGGGATACCGGCTTCATTGGGCTCCGCGTAACGCAGTTCCCGCAAATCCTGACCAAATACAATATGACCGTTGCGGATCTGCAGCGCGAAGTTTCCAAGCGCAAGTTGCACGTGATCACGGTCTCCTTCAACGGCCCGGCGCAAGATCCGGCGCGGCGGCCCGAGGTGCTTGCCAACGCTAAACGCGCTATGGAATTTCTCCGCGATTTCGGCGCCGACCGGCTGGTGGTCTTCTCGCCTTCGCGCGCTCAGGGATCGGGTGGGCAGCCCTCGGGAGACGCCGCCTTCCGTTCTATGTGCGAATGCTTCAACCAGGTGGGTGCGCTTGCGGGCGAAATGGGCTTCCGCGCGGGTCTGCACAATCACATGGGTCAAATGGTGCAGGACGAGGCCGAGGTGGATCGCTGCATGGCCATGACCGATCCCAAGCTCTTTTCCTTTTCGCCCGATACGGCCCACCTCTACCTTGCAAACATCGACGTGGTGAAGACTCTCGACAAATACAGAGACCGGCTGATGATGATGGACTACAAGGACGCGCGCCGTGTGAGCGGCAAGCTACAAGACAACATCTTCGATCTGGGTGATGGCGAGATCGATTTTCCTGGCTGTCACCGCGTGCTGAAATCGATGGCTTACAAGGGCTGGATCTGCGTCGATCTGGACACCGCGCGCCAAGGGCCGCGCGTGAGTTACGAACGGTGCGGCGCCTATGTAGTGAACAAGCTGGAACCGATCTATGTATAACCCGACGCGGCGGGTATTTCTAGGATCGCTGGGTACGATTGCCATGACGACAAGCGGGTTTGCCGCCGATTACCGGATCGTCGATCCACACGTCCACGTGTGGAAGCACGATCCCGAGTTTCCCTTCGCGAAGGAAGCGCATCCGCCCGCGCGGGATGCTACGCCGGAGACGCTACTCGGTCTGATGAAGGCCAACGGCGTAGCCAAGACAGTAATTATTCAGGTGATCCACTATCGCTACAACAACAGTTATCTGGCGGCTGTATTGAAGCGGTATCCGCAGTCTTTTCATGGCGTGTGCCGGGTAGATCCGCTCAATCCCGCAGCCCCCGACGAGCTCTCGCGATTAACTGGAGAACAGGGCTTCCGCGGCGTTCGTCTTAGCCCCGCTGCGGATGCGTCGGGCGATTGGATTCGCGGTCCGTCGATGCCGCCGCTGTGGAGCCGCTGTCAACAGTTAAAAGTTCCCATGACTCTGCTGATTCCTATTTCACGCGCGCCCGATGCCGGCGCGTTGATCGAGCGCTTTCCCGATCTCACCGTCGTGATCGACCATATGGCCGATTGTCCGGTGGATAGGCCGGCGGAACTGGAGAAACTGATAGCGCTCGCGCGATATCCGAAGGTCTTCGTTAAGGTGTCGCACACGTGGTCGCTCTCGCGTCAGCCTTATCCATATTTGGATGCGCAGGAACACGTGAAGCGTCTTCACGCGGCTTTTGGTCCGCAGCGCCTTATGTGGGCGACCGATTGGCCCATCATCGAGAGCGTGGCCACTTACTCGCAGGCGCTTACGGTGGTGAGAGACGATATGAAGTTTCTTAACGCGGAGGATAAGCGGTGGATGCTGAGCAGGACGGTGGAGCGGGTGTGGCCTTTTGGAGAGTAAGTGCGCGCATCGATGGGAAATTGTGGGTTACGCGGCGCGGACGATCTCGTTCAATTGGTCGAGATCGTCCGCAACGGTAAAAATGGAATGGCCGAGAGCTTGCGCCGCGTATCCGCCTTCGGGAGGCTCGCTCACGAGAAAGATAATTTCGTTCACGCGTTACTCGGCCAGCGAATCCTCTCCGGTATCCTCGGAAAGGCCGCCGACGTATTGCATGCGCGCCTCTTCGTCGTAACCGGGAATGGCGTCGAGCGATGGCTCGGTGAGCGGTTCTTCCACCACGTCCTCGCCCGCGATCTTGACCCGGCGGTAGAACTCCATGCCGGTGCCGGCCGGAACCAGCCGGCCCATGATCACGTTCTCCTTGAGGCCGCGCAGGTAGTCCACCTTGCCGTTGATCGCGGCTTCGGTGAGCACGCGCGTGGTCTCCTGGAAGGACGCGGCGGAGATGAACGAATCGGTGGAAAGCGATGCCTTGGTGATGCCCAGCAACATCGCCTTGCCTTGCGCCGGACGTCCGCCCGAATCGATTACCTTCTGATTCTCGGCGCGGAACTTGAACTTATCCAGCACTTCTTCCGGCAGGAATTCGGTATCGCCGATATCCTCGACCTTGACCCAGCGCATCATCTGGCGCGAAATTACTTCGAGGTGCTTGTCGTTGATATTCACGCCCTGCAACCGGTAGACTTCCTGAATCTCGTTGACCAGGTACTTTTGCAGTTCCTTTTCGCCGAGCACGTCCAGAATGTCGTGCGGATTGCGCGGGCCGTCCATCAGAGGCTCGCCGGCTTTCACCCGCTCGCCCTCCTGTACGTTGATGTGTACGCCGCGGGGCAGCGAATACTCGCGCTGCTCGCCGTCGTCGCCCATCACGTAGATTTTGCGCTGGCCCTTGGTGACTTCGCCGTACTTCACTACGCCGTTGATCTCCGCCATGATGGCCGTCTCGCGCGGCTTGCGCGCTTCGAACAGCTCCACCACGCGCGGCAGACCGCCAGTGATGTCCTTAGTCTTGGTGGTCTCGCGCGGGATCTTCGCCAGCACGTCGCCGGCGTGGACTTCTTCGCCGTCGCGAACCATCAAGTGGGCATGCGTCGGCATGAGGTACTTCTTGGCTTCAGACCGCGAGCCCTGCGCGCCTTCGGGCCGCATGACAATGGTGGGCTGCCGCTTCTCGTCGGGCGAATCCATCACCACGAGCTGCGACATGCCGGTAACTTCATCCACCTGCTCCTGCAGCGTGAGGCCATCGATCAGGTCTTTGAAGTGAACCGTGCCGGTGACTTCCGTGAGGATCGAGAACGTATACGGATCCCACTCGAGCAGGTTCTGGTTGGCCTTAACGGGCGCGCCGTCCTCGGCCAGAATGCGCGCGCCATAGTTCACCGGGTAGCGCTCCTTCTCGCGGCCCTTATCGTCCACCACCGCGATGATGCCGTTGCGGTTCATGGCGATCAGTTCGCCCGCCTTGCTGCGGACGGTCTGGATGCCGATGTAGCGGGCGAACCCATCGAACTTCGCGTCCTGCGTGGACTGCTCGTTGATTCGCGAAGCCGTTCCTCCGATGTGGAAGGTACGCATGGTGAGCTGCGTGCCGGGCTCGCCGATGGACTGCGCCGCGATCACGCCGACCGCTTCGCCGCGCTCCACCAGACGTCCGGTGGCGAGGTTGCGCCCGTAACAGGCCACGCAAACGCCGCGCTTCGATTCGCACGTCAGCACCGAGCGGATCTTGACGCGCTCGATGCCGGCTGCCTGAATCGCCGCCGCCAGTTCTTCGGTGATCTCCGAGTTCACGCCGACGATCACATTGCCTTCATAATCCTTCTGATCTTCCAGCGCCACGCGGCCCACGATGCGGTCGCGCAACGGCTCGATGATTTCGCCCGATTCGATGATGGATTCGACGAAGATGCCTTCGCCGGTTCCGCAATCGTCTTCGCTGATGATTACGTCCTGCGCCACGTCCACCAGACGCCGCGTCAGGTAGCCCGAATCGGCCGTCTTCAAAGCGGTATCGGCCAGACCCTTGCGCGCGCCGTGCGTGGAGATGAAGTACTGCAGCACGTTGAGGCCTTCGCGGAAGTTGGCCGTGATGGGCGTTTCGATGATTTCGCCCGAGGGCTTGGCCATCAGACCGCGCATTCCCGAGAGCTGGCGGATCTGTTGCTTGGAACCGCGCGCGCCGGAATCGGCCATGATGTAAATCGGGTTGAGGTAGCGGCCGGTGCGGTCGTCCTCTTCCATGGCCGTGAACATCTCGTCGGAGACCTTCTCAGTGACCTTGCTCCAGATTTCGATGATCTTGTTGTAGCGCTCGCCGTGAGTGATGGCGCCGTCCTGATACTGGTTTTCCACCAGCACCACTTCTTTCTCCGCGGCGCGCACCAAGCCGGCCTTCTCGCCGGGCACAACCATGTCGTCGATGCCGATGGAGATGCCGGCGCGCGTGGCGTAAAGGAAACCCAGCGCTTTGACTTCATCCAGCATCTGCACGGTGATATGCAAGCCGAACTTCAGGTAGCAGTACTGCACCAGCTGGCTGAGACCCTTCTTCTTCAGCAGGCCGTTGATGTACGGCATATCCTGCGGCAGCGCGTCGTTGAGAATCACGCGGCCGACGGTGGTATCCATGTACTGCTTCACGAATTCGATCGGCTCGGTATGCAGAATGTTCTGCGTATCGAAGGCGTGGACCAGGTCGATCACTTTGCCGGTGTAGCGCAGCTTGATGGGCGTCAGCGTTTCCACTTCGCCCATTTCGAGCGCGATCAGCACATCGTCGGTGGAGGCGAAAGTGCGGCCTTCGCCCTTGGCGCCGGGGCGCGATTTGGTCAGGTAGTAGCAGCCCAGCACCATATCCTGCGTGGGAATGGTGATGGGGCCGCCGTGGGCGGGCGACAGAATATTGTTCGACGAAAGCATCAGCGTGGACGCTTCGATCTGCGCTTCGGGCGAAAGCGGAATGTGGACGGCCATCTGGTCGCCGTCGAAATCGGCGTTGAAGGCGGTGCAGACCAGCGGATGAATCTTGATGGCCTTGCCTTCCACCAGCACCGGCTCGAAGGCCTGAATGCCCAGGCGGTGCAGCGTGGGAGCGCGGTTGAGCAGAATCGGATGGTCTTTGATGACCTCTTCCAGGATGTCCCAAACCACCGGGTCCTGCTGCTCCACCAGTTCCTTGGCTTGCTTGATGGTGGTGCAATGGCCGCGCTGCTCCAGGCGGTGATAGATGAACGGCTTGAACAGCTCGAGCGCCATCTTCTTGGGCAGACCGCACTGATTGAGGCGCAGATCCGGGCCGACCACGATTACGGAACGGCCGGAATAATCGACGCGCTTGCCGAGCAGGTTCTGGCGGAAGCGGCCCTGCTTGCCTTTCAGCGTATCGGAAAGCGATTTCAGCGGGCGGTTGTTGGCGCCGCGCAGCACGCGGCCGCGGCGGCCGTTATCGAAGAGCGCATCCACGGCTTCCTGCAGCATGCGCTTTTCATTGCGCACAATCACGTCCGGCGCGTGCAGCTCAATCAGCTTTTTCAAGCGGTTGTTGCGGTTGATGACGCGGCGGTACAGGTCGTTGAGATCGGAGGTGGCGAAACGGCCGCCATCGAGCGGCACCAGCGGACGCAGTTCCGGCGGAATTACCGGAATGACGTCGAGAATCATCCATTCCGGCTTGTTGCTGGATTTGCGGAACGATTCCACAACGCGCAGCCGCTTGCCGAACTTCAGCTTCTTCTGCTGCGACTGCTCGGTCTTCATCTTGGCGCGAATCTCTTCGGAGAGCGATTCGACGTCGATCTTCTTGAGCAGCTCCTTAATGCCTTCGGCGCCCATCATGGCGATGAACTTGCCGGGATGCTCCTGATCGAGCTGCGCGCTTGCGCTCGTCGGTGATCACTTCACCGCTCGAAATGCCTTCGACTTCGCCCGGATCGACGACCACATAGGCTTCAAAGTAGAGCACGCGCTCGAGCTCGCGCAGCGTGATATCCAGCAGGTGGCCGATGCGGCTGGGCAGCCCCTTGAAGAACCATACGTGCGAGCAAGGGCTGGCCAGTTCGATGTGTCCCAGGCGCTCGCGGCGGACGCGCGCCAGCGTGACTTCCACGCCGCACTTATCGCAGATCACGCCGCGATGCTTCATGCGCTTATACTTGCCGCACAAGCACTCCCAATCCTGCGTGGGACCGAAAATGCGCGCGCAGAACAAACCGTCGCGCTCCGGCTTAAAGGTCCGGTAGTTGATGGTCTCCGGCTTGGTGACTTCGCCGTGAGACCAGCTCCGGATCTTTTCCGGAGAGGCCAGGGAAATGCGGATGGAATCGAAATCCGCGATCAAATTCGCTCGATCGTAGGGAGAGGATCTCAAAGTTGCCTCCAATGGCTAAACTCGAAAACTTTTGCGACGCATGAACGCTGAGACGCTGAGACACGAAGAAGACATAATGTCTCTCGTATTCGTCTCGCGTCTCCGCGTCTCATGCGTCGGACTCATTCTCTTAATCCGCCGCTAAGCGCCATATCCGGCACTTCGCGCGGCTTCTTCATTAATTCCACATCGAGGCACAGGGACTGCAACTCGCGAATCAAGACGTTGAACGATTCGGGTACGCCCGGCTCGATCGCGGCTTCGCCCTTCACGATGGCCTCGTAAATTTTGGCGCGGCCATACACATCGTCGGACTTGGCCGTCAACAACTCCTGCAGGATGTACGCCGCGCCATAAGCTTCGAGCGCCCAGACTTCCATTTCGCCGAAGCGCTGGCCGCCGAACTGCGCCTTGCCGCCCAAGGGCTGCTGCGTAATCAGCGAGTACGGCCCAATGGAGCGCGCGTGGATCTTGTCGTCCACCAGGTGCGAGAGCTTCAACATGTAGATGTAGCCCACCGTCACCGGCTGCTCAAACTCGGTTCCCGTCATGCCGTCGAAAAGCTTGGTCTTGCCCGAAGTGGGCAGGTTGGCTTCCGTCAGGGCTTTCTTGATTTCCGTCTCGGTGGCGCCGTCGAATACCGGGGTCGCGAAATGCACGCCCAGCGCCTTGGCCGCCCACCCGAGGTGCGTCTCCAGAATCTGGCCGACGTTCATACGGGAAGGCACGCCCAGCGGATTGAGCACGATCTCCACCGGCGTCCCATCCGGCAGATAGGGCATATCCTCTTCCGGCAGGATGCGCGCGATCACGCCCTTGTTACCATGGCGTCCGGCCATCTTATCGCCCACCGAAAGCTTGCGCTTCATGGCGATGTAGACCTTCACCAGCTTGATTACGCCGGGAGGCAGCTCATCGCCCTTGCGGAGCTTGGCCGACTTTTTCGTCGGTGATCTTTTCGAGCACCGCGATCTGCCGCGACGTCATCTCTTCGATCTCATCGATCTGCTCGTTCAGCCGCGGGTCTTTATTGGCGAGGCGCATGCGCTTCAGATCGCGCGATTTCATCTTTTCGATGAGGTCGCGGTTGATCTCGGTGTCTTTCGAGAGCAGGCGCTTGTTGGTCTTTTCGTCGTGCAGATCGGCCAACAGCTTCTTGCCTTCCAGCAAGGCGCTGAGACG
This sequence comes from Bryobacterales bacterium, assembly GCA_963723015.1. GTDB lineage: Bacteria > Acidobacteriota > Terriglobia > Bryobacterales > Bryobacteraceae > PALSA-243. Next base: position 92,282 of record CAVRPF010000025.1, read on the forward strand.
CTTGGCGCGCTCGTCGGTCAGGATGCGAATTTCATCCTGCAGGTTGCGCTGCAAGCGCTGGATTTGCGATTCCTCGATGGATTTGGACCGCTCGTCCTTCTCCTGTCCCTTGCGCGAGAAGATCTTGCAATCGACGATGGTGCCTTCGATTCCGGGCGGGCAGTAGAGCGACGCATCTTTCACGTCGCCTGCCTTTTCACCGAAAATCGCGCGCAGCAGCTTCTCTTCGGGAGTGAGCTGGGTTTCGCCTTTGGGCGTTACCTTGCCCACCAGAATATCGCCCGGCTTCACCGTGGCGCCGATGCGGATGATGCCGCTCTCATCCAGGTTGCGCAGGAAGCAATCGGCGATATTCGGAATATCGCGGGTGATTTCTTCGGGCCCCAGCTTGGTATCGCGGGCTTCGATCTCAAACTCCTCAATATGGATCGAGGTGTAGTAGTCTTCCTTGACCAGCTTTTCGCTGACCAGGATGGCGTCTTCGAAGTTGTATCCGCGCCAGGGCATGAACGCCACCAGGACGTTTCTTCCCAGCGCCAGTTCGCCCATATCGGTGCAGGGTCCGTCGGCCAACACGTGGCTCTTGGTGACGCGCTGGCCTACGCGCACAATCGGTTTCTGGTTGATGCAGGTGTTCTGGTTGGAGCGCTTGAACTTGGTGAGCTGATAGATATCGGCGCCCACCTCGCGCGAAAGCTGGCCTTCATGCGCCGTACCTTCCACGCGCACGATGATGCGCTCGGAATCGACCGAATCCACCACGCCCGGACGCTTACAAAGCACCACCGCGCCCGAATCGCGGGCCGTCACGTGCTCCATGCCGGTACCCACATACGGAGCGTCGGCGCGCAGCAGCGGAACCGCCTGCCGTTGCATATTCGAACCCATCAGCGCGCGGTTGGCGTCGTCGTTTTCCAGGAACGGAATCAGGCTCGCCGCCACCGAGACCAACTGCTTGGGGCTGACGTCGATGTACTCGATCTCTTCCTTGGGCTTGAGCACGAAGTTGCCGGCCTGACGGGCGTTGCAAAGCTCGGGCACAATGCGGCCCTTCTCGTCCAACTCCACGTTGGCCTGGGCCACGATGTACTTATCTTCTTCCCATGCCGAAAGGTATTCGCAATGGGCTTCGTATTCGGCCGGCTGCTTCTTGGCGCTGAGCTTCCGGTTAACGGCTTCAGCTTCGGCGCGGGTGACCGTGTCGCCGACTTTATAATCGGTATCGCCCGGATTCAGGATCTGGACTTCATCGGCGACCACGCCTTTGACCACTTTGCGGTACGGGCTCTCGATGAACCCATACTCGTTGATGCGCGCAAAGCAGGAGAGCGACGAAATCAGACCGATGTTCGGACCTTCGGGCGTCTCAATGGGGCAGATGCGTCCGTAGTGCGTCGGGTGGACGTCGCGCACTTCGAATCCGGCGCGCTCGCGGCTCAAACCGCCCGGTCCCAGGGCTGAAAGACGGCGCTTGTGCGTCATCTCGGAAAGCGGATTGGTCTGATCCATGAACTGCGAAAGCTGGCTTGAGCCGAAGAATTCGCGGATGGCGGCCATTACCGGCTTGGCATTGACCAAGTCGTGCGGCATGGCCGTCGACATTTCCTGGTACACCGACATCTTTTCTTTGATGGCGCGCTCCATGCGCACCAAGCCAATGCGGAACTGGTTCTCGAGCAGCTCGCCCACGGCGCGCACGCGGCGGTTGCCCAGGTGATCGATATCGTCCACCGCATAACCCGAGTTTGGAACCGTAGCGAACCGGCGCAGCTTGAGCAGGTAGCGGATGGTATCGCGGAAATCGTGTTGATCGAGCGTGCGGCGGTCGAGCGGGCTGCGGTTGGCATTGACCGGATTGGCTTTCCAATCCTCAGGCGCAAAATCCGCGCTGCCGTGCAGCTTAATATTGAACTTCATTCGGCCCACGCGCGAAAAATCGTACTTGCGCGGATCGAAGAACATGCCTTGGAAAAGTTGCGTGGCGGTGTCGAGCGTGGGCGGATCGCCGGGCCGCAGTTTGCGGTAAATCTCGATCAGCGCGTCGTTTTGCGCCTTAACGGCGTCCTTGCGGATAGTGGCGGAGATGACCGTGCCCACATCGTCGCGCTCGGGGAAGAAGATTTCGCACTCTTCGATTCCGGATTCCAGCAACTTGGCGAGAGCGGTGGTGGTCAGCTCGCTGTTGGCGTCGACGAACACTTCGCCGGTGGACATATCCACCACGTCGGCTACCATGTACGCGCCTTCCAGATCGTTGGCGGCGACTTCAACGCGCTCGATCTTGGCCTTCTGGATTTCCTTGAAGAGCGAAGGCGTGATCTTCTTGCCCTGCCCCACTACCGTGTCGCCATTCTTGGCGTTGATGGCGTAGGAGAGCTTGAGCCCGGTCAGGCCCTCATCCACGTTCCAGAACAGCTTCTTGTCCTTGATAGAGATCTTGCTGACGCGATAGAACGCGCGCAGGATTTGCTCGTCGGTCTTGTAGCCCAACGCGCGCAGGAAAACCGAGCCGTAGAATTTACGTTTGCGGTCGATACGGACGTATAGCAGATTCTTATTATCGTATTCGAATTCCACCCAGCTTCCGCGGTATGGAATGATCTTGCCCAGGAAGTAGCCCTGCGCCGCCACACGCTCGAAGAACACGCCGGGAGAGCGATGCAACTGGGAAACAATCACGCGCTCGGTGCCGTTGATGATGAACGTGCCGTTATCGGTCATCAGCGGAATTTCGCCGAAGAAGACTTCCTGCTCCTTGATATCGCGTACGCTCTTCTTCTGCGTCTCCGGGTCCTTGGAATACACGGTGAGACGGATGGTTACCTTAAGCGGCGCGGCGTAGGTCATGCCGCGCTCCTGGCATTCCTGCATGTCGTACTTGAGCTGCAGGCCCACCGGATCGCCGCACTTGTTACAGAAGGTGACTACGTTCTTATTGAAAGCGCCGCAGTGATGGCACAAAATGTCGCCCGCGTGAAACGGGTCGGTGCGGATGGTCGAGCCGCAATTACGGCAGGTGGAGCGCAGATGGTGCAGACCTTTGAGGTTGCCGCACTTGCACTCCCAATTGCCGATGGAGTAATCGACAAATTCCAGATCGCTTACGCCGCGAAAATCGGAAATGGGAAAGACGGAGTTGAAGACGGTTTGCAGACCGATGTCCTCGCGCTCATTGGGCAGCAGGTCCATCTGTAGAAACCGCTCGTACGAGTTTTTCTGTACTTCAATAAGATTGGGGATCGGAATCGAGGCCTTGATTTTGGAAAAATCAACTCGCTCGGGGACGGCGCCGTTATTTTGAATATTATCCATTCCTAAAATGCTCCAGACGGCCGAACAGCCGAAAGAAAAGACAACCTAGTTCGGTAAAGCCAGCGGCGATTCGAGAGCGGTTAACTCCCAAAGCGCCGAAAGATGACGAAAGGGCGGGAAACTTTTTGGTTCCGGAAAATTGCTAGCGATACTGCGAGGATTGGCGGGAGTGTTGACGCAGGTATCCCGCTGCATTGCCGTAGCGGAAACGCGCAGAAATCCCCTCTGCACAGTTCCGCTGGAACTGCAATTTTTAGGCCAGGATACAGGAATCACAGTCACCAATTGGGATCGAATCGTGAGAATCCAACGCCCAACTATTTACACTAGCACGGGATAAGGCGTCTGTCAAATTCAAAAATACGCGCGGCAGCGGCATCAGAATAGGGAGCCGCTTGGCGGCAGAGACGCGAAAAAACGAACCCATTCTTGATATGCGCCCCTGATTATGCCCCGTTTACCACGGTTAAGCCGAAGGACGAAGCTTCCGCTTGCTTGCCTTTGATGTCCTCCGCCCGGAGTTCCTTGGCTGAGGCGCTGAGGCGTTGATACATGCGGTATCGCCAGCGGAAAAGCCCGTGCGGAAGCCCTTGGCCTGTACGACACGCTGCCAGCGAGCCTATGTCCGCTCCTTTAATCTAGAGCACCTACTCGGGAACTCCGAATTGCTTTGCTGCGGTTTCGACGATAATTTAGAACTATGGAGACTGTAAGCATCGAATTGCCTGCCGATCTGGTTTCAATCGCTCGCCTCAATAATGGCGACGTGTCGAAGGAAGCGGCGCGGCTCATCGCCCTGGAACTTTTCCATGAAGACAAGGTCTCCCTGGGGCGCGCCGCCGAATTGTGCCGGACTCCGCTCGCCGCGTTCATGGATTTTGTTGCCGCCCATGGCATTTCCCCGCTTCGCTACACCGACGCTGAACTAGAAGAACACCGGCGCACCCTCGCCGAACTCGGCTTGTGATTGTTATCTCCGATTCTTCAATATCGCTTGCCAAAATCGGTGCTATTAATTTACTCCAACAAATCTATGGCAAATTAGCGATCTCGGCTGAGGTCTACACCGAGGTTGTTGTCGCAGGGGCCGGACTTTACGGTGCGGCGGAAGTTTCGAAAAGTCAGTGGATCGAGGTGCGGCAGATTCGTCGTCCTGCAGCTCTGAGGGAAATTCAATCGCGCCGCCTTTCTCTTGGCCTCGGAGAACTGAGCGCCATAATACTCGCGCGAGAAATCGATGCGGATCTGGTCCTGCTGGACGATCTTGGCGCCCGCAACTTTGCGCAAAAGCAGGGCATCAGAGTTCAGGGCACCGTCGCGATTCTGGAAGTCTGCTACCGCCGAGGCCACGTCGCCGATTTACGTAATGTGTACGAACACATGCTCCAAGCGGGCATTTACCTTGATCGTGATCTGCTGGACCGCATTCTGGCGTCTCTGGGACTCCCACCGTTGTAACGGCCAGAGCAGGCTCGGGGATTCGGCATTTCCCCTGCCCCGCTCACGCCACATATGACATACTGGCAACCGTCCAGTGTCCGCCGCTCCCATCCTTGAAATCCGCAACCTTTCCTGCGCCCTCGCCGGCCGTCCGGTGCTGCGCGGCATCTCGCTCACAGTCGCCGAAGGCGAGACCGTGGTTCTACTGGGCCGCAGCGGCTCCGGCAAGACCACGCTGCTCAAGACCGTGAATGGACTCGTCCAGCCCAATGGCGGGGAGATCCTCTTTGAAGGCCGATCCGCCGCCGCGCAAGATCCTATTCGTCTGCGCCGCCGTATGGGCTACGTAATTCAGGATGGCGGCCTTTTTCCGCATTGGACCGTGGAAGCCAACATCGGACTGGTTCCGCGTCTGGAAAATTGGCCGGCGGAAAAGATTGCGGCGCGCACCGCTGAGCTCCTTGCCGCCGTTGGCTTGAGCCCGGAGTACCGCAGATCGCTACCCGCGCCAGCTTTCCGGCGGGCAAAAGCAACGCGTGGGCATCGCGCGGGCGCTGGCCGCCGACCCGCCATTGTTGCTGATGGATGAGCCTTTCGCCGCGCTCGATCCCATCACGCGATTCGACCTGCAGCGCCAATTCCTGGAGCTGCGCCGCACCGTTCGCAAGTCGGCCCTATTCGTCACGCATGACGTTCGGGAAGCCCTGATGCTCGGATCTCGCATCGCGCTGCTCAAGGATGGAGCGCTCGATCTGATCTTGCCGCCCAAAGAATTTCTCGCCGCCCGCACGCCCGAAGCGTTGGCCTTTCTGAGCAGTCTGGAAGAGCCCTGGAGAATCGATCCCTGGAGAGCCCAATGAAGGGGCCGCCGTTCTCCGACGTCCTCACGCTCTCGCTGCAACATCTCGAATTGGTGCTGATCACCATTGGCATAGCGGCCGCGCTCGGCATTCCCGCCGGGGTTGCGCTGGCGCGGCGCCCCTCAGCGCGACGCTGGGCGGTGTGGTTCGCCAATATTGGCCAGACCGTGCCCAGTCTGGCGCTGTTCGGATTTCTGATTCCGATCCCGTTTGTTGGCGGCATCGGCCAGCGCACCGCCATTATTGCGCTGTGCCTCTATGCACTCCTGCCGATTCTGCGTAACTCCGTTTCCGGTATTCTGGGAGTCGATGCCGCCGTGCGCGAATCCGCCGTTGCCATGGGAATGACCGCGCAGCAGGCGCTGTGGCAGGTGGAATTGCCGCTGGCAACGCCGTCCATAATCGCCGGGCTTCGCATCGCAACCGTCTCCACAATTGGGACCGCTACCATTGCCGCCGCCATTGGCGCGGGCGGCCTTGGCGTGTTCATCTTCCGCGGCCTTGCCATGGCGGATGCAAGCACGATATTGGCGGGCGCGGTTCCCGCCGCCATTATGGCGCTCATCGCCGACGAGGTTTTGGAATGGATCGAACGAAAGCTCTCGCCTGCCTGATCGCCATCGCGTGCGCCGCCTGCGGGAGTAACAAACCGCGCATCGTGGTGGGCTCGAAAAACTTCACCGAGCAAGTGCTGCTGGGTGAGATTCTGGCGCAACAGATCGAACGCCGCCTGCCCGTGAAAGTGGTTCGCAAGCTCGATCTGGGCGGCATTCTGCTGACGCACGAAGCGCTGCTCAAAGGCGATATCGACCTCTACCCCGAGTACACCGGATCGGCCTTAACCACGGTGCTGAAGCAACGAGCTATTGCCGATCCTGACCGCCGCGCTGGACGCCGTGCGCGCGCTCTACCGCAGCCAATGGCATCTCGACTGGCTCGATCCGTTGGGCTTCGATAATACGTTCGCCATGATTATTCCCGGCCCGGAGGCGCGCCAGCAGCGCCTGGTCACGCTGTCCGATGCCGCGCGCGCGCATGCCTGGAGCTTGGGAATCGGCTACGAGTTCGCGCAGCGGCCCGACGGATTGGACGGACTGATCAAGACCTATGGTCTGCACGAGGCCGCGGTTCCCATATCGATGGATCTGGGTCTGCTCTATTCGGCGCTGGAAAGCGGCCGCGTGGATATGATCGCCGGCAATTCCACCGATGGCATGATCGCCAAGATGGACGTCGCCATCCTTCAGGACGACCGGCATTACTTCCCGGCGTACCAATGCGCGGTGGTCGTACGCGAGCCGGCGCTGGCGCGGTTCCCGAATTTACGCGCGGCCCTGCAGGAACTCTCCGGCAGGATCTCCGATGCCGCTATGCGCCGGATGAATGCGGCCGTGGATGTGGATCATCGCCCCGTTTCGCGAGTGGCGGCGGAGTTCCTGCGAGCGCTGGCTGTAAAATAGGTAATGATGAGCGACGTAGAACAGACCACTCCTCCACCTGAAACGAACCTATCGCTGCCGCCTGCGTCTTTCTCTTTTCTGGTGCTTTCGTTGCGCGCGCAGGCCGAAATGCATCTCGGCCTGATTGCCATGGAACCCGGCGAAAAGCCGGAGCCGAATCTACCTATCGCCCGGCACACCATCGATATGCTGGGCGTCCTGCTCGAAAAAACCAAGGGCAATCTTACGCTTGAAGAGCAGCGTCTGCTGGAAAATAGCCTCACCGAACTGCGATTCCGCTTCGTCCAGGTCTCCGACGAAGTTGCCAAACCGGACGCGCAGACGCAGACCTCGTGAATGGGGTCTCCGCTCCATATTACGGTTCTCGGGTTCCGGTACCAGCGCCGGCGTGCCCACCATCGGTTGTCACTGCGCCGTCTGCACCTCCACCGATCCGCGCGATAACCGGCTGCGGCCTTCGATTCTGATCGGTTATGGAGGCCGCAACGTGTTGGTCGACACCACGCCCGATTTCCGCGCCCAGGCGCTGCGCGCCCGGATCGGGCACATCGACGCCATCGTCTTCACGCATTCCCATGCGGACCACATCATGGGACTCGACGACGTGCGCCCGTTCAATTTCCACCAGAAGGGCCGCATCCCGATATATGCTTCGCTCCAGACCATGGATTCGATTCAGCGCTGCTTCCAATACGTGTTTGAAGACGTAGAGCGCAAAACGCACGTCCCCAAGCTGGAAACGCACGTCATCGACGGCGCTCCGTTCGATCTCTTCGGCCTGGAGTTCCGTCCCATCCCTATTCTCCATGGCGCTCAGACCATTTACGGATTTCGCTTTGGCGCCGCGGCGTATCTGACGGACCACAGCGAGATTCCGGAAGCGTCCATGCGCCAACTGCACGAGCTCGATGTGCTCTTTCTGGACGCTCTGCGTTATAAACCCCATCCTACGCATTCCACGGTGGAGCGATCCATGCGCACGGTGGAAGAACTGGCGCCGCGGCGCGCCTTCTTCACCCATATCAGTCACGATCTGGCGCATGCGCGCACTGAAGCTCAATTGCCGCCGCACATTCGTCTGGCCTATGACGGCTTGGAAATTGCGGTTGGAGATATTCGGTAATCATGCGCGTCTATCGCAGCTTCGCCGAGATACCGGCCAGACTTCGGGCCGAGCGCCGTCACGATCGGCAACTTCGATGGCGTGCATCTGGGGCATCGGGAGATCTTGCGCCGCCTGAAGGCGTTGGCGGATGCGCGCGGATGGAAAGCTTCCGTCCTCACTTTCGATCCGCACCCTACCAAAGTAGTCGCGCCGGAACGCACGCCCAGGCTCATGACCACCGCCGCGCGCCGCATCGAATTGATGGCGGAAGCGGGTATCGAACAGGTCTTGGTGCTTCCCTTCGACCGCGCCATTGCGCAGTGGTTACCCGAAGAGTTCGCGCAGCAACTTTTGGCCGATCGCCTGGGCGCCCGCGCCGTGCTGGTTGGCGAGAACTTCCGCTTCGGCTGCCGTCAATCGGGTAACACCCAGACTCTCGAAGCGCTCGGACGCCAATTGGGCTTCGTGGTGGAGATCGTGCCCGCAGTCACGTGCCGCGGACAGGTGGTCAGCAGTAGCGGCATTCGCGCCTTGATTCAAGCCGGGCGTCTGAGCCTGGCAAACCGTTTCCTGGGGCGGTGCTACGCGCTCGATGGGGACGTGATCGCCGGCCGCGGGGTAGGGTCGAAGCAAACCGTTCCCACGCTGAATCTGGCCACGAATGCCGAAGTGATTCCCGCAGGCGGCGTATATGTGACACGCACACGCGATCTCGATTCCGCGCGCGCGTGGAACTCGGTCACCAACATCGGCTATCGTCCCACGTTCGGCGATAGCGATCGGCTCTCGATTGAAACGTTCCTGCTCGATCCGTTGACCGGAGACGCTCCCCGCCGCATTCGCGTTGAATTCCCGGCGCGTCTGCGGAGCGAGCGCCGGTTTGAATCGCCCGACGCTCTGAAAGCGCAAATCCTGCGGGATGCCGCGGCGGCCCGGAATTACTTTCGCCGCACGCAAGCCTGGATCGGATCGGCATGCCCGCCAGCCGCTTCCTGATCGCAGGTCTGTCGCTGATCCTCATCGACCTGCTGCTGGCCGGCGATAACGCTCTGGTAATCGCGATGGCGGTACGCTCCCTGCCGCCGCGCGAGCGGCGCATAGGCAGCATCTGTGGCGCGACCTTGGCGGTGGCGCTGCGCGTGGCGCTAACCTTCGCCGCGGCGAAGGTGCTGCGCGTGGAGTTCGTCCAGCTTGCGGGCGGAATTTTCGTGCTGTGGATTGCGTTCCAGGTGTTGGTGGACGCCTGCAAGCCGCCCGCGTCCGCCCTTCGCCCGCGCAGCCTCCTCAAGGCGATCTGGTACGTAGTGGTGGCGGACGTTACCATGTCCACCGACAACATTCTGGCGATCGCCGGCGCATCCCGCGGCAATTTGGGTCTGATCTTTTTTGGGCTGGGAGTGAGCATCCCCTTCGTGGTGCTATCGAGCAACCTGCTGGCGAACCTGATGAACAGGTTCCCGGCGATTGTTTATGTGGGCGCGGCGATCCTGGGCAAAGTGGGCGGCGATATGGCGCTCGGCGATCCATTCGTAACGCGCACGCTGCATCCATCGGAGACAGCGGTGTATGCGGTGGAAGCCGCGCTGGTGGTGATCATCCTGATAGCCGGACGGTTCATTTCCAAGCGCCGCGCGCATCTGCCGGAGATTTGATATTTCGTGGGGCGAACGGCACAGGCGTTTTAATCTCGCCGCTCCGTAATCGTCACTGGCGCGCGCAGGCTGAACGTGATCCGGGTTTCAGACGGCAGCGTCACCGGCTTGCGTGAAAGCATTACGCTGCCCGCGCCGGCCCCGCCGCCAACTCCCGCTCCGATGGCAGCGCCCTTTCCGCCCCCGGCCATGCCGCCAATCACCGCTCCGATGACGGCTCCGGCGCCCACCTTGGCCGCGTCCTGTCCGCGGTCTGGCTCGTCGTGCTTATCAAAGCGCTCGGTCTGAATGGCTACGCTCTGCCGGTCGGAGGTCTCCACCCGATTGAGTTCTACACTCAGGGTCCTCGATGCGCGATCCGCGGTCACCACCTTGCCCTCCACCCGGGCGCCGCGCTCGGCGATGACGAAACCGTCCGCCACCAGCTCGCGATCGAGCGTTGCGGCAAACCGGTCGCCAGCGCGATTCCTATCTAGCGATAAGCTGTCCACCAGGCGCACCGGAATCAACATGCCGGCGTTCAGCGTAACCGTGGGGGGCTCGGGCGCGGACGGAATTTGCGCGGGAACGGGAGTCGGATTCTCCGGTTCCAAACGCGCGGGTGGAGCGTCCTGAGGCTGCTCAGCCGGCGGGGGCGGAGCTGAAACAGCGGCCGGCGCAGAGGGAGTGGGTGCAGCGGGTGGTTGAACTTGCGCCACCATCATAGGGGCCGGCGACGGTTTTGCAATCACCTGCCGTTCCCCACGATGCTGGAACTCCGCACGCTTCGGCGCCCTCGGCCGCCAGGCCCGCGTGGGCCTTGCCGCGACCCCTTTCGGCTCGACCGCGCTCGATTCCACTGGCTCCGCGGTCGTCACCGGAGCCTCTTCCACCGCGGCTGCGGAAGCCTGTGGCTGCGCCGCTGCGGGCGGCGCAGTTGCCGGGAGCGGCGCTCCCCGCTCCGGAGGTTTGGCTTCCGCGATTTGCGCCGGCACCGGCCGCTGCGTGACCTTCATGACCACCGCGCCGCCGATCGCGCCGGCCAAAACAAGCAGCACAATGTTCACCGGCCTCATGCGTATTCCCTCAAGTCCCAATGACGAAGCACGCGTCAGTTCCGTTTCCGTTCGCGAACCGTTAAAATTAAGTAACCCGAGGTTTATGCGCGAGTTTCCCACGAGTCTTTCGATCGGCGAAGTACGGATCGCTCCGGCGACCGTCCTCGCGCCCATGGCGGGCGTTACCGATACCGTATTCCGCCGCTTCATCCGCAACCTGGACGGCTGCGGATTGATCATGACCGAATTCACCAGCTCCCATGGCGTCAGCGCTTCTCTGGGAGCGCGCAAGCCCACTAAGACATTGGTGAGATATCTCGCATTCGAACCCGAAGAGCATCCTATCTCCGCCCAATTGTTCGGCTCCGATCCCGGTGTGATGGCCAAGGCCGCGCGCGTCTGTGAAGATTTAGGATTTGACATTCTCGATATCAATTTCGGCTGTCCGGTTAACAAGGTCGTCAAATGCAACGGCGGCTCGGGACTGTTGCGGGATCTGCCGCTGGTGGAGCAAATTCTGCGCCAGGTGCGGCAAGCCATTTCGATTCCGTTCACGATGAAGTTCCGCGCCGGATGGAGCGATGAAGAGCTGGTGGCCGTCCGCATGGCGCAACTGGCCGAGGATTGCGGCTTGCAGGCCGTGGCCCTGCATCCACGCACGCGCGAGCAGGGTTACAGCGGGCAGGCCGATTGGACGCGCATTGCGGAAGTGAAGGCAGCCGTTAAGATTCCGGTGATCGGAAATGGCGATATCGTAACCCCCGAAGACGCCGTCCGCATGGTGCGCGAGACCGCTTGCGACGCGGTGATGATCGGGCGCGCCGCTTCGTCGAATCCGTGGATCTTCCGCCAGATTCAGCAGTACCTGGCGCATGGCCGCTACGACCAGCCTACGCAGCAGGATCGCTACGCGATGATGCGCCAGTATTATGCCATGTTGATTCATCGCGGCGATGGCGACTCCGCGGGCAAGATGAAGCAATTCGCCACATACTTCACGCACGGCGTGCGCAACGGCTCGCATCTGCGGGCGGCTATCTACAAAGCGCAGGAAGCAGCGGCCATTCTCGATTTGGTAGATGAATTCTTCCGCGCGGAGCCGGCGCTGGTCGCGTGAAGAAGGTGCAACTGATCACCGATGGCGCCTGTATCGGCAATCCCGGCCCGGGGGGATGGGCGGCGGTGCTGCGTTACAACGGCGCCAGCAAAGAGATCTACGGCAGCGAGCCGCATACAACCAATAACCGCATGGAGCTTCGCGCCGCTATCGAAGGGCTGCGCGCGCTCAACCAGGAATGCGAAGTGGAAGTGGTGACCGACTCCGAGTATCTCAAAAACGGCATCACCACCTGGATCCAGAGCTGGAAGCGCAGAGACTGGATGACAACCGCAAAAAAGCCGGTGCTAAATCGGGACCTGTGGCAGGAGTTGGATCGCGAGGCGGCCCGCCACAAGACCCAGTGGACCTGGACGAAGGGTCACGCTTCGCATGCCGATAACAACCGCTGCGACGAGCTGGCGACGCGCGCCGCGCGCGAACAGCGCCACAGCAAATAGTGGGGCAGGCGCTTCCGTCCCTCAGCTCCGTGCCGGGACGGGCCTCGTCCCTGTTCAGTGCGTCATCGAATAAATGATGTAATTGATTCCGTACCGGTAGGCCAGCGCCGTCATCGGCTCGGGATAGTACGGCACGTCGGCGAACTCCCACGCGTCGCCCACGTCGGTGTTGAAGTTCGCCGCAACCACCATACGGTGGCGGTCGTCATACATCGCGCGCCACGCTGGAGTTGTGCCGGGCGGCTGCTCCACCACCACTGAACCATCGTAACCGCGCCGCAAATGGCGCGAGCCGGGAATAAACGTGCGGTCCTTCTCTTCGATATCGTAGAGGACATGCATCACCGCATCCGACTGATCGATGTCGGTGATCGGCTGGCCCGGGAGAACGCGGTCCATGGTCTGGCGGAATATTTCCCATTGCTCGGGGCCCCAGAAATCGTCCGTCACCAGAAAGCCGCCGCGCAGCAGATACTCGCGCAACCGCAAAACTTCCGCATCGCTCAGGTCCCACCAGCCGGCTTGCGTAGCGTAGATCCACGGATAATCCCACAACCGCTCATTGGTCAGACCGAGGTGGCGCGGATCGCCGGTATCGATGCGGGTCAGGCGGCCGATGCCGCGCGTGAAGTGATTGTCGGCGGCCGGCCAATCCACCAGCCACCAGCCCGACCCTTGCCCATCCCGTGAGGAATAGCCGAAGCGTCGATGGTACTGCGGCAGGTCCGTGTACTCCATCCGAATGAAGTGGAATTCGGCTTCGCGCGCCGCAGCCACGGTATCGTATTCGTCCTCAGCGCCGTTGCGCTGAAACCTGCCCCTCTGCGCCATAGCCGCCAGCGCGATCAATCCCATCGCGCCCAGCGGAATAACGAGTTGGCGAATGCCGCGGCTCATCTGCTACCTTACCGATGCCTGCCCGCACGCCGTCACTTCAGATTCTTCTCGAACAGCGCAAGAATGCGCTTATACTCATCGGCCCAGCTTGACGGCTGCACGAAGCCATGGTTCTCCACCGGATATACAGCCAGTTGCCAGTTCTCTTTATGTAACTCGATCAGCCGCTGTGTCAGCCGCACTGTATCTTCGAACTCCACATTGGTATCCACCATGCCGTGGCAGATCAGCAGCGCGCCTTTCAAATTCTGGGCGAAGAAGATCGGCGAAGATTTACGGTATGCTTCCGGATCGTTCTGCGGCTCGTTCAAAATGTCCGACGTATAACCGTGGTTGTAAAGCGCCCAATCCGATACCGGCCGTAAGGCCGCGCCCGCCGCAAAAGTGTCCGGCTGAGTGAACAGCGCCATCAGCGTCAGAAATCCGCCATAGCTTCCCCCGTAGGTTCCGATCTTCTTCGGATCCACGCCGTGCTGCGCCACCACGTACTTCGCGGCATCCACGATGTCCTCCAAGTCTTTGCCGCCCATATGTTCGTAAATCGCTGTGCGCCAGTCTCGTCCATAACCCGCCGATCCGCGGTAATCCACGTCGATTACCAGGAATCCCCGATCCATCAGGATATGATCGAACATATATTCGTGATAGTAATTGCTCGACCACCACCGGTCCACGTTTTGTAAGTAGCCCGCGCCGTGGATAAAGATGACCGCCGGGCCGCCGCGCTTGAAGTTAGCCGGTTTGAACAGCCGCGCCGGAACCTTTACGCCATCCCGGGCGGTAAACTCCACAATCGGAACGTCGAGCCACGGATATTCGGAGAACTCCGCCGTTGGCGATGTAGTCAGACGCTTCGCATCGGCCATCGGACGGTTCTCCTGCACATAGATATCCGGAGGCTTATTAGTATATGAATAGATGTCCGCTACCCATTTCTCGTCCGGAGAAATCGTGGTAGTGTGCTTGCCTGGAGACTTAGTAATCCGAGTCAGTTCTCCGCCATTGCCATCCATCGTGTATAAGTGGTTTTCATACGGAGTGTCTTTGTTGGCCGTGATATAGAACCGCGACTTATCCTCCGGCTGGCGTACCGCCAGAACCTCCCACTTACCCGAAGTCAGCGCGCGCGGATCGCCGCCATCCCAGGAAACAGCGTAGAGTTGCGCGTATCCCGTGCGCTCGGATTGAAAGTAAACCTCACGGTCGTTCTTCATCCATCCCAGCGTGTTGGCGGCGGGACCGCCCACCCAGGCACTGTCATGTTCATGATCGAGTACGCGCGTTTCGCCGGTGGCGGGATCGAGCGCGAAGATCCAGCGATCTTTGTTATCGGACGCGCGGCCCTCCAGCACGGCTTTAGTCCCATCCTCCGACCACAACGGTTGCGAGAGCTGCACGTCGCGCGGCTGCGAGCCCGATTTTTGCCCATGATCCACCCACTTCACCTCGCCTGTCTCCACGCTAAGTATCGCCAGCCGGTTACGCCCCTGCGCGTCTCCCACGTTGGTGCGTCCGGGGATCTCCTCCGTGTATCCGGTGTCGGTAATGTAACTGGGGACCGCGTTGCTCTTGGCGTTGGCCGCGGATTCGAAGACGGTCGCGATAACGTATTTCCCGTCGGGCGAGAGCTGCAAAGCGTTCGCCGATTCGCGCGCCTGAAGCGTGAACGGCTTGCGCGGCTGCGGCTCGGCTTTGCGCCTGGCGGTCTCTTCGTCGCGCAACGCCGCGCGCTCGCGAATGTATTCCAATAGTTCCTTCTGTTCCTTTTTCAAATACTCCTGCGCCGGCGTGCCGGTTGCCTGATCGCCGGTCGCAGCCGCATCGCCGCGCCCGCCGCCACGTCCCCCGCCGCCGCCGCGGCCGCCGCGCCCGCCCGCTGCCGTAACCGCCGCCGTTGTACCAGCGGCCCGGATATCCGTCAACTGTTCCAGATACCCGCTCTCGAGTGACATCGCATACAAGTTGCCGCCGCGCGTAAAAGAGATGCGTTTGCCGTCGGGCAGAAATCGCGGATTCAACTCCGTCTCGGCCGTCTTGGTGATCTGCCGGATGGAGCCGCTGGAATTATCGAACAGAAAAACGTCGCCGGATTGCGAGTAGACCGTCCAGCGCCGATCTTTCGAATGTCGCCGTTGGCGGGCGGAAGGCGTTTCGCCTCTTCGTCGCTGAGCTTGCGTAAACCCGAGCCGTCGCGGTTAATTTCGTAGGTAGCCATCGGCTCATTCGCCTGCTCGGTGGCCTGTTTCCATTGAAAGAAGATGCGTTGGCTATCGTACGACCAACGTACTCCCGATGGCTCGTACCCCACCAGCGCCGGCCCCCGCATGATGTTGTCGATGGTGAGCGAGAAGTTGCCGGCCGGGCGCGCCTGGAATGCAATTAGCGCGGCTCCGAGGAATATGAGAGTCTTCCGCATAAAGACAGAATCATACCGCACCCGATGTGGCCCACATACTCACGTGCCCCGACTGCAATTGTGGGGCAGGATGGCAGGGGCGCCCTCTGGGTCCGGCGGATTACTAATCCGCGTCTTCGGACCTCAGCGTCAGTACGCTCGATTGGGTACTTCCATGACCGCTCCCCGGCCGCTTGCGATACATTCCTCTCGCGGATAGCACTATATGACAACGACAGTTGAAAGAGTTGGAGCGGAACGTGATTGGGCGCACGATATCTCATTACGAGGTCCTACAGAAGCTGGGCGAAGGCGGCATGGGAGTCGTCTACCTGGCCCGTGACACGGACCTCGGGCGATTGGTGGCCCTCAAATTTCTTCGACCTCATCTGGTGGATTCGCCCAGCAAAATCGCGCGTTTCCGGCAGGAGGCGCGCGCGATCTCCGCCTTGAATCACCCTCACATCGCCACCATTTTTGGCATCGAAGAGGATGGCGAGCATAAGTTCCTCGCGCTCGAATATCTACCCGGAGGAACTCTCGAGCAAACTCTGGCGGCATGGAAATCGCGCGGCGAGAGGCTGCCCTTCAGCCTGGCCATCGACTGGACTATTCAGATTGCCGAGGGGCTGGCGCACGCGCACGGCCGCGGTATCGTCCACCGCGACGTCAAAGCATCCAATGTGCTGTTCACCGAGGATGGCCACATCAAAATCGCGGATTTCGGGCTGGCCAAAATCGCAGCGCAGAAGAATGCCGGCCTTACGGATCCGGGCGCAACCGTCGGCACACCGCCTTCCATGTCGCCCGAACAGGCGCTTGGACATCCCGTAGACCAGCGCTCCGATATCTTCTCGCTTGGCCTCGTGCTATTCGAATCGATCGCCGGGGAAATGCCCTTTCGCGGCCTCCGCGCCACCGCGCTCCTGCGCGAGATTGTCTATACGCCTGCGCCGCCTCTGAGCCGTTTCCGCGAGGACGTGCCCGGCGCTCTGCAAGCCGTAGTTTCCAAGGCGCTCGAAAAGAATCCGGAGTCGCGCTACCAATCCATGGCCGAGCTTGTGGATGCGTTGCGCCCAGGCGATTGCGTGCCGGAATCCACCCGGCCGCAGGACCCGTCCACGCAACTCACCGCTACTATGACGCGCATACTGCCCCTTCGCCGGCGTAGCCGATGGAAGGCGGCGGTGGGCGCCATGCTGGTGGCCGGAATACCGATCTTGGCCGGCATCCCCCATGTCCGGCATGAGACGTCCAATTGGTTCCACACCCAGCCGCTCCCCGCCAAACGCATCGCCGTCCTGGAATTCAAAAATATCGGCAACGACCCGCGCAACCAGGCTCTGACGGATAGCCTCATGGAGGTCGTCAGCAGCGCTCTCACGCGCATGGAGCACGGCACATTGCAGGTGGTCCCGGCCACGGATGTGCGTAAAGAACGCCTCTCTTGCGCCGCCGACGCCTGGGCTAGGGCCGCCGCTAATCTGGCCATCACCGGCAGCGTAGGCAGGACCGGCGATAGCGTGGTCGTGACGATCAATCTGGTGGATACCCGCAGTGTCACTCAGTTACGCACCGAGACCCTGAAGGCCGGACTCGGCGATGCCGGCCTATCCGATCGCGTCGTGGAGAGAGTTGCCCACCTGATCGATCCCAGCCAACCGCAGGATGCGCAATTTCCGGGTCCCCCGGCTACCAGGCAAGGCGCCCGCCCACCTGGACATTCCTTGAATTGAGGACAGTCGAGGTGATCAGTCCGAAGCTCGAACTCGTGGGGGAGAGATTCGGCCCAGCGAATCCCGGCCGGTTGAGCGTGTTGAATGTCTCGAATCGGACCTGAAAGTATTTGCGCTCGGAGAAGTGGAACTCCTTCATCAGCGACGCATCCATTACATTCACCGGATCCTGCCGCAGGTTGTTGAAATAGGTTTGGAATGTCCGAACGTTATCGGAGAGCTGCTGTGCGGAAACCGTATTGAAGGCGCCGGTGTTGAAGGCCGGACCGTTTACCTGTCGCGGATTCAGCTCCAGCGGGCCGCCAGAGTAGATGACATTGCCCCAGCTCAAAGGAGGGCCCGACTCCCACGTGTAGACGCCGTTCAGCGTCCAACCGCCGATCAAGGCATTCGCCAGATGGGAGTCGATGTTGAGCAGGCGGTTTCTGCCGATCGGCAATTGATAGCTCGCGGCGGTGATGAAGTTGATCGGCCGCGAGTCGGCGGAAGTGGCTTTCTCCGGAGCGGGATCGAATGTGTTGAGGTAAATCTGACGGGCGATCAGACTCGACCAGGCAAAGCTACTGGTGATCGTAAGCCCATGAGAGATGCGCTTTCGCACACCCACATTGAGGCTCTCATAATAAGAACTGCCCGCGTTATTGTACTGCTCGGTAACTCCGCCGCTGGCGAACTCGGGAAAAGGAAGGAGCAGTTGTGAAAGGGCGATCGTGCTGCCGTTGAGCGAGGTGCTGTTGGGCAGCAAGCCGGCGAACGGATTCGCGACAGTCGAGCTGAGGGTATTAATTACGGTCTGATTCCGCGTCCAACCGGTGGCTAAGTACTGCTGGGGGATGCCATTTAGCTGCGTAGTAATCGGCAAGTGTACGGAATGGTTGCCGATATACACAACTTGCAGAACCGTGTCGGCGGATAGCTGGCGCTCCACTCCGAAATTCCAGCGGATCGAATACGGATTGCGAACGTTTGGGTTGAAAAATGTAACGCCCTGGCCGAGAAATGTGCCCAGCCCCGGCGCCGTCGCGCCCAGCGGTGCAATCCCGTTCGGAAACGGGTTGGAGAGCGTGGTGGCCGGACTGAGATAGTTGTTGTTGGTCACCACCATCTGCGTGGTTTGGCTGAAACCCTCCTGATTGATCGGCGGCGTGGAGGAGGAAGGAGAAGCCCCTCCCTCGATTCCGATCGGGTAAACGAAAGCGCCCAATCCGCCGCGGATGGCCGTTTTCCCTCCCTTCACCGCCGGACTCCAGGCGAATCCGATTCGCGGGCTGAAGGTCTCTGATTTGGTCCGATATGCAGCCGTATTGCCGGGGCTTGCAAATGTGAGGCCGCCCGGCACGTTAAACTGGCTGGCCGGAATCTGCGGAATTGGGTTCTTTGCGTACGCGGCGCTGGCCGCCGCGGCAATCGGGCTCGCAGCCGTTGGATCGAAGCCATCCACCGTGCGCCCATATCTTTCGCGCGCGGGGGTCTCGTGTTCGAATCGGACGCCGAAGTTGATCGTGAGATTACTTCTAACGCGCCAATCGTCCTGATAATACAGAGAAACGTATTTGGACGCCATAGTCGCGAACGTATTCAGATCGTAACTGCCGCTCGACGGCAGACCCAGCAAAAACGCGGCGAAGTCCTGGCCGGCCGGCGAGGCGGCCGAATTGGCGAACGGTCCATTGGTCCAACTCGAACCGAAAGTGAAGGCGCCGGTAGAGTTTCCCGTCGTGAAGTAGCTCATGCGGTAGTCGCGCAGGTCGGCGCCGAACTTTATGCTGTGTTTTCCCCGAACCTTTACCGTGTCGCCGAAGATCTGAAACGAATCGCTGGGATTGTGATACCAGAAATAACGATTTCCCAAATTCGTGTAATTGGAAAAGCTGAGCGAAGGCATCTGCAAGGCTTCCGAATCGTTTGCCATGTACGCGGGATAGCCTAAGTTAGCCGGATTAAAACCAGCGGCGGGATTGCGATAATCTTCGACAAAGCGCGTCCAATTCAGGCGAACGTCAGCCACCAGCGTCGGACTGAACGTGTGTACGGAATCGAGCGTGCTTCCCCAGTTCACGCGGAAGGGACCCTCGTCGCCGACGGCGATGTTGTTGAAATAATCCGAATCGCCGATAGAAGTATAATTCGTGCTGCGGATATCCCACAAAATCTTCTGGCGATCGCTCACGTTGAAATCCATCCGGCCAAGATTGTTGCGAAAAACGCGGTGAGTGATCGGGTCGGACACGAAATTGTTCAGACCCGCCGGCGTGCCGGGGACATTCGGAGCGGGGTAATACTGGAGATAGGCCTGCGCGATAGGATTCAGCCGGTTGGCTGGGATAATGTTGTTCGGAAAGGGCTGGCGCGCGACCGTCGATCCCGACACCGAACCGGTAGCGGGATCGTAGATCTGATACTGGCTGCCCAGCTTTAGTAAGGCCGAAAAATCACCGTTCTTTTCGGCGGCGGTGGGCACGGTAGTCGTGTTGGCCGAGGCGCTTGGTTCATGCAAGCCCTCCCAAGCCATAAACCAGAAAACCTTATTCCGCCCATTGTAGAGCTTGGGAACAAGGATTGGCCCTCCGGCCGTAACGCCGTACTGATTGAGTACATCGGCCGCTCGCGGCTGTCCCGCCTTATTGATGAAGAACGCATTCGCCTGGAGCGGGGTGGCTTGATTGAACCAGTAGAGCGTTCCATGAAATTCATTGGCGCCGCTCTTGGTGATTTGGTTGTTTACGCCGCCCCCGGTGTGCCCGTAAGCTGCGTCGGCTGAGAAAACCTGCATCTGCACTTCTTCGACGGCATCGACGGGAGGATTGTAGGCGATGCCCAGTTGATAGCTTTGATTGGGCACTCCGTCCACCAGCATTTCGTTCTGGCCGGTGGGCGCGCCGGCCGAGCTAAACGTCCCCGACGCGCCGTTGTCCCAAGGATTGGCTTTCAAATCCCCCACCGCGCTACTGCCGCTCGCCTCGTGAATGACGCCGATTGCCAGATTTCCGAGCATGTAGGGAGTGCGCCCATTCAGCGGGATATTTTCGACCTGCCTGGTGGCGATAGGCTCAGCCACCGAGCCATTCGAGGTCTCCACCAGGGCCGCCTGCGCCGTCACGGAAACCGACTGCGTGCCTTCTCCAATTTCCAAATGGAAATCCAGCACTGGCTGGGCCGATGTTTCCAATATAAAATCGTCCTGGACAGACCGTTTAAACCCGGTTGCCGTAGCCGTGATCCGATACGTTCCGGGCGCCAAAAACGGAATCGCGTACTTGCCGGCGCCGTCGGAAACTGCGGCGGACTTCGTGCCCGTGCGCGTTTCGGTGGCTTCAATTTTCGCCTTGGGGATGGACGCGTTTTGAGGATCCACGACGACTCCGCTGATGGTCCCGCGAAACTCTTGCGCCAACAGCATGGCGGGCGCGAGCGCCATCGTCAAAAGAGTAGCTCTCAGGGTGATAACCTCTTCGTTTAACTTATCGCTTTGAAGCTATTATGCTGGCCTCCGGCAATCAACCGCAACACTCGTGCGTGGCCGATCGCGCCGGCCCCGAAGTTTTCTCAACCGCGCCCTTCGGCCCACCCAAGCCGGTCCAGCTATCGCGGATCCACCGTCCCCGCCGCCATCATCTGCAGCGCCGTCAAGCCCGGCATGAAAAAGTAATCGCCGCCGCGGAGCTCCACAAAGTCGGGCAGCGCGCCGCAGATGAACGGAGGGTTGCGCGGATCGGTCGTGCCTTGCACAACGAACCTGCCTTGGCCGCCATGATTGCCAGTGATCAAGTCGTTGTCGTTGCCCTGGCGCGCGTCGTTCCCGTACTGGATCCATTGCTGCTGCACGAACTCGAACTGCCGGAAGAGGCTGGCGTTCAACGCCATGAAGACGATTCCGCGATCGTCGCTATCGCTCACCGGCTGGCCTTCCGGAACGTACGCGCCATACGGCATGCCCCGCCGCATAATGCGCCGGCGGTTCACCAGCTTGCCGTTAAAGCCAAACGCGTCGCGCGGGTTGGTGCGGCGAATGTGCGCGCCCAGCGGACAGCGAATCCCCTCCGGATCGCCGCCGTAGGTGAAATCGGTGTTGCGGTTCGGATCCTGGACGATGGATTGGTCCGGCGCGTCGGGCGATAACTCCAGCGGCGTTCCATCGCGCCACCGGCCGAGAAACTTAGCCGCCAGTTGCTCCCTCGTCCCGGGCGCATATCGTTTAGCCTGTTCGTCCAGATAGCGGCGGAAAGTGGCGACGTTCTGGTGCATTTTGCGGTACGCCATAAAGGTCCCGTTGCGCGCCAACAGATGCGGGATCGGCGCCACCGGAAGTTCGCCCGACTCATCCGCATAGCCGAGCAGGAACTCGCCCGTGGCCAGCGCTTCCCAACGTCCATCGCTGGTGAGCTTTCCCTGCCCGGGGACGCAATCCCGCTGCGCCCCCTTGAAATCGGGATTGCCAAATCCATCGGTATATCCGAAGTGCTCCTTGGGAGTTTGCACGCCATCGATAAAGATAGATGCGGCGTCTTGCGCCCCGAGCAACCGGGCGCCATGGGTCTCATCCATAGCCCGCTGCATTTCCGAGCAGCGATGCTCGATCTTCCACTGGAGAAGAGGCTACGCAAGAACTAAGAGGGGCCTGTTGTGCGGGGCAGTTCGACGCCGCGTGCCCCATGGAGTTGGCGAGTCATCCGATTAGTTTTCTGTGGGGTTCTCGAAATGATCGATTATCAAAAGCTCGACGTTCGATCTTTGTGGCTCCAGTCGAAGACCAAGATCCTTAATGGCGGTAAAGATGTCCACCTCGTCGGAACCGTTGTCCGGTCCTCTGCCCATGCGGTACTCCGGGACATAAGTGAGATTGATATCATAGGCTGCGGTCAGTCCGGTCTTGTCAACAACGGGGCGGCCCATGCCATCGTTGTCGCGGATAATATCAGCGAACTGCTGCATCGTACACTTCATACAGCTTCGTGTAACCGCGCGGCCTCGGGTGGCCCCAGTATGCCAATTGGGACGCGAGTCGGGCTCGATGGCGGGCGCGCCCTCCTTGAGTTTCGGTCCCCTCGTCCCGACCACCAAAGCGTAGACGGGAATTTCCTTATATTCACGATGCACTCGTAGCTTAAAGCGGTCGGCTAGAAGAGCCTGCATCAGCGGCCGGAACTCGGCTTTCGTCCGGACGCGGCCATCGCCGGCATCTGCGGCGATGTCATAATAGGTACGGTCCAGGGCCGAAGCGCCGGGGACCTGATAAGGCTTAACGTCGTAGGCAAACATAACCAAGGCGAACAGTGCGTAGAACTCCGCAGTAAGTCTGGAACCGGACACTGAAAGTTTCCCGCCCCCAACGGGCTGTGATCCGCTATGGGGCCTGATCGATGCGACTTCGAAGGCTTCGGGCTGCTGTGCAGCTTGGGTTAAGGCGCCGCTAACCAGACTGAAGGCTAGAAAGATGTTGGTCAACCTCATGACTTATTGTTCTTCCGTCATACAGCTTCACGTTTCGGGTAGTCGCACCTTGAAGTAGTCCTCAATCGCCGCCCTCGTGGAGCCCGTATAGGCTCCGCTCCATTCCCTAAGAATCTTGCCCTCCCGTGACACGAATATTGTAGTTGGAGTTGCCCCTAGCCCGTAGTTAGCAATTGTCGATTGCGAAGGGGTGTAGGCGGGGAAATCGATGCCGATATCCCCGGCAGACGCCCCCACATCAGGAGGCGATAGGGACAGGCCAAGGATACGCGCGCCTTTAAGTGCGTGAGACAACGCTCGAAAACTGGCGCCGTTGCGCTTGCACCAAATGCATGAGGAGGAGAACACGTAAATGAGAGTGCCTGGCGCTGATCGATAGTCGATGGTAACTCGCTTGCCCCGAAGGTCTGTTAGCTCTAGCGGTGGGAGCGCCTGGCCTTCAGCAAGGGGGGCAGTCCTACCGCCCCCAATGGCTGCCTCCAACTTGAGAATTCTCCTCCCTTGCAATCCGTTAATAAGCACGGAAACAAGCAGTAGAACGGGGACTATTAGCCCCCGGCCAGATCGGTCTTTCACGAAGGCCATCTTCACTGAGAGGACACCTCCAAGCGGCGGAGCCACGACGATTGCTGCGTCGTTTTAAACACGAGTACGTTTCCAGAACCACCGAGTAGCCAATTCGTGAGAGGAGGCGACCCGTCCTCAGGAAGCGTGACCGGGAGCCAACTCCGCGAGGACCGATTGAGGGTAAAAACCTTTGGATCTCTTCCGTTGATACTTGACGTGACGAAGACACTATCGTCGTCGGTGATCGTCAGACCCGAAATCTGATAGCTCTGCACCGCGACGCCAGGTATCTTATCGCCTTCCGAAGCGTTGCGCTGCACCACCGGATAGCGCTCTACGCGATCGCCGGTCACCTCAAAGTACAAGGTTGCGCCGCCACCGTTATACCAACCGGCGCGGGTCGAGTTCACCGCGAGTTGGTCAATACCTCCGAAAAGTTCTCGAGGAGTGAAGCCGGACTGTGGCAGAAAGGACGCGATGGGTTTCGCGGACTTATCGAAATGCCGCAGTATTCCGTTTTGGGTTTTGCTAGGCTTCCTTTCGACGGGGAGATATTCTACTCCCTTCATCCAAATGCTGCCGTCGGGGGCCATTGCGACCGCCGTTGGCGAATATGGTTCCGTGCGGATTAGAGCCTCAATTTTGCCGATTGTTGAAGCGAGAGCTAAAAATCCCCCCTGTGCCCCTCCGCGTCGTTTGCCGCGCCACATATAGCTGTTATGCCATTAATACCGTGTGATGCAGCCCGAACCTCAATGTAGGTGGCGTTCGGGATCTGCACTGCGATCTGAGCAAGTTGCCTGCCTTCCCCATCGAACACCGAAACGAAAGGGGACGCGGAAAAATTGCCCTCAATCGAGAGCAAGGCGTTGCCACTCCACACGGGAACCGATTCAAACTTATGCGCGACCTGAATATCCCCAACGGCCCGAAACTGAACCGGCCGGCTTGGACCCTGGGCAGATAGCCCTAGCGCTACTGCGGAAGCCAATACCAGCTTCATGCTTTTATAACGGTCATTATAATACCGGCTAGCTAGCAGCCTGACCCGCCCCCGCATGTGTACGAGTTCTCAGTATTTGTACAATCACCGCAAAATCCGGCATCATAGAAACCCATGCCGGTCCAGTCACCAGCGTACGTGAACCATCGTGTCCCACACCCGTCACAATCTGCTGGCGGCGCTGCCGACTCGTTGCACCCACCACAACTTTGCGCGTGGGCGACTGCGCCGAATCCGAAGAAGTGGCCCAGTTGAACAGCGAAGCTTGGCCTAACTCCCCGCTTGAACCGGGCCTCGTTAATTTCCGCGTACTTTTTAACAGCAGGAGACAGCGGTAACCAAGAAGAATCCAAGAGGTTTGCCGGATACCGTAGCCATGTTCTGAAATCCGGGCGAGGCCATGCGGTTCACCTTCCGAGTATCCAGGGACCACATGCCCACGCCCGACGCCACTACAACGGCTGAAGCCGCCGCTATCAGCCTGGCAGATGAAATTCTCATTGACAAGTTCCCCCCTCTTCTGGGTCAAGTTTACTACCCTCCGGTGATGAATGTTGTAAGATGCCCCCGGCCCAATGGATGTCAATGTTTAATTCCGTACGAACCTTCTCGATTTGGAGTACGATCTTGTACCCGGGTTCGGGTGCGCTATCTTATCGCGGATCCACCGTCCCCGCCGCTATCATCTGCAGCGCCGTCAAGCCCGGCATGAAAAAGTAATCGCCGCCGCGGAGCTCCACAAAGTCGGGCAGACGCGCCGCAGATGAACGGAGGGTTGCGCGGATCGGTCGTGCCTTGCACAACGAACCTGCCTTGGCCGCCATGATTGCCAGTGATCAAGTCGTTGTCGTTGCCCTGGCGCGCGTCGTTCCCGTACTGGATCCATTGCTGCTGCACGAACTCGAACTGCCGGAACAGGCTGGCGTTTAACGCCATAAAGACGATTCCGCGATCGTCGCTATCGCTCACCGGCTGGCCTTCCGGAACGTACGCGCCATACGGCATGCCCCGCCGCATAATGCGCCGGCGGTTCACCAGCTTGCCGTTAAAGCCAAACACATCGCGCGGGTTGGTGCGGCGAATGTGCGCGCCCAGCGGACAGCGGATCCCCTCCGGATCGCCGCCGTAGGTGAAATCGGTGTTGCGGTTCGGATCCTGGACAATGGATTGGTCCGGCGCGTCGGGCGATAATTCCAGCGGCGTTCCATCGCGCCACCGGCCGAGAAACTTAGCCGCCAGTTGCTCCTTCGTCCCGGGCGCATATCGTTTGGCCTGTTCGTCCAGATAGCGGCGGAAAGTGGCGACGTTCTGGTGCATTTTGCGGTACGCCATAAAGGTCCCGTTGCGCGCCAACAGATGCGGGATCGGCGCGACCGGAAGTTCGCCCGACTCATCCGCATAGCCGAGCAGAAATTCGCCCGTAGCCAGCGCCTCCCAGCGCCCATCGCCGGTCAGCTTTCCCTGACCGGGGACGCAATCCCGCTGCGCGCCTTTGAAATCGGGATTGCCAAATCCATCCGTATATCCGAAGTGCTCCTTGGGAGTTTGCACGCCATCGACAAAAATAGATGCGGCGTCTTGCGCGGCGAGCAACCGGGCGCCATGGGTCTCATCCATAAGCCGCTGCACTTCCGAGCAGCGGTGATCGAGAGCTTCCTCGCCGCGCGCGTTAACGGCCAGCCAAACATGCACGCGCCCTTCCCGCCAGACCGGTTCCCATCTCTCGGGCGCGTTCCTGCCGGCATCGCCGAGAATCTCGCTGCGCGCTTTCATTCCTTGCTGGAATTCCAGGGGGAAACTCAACAAGGTCGCTTCCGGCAAGCCGAGTTGAATCAGACCGCGATGCGTAAAGGCGATATTGACTGTGGACGCCGGTTTACCGGAATCCCACTTCACCCCCGTAGTAATGTGGGGAACGACGTGCCCGATGAAGCGTTGCGCGGCTTTCATATCGAGTAGCTCGAGCAGCAGGTAACGCGCAAACGGGAAATTGTATCCGCGCAGCGCGAAGCCCTGGATATCGGAAACGTCGATTTCAGTCATGGGGCCGGTTCTCCTGCCGGGTGCGGTGGGAATCGTCGCCGCCGGGGTGCGGCGTGGGCCAATGGCGCATACTGTCGAGGAAGTGGCCGAACGCCTTTTGGAGAACGGCTGGCTCTTGGCCCTGATGCCGTTCGATAAATTCGCTCAGCGCGGACTGAAGTTGCAGCGCCTTCAAATTCTGCTCGACGGTCTTGTTATTGACATCGGCAAAGTAGAATGTCGTGTTCACTTGACACTTCCGCATATAGGCCGCGAAGGCGTTTGCATCGTCTGCGCCGGGGTATCCCACGCAATGCCGCCAGACCGAATCCACAAAGTCGCGGGCTTCGGTGGCCATGCGCATCAGATACGGGTCCAAATCGCCGTCGAAGTTGGCCTCGAAGATCAGATATCGCGAGTTCAAGTGCTCTTCGCAAGCCGGCGCTCCAACGTACACAACATCGTCCATCACCACCAATCGCGCCTGGTGCGTGCCCGAGACCCGCGCCAGCGGACTGCGGCGATCGCGCGCCTGACGGGCAAGGTACCAGCGGATCGCCGTGACGTGCGCGAGGTCTTTGGAATCGCCCTGCAGGATGGGCGAGAGAATCGTCAAGCCGTAGATCTGACCGTTCTGGTTCCCCATCAGTCGCCCTCCGGAGCTACGCCAGTGGATCCGAGATATGGCTGCACCTTCAGCAGGAATTCCACGTATTTCTTTTCGAAATCGCCCGGCGACAGCGACTGGCTCGTCCGGGCGAACTCATCCACCGCGTCCTGGACGCGCAGCGCGGCCTTGATATCGTTAGTGGCGGCGCGCGGATACGCGTTGTAGTAATAATCGGTATCGAACTGCACCCGCGTGATGTAGTCTTTGAACGGCGTGATGGGCACGGACCCGGGATACTTCTCGCTCCACCGCCAGATCAGGTTGAGTCCGGTGGAAAGCACTGCTGAGAACGCGTCGATATATTGGTTCCAGGTCCCGTTGAAGTTACTGAAGAAGATCAGATAGTCGTAGCGCAATTTTTCCGCAGGCTGCCTTTCGGAAAGACGCGGGAAGCCGTTGCGGCGGACGATTACCCAGCGCGCGAAATGGATAAAGGAGAGATTCTTCAAATCCGCTTGCGCCGGTTTGATCGCCCCGAGAAGCCAAAAGATTCCGCGCAGGAACGGCGTCTTCCAGCGCTTCATCGGCGTGATGGCATTCATCGCGTAGGCTTTGCCGTTGATGTTAGTCACGGGAAGATCGATTATGAAACAGAGCGCGCGTCGACGCAAGCGGCACGCCCGGTCCCTGCGCGCCGCCGGCGCCCGAGCGGCAGCGCATACGCCGGCATGATGAAAGAGCGCACAATGGTCGAGGTATTCGGCCGGGTTAATTTATTATCCTTGAATCTATGACAAGTTTAACGGTCGAGGGCGCGGAGGCGCCGCAATTCCGATGAAAGTCGACGCGGAAGATTTCCGGCGGGTGTACGACAGCATGAACGACCAGGCGCTGCTCGCCGTCAATCGCGATGAGTTGGTCGAAGTGGCGCGGCAGTGTTATGACGTGGAGCTGGGGCGGCGTGGGCTAAGACCCGCGGCTAAGGCCGAAATTGCCGCCGCGCCCCAGCACGCCGGGAAGCCGGAAGGTATGGTCGAAGCCGCCACATTCACCGATATCGAGGATGCCAGGCTGGCGCGCGCCCTGCTGGAAGGCGCCGAAATTCCCTGCTATCTGGAGAACGACGCGGCACTGCCTGGAAATACGATTAGCAACCCTGGATTGGGCGGGTTTCGGCTGTCTGTGCCTCCCGAATGGGTGGGGATGGCGCGCGAAGTTCTGGATACCCAGGTCTCGGATGAGGAGCTTGCGGCGCAGGCCGAGGCTGCGGGAGAAGCCGAGCCGGCCGAAGATGAACTTCCGGAGGAGTGAGTCGCGTATCGCCGGCTACCCCTGAGAGATAACCGCCTGCGCCGCATTCGCCAGGTACCATTCGTAGGTCTTTCGGATGCCGTCGCTGAGTGAGATCCGCGGATGCCATCCGAGCGATCGCAAACGCGATACATCCAGCAACTTTCGAGGGGGACCGTCGGGTTTGGAGGCGTCAAAGGCGAGCGCTCCACCATAGCCGGCCACGTCCGAAATGATCTGCGCGAGATCGCGAATCGTCTGGTCTTCGCCCGTACCCACGTTGATAATCTCGGCGCTCTCGTAATTGAGCATTAGGAACACGGCCGCGTCCGCGAGATCGTCGGCGTGAAGAAATTCGCGGCGCGGATCCCCGGATCCCCAAATGACGACTTCGGGGGCGCCGGACATTTTCGCCTCATGGAATCTCCGGATCAGCGCGGGCAGCACATGCGAAGAGAGCGGATCGAAATTATCGAAAGGACCATAGAGATTCGTAGGCATCAGACTGATGGCCTTAAAACCATACTGTTTCCGATAGGCCTGCGCCATTTTGATGCCGGCGATCTTCGCGATCGCATACCACTCGTTGGTCGGCTCGAGTTCTCCACTCAGCAGAGCCTCCTCGCGCATGGGTTGGGGCGCATACTTGGGATAAATACAGGACGATCCCAGAAACTCCAATTTCTCCACGCCATACCGGTACGCGGCGTCGATAACGTTCAATTCGATGGCGAGATTGTCGCGAATAAAATCGGCGGGGTAAGTGGAATTCGCCAGAATGCCTCCCACTTTGGCGGCGGCTACAAAGACGTACTCCGGCCGCCCCTGATCGAAGAACCGATTGACGGCCGCCTGATTGGTGAGATCGAGCTGCTCCCGGGTTCGCAGCAGCAGGTTTTCGAAACCCTGCCGTTGCAGAGAACGGACAATCGCGGAACCCGCCAAACCGCGATGGCCGGCGACGAAAATCCGGCTCCCGCTAAACATGCGCCCGGCCACGCGTAACCACGTGATGCCCGGCATTGGTTAACGTAAGCTCTTGGCGCGCGAGTTCCATATCGGAATCCACCATCAGTTTAACCAATTGATGGAACGGCATCCGGGGCGCCCATCCCAATTCCCGGCGCGCCTTGCTGGAATCGCCACGCAGATGATCCACTTCCGTCGGGCGCAGATATCGTGGATCGAGCTCAACCGACTGATGCCAGTCCACGCCGCTATATTGGCCCGCCAGATCCAGAAAATCGCGGATGGAGTGCGACTCGCCGGTGGCGATGACGTAATCGCCCGGTTCCGGCCTCTGCAGCATCATCCACATCGCCTCGGCATAATCGCCGGCGTATCCCCAATCGCGCCGCGCATCCAAATTCCCCAGGAAGAGCTTTTCCTGAAGGCCCAGCGCGATGCGCGTGAGAGCGCGCGTTATCTTCCGTGTTACGAAGGTCTCGCCGCGGCGCGGCGACTCGTGATTGAACAGGACGCCGTTGGAGACAAACAGGCCGTACGCTTCGCGATAATTGACGCCATACCAGTGCGCGGCTACCTTGCTGACGGCGTAAGGGCTGCGGGGATAAAACGGCGTCGATTCGTTTTGCGGCGGCGGCGTGGCGCCGAACATCTCCGAAGATCCGGCTTGATAGATCCGCACCGGCCCGCCCGGTGTGTTGGACATAATCCCGCACCGCTTCGAGCAACCGCAGAGCGCCCGTAGCAACTACGTCGGCCGTGTACTCGGATTGATCGAAGCTCACGCGCACGTGAGATTGCGCCGCCAGATTATATATCTCGTTCGGCTTCGCGCTCTCCAGGATGCGGCGGAGACCGGTTCCGTCGCTCAGATCTCCGTAGTGCAAATACATTCTGGCTTCCCGCTGATGGGGATCGGCGTAAACGGAATCCAGACGATCGGTATTGAATGTCGACGCCCTGCGCACGATGCCATGCACCTCATATCCCTTCGACAACAGCAACTCGGTAAGATATGAGCCATCCTGGCCAGTGATGCCCGTGATCAGAGCCGTTTTCATCTTCTGGTATGCTAGCACGCGACAAATGCCGGAAGTGCGTGCGAGGCGCGAAACGGAGCGACCGTCGCGCCTTCCAGAACATACGGCCCGAGGGTGGTGGGTACGGGATAGGAGGCCACGAGCGCACCTGCGGAGTTATACACCCTAACCGAAGTTTCGAGAGTAACGATCAGATTAAACACAAATGTTCCCGTGGTATCGAAAGTCACTCCAGCGTGATGAGCGGATGCGGGAAGATTGTCGATAAATAACGATCCATTTCGGTAAACCGCTTCATTGGCGGAATTTGTAGTTGACGAGCCAGTCGCGTACGTAGAGCCGGCCGTGAATCCGTCTAGGCCGGTCGAAACTGCAAGATAGTTTTCAGAACACGCGCCCGTTTCGGGCAGCGTATTCAGTAGCGTGCTGTCATAGGGCGTGCCTGAACCGAGTGGCAGATTCATTTTATAAATACCGCGCGTTTGATTACCGGAGCAATACGGCTGGGTATACAGCAACTCAGTCGAGTTTGCGGCTATCCCGTTCGGCGCGGCCCCCGTATTTCCCGCCGATGTCAGTGGGATCACCGTTTGCGCGGAAGCTGTAGCGACGGCCAAAATCGCCGCGCTGGTAAATTGGCAGAATCGTCTAAAGTTCAATATCATGATTTGAAAAACCCCAGTTATTTCGAGCTTGCGAAACCCCCGATGCGGCAGGGCAAAACAGAATCTGGTATTCGCACGAATGGAAATATACCTGGAACACCTCAGGTTAGTCAAGAGAGTTCCTAGCGGTGTCAACGCAAAGTAGAAATGTCGCCCTGGCTGGCAAAGTAGAAATGTCCTCTTTTGTCCGGGCATCTGAGAAATTCATGTTAGTCTGCGTGTGCCGGTGAAGCGGAGACGGGCAATGCTGGCGACCAACCCGATCGAGGAATAGCCGGCCGGAACTCATCTGCGGACGATGAGAAAGAGCGCGATCCTCCCGGCGCGTTCTTTTACCTGGGCTCGGGGCCGGCCAGCGGGAGGCGGCCGGTTTCGAGCCAGGGTTTGGTTTTGTTTTGCGAAACTACATCGGACCAGAAAGATTCCGTCATGCCTGAAAAACGCATACTGAGGCGCCTCGGTATTGTTCTTATGCCAATCGGAAAGCAGTGGCGGGAAGACATCGTCGCAAACTCTCCTTAACGAAAGAAATCCCCGGCTGACCGGCCGGCCGTGCGGAGAGTTTCCCGGTAAGGGTGCACTTCGTCTTCCCGCTGCTCCTGTGGGCTGAGCCGGCTCATCTCAGGTGGCACTCTCCCATCTCTGGCCCGAGCTTTTTCGCCGCTTGCCACATCTTCGGTGCCTTTCTTCAGGTCGAAATTCTTCTTCCATTTACTGCTGCGCTCCGCCTCGGAAACTGTCCCGCTCCCGGTCGTTTGACCGGAACCGCGCTTGGCTGCCGGTCTTCTCTGCAATCGACGCACTCGCTTACCTGCAGATACGTTTCTCCATACCGCACCGCCAGCGCACCATCCAGCCTTCGCTCGATCCGCACGTTCGCTCCTCGCATCCCACGGACCACCGCTTGACGCTCGATTTGATAGAGATTCCCCTCCCAGCGGAACGTATAATCACTACGTACCTGGCGCGTTTCCACGTGGCTCAGCGAAGCCGCCAAATTATGGTCTTGTCTAAGCGGCGATGCGCATCATCGGCATGGGCCGGTTCGACCGTCAGTTCCCGCTCCCACCACACCAGATAATCCTTGTGCAAATACCGGTTGGCCTGCTCGATCGTTTTCACGCCCGCCACGCGCATCCCCTTCACCAGTCGGTCTTGTGCGGTACCGAAGTTTCTTTCCACGCGCCCTTTCGCCTGCGGCGAATGCGCGGCGATCCACGTGATTCCCAACTCCCGCAAAGCCCGGCCAATCTGCGTCGGCGGCATCTCCACCGCATCTTTCTCCACTCCTGGCTCGTCCCGCCTCTGCTTTTGCGCCGTCCGGAACAGGCTGGCTTTATCGGTATAGAAAGCCGCCGGGCGACCGAACTTCTCCAGATAACTCCACAGCAGATTCATATTCTCTTCGGTCGAATCGTGCCGGGCAAAACGAGCCCATAAGCGGCTCGTGGCATCGTCGATCATGGCGATCAGATACAACTTCTCGCCTCGCTTTTCCAGCCAGTCGTGCTCGCTGGTATCCCACTGCACCAGCTCGCCAAACCGGCTGTGCCGCGGCCGCCACAGATGTACTTGGGAAACTTTCTCTTTCTTCCTCGCCACAGTTGGCTCGCATCATCCATTGCCGCACCGTCTCCCGGCTCGCCCCGATGCCATGCTTGTCGCGCCAGATACTCCGCTGCCAGCGTCGGCCCGAAGCCTTGATACACGGGCATGGATAAAATTTTCACGGCCTCTCGCTCCACCTTCTCGTCGATCTCGCCGGTTCGAGATTCTGCCTCGTAGCCCATGCAAGATTGCTTTATCCCCGCTCTTCTTCAGCCGCGTACAATAACCGCTGTATCTGCCGAACGCTTACCTCCAGTTCCGCAGCTGCCACTCCCTGCGTGATTACCTGCTTCTTCCGCTTTCTTCAAAGTCACTAACCGGTCACGCTCGGCTTGCGTCATCAGTAGCTGTCCTTTCTGCATCCCCAAAGCTTGGGGCTGTCAAGACGACATTTCTACTTTGCTCAAAGACGACATTCTCACTTTGCGGCCACAGAGAGTTCCTAGCGGAACGTGAGCGAGCGTACTCCCTGAGATTAAGTCTTGCGCCAGACCCAACTAATACTGAGAACATCTCGGACGCGCGGAGCCAGCCGCAAAACATGTATCATATCGGTCTGGGCGGCCATGCAATACGCTGTCCACGGCCGCCCGGAATTCACGGTACATATTGAAAGGGAGATATGGCAATCAGCGCTTCGCAACCGATCTTTCCACCGATTCCTCCACCGTTCACAATGCCGTTTTTCTACGGCTCCTTGACCTCCTTCTGGGTCTTTTACAAAGTGGATCCAGTGGCTGCGTCGCCGTATCTGGCCGGCACCGGTTTGCAGTTGGCCACATTTGGCGGGGCCGCGCTGGCCAGTCTCGATCTGCAGTTCTACACCGCAACCTACGGAGTGCAGAGCAATTTCAATAAGCCCCAGCCGATTCCGGGCATGAGCGTCACCACCGAAATCGAGTTCAACATTTGGGCTTACCCGGAAACGCGCCAGGAGCAGTTTCCGGCGGGTATATCGGTCGACGATTTCATTCTGGGCCAGGATCAAACGAAGACCATCGGCGGGTACCGCGTGTGGGTGCCGTGCGACAACCAGCACGCCATCCAAGCGGGCAAGGAAGTATTCGGCGAAAACAAATTCTACACGCTGATGGACTTTGTCACTCCCTGCGCCAATAACCCCAATCAAACCGCATGGTCGTACAAGTGTTATTCGCCTAATGAAGGGCAGAAGTTCATTTACTCATTGGAAGCGGACTTGACCGGCGCGCCGTCGGTGATCGCCAATCCGTCTTCGATTTCTCTCTATGGCGATTTGAATGGGCGTCTGGTTGGGTCTCACTGGAATCTGTTCGGCCAATACGATACTTACTTTCTCAAGAAGGGCGCGCAAAAGAAAGTTACGCTCACTTATGGCAACGGCCGGCATAAGATGAAGGCCGATATGCAAAAGGTGATCGGTTCGGCAGCGCCATACGCGGTGCAGATATACCAGTCGCGAGACTCCGCTGCGGAAAGCCGCGGTTATTATGCTAATTACCCATCGCAGCCGTGAGCCGCGATTAATGTGCCTATTCCCGCGAATGTAACGGCCCAGTTTATGAAACCAATGGTCGGTCAGCAAATGGGGGGCGCATAGAATGCAAAAAAGCCCTCCGTTGCCGGGGGGCTTTTGATTTAAACCGGGCGACTTCCTACTCTCCCACACACTTGCGCGTGCAGTACCATCGGGGCTGAGAGGCTTAACTTCCGTGTTCGGGATGGGAACGGGTGGGTCCCTCTCGCTAAGGTCACCCAGAACTGGGATGACTGTCAAAGAACCGCTATGCGGTTCTTTGACTGAATATTGACGGGCCGCTGGGAAAGTTGCGTCACTGATTATTTGTGCGCAGTAGTATTTTATGGTCAAGCCGAACGAGCGATTAGTAACGGTAAGCTCAACGTGTTGCCACGCTTACACATCCGTCCTATCAAACTGGTAGTCTTCCAGTGCTCTTGTTAGCTTATTAAGCTTGGGAGATCTCATCTTGGGGAAGGTTTCACGCTTATATGCATTCAGCGTTTATCCTGACCGAACTTCGCTACCCAGCGATGCCCCTGGCGGGACAACTGGATCACAAGCGGTTCGTCCACCCCGGTCCTCTCGTACTAAGGGCAGGCCCCCTCAAATCTCCTACGCCCACCACAGATAGG
Organism: Bryobacterales bacterium; assembly: GCA_963723015.1. Taxonomy (GTDB): domain Bacteria; phylum Acidobacteriota; class Terriglobia; order Bryobacterales; family Bryobacteraceae; genus PALSA-243. Next base: position 127,088 of record CAVRPF010000025.1, read on the forward strand.
GACCGAACTGTCTCGCGACGTTCTGAACCCAGCTCACGTACCGCTTTAATAGGCGAACAGCCTAACCCTTGGGAGCTTCTGCACCCCCAGGATGCGATGAGCCGACATCGAGGTGCCAAACCGGAGCGTCGATGTGGACTCTTGACTCCGATCAGCCTGTTATCCCCGGCGTACCTTTTATCCGTTGAGCGATGGCCCTTCCATGCAGAACCACCGGATCACTAAAGCCTACTTTCGTATCTGCTCGACTTGTTGGTCTCGCAGTTAACCTGGCTTATGCTTTTGCACTCGTCGGCGGATTTCCAAACCGCCTGAGCCAAGCTTCGCGCGCCTCCGTTACTGTTTAGGAGGCGACCGCCCCAGTCAAACTACCCGCCTTCCACTGTCCCTCATCCGGATAACGGATGTAGGTTAGAACCACAGAACGATCAGGGTGGTATCTCACCGTTGGCTCCTCCGAGTCCGAGAACCCGGAATCAAAGCCTCCCACCTATCCTGCGCAGATCGCCCCATAGTTCCATGAAAGGGTATAGTAAAGGTGCACGGGGTCTTTCCGTCTAGTGGCGGGCACCCGGCGTCTTCACCGGGACCACAAGTTCGCCGGGCGGCTTGTTAAGACAGTTCTCAGATCGTTACGCCATTCGTGCAGGTCGGAACTTACCCGACAAGGAATTTCGCTACCTTAGGACCGTTATAGTTACGGCCGCCGTTCACCGGGGCTTCAGTTCAAAGCTTCGCCTTGCGGCTAACCTCTCCCTTTAACCTTCCGGCACCGGGCAGGCGTCAGCCCCTATACGTCGTTTTCGACTTTGCAGAGACCTGTGTTTTTGTTAAACAGTCGCCTGAGACTATTCACTGCGGCCCACGTCTTAGGTGGGCACTCCTTCTCCCGAAGTTACGGAGCTAATGTGCCTAGTTCCTGAACAAACCATCACCCGAGCGCCTTAGAATATTCATCTCGTCCACCTGTGTCGGTTTGTGGTACGGATACCTTATTTCTCCTTAGAGGATTTTCCTGGCGGACGACCCGGCGGTTTTACCTTTCCGGATCTCCCTTCATTCTGGATTGAAACCATTGCGCACCAGAACTTACGGTCCGCGTCCCCCCATCGGTCTTTATCGAAACAAGGCAGTGCAGGAATATTAACCTGCTGTCCATCCGCTACGCCTTTCGGCCTCGCGTTAGGATCCGACTAACCCTGAGCGGATTAACCTTTCTCAGGAAACCTTAGACTTACGGCGACCAGGGTTCACACCTGGTTTCTCGCTACTTATGCTGGCAGAGTCGCTTCCCAACGCTCCAGCCGTGCTTTCGCTCGACCTTCACAGCTGTTGAGAACGCTCTCCTACCGTTCGCGGCTCGCTTGCGCGAACCTCGAACCCGTAACTTCGGTATCATGCTTAAGCCCCGTTATATTGTCGGCGCCGGACCGCTCGACCAGTGAGCTATTACGCTTTCTTTAAAGGATGGCTGCTTCTAAGCCAACCTCCTGGCTGTCTGAGCGTTCCGACTTCCTTTCCCACTGAGCATGAATTTTGGGACCTTAGTTGACGGTCTGGGCTGTTTCCCTTTCGACAATGAAGCTTAGCCCCCACTGTCTGACTCCCTCGCTACACATTCACGGCATTCGCAGTTTGGATGGATTCGGTAACCTGGGAAGGCCCCTAGTCCAATCAGTTCTCTACCACCGCGACGGACCACGAGAGGCTAGCCCTAAAGCTATTTCGGAGAGAACGAGCTATCACGGAATTTGATTAGCCTTTCACCCCTACCCTCAGCTCATCCAAGCTGTTTTCAACCAACACTGGTTCGGACCTCCATCGGCTGTTACACCGACTTCATCCTGGCCAAGGGTAGATCATCCCGCTTCGCGTCTATTCCCAGCGACTCATGCGCCCTATTCAGACTCGCTTTCGCTACGGCTCGCTTTCGCTTAACCTTGCCACTGAGAATAACTAGCCAGCTCATTATGCAATAGGCACGAGGTCAGGCATTCTCCTTGCGGAGTATAGCCCTCCCACTGCTTGTAAGCGTGTGGTTTCAGGTACTATTTCACTCCCCTCGCAGGGGTTCTTTTCACCTTTCCCTCACGGTACTGGTTCACTATCGGTCGCAAACGAGTATTTAGCCTTGCCGGATGGTCCCGGCAGATTCAAGCAGGGTTTCTCGTGCCCCGCCCTACTTAGGAGCCACTGGAAGGAGGATTGCATTTTCACTTACGCGGCTGTCACGCTCTATGGCCGGCCTTTCCAGACCGTTCAATTAACGCTCCCCTATCCCTCTTTTTAACCAACCGAAGCCTCCCCTACCGCTTCCTCACGGTCGCGGTTCTGAAGACGCCGGTTGATTATTGTGGTCCTGCAACCCCGCGCTCTCCTTTCGAATCGCACGGTTTAGGCTTTTCCGAGTTCGCTCGCCACTACTATCGGAATCACGGTTGTTTTCTTCTCCTCGGGGTACTGAGATGGTTCACTTCCCCCGGTTTGCTCCGTTATCGTATAGATTCGGATAACGGTAATGAGTGTTCGCACTCATTGGGTTTCCCCATTCGGAAATCTCCGGATCACAGCCTATTAGCGGCTACCCGAAGCTTATCGCAGCTAGTCACGTCCTTCATCGCCTGTTTGCGCCAAGGCATCCACACACACGCTCTTAGTAGCTTGACCATAAAATCTACTTCGCACACTCGACGGCCTGCGCCGCCGAATTACAGATGTACGCTACTTTCTTCGCTTACTCTTGTGTTTATTTTAATGCCCGTCAATATTCAATTGTCAAAGATCTCGATCGCATTCGACGATCAGCGGAACAAACGAACCCATTTGTTCGGCAAATCGCCGCATTTTATTCGTTGGTGGGCCTGGGTAGAGTCGAACTACCGACCTCACCCTTATCAGGGGTGCGCTCTAGCCAGCTGAGCTACAGGCCCATGGCACCGTCCCTCAGGTCGCGGCTCTATACGCCGGCTGGTGGAGCTGGTCGGGATCGAACCGGCGGCCTCCTGAGTGCAAATCAGGCGCTCTCCCAGCTGAGCTACAGCCCCATTGCCGCCTCCTTGCGAAAGCGGGCCGCTCCCCTGGGGAGCGGAAAAACGAATCGAGGCCAGTCGGATGCAGAGACCACGGGTCCAGCCCATGGCCGCTTCAGTTGAACTCTTGTACTCCAAGTGGAGATCCGGGTCGAACTCATCGACCATTATCGCCGGACGAATCCGGTTTTACGGGCCGACGGCTTGGAGTGGAACGGCTGTCTGTTACTAGCTCGCGTTGTACACTCAAACGCGCATGCTTTTCTCAGACTCCACCCACGTTCTCTCTTAGAAAGGAGGTGATCCAGCCGCAGGTTCTCCTACGGCTACCTTGTTACGACTTCACCCCAATCATGAATCATACCTTGGGCCGCTGCCTCCCTTGCGGGTTAGCGCGCAGACTTCTAGTACAATCCACTTTCGTGATGTGACGGGCGGTGTGTACAAGGCCCGGGAACGTATTCACGGCAGCGTGCTGATCTGCCATTACTAGCGATTCCAGCTTCATGCAGGCGAGTTGCAGCCTGCAATCCGAACTGAGAACGGTTTTTAGCGATTGGCTCCCCCTCGCGGGTTAGCGACGTATTGTACCGTCCATTGTAGCACGTGTGTAGCCCTGGACATAAAGGCCATGAGGACTTGACGTCATCCCCACCTTCCTCCAGCTTATCGCTGGCGGTCTCCTGCGAGTTCCCAACTGAATGATGGCAACACAGGACAAGGGTTGCGCTCGTTGCGGGACTTAACCCAACATCTCACGACACGAGCTGACGACAGCCATGCAGCACCTCGACTGGACCCCCTTGCGGGGTACCGGTGTTTCCACCGGCGTTGACCAGCCGTTCGAGCCCAGGTAAGGTTCTTCGCGTTGCGTCGAATTGAACCACATGCTCCACCGCTTGTGCGGGCCCCCGTCAATTCCTTTGAGTTTCAGCCTTGCGACTGTACTCCCCAGGCGGCATATTTAACGCGTTAGCTCCGGCACAGATCAACTGAATGACCCACACCAAATATGCATCGTTTAGGGCGTGGACTACCAGGGTATCTAATCCTGTTTGCTACCCACGCTTTCGTGTCTCAGCGTCAGTTACGGTCCAGAAAGCCGTCTACACCACCGGTGTTCCTCCTGATATCTACGCATTTCACCGCTACACCAGGAATTCCACTTTCCTCTCCCGCACTCTAGCCCTTCAGTATTCGGCGCACCCTCCCGGTTGAGCCGGGAGATTTCACACCAAACTTAGAGAGCCGCCTACACACCCTTTACGCCCAGTAACTCCGAACAACGCTCGCTGCCTACGTATTACCGCGGCTGCTGGCACGTAGTTAGCCGCAGCTGCTTCTGCAGGTACCGTCATAATCTTCCCTGCCGAAAGAGCTTTACACCCCGAAGGGCTTCATCGCTCACGCGGCGTCGCTGCATCAGGGTTTCCCCCATTGTGCAAGATTCCCCACTGCTGCCTCCCGTAGGAGTCTGGCCCGTGTTTCAGTGCCAGTGTGGCCGTGTGCCCTCTCAGGCCGGCTACCGATCTGTGCCTTGGTGGGCCGTTACCTCACCAACTAGCTAATCGGCCGCGGGCTCCTCCTTCAGCGTCTTTCGACTTTCCCTTCTCAGGCTTATGCGGTATTAGCTTCGGTTTCCCAAAGTTATTCCTCACTAAAGGGTAGATTACCCACGTGTTACTCACCCGTACGCCACTGTACTCATGGATTGCTCCACTTTCTCGTTCGACTTGCATGTGTTAGGCGCGCCGCCAGCGTTGATTCTGAGCCGGGATCAAACTCTCATTGTATTTTGTGAGTTTGCAAAATCGCCCCGGTTGACTCAGAGTACTGACGAGTTCTTCTTTACTGCATCCAACCAGATTGTCAAAGATCTGCGCAGCCCGTCCCGGAATCGCGAAAGACCGGAAAGACTGCAGGCCTCGAACTTGGCCCGGCTACCCGCGCGCATAAACTAACCCACGCTCAGCAACCGGTAAACTTGTGAACTTGAAAAAGAACCTAACAGGAAGGCCGTTTTCCGCCCGCTCCGGTGGCCCGGAGCAAGTTTTGTTACCGTTCCTTACAGAGAACCTTTATGGCTTTTATACCACGGCGACGCTTCTGAGGCAAGTACCGGAAGCAGCCAACCTACAAAAGGTTCCCAACTGGTGACTTCGTTCAGAATACCAGAGTGTTCCCACGCGATGCAAGAGGTTTTTGAAAAAAAATCAGGCGCTGGTCGGGCGGGACGGGATTTTCGACGCGGAGACGCTGAGGCGCGGAGAAAATAAAGGGTTTGAATGGCACGCGAACAAACGAAGCCAACTGGAATGGCGCCGACCCAATATTAAACCTGTCGAATTAATTGTGATACGGCATACAATATAATCATGTTCCGGCTGGCTTTCGCATCGCTCCTGATCGGTTGCGTGGCGGCGTCGGCCCAATTGACCCCGGAACAGCTGCTCTCCAGGGTTTCCGAAGAGGCCGCACTCTTTCAAGAAAATCTACCTAAGTCTCTGACTCAGGAAACCTTATCGCAAAAAGCCTGGATGCCTCCTTCGCGCTTCCAGCCGCGCGCGGGAGCGGCCGCCGCCACCCTGCCCAGACCGCGCGTGGTTTCGCACCAAGTGGTTTCCGAATACAGCGTCGGTCCCCTCAAAAATTCCGAATCCCATAATCTGTTTGAATTCCGCCAGGTAATCTCAGTAGATGGCAAGCCGGTCCGCTCCGCCGAAAGCGCCCGCCGCGAGCTTACTCTCGGCATCCGATCCCAAGACGACACGGTCCGCAAACGTATGCTTCAGGAGTATGCCCGATACGGCTTGGTCGACGTGGCCTCCGATTATGGACTCATCCTCCTCGCTTTTACGAAACGCGGCCGCGAGGGTATGGAGATCGAGATCGCCGGACAGAACCGCATCGGCGCCGATGCCGTCGTGGTATTTGCCTGGAAACAAAACGATTCCGGCGCCGGGGAGCTTTCCTTCCGCGGCCGCCAGGCCATCCGGCGCGCCCTCCAGGGGACGCTTTGGGTGCGGGCGTCCGACGGCCTGCCGCTGCGCATCGAAACCTGGGCCGAGTACGAACAATCCAAGCACCGCGTCCGCGACCAGGCCACGGTGGATTATATCGTCTCCACGCACGGCTTCCTCACCCCCGTCTCCGTGCTGCATCGCCACATCGTCGATAGCCAGCTCATGACCGAAAACCTCTACCGGTATGATCCGTTTAAACTGTTCGCGGCCGATTCCGAGCTGAAATTCACTGAATTGACAGACCCGGCGCCGGCTGTTAAGAAATAGGCGGCGGCGCCCGATGGCGCCACGGACCTGGCTAGACTGGCCGGCTTTCAACCAGGGACGCGCCCGCCGCCCGAATCACCTGCACCATCGAAAATCCCGCTTCCTCAAGCAGGGACCGAAATTCCGATTCGGTTCGTTCCCGGCCGCTCGTCAGGACCATCATCAACATGTCCATCAGCGCCCGCGCGGGGTCGGTGGACCGCGTCAAGACCGCTTCCACGACCAACAGCCTGCCATCCGGGTGGATCGCACGCCGGCAGTTCTGCAGGATCTTCAAAGCGGCCTCGTCGTTCCAGTCATGGATAATGCCCTTCAAAATATACGCGTCCGCTCCGGCGGGAACTTCCTTGAAGAAGTCTCCGCCGGCGATTTCGCACCGCTGACTTATCGACTCCTGCCGCAGCGCGGACGCGCCGGCCACTACTGCGGGCAGGTCGTAAAGGACACCGCGCAGGCGAGGGTTGGCAGAGAGGATTCCGGCGAGAAGTAAGCCATGGCCCCCGCCTACATCGACGATCCGTTCAAATTTGGAAAAGTCGTACGCGCCGGCGATGGCAGCCAGGTGGTCTGGCGAGGAACTCATCGCGGCGTTGAAAACAGCGGCGTCGTCCGCATGCCCGCCCAGGTACTCGAAGAATGGCGCGCCGTATAGGCGTTCGAACGACGGTTGTCCGCTTCCAACCGTCTCCGCCAACGCGCCGGACGGTTTCCAGATAAAATGCGCGCCCAGCATCATGGCCGAGGGCCGGATCGATTCCGGATGATCGCTCCGCAGAGTGTCGCTCAACGCCGTTTGTCGATACCGGCCGGTCGCGTCCTCGGCGAAGATCCCGAGGCTCGTTAGCGCCCGCAATAACCGGCCCATCGAAGGCCCGTGCGTATGGGTGGCTTCCGCCAGTTCCTCTACGCTCTTGGGGCCGCTGGCGACAAGATCGGCCAGGGCGAACTTGGCCGCGGCATGGATCGCCTGCACCGCCATTGCTCCTGGCCACAGGATCTGCATCATCTGCATCGATGGGGAGACGGGTTGCGCTTGCGCCTCTCGGTTGCTCATCCGCATGCTCCCGTAGCGCCGTTCACTAGGCGTTCAGGGCACGCGCGGAGGCGGACCGCAGAGGCGCCGCGGCATAGCCGATCTGCGCACCATTCCAGTGCACCCTATTGCGCCTTCTTGGCGTGCCACTCAATGGTTTGTCCGCCGCCGCCGGCCGAGCTCTCGAATACGATCTCGTTATCTTTGATTTTCCCCTTATAGCTCAGCTTCATTTCGTTGTCGCCGAACTTGCCGGTGATGTTGAAGGTAATGGAGTCGCCATCGATCTTGCCGTCTTCAATGGTGGATTTACCCATCATCGAGCTGGTGGTTTCGCCGGTGACCTTATTGCCTTCTACTTTAAATACGAAGGTGCGTTCCATCGACCCGTTGGGTCCTTCGGCGGTGGCTTTCCACGTTCCATCGACATTCGCGGCGCCGGCTGCCAGCGCGGCTAGCCGCCAGCACTGCAAGCAAAGCAGCAAAGCGTTTCATTAAGAATCTCCTCGGCGTTATACGTCAAACTATATCGGGGCGAGCGCGCGAAATCAAGGCCTGGCAGCGCCCGCCGGCGCCCACGCTACCACCCCGCAACCTGTTATTGGAAGCCGCCTTCGATAGGGTTGCTTCCTCAGCGGGGTTTCTCCTGCGAGAGTAGATGCACGGAAGTCGCTTTCACGATTGCGCAAATGGCCTCCCCCGGCTTTAACGCAAGTTCCGCCGCCGACTGCGCCGTGATCACCGCCACCAGCGGAAATCCGCAGTCGATTTCAATGCGCGCCAGCGCGCCTTCGAGCGACACGGACCGCACCGTGCCCTGTATGCGATTGCGCGCGCTCGACGACTGATGGAGGTCGCGCGTGACGGCAACATCTTCAGCGCGAATGCAGGCCGCTACCGCGCCCGATTCGCCCCCATCCACGCATTGCAATTGCGCGGTTTTGACTGCTAGCGTCAGCAGGCCCGATTCGCGACCCATAATCCTCGCGTCTACGATGTTCTCCACGCCCAGCGATTCGGCGACTTGTGGATCGGCCGGCTTGCGGAACACCTCTTGAATCGGACCGGTTTGGCGAATCGCGCCATCAATCATCACCGCGATCCAATCGCCTAGCGCGATCGCTTCCGCGCGATCGTGGGTAACGACAATCGCGGGAACGGCGCTGGTGAGCAAGCTGCGCCGCAACTCCTGCCGCAGGCGCGCGCGCAAACCTGCGTCGAGCGCCGAGAGCGGCTCATCGAGCAGCAGTAGCGCCGGATCGGCCGCCAGCGCCCGCGCCAGCGCTACCCGCTGCTGCTGGCCGCCTGAAATCGCGCGCGGCAGGCGCTGCTGGAGTTCGCCCAATCCGAAGGCCTCCATGAAGTGCGTGGCCTTGCCGCCATCGCGGGCGCCGAACGCCACATTTTCGGCCACTGTCAGGTGCGGGAACAGCGCATATTGTTGGAAGAGGAAACTGGCGCGGCGCTCCTGCGGGGGCAGATTCACCGGACCGAACCACTCCCGCCCTTTGAATTGGATGCTGCCGCTATCGGGCCGTTCCAATCCCGCGATCAAGCGCAGCAATGTGGTCTTCCCGGCCCCCGACGGACCGAACAGCACCGTAACCGGCGATGCGTCGAGCGGAATCCGAAAGTCCACGTCAAGCTGGAAGGATGGCGGCAGACGCTTCCGGCAGCGGCAGATCAGCTCGCCGGCCATAGCGCCCACACGCGGCGCTGCAATGCATACGTGAGCGCCAGCACCAGGAAAGAAAAGGCGAGCAGGAAGAGCGAAGTTTGCCATGCGGCGCCGTAATTGAGCGCCTGCGCCTGGTCGTAGATGGAGATCGAAACCGTTCTCGTTACACCTGCAATATTTCCGCCCACCATCAGCACCACGCCGAATTCCCCCATGGTGTGCGCGAAGCTAAGCACCATGCCCGCCCCGATCCCGGCGCGCGCCAAAGGAACGATTACGCGGCGAAACGTGGCCGCGCGCGAAACGCCCAACGACCAGGAAGCTTCGATGAGTTTACGGTCCACCCCGGCGAAGGCCGTGGTCACCGGTTGAATGGTGAACGGCAGACTGTAGAGCACCGACGCGATCAGCAATCCGGGAAACGAAAATGGCAGGATCCCGCCGGTGAGGGTTCCGTAGATAGCGCCCACCGGACTGCGCGGCCCGATAGCGAGCAGTATGTAGAATCCGAGCACGGTGGGCGGCAGGATCAGCGGCAGCGCAACCAGGGCTTCCACCAGGAACTTCCAGCGCCGCGTGGAAAACGTCAGCCAGTACGCGAGTGGCAGACCCAGCAACAAGAGGATGACGGTGGTCGCGGAGGCCAGTTTCACGCTGAGCCAGATGGCTTCCCAATCCATGTCACTTCTCCGGCACGGAAAAACCGTATTGCTGGAGTCGGGCGCGCGCGGCATCGCTCTGCAAATACGCGCAGAATTCTCGCGCCGCCGTCGCGTTTCGGGTACGAGATAAGATCGCTCCGGCCTGTTCGATTTTCGGGTAAGCGCTCAAGGGAATCTCCCAGTATCGCCCATGCGCGCGGACAGAGGGCGCAAGCGCCAACGACAGTGCGACAATCCCGATCTCGGCCGCGCCGCTTTGCACGAACTGCAGAGTCTGAGCGATATTCTCTCCCAGGACCAGCTTTGGGGCGGCGCGATTATAGACTCCCAGCGATCGCATGGCGGCCTCCGCCGCGCGCCCGTAGGGCGCATGTTGCGGGTTGGCGATGGCGATGTGTTTCACGGAATCGGCTTCGAGAGCGTGGATCTGCAAGCGCGCGATATCCAGCGGGGATTGCTCCGGAACCCAGACGGCGATGCGCCCCACGCCATAGATGAATATAGATCGTGGATCGGCATAGCCTTCCTGAGCCAGTTTGCGCGGGTACTCGGCGTCGGCGGAAAGAAATACATCGAACGGCGCCTGGTTGCGAATCTCCGCATAAAAGTTGCCGGAAGAGCCATAGGTCGCGGTGGCATCGACTCCCGGATGGGCCTGGCGGAAGCCGCCCACGATCCCGTCCAGCGCAAATTGCAGATCGGCCGCGGCGGCAATGGAAAGCTTTTGCGGCGCGGAATGGGTATCGCAGCCGGACGCGATCGATAGAACCGTCAGTGCGAGCGAGTAAAATAGGCCGGCGATCCGCAATGCACCATGATACACGGGCGAGTCCGGATCACGACGCCCGCAAGACCGCCATTGCCCTCACCGCCGAATTGCCACTGAATCCTCCCTTTGTGGGGCAGGCTGTCAGCCTGCGGCCGATTGCTAATCGGCCTCTTCGAGGGCGTTTGAGTCGCTCCTCCGCTCATCCCGCTCGCTGCCTCCGCTTCCACTCAAACAGCGCCACCCCCGCGGCCACGGAAACATTCAGCGCCGCAATCTTCCCCTCCACCGGAATCCGCACCAGCGCATCGCAATGCTTCCGCACCTGCTCGTGCAGCCCCTTCCCTTCGCCCCCTAGATACAAAGGCGGTTGGCGCCGCATACTCGGTCTGGTCGTAGCTTTCCGCGCCGCGCTCGTCCAATCCATAAATCCAGTAGCCTTTTCGCTTCAGATCCTCCAGCGCCCGATTGATATTGGTCACGCGCGTGATAGGCAGATATTCGAGCGCGCCGGCCGCCGCCTTGGCCACGACATCGGTAACGCCGGCCGCCCGCCGCTCCGGGATAATCACCGCGCCCGCTCCGGCGCAGTATGCCGTGCGCACAATGGCGCCGAGATTGTGCGGATCTTCCACGCCGTCGAGAACCACCACCAACTGCGCCGCTGCCGCTGCTTCCAGATCCGCGTAATGGACCGCCGCGCCCATGGCGACCACTCCCTGATGCGCGGATGTGCCGGCCAGTCGATCCAAGGCGCTGCGCGGCTCAAAGCGCACCGGCACCGAGCCGCGCCGGGCCATATCGATAATCTCCTGCAAGCGCCCGCCGCCCGCTCCTTGAGCCACCAGGATGCGCTCCAGCGGGTGCTTCGCCCGCAGCGCCTCCACCACCGGATGAATGCCGCTGAGAATTGCCATCAGCCTTCCGGCTCGATGCGAAGGCCGTTGTTAAAACGATTAGTGAAATTGGCAATCGCCGCCACCAGCGTAATCTCCACAATCTGCTCGCTGCTGAAATGTTCCGTCAGATCGGCGCGCGAGTCGTCGGCGTCGGCCGTCCGCGTCAGCTCGCGCCCGTAGCGGATGGCGGCGCGCTCCGGCGCGCTGAAATCCTGATCCTGCTCCGTCTGGATCGCGCGCATCTCGTCTTCGGTTATGCTCGCTCGCTTAGCTCCGGCGGCGTTAGCCGCGATGCAGAAGGCGCATTCGTTGGCATAGGAACAGGCCATGTAGACCAGGGCTTTGATGCGCCGCTCCACCGAACCGGGGCCGATCACGGAACTATAAAACGGTATGAAACTCTTTAACGCCTCGGGACAGTTGGCCATCGCGCGAAAGAATGGGTTGGGTTGCTTGGACCTGGCTTCCAGACTGGCGAGGAATTCGTTCTGGCCAGGGTCGACTAATTTCACGGCTGGGTGCATAACCTAATACTGGCACAACAGAATGATTTCCCTGTAACGCTACCCCCCTTTGCCTCACTATTCAAATGCAAGCTTGAAATCCCAATATATCTGGAGGAACCGTGAACCGCGAACCTATTCCGAATACCACCCGGCGATACGCCATAACCTGCGCTCTCCGGTATGTCACCGGGCTTGCCGCCGAAGAAAAAACCGTAATCGGCGAGACGGTATGGATGAGCCGCGGCGAAGTGGCCTTTCTGGCGAAAGAGCCGGCCTCGTGTCGGCGATCGGGTCGCGATGTCCATCGACTGGCCGGTGTTGCTCCAAGGCAAAATTCCACTGCAGCTCACCATGACCGCCGAGGTGATCGAGCGCGCCGGTTTTCTGATCGTCGCCCGGCTGACCAGGCACGAATTTCGAACCCGCGGCCTTCACTCTGCATACATAAGGGCCGCCAATCGCCTCAGCGCGATCCCCCGCCTGCCACCGGTTTTGACGGCGGCGGCGGGCAGCCAGGGCACGGGAATAGCGGAAAGATAAAAAAAGCGCACTCCTCTTGCCCTATTTTCCAACGTCCTTCGCTCTATATAATGGATGGGACATACGGGTGGCGTAATGGAATTCTATAATTTCGATGCCGAATACGTGGACAAATTGGTGGATGGCGATCCCGCCACCGAGTCGCATTTCAGCGCTTATTTCGGCCGCTTCATACTCACTAAGATGCGCGCTCGCCGCGTTTCCCTCGAAATGGCCGAGGATGTTCGCCAGGAAACGCTCCTTCGCGTGCTCAAGGCTTTGCGCCATGGCTCTGGCGTTTCCCAGCCGGAGCGCTTCGGAGCCTTTGTGAACTCCGTCTCCAATAATGTCTTTCTGGAGTTAATGCACAAACAATCGCGCCATCCGTTGGTGGAAGAGGATATGCCTGAACCGGTAGACAGCGCCGATAGCATCGATGTCACCATGATTTCCGCTGAGCGGAAACGCCTGGTGGCTCAGGTTCTGGATGAATTGCCGGCCAAAGATCGCGAGATCCTGCGTATGGTCTTCTTTGAGGAGGCGGATCGGAACGTTATAGCCGAAACCTTCAAGGTGGCGCCCGATTATCTTAGGGTATTGCTGCATCGGGCCAAATCCAAATTCCATACCGCCTATATCCACCGGGATCGGAAGCTCCAGCGCGCGATGGCGCTGCTGTTGTTTCTATGCAACGCCGTCGTCTTTAAACTCACAATAAAATAGTGAAGCGGCCAATAATAGTATCGATCTGCAACGGAACGGACGCTCGCTGCACTAAAGGGCAGAGACACCTCATGGATCACAAGTCAGCGCAAGAGACATACGCCGCGGAGCGGTACCTTCTGGGAGAAATGCCGCCCGCTGAGCGGGACGAGTTCGAGGAGCACTTTTTTTCCTGCCGGGCCTGTGGTGACGACGTCCATACGGCGTCTCTGTTTGCCGCCAATGCCAAAGCTGTGTTTAGCGACCGAAGTCTCGCGTCTTCCCCCGCGGCCGAGCGCAATTGGTTCAAGCGCGATTGGCTAAGCTGGCTACGCCTGCCGGTTGCCGTGCCTGCCTTCGCCGCGTTAGTGCTGGCTTCGATCGTCACGTATCAGAATGCTGTGATGATTCCTCAACTACGGACGCCTCAATCCATGGCGGCGCCGGTGATCCTCGCCGGAGAAACTCGCTCCTCGCAATTAACGGAGATACCGGCGGATAAACCTCTGCGAATCGAGATGCCACTGATTATTCCGCCCCCAACCGCAAACGTATATGTAGAGTTGCTCGACGCCTCGGGAAAAACCGTGCGCACCGCATCGCTGCCCGCTCCTGGACTCGATCAACCATTGGATGTATACTTCCCTGGAAGGTTCCAGCCTGGCCGCTATACGTTCATCGCCCGAAGTGAGCCGGCCGGGACTGCCGCGGGACAGGAACTGGCCCGTAGCCAATTCGAAATCGTATCCAAAGGAGAATAGCCGTTTATGACCCCGGCGCCCGCGCACCGCTATCTATATTCCGGACACACTGTCGGAGCCGCAGCCCAATTTCACCGTTTGGACGATGACGAAGTCGATCACGTAATTCCCACGCTTGCCGCCAGCGTCATTCCCGTAACCGGCGGCCTTTCCAAGAACCACGCCGACAATTACTGTTACCAGGTGGACCATCCGTCTCATAGAACTCTGATGGCTGTGCGCCACATCGAGTCAATGGCCGCCGGCAGGGAGTTCAGCAACCGCTTTGAGACCGAGATTGAGACCGGGATTGAATCCATTCATATCCTGGAGAAACTGCATATAGAGAAGATCGAGCTGCACGTATTCTCCACTCTGAAGAAGGGGGAAACTGAACCCCAAGTTACTACCAAGGGAAACAAGATCGACGGCATGCGTCTCGGCCATGTAATTGCGAAGATCAAGCTGGATGACGACCCGCTCCACCACTGCGGGACCAAGGATCAGCTTGCGCAGTTCTATAAAAAGCAGTCCGCGGAATACCGGCGCGAACACTCGTGGCGCTTCAATACGCCGCCGGATTCGGACATCCTCGCCGCGCCGCATGGCCATTATGTCTGCTCTCTGGTGCGCGAAATCAAGCTCGAAGGGCCTCCGGACGAGTTGCGGGACATCTCGGTGGAAGGTTACACCATTAGGTGGAAAGAGTTCGGACGCATCATTTTGGGTGAAGTTGTGGTGAAGGGAAACGACCGGCAGGTAACGATGGTGCGTCTGGCGATGGGATCGAACGCGGTAGGGCAGGGAGCCGTGGGTTGTGGCCAGACCAATGGATCGTCCACCGCCAGCTAGAGCCGCGGCGATTCTCGTTTCGGTTTTGGCCGCGTCCTGTTCGCAAACGGCGTCTCCCGGCGCCGCATATGATCGGGCCAGAGAGGCATTCCTTAGCGGCGACCTTGATAGTACTATCGCGTACTCTTTGAAGAGCGGCGCTCAATGGAAAGATGACCGGAGCTCGCCGTGGTTTTGGAAATTCCGCCTGTTGCAGGCTGAAGCCCTGAGCGCCAAATCCAGAAATGGGGAGGCTCGCGACCTCCTAAAGGAATCCGGTTCCGGTTCGCGCCGGATTAAGCCAGCTGGAAGTACGCCGCCTAATAGATCAAGCAATTCTCTTACCTAAAGCCGACGCATCAAAAATCCTGCAGCAAGCGCGCGCCGCGGTGGCCGATCCCGAGCTTGCGATACGGATCTGGCTCACCGATGGCATCGTCAATCCGGGAACCGATGCCGGTCAATCCTCGTTTCGCGCCGCTCTAGAATTAGCGAACCATGAGCGAAGCGTATACTGGCGGGCCGCAGCGCTCTTGAATCTCTCGCGTTCCAGCAAGACACTGCAGGAATATGAAGAATCGATCCAATATGGCCTGCAGGCGCTCGCCTTGGCGCAAGAAGTCAAAGCCAAACGAATTGCGGCATTCGCCAACAACAATCTAGGTTCCGCGTATTCGTTTCTGGGCGAACTGGATTCAGCCTCGGAACACATAGAGCAAGCCATACCGGTTCTTGCGGCCATCGGAGATCGGATGAACCTGATGATAGGTCTGGGTGAGCTGGGTTTGATATACGACCGCGAAGGCAACACCGGCAATGCCGTTGCCAATTACCAAAAAGCCTATCGCATAGCTATGGAGCTGGGCCGGAAAACCGACGCCGAGCGAAACGCCGCGAATACATCTGTAGCTCTAATGCGGGACCGGAAATGGGACGAGGCATCCACATGGAACGACCGCGCCGCCGAATTGGATCGAGTCGTAAAAGATAAGAACTTAACCGCCGACGTCGTCAAGAATCGCGCACATATTGCATATGGACTCGGCAGGCTCGACGAAGCCGCCCGAATCTCCCGGGCATTGCTTTCCGATCCCGGGGCCCAGTCCAACCTTCGCTGGGAGTTGCATGAGCTGCTTGGAAAGATCGCCATGGATAGCAAACGGTTTCCCGAGGCCAATCGGGAATTCGAAGCGGCGCGCAAGATTGTCGAAGAGACGCGATCGGATTTGCTGGACTCCCATTACAGAATCACGTTGTTATCCAAGCTGATCGGTTTTTACCGGGAATATGTGGATGCGCTGGTACAGCAAAACGACACATTCGGCGCCCTGCGCATTGTCGAATCCAGCCGTGCCAGAGTGCTCGCCGAGCGCATGGGCACGCAAATCAAGCCGGAGGAGTTCCCTACTCTGCCCACGCTCCAGAAGCTGGCGCGGTCTACCAATTCCGCGTTCCTTTCTTTCTGGTTTGCTCCACACCGGTCGTTCGCGTGGCTGATCTCGGCGGATACATTCCGCCGGTTCGATTTGCCGCCGGACGACGAGATTGAAAGATTGGTGACGAGCTACCGCAAACAAGTGGAGCTGCCAATCCCGGATCCCCACGACCAATCCGGCCCGGCTCTTTGGAACAAGCTGCTCTGCGGTATTGCACCCTACATACCGAAAGGCAGCCGGCTGATCGTTATTCCCGACCGTCCACTGCATCGGCTCAATCTGGAGACCATGATCGCGCCCACTCCGTCGCCGCACTACTGGATCGAAGACGTGGAACTGGCCATCGCGCCTTCCATTTCCATCGCCGCGTCGCGGCCCGTTGCCGCCGCGGCGCACGATCCATCGCTGCTGCTCATCGGGGCGCCCGGACTACTCCAAGACGGATTACAGCCCGCTTCCCAAAGCCGCGGAAGAACTGGAACGCATCCGCGCCCATTTCCGGGGTGCGGCATCGCGCGTGATTACCGGCCGCGAGGCAACGCCCGCGTCGTATGCGAACGCAAACCCCGGCGGCTTTTCCCTCATCCACTTCGCCGCCCACGCCGAGGCCGACGCGGAAAGGCCGCTTGAGTCCGCCATCGTTCTCTCCTCGGAAAACGGCCGGCGCAAGCTCTACGCGCGCGACATTCTCGGCCTTTCCGATTCATGCCGATCTGGTGACCATCTCGTCCTGCAAGAGCGCCGGCGTGCGCGCATACGCGGGCGAAGGTCTCATTGGCTTCGCCTGGGTGTTCCTGCAAGAGGGCGCCCGCAATGTCGTCGCCGGTCTTTGGGATGCGAGCGACGCATCCACGGAAGCGCTGATGGATAAATTCTATGCGGGCATCGCCGCCGGCCAGAGCCCCTCGATTGCGCTGCGGCAGGCCAAACTGGCCTTACTCAACGGCGACGTGCATGCCTATCGCAATCCGTTCTATTGGGCGCCGTTTCAAGTGTACGTAGGTTCGGCGGCCAGGTAACCACCCCTCACTTCACAAATCCCAATTGTCTTAAGCTCGCCCCTGGTTCGCTGTCTTGTTCGAACTTAGTCAAGGCTCCCCTCTCGCGTCCGTTTTCCAGCGCTACTCCAGCCGGTACGGCGGTATATGGAAAGACCCCCTTCAACTTCTCCAGATCGTTGGAAACCACCGCCTTCAGCCCTGTTTCCTGCAAGAATGCCGCCGCATAATTTGGCGTACTCACGGGAACCGCGACCACGGCGGTGCTCCCCCACTTGAGTTGCGACATCTTCTTAGCGGCGTTATAGCAGTGCATGCATTCGGGATCGAAGAAGTAGAGCAGGATCTTGCCGCGCTGGAGCGAATAGGGCGTGCCTTCCACCAGGATTGTTTGCGGCGCCTTGGTTCCCGTCTGACGCACGGCGGCCACGCCGTAGGAGACCAGCGCGTACACAGCCACCGCGCCCAGAATGAGGATCGCGCTGCGGAGGCTCTGCGGGGGTCTGGACCATGCGCCCGCCAAGGCCGCCAGCAACAGCAGGGCTCCGTCTCCAATAAAGAAGCCCGGACCTACTACGCGCTTTACCCACGGGAAGCAACTGCACTCGGCGCCGCGCAGGGCCGTGTAATTCGCGGCGAAATAGATCATGAACCCGATCAGCAGCAGGCCAATCAGCGCCGCGCCCCAGCGGCGAAACCGCGGCACCAGCACCAGTACCGCGCCTACCGTTTCCGCAATGCCGAACACCAGCGCCGCGGCCAGGCTCAATTGCTCCGGAAACTTCAGCTCGCCCATGCGCACCGCCCAATCGAGCGGATAAGTGATTTTCCAGATGCCGGAGACGGCAAACAGAATGGCGAGCAGCGCCGCCGCAATCCAGCTTGCCGCCGACTTCCAGCCCGGCGCCTCGAGCGAAGCAAGCCCCGCTCTGGGCCGGACCAAACTGTCTTGCATAATATGGCCATTCTATCGCTTACCGCAGCGAGATTTGCGGCTGGGGATCTGGAACCTGAACAGAATTCCGATATGAACGTGAATACGTCTCAGACTGAAGCTGAACGGTTTGCGGCTGGCAACAGATCGGTTTCAGCCGATGAGAGTGAACTTATGGCTACACTCGGCGATTGCCGATATAATCCGTTCCGCCCAATGGCTTAGGCCATGCCCATGTGGTCTGTGGCTTGTGGTCTGTGGCTTGCGTGATAAGAGGCGCAAGAAGCTCTAACATGAGGGCAGGCCTAGTACGGGCCTTGCGTGCGAGGCCTTTCGGAACGACACGCGTACGATCTATGCAGTCACGCGCTGCCTTGCAAATCATCTCCGAAGCGTCCCGTCGTATCCCGGAGGACATGAAGCGCGCCATCCGTCGATTGCATGGAAAGATATGGCCGGAGCGGGCAATAGTCGCCACTAACCCCTGTGCCATACTTACCTTCAGCCGATTATGCCCCTCATCGCCTGGATGCTGTTGGCGGCCGCCACCAGCGTGGAGTTGGTGGACCAGACGTTTCTGATTCCCGCTAACGACTGGCGGTTTGTCGATCTCGGTCTCAAGCGGCGCGCCGCGCTGGTGCAAGCCGAATTCCACGTGGAGAAAGGGCCGCCCGTTCAGTTGACCCTGATGGAACATGCGGACCTCGAACTCCTCAACCGCGGAGAAATGCACGCCATGGTTGCCGCCACTCCCCCGGGCGAGCGGGGTCGCCTGGTCGTTCGCACGCGCAAGTTCGGCGATTATGTGGTCGTGATTGAGAATCGCTCCGGCCGCCCGGAGACCGCACAGGTCCGTCTCCGAGTCACTGTCGATTTCGCGGAGGCGACGCAGATCTCGCCGGAGCGCCAACTGGCGGTGATCGCGATCAGCTTGGCCGTGTTCTTCGGAATCGTCGCGTATTCCGCGCGCCAGCTTTGGAAATCGGTCCACCGGTAGAAACGGTTCACCGCCGCGTGGAACGATTCATCGGCGGCGGCAACGGTGCGGCGGATGTCTTCTTCCGAATGCGCCGTTGAAAGAAACGCCGCCTCGAACTGTGATGGCGCTAGATACATGCCGCGCTCCAGCATGGCCTGAAAAAAACGGCCGAACTTCGCCGTGTCGCTGCGCTTAGCGGATTCGTAATCGGTCACCGGCCTGTCGGTGAAGAACATCGTGAACATAGATCCCACACGATTTACGGTGATACCGGATGGAGCGCCGCCGCAGAGTTCCGCGGCGCGCGATTCCAGCTGACTGTACACTTCCGGATGCGCCTTTAAGTGCCGGAGCATCGCCAATCCCGCCGCAACCGCCAGCGGATTACCGGAAAGCGTTCCCGCCTGATATACCGCGCCGGCGGGCGCAATGAGACGCATGATGTCCTCGCGGCCGCCGTAGGCGCCGACGGGCAATCCGCCGCCGATCACTTTGCCCAGCGTAGTGAGATCGGGCGCGACGCCGTAGAGCGCCTGCGCGCCTCCGAAAGCCACGCGAAACCCGGTCATCACTTCGTCGAAAATCAGCAGCGCGCCTTCACGCCGCGTGATTTCGCGCAGCCCTTCCAGAAAGCCCGGCGCGGGCGGCACGCAGCCCATATTGCCCGCTACCGGCTCGACAATTACGGCGGCGATGAGTCCACGATGCGTATCGAAAGCCCGTTCGGCGGCTTCCACCGAGTTATACGGCAGAGAAATGGTCGTGCCGCAAAACGCTTGTGGCACGCCGCGCGTGTCGGCGATTCCTAAGGTCGCCATGCCGGAACCGGCCTGCACCAGTAGCGAATCCACATGGCCGTGATAGCAGCCATCGAACTTGACGATGAGATCGCGGCCCGTGAACGCGCGCGCCAGGCGAATGGCGGACATGGTGGCCTCCGTCCCGGAATTGACCAGCCGCACCATTTGGATGGAAGGAACCGCATCGCAAATGGCCTCAGCCAGATCGATCTCCTGCGCCGTAGGCGCGCCAAAGCTGGTGCCGATCTCGAGCGCGCCTTCGAGCGCGGCGATAATCTCGGGATGCCGGTGGCCCAGCAGCAGCGGACCCCACGACCCCACGTAATCGATGTACTCGTTGCCGTCCACATCGAAGATATGCGAGCCTTGGCCCCGCGCGATAAATAACGGCTGGCCGCCGACGCTGCGGAAGGCGCGCACGGGCGAGTTGACGCCGCCGGGAATCAGTTCCTGCGCGCGCCGGAATAATGCTCCGGATTTAATCGCGGACCTCACAGCCTCAATCAACTTTCGGCCTTGCGCGGCATCAGGCGGCTCAACCCCAAATTCAACGCACAGATCGAAGACGCCGCCCTTCCAATTGCGGAGCAATCGCCGCTTCAGGCCGCGATACGGTTGCGTGCCCGCGAACAGATCCTGCATCAGGCCCGAAAAGCGGTGGCTGTGGCGCGTGAACTGCACCATGCGCGCGGGTACGGAGCCAAACAGGAAACGCCCTTGAAAGATCCTCTTCGCCAGGCGCGAGCCGAACTCCAGATCGGCCGTGAAATCCCTCCGCAGCAAACGCCGGTATTGCATGGCCTTATCCGCCGGTTCGCAAGCATCCGAGAGCAGCGCTCGCGCCGCCAGATCGGCCGAGCGGATCGCATAATAAAGGCCTTCGCCGGTGATCGGGTCCACCAGGCCCGCGGCATCGCCCACCGCCATCCAGCCTTCGCCGGAGACGCGGTTCTTGCGCCACGACGCGGTTTCGAGCGAGGGCAACAGGTGGCTATAGAATGGCGAACCTTTCCATCTGATCCCGCGTTCAGTCATGTAGCGCTCCAGGCGAAGACGCAACGAGCTCGCGGATTCGCCCTTGCCGCAGATTCCCACCGACAGGTGCCCGCAGCGCGGAAAGATCCAGATATATCCCTCAAGGGGCGGCAGGAATTGGATGTCGATGCGCGCCTGATCGCCCGCCACGTAATAACCCAGCGCCGACATCGTATCCGCCGGGGCCAATTGCGTTCCCACGCCTCGCAGCGGATTACGCGCGCCGGTGGCGACGATGCAGAAATCGGCTTCGGCGATGCCCGATTTGGTGCGCAGCAGCCAGCGCGCGCCGCTGCGCTCCATTCCCATTACGCGGACCTTTTCCAATTGAGCGCCGGCCCGCTCGGCGCGCTCGAGCAACAGGCGGTTCAGCTCGAAGCGCGAATAAATCAGCAGCGGATCTTTTAACTTCAGGCTGGCTTGGCCGGCGTCGGTCGCCGCCAGCACGCTCTCGGTCACGAATCGTTTCGGGGTCGAATTCTCAATCAGGAAAGGATACTGGCTATATGCTTTGTGAGTCAGCCCGCCGCCGCAGGGCTTCTCCCATGCCAGCTTTTCGTCGAAGAGCTGTACCTTGAGGCCAGTGGCCGCCAGTTGCTGCGCCGCGAACGCGCCCGCCGGGCCTCCACCCAGAATCGCGACACGCTTCATTGCTTCTTGCTCGTGGGCGCCGCGGGCGGAAGATCTTCGGGCGACGGCATTTTCTGGCCGCCGCTCGCCGGAGCTCCGGGCATGGCGCCCCCGTGCGGGTTCGCCGCCCCCGGAGCGATGGCTGCGCCGTGCCCCCGCCGGCTTCCGCGCG
The DNA here is from genome assembly GCA_963723015.1 of Bryobacterales bacterium. Taxonomy (GTDB): domain Bacteria; phylum Acidobacteriota; class Terriglobia; order Bryobacterales; family Bryobacteraceae; genus PALSA-243. The sequence goes on from CAVRPF010000025.1 coordinate 148,727, forward strand.
CGTCACCACCACCCAGCGGCCGCCCTTTTGCTGCAGGCCATAGCGCATCTGCATGCCCTGCCCGCGGCTGGCGCCCTTCGGGGTGATCTCGACCACGGCATCGGCTTTGTCGCCATTGAATTGCACGGAGGTCTCGGTGACATCCATGTTTTGGTTGCTGAAACCGGCTTCCGCAAGGTGGTCGAGAATGCCTTGATGGACGGCTTCCCGGTCTCGATTTCCGCCCCGGCAGCCGATGAGGACAAGCACCGCGGTCAGAATACAGGCTGTTCGCACTACTCGATTATAACCACCGGCTACCGAAAGCGAGCCGCGTTGACACGTTGTAACCCCACCGGCGCCTGCGTTCATGACCGGCTAATTTTTGCTAACATTTAGGTGTGAGACCGGCTCTGGTGAAAATCCGAGCGGAATTTCCAAAACCTGTAACGGAATTTCCAAAACCTGTAACGATGATGGCATGGGAATCGTCCAAGAGAGCGTAGACAGCGGCCCCATCGGGGGGCTGGTGCATCAAAATGGCTGACCTGTCGCAACCGAACAACCCCTTTTTGCCGGGCGGAGATGATGACCATCTCGCGCACCTTTTGCTTGTCCAGAATGACGAACCGATGTACAAGTCTCTGATCCGCAACATCAAAGAGACTTTTAACCCGCCCAAGCTTCCGCCCTTGGAATTGACCTCCAAGCCCGTGGCAGTCAAGGATATCTGGGGACTCTACGGCAATCAGAAGAAGTCCTTCATGATGTCGTTCGGTTTTCAGGCGGGTCTGGTGCTGTTGGTACTTTTTGCCCTCTCCACCAAACCAGTTCAAAACGCCGTTAAACAGACCGTCGAAGTATTTTTGCCGTCCAATGTCCCCGATATCGCGGCTATCAAGCCTATGCACGGCGGCGGCGGCGGCGGCGACCGATCGCCACTTCCGGCCAGCAAAGGTAAGCTGCCCAAGCCCCAACCGCGCCAGTTTGTGCCTCCCACAGCGGTAATTAACAATCCCGCTCCGAAATTGGCGATGGATCCTTCTATTCTGGCGCCTCCAGACGCCAACCTTCCGAATATCAACCTGCCGAATTACGGCGATCCGCTGGGTAAACTCGGACCGGCCTCCAACGGCACGGGTTCGGGCGGTGGTATCGGCTCGGGTAAAGGCGGCGGCGTAGGATCCGGAAACGGCGGCGGCGTAGGCCCAGGATCGGGCGGCGGATTCGGCGATGGCGTTTATCGCGCCGGTAACGGCGTATCTCAGCCGGTTGTTCTGCATAAGATCGATCCTGAGTATTCCGAAGAGGCGCGCAAAGCTAAGCACCAGGGCACTGTCATTGTGCAGATCGTCGTCGATACTAACGGTAATGCGGTCGAGCCGAAGGTCCTGAAAAGCCTCGGCTTGGGCCTGGACGAAAAAGCCGTCGAAGCGGTCAAACAATGGAAGTTTAGGCCTGGCTATAAAGACGGCAAGCCGGTCAGAGTGCTGGCGCAAGTGGAAGTCAATTTCCGGCTCCTGTAGCAACATTCCTCCGACAGACGAAAATGGCAGGCGCTTTCGCTTGCCATTTTGCTTTTGGTCCAACTAGTCTCGCATCACGCATCAGCTTCACTGATGATTGATGCATTTTCCGGTTTCTTAGCATATAATCGGAGTATGAGGACGACCCTGGAGTTGGAAGACGACTTGGTTAATACGGCGAAGCAGTTGGCACGGCAGCGAGGCGCCACCATGGGGCAAGTGGTCTCGCAATTGATCCGCCAGGGGCTCGAGCCCAGGAACTCGCCGCACATGCGCAACGGAGTGCCTCTATTCGTTCCGAAAGCCGGAGCGCCAAAACCAGATTTGGCGCTGGTGAATCGGCTGCGGGATGAGGAATGAGTATTGCGCTTCTCGACGTTAACGTTCTGATTGCGCTCTTCGATCCATCCCACCCGCAGCACGAGGCGGCGCATCGTTGGTTCGGGCGGAATCGCAACCGGGGCTGGGCTACCTGCTCCATTACGGTCAACGGCTGCGTCCGAGTCCTTAGCAATCCGGCGTACCGCAGCGTGGAGGCAACGGCGGCAGACGTGATCCAGCGCCTTCGGACGCTGTGCTCGAGCGAGAATCACCACTTTTGGCATGACGACCTATCCCTGCTGGACGGGGCAGTCTTCCGGCCCGAAGCTATCGCCGGCCATCGTCAGATCACCGATCTCCACTTGCTCGCCCTTGCGATCCGGCGTGGCGGCCGGCTTGCCACCTTCGATCGTTCTATTCCGCTGAAACCGGTTGCGGGCGCCAAATCGGACAGCTTGGAAATCATCGTCTCTTAGGTTAGCCGGTACCTAGCCGAGATCGATTCGGCGGCTGAGCGCCGCATTTTGAGAGTGCCGTCTTAACGGGGCTTCGGAATAAGTTCTACCGGCCCGTATAGACCACGCCGCCCTTCATCACGAACAGCATCTTATCGAGCGCCGCGATATCGGTAGTGGGGTCGCCCGCGACGGCGACGATGTCGGCGAACTTGCCCGCTTCAATCGAGCCGAAGCGCTCCTGCTGGTCGAGCGCCGTAGCGCCGCCTATGGTGGCCGATTGTATGGCCTGCATCGGCGTCATGCCCCACTTCACCATCAGAGCGAAATCGCCGGTCTCGGTTTCCGTCCACGCATAGCCGCCGATATCGGTGCCGTATACGATCTTGACGCCCTTCTCCACGGCGCGCTTGAAATTCGCGGCGCGGAACTGATTCATCTCCGAATTCGGATTACGTCCGCTCCGCTGATAAATGTACAGCGTCGGGCACCAATACGTCCCGCTACGAATCATCAGGTCGATCAGCGCATCGTCGACGCCGTTGCCGTGCTCGATCGAATCCACGCCCGCCTTTATCGCTTGCTCGATCGCCTCGCGCCCGCCGGCGTGCGCAGCGACTTTGTGCCCCAGCCGGTGCGCCTCATCCACAATGGCCTTGGCTTCCTCGTCCGTGAAATTCGGCCGCGAATGGATGCCGCCATCGCGGAACTGCGTGCCGCCATCGGCGTAGAACTTGATCCAATCCGCGCCATACTTGATCTGCTCGCGCACCGCCTTGCGGATCTCGTCCGGCCCATCCACGAACTGCGTCCCCGTGGGCATATCGGGCAATTCCCAGGAGAAGCGCGTGGGATTGTACATGCCCGTGGGCGCCAGCGAGCGCGTCGCCACGAACATGCGCGGCCCCGGAATTACGCCGCGGTTGATAGCCGTCTTCACATCCACGTCGGCATACATCGCGCCCTCCGTCTCCAGGTCGCGAATCGTCGTGAACCCGTTCTTCAGCGCGATCTGCGCCGATACGGTGGCGCGAATCGCGCGATAAGCGATGGATTCCTTAATCAATTGCTGGTCGTAGTCGGCGGGGGTGGGATGCGCCTGCAGCAGCACGTGCGTGTGATTGTCGATCAGCCCCGGCAGAACGGTCGCGTTGCTCAGGTCGATGGTACGAGCGTTGGCAGGAGCTGCGATGTCCGGGCCAACCTGCGTGATGCGGTCGCCCTCGACGAGGATCTTCTGGTTGCTCAAAACGCGGCCGGCGCGCACATCCACCAGCTTCCCGGCCTGGATCAGAATCTTCTCTTGCGATTGCGGGGCCGGCTGTTGCCGCTGTTGGGCGGCGAACGGGAGAGCGCAGACGACCCAGAGAAAGAGCGGGGAAAGGTAATGCATTAGTAGATTTTAGCGCGGTACTGGATTATACCAGCCAGTTTCTAAACGGCGGTGGCAGGCGGCCAATAGTGGTACAATTCGCTGGTTATGTCAATTCCGTAAGCTTGTCCCATCGGGAGCCCGGCTCCCAGCCAATTTCAGGCTGCAGCCGCCAGAATGCAGGCAGCGGCAGCTTTCCATATTTGAAATCGGGAGGTTTGGAACAATGAGGAAACTATTATCCGGCGGCTTAGCGGTTTTCACGGGAATGGTGTCTTTACCGGCCCCGGGATCCATGCACCGCGAACAGAAAGCCCCAGTGGCCGATCGCCGGTTGGCGCGGCTGCAAGCGTTTTTCGGGAAATCCGACTGTCCAGCCAAAGAGTATTCCAACGATTTTTTAGCTGCGGCCGACAGCTACGCCCTGGATTGGCGGCTGCTGCCAAGCATCTCGTATGTGGAATCTACCGGTGGAAAATCGGCGCGCAACAACAATCTATTCGGGTGGGATTCGGGGCGCGCGACTTTCCGTTCGGCGCGCGCGGCGATTCACGAGGTGGGATATCGGCTGACGCACTCGCACCTCTATCGTTCCAAGAATCTGGATCAACTGCTCGCAATCTATAATCCATCCGGCCAATACGCGCAGAAGGTCAAATCGATCATGGCGCAAATTGCGCCCACCCGTTAAACGCCGTTTCGCCGATGCCCGCGCGAGCCGATACGGTATATTTGTAAGTCATGCACCTGAAAAGCCGCGCCGTTTTCCTTCTTGGGATTCTCCTGGGAGCCGGCGTTCTTTGCGCCGAAAGCACGCCGCCGCAAGCCTTGCTGGTACTTTCTAAGGGCGACCTTACGCTCGCCATTGTCGATCCATCCAGCTTGAAAGCGATCGCGCGGATGCCTTCCGGACCGGATCCTCATGAAGTCGTCGCATCCACCGACGGCAAATTCGCATACATCTCGAACTACGGGTCAGGCGCCTACAATACCCTTACAGTTGTCGATCTGGTGGCTCAAAAAGCCCTGCCTCCGGTAGACCTGGGCGCGCTTCGCGGACCTCACGGTCTGGCGTACGTGGGCGGAAAGGTCTGGTTCACCGCGGAAGCGGCCAAGGCGATCGGCAGCTACGACCCGGTGACGAAAAAGATCGATTGGGTGATGGGCACAGGTCAGAATCGAACCCACATGATTTATGTGTTCGACGACCTCAAACGAATCATCACCTCGAATGTCAGTTCGGCCACCATGACCATCATCGAGAAGACTGCCGGCGGACGGGGGCGCGGTCCCGGAGGTCCGCCACCCGGGCCGCCCAATGCAAGCGGCGCCGGTCCCGGGCCGCCGCCCGGAGGACGCAACGGTCCAGGCCGCGGGCCCGGCGGTCCTCCTCAGGGCGATTGGGACGAGACCGTGATTCCCGTGGGTCGCGGCGCCGAAGGCTTCGATGTTTCTCCCGACGGTAAGGAAATTTGGGCCGCGAACGCTCAGGACGGCACTATCTCCATTGTCGATATCGCCGGCAAGAAGGTGGCTCAGACTTTGGCTGCGAATGTCGGGGGCGCTAACCGTCTGAAATTCACGCCGGATGGAAAGCTGGTTTTGGTCTCAACCTTGAGCGGTCCGGATTTGGCGGTATTCGACGCGGCCAGCCGGCGAGAAGTGAAGCGGTGAAAATCGGCCGCGGCGCCGCCGGCATTCAGATCCAACCTGACGGCGCGCGCGCCTATGTGGCCTGCACGCCAGACGACTATGTGGCGATCGTCGATCTGAAATCGTTGGAAGTGACCGGTCATATCGACGCTGGCAAGCAGCCGGATGGCCTTGCCTGGGCCGTGCGGCGTTAGTCTATCGTTCCGGTTCCACCGCGGCGGAGGCGCTGCGATGCGGGGGCCGCGGTTTTTTCGGCGCGCCTACGTAAGCGTAGGGATCTTCGGGCGGTTCGCGTTTTAAGAATCGCCTGATCCGGGTCAGAAGCTCCTGCAGCGGGTTGCTTGGGGATCGATTCGCCATGACGCGCCTCACTCGCCGAAGATCTCTTGGATCGGGATCGCGAACCCGGGTAACAGCGGAGTGGTGACGGCCTGATCTGCCGCCATTACCCGCGCACTGCCTGGAACCTGAATTGTGATTTGTCTTGTCCGCTGAAAAACGCGCCACACTTCACGGGCGCCGAACTCAAAATAGAGCTCAGCTTTGGCGTCTACCCGCTTCGCGGTATTCGCAGCCGATATCACCTCAATGGCAATGGCGGGGGCGCCCAGCAGATATTCGTCGATGCTCTGCCGGGCGCGTGTTACGCTGACATCCGGCTGTAGCCAACCTTCCCCCGGCAGCCGATAACCCATTTCGTGGAACACTTCGCCCAACTCTCCGGCTTTCCCGCGCGCGTGCGCTTGCTCGATGGCGGAATCCATGATGTGAAAGATCCGATGCGCGAGTTCGCTGTGCTTATACTCCGCTGGCGGCAATTCGATCAATTCCCCTCTGATAAGTTCGTCTTTACCGGGTCTTTCGGGAAGTTGCTCGAACTCCGCAAACGTCAGCAGCGTCTTGACGGTCCCCATGGACACCATGTTACACCGTTACCGCGCAGCCAGATCTTCCAGGAAAATGCGTCGCGCGCCGGCGTAATCTTCGCTCAACATCGGTCCCAATTTGGCCTTCTGTTCCGCCGCGGCGCGCTCGTCGGCGAAGACTGCGGTCACCGATTGGAATGCCATTAGACATGCCTCCACGATTTCGGTGGAATACTGCCCGGACGCGTCGATCACCTGGTTCGCGCGGCCCAGCAACTGCTCGGCCGATTCGACGCGGCCGCGCGCGCTATCCGCGATCGGATGCGCCAGGTGCGGGCCGAACGCATTGGTAAGCGCGGACCAGCGGTCGAGCACGATCAGCGCGCCGTAACGGTGATTGTCGAGCGTCATCTCGTAGGCAAACGCCGAGCCTTTCGACTTGCCTTCAAGGCGGCGCAGGGCGGAAGCGGCGGCATTCAATTCGCCCGTCAGCGAATCGACAAACGCGGCCACACAGCCGAGAAACTGCTCGGTAGAGATGCTGGGATATCGCGTGATCCGCAAACGACCCTCAGGCCAGATGCGGGCCGAGCACGCGCTCGATTTCCGCCGGCTCGAACCGCTCACCGCTGTTCAGGCGGCCGAGCAAGCCGTCGATAATCTCCTTCGCTTCATCCTTGCTGAAGTTCTTGATGAAACCATCGAAGAAATGCTCGCCTGCCATGGCGTGATTGATCTCGGTTTCTTTGTTGTGGTCCTGCAGCTCGGTAAAATACACCACGCGGAACCGGCCCGTGTAGCCGGTCTCGCGATAGATTTCGAACATCACTTTGTCGGACTCAAACAGCATAAATACTATAGTGGCATAGGTCGAGAGGCCGACGGCTCTGGTCCTTGCGGTTCCTTTCCTTTGGCGACCCTTCCCCGCCAGCGCCCGGGCCGTGCCGCTAGATTACTATTGCTCTGATGAGGATCAGGTCAGGGAAATTCGCGCTCTGGCAGCGGCCGGGCAGGCGGCTAACGTTTCCGCTTTCGTGCAGCACGCCGTATGCGTCACTCTGCACGATGCCGCGGGATGGAGAGAGATGCTGGAGGACGCGCTTCGGCATACTGGTGGCTTTAACCGGGAAAGAACGTGCATGGGCTGACGCGCTCCTCACTCCACTGGGGCGCAAGAGGGGCTCCGGGAAAGACAAGGCCGCGTGAGCGGCATAACCTGCCCGGCAGGCTCGGCTTTCCCGGCTCATCCGGCAAGCTGCTACCGACCTCGTTGCGCCTCAACGGGCCGGATGCAACCGCGGTTGGCCTGTTATTGGCGCAAACCGCGACGGCTGATGTTGTCGATGCCCACGTCGTCATTTGCGCGCGGAGGGCTGGACAGGCGATCGTCACCACTGATGCAGCCGATCTCAGACGCATCGCTCCGGATCTACAGTTGCTAGCCGTTTAGCGCCTGGTCAATGCGCCTGCAGATCGTTGCGGTCGGGATCTCTACTCAACCTTAGACACTTTGCCGTTCACGAACGTGATCTTCAGGTTCCTGCTCGTATACACGTAAATCTGCTTGGACCCTTCCGCGCTCACCGAATCGGGCTGTCCCAAAACGTTGAGAACGTCGTCCTGCGCCTGGCCGACTTTAATTGTGGGCGTTGGCGTAGCCTGCGCGGGAGCAGCGGGGGGCGGCGCCGGCGCCGGAGGGGCAGCCGCGAGCGTTACATTAGCTGCCTCGGTTTGCGGCTGCGCCGCCGGTTGCGCTGGAGCGGCCGCAGCGGCGCCGTGCGACGTATCTACCGCTTTTTCGGAAACGAACGTCAGCAGCGTCTCCGAAGGGACCTTCACCCGCTGACCCTTGGTGGCCGCTTCCACGCCGGCGCCCGCCGCCGCGCCCGCGCCCGCGCCAGCGGCCGCGCCCTTGCCGCCGCCCGCAATGCCGCCGATAACCGCGCCCAATACAGCGCCGCCGCCGGCTACCTTGGCCGTCTGCGCTCCGCGAGAATCGCTGGCTTTGGTAATGTTCTGGGTGTTGATCTCGACAGGCTTGCCATTTATAGTCACTGACCACAGGCTGAGCGTCAATTCGGTTTTCCCGGTGAGCTTGCCGGATTGCTGCGCCTGCACCAGCTTCACCTGTGCGTCCGCTCCGCGCGGAACCGCGGTCTGGCCGTTGATCGCGATGGGCTGATCCAAGCTCGCCCTGAAGACATCGCCTTCCTTGGCGGTCTGCGAATCCACCGCGTCAATCAGCCGCACTACAAATTCAGTCTGCGCCGGGATCTGCACCGGCGTCGCTCCCGCCGCCGGCGTTCCGGGCTGCGTGGGCGTCGCCGCGCCAGTATCCGGAGTAGCGCGGCGCAACACCGGCCTGCCATCGTCCCCGGAAGAGGATGCGGAAGACGAGGACGACGACGCATCCGATGCACTGTCGGGAGCGCGCCGCAACGTCGGCCTGCTGCTATCGGAGGATGAATCGGAAGAAGAAGAAGCTGAAGAAGAGCGGCGCAGCGTCGGGCGCGAATCGTCGGATGGATATGACGACCCGGAAGAAGGATACGATCCCGAATCGTTCGGATCGGGTTGGAGAATTACCGGGCGCTGACCAGGCGCGCCTGGGTTAGATCCGGCGCTTGATCCGGCGCTTGATCCTGAGCTTGATCCCGAATCCGCGCGCCGCAGCGTGGGACGGCCGTCGTCGCGCGCCGTGTCGCGAGAACTGGTATATCCGGCACTGCTGAATTCAATACGGGCGATCTCTCCCACGTCAAAAGTCTGGATGTTATCCCCAACCTCTACTTTGATCTGACGCGGCGTGCCGCCCAGATAAGTTCCGTTGACTATACGGCCATTCTTGAGGGTGATGATGTCGGCGTAACCGGCAGCCGCAAGACTCAGAGCGATTGCAGCGGGCAATAGGCGCATACGCATAGTACTCCTTTTACACTCCGGCTTTTCTCTCTCCATTATGACGCGCTCTCTAGGAACGCGGTTGCGCCAGCGAGCGGGCAAATTCGCGTCCCCGCTCGAGGGCATCGCGGTATACACTGCTTTTGGCCTCGTGCGGAAGGTGCATGTGGTCGCGATGCAAGAACTCCAAACTCTTGCCCACCACAAAAGTCCCCGCGAACGCAATCGCGCCCTTGGCGATCAATCCACCGCCTAGCGGAATCTTTCCCGCCATCTCACGGGCCAGCGCGCGCCAGCCGAACGCTCCGGCTGCAATCGAAACGAGCTGCCCTTTTTGAGCTGCAAACCCGGTCTCCTTGCCGCACGCCGCCGAGATCAGGAACGCCATGCGAATTTGGTTGGCGGTCAGGAATGCCGTATCGCTTGCCCATTCGCCAAACGCCCACGGAAGTTCCACCAGGCTCGGAATAACATCGGGTAGCGCCGTGGTAAACGCGAATATTGCATTCTCCCGCGCGATGGATTGAATGATGCGATCCACCACGTGGCTCCGCAGACCGGGAAACTGGCGCGCCAGCGGCAGCGCGAAATCCTTGTGGTCGTGGAGGATCGCATCTAATGTCAGCGCCGGATCCCGCGCATCCAATATGTAGGCGCCATCCGGGGCGGGGATGCCGTGATCGTAGAGCACCACCTCCACCTTTGCAGGCGCGCTTGGGTCGCCCCCGCGGAAAATCGAATTCATACCGCGTGCGCGATCTTCCTGGGCGGCATCCGCCGGCACGAGCGCCTGTTCCATCGACGCATACCGGTCTGCGCTTGCGGCGATCAGTCCCACGCGAACGGTGCGCGCTGCATCGCCGCGAACTTCGGCCGGATTTAAATGCGAGAAGGCCGCGCGAGCCTGCCTGAACGTTGCAAACATATCGGGATTACCGAGGCCGTTGCGATCCGGTAAGGCGGAACATGATCTCCAGGCCCTTCCGCCATTCTACCCCCAATCCCGCTCTTTCCACCTCGATATGCGGTGCGAAATAGTCCAGGATGGTTTCCGTGGTGGGATGAAACTCAAGCGACGGCGAGACCAGCAGCAGGCGCGGATCGTCCTGCCGCAGCGCGATTCCGTGGAAGTATCCATTAGATCCAAAATCACCGCGCCCCAGGTGCCACTTCACCCGCATCCAGTAATCCAAGGCCTGGAGAGGCAAGTGCAGGTCCGCCGACGCTTTCAGCTCGATCACCGCCAGCCGTCCGGCGTAATCCACAGCCAGCAGATCCATGATGCCGCGATCTCCGCCGGCGAAGGCTGGCACTTGCCCATAAAGCGGGGCGCGCATGAGCGAGGCGTCGATAATTTCCAGATGCGCGCGCGCCTGCGCTTCCAGCCACGCTTCCGGATACTGGCGATAAAGCGTATGTCCGCGGCGGCCCGATTCGGGCGAGCGGGCGCGATCCAGCTCTTCCGCCAGGCGCACGATTTCGGGCAGGTGATGCTCCCGCGCGGCGTGGCGCTCGTGTAAGCCAAAGCGCAATCCGGCGCCGTTCAACTCGGCAAATTCAATGCCGCGGACACGCAGACTCATGCGTCCATCGTGTTTCGTAACCGTATCGACATTGGGCAGATTCACGATGCTTTCCCATGCCTTCGCCACGTTGGGAGCGGGACTGCGGCATGGTTCAAGATGCGTATCCAGATTGCCGTGGTCCAGCGGATCTACCGCCACCAGGACATCCTGCGGGCTGTAAGTAAGCAGCGCGAAGCGCGCAGCGGCCGGATTAAGGTAAAGCAGGCGCAGCGCCGTGGCGCGCTCGCGCCCTGCCGGAACGCAGATCGCCAGTCCCTCCACCGTGACGCGGCGTTCGCGCGCGCGGAGGTGCGAAAGCCAGATTAAGCCAAACGAGAGCACCGCGCCCGCATCGGCCTCCGGCGGACACGCGATGGCCGCCCACCCGTGCTGCCCATGGCGCAGAAAGGCGCGCGGAAAGCTGGGCGAGAGGCTGTACTCCAGGTTCGGCTCGGCGCTCAGCTCAGCCAGTTGCCACTCCGGAAATTGGCGCCGCAGCAACAACCGGAAGCGCTCGCGGAAAATCAAGCGGCCGCTGCGTTGCCCAAATCGGCGCCCGACCGCCGCGCCAGATCGATCAGATACATCTGCCCTTCGCGCTTCGCGAAGCGTTCCACGGTCAGTTCCAGCCGTCCCGCGGCAGGGGTCTGGATAGCTGTAATACGGCGGGTCAGATTGCGGCTGCGGTCCCACGCCTGCAACGTGAGCCGAGTTCCGCGCACGTCCAACGCGAGATTTTCAGCGGTGACCAGAAGCAGCTCTTCGCCGGGTTCGAGCAGCGCGGGCTCTTTACATTGCTTGAGGAAACCCTCAATCAGACCGCGGATCTCTTCGGCGCTGCGGCCGGCGCTCCGCTGCAGGGCTGGCATGAACAGCGGATTATAACTCGCAGCGGCCTTGTTTGTTTTTTTTGGCGCGCCCGCGAAAAATCGCGCCGCCGGGCTCAGCGAAACCGGTAATATATTCAGCCTCCGCGGTTGTTGACTGCCCTCTCAATCCAAAAGAAAGGCCGCTCCAGGTGTGACAGCGATGTAAAACAAGTCATTTGAGTTCAAAGGATTACAGTAAACCTGCAGTTCCGAGGGGGCGATCCCGTTGGATGTGGCCCGGAAAGTGTCAGCAAAAGCACCCATCGTCCGAAAACAATGTAATTAAGGTACTTTTTGGGATCCGGATGAATTTTGCCAGTTCAAATCGATAAATGTGGAGGAACGCAAAACGTGAAATCGTGGAAAACTCTATTAAGCGTCGTCATGCTTGTGTCTTGCGCTTGCCAGTCCGGTCGAACTCAGGGGCGCCAGCCCGCAACTTTGGTACCTTCACCATAGCTATCTCGATTCCCCAGCGCGGTAACCAGCAGCGAAGCGCTTGATCGACCAAGCCGCGGCCGCCGGTTATACGGGCCTTGTCCTGTGGGATTCGGGCGTCAATTTCCTCCAGTATTCGTGGTGGAATCCAACTTACATGTCGCAAGTAATCGCCTATGCGCAGTCGAAGGGCTTGGCCGTGATGCCGGAAGCTGGAGCCTTATGGAGACTCTTACGATCTGCTGGAAGAGAATCCGAACCTGGCCGAGGGCGAGCAGGTGATACGGCACTCAATTTCGAGTCGATCCCACCGGAAAGACACTGCAGGTGGTGAACTCTTTTCCGGGTCTGGCGAACGGCGGTTTCGAAAGCGGGCAGACCGCGTGGTTCGGCTATGGGGACCCGGAGTGAGCGTGGACAACACCGTTGCCCACACCGGCAGCGCTTCCGCCGTGATCGCCAACGCGCCCGCCAATGCCCGGATCGGCCAGAATTTCGCGGTGCAGCCCTGGCGTCAATATCACATGCGAATGTTTTATAAAACTCAGAGCTTCCAGGGTATTCGCAGGTGGAAATTTTCGCCGATAACAACATGGCATATTGCCGCGTCAATCAGCCGCTAAATTTCGCTGCCACTCAAGACTGGACCCAATGGGATTACACGTTTAATAGCGGACCGCATACCAGCATGACCATTCTACCGGAGTTTGGGGCGGCAGCACCGGAAACCTATGGTTCGACGACATCTCGCTCGAAGAGACCGGGTTGATCTACGTTTTGCGCGGGAGCGGCACGCCGCTGACCGTGTACAACCCCAGCAATCCTTCGCAGGTCTACCGGGAGAACGTCGATTTCGGCGCCATTGCCGACCCACAACTCTGGCGGCATTGCCGCCTTACTTCCAGGACAATTGGCATCAGCCCATGGTCGTGCCGGTACCCTCGGGAAGTAGTCTCGTGCCCAATCAACTCGTGGCGATGAACTGGTATGCCATCCAGCCGATATACGGCGATGCGGGAGCGAGTCTCACCGATCCGGCGGCGGCGCTCGTGGCGCATCGCAAAACGCGGCGGCGGTGGGCAAGGTTTTTCCCAATGCCGCGGGTTATTTCTTCGGCTATGACGAGATGCGCCACATGAACTCTACCGCATCCGCCAAAGCCATGGGCATGACTCCCGCGCAACTGCTCGATTGGCACTTTAACCAGACCTACTCCATGTTCCGTGGATTGAAGCCGAAGGCGCCCATCTATGTATGGGGCGACATGTTCGATCCGAATATGAACGCGGTCAATAACTATTATCTGGTGGAGGGCGACCTGACTGGTTCGTGGACGGGTCTGCCAGCGGACGTGATTCTGATGAATTGGAATCTGTGGGGCGCTCAATACGTCGGCGGCATGGTTCGCCGGTAAGAATTCGCAGCAGCCCGTGCCGCACCAGCAGATAATTGCGGGTTACTATCGACTCCGGAAATGGCGCAGCATCGGCAAGCGGCGAACTGGCGCAGGTGGGCGGAATACCCGGCGTCATTGGGCTGATGTATACCACCTGGGTGGACGATTATTCGCAGCTCGCGGCTTTTGCCGGCGCTGCCCGCGCGGGTTGGAGCACTTATCTCGGCAAGCCTTCCGTCGTCTCTGCGCCCACATAACAGGCTTCAAGGTGTTATTCGGTTCTGAGAGCTATAACTTGATGGGCTCTTCGCGCACGCGGCTGCCATGGGAGATTTCAGGCATCCAGGTGACATTTTCCGAACCATTACAGCGGTCAATTTAAATAGCTTGCGGGATTTGCGGCAACCGGGTTCAGCGGCTTGGGAACAAACACCCTAACCTGGACATTCAGCCCCACCGCTCTGGGCAGCTTTACGGCTTCGCTGGCGGGCAGTGGGGCTAATGCGCTGGCGGACGCCGCCGGGACACGGGCTAGGCAATGGCGCGGGATACAATCAGTCGTTCAAAGTTTTATGGGGCGACTACAACGATGACGGAGTCGTAAGCTCAGTAGATGTGGCCCAAGTCTCCCAGTTTACCTTCAACCCCGGATACAACATTTTTGCGGACATGAACGGCGACGGCAGGGCTAATCAACTCGACGTGCAAATCGTGCAAAGCCGGCTCGGGACGTCGCAAAATTGACCCTCGGGTATTAAACCTGCCATGGCGGGGCTTGCCCTGAACTACCAAGCCTCACACAGTTCAGGGCAAGACGCTTGGCCCGCTCGGAGTGGGAGAGGCAGGACGCTGTCTGCCGCCTGCCTCTTCTACTCTACCGGCCGGTTCTAATATGGTTTATGTAGATATAATGGTGTCCGGCCGGAGCCGCAATCACCGCACGGGGAGATTGCCGGCCCAACTCACAAGGCTAAAGGAGGAACAACGATGAAACGTCACATTGCTATGGCGGCATTCGCATTGGCCGCTCTGGCGCCGCTTTTCGCCCAATCTCCGCCGGGCTGGAAGGTGCGCGTCGATCGCAGCGCCTCGGCTTCGGATCCCGACGCTGCCGGCGCTATCAAGTTCGTCACTTCGGGTTCGGGTTTCCACGCGACCAACCCTCAGGCGGCAGTGTACTGGAACCCGGCGAATAGCGCCTCGGGTACTTATACTCTTAAGGGTACGTTTAAGCTTTTGAAGCCGAGCGGCCACACCAACTATTACGGCCTGGTGTTTGGCGGCAGCGATCTCGATGGTCCGCAGCAGAAATATTTGTATTTTGTGGTCGCGCAGGACGGGACCTGGCTGATTAAGAGCCGCGACGGATCCGGCACTAGCAACGTATCGCAGAAGACGCCCAGCGACGCGGTGAAGAAGCCGGACGCCAGCGGCCAATCCGTCAACGCGCTCGAAGTACGGGTGGGCGCCGATAAAGTCGATTTCGTGGTCAACGGCCAGGTGGTGCATTCGGAACCAAAGACCGGCGCATTGGCGAAGACCGACGGCATCTACGGCATCCGCATCAATCATCTGCTGGATGTGCAGATAGATGGTTTCGGAGTTTCGAAGTAGCGCGGCCGAAGATCCGATCGCTTAGTGCCCGGGGCGTATAGCCGGTGCAGGGGTGGCACGCGCTTCGCATGGCGCTTTATGCCGCCCCGCGCGTCTGGAGAATCCTGCAACCTCCGCCCGCTCTATTTACGTCCTTTGTAGTGTCCGTGTCCTACGGCTCCCGCCGAAGCAGTGCCCAATTCTTACTGTTTATGCTCTGTAGATTCAGGAATTTCGCCCTTTTCTCGCTCCTTCTCTGCCTTCCAGCGGCAGCGATTTATGCTCAGGCCGACCGCATTCACGGCGCTATCGACGCCAGCCACACCACCCCGTTGCGGGCTTCGGTTCACGCCGCGGCGAGACCTGAAAACGACCGCGGCGCGGTGGAAGAGTCCTTTCTTTTGCCGGATATAACCCTGCTATTTAAGCCATCAACGGCCCAGCAGCAGGCGCTCGAGCAATTGCTCGCGCAGCAACAGGACCCAACATCCCCGAACTACCACAATTGGCTGACCCCCGATCAGTATGCCGACCGGTTCGGCGCCAGCGTCAACGACATGGCCAAGGTAAACACCTGGCTGAAGTCGCAAGGATTCACAATCACCAACACGGCCCGCGGACGAAACTGGATGTCGTTTTCAGGGACGGCGCAGCAGGTAAAAAGCGCGTTCCATACCGAAATCCACCGCTACAGCGTGAACGGCGAGACGCACTATGCCAATGCATCCGATCCCTCCATCCCCAGCGCGTTGGCGGACGTGGTTTCGAGCATTCGCGGACTTAACGATTTTCGTATGCATCCGCGGCTGCGAACACCGGTCTCGCAGACCACCAGCGGCAACGGCGTTCATCACCTCGCGCCCGACGATTTCGCCACCATCTACGATGTGGCGCCGCTCTATCAGGCAGGAGTGGATGGCACCGGTCAGACGATTGTAGTCGTTGGCCAGACCGATATCAAACTTTCGGATATTCAGGCATTCCGCACGAAATTCAACCTTTCGGCGCCCAATGTTCAGCAGGTACTTGTTCCGGGAAGTCCCGACCCCGGCGTCAGCTCCGGAGATCTGCCCGAAGCCGATCTCGATATCGAATGGTCCGGCGCGGTGGCCCGCAATGCGACGGTGATTTACGTTTATTCCAACGACGTTTGGCAATCCGCGGTCTATGCGGTGGACCAGGACCTGGCGCCGGTGCTCACCATGAGCTACGGCGCGTGCGAACAAAGCGATCTGGTGGATCTGGCCAGTTACGAGTCGCTGGCGCAACAGGCTAATGCGGAAGGCATCACCTGGTTCGCCGCCGCGGGCGATTCTGGCGCGGCCGATTGCGAAGATCAGGGCGCATCACTAGCCCAGAATGGGCTGGCCGTGGACGTTCCCGGCAGCATCCCGGAAATCACCTCGATGGGCGGAACCGAATTCCTCGATCAGAACGGCGCCTATTGGAGCGCCACCAACACGGCTAATTCAGGTTCGGCGCTGTCGTATATTCCCGAGCAGGCGTGGAACGATACGGCGCTCGATGGGGAGCTTTCGGGGACGGGCGGCGGCGCCAGCGTTTACTTTCCGCAACCCGCATGGCAGACCGGGCCGGGCGTGCCGGCCGATGGCGTGCGGCATGTTCCCGATCTGGCCGTGAGCGCTTCCGCCGATCACGACGGGTACTACGCCTATACCGGCGGCAGCGGCAGTTATTTCGGCGGCACATCGGCCGCGGCGCCCACCACGGCCGGAATTTTCGTTTTGCTGAACCAGTACCTGGTCTCCACAGGCATTCAAAAACAGCCTGGCCTGGGGAATGTGAACCCCGCGCTTTATCGGCTGGCGCAGAGCACGCCGGCCGCTTTTCACAATGTGACCCAAGGCAATAATATCGTGCCGTGCGCGGTGGGCTCGCCCAACTGCGCCAATGGCACGATGGGCCTGAACGCGGCCCGGGCTACAACTCTGTGACGGGGCTTGGGTCGGTGGACGCAACCAATCTGATCCACCAGTGGACCAGCGCCGCGCCCTCCGGATCGTCCGTGGTGGCGTCAATCGACCAGAATCCGGTATTCGAGCAGCAGCCCGATAGCAACGGCAACAGTTGGGTATTCAAGCTGACGCTCACCGAAGAGGCGGGCATCGGGACCACGCTTAGCGGTCTTACCATCGGCGGCGTGGATTACACTTCGCAGATCGCGGGACTGTTCGGCAGCGCCAAACTGCCGGCCGGCGGATCGGTCTCGGCCTCCATCGGACTAAAGAATCTCGCGGCGCCTATCAATGTCTTGTTCCAGTACTCGGGCATCGATGCCAGCGGCAGGGTGTGGAATGGGCAGATGTCCGATCCCGTTCCAGGGTTTCCAGACACAACTGCAAGTGGCCGGCATCGGCAATGCCGCCACCGGCCAGCAGGCCTATGCGCCAGGCATGATTATGAGCATCTATGGCGCGGCCTTGGGTACATTCGCGCAATCGGCGGCCACTATTCCCCTGCCCCAATATCTGGCGGGATTTGAGGCCACCATCAACGGAGTCCCGGCGCCGCTCTATTATGTCTCTCCGAATCAGGTGAACGTGCAGATTCCGTACGAGACGAGCCCCGGCCGCGCCACGCTGGTGGTAGGGAATCCGTACGCCAACGTGACTTACCATTTTCAAGTAAGCGCCGCCGCGCCCGGCATCTTCACCTTTCAGGATGGCGGCATTAATCCATTCCGCAGCGCCGCGCATGGACAAACCGTCACCATGTTCATCACTGGCGACGGGCAGGTCACCCCATCGCTTGCTACCGGCGCCACGCCTTCGCCGCGCACGCAGGTGGGCAATTTGCCCAAACCGCTCGCAGCCGGTAACGGTCACGGTTGGCGGAGTGCCCGCCACCGTGGCCTTTATTGGCATACCGAGCGGGTTAGTAGGGGTGACGCAGATCAATTACACCGTGCCAGCCGGCGTTCCCACCGGTGTGCAGTCCGTGGTGGTCACGGTGGGCAGCGCCGCCAGCCCGGCGGCGAATCTTACGGTGACGCAATAGCTTAGGCCCCCGGGCGCATACGGTCCAATTGGCTGCGCGGGTGTGTGGTAGCGTGGCGCCGCGTTACACTCGCAGCAAGCCCAGCGAAGGCCCCGGCTTGAATCCCGGAAATACCGAGCTCAATTCGCTCCGCCCCAGATGTCCTCGGACCAGTTCGCTCAAAACGGTCCGAAAATCCGTCGTAACGGCGAGATCGCGGCCCTCGAACAACTGCTCCTTCTCCAGCCCCGGCCACTCGCCGTAGATCTTGCCGCCCTGCACCGCGCCACCCAGCACCATCATTAGACTGCCGTGCCCGTGATCGGTGCCGCCCGTGCCGTTCTCTTGTACTGTGCGGCCGAACTCGGACATAGTCACAAGCGCCACGTCTTCCATCCGGTCGCCGAGGTCCTGGCAGAAGGCTGCGATAGCATTGGAAAGCTGATTCAGCAGATTTGGAAGCTGATTGTTTTCGTTCTGATGGTGATCCCAGCCATCCACTTCGGCAAACGCCGCCTCCACACCCGCATCGGACTTAATCAGCCGCGCCAATTCCTGCAGATTTCTACCCAACTGTCCGCCCGCGTTATACGACGGGCGATTGTTCTGAATAGGCCCGCCAGCCGCTGGCGGAAACACTGCTTGCCCTCTTCCATTCGTCGGCTGCTCCTTAGCCATTCCCTGGAGCATCTCCATGGCTTCGAATGCATCCTTGCCCGTCCGTCGCATCGTCGCATCCGGCGTCAGCGAATACATATTTCGGAGAATCGCCAGCCTTTCCCGATCCGAAATATTGAAATCCTGAACGTTGCCCAGCGCAACCGCCTCGTGCTCTCCGCGCAGCGTTCGCGGAACCCGATTGGAAAGCGCAACCGCCCTCAGCGGCGACGCATCGGGCGACGCATCGCCGAGCGCCCGATTGAGCCAGCCGTTCCCGGTCTTCCCCGGCGTTCCGGATTCCATGTAATCCTGAGCGTCGAAGTGCGACCGCGAGGGATCGGGCGAGCCGGTCGCTTCCACAATCGCCAGTTGCTTCTTATCCCAGAGCTCTTTGAAAGGTCGCAATCCCGAGTGCAAACCGAACTTCCCGTCGAGATCGATTAGGGGGCCGAATGGACCATTATTCTGGTTCCCATCCCGCGGTTGGGGAGGCTGCAGGCCAAGAGTCGGCCGCACCTCGCGATACCGCGGGTCTCCGAACGGTACGACGATATTCAAGCCGTCTGCCGCCCCGCGCATGAAGATCGCCACCAGAGTCTTGCGTTTTGTGCCTTCCGCGGCAGCAGCTCGGGCCAGCCACACCGGCGCCTGGCCCATTCCCACCATTGCGATTGCAGAGCCGCGAAGAAAAACCCGTCGTGTCAACACAGCCGTTATCTCCTTTCGAAATCGGGCGAACTCAACACCAACGAAGCCACCACTGCCGGCGAAAGATTCTTGCCCTCCAATCCGGTGGCGATTGCATCCAGCGTCTGCTTCGAAGCGTCGTGCCCCAGAAGCCCCTTCGCGATGGACGCAGCTGTCCAGATCTTGCCAGCGCGATGCGTCAACGGAAACGCCAGGCAGCTCACCCGAGGAAACGGCGGCCGCGAAGTTCATGCGCGCGATTACCGCCGTGGCGCCCAGCCACGTCTCCGCGACATCCGGGTAGCCCGTCGGCTCCATCTTCGCGTAGAGCGTCTGCCCCATGTCCGATATTTTCTGCACTGTGGACCATGCATCGGTCATCTCTCCGCCCATTACCCGTATCGTGCTGGCAGCCATCTCCAGAGGCGACTTCACCCGCGCCTCCCAGGCGCCTTCCGAAAAAAACTCGGGCGACCGGAACATCGTCTCCATCACCGCGCGCAAATCGCCGTCACTCTTCATAAAAGTCTGCGCCATTCGATCCACCAGCGCCTGCGGTGGATGATCCGCAACAAAATGCCGGGCCAGGCCAAGCGAGATGAACTTCGCCGTCGATGGGTGGTGCGCGAGAATATCGATAACCTTCAGACCGTCTTCTTCGCCGCCACCGGCCGGAATCCTGTGCCCCAGCACCGTCTTCTCGCCAAAGTCATGCATGAAGGGCGCAAAGACGAATTCCGGATTCTCCGGACTGCGCACGGTCCAACCGGTGAAGCATCGCGCCACTGCCACGACGTCGGCTTGCGTATAGCCGCCCTTCACTCCGAGCGTGTGAAGTTCCATGACTTCGCGTCCGTAATTTTCATTAAGTCCATGCGCCAGCCGCTGCACGGCGTTCGGAATTATGGAATTCGGCACGCCGTTAAGAACGCCACGCCGCGGCGCGAAGGGACCCACGCTGAAACTGTCCGGCCCCACGGACTCCCAGTTGTCCAGGTAATAAAGCATCGCCGGGTGACGCGCCGTCGCGAGCAGCAAATCCTTGAAATGTCCCAGCACGTGCGGTCGAATAGCGTCGCGCTCATAGCTTCCAATCAGCACGTGGCCAAGGTTCTGGGCCATGCCGACGTTCTTGGTTGAATCGACGTTGAAGTGATTGAACCAGTAATCGACCAACACTTCTTCGAGTTGCCGGTTCGAATACACTGTCCGATAAATTCGGGCCTCCTTCAGGTCTTCGCTTGCGGCGAGCTGCGGCATTCGCTTCATTTGCGCTTCCCGCCGGTACTCCGGGAAGAATGCCTGACTTTTAGGAGGAAGCAGCGCGATAACGTCAGGGCGCTTGTCCGGATCGAGCTTCTGGACGACCGCCACGACCCGGTCCTTCTCGCCCGAGCGCACATCTGCAATTTCGTTCACTGGCAGGAGGTCCTGTAACTGCGGATTGCGCTTGCGAACCTGAGCCCGTCTCTCGTCCTGCAGCGCTTTGCGCGCCTTTTCAGCCTCGCCCTTATACTTGGGCGTGTATTCAATGACGTTATCAGGCAACGCCGCCAGAACCTTGCCGCGAAGTTCCGGGTCCATGGCATCGAGCGCGGCGGTCCGCTCTTCCGCCGTTCCGTTCATAATTTTGGTGCGCACGGACTGCGGCAGCCTGTTAATGACCGCGAAGGGAGGCTCAATCGCCGCCATCGCCATCATTCCCATGTTCTGGTTTGGCGAGTATCTTGAAACGACCTCGGAAACGGGCAGGCGTAGACTTTCGAGCGGCTTCAGCCGCTCCTCCAGTACCGGGTTCTCGGCGATTTGATCCGGATGAAGCTGCTGCTCTATCCACTTGGCGAGGCCGATGCGCCGTACCTCCTCGACGTCGCGGGGGCGCGGCCCGAACGTCAGTCGATTGAGCGCCTGGACGATCTGGCGATCGGGGCTGAGTTTCTGTTCGAAAGGATCGGCCGCCTGGCCGAAGTGAGGGATAATCGCTGCCACCGCAATGGCGATTGAATACAGGCGCTTCATCTCCCGGCTACCTCCACGGCGCAGAATGCAACTGCTTACCACTTAGACGCCGAACCGCCAAAAGTCGCAGGCTGATTTTCAAGCCGGGCCGGCATCGCATTGGACGAATCAATACGTTTGCTTAAGTCATGGCATAACGACGCGCCCTTATGCCGACCAGAATTATCCTACCCTATTCGTTCCGCAACGCCGCCGCCGGGTCGATCCGCGATGCCCGCCACGCCGGCGCGTAACCGGCGGCAACCGCGGCCGCGAGCAGAATTCCGATCGCCGCCGCGACCGCCAATGGGTCATTCGCCTTCACACCGTAGAGAAACGATTCCACAAAGTGCGTCGTCACGCGCGCCGTGCCGTAGCCGATCAATAGGCCACCAGCCGTGAGCGCCAATACCTCGCGCAGTACCATCCAGATAATCCGCGGCCGCTGCGCGCCCAGCGCCATGCGGATGCCGATCTCTCCCGTCCGCCGCGCCACCGTGTACGCCATGGCGCCGTAGAGTCCGACGCAAGCGATCAAGAGCGCCAGCACGGCAAAACCAGCGCCCAGATCCGCAAATGTGCGCTGCTGCGAAATCGTCTGCTCTATCCGCTGCGCCTGCGTGGATACCTCGGTGATAGAAACCTCGCGGCTCGCATCATGGACGATCCGCCGGACTGTGCCCACCACGCTCAGCGGATCGCCTGCCGTGCGCAGTTCGAAGAACAACGCGCGCAGGCTGCTCAGGTCCTCAGTGTAGGGAACATAGACCACCGGCCCTAGCTGCTCTTGCAGCGAATTATAGTGCGCGTCTTTAGCTACGCCGACAATCTGAAGCAATGGAGCCCCGCGGCCTTCGCCAAGCGCAAACTGGCGTCCCAGGGGGTTTTCGCCGGCAAAGAAAGTCGAGGCAAATTTCTGATTGACGACCGCCACCGCGGGCGAGGCCAGATCGCCCGGTTCCAGTCCGCGGCCCAGCACAACCGGAATCTGCATCGTATCGAGGAAAGCCGGATCCACGTTCAGAAACTCGGTCGCAGAGTCGCGCTGGCTGGGACGGGCGGCCGGGAATGGTGACATTCGGAGTTATTTGACATACTGCGATACAAGCGGGAAATTAGATGCGGTAGCCGCACGCACTCCCGGGATACCGCGAAATTTATCGATCAGCGCCGCATAGAAACGCGCCAGGGCGGCATCGCGATAGCCCGCCTGTCGCCCGTTGATGTTCACCAGCAGAATATTTTCCCGATTGAATCCCACATCAATTGAGTGAAGATTCGAAAGCGTCCGCACAAATAGTCCGGCGCCGATCACTAGCAGCAGCGACACAGCGATCTGCGCCACAATCAGCGCATGGCCAAGGCGCGGCCGAAGCCGGTGACCGGTGGCCGTCCAGCCCTGCGAGCGGCCTTCCTTCAGCGCCGGAGTGAAATCGACTTTCGTCGCCTGCACCGCCGGCGCCAGCCCGAACACGATCCCGGCCACAATCGCCAGCGCGAACGTAAATCCCAGCACCGGCCAATCGAGCGAAGCATGCAGCGTAAAGTTCTCGCGTCCATTGGCGATCAACCAGGTAATCATGCGAATTCCCGCGAGCGCGACCAACATTCCCAGCGCCCCGCCGATCAAGGCTAGCAGCACGCTTTCGGTCAGCATCTGCCGCACAATTCTCCCGCGGCCCGCGCCCAGGCTGAGGCGCACCGCGATTTCCCGCCGCCGCGCCGACGCGCGCGCCAGCAGCAGATTGGCCAGATTGGCGCAGGCGATGGCGAGAATCAAGCCCGACCATGGTCATGAGCACGTAGAGCGGCTTGGAATATTGCCGGCGCAGCGAGTCGAGTCCGGCTCCGCCCGCTTCCAGAGATAACTCCGGCAGCACCTCGGCGTCCTTTGGCGTGGCCGCGGTGCTGAGCGGCGAAAGCCTGAAATTGCGCCCGCAAAACCGCTTCGGCCTGCTCTATCCGCACTCCCGGACGCAATCGGATCATCATCTCGATCCAATAGAAATTCTTGTTGAAAAAGCGCGAACGCTCCTCGGCCGCCGGATTGGTGGACAGCGCCGGTATATCGTGAATGGGCAGAAAGAACGCCGGGTTCGACTGTGGATCGATCCCGAAAAATCCAGGAGCGCAAACGCCCGTAATGGTAAAAGGCAATCCGTTGATCAGGATCGATTTTCCAATCGCTGCCGGATCGCCGTTGAAGCGGCGCTGCCAGTACGGGTAGGCCAGCGCCACGGTAGCTGGCGCGCCGGTGCGGTCGTCGTCATCGGTCCAACAATCTGCCCGCCGCCGGCGGCACGCCCAGACTGCTGAAGTAATTCCCGGAAACGAATCCTCCGGGAATCGATTCCGCCTCGCCGCCCGCGATTACATTGAAGTTCTGGGCGTAAGTGTAAGCGAACATCGTGGAGAACAGGGTTGGGTTGTCACGCAGCGCCTGATACGCGGCAAAGGGGAAGTTGGGACTCAAATTGCCGCCCTTGCCATACCGGTGCATGGTTCCATTGACGCCCTTTACCACGCCCGACCGGCGGGGCGCGTGCCACTCCAGAATCGCCAATTGCTCGGGATTCGCCACGGGCAGCGAGCGCATCAGGATCGCATCCATGAAGCTGTAGATCGCCGTATTCGCGCCGATCCCCAGCGCCAGCGATACGGCCGCCGTGGCCGTAAACAGCGGGTTCGCGGCCATCGCTCGCAAAGCGTAGCGAATGTCCTGCATCATCTGTTCCAGGAATCTGAATGTCCACATCGACCGGCTCTCCTCTTTTAGCGATGTCACATTACCAAACTGCTTGCGCGCGGCGGCGCCCGAGCTCGTGCCCTGCTGGAGCATGGCGAGATGATGCGCCATCTCCTCTTCCAGATCGCGCTCGTACTCCGCCCGCCGGAACAAAAACCTGAAGCGCCGCAGCAGTTCTCGCATACTCTTCAGGCCGGTTCGATTATGCGCGCTATCGCCGCCATCACGCGATCGAACTCATTCACCTCGCGCGCCATCTGCTTGCGTCCCTGCGGCGTTAAGCGATAATAGCGGGCGCGCCGGTTATTGTCCGACTGTTTCCATTCCGCCGTCACCCAGCCCTTGATCAGCATGCGTTGCAGAGCGGGATAGAGCGACCCCTCTTCCACCCGCAGCACGTCTTCGGACGTTTGTTGAATAAACTGAGCGATCCCGTAGCCGTGCATCGCTCCCATGCGCGCCAGCGACCGCAGGACCAGCATGTACAGCGTTCCAGGCGGGATCTCGGTTTTTGCTTCCATAGGCTAACTATACGACAGTTAGACTCTGGAACATCGAAATGGTTAGCCGGCGCCGCGTGCGGCGGTTGGAGTTACTTCGGGAGCAGCGCAATTTGAGGGCATCGATCCGTGGCTGTCATCGGGGTCCAAAGCCGGGGATCGGGGATTCCGGTGCGAAAAAGGGTTCTACTGCGATCCATCGATCTTCTGTCCCGCCAGCGTGTGGCGCAGCTCGCCGAATCGAAACGAGAGCAGCGGCCCGAATACGGATCCCAGGCGCGCGGCCAAGCCCGCGCCGAAACCCTGATACTTCCCCACGAACGCGGCGCGCGCCAACAGCGCGTCGGCGCGCTCCTGCGGGCTATAATCGCCCGCCCCTACATGGAAGACCCGCACCGTGGGGACAAGCAGTATCTTCTTCGAAGCCCGGCGGAACTGCGCTGCCAGATCGGCATCGCCTCCGAATTGGCCGAAGCGCTCGTCGATCTGCCGCGTGGCCTTGATGTAGAATACGCGCGCCATCAGGGCGGCGCCGCGCGGATATTCTACCGGCTCTGGCGCGTCCCCCGAGGGCTGCGCTGCGCGCCATTCGCCATCGGGCGGCAGCTTGCCTAATTGCGGCGCGGCGCGGCCCTCGGCATCCACCAGCAGCGGGCACGCCGCGGCCGCATCCGGGTTGGCATCGAGCACATCGGCCAGGCGCATGACGGCTTCGGGCGGGACTTCGGTATCGTCGTGCAGAAAGAAGATGTACTCGGCGTCGGCCGCGCGCCAACCCAGATTCATGGCCTTGGTCAGGCCGAAATTCTTCGGGAGGCGAATCCATTGCAGATCGGGGAATTCGGACTCGAGTTGCGCGCTGCCATCCGTAGACCCGTTTTCCACCACCACGATTTGCAGCTTCTCCCGCCCCTCCGATTTTTCGAGCGATGCCAGGCACCGGCGCAGCATCGCCTGGCGGTTGTGCGATACCACCGCCACCGTGACGCGCGGGACCGGTTTCTCCTGCTCAGGGTTGGGTTGAGGCGTCACCACGATAGGATACCGCGCCGCGCACGGTAACTCGCGTGATAAGTTGTGAGTGTGACCGCGCACGAGATTTTTCAATCCGTGGTCGAAGTAGGCATTGTGCCGGTGGTGCGGGCGCCCGACGCGGAATCCGCCGTGCGCGCTATCGAGGCGTGCCTCAACGGCGGCCTTCGCGTGGCCGAAATCACCATGACGGTGCCGGGCGCCATCCCGGCGCTGGAAAAACTGGCGGCGCGCTTTAGCGGGAAGATGCTGCTGGGCGCGGGCACGGTGCTCGATGCGGAGACGGCGCGCATCTCCATTCTGGCGGGCGCCGAATTCCTGGTGACGCCCAACCTCCGCCCGGCCACCATTGAGATGGCGAAGCGGTATGGCAAGGCGATCTTTCCCGGCGCCTTGACGCCCACAGAGGTGCTGACTGCGTGGGAATCGGGCGCCGACGCCGTGAAGATCTTCCCCTGCGGAAACGTGGGTGGCGCCAAATATATTAAGTCGCTGAAGGCGCCATTGCCTCACATCGAGATGATGCCGACCGGCGGCGTGTCGCTCGAAACCATCGGCGATTTCTTCAAGGCAGGCGCGTGCGCTGTCGGGGTCGGGGCCGAACTGGTTGACGCCGCCTTGATGAAGGATGGGCGCTTCGGCGAGATCGAGGACCGCGCCCGCAAGTTTCTCGCCGCGATTGCCAAGATGCGCCCTCAACTCGCACAATCTAAAGCGGTTACTTAGATTTGGGTTCGTTTGTTCGCGAAGACCTGATAGCGCTGGCCGCTGCTGCGCGAAGTACATGGCTGAGCCGAAGAGCGCCACGCCGAAGCCACAGCAGCACCGCCAGCCGTGATAGAATTCCTCTACCGGGGAAGCTAAATCCGTGCCACAACGGTATCTGATCATCGCCGTTTTTGCCGCCGGAATCAGGGCTCAAATCCCGGCTGGGGGCTGCGATTTCAATGCCGCCCTACGGCTGCATCAGGCTGGCGATCTGGCCGCAGCCGCGTCCGCATACGAAGCCTGTCTCGCCGCCGATCCAGCGCGCGTGGACGCGCGCTCCAATCTTGGCGCGGTTCTCGTGCGGATGGGTCGATACCAGGACGCTATCGGTCAATACCAGGAGGCGTTGAAGACCGCCTCGCCGGACGTGGCGCCTCGGCTGCGGTTCAACCTTGCGCTGGCTTACTACAAGTCGTTCCAGATTCCCGCGGCCGCGGTTGAGCTGGAGAGTTTGCATACTGCCGAACCGGCCGAGCTCAATTTGGCCCTGCTGCTTGCCGACTGCCGTCTTCGCATGGGACAGTTCCAGAGCGCTGTGGACATTATGGGTCCGCTGGAGGCGGCGCATGCCGACGATCCGGCGTTGAACTACGTCCTGGGTATGGCGCTGATCCGGTTGGGGCGAGTAGCGGATGGGCAGATTCGGGTCGACCGGATCTTGCGGCGCGGCGATTCTGCTGAAGGGCACTTTCTGCTGGGGTCGGCGTTATTCACGGCCGGCAATTATCCTGCCGCAGTGAAGGAATTGAACCGCGCCGCAGCGTTGAATCCCGAGCTTCCGTCATTGCAGTCATACCTTGGGCAGACGCTGCTATTCACCGGCGACGCCGACGGCGCGGTAACGGCGTTCCGCAAGGAACTGGCCGCCAACCCAAACGATTACGATGCCAACTTCCAGCTCGCATCGATTCTGGCGCGCCGCGGGGAGGCCGAGGAATCGCGACGGTTGCTGGAACGCGCCGCTCAGGTGCGGCCCGCGTCGGTGGAGGCGCGCGCCGCGCTGGCCGGCGGTTTCCATTTCGAGCAGTCGGCCGGCGACCGGGGCATTGCGGTGGGCGCGGCGGCCCCGCGAATCGGAATGCTAACCTTCGCCGGCTTGGCCCGGCCGGTGGTGCTGGTGTTCGGAAGCTACACCTGCCCTAAACTGCGCAGTGCGGCCGCCGCATTGAAGCGCATAGCCGCGCAGTACCACGAGCGTGTCGACTTCCGCCTGGTGTATATCAGCGAGGCGCATGCCGCCGGCGGCACAGAGGCGCAATGGCAGAGTACGATCAATCAAAAGGAAGGGATCGATCTACCGGCGGCGCGCAGTCTGGCTGAAAAGCAGCAGCATGCCGCGCTCTGCCTTCGAAAGTTGAGTCTGCCTTTTGCGGTGGTGGTAGACGGGATGGATGCGGCCGCGGAGCAAGCCTATCAGGCATGGCCGAGCCGCCTTTACCTGGTGAGCCGGGATGGGAAAGTGGCTTTCCAGACCCGGCTGGGAGAATTGGATTTTCATGCGGACGACCTGGAGCGGGCGATTCATCAGGTACTCGCCGGGAGAAGGGGGCAATGCGCGCATCACCGCTCCAGAGGTCGGCGGCTACCACATGTGCTCTAAGGGCCCTCGGGCTCGCGTTCACTGCATGGAGCCAACAGCCGCCCCAGCAACCGCCCGCGGTGGAGCAGGTCTTGCGTCACGCTATCGAACTGCATCAGGCCGGCAACGTCGAGGCTGCGATTCCCGAGTACCGCGCCTACTTGAAGGAGGTCCCGGGCAATGTGATGGCGCGGTCGAACCTGGGCGCCGCTCTATCCCGCGAGGGCCTTTACGAAGATGCCATAGTCGAATACAAGAAGGCTTTGGAATCGCAGCCCGGCAATTCGCAGGTTCGTCTGAATCTGGCGCTCGCCTATTACAAGACGGCGCAGATTTCGCAAGCCGCTTCAGAATTAACCCGCGTACTGGCGGAACAGCCGTCAAACCGGCAAGCGATTTTCCTGCTCGCGGATTGCGACCTCCGCCTGGGTGAAAATAAGAAGGTCATCGAGCTGCTCTCGCCTCTGGAGCCGCAATCGTCGGAAGATAAGGCGCTGATCTACTTGCTTGGGACCGCTTTGATCCGTGATCAACAGCCGGCGCGCGGGCAATTGCTGGTGGATCGCATCCTGCGCGACGGCGATTCCGCCGAAGCGCGGCTTCTGATGGGCTCAACCAAAATGACCGTGCGGGACTTCGCGGGCGCGCTGCAAGATCTCAAAAAGGCCGTCGAACTAAACCCGCGTCTTCCAGACGTGTATTCGTACTACGGGATGGCATTGGCCAGCACCGGCGACACGCCCGGCGCTGCAGTGGCTTTTCGCAAAGAGCTGGAATCTAACCCAAACGACTACACCTCCAACCTGCAGCTTGGGATCCTGCTCAAGCAGGATCAAGACTATGCCGAAGCCCGGCACTGTTTCCGCCGAGCGCTCGCGGTGCGTCCGGGCGATGCCGCCGTACGCTACCAATTGGCGGCGCTCGATCTGCAAGACGGCCACGCCGAAGAGGCGCTAACCGAGTTGGAGAAACTGACCAAGGAAGTTCCCCAGTTCGTCGAGGCCCATGTTTCACTGGCCACAGCGTACTACCGATTGAAGCGCAAAGAGGATGGCGACAAAGAGCGCGCCATCGTGCTTCGGTTGAACGCCGAAAAACAGGCGGCCGAGCCGGGTGCGAAATCTAAATGAGCAAAGCTAAATGAGAATGGACCACGCGGCCTATGCCAGCCTGTGGCTGGCGCTGCCTTCGCTTGCGGCTGCCGCCTCGGCCGCCGCCGGCGACGCCGCTTGTATCTCCTGTCACGCCGTGCAGACGGCGCGCTATCGCGCTACGCCCATGGCGCAAGCGCTCGCGAAGGTGGAGAGGTGCGACATTCTCATTCGGCATCCCAACCTCCCTTTTCAGGAAGGCCCATACAAATCGCGCATTACGAGGCAAGGCGACAGAAGCATCCTCACCGTGAGCGATGGAACCGAGTCGCTGACGGTTCCGCTGCTGTGGGCATTCGGACGCGGACAGGCTGGCCAGACTTATATTTTCGAGTACGACGGGGCATTTTACGAGAGCCGCGTCAGTTTTTACAACGCGCTGAACGCGCTCGATTTGACGATGGGCGCTATGGGCAGTAAGCCGCAAAATATCGTCCAGGCGGCCGGCCGCCGCATGGACGCTATCGGCGCACGCGATTGCTTCGGCTGCCACTCCGCGGAGGGCGTGTCCGAGGGCAAACTACATATGGAGACGCTCAGTCCCGGCGTCGGCTGCGAATCGTGCCACGGACCGGCGGCAAAGCACGTGAACGCGACGCGCTCCGGGGACGCGACACGCCGCGAAACTGCCGCATTTGGCCACGGCTTCCGCCGATGAAATTGCCGAACTGTGCGGCCGCTGTCACCGCACCTGGTCGCAGATCGCTCTCAACGGACCGCGGGGCGTCAACAATGTCCGCTTCCAACCCTACCGCCTCGCCAACAGCAAGTGCTATGACGGGGCGGATAGCCGCATCCGCTGCACAGCATGTCACGATCCGCACGGGCCGCTGGAAACCGATATTGCGAGCTACGACAGTAAGTGCGCCGCCTGCCATTCGGCGGCTCTGCACGCCAAGGTCTGCCGCGTGGCGAAGGCCAACTGCGCCGGATGCCATATGCCCAAGGTCGAATTGCCGGGCGCGCATGCCCGCTTCACCGATCATCAGATCCGCATCGCCCGCACGGGCGATCCGTATCCGAATTGATGGGAACCATGCCGCGACCCGTTTCGAAGATCGACCGCAGGCGATTTCTGATGGCGGGCGGCGCCACGCTGGCGGCGCTACGGCGCGGCAGGGCCGGATCGCGGCCTATTTTTGAAGAGATCCCGCCGGAGACCAGTGGCATCCGCTGGGTACATGACAATGCCGCCTCGGTAGAACATTACCTCCCCGAAACGCTGGGCCCCGGCTGCGCCTTTCTCGATTACGACAATGACGGCTGGATGGATATCTTTCTCGTCAACAGCGGCCCAAGCGACTTCTACAAGCCCCGGAAGCCGATCGGCAATGGGCTCTACAAGAACAACCGCGACGGCACGTTCACCGACGTCACGGAGAAGGCGGGAGTGGCCGGTAACACCTTCGGCATGGGCGTGGCGGTGGGCGACTACGATAACGATGGCTTTCCCGATATCTTCGTTACGGCGTACGGGCGGCCGATTCTTTATCGCAACAACGGGAACGGCTCGTTCACGGACGTGAGCGAAAAATCCGGGCTGGGCGCGAAAGTTTTCGAGAATCACTGGACCACCAGCGCGGTTTGGTTCGATTTCGATAACGATGGCCGGCTCGATCTCTTCGTCTGCAGCTTTGTGGACTATGGCGCCACCAGCCATTTTTCCTGCGGCGATAACAAGCTCGGAAAGCATTTTTACTGCATCCCGCGTGTGTTTAAGGGAACTTCCAGCTTGCTGTTCCACAACAACGGCGATGGCACATTTACCGAACTAGGCCGCGGCACCGACATCGAAAAATCGATCGGCAAGGGCTTGGGCGTGGTCGCGGCCGATATCGACAACGACGGCCGCATGGACCTGTTTGTGGCCAACGACACGGTGCAGAATTTCCTGTACATGAACCGCGGACCCGACGCCGAGGGCAAGACGAAATGGGAGGAGATCGCGCTGGCGGCCGAGGTGGGATTCAGCGAGGATGGCCGCGCGCGCTCCGGCATGGGCGTGGATGCGGCCGATTTCGACGGCGACGGATGGCAGGATCTTTTTGTAGCCAACGTCGATCAGGAAATGTTCTCCCTCTACAAGAACCTGAAGAACGAGACCTTCCGCGATGTCGCGTTCAAGAATCAGGTAGCGCAGGCGACGCGGCTGCTGAGCGGCTGGGGCCTCCGCTTCTTCGATTACGATAACGACGGCGCGCTCGATCTCTTCCTCGCCAATGGCCACCCCGACGACATGATCGACAATTACTCGCAGCAGGTGAAATACAGGGAGCCGCTGCTGCTGTTCCATAACGAAGGCGGCCAGTTGCGCCATGTGAGCGCGGACGCGGGCCCGGTTTTTGCCAAGTCGTTTCCGGCCAGGGGACTGGCGATTGGCGATTACAATAACGACGGCCGCGTGGATGTGCTGATCGGCAATAATGGCGGGCCTCCGGTGCTGCTGCGTAACAACGCCGGCGAGGCCAACCATTGGCTGGGAGTCAAGCTGCAAGGCGTAAAGTGCAACCGCGACGCGGTGGGCGCGAGGCTCACCTGGTCGGCCGGGGGTTTGACGCGCTCGCGCGCGAAGAACGGCGGCGGCAGCTATCTCTCGGCGCACGATCCGCGCGAAGTATTAGGCATCGGTCCGGCGGAGAAAATCGAATCGCTGGAAGTGCACTGGCCGCAACCCAGCGGCCGGACGGAGCGGTTCACCAGCGTACCTGTGGACCGCTACATCACCATCATCGAAGGCAAAGGTATACAAGGGTGATCGTCAGGCCTAAACCGCATGCTGCCGGTTTTCGAGTTTTTCGGCAATCCGCACCTGCCCGTTCCCCACTTACTGCTTTTTCTTGGTTGTATCGTCCGTCTTGGCTGGCGGTTTCTGCTGACCGGGATCGACGGTCTCTTTAGTCTTCGCGTCCGGCACATCGACCGGCGTCTGGATATCGTCGAAGCTGATGGATGTATCCGCGGTGTACTTCCGGTAGTTGGTGAACATCTCGTCGTTCCGGGTCAGGATATCGCCGCCAGTCATAAATACTTGACCCTTAAGCGGCAACAGGAATGTATGGCCGGAAATCTCGGTGTAGTCGTAGTCCAGAATGGTGGTTGCGGCTTTTATCGGATAACCGGCGGGAATGCCTTCCGCTACTACCGTAACGCGCATGATTTTGTGCGTCTCCTTATCCACTTCCACCAAGCCGTGGTAGGCGGTGACGTAATCCAGGTGCTGGTCGGGAACCACCAGGTGATATTCCGATCTGCCCTGCTCAATGTGGTAGGCGAACGCCATGACGCGCTTGTTGCGAAGCGTGCCCCAGTGGTCCCATTCGAAGCGCGCCTGCGATGAGCGGTCGAAAATCTTCTTCATCATTGTGCCGAAGTCGCCATAAGAACTCGATCCGCCCACGGACTTATAGTCCTGCACGGTGGGCGTATTGTTGTGGAGAATCAGATGGTAATCTTCGCCCTTCTGGTTGGAATAGGTCAACCGCATGGTCAACTCGTCAAACGATTGCCACCGCGGCTCCTCGTTCGCCGACCCACCATATTTCGTGCCCGGCTTGGGCGCGCCGAAACGCTTGGTCACCTGAGTACAAATATAATCCGGCAGATTGGAGCTGTAATTCAGCGCATAATCGCGCACTTCATCCAGAATCGCGGCCTGCTCTTCCGATGTGGGCGGCGGAATCGGCTTGGGCGGCAGCAGCGCCGCGGCCGGTTCGGCGGTGGTCAGCGCCTTAGAGCGGTCGCGTAGCGCCTCCAGCGCATGGCGCGTATACGGTCCGATGCCCATAGCCTCGATCTCCTCCAGCGTGCGATCGTCCAGGCGCTCGGTCAGCTTGACGTCTTTAGTAATATAATCGGCGAGTTGTTTATCCGTGTATCGCCCCTTTGCCTCGGGAGCTATACAGGACTGAATGAATTGAACCAGCTTGTTGACTGTCAAGGCCGTTTCCGCGGCCGAAGCGACAAAAATAGCGAGGCAGACTGCCACGCCGGCAGCCGGTACGCGGGAACGCATATTGTCTATTTTCGCATTGAATCGGCGTACGTGGCGACGGCTTCTGCCTTAGCTGAGAAATATGCCGCTAACGGATCGCTTTCGAGGCCCTTCAGCCCGGAAATCACGCTTTGCGCGTTCAGTTCGGCGCCGGCCCGGCTGGTATGCGTATGCGGATCGCCGAAGAGCGGTTCCACTCTTTCGGGCCCAAGCGCGTCATACTGGCGCGCTATGATTTCATTCAAATCGATCAGCGGCGCCTGCTCGGAAACCGCGACTGCGCGCGCCCAACCCGCGTAGGTATCGCCGTTGCGCACTATCTTGCCGTCTTTCCAGATTTTCCGCGGGATCAGCGTACAGACGATCGGCGTCGCACCCTTGGCGCGCGCATCGGCGATAAAGCGCTTAAGATACCAGCCGTAAGTGTGGACCACTTCATGCTTGCCGGTGATCGGGTTCTCGACTTCCTTAGTTTCATCGCCTACGCCGCGCAGCGTACCGCGGGCGCGCGCGGCGTCATCTAGCGGTCCGCTATCGTTGTGGCCAAACTGCATGATGACGAAATCGCCGGGCTTGATCAGTGCCAACGTTTGATCCCAATAGCCAGTGAAGTACGTGCGGCTGCTGAGACCCCCTACCGCCCGGTTCACCACATTGATCTTTGAAGTATCGAAAAAGTCGACGATGGGCTCGCCCCATCCCCACTGACCATTGGCGCCATCCGCGCGGCCATTACGCACGGTGGAGTCGCCAATCAGGAACAGCGTCGGCAAATTCGGATTTGCGGGAACCGGCAACCGCAGATCCGTAAGCTGCGGCGCCAGCGTCACCGGATAGGCGGCCACAAGCCGGCCCTTTGCCGAGAGATAATCCACCAGCGGGTGGATGCCTTTACCTTTCAGCGCCGCCACCACCAGTGAAGCGTTGAGATCGGCGCCGGCGGCGGTCGTATGGGTGTGATCCTCGGGGAAAAACTCCTTCACTCTTTCGGGACCGAGCTTTTCATAGGTATCAGCGATGGCGTTGGTGATATCGAGGAACGTCACGCCTTGGGCTTTGGCAATATCGGCGGGGTCGGCCCACCCGCGACGATCGGCGTTGTTCGCAGTGGAATCGCCAATAACGTAAAGGCTGGGAAGCCCGGACTGGCTGTACGCGAGCATCGCAAAGCTAAACAATGTGGCCGCCCAGCGCACATACGTATTTGCCATGGCGCCACCGATTTTATCATTGGTGGCTTCTATCATCCGCGCCCATGGGAGAATGCTCACGTGGACGCCCCCCCGCCCGAATTGATTATGGCGCCTGCGAATGGCGTAGATATTGCCGCTTGGGAATGGCCAGGCGCTGGCCCGCCTGTGCTCTTCGCGCACGCTACCGGATTTCACGGACGGGCTTGGGACGCTATCGCACGGGCGTTACCCGGCCGGCGGCGGATCGCCGTGGAGCTGCGCGGTCATGGGCGCAGTAGTAAGCCCGAGCCGCCCTATGCGTGGCGCGATTTCGGCCGCGACATCACGGCTGTTGCCGAAGCGCGGGACATTCGCGGCGCGCTCGGCGTGGGCCATTCCATGGGCGGCCATTCTACGGTCTGCGCCGCGGCGCTGCGGCCCGAAACATATGCCGCGCTGCTGTTGATCGACCCGACCATCCTCTCGCGCGAGCTCTACGGCACACAGCCGCCCGACGCTGCGTTCATCAAGAAGCGGCGCAACGTCTGGAAATCCGCCGAAGAGATGATCGAGCGCTTCCGCGACCGGCTGCCTTTTTCCCGCTGGCATCCGCAAGTCCTGCGCGACTATTGCGAATTCGGCATCCTGCCGCGCGGAGATGAATTTGTGCTGGCGTGCCCGCCGGATATAGAAGCGTCGATTTATCACGAGTCGAGAGTGCCGGGGTCGGATATCTACCCGGAGATCGCGCGCATCGAATTACCAGTCACCGTGATTCGCGCGGGCAAAACGCGAGAGCCAGGCGTGTTCGATCTCAGCACATCGCCAACCGCGCCGGATCTCGCCGCGCGCTTTACGCACGGACGCGATATGGTATTCGCCGATTGCACGCACTATATTCCCATGGAGGCGCCGGAGCGCGTGGCGGAACAGATCGAACTACTTCTGATTGAATAGGTCCGCCCGCCGCAAACGTTCTCCTTTAAAGATCACGAGCGAGATTCGCTCGGTAGCCGTGATGTCCTGCAGCGGATCGCCGTCTACGAGCAGCAGATCGGCATCCATGCCCTGGCGAATGGCGCCGATGTGACTGCCGGCGCGCAGCAGCTTGGCGGCGTTTACCGTGGCGGCTCGCAGCGCCACTTCCACCGGTATCCCGGCCTGTACCCAAAGCTGCAATTCGTGATGCATCGACGGACCATGGAACACCAGCGGATTGCCGGCGTCGGTCCCCATGACCAGCGGCACGCCGGCCTTCCAGGCGCGCAACAGGTTGGCGCGCCCCTGATCGAACGCGCGGGTGAAGGTGGCTTCCTTGGCGGCATCGGCGCCTTTGCCGGACGCCAGGAAATCACGCGTATCCTTAAGCACCCGCCCCGGCACGGTTTGCTGCACCAGTGAATTGTTCAGCGAATCTCCTCGCGCGGCGTAGAAATTGGCGTAGGCTTCGGTGACGCCCAGCGTAGGGTCGTAGAAGATCCCCTTGGCGGCCATGCGCGCCAAAACGGAATCGGGAATCTCGTCGCGCATGGACCCGTGCTCGATAGACGACGCGCCGATATCGATGGCGTCGGTGACGTCGCGCGCGTCGCCGGTATGTACCGCCAGGGGCAAATTCTGCGCGTGCGCTTCTTCGCCTACAGCGCGCGCCAGCAGCAGATCGAGCCGGTCGTAGAGCATGCCTTCGCCCCATCCGGCTTCCAGAATCACCTTGATTCCGTCGACGCCCGCGCGTTTCAATTCATCCACCTGCCTCCGCGCCTCCTCCGGCGTCTTGGGCGTGCGGACGATCTGCGCGGCAACGGTCGCGCGGAGCGAGGCCGGAACATATTTGGTGAATTCCGTGCCGTGGCCGCCTTCGGTGGTGAACATGGGTCCACAGACGAAGAGCTGCGAGCCGAGCTGGCTGCCGCTGGCGATTTGCGCGCGCAGCGTCAGCGACTCATCGAGCGCGTCGCCGACGCTGCGGGCCGCGGTGACGCCGCTGTACAGCAATGCCTCGGCGGCGCGCGGAAAGGCCTTCTGCGGCTCGAAATCGTCGCTCGATGTGCGGATGATGCACCGGCCGGCCCGCCCAGATGCACATGAACGTCGATCAGGCCCGGCAGCAGAGTCTTGCCGGCGCCCTCGACGGAATCGGCGCGGATCTTATCCGCATCGGGCGCGGCGCCTTGCTCAAAGACGCCGGCGATTTTGCCGTCGCGTACCAGCACCGCGCCGTTTTCGATGGTTTGACCGTCGCCGGTGAATATGCGCGCGTTGCGAATCAACACCGCGCCCGAGCGTTGCAGATCGCGGAAGAGCGCTTCATTCTGGCCGATGTGATCTTTGCTATACGCCCGATAGCAGCCCATCAAGAGGAACGGCGCCAGCACCGCCAGCACCCAGAGCTTATTGCGCGGGGGGATCTTCTGGCCCTTTTCCCAGCGAAACAACTGCATCGCCAAAAACAGCCCCATCACCAGAGTCAGCAGCAGCGCGCCAATGGCTCCGGCATTGTTCGCGAGATTTTGATTCTGGAAGAAGATGCCTTGCAGCCCCGATACCAGGTAAGAGGCCGGCATGAATTCCGCCAGCGTCTGCGCCCATTTGGGAAGAATGGCCGAAGGCACCGTTGCGCCGCTGAGGAACAACATGGGCATGTAGAGCACCTGAATCAGAATCGTGGCCTCTTGCATGGTATTGGTCACCGAGGCCAGAATCAGCCCGATCGCGCGAAAAGCGCATAGCCCCACCGAGCACATCACAAACAGCGACAGCCAGTTTCGCGGCATAGGCATGGCGTACTGAAAGTGCGCCAGCGCGACCAGCGATACCAGAACCGGAATATAGAGCAGCCAGCCGCTGGCCATGGACGCGAGCAGGATCGGCAGCGGCGTAATCGGCGTCACCTTGAAGCGCCGTAGAATATTGCCCTCGCGCTCCTGCACCGCGCGCATTCCCGCTCCCCACAGTCCATTGCCCAGAATGCCCATACCAGCACTGTGGCTACAAAGAAGGCGATCCCCTGGCCGGTTCCGGCGTGGAACAACTCGGCAAACGCGAAGAAGAAGATGAAGGGAAAAAGGAAATTGAAGATCAAAACTCCCCGGTCGCGCAACGTAAGCCGCATGTTGTTGCGGAAGAATGCGAGATAGATTCTCATTCGCGAAGACTCTTTCCGGTGAGTTCGATGAACGCTTCTTCGAGCGACGGACGCTTGATGCGGATGTCCGACAGCTCAATGCCATGGTCGTCCAGCCACTTGACCATAGCGACAATGGTCCGCGCCGGGCGGCGCGAGACGACGGCGAGGTGTCTCCGCCCGTCCAAAATAGTGGGCGGGTCGGCCTCCGGCCATACCGGCAGCTCTGCCTCGCCTACCGGCTGCGCGAGTTCTATTTCGATGACGGAGTGGCGAGCGTGCGCTCCTGAATCTCGCGCGGCGTTCCCATAGCGATGATTCGTCCCTCGTCCACAATAGCGACGCGGTCGCACAGCTTCTCCGCCTCCTCAATGTAGTGCGTGGTGAGGAGAATGGTGCGCTGTTCGCGGCGCAGGTCCAGCACCAGCTCATGGATTTCGAGGCGCGCCTGCGGGTCGAGGCCCGCGGATGGCTCGTCGAGAAACAGCACCTGCGGATCGTTGAGCAGCGCCAGCGCCAGCGCGAGCCGCTGCTTCTGTCCGCCGGAAAGAGTGGTGTAGAGCGCCTCGCGTTTCTCCCAAAGCTGCAGGCGCTTCAGCAGCGATACGCCATCGACGCTGCGGGTATAGAGACTGGCGAAGAGTTCGATGGCTTCGCGGACTTTGATCTTTTCCTGCAGATTGGTGTCTTGCAGGCACACGCCGATGCGATCCTTGAGCTGCAGGGTCTGCACCTCGGGATCGCAGCCGAGCACTCTGACGCGCCCGCCACTGCGCGAGCGCAGGCCCTCAAGGATCTCGACCGTGCTTGTCTTACCGGCGCCGTTCGGCCCAAGCAAGCCGAAGACTTCACCGGCGTGGACCTCGAAGTCGATGGACTTGACGGCGGCGAAGGAGCCGTAAGATTTCTGGAGCCGCTCAACTTGAATGGGATGGTCCACGGAAGAAACAGTTTCGCATATTGCTTGAGCGCCGTTGAAAGCCGGCGGGTTAGCGCATCGCGGGAGGCCGATTAACAATCGGCCGCAGGATACCATCCTGCCCCACATTAGCTGCCTCAGTGGGAAATCGGAACGGGCGCCTGGATGTTCTCGTCGCCGTCCGGAGCCAGCAAGTCCAGTTGGGACATTGGTGGCTCCGGTGCTGTTGAGCGTCACGCCTGAGGGCACGACGAAATTGATCTGATAGAGTCCGGCGGGCCACCGGGCGCGAGACCCTGGTAAGCCACCGTCGCTTGGGTCACGTTGCCATTATTGTCGTCCAGGTATACGGTGAGCGGATTCACCAACGTATCGGCCGCGGAGAATCGCTCCTGCCCTAATCGACGGATTGGTAGCACCTAAGCCGCAAGCGTACGCTACCAGAGTCTCGCCTACTTTCGCGGGACTGCCCGTGGTCACAAGAGTTCCATTCGCGTGCGTAACGGCGAATACGCCGGGGCGCTGTCAGCCCGCTGTACTCCTGCACTATATTGGACTGCGATCCGTTAGCTGGTTACTTGAATATTCAGCAGAGACCCGTCATTCGGAGTCGAATATGGAACTATCGCATTGATTTGGCTCGGAGACACGTAATAGACCGGCGCCAAAGTGCCATTCACAGTTACCTGTACGCCGCCCAAAGTCGTGGGCACCGGCGCCGAAGCGGTCACCGGACGTGGCACTCGAAGTGAATCCCGAGCCGTATAGCGTGATCACCTCGCCGGGCGTAATCTGAGCCGTAAAAGGCGCGCTGCTTCCCGCATTCACAATGCCTGAAGGATTCAGGAACACGCCAGTTCCTGTGTAAGTCGGCACTTTCACATTCACAGTCAAAAAGTAATAGCCGCCCGCCCCTACCTGCACTGCATAGTTTCCGCTGGCGCCCTCCGCGAAGAGATAGCTATCTCCCACGGCGGTACCGTCGTCGTTGGGCGCGAAGTTATCCGTGAAAGTAAGATCGTTAGATGAATAGCCGTCGAAATTCTCGCGCCAATGGTAGATCTCTTCCTGGATAGATGGAATCTCATCAACCGCACCCTGATACGAAAAAGGCCCAGTTGAGTTGTCATTCTCCACAGTAGATGAAAAATAGAGTCCGGAAAGGGCCGCGGCCCCGCCGGTGGTCATAGCTTTGACGCCGACCTGCATGTCATATCCCGTAGGCGAGCCGGCGATAAAGAAATTTCCATCGGGAGAGACATATAAGTTCTTCGCGCCGGCAATTAACTGATTGGCGGTGGTTACGCCGCTGGGCGCCGGAAAAGTCATGGTACCGCTGCCAAGAGCAGTCAGAGTATAAGTGGCGCCGGGCGAGGTCTGGGTAGCCGGAGCGTCGTTCAACGCCATCGACGTTCCGCCCAGAGTGACATTCCCCAGGTTGCCCTTGCCGTCGGCGGTGATATTGAAGAAGGGATTCCGCATTCCGGCCAGGCTGCCGCCGGCGAACTCCAGCCCAGCCACGCGATATGTTCCGCTTAACGTTGCCGGGGTTGCAGCTGGAGCTTTGCGGAATCGCAACGAAGAGATCCTCATATTGCGGATGGAATCGGTGCTGCTGCCTACCGCGATGCCATTGACGCCCACGCCGCCAAACAGGTTGGCCGCATTCTGGGTGAACGGGTTGTTAATCGAGAACGTCCCGCCGGAATAGACGGCGTAACTGCCGCTGGCGCTGACCGGAAGAGTCAGGCTCGAGCCACTGAAGTAATAACCTGTGCCGGTTACAGTGAAGTTTCCATTGCCATCAAAAATCATGGTTCCGGCGAAGCTTAACGCCTGATCGCTGGGATATCCAATGATGCCCAGATAGCGGACCCAGTAGGATCCTTTGAGAGTAGAGTTACTCGGAAGCTGGGCGGCGGCGGGCAGCGCCGCGATCAAGACAGCGAAACAAAATCGCGTAACATGGCGAAACATGCGGCCCATACAGCCATAATAGCGTGCAAGCCACGTTGGCAGGCGAATCTTTCGGGCTACGGATAGAGGAGATACTTTGAGCGAAGCTGTACGAAATCTTGCACTTTGCCGTTGAAGCTTTCCTCAATCGTCCGCGGGTCGTCGCCCGCCGCCAGCCGCCGGATAACGTCGGCGCTGCCAATCAATCTCGCGCCGCCGGCGAAATCGATCTTACCCGGATACAGCTTTTGGATAGCCGCCGCCACTTCCAGGCCGAGGCGCGTGGAATCGAAAATCTCGCGGTTGGTAATCTCGAAGCGGACGCCCTCTATACGCACTCCCTTAAAGTTCGATTCGGTGGGCGTAAAGCTGGTGGGATAAACCCGCACGCCGGGACTTGGCGCGCGTTTAGGTACGCTGCCAGCTCGCGGCCCCCGATAAAGTCGGCGCCGGTCTGCTCGAAGGGCGAATCGGTTCCCCGCCCTACCGAATAATTTTTCGCGAACTCCAGCAGGCACAGCCCGGGATAGAGCGTGGCGGCATTCAGGCTACGCATATTGGGCGAAGGGTTGGTCCACGGGAGATCGGTGGAATCGAACCAGTCGCCACGATTCCAATCGCGCATGGGCACGACGGTGAGATTCGCGCCGATCCTATTTTCGCCGTTATAAAGCTGCGCCAACTCCCCCATTGTCATGCCGTGGCGCACCGGCAAACCGGGCCAGTAGCCGACGAACGACTTATCTTCCGCATCGAGCGGCGGACCTTCCACACGGTTGCCGGTGATGGGGTTAGGACGGTCTAGAACGTAATAGGACAACGCCGGCTTTGGCGGCGGCTTCCATGGCATACGCCATGGTGGTTTCATAGGTGTAAAATCTCGCTCCCACGTCTTGAATGTCAAAGACCAGGGCGTCAAGGCCGCGCAGCATCTCCGGCGTGGGCCGCAGCGTCGCGCCATAGAGACTGAAAATTTTGAGATCCGTGCGGTAATCGACCGCGTCCTGAATTCCAGGGCGGTCTTCCTTCCCCGCGAAGCCATGCTCGGGCGAGAACAGCGCCGCCAGCTTGACTCCCGCCTGGCGCATCAGGTCGATATTGCGGCGGCCGCGATTATCCACGCCGGTCTGATTGGTGATAAGGCCAACGCGCTTGCCTTGTAGCGGCTGGAAGTTATTCGACTCGAGAACATCCAGGCCGGTGAGCGTCTTAGCGTTGCGGGCGACGTCGCGGTGTACGCCCGCCGCGGTGAAGGTTTCGTTATAGCCGGTAAGGGTCACGCCTTGCACCGCGATTCCCACGGATGCCGCGGCAATGGTGGCGACTTTCGAGCGCACCGGCGTGAGCGCGGGACGAGCCGTTGGGTGTACGCTATTCGCCAGCAGAATCACGTAGGTCTGGGTGGAAGGATCGATCCAAATAGAAGTTCCGGTAAAGCCGGTGTGGCCGAACGAGCCGATGGGAAACAGTTCGCCGCGATTGCCGGAGTGGGGCGAATCGATGTCCCAGCCGAGGCCGCGCAGAATGGGCTGATCGGGCGGACTTTGCGGTTCGGTGAATTTGCGGATGGTCAGCGGGTCGAAGAGACGGACGCCATCCAATTCCCCGCCGTTGAGCATCATTTGGGCGAAGCGAGCCAGGTCGTCCGCTGTGGAAAATAGCCCGGCGTGTCCGGCCACGCCGCCCATGTTGCGCGCGGTAGGGTCATGCACCACGCCCCGCAAAGGGATGCCTGTGGCCGCCAGACGCTCGGTGGGCGCGATGCGCGGCAGCCAGGATGCAGGCGGCAGAAAGGTGGTATTGTTCATACCCAGCGGCTGGAAGACGTTCTCGCGCGCGTAGTCGTTCAGCATCTGCCCGCTCAGCCGATGAACCAATTCGCCCAGCAGGATGAAGTTGATGTCGCTGTAGACGTAGCGGGCGCCGGGCGGTCCCGCGGGCGCGTCGGTGCAGGCGAGGCGGATGCCGGTATCGTAGCCGCTCCAGGGCAGCGCGAGCGGCACATCCGGCCTCAACCCGGAAAAATGGGTGAAGAGATTGCGGATGGTGATATTGCTTTTGCCGTTTTGAAATTCCGGAATGTATTGCGTGATCTTGTCGTTGAGCTGAAACTTGCCCTGCTCGAAGAGCTTCATGAGCGAGGAGGTAGTGGCGATTACTTTGGTCAGCGAGGCCAGATCGAAAACCGTGTCGAGCGTCATGGCCTCGACTTGGGGAACCAGCGCGCGGTCGCCATAGGCTTTGCGATAGACGATCTGGCCGTTATGGCCAACGATCAGCACGGCGCCGGGCAGTCGCTTTTGCGCGATGGCCTGAGCGATAACGTCGTCAGTGGCTTTCGCGCCGGAATAGGTTTGCGCCGAGAGTGTGGCGGCAAGCGCGGCGCACCAGAGGAACTTCATATATTCGATTGTAGAACCCGCGCGGCTACCCGATTCGTCCGGCCCGTGCCCTTATCCGCGGTGGTGAACCGCGAACGCGATGAGCGGGGCCAGCCATCGAAGAGCGCCACCGGCAGTATCAGGCCCCGTCAAGCTGGAGCTTACGTCACCCGAGGCCAAGGAGATATTCAGTTGTCAAAGATCCGTGCCGGTGAAGCTCGTCCGGCGGTGCTAGGCGGCCTTTTTGTGCGGGGTGAACTGCTTTTTGGCCTGTGCCAGACGACGGCTGCGGGTTACGCGACGGGCGATCTCGGATGCTGAAAAAACAAACTTAGGCTGGTCCAGCTCCGGCATAAACTCGCGCTCGATGTCATATACTTTGCCTTCACTTTCGGCCAGTTGGGTGAGTAGCTCGGCCTCTTCCACGGCTTTCTGCAGGGCGGCCGCGCGCTCGGCTTGCAGGCGGCGAAGCTGCTCCATGTTCTTTTCCACGTGGCGGTTGATGCGGCTCTCGTAGAGGCTGAGCAACTGGAGGTTCTTGCCTTCGGAGAGCCAGGTGCGAGCCTGAGCGAAAGCGACGTCGATTTCGGGATTGCTTCCATTGACCTGGACGTCTCCGGGAGTGGAGAGGCCAAGCGCGAAGATGGAGCTTTCAAGACCGGCGGCGCGCTGCAGGCGCCAACGGTCTTCGGCGATGGATTGCGCGAGGTCGCTTTCGAGAGCGCCTTGGGGCGCGAGAGACTCGTGGATGCCGTTGCAGTGCTTCTTGTAGGCCTCGAAGTCTGGGCCGGTGAGGATATGAATCTGGCCGGTCAGGCCGTGACGATAAGCGTTGAGCGCGCGCGGATCGCGGGTTTTGAAGTTAGGCTCTTTGATACCGTCATTACTTTCGAACATGCTATCCCTCCGGTGGCGGATAGTGTGCCGCCAATTCCACTTTACGATGGCGGTTCCAGATTTAGGCCACCCGGGAGACCGGGAATTCCTGTAAGTTATTGGTGGAATTAGGA
The DNA here is from genome assembly GCA_963723015.1 of Bryobacterales bacterium. Taxonomy (GTDB): domain Bacteria; phylum Acidobacteriota; class Terriglobia; order Bryobacterales; family Bryobacteraceae; genus PALSA-243. Next base: position 192,332 of record CAVRPF010000025.1, read on the forward strand.
AAGAATGGGGAAAAATAAATGCAAAAATGTTGTGACTCATAAGAAGAGGGATTTTGGACCCAAAGACGCTGAGGCGCCGAGCCGGATGTAACATTCTGATTAGGCGTGAGTTGAGGGATTAGGGTAGGAGAGAAAGAATTAGACTGCCAATTAAGGTAAATGAACGCGGATAAGAAAGTAAGAAATGCTCTACGATACGATAGTGGAGTACCCGCGCTAAACTGCCGTGCTTACAGGCATGCCTCGCCGGAGAAATCTGTGGGTCACCGATACGCTCCGATGGGCGCCGGAAGCTCGGCTGGCAGCCCGCGAACCCGATGTGGATAGGGCGGCTTCAGCTTTTCCGGTTCGTAGCCAGTTGCTTTTCGAAATAGTTGGTTTGCCCTCTCCGGTAAACGCTACGCCGTCAGTACCGATCTATCGGGCCGTTGAAGCCTCCGCAAGCCCGCACCCGGTGGTGGTAAACTGAAACGGTCCAGGCCAGTAGTGTGCATTCGGTTGAGTTTTCCGGTGAGGACAGATTTCCATCAGAGGCGCGTTTGAACCAAAACAAGCTCAATAGGCGGCAAGCCATGGCTTTCATCGGAGCCAGTGCCATTGTTCCGTTAGGCGCATGCAAACCGGCGGCTTCTTCCTCACCATCGGTGATCGAAGCCGGCGGGGATCTTTATTTCACGAGTCTCCGCGATGTAGCGCGGCGAATCCGATCGCGCGATCTGTCTCCTGTGGATTTGACCAAGGGGATGCTGGAGCGCATCAATAGACTCGACTCCGAATTGAAGAGCTTCGCCACGCTGATGAGTGAACAGGCTCTGGCTGACGCCAGCACGAGCCTTCGCGAAATTGAGGCCGGTCGCTATCGCGGACCTCTCCATGGCGTGCCGATCGGGATCAAAGACTTGTGCTACACGAAAGGCGTTCGCACGATGGGCGGAACTGCTGTCCTTAAGGATTTCGTTCCCACCTTCGATGCCACCGTGGTCTCGAAACTGCGGTTCGCGGGGGCCGTCATACTCGGAAAGCTCAACCTTTCGGAAGGAGCAGCCGCCGGGTACAACCCGTCCTTCGACGTCCCTGTTAATCCGTGGCGAGCGGACCGCTGGCCTGGCATGTCCTCGAGCGGATCGGGTGTAGCCACAGCGGCAGGCCTGTGTTTCGCCTCGATCGGGACAGACACGGGGGGCTCGATTCGGAACCCATCGTCGGCCGACGGAGTTGTGGGATTGAAGCCGACCTATGGCCGGGTCAGTCGTTATGGCGTGCTGGCCATGGCCCCTTCACTCGACCACGTCGGGGCGATTGCCCGCACAGTGGCTGATGCCGCGATTATGTTCGATGCAATCGCGGGCTTCGATCCGGAGGACCCAACCTCGTTGAACGAGCCGCCATCGAACGTGACTGGCCAGATCGGCCAGGGCATCGAAAATTTGCGAATCGGCCTGGATCGCACCTATGCACTGAAAGGTATCGATGGCGATCACGCCGCAGCGCTCGAAAATGCAATCAAGGTTTTGGAGAGTCTCGGTGCAAAGATTGTTGACGTGAAGATGCCGAACGTTGCATCGGTTGTCGACACATGGATGCCCATCTGTTCCTCCGAGATGGCCGCGGCGCACGCGGCCAACTACCCATCTCGCGCGAGCGAGTATGGACCGTATCTGCGTGAGTTCCTGGCTTCCGGTTTGCACGTTACGTCCAGGCAATTGTCAGTCGCCCGAAAGCAGCAGGCAGAACTGACCACACAGTTCGCGGCATTACTCGAATCGGTGGATGCGATGGCCGGACCGGCCGGCGGCGATCCGGCATGGCCCATTACTCACGAGTTGCAAGTGGGGCCAATGGCCCCCTATCACGCTGCCTGGTCCGCCGCCGCTCCGCGTAGTTCAGAATTCACCATGCCGATGGACCTCGCCGGCGTGCCGGCTATATGCCTGCCGTGTGGATTCGCGCCGGAGGGTGTCCCTTACAGCATCCAGTTCACGGGGCGGCGACTGAGCGAGGGGATGCTATGCCGCATCGCTTATGCTTACGAGCAGGCGACAAGCTGGCACGACCGTCACCCGAAAGTGTGAACGCGCTGGCGGGAAATTCAGCCGACTTGTTCGGCTGGCCTTCAACCGGCACAAAACCGCAAAGTCCTGCCTTGTCGCGCAGCGTTTATCGACACCGCGGCTCACGGGTCTGGAGCGTTTTGTGGTAGAGATTCGCCGCCGCCCGCTTCCGCGCCATGGAACTGATCAGAATTCTAAACCGCTGCCAGCCTTTTCCGAGGTATTGTCTACCAGCACGCCCACTTCAGTGCCGACAAGAAGAGTATCGAATTGCCCGCGCGATCGCGCAAGGGTTCGGCCGCAGTCTGCTCGCGCTGCCATTTGCCGGCGCCGGTTACGACGAACTCGCCGAACGACGCTTTGAGTTCAGTCCCCTGTGGGGTTTTCTCGTCTTCCTTCTGTACACCATGCGGCGCGTCAACTGTCGCCGCTGCGGCATTGTGGCTGTGGAAGAAGTCCCCTGGGGCGACGGTAAACGCACGCTGACCAAAGCCTACATGCTCTTCTTAGCCCGTTGGGCGCGGTGACTGTCATGGAAAAGCATCGGGTATATCGAATTCGAGGGCTGACGATATTCAAGCGCGCACGGCGGACCTCCTCAAAGAACTTATAGGTTTCGGCCTCGTCCGGGTTACACCGACCTGAGCGCTGCATTTGAGATCGCGTTAGAGTTCCCCTCTCGATATGCCGATTCTCAATCCACGACCGATGCGAAGCAGGGCCACTCGCGGCAGGGCGAGTCAACCCGTCAGAGGCTTAAATTCCGCGCAATGCCACCACGGTGACATCGTCATCGCGCGATCCGCGGCTGAATTCGGATACGGCTTCGACAATAGATTGCACCAGCGCGGCGGCGCTGGGCCAGGGTTGGGCGCGCATGGCGGACTGCAGGCGGGCTTCACCGAATTCTTCGCCGGCTTCGCCGCCGGATTCGGTGACGCCATCGGAGTAGATCGCCAGGCAATCGCCGGCGCGAAGCTCGGTCTCAGCTTCGGCGCCGGTCCATTGGGCAAAGGCGCCGAGCATGGTGGCGGTGGGAAGTAAGCGCTCGATCGCGCCCGAAGTCCGCAGCAGCAGGGGAGCGCAGTGGCCGCAATTCACGTAGCGCAGGCGGTGGGTGCGATCGTTATAGATGCCGAAAAATAGCGTGGCGAAGCGCTCGGCGGCGGTGGATGCGAAGAAGTGGCGGTTGACGGCGGCGAGGGCTTCGGCGGGCCGCAGCAGCGCACCGGGCGGCTGGTTGCGAAAGCACGCTTGGAGATTCGCCATTAACAGGGCCGCCGGAACGCCCTTGCCGGAAACATCGGCGAGCACGAAGCCCAGGGTGTGCTCGGCAACCTCCAAGAAATCGTAATAATCTCCGCCCACTTCGCGCGCGGCTACGCATTGGCCGGCGTAATCCACCGTTTCCAGGCGGCGCAAGTGGTGGGGAAACAGCTTCTGCTGCACGTTGGCGGCGATCTCCATCTCGGACTTACGGCGCCGCTCGGAATCGGCCTGCTTGCGGATGGAAGCCACCACGCGGTCGTTGTCCCAGGGCTTCTGGATGAAGTCGCAAGCGCCGCGGCGCATGGCGTTCACGGCCAGATCCACATTGCCCCAGGCGGTCATCACGATTACCGGGGCGGTATTGCCCTGCGCGTCCAAACTCGCGAGCAGGTCCAGTCCTTCTTCTCCGGAGGTGGTGTCGCGGGTATAGTTGAGATCGGCCAGAATAAGGTCGAACGGTTCGGTACGTGCGGCCTGAAGCAAAGCGCGCGGCGACTCGACACTCACCGATTGCCAGCCCTGTCCCTTGAGCAGTAGGCGCATGGCCTCGAGTACGTCCACCTGATCGTCGCAAATCAGAATGCGGAACGGCTTAGAGCGCGGCGGCACGACGGTGGTGGCGGCAGGCATGTCCACAATCGGGTGATGCACGTTAGGCGCCCGCCCAAGGAACCTAAAGCGCGGGTAGGGCGCGGCGCGAGTGTCCGATTGCGGGAATCGATGTCCGCTGGGGGGCAGGAGATCTGGGCGAGCGAAGGGCGGGATTAACAATCCGCCGGACCCAGAGGGTACCCCTGCCATCCTGCCCCACAAACCTACGAATCCAGCTTGTAGATGGTCAATCCCGACAACAGCTTGGGATAAAAATCGGTGGACTTCTGCGGCATGACGCCGCCGGCGAAGCTGGTATCCGCTACCTGTTGAACCGAGGTGGGCTTCAGCAGAAAAGCGATCTGCGCTTCGCCCGAACGCGCCGCCTCTATGGCCGCATCGATGCCGCGCACGTAACGGACAAACCGCTCGTTGCGCACTGCCTCTTCATCGATTCCCAGGGCTTTGCCTAATAAGAGATCGTGCAGGAGGCGGATATCCAGCTCGTCGCGCGCGTCGCGCTCTTGAAAGAGGTAGAGTTGGCCGCCGATGGCGGCGCCGATCAGGGAGCACCCGGTGGTGTTAGACGTCCATGCCTGCTGGAGCCGTTCTACCGATTCGATTTCCTGAATTTTGAAGTCTTGCGCGGCGGCGCGCAGAAATCCGTCAATCCGCGGCGCGGAGAGTCCGGCGACGAGGCGATGGGTGGCCAATATCCGCAGGCCGGGAGAGTGCATATTCACAAAGGCCATGGGCACGCGATCCGCACCCGGAACGCCGGGATTCTCGTTGCGGAACGCCATCGCGGTTTCATAGCGATGATGGCCATCGGCGATGAGCAGCTTCTTATCCGCCATGAGTTGCGCAATGGGCTCCGCGCCCGCGGTTTTCCAAATGCGATGGGTGGCATCGTATTCGTCGGTAACTTCTCCCAGGGGCGCGGCGGCAGCGGCTTGATCGAGCAGCGCATCGATAGCGCCTGCGGGATCCGAATAGAGCATGAAGATGAGCTCGCAATGCGCGCGGGTCTGGCGAAGCAGATCGAGGCGATCCTTCTTGGGACCGGCCAGCGTGCGCTCATGGCGATGCACGATGTTGGCGGAATAGTCCTCCACCGCGCCCAGAGCGATGAAGGCCTTGCGCACCAGCCGGTCGCCGCTATCGGGGACGGTGAACTCCTGGAAATAGGGGTAGATGGCCGGCTCGGCATCGCGGGCCAGAATGCCGGAGCCGATCCAGGAATTCAGATAACCGGCGGCGCGCGTGTATACGTTACGGCTGCCGTTGTCACCGGGCTCGCTCGGGCCCAGAATCACGCGCACCAGATTGTACGGACTTTGCGCCAGATAATGGGCTTGCATTTCGGGCGAAATCTTATCGTAAGGCTGCGTGACCAGATTCTGTAAGGGACCGGCCGCGGAGGTGTAGCGGAACGGTTGGAATGGATAAATTCGTGCCAACACTCAGGATAACGGAAAGGGCGTGGATTGCGGGCGGTTTTTGGCGGGCGCTCTGTACTAAATGGAAAAACAGCCGATTAGTAGGGGCAGGAGGGCAGAAATGCCATGGAAAATCTCCAATTTTCGCAGTTGGCCGAAGCCGTTTTAAGCGCGGGACCAGAGGTCCATTACATCCAGCCTGCGCCGCACGATGAGGTCATGATGGAGCAGCTCGAGTATCTCCTCCTGCACAGCCGCTCGGGCCGCCACCAGGAATGCAACGACTGCGCGCGTCTTGAAAATATCAGCCATCATCTGTTAGCCCCGTTCTGCTAAGACGGGAGGCCTGTGCGCGGCTTGCGGGTGCGCAGGCGGAAGCGGCTGCCCCACTTTGAGCGGAAGCTGCAAAGAGTTGGATGCGCTCCGAATCGGCGATGCCAGTATGGATGTTTAGCGAAGCGGCAGATACAGGACGCCAGTAGCCCAATCGGCTTTCGTTGAACATTCGTCCACCAAAAGAATGTCATCGATCGTCTGACCGTCGGGAGCCAGTCGGGCACGAGAAGTATCGGAGCGCAACGGCCCGCGTTTTGCAATTGCTGGAGCCGCGCTGGGGTGATCGTAGAAATCCAGGAGACCGGCGCAAAACGCCCCGAACAACATTGTTATCGAAGTTCTCGTCGGCCAACTATTTCACGGCGTTTTGCGTCGTGCCAGCAAGCGTTCCCGAAGTGCCTTAGGCGACCACTCGGGGTGAGCGGCCAGCAATTCCCTCTCTTCTCGTTCGCGTTTCTCAAAGTAGCCCGCGAATTCGGCGCTGTGCTTCAGATAGTAGCCGATCACTTGGTAGACGTCGGACAGCTCCAGGCTAGTGAACCTCTGCACGATCTCTTCCGCCGTCGCGCCTCGATTGAATGCCCGAGCCACGAGGTCCAGCGTGACGCGTGTCCCGCCAATACGATAGACAGCGTCGGCATCCGCAGCTAAGGGGATGGCATCGACAAGCGCGCCCATATTTCGATTGTCGCCGTGCGGACGTCTGAGATGCAAGGTCGAGCAGCGGCTACTCAAGGTCCCGTTCTGTTAAGACCGGCGCTACATCTTCCCTTTCACCGCAGCGTCTATCGAAATTCCGTTGTCGGAGAGGATCGACCCCAAGGCTCGCTGTAACGCCGCGTTAGCTTTTACATAGGAGCTCTTGGCGGCCACCTCGGTCGATTTCGCCTGCGCCACTAAGCTTTCGTACTGGATCACGAAAAACGCCGTGGATGCGCCCACTTCGAACTTGGCCTGCTCGGCCTCGAGCGATTGCTGCTGAAACTTGAGCGCCTGCTCGGCCGCCTCATATGCGGAACGGGAGCGGCGCATGGCGATGAGCGCGTCTTCCACCTCTAATTTGGCCTGATTCTGAAGCTGGGCCACGCGGATCTGGGATTGCTTGACTTGTAACTCGTCGCGCGCCAGGTCGGACTCGGCGATGCGGTTATGGATAGGCAAGGTCACTTGAACGCCGACGCCGTAAGTAGGATAATCGCGCGCCAGCACCTGGCCCAACGCGCTGCCGTAACCTCCGGAAAACGGCTGATTCGGATTCGAGAGGTTACCCGTCAGCGGTCCGGCTAATCCGTTATTCTGTGCGACGCCAACCAAGTCGACTTCCGGCAGGGTAGCGTTCCTGGCCCCTTGCAAGCCGATGAGCGAGTTATCGACTTGCAGGCGCGCTTGTCCCAGGTCGGGACGGTTGGCGAGGGCTTCGCCGATAAGGTCCTGGATGGGACGAATCTCGGGCTGCTCGGGTATTTCGAGCGTAGCGGTGGGGACGATGTGGGCGGAGCGAATGGCTTCGTCCTCGCTGCGCGTCAGCACGTTTTTGAGAATGGCTTCCTGCTCCTCGCGCAATCCGCGGGCGTTGATCAGGTCCTGGCGGGTGGAGAATACCTGGGCGTTGGCGCGCGTCGATTCCACAGGCGCGAGCGTGCCCTCTTCCACTTGCGCGTTGGTGTCGGAAAGCAGCTTTTCGGCCAGCCGTACCGTCTCCTCCTTGACTCTTTCGTCCTCATAGAGCGCCACGTAATCGGTGTAGAGCCGCACCACGCCATAAACGGTGGCGATGAGCTGCTGCTGGAACAGCAAGCTGGCGATGCGGCGCTCATTGCCGGCGATGCGAATGAATCGCCGGTTCAGGCTCATGCCGAAGCCGCGCAGCAGCGGCTGGGTGATGTTGAGGCCGAGGCTGGAGCCGGTGTAAGGGTTGTAGGCGCTGGTGAGCGCGTTGGCGGACTGATGACTATTATCGAAATTCAGCGAAACCTGGCCGCCGGTGGAGAAGCCTTGCTGCACGCCGGCATTGGCGGTAAAGCCTTGCGTTACGAGCGCGGGCTGGCCGTATGCGAGGGAATTTGTTTGGGGCGTGGTCTGGTGGGTCCAATTGAGCAGGCCCACGATGGCGGGATCGAAAATCGGCACGGCCGTGCCATTCGATTGCGGAAGGGTCCCCTGCATGGAGTAGTTATCCTGCGGCTCGCCGAGCACGCCCAATTCGAGCGCGTTGGTGGGGACGGAGGTCCCATTGGTGGCGCTGCCGGTAGCGGCGGGACTGGTCACCAAAGGACTCAACGGACCGCCGACGCCGACCGGGACCTCGGAAAGCGTATAGTTTAAGCCGCGCACCACGCCCCCGCCTTTGGCGCGCTGCAAGTCGGTATCGCCTTGCGGCAGGGTGAAGCGCTGCAGCTCTACATCGAGATTGTTCTCGATGGCAAGTGCGAGGGCATCTTGTAGGGAAAGGGAAATGCTGCCCGCCCGCAGGAGGTCGCGGATGCGTTGGGAGTTATCGAGGCTGACGGGGCGGGAGATGGGGGGAAGTTGCTGGGCCGCGGCAGGGCAGTAGCAAATATGCGAGCAGGCCGATTGGCAATCGGCCGCGGGTTGACAACCCGCCCCACAAAAGACCCGCTCGGCTCACGAGCGGGGACCTTTTTCCGCGGAGGAAGCCGGTTTCACTTTGGCGCCTTCGCGCACGGAATCGCTGGGGTTCACCACTAACCGATCGCCTTCATGCAGGCCGGAGAGCACTTCCAGGCGATCGCCGAAATCGCGGCCCAGTTGGACAACCTGGAAGTGAACGGCGCCGTCGGCCGCCATCACGGCCACTTGCGGACCGTTGCCGCGCACTACCAGGGTATCGCCCGGTATCACCAGCGGCGGATCCTTGCGCGGGACCGCGAGATCCACCTGCGTATACATCCCGGGCATCAGCAGGCCGCCGGAGTTGGCCACCTGCACTTCAGTGAGCAGCGTGCGGGTAGAGGGGTCGAGCGAGTTGCTGGTGCGGGTCACCGTGCCAACGAATTTGCGTCCGGCAAGATCGGGAATGATGAGCGTGGCCTTCTGTCCAACATGTACGGAATCGGCGTCGATCTGCGGCACGTTGAGATAAGTGCGCAGGCGGTCGGCCTGAGCGATGCGGTAGAGCATCGTACTGCCCTCGGTGACCAAGACGCCGGTATCGATATTGCGCTGCGTGATGACGCCGGCGAAGGGGGCGCGGACGGTGAGGTAACCGAGCAGATCGGTTAAGCGGGCTACGTTGGCTTCGGCGGCGGCGGCGTTGCTTTTGGCGGCATTGACGGCCTTTTCGAGGGCTTGCACGTTCGACTGCTGCGCGGCCCATTGGAGGCGGTAGGTATCGTTGTCCTGTTTTGAGATCACGCCCTTGTCGGCCAGTTTATTGAAGCGGTCGAATGTGACATGCGCCAGGTTCTCGTTGCTGCGCGCCTGCTGCAGGCTGGCGTCCGCCTGCTGCACGGCGGCATCGGCCTGCTCGGCGGCCGCCTTGGCCTGGCGGATCTGTTGATCGAGCTCGGGCGCTTCGATTTCGGCCAGTACCTGGCCGGCGGCAACGCGGTCGCCGATATCGGCGTTGCGCTGCTTGACATAGCCGCTCGCGCGCGCCAGGATGGGCGCTTCCGTAACCGCCTGGATATTGCCTGGCAGAACCAGACTATCGGTGGAAGCCGAGCGCGTGACCGCGGTCACATTCACCACGGGAAGGCTGCCGGATTGGGTCTGCGATTCGGCGGCGAGCACCATCTCGCGTTTCTGGCGCGGAAGATAGCCCAGGTAGTACCCGCCCAGCGCCAGCGCGCACAGCATCAGGAATACCGCGACGCCGGTCCAGGCGGATGGATTTTTTGGCGCGTGGGCGCGCTTCTGTTCTTCCAGTTGGCGGCGGAGCGCGTCATTTTCCGCGCGCAAGCGGTCTTCTATGGATTGAAGTTGGTTCATTGCAAATCGCCGCGAAGCAGCATTTCGTTTCGCAAGTGGTCTTGCTCCTCTCGTTCCAGTTGATGGGCGTGATCCACCGGCGGCTTGGTACGCAACAGACTATATACCAACGGAACCACGAACAGGGTGGTAATGGTGGCCAGAATCAAGCCACCGATGACGGCGCGACCCAAGGGCGCGTTCTGCTCGCCGCCTTCGCCCCAGGCCAGCGCCATCGGCAGCATGCCGATAATCATGGCGGTGGCGGTCATGATGACAGGGCGAATGCGCGTGTGTCCGGCGGAAAGCGCGGCCTCGCGCGCATCCATTCCGATCTGGCGCTGATCGTTGGCGAAGACCACCATCAAAATGCTATTGGCGGTGGCGACGCCGATACACATAATCGAACCCATGAGAGACGGGACGCTAAACGTGGTCTGGGTTAAAAAGAGCATCCAGACAATTCCCGCCATGGCGCCGGGCAGCGCCATCAGAATAATAAACGGATCGAGCCACGATTGAAAATTGACGGCCATCAGGAGATAAACCAAGACGACGGCGAAAAGCCATACCGAGGCCCAGCCGGCGGAACGAATTTTCCATGGTGGAGATCTGTCCGCGCAGGTCGATGGTGGTTCCACGCGGCAGATTCGGCTCCGCCTGCTGGACGATTTTTTCAACCGCGTCGCCAACCGCGCCCAGATCGCGCCGGTCCACATTGGCGTAGACGTCGAAGACCGGCTGCACGTTGTAATGGTTGACAATCTCAGGGGCCACGCCGCGCTGTACCGACGCCATATTCGAGAGTAATTGCGTGCTGCCGGAGGTCGTGCCCGGGTTGCCGAAATTCAACGACAGTTGGTTGGGAGCGGCGCTGGCCGTCAGCGGCATCGCACCGGAGCCGATGGATCCATAAGGCTGGGTAATCGGGGTGCGGAGGATAGCGGAGAGCGAATCGTTGCGATATTGCGGGGTCTGCACGGCGACAAAATAACTGACGCCGGTTTTCCAATCGAGCCACTGCGTAGGGGCAACCTGACCGCTGGAGCTGAGCGAGACGAGCAGGCTGTTGCTGACGTCGCGCTGGGTGAGACCGACCTGACCGGCTTTGTCGCGGTCCACGTTGATATCGATCTCGGGCCAATCGACGACCTGATGGATGTGAACGTCGGCCGCGCCGGGGATGCGCTCGATCTGGGATTTGAGGCCCTCGGCGATCTGATAATTGCCGGCGGCGTTGCGGCCGACCACTTGCACATCAATAGGCGCGGGCAGGCCGAAATTGAGAATTTGATTGGTGATATTGGCGGCCTCGAAGAAGAACACGACGTCCGGGAATCGTTGGTGGAGACGCTTGCGCAGCTCATCGATATAGAGCGCGGTGGGGCGGTGCTCTTCCTGGTTGAGGGAAATGAGAATGTCGCCATCGGCGGTACCGATGGTGGGGCTGTCGCCGAATGCCAGGTTGAATCCGCCGTTGGGTATACCGATATTATCGATGATGCCGTCGATTTCGCGCGGCGGAATGGCCTGACGAATTTCGTTCTCGATGTTGGCGAAAATCACCTCGGTTTGCTCGATGCGCGTGCCGGCGGGAGCGCGCGCGTGGAGACGCATCTGACCTGAATCCACCGTGGGAAAGAAATCGCGCCCGATGAAGTACGTCAGGCCGAGCGATGCGAAGATGAATAGCGCAAAGCCCGCCAGCACCGGCGCGCGGCGGTCGAGGCACCAGTGCAGCAGCGAAGCGTAGGCGGTGCGCATCTGCTCGAAGCGGCGATTGAAGAGATAATGCACGCGCCAGACGATGCCCGTGCCGCCGGCGGTTTCACCATCGTGACCTTGGGCGTAGAGCTTTACCTCGGGTTTGAGCATGTAGTGAACCATGGTGGGGATGATGGTCCGCGAGAGCAGATACGACGCCATCATGGCGAACACCACCGCGCCCGCCAGCGGCGTAAAGAGAAACTTAGCGGCCCCGGTGAGCAGCAGCACCGGCACAAAAACGATGCAGATGCAAAGCGTAGAAACGAAGGCCGGCGCGGCGATCTGCTGCGCGCCATCGAGCACGGCGCGAACCAGCGGCTTCTTCATGCCCATATTACGATGCGTATTTTCGATTTCCACCGTGGCATCGTCCACCAGAATTCCCACGGCCAGGGCGAGGCCGCCGAGGGTCATTACATTGATGGTCTGGTCCAGCATGTGGAGCACGATGAGCGAAACCAGAATGGAAAGCGGAATGGAGATGCAAACGATCACGGTGCTGCGCCAACTTCCCAGGAAGATCAGGATCATCAGCCCGGTGAGGAACGCGGCGGTGACGGCTTCCCGTACCACGCCGGTAATCGCGGCGCGAACGAAGAGCGACTGATCGAACAATTCGCGCACGTGCAGCTCGGGCGTGAGACTGGCGAGAATTTTGGGCAGGGCTTTCTTGACATTGTTCACTACCGCCAGGGTAGAGGCGCGTCCGCTGCGGAGTACGGTGAGCAGCGCGCCGCGGCTGCCGTTAGCGCGCACAATGCTGGTCTGAACCGAATAGCCGTCGCGCACCTGGGCTACGTCGCCCAAATAGACGGTGGCGCCATTGACGATCTTGATAGGCAGGCGGTTCATCTCGCTCAATATCCGCGGGCTGCTGTTGAGCTTCACCTGATAATCGATATTGCCAATTTTTGCGTCGCCGGCCGGGAGAATGAGGTTCTGGGTGGCGAGCGCGTTGGAGATATCGACGGCGGAAAGCTGTTTCGCGTAGAGTTGGTCCGGGTTGATATCCACCATCACCTGGCGGAACTTGCCGCCGTACGGCAGCGGAATGGCCGCGCCCTGAATGGTGGCGAGCTGCGTTCGGATAAAGTTCTGGCCCAGGTCGAACAGTTCCTGCTCGCTCAGGGTCTTACTGGCGAGGCCAAGCTGGATGATGGGGACGCTGGAGGCGTCGTACTTGATGATGCTGGGGGGCGTGGTGCCGGGCGGAAAAATCTTCAGCAGGGTTTGCGCGATGGCCGTGATCTGCGAGAGCGCGACTTCGATTTTGGCGTCGGGCTGGAAGTAGACGCGCGTCACCGAAACGCCGCTATAGGATTGCGATTCGATGTGCTCGATATCGTTGACGGTGGTAGTCATGGAGCGCTCGAAGATGGTGACCATGCGCTTCTCCATCTCTTCGGGCGACAGGCCGCCGTAGTTCCAGACTACGCTGACCACGGGAATATCGATATAGGGAAAGATATCGACCGGCATCGAGATGATGGCCGAGACGCCCAGGATCGCGATGAGCATCGCCATGACAACGAAGGTATACGGCCGCCGAAGGGCGAGGACTACTATCCACATGCTGGTTTAGGGACTGCTTGCGCTGGATTTAATATCAGGGGGCGCTTATTTAATGATATTGGAAATCGACAGTTAATAGGATGACGAGGGGTAGCCGTTGGCGGCTAGCTCTTTGGGGCTATGGAAGAATGCAGGCGGCTCGCCATGGCTGTCCCATCGAAGGCGGACACAGCGGTTGCGAAAGAAACCAGCCGCGCGGCTATGCTGTGACCGTCATTCCCGTGCATGCGGAGTTGACCACCCAAGAAGCGGCGGACATGCTGAACGTATCGCCGGCCCTCCCTGATACAGTTGCTGGATCAGGCAAAGATCGAATACCGCTGAGTGGGGACACATCGCCGCGTCCGCTTTGAGGCATTGATTGAAGTACAAGCGTCAAGCCTACGAAGCGCGCCGGGCGGCGCTAGACGAATTGGCGGCATACGATCAAGAAGTCGGAATTTGGCGAGTGGCCAGTTTCACCCTCGTCACCGGCTACGAGGACCTAATTGAATTTCGGCTAATAGGGTGAAGTTTTCACCGGCCCAAGATACCGCTCCGTTAAAGACGCGGTCCAAACTGTTGATTTTGCTCAGCAGCTCCGCCGCGTCTTCATCACCTTTGGTGGCCCGCGCTGGTCGGACGAATTTTGTCGTATATCTTCTGGACTTGCCCCGAACAGTAATCGCGCCCGCGCTGCGCTATCGAGATAGCCTCAAGAACCCAAGAAAGCCTGAAGCCCTGATGTGTCTGGCGGACGATCCTTCGGGTACTTCCCGCTACTGCACGGCCGTGTACAGCGTCTGTAAATTATCCGAGCTGCCGAGCACGAAGGTCACGGGCACGGCGCTACTGGCGGCGACGTTCGGCACCACTACGTTAAATTGGTACAGACCGATGTAACCGGGCGCCAGTCCGGCATAAGACAGAGTTGCCTGCGCCGGTCCGAAGAAAACGGCGAGCGGCGTGGTCAGCGAGTTTAGGGCGGTCGCAGTCTGACCCGCGGGGCTGGCCGGAGTCACCGATCCGAACCCGATGCCATACATGATAATCGTCTCTCCCACATGAGCTGGACGCGAGGTAAGGCCGGAAACCGCGCCGGTGGGCAGTATGTAGGTGATGACTCCGTCCGTTATGGCCGGCAGGACCGCCCCGACATACTGCTTTCCGCCGATCAGAAGATTAGGCGGAGCCCACAATCCCGGCTCCGTGCCATTCACGGTGACGGCGTACGAGGCGCTCTGTCCCGCGGCTGTCGCGACCACAATCTGCTGCGATCCCGAACCTACTCCCGAGGGCACTTGCACATTCACTTGTCCGGGGCTGACGTAATCGATGAAGGCAGCTAAACCGCCGATCGACACCGTAGTACCGGCCAGCGAGGTGGGCGCGAGCCCATTCGGAAGCGGAGTCGGCCAGTTGGCCGTACTGCCCGCAAGGTTCGACCCGTAGATCTCGATCCACGCACCGGGCGCAATCGCAGTTAACGCTCCGAAAGAGCCGGCGCTGATCACTCCTCCGGAATTGATCGATGGCAGCGAACCACCTCCGGCCGTAGGAGGAGCATACTGCCTGATGACGTTGTTATTGTTATCGGCGATATAAAGATTTCCCGCGCTATCGAAAGACAGACCTGCCGGGAAATTCAATTGCGCTGCCGTTGCCAAGCCGCCATCGCCCGAATAACCCGCGGGGCTCGTCCCCACCACGGTGGTGATCGTACCGTTGGGGGTTACCACGCGGATGCGGCTGTTGAAGGTATCCGAGATATATACATCGCCAGCAGTGTCCACGGCCACGCCCTTGGGATGACTAAGCTGCGCGAATACGGCGCGGCCGCCATCGCCCGAAAAACCGGGGGTTCCATTGCCCGCGACGGTAGTGATGATGCCATTAGTCGCCACTTTGCGGACGGCATTATTGTTGGTGTCGGCGATGTATAGGTTGCCCGCCGTATCCATGGCGATGGCTATGGGATCGTTGAGTCCCGCCCGGGTAGCCTGGCCGCCATCACCTGTATAACCGGGAGTGTTGAAGTTACCTGCGTAAGTCGAAATATTTCCGGTGGACTTAGTCACCTTGCGGATGACGTTATTTCCGGAATCGGCGATATACATGTTTCCCGAGCTATCCAGCAGAACACTTGAGGGCCTGGTTAGCATCGCTGCCAGCGCGCCGCTGCCATCGCCGCCATATCCGGCCAGTTCGTTGCCGGCCACAGTCGAGATGATTCCGGCGGTGGTCACCATGCGGATGGCGCTGTTCTGAGTATCGGCAATGTAGAGGTTCCCCGATGCATCCACGGCCACTCCCGAGGGCGACGCCAATTCCGAAGTATTGGCCTTGATACCGTCCTTGGTGAATCCCCCTATGCCGGTGCCGGCCAGGGTAGAGATGTTTCCATTGCCGCCGGTCGCTAGGCGTACTACGTTGTTGAGTTGGTCGGCGATGTAGAGGTTCCCGCCGGCGAATATGGCATCGAATGGAAGATTCAACTCGGCGCTGGTCGCGGGTCCGCCATCTCCCGTATAGCCTTGCGTGTTGTCGCCGGCGATGGTCGTAATCGTGCCCGGCGCTACTTTCACCTGCGCGACGCAAAGCACCGGCGTCAATAATAACAACGATGTCAGCCCCGCCAGACGTACTCCCGGCCGGCTGAATCCGAATAAGCTCACGAAAAAGACTCCTTGCGTTGGAATTACGGACGGATCGCCCGCAACGCCGGTTACTTTATCTTGCGATACCTACCTGCGACAGCAGCCACGCGTATTCAAAAGCCTGGTCGTGCAGCCGGTCATACCGTCCCGATGCGCCACCGTGCCCGGCCGGGTCCATCTTGATCTTCAATAGCAGCGGATTCGAATCGGTCTTTAGCGTCCGCAAGCGCGCCACATACTTGGCCGGCTCCCAATACATTACCTGGCTGTCGTTGAAGCTGGTGGTCACCAGCATCGCCGGATACGCCCGCTTTTCCAGGTTGTCGTAAGGGCTGTACGTCTTCATGTAATCGTAGGCCGCTTTCTCGTTGGGATTGCCCCACTCCAGGTACTCGCCGACGGTCAGCGGCAGAGATGCGTCCATCATCGTGTTCATCACATCCACAAACGGCACCGCCAGATGCGCCGCGTGGAACAGATCGGGCCGCATATTGACCACCGCGCCCATCAGTAAACCGCCGGCGCTGCCGCCCTCGATCAGCAGCCGGTCTTTGGAGGTCCATTTCTGCGCCATCAGATATTCGGCGCAGTCGATGAAGTCCTGGAAGGTATTCTTCTTGTTCATCAACATGCCGTCTTCGCGCCACTTCTCGCCCATCTCGTCGCCGCCGCGGATGTGAGCGATGGCGTAGGCCATGCCCCGATCCAACAAGCTAAGCCGTGAGCTGGAAAACACCGGCGGCGAGCCATACCCGTAGGAGCCGTAGCCGTAGAGCAGCAGCGGTCCACGGCCACCGCGGTCGAAACCCTTCTTATAGATAATCGATATGCCGACTTTGGCCCCGTCACGCGCCGTGGCCCAGAGCCGTTCGGAAACATATTGCGACGGGTCGTACCCGCCGAGCACTTCCTGTTGCTTGAGCAGCGCCGATTTACCGGTCTTCACGTCATAGTCGTAAACACTGGGCGGCGTGATGAAGCTCTGATAGTTATACCGATAGGTGGACGATTCGTATTCCGGCGTTCCGGCGGGCGAGGCCGCATAGACAGGCTCCGGGAAGGATATCGGCGTCCACGTCGCACTATGAAAATCGTAAATGCGCAGCCGGTCCAATGCCTGGGTCTTTTCAATCACCACCGCGAAATCGTGGAACAGATCCATTTCCTGCAAACGCACGTCGTCGCTATGCGGCACAAAGCTCCGCCAGTTCCTGACGGCCGGGTCGCTTTCGGGAGCGGTCATGATTTCGAAGTTGCGGCCGCCCTTATTGGTGCGGATATAGAACAGATCCTCGCGATGGTCGATGTAATAGCGGCGTTTATTCTCGCGCGGCAGAAATACCGCGAAATCGCCTCGCGGCCGATCGGCGCGCAGGTAGCGGCACTCGCTGGTGTCTTTGGCTTCGATGCCGAGCACGATCATCTTGCGGTCGCGCGTCTTTTCCACGCCGATATCGTATAGCTCGTCTTTTTCGTCGTAGATCTGTTCCGGCGCGGCCGAGCCCAGGGCGTGCCGCCACAGTTTATCCGATCGCTTGGTAACCGCGTCTTCGGTGGTGAAGAATAGCGTTTTATTATCGGCGGCCCACGTCACTGAGGTCACGCGTTCGGCGCTATCCGCCAACGTTCGCCCGCTGCGCAGATCCTTTACCTGCAGGGTATATTGCCGGAAACCGGTAAAATCGATGGTGTATGCCAGCAGGTTCGAATCGTCGCTGACGGCGAACGCGCCGATGCCGACGAATTTATGCGATTTCTCCATCTCGTTCGGATCGAGCAGCACCTGTTCAGGCGCCTGCATATCGCCCTTGCGGCGGCATTGAATCGGATACTGTTTCCCTTCCTCGGTGCGAGCGTAATAGAGGTAACCGGAGCGGCGGACCGGAACGCTAAGATCGGTCTGTTTGATGCGCGCCAGCATTTCGCCATAGAGCGCGTCCTGAAACGGCTTTAAATCCTTGGTCATCGTCTCGGTATAGGCGTTTTCGGCCTCCAGATAATGGACCACGCGCGGGTCGGATTTTTCTCGCAGCCAATAGTAGGGATCGACGACGGTGGCGCCGTGCCGCACCTCGCGGTGTTCGTTGACCGGGGCAACGGGCGGCTTGGGCGCGGCAGGAGGCTGAGCCGATAAGGTCATAAGCGCCACGCCTCCGGCGAGGCCGAGCGCCCGGCGGATTCGCGCGGCGTGCAGCATTGAATTTCTCCCAAGCTGCCATTGTCGCATCGAAATGAAGCGGCCCACGTCCGTGCAGCCAACCATGCGAATCCGATTACGGTAATATCACTCCCCCGCCTGTCCCACCAACGCCCCGCGCAACGTTTCCAATGACCGCTGTTCCAGACTCTCCAGCGCCCGCGCCGCGAAGCCGCTCATATTGGCTACCGCGAAGCTGATGCCTTGCAGATTGCGCTCGCGAGGAATTCCGGGCGCAGGCCGCGGGTACCCTGAAGCCAGAAACGCGATGCCATTCTCCGTCTCGCACACGCGATACCGGTTCCGATCACAGCCCTCATCGAGACTCACTCCAAGCACGCCCGGGAGGCATCCCGGCAAGCAAGGCTGCCCATCCATCTCTCGGGCGGACACCAGAAATACGCCGGCCGCGAGCGCGCGCTCCACCGCACGGCTGAATGGCTCCATGTAGTCGACATTGCGGGTCCCCAGGCTTAAATTGATAATATCCGTGCGCCGCTCGATACTCCATTCGATCGCTCGCAGCAGTGCTGCCGCGCTGGAGCGCAGAGACTCGTGAAACACCTGAACCGCGAAGTATTCAGCCATTCCGGCTTTCTCCTGAATCGCCGCCATTACCGCGGTGCCGTGGCCTAGCCGGTCCACGTAAGAGTCTTCGACCGCGCCATCCGCTCTAATGGAGACGCCTCCAGCCACCGCCGAAATATGAGGATGCAGCGCATGAACTCCACTATCGATCACCGCAACCCTAACGCCGCGTCCCTCGCATCCGGCGAACGGAATATTGGGACCCTCGTCAGGCGATGGCGGCATCGGGTTCATGGTGGATGGACGCCATCCGCGCGGCGCCGTCGCGTATCGTGATGACACTGTCGGCGATCTCAGCCAGAGCGGGCCGATGGGTGATCACAATCAACGTGCCGTCCTGCATAGCCGCGCGGAGATTCACCGCGATTTCTTTCTCCATATCGCCATCGAGAGCCGATGTAGGCTCATCCAGAATCAAGACGCGAGGCCGCAGCAGCAGCGCCCGCGCTAGCGAGATGCGCTGCCGCTCGCCTACGGAAAGCGCCAATCCCCGCTCTCCGGTCATGGTTTCGTAGCCCTGCGGCAGGCGCGCGATCAACTCATCGAGGCCTGCCGCCCGGCCCGCATCTTCAATCTCCCGGCGGGACGCCGACGCGCGCGCGTAAGCGATGTTCTCCGCGATGCTGGCATTGAAGAGGTATGGCGTTTGATCCACCAATACGATCCGTTCGCGTAAATCGGCCAAACGAAACTGGCGGATATCGCGGCCGTCGATCAGGATGCGGCCCCGGTCCGGGTCCAGGTAGCGAACCAACAAATCGGCGAGCGTCGACTTCCCCGCGCCGCTCGGTCCGAGAATCGCGCAGAAACTCCCCGCGGGAATTTCCAGGGAAACGTCCTCGAGCACCACGGCGCGATCATGCCGTATGCTTACTCCTTCCAGGCGTATCGCGCCCTGCACGGGCGGCAGAGGCGCCGCGTGGGGAGACTCGACTACTTCAGCCGGCGTGTCGAACAGCTCGAAGATTCGGCCGAGTGAGACTCTGGCCGACGCCAGACTCGCTGTCAGGCTCATCAGATTCTGCACGGGCGAAAGCAGCCGCGTGTGATACGCCATGAATGCCACCAGCGTACCAATCGTCATCGTGCCTTGAATGATCTGCCAGCCGCCGTACAAGAACACTACCGCCGTGGCGACGGTGAGAATCGTGCCCGGCAGGGCGCCGGTGTTGAAGGAAGCAATCTGCACTCGCAGCATGGTTTGGACAAAGGCGTCGTTCCGCTCCCGAAAACGCTCCGTCTCGCGCTCGCCCGCATTGAGCGAAACTACCACGCGCATGCCGAGTATGGATTCCACGAAGAAACTACCCAGATCCGCGCTGCGCTCGCGCAACTGTTTGGTGAACGCGGTCAGGATTCTCTGATACCTGACGAATGTGTAAATGCAAGCCGGAATTAGCACCACGCCTACGACAAATAGCCGCCAGTTGAGCCAAAGCATCATGACGACGCTGCCGATCAGGAAAGCCAGATTACTCAGGATCGAGAGCAGCGCGTCCGCCGATACCCGTTGTACCTCGCCCGCGTCGTTATTCAGCCGCGACATCAGATCGCCCAACCGGTATCTGGCGTAAAAGCGGGGCGAAAGCGTTTGCAGATGCCGGAAGAGCGCCAGGCGTATGTCGAACAGCATGGCCGCCGAAATTTTCACATAGCGGTAACTGGCCAGGATGTTGAGTCCGAACCCAAGCACCGACGTGGCTAACATGATACCGGCAATCCAAACCAGAGCATGCATGTCGCGGCGCAGCAGCGCGCGGTCGATCAATAGCTTCGAGACATAGGGCTGAAAGAGAGTGAGCGCCGTGGCCCCAAGGCTGACCACTATAACGAGAGAAAGCGCCTTTGCATAAGGGCGTATGAAGACCCAGAGCCGCCGATATGCATGCCATTGGGCGACAGGCGCCGGCACTGGAGCCACACGTGGCGCCACGTGTGGCAGCAGTGGCGAAGACTCCGGTTGACGATCGTCGGTTGACATGGATATCGAAGCTCCCGGTGCAGTCTCAGGCGAGCGCTTCAAGCTCGAATCCATTCAGTCTATACCGGAAGCCGGCGTGGCCGCTCAGGCGGCGGCCGCACCAATCGAGACCCTCGGCCAGAGATTGGGCTTCCGCATGCCACCACGGGCCGCCCTGCCCGGACGCGTAGTACTGGAGACAGTGTGTCAGATGGCGGCGGAATCCGGCGATCAGCCGCGCTTCGTAATGTGCCAGGAGCCGCGCGGGATCGTCGCCGCGAGCCGCTGCTCCAATCACGGCGCAGGCAAGGATCGCCTCGCGTACCGCGTGCGCGGTTCCGTCGCCGCAAAGCGGATCGAAGGCCATGGCCGCCGTGCCGCAGGCAATCCATCCGGGTTGGCCGAGAGGCGCCACGATACGCGGAGAGGCCGCGAATTGAGCCATCTCGGATTGCGTTGCAGCAATCTCTTTCCGGATAAGCCGGCTCTGATCCAGCAGCTCATGCGGGCGGAGGCCGACGGAGAGGAGCCAGCCCGCGCCTGGAGAGTTCGCGATCAGAAAGAGCCATCCGTCATCGACTGACTCAATCCAACAGGCGGCCGGTTCGACTGTAGTCTTCAGTTCCACGCGCATGGCCGAGGCCATTCGCGATCCGAACGTATGTTCCGCAACGTCGACGGGCAGCGGCCGCGAGCCGAAGATAGTCCAGCCAATGCCAGCCCCGGGCGCCGCGGGCGGAGGCGCCGGACCTAAGCTTTCCAACAGGACCTCCTCGGACATTACCACCGCCGAATGGTCCAGTTCGACCGGATTCGCGTTTCGGCCCCACGCGACGATGCGCTTCCCGATTTGCGGCAGATCGCGAAAGAGCCGGTCGCGGCCAAAGACTTCCCGCATAAGCGCCTGCGCTGGCTGGCTAAGCAGGATAGCAGGCAACCGCGGACGGCTGGATGGTTGGAAGGAAACGGCGATGCCCGAGCGAGAGAGCAGATGCGCGCAGCAGCGAGCGGCCACGCCGTCGCCGTGAATCAGTACGCCGGTCACTGTAGCGCCGGAGACGGCTTGAGCACGACGGTTTGCGACATTTTTGGCAATAGTCTATCACGGCAGCGGGTTTGCATTTGCAAGATGAAGAGCGAAGCGGAGGGGTGAATTCGACGTTGAGACCCAGAGCGGAGAGGGGGGTTGACAACCTGCGCCAGAAGCGGCACAGTTGACGCATGATCCACGAGATTTTGCCCGTCGGTCCGCTGCAATGCAACTGCTCCGTTTTCGGCGATGAGCAAACGCGGGAGGCGATGGTGGTCGACCCCGGCGACGAAATTTCGCGCATTCTCGAGGTCCTGGCGCGCCATAGTCTCAAGGTCACGGCTATCGTTGTCACTCACGCGCACATCGATCATATTGGCGGCGCGCAGAAACTCAAGCAGGCCACCGGCGCTCCCGTCTATATGAATCTCCAGGATGCCGAGTTACAGAAGATGCTTCCCGTTCAGGCGGCCTGGCTCGGCGTGGCGGAACCGGAGCCGGTCGCCATCGATGGGCCCGCTAAAGACGGCGACACGATCGTGGTGGGCGCCACCGAGTTCCACGTGCTCCATACGCCCGGCCACACCCCGGGAAGCATCAGCCTCTATGCGCCCGCTGCGCAAAAGCTGATCGCGGGCGACACGCTCTTTCGCGACAGCATCGGACGCACCGATTTGCCCGGCGGCGATGGCCGGCAGATCCTCCGGTCGATTCACGATAAGTTGTTGCCCTTGCCCGGCGACACCATCGTGATCCCCGGCCACGGCGATAACACTACAATCGCCCGCGAGAAGCGGTTCAATCCCTTCCTCCGGGGTTCGGATTGACATTGAACTGGGCTGTTACGCCGGCCAATTGCGGAACGGATTGACGCGGCACTGGCGGCACGCCTGGATCAGCTCCGGTACGCGCCCGCGGCGCTCGAAGAGCCTTTCGAGCAGGCGCTCCAGAGCGTCCTCATCGCCGGCGATCCATTCCGAGGGCACGCGTTTCCATGCCTGGTCGATCACCTCTTCGGGGAAGTGCATCACCTGACCGAGCCAAGGCTCGAAATCGTCCAGAGAGCGCACGGGATCATAGACCACGTGGCGAGCGTACAGTCCGTGAAGAGCGGACGTACCGAAATCCCAACCCGGGCCGTTAAAGCCGAATCCATGGTCGATCATGCGCGCCACGAAACCGGGCCGCGACTCCTCGCCAGCATCGCGGCGCACCAGCGCGCGATAGAACACGCTCTGGCGGCCGTCGGTATTGCCCACCCACTTATCGAACACCAGGATGGCACGGAAATCCTGGACATTGACGACCTGGTGAATCAAAGCTTCGGGCAAAAAGTCGTACACGGCGATGCGGCCCGGGTCGCCGGGGTAGCGGGAGCCGAAATGCCAGCCCGGCTCCACGGGAATCCGCTTGGGACCGAGCGAGAAATGTACCTCGGGATTGGCCGCAAGAAAATTATCCGTCACCTGGATCAGGGCCGTCTCGGGGGCGGCGATCTTCAGATAATCGAGCAGCGTGGCGCAGAGCAGCTCATTCACCAGTACGCGCCAGTGTTGCGGGTTGTTGCGGAATTTGACTACGTACCAATGCGAGTCGTCGGCCTCCAGCAGATGGGCCTGAGCGCCTCCTCGCATTTTGCGCACGTGCCGTACGGCGGTGAGCGGCATCGGAAACGAATGCTATAACCTAAAGTAGTATCACACGGAGAATGGAAACGTTATGGCTGAAGTAGGAATTCCGGGACAGGCGCCCGAACCCGCGCCGGCGCCGAGCGGAGCGCGCAGCGCGGATGACGTGGCGTTGGAATTGACGAAGTTTATCGCGGTGACCACGGGGTATGCAAGAGGATCGCAAGCCTCAGCGGGCTTCTCCGGCAAAGCCGCCACGGGCCGTTCGGCCGAGGAACAGGCGGAAGCCTTGCTGGAGTTGTTCGAGCGATGCAGGCGGGCGGTTAAAGGGGAGAAGTAGGCCGGGCCGGGTAGCCGCCGGCCCGATATAACCGCGCGTTAGCGCCTCCGGCCGCCCTTTTTCGCAGCCTTTTTGGCGGGCGCTTTCGTGGCTGGAGCCTTTGTTGCAGCCTTTTTCATAGGCGATTTCTTGGATGGAGCCGGAGCTTTTTTGGCTGCCTTCTTAGCCGGGGCTTTTTTGGCCGGAGTTTGTTTAGACGGAGTTTGTTTAGATGGAGTTTGTTTGGATGGAGCTTTTTTAGCCTGGGCTTTTTTCGCGGGCGCCTTGGCGGCAGCTTTTTTGGCGGGCGCTTTGGCAGCGGCCTTTTTCGCGGCTGGAGCTTTGGCGGAAGCTTTCTTGGGAGGCGGAAGCCTTCTTGGAGGCGAAAGCCTTCTTCACGGGTTTTTTAGGAGGGCCTTCTTCCGCAGACGACGTTTCTCCGCCGGTCAAAGGCGCGCCTGGCGTGCCCTCTATCACGACAGCCACTATCTCGTCGTCGTCCTCATCGTCTTCCTCGTCCTCATAGTTGTCGAGCTTGGAATGCTGTTCGGAATGCTCTTCGTCTTCGTAGTCGTGGAAGTCTTCCATCTCTTCCTCGTCGGTCATCGCGATTTTCGAACTGTCCAACATCAAAGAAGCCTCCTATAGTCGGTGACGGTCAACCATAGAATACCCCTTTTTCGCGGAGAGGCAATAGCGAAAAATAGAGAAACGCAGAATTTTTAAGGAGCGGCTTAGCGGCTGCTCTTCGCGGCAGTCATCTTAGCCACAATCGTGGCTGGTTTATGCGGCCGCTGCGCAGGCTGCTTCGCGGTAGCGGGCGCGGTTCGCGGATGGCGGCTCGCCGTTGTAGCCGCACGCTGCGCAGCGCTGCCGTTACGCGCCGGCGGATGGATCGCCGATTGCGGACGCGCGGCGGCGGGAATCACGAGGCGGTCGCCTTCGGCAGCCTCCGTGGAGGTTAGCCGGTTGGCGGCCATGATCGCGGCGGGAGCGACGCTATAGAGTTTTCCGATGGACGCCAGCGTCTCATCCGCAGTCACACGGTGGAAGCGCCAGGACACGCGACGCTCGGCGGGAACCAAGGTCAGCGCGGCTGAAACAGCGCTGCCGGTTCCTTTGGGTACGTGCAGCGTGTGGCCATCGGGAACCACTCCGTGCAGAGCCGCCGGATTGAGGGCGGCCAGCGCGCTCAGCGGCGTATCGGTAATGTCGGCAACCAGTGTCAGGCTCGTCAGCGAATCGGCGGTGAGGGTATCGTATTCGAGTGGCGCGTCCATCTGGATGCCCTCGAGCCCGTATTCAGCGGCGTTTTTTTCCATGATGGTCATCGCCAGAATAATCGGTACGTAGTTGGTGGTTTCGGCCGGCAGCGCGCCGCGGCCGCGCAGTTCCCAAAAGTCGGCATAGCCGGTGCGCTCTACGGCCTTTTGAACCGTGCCCGGGCCGCAGTTGTAGGCGGCGATGGCCAGGTACCAATCGCCGAATTCGTTGTAAAGATCGTGCAGGTGATGAGCCGCCGCGCGGGTAGCCATTTCCGGGTCCATGCGATCATCGGTATAGCGGGTCTGCATCAGACCGTACTCCTGTCCACGCCAGGTAAGGAACTGCCACATGCCGCCGGCAGCCTTCTGCGAAACCGCCCGCGGAATGAAGCCGGATTCCGCCTGCGCCAAGTGAATCAACTCCTGCGGCACGCCTTCTTCGTCCAGGACGCGCTGAATCATGGGGCGGTAGCGGCCGGAGCGCTGATATGCCGCCACCAAGGTCCGGTGGCCGCGATTAGAAAAGTAATTGATGTAGCCGAGGACCGCGTCGTTTACGGAGAGCGGCAACTGCGAAACGGTCGCCTTGAGTTGTTCCCGAACTTTATCTTTCAATCGGGGATCGACCGGAAAGGTCATCTGCAGGATATCTTCGAGAGGGGCTTTCTCGAACTTGCCACCGTCGTCCTCCGCCGATGCGCCCATACCCGAGAGATCGAAGCGGTGAATGGCCTCAAGCATCTGGTCGAGCTTGCGATCGTAATCCGCGCGATCGCCGGGTGTTTCATCGGAGGCTTGCAGCATCAGGTCGACGGCGCGGTCAAATTCGCGGCGCGCTCCCGAAAAATCACCGGCCTGATAGAGCTTCTTACCGGCTTCGAAGCGGCGCTGGGCGCGATCCATGGTGGCGTCGCCCGCGGTGCGGCGCGGCGGCATGGCGGGAGCTGTCAAAAGAAAAGCAGGCAGATCCTGTAGATAGATGTTGGGCGGGGGGGGCGGAACCTTAGGGACGTCGTTCTCATACACAGGGGGTTCAGGAGCCGTGGGAGGGAGGAAGGACATCTTAAACCTCGACACCTGATTGCCTGTCATGCCGCCGCATCCGGTAGCGATTAAAGCCGCGGCGATTAGTGAACTGGAGAAGAACGTCTTCTTTTGACCGTCCATCCACTACCTCAAATGAAGAAAATAAAGTACTTCCACGAGCAGGGCTCGTACAGCGGAATCTAAAGGCTACTACATCCCCGAGTTGGCAAGCAACTGAAACTTTGCGGGGATGCCTTGGCGGAGCCGATGCGGGGGCGAGCAACAGCGGTGACCGAAAGGGGCACAGACTGCCCGGAGGGGCCGAAATACATATACGATTTTTATCGTTGACATACGTTTTAAATCGTTGTACGCTACTTGTACATGAAGCAGCCGCCCGCACCTCTTCCTACCGCCGCCGAGATCGACATCCTCGCCGTGCTCTGGCGGTTGGGGCCGGCGACGGTGCGTGAAGTCCACCAAGAGCTTGGGAAGGACAACAGCTACACGACCACGCTCAAGCAGATGCAATTGATGACCGGGAAGGGCCTGCTCACGCGCAGCGAGCGTTTCCGCTCGCACGTGTACGAAGCGGCCGTACCTCAAGAGCAAACGCAAAAGCAGATCGCGGGCGACCTGCTGAAGCGGGCGTTCCACGGTTCGGCGGCGAGCCTGGTCATGGGCGCGCTGTCGGCGCAGCCGGCCTCCAGCGAGGAACTGGAGGACATCCGTAACATGCTGGAGACGTTTGCCAAAGAGAAAGGAGGTTCCCGGTGAATGCCGTTACATTCCTGACGTCGCAGCCATGGATAGAGCCGAGCGTGGAACGCCTCGGTTGGACGCTAATCCACTTCCTCTGGCAGGGGGTTCTGATCGCGGCGGTCTATGCGGCGGTGCGCAGTCGCCCACGCCCGAGCACACGATACGGCATCGCGTGCGCCGCGCTGGCAGCGATAATGGCGGCGCCGATCGTCACGTGGGCGCTGTTATCGGCGGCGCCGCGCGCGCCGGACGCGGTTGCCGTTTCCACCGCTCTTACGAGCCATCTGCCTTTAGCCGCTTCGTCTGCCGCCAGGACCGCGCCTGTTTCTTGGATCGAAACCGGCGCGCAGCCCGCGGAGTTTTTGCCGTGGGTCGTTGCCATCTGGCTCGCCGGGACGATGGTTTTCTGGGGGCGTTTGATGGCCGGCTGGGTGGTTGCTGCGCGTTGGCGATCCACGCAGGTTCGGCCCGCGCCGCCGCAATGGCAGCGGGCGCTCAACGACCTCAAAACCCGCATCGGCATCTCCCGTCCGGTTCGCTTGCTGGTTTCGGCGCTGGTGCAGACGCCGGCGGTGGTTGGGTGGGTTAAGCCGATAGTGCTCCTGCCTGTTGGAGCATTGGCGGGGTTGCCACCCGAACAGATCGAAGCATTGCTGATCCACGAATTAGCGCACATCCGGCGGCACGATTACCTGGTCAATATCCTGCAGAGCGTGGCCGAAGCGCTGCTGTTCTACCATCCTGCTGTGTGGTGGATCTCGGGACATATTCGCGCCGAGCGCGAGCTGTGCTGCGACGATATAGCCGTCTCGATCACCGGCGACGCATTCACTTATGCGCTCGCTCTGGCAGATCTGGAATCGTCCCGGCCGGAACATCTCAACACCGCCATGGCTGCTAGCGGCGGTTCGCTGGCGCACCGCATCGCCAGATTGCTGGGCCAGTCGCGGCCGGCATCGCGGACGTTTCCAGGAACGGGAATCATCGTGAGCGCGCTTCTTTTGGTGGCTGCGGCCTATGGCGTGTTTGCCCAGTCAGCCGATTCACCGCGATTCGATGTCGCGTCCATCAAGCTAAATACCGCTAGCGTCCATATCGGCATGGGAGTCGTTACGAATCCCGGAGGCCGATTGACAGCGGAATTCGCCCCCGTGCAGCTTCTCATTCGGAAGGCGTATGGTGTTCAATCTTTTCAAATCTCAGGAGGCCCGGACTGGATCAACACGGACGGGTACGATATTGAGGCCAAGGCGGAAGGCAACCCCAGTGAGCGCCAGTTGTTGCTCATGCTGCAATCGCTTCTCGAGGACAGGTTCAAGCTGAGAGTCCACCGCGAAACCAAAGAACTCCCGGTCTATGCCTTGACAGTGGCAAAGGGCGGCCTCAAACTGCAACCGCCGAAGGAAGGAAGTTGCGTTTCCGCTGAACCGAACGCGCCGGAACCGTCCGGACCGCCGCCGCAGCGCGGTTCAGGGCAGCCGCTTCATCTTCCCTGCGGCGGCATCGTGGTGTTTTTCAACCGGCCCGGGCCTCGGATGATTGGCGGCCAGGTATCGATGGCCAATGTGGTCCAGAGCCTCACGAATATACTGGGCCGCGCCGTCATGGACAAGACCGGCTTCACAGGCAAATTCGATGTTCATCTGGAATTTGCTTTCGATGATGCATTGGCCGGACTTACCGGTCCAAATACTCCGCCATTCCGCCGGCAAGAACCGGGACCGGGCGATCTCGACAGCCCGTCGATCTTCGCCGCTATCCAGCAACAGCTCGGGCTGAAACTCGAATCGGCGAAGGGACCGGCCGAGGTCCTCGTCGTCGATCATGTGGAAAGGCCCACGGAGAACTGATCACAATGCTGACGAACGTCTTACATTTTCTTGGGGCGCAGCCGATAGTGGAACGCCTCGGCTGGACGCTGGTCCATTTCCTCTGGCAGGGGATTCTGATCGCGGCTGTCTATGCGGCTGTGCGCAGGCGTCCGCGCGCGAGGGCCCGATATGGCATCGCGTGCGGCGCGCTGGCGGCGATGATGGCGGCGCCGGTCATCACATGGATGTTGTTATGGGCGGCGCCGCGCGCGCCGGACGCGGTCACGGTTCCCGCCGCTCTTGACCAGCCATGTGCATTTCGCCGGTTCGCCTGCCGCTGCGACTGGGCCTGTCTCGTGGATCGAAACCAGCGCGCAGCCCGCAGAGTTTCTGCCCTGGATCGTTGCCATCTGGCTGGCGGGCGCAATGGCGTTCTGGGCGCGATTGCTGGCTGGGTGGGCGGCCGCCGCGCGCTTGCGGTCCGCGCAGGTCCGTCCGGCGCCGCCCCAATGGCAGCGGATGCTCAACGATCTCAAAACCCGCATCGGCATCTCCCGTCCGGTTCGTTTGCTGGTATCCGCCCTGGTGCAGACGCCGGCGGTGGTCGGCTGGCTTAAGCCGGTTGTGCTCCTGCCTGTTGGAGCATTGGCGGGGTTGCCACCCGAACAGATCGAAGCACTGCTGATCCACGAATTGGCGCACATCCTGCGGCACGATTATCTGGTCAATATTTTGCAAAGCGTAGCCGAGGCGTTGCTGTTTTATCATCCCGCCGTGTGGTGGATATCGGGGCACATTCGCGCCGAGCGGGAGCTGTGCTGTGACGATATTGCCGTGTCCCTCACGGGCGACGCATTCACGTACGCGCTCGCTCTGGCGGATTTGGAATCGTCCCGGCCGGAACATCTCAACGCCGCCATGGCTGCTAACGGCGGCTCGCTGGCGCACCGCATCGCCAGGTTGCTCGGCCAATCGCGGCCCGAATCGCGGACACTTCCCGGACCGGCAGCGATCGCCAGCGCGATTTTGCCGATGGTGGTAGCTTACGGTGTGTTCGCCCAATCCACGGCCGCGCCGAAATTTGATGTGGCATCGATCAAGCTCGACACTTCAGGGATTCCACGTCACATTGTGCGCCCACTGCCGGGCGGCCTGCGCACCGAAAACGCCCCTGTGCGCATGCTCATGCAGAATGCGTATGGTCTCCAGTCGTATCAGATTGCGGGTGGGCCGGGATGGATCGATTCGGCCGGGTACGACATTGACGCGAAGGCGGCGGGCGCGACTGACCGGCGGCACGTTTTCGCCATGCTGCAATCGCTGCTCGAGGACAGATTCAAGCTCAAGGCGCATCGCGAAACCAAAGAGCTTCCGGTTTACGATCTGATTGCGGCAAAGGGCGGCCTCAAGCTGCCTTCGCCGAAGGAAGGGGCTTGTCTCAGCACGGCCAGCTCCAATTGGGCCGGAGGCAGACTGCCGCCGCCGGGCGGGGTTCAGACGCCGCTACCACCCTGCGGCGATATCAGCGTGATGTTGCTGCCCGGGGGCGCGCGGATGCAGGGCGGAAACGTAACCATGGCCGAGTTCATCCGGGTGCTTTCGATGGCGCTCGGCAGCAGCGTGATCGACAAGACGGGATTCAGCGGACCTTTCGACGTCCGGCTGGATTTCCTGCCGGATGAAACCACGGCCGCATTACCCGCTCCGCCGAGCCCGCCCGACGAACCCAAAGCATCCATTCTCAATGCAATCCAGGAGCAGCTCGGCCTCAAACTGGAAGCAGCGAAGGGTCCGGTGGAGGTTCTCGTTGTGGATCATGTGGAAAGGCCCACGGAGAACTGATCGCAATGCTTGCGAACTTCGTACATTTTCTCGGGGCGCAGCCGTTAGTGGAACGCCTCGGCTGGACACTGGTCCATTTCCTCTGGCAGGGAGTTCTGATCGCGGCTCTCTATGCGGCCCTTAGAAAGCGACCGCGCCCGAACACTCGCTATGCCATTGCATGCGCTGCGCTGGCGATGATGATGGCGGCGCCGCTTATCACCTGGATGCTTATGCGCGCGCCGGATGTCCGGCTGGAATTCCTGCCGGATGAAACCACGGCCGCTTTACCAGCTCCGCCGAGCCCACCCGACGAACCCAAAGCATCCATTCTCAATGGCGCGGAGGTGGCCCCGAAACGCCGTGGCCCCGAAACGCCGCGACACTGGTTGCGGCCCTATTCTCCCGGCGCGCGATATTTCAATTTGAACTCGAGCGCCTTGTCGACATCCTCCACCGTAAGCAGGGGCGTCGTTCGTACCCGGACTGCCCCGGAGCCTGCCGTGGTCAAAGCCACCGCGGCCGCCGCGATATTGTGGGGCAGATCCAGAATGATTACCGCATCGTCCGCGCCGAACGCGTAATAAAACGCTTCGACCTTTCCTCCGAGCGCCTCGACCGCAGCCTTCACATCGGCCCTGCGGCCCGCCGCGGAATCTTGCACAAGACCTTGAATTCCCTGAGTGGTATAGCTGGCCTGGATCAAATATTTAGGCATGGGAGCGCCCTCCTATCGACTGCCAGCGTAATCCGGCGGCTACGTCCCGTCAAGCGCGGCAACTTAAAGCGCCTCGACTTGGCGCCGGATTCCGCTTTCGGATCGGATGTATATTCGAAGTAGATACATATGCGAAATGCAACCATCGTTTCAAAATGGGGAAACAGCCTGGCGGTGCGGATTCCGCAAGCAATCGCCAGGGAAGCCCGGCTTAATGACGCGGACGACACGTCTGGCGGCAATCATGGCGGATCTGGTCTCAGGATCACGCCGACGGTCGCATCGTGAACGATTGCAGCCGCGAGGCACCGGCGAAAATACGAATTGAGAGCGGTGATCTCGTGTCTGAGGATCCACGCCAACAGACGTCGGTCATCGTCTCCGAGACGCGATCTGGCGGAAGCCGTCGAGGCCGAGGAGTCCTCCGGTGAAAACGTAGCCGCCGTACATGGCACGACCGGCGTAATCCTGGCCGACCACGTTAAGAGCGTCGATTGGAAAGCGCGCCGCGCGGAGAAAATCGGACGCTGTTCGAGCGAGGCAATTGAAGAAGTTCGGTCCAGACTGGCTCCGCTGCTCGGATACTAAAGCGCGAAGACCCGCCCCCGAACTCGCCTGCCGCCCTATGGGATAATCGAACCAGTCCCCTCACCGAATGGATCCCGAATTCATCCGCAATTTTTCTATCATTGCGCACATCGACCACGGCAAGTCCACGCTGGCGGATCGTTTGCTTGAGGTTACCGGCGCTTTGTCTCAGCGCGAGATGATGGCGCAGGTCCTCGATTCGATGGATCTCGAGCGCGAGCGCGGCATCACCATCAAGGCCCATGCGGTGCGCCTGAATTATCGCGCCGACAACGGCAAAATGTATCAGTTGAATCTGATCGATACGCCCGGGCACGTCGATTTTTCTTATGAGGTTTCGCGCAGTCTGCAAGCTTGCGAAGGCGCGCTGCTGGTGGTGGACGCCTCTCAGGGCGTGGAAGCTCAGACTCTCGCCAATACCTATCTCGCGCTGCATCACAACCTGGAGATTATTCCTGTAATCAATAAAATCGATTTGCCGGCGGCCGAGCCGGAGCGTATCCGCGAACAGATTGAGACCGTGATCGGCCTCGACGCGCGCGACGCCGTTCTGGTCAGCGCCAAACAGGGGATCGGCATCCACGACGTACTGGAAGCTATTGTGCATCTGATTCCCCCGCCCAAGAGGATCGCCCGGGGACCCCTTGCGCGCGCTGATCTTCGATTCGTGGTTCGACGCCTATCGCGGCGTCATCATTCTGCTCCGCGTCGTCGACGGCCGTCTGCGCAACGGGCAGAAGATCCGGTTGTGGTCCAACGGGCAGGTCTTCGAAGTGGATGGCCTGGGCTATCAGGCCCCGAAGGCCACGCCCTGCGACGAGCTTTCCGCGGGCGAAGTGGGCTTTCTCTTCGCCAACATCAAGACGGTTTCGGATGCCAAAATCGGCGATACCATTCTCGACCATGAAAATCCCGCGCCCGAGCCGCTACCCGGTTTCGAAGAGATCAAGCCCATGGTATTTGCCGGCCTATACCCGGTGGAATCTCATGAGCACGGGCTCTTGCGCGATGCCCTCGAAAAGCTGCGGCTGAACGATAGCGCGTTCAGCTTCGAGCCGGAGAATTCCGTCGCGTTGGGCTTCGGTTTCCGTTGCGGCTTTCTGGGTCTGTTGCATCTGGAGATCGTGCAGGAGCGGCTGGAGCGCGAGTTCAATATCGACCTGATCACCACCGCGCCCGGCGTCCGCTACCGGATTACATCCACAACCGGCGAAGTGATTGAAGTCGATAACCCCACCAAATTCCCCGACCCTTCGGAAATCGAAGAGATCGAGGAGCCTATCATCGACGCCACCGTGATCACCCGCGAAGAGTATCTGGGCGGCATTCTCAAGCTCCTCGAGGAGAAGCGCGGCATACAGAAGAAGTTCGAACACATGGGCGCGGGCCGCGTAATGCTGATCTACGAGATGCCGCTCAATGAGATCGTGCTGGATTTTTACGACCGGCTGAAATCGGCGTCGCGCGGATATGCGTCGCTCGATTATCACCTCGCCGGGTATCGCGTCTCGCCCATGGTCAAGCTGGACGTGCTGGTGGCCGGCGAGCCGGTGGACGCTCTGTGCATGATCGTCCACAAGGAATTCGCCTTCGAGCGCGGCAAGGATTTGATCTCCCGCCTGCGCCGGTTGATTCCCCGCCAGATGTTCGAGGTCGCTCTGCAGGCGGCCATCGGCAATAAGATCGTGGCGCGCGAAAATATCTCGGCGCTGCGCAAAAACGTGATCGCCAAATGCTACGGCGGCGACATATCGCGCAAGCGCAAGCTGCTCGAAAAGCAAAAGGAAGGCAAGAAGCGCATGAAGCGCGTGGGCCGCGTGGATATACCGCAGGAGGCTTTCCTGGCGGTATTGAAGGTCGGGAAGACGGGCGAAGAGGAGTGACGTCCCAAGCGGGTTGCGTCCTCAGCGTATGCCCGGGACCACGATCGGAAGCCTCGGCGCCGCATTCCCTGGCGGCTGAGCGATTACGGCATGAGTCGCGCCCGTGGTTGAATCGTAAGTCTCCAGCGTGAATGCCGGCGAGCAGGGTGCGGCCGTGGAAGTCGAGACCGTCAGCGAGACCTTTCCCTGAATCTCGCCGCGAATGCCGGTCAGTCCCGCATTCGCGAACGCCAGAGTGACGGTCTTGAATTGCTCCGATCCCAGCGTGAAGGACGCCGGTGTTCCGATCGCGCCGTTCGCATTGGAAAACGAGATTGTGCCGGTACACGATGGCGCCGCGGCCGCCGTGTTAGTTCCGCCCGATGCGGCCGGCGCTGTATTCACCACCGTAATCGAGGCTGTCTCGCTGCTGCCCAGACCGACCGGCGGAAAAACGTAATCCCGCGTGACGCTGGTCGTCACCTGCGCCCGCACGGGAGAGACCGCGGCGCAGACAGCCGCGGTGAAAACCAATAGGAATCCTTTGAAAGACATGATCCACCTCCTTGGTTTGGACGAGCCCCGCGCGCCGCCGGTTTACATCCCCGGTTTACATCCCTGGATTCTTGCCGGCGGCCGAAGCGGCAAGGATGCCGAAATTGTTCCACCATCCTTGCCGCCGCCCCGTCTATTCGAGCCTTGAGAACCGGCCTATTTCCCCGTATATCCTTTGGGGCTGCCGAGACCGGAACAGAAATCCCAGCCCACGGTTGCAAAATACCCCATATACGGACCGCACGAACCCACGGTTATGTCGTTGAAGATCCGCGCGTGGGTCCCCGTACAGCTTGGTCAGTTCGGCATGAGTGGTCGCCGCAAAGCTATTTGCCGTATTGACGATGCCGGCCCAGGTGGGCGAGGCAACGCTGGTACCGCCAACGATATACCAACACTCCGAGCCGCATCCGGCGGGTGGCATAAAGTTATCCAAGACCCAGACCCCTGTATAAGGGTTGGCGTCCGACGCTACATCGCGGAGTGCCGCGGCTGCTGCCCACGATACTTGTGATGCCGTTCTGGTAAGTCGGACGCGCTTCAAACGCGCTCGGCCCGCCGCCGGTGGGCTGCCAGACATTCTCCCCGATGAAGGCCCCGGTAATCGGGTTCGTGCTGAGGGTGGTTCCGCCGACCGAAACAACGTTGGGAGAAGCGCTGGGATAAGAAACCCCGGGCGAATCGCCCGCCGAAGCGAAGTAAACCACATTGGTAGCCGTGAAAACCCCGTCGAACGCCGTTTCGCTGGAGAACTCGCCCGAGCCCCAGCTCATGGATATTTCGCCGCCGCCGGCCTTTTGCACGAGACCGCCGGCTACAGATACGGCGCAGAATAGATCGGAAAAGCTATTGGACTGAGCTTCCACCAGGTAAAGCGTGGCCTCGGGAGCCATGGCGTGGGCATACTGGACATCCAGCGATTCTTCAACCTCCCAGCCACCGGACGGGTCGACCGGAGGTCTCGTAGCCGCCGTGGCGCTGCACGAGCCGGCGGTGGCGCCGCCCTTGGGCGCAAAAACCACGACAAAGCTGGTGGAATTGATGGCGGCAACTCCGAACTGGCCCGAAAAGGTCTGCAGGTCCGAAACTGCATTCGGATTGTCGTAGGCGTCCACGATGGCAATCGCCCTACGGCCGCCGCTTGGATTCTGAAAGGCGGAGTTAGGGTTACAGCCCTGTACCTGCGGCTGCAGATTGTAAATGCAGGCTAGTGAGGCCGGATCCTCATAGAGAAGTCCGCTGAATGGCGGCCCATAAAATCGCGGCTGACCGCCAAGATTCCCCGGGAAGGCCAGAATTTGAACATTAGTGTGCGCCCGCTGGCCGGCGTCCGCAGGGTTGACGACGCTGGAAGCGGGGATAGTGACGCTGCTTGGATTGCCGGGGTTGGGATTCTGCGCCAGCGCCGTATTCGTGTAGCCGGCGAATAGCATCCCGGCTATCGCTAGTGATTTGGTGAACCGTCTTCGCATAGAACTCACTCCCTTTCTTGGAGGATTCATAGAGCATACATCTAAACGACTCTAAGTCAAGAAAAAATACTGTTACTTACGAAGCTTTGGGTACTATCAGTACTTAGGCGCGTTCAGGATCGAGCGGATCTCACCGCCGTCCGCAAAGCTCTATAATCGAAGCATGAAATCCGCCGAGCTATACGACCGGGATTTCTACCGGTGGACGGTTCATAATGCGGAATTGCTGCGCGCCGGTCGCGCGAGTGAAGCGGACCTGGAGCACATCGCCGAAGAAATCGAAGATATGGGGAAGCGCGAACGGCGCGAACTGATATCCCGCTTGAGCGTCCTTATCTGCCATCTGCTGAAGTGGCAGGCGCAGCCGGCGAAGCGATCGAAAAGTTGGTCCGCGACCATCGCCGTACAGCGGAAAGACTTGGCCGATTTACTCGATGAGATGCCGAGTTTGCGCGCTTACCTGGCGAATAATCTCAATAAAGCGCACGAGCGCGCCGTGATTTTGGCTTCCCAGGAGACATTCCTTCCGATGGAGGATTTTCCAACCACCTGTCCCTACCCGTTGGATGCATTGCTCGACGCCGGCTTTCTTCCATAGCGATTGTCCGTTGCCGCTAAAATACGAGTGTGGCCATCGAAAATCTCAAACTGAAAGACAATCACACCTGGAAAAGCAAGCCGGGGTACTCCATCTGTGTGATTGAACGCGGCCTGGTGCGATTCGATTACCCCAGCAACTGGATCGTCGAGCCCGACGAGGGCGCCGTGCATCTTCACGACCGGACGCCGTCGGTCGAAAGCTGCGATCTCGGCGTATCCATCTTCCGCGTTCCCCCGAGCTGTCGCGGGATTTGTCTCTCGACGAAATGCTGCGCGAGAGTCTCGGCGGCGAGCGCAAGCCGTATCGGCAATCCGAGATCCGCCGCATTGAGCGTGGAGATATGGAGATCGTTTGGCTGGAGCAAAGCTATAAAGACGCCGATTACAACCGCGATGCGCGGTTCCGCGTGGGCCTCGCGCGCGGGCCGGCGCTGTGTCTGATCTCAATGAATTACTGGTCGAGTCGCGCGGCCGGTCTCGAGCACGTGTGGGATGAAGTGCTGCGCACGCTGGTTATGGGCTTGCACATCGAGGATCCCACCAAGGGTCCGGTGATTCAGTAGAGCGGCGGCGGCATCGATTCTGCGAGGGCGGTTGTATACTTTACTGGTATGCACGATAGCTTCGCTATCCCGCTCCGGTGGCTGCACATGGCCTCGATGGCGACGCTGCTGGGTGGCGTCATCTTCTGGCGGCTGGCGCTGGCGAGGGCGGGAGTGAACGGCGCGGCCGGCGAGCTTATGGAAAAGATCGCAGCAGCTTATCGGCCGCTGGTGCTCGCTTCCATCGTTGGTCTGACGCTTTCCGGCTTCATCAATTATCTGACCACGCCCGGCCACACGCGCTACTATCACGTGCTGTTCGGGATCAAGATGCTGCTGGCGCTGCACGTATTTGCGGCGGCCTTTCTGATGGTGCAGCCGCATCATCCGCGGCGCGTGCGACTAGCGACCAGTATCATGATCTCGGGATTGATCATCCTGTTCATTTCGGCCTGGCTGCGCCGCATTTTCTGATGAGGCACAACATATGACTGAAGGTTACGAGGCGCTGCGGCGCGGCGCGGCCGTGCTCGATCTTTCCGCGCGCGCGCGAATTATCGCGCGCGGCCGCGATGCCGCGCGCCTGCTGCACAATCTGACCAGCAATGAAGTGAAGAAGATGGCGCCGGGCGCGGGCTGCTATGCTTTCCTGCTCAGCCCGAAGGGGCGCATCGAGGCCGACTTATATCTATGGCGCTTCGCGGAGCACTTCCTGATGGATACGGAGCCGGAGCCGCGCGAGAAGATCGTGCGCCACATCCAGCGGTACATCGTCGCCGACCAGGTGGAGCTTGAAGACGTTACCGCGCTCACGGCGGCAATTGGTTTGGAAGGTCCTGGCGCGGCTTCCATACTGGCGCAGCTTGGGGCGCCGGTGCCAGGGGATTATGCGCACGTCCCATGGGGCGGCTACACCTTGGCCGGTATTGCGGCCACCGGGCAGCCCGGTTTTCGGATCTATTGTGCGGCGGGTGAAGCTGCGGGTCTCGCGGAGCGGCTGGAGACCGCCGGCGCAAAACGAGCTTCGGACGACGATGCGCGCCTGGTGCGAATCGAGAATGGAAAGCCGCGCTATGGCGAGGATATCCGCGAAACCTCGCTGCCGCAGGAAACGCAACAGATGCACGCCGTCAGTTTTCAAAAGGGCTGCTATGTGGGGCAGGAGATCGTGGAGCGTATCCGCGCCCAGGGACACGTAAACAAGAAGTTGGTGCGGCTGGAAGTAGCCGGCGCGGCAGTTCCGGCGCCGGGAACCAAGCTAAAAGCCGCCGATGCGGAGGCAGGCGAAATTACCTCGGCAGTGTATTCGCCGCGATCGGGCAAAGTGGCCGCCATGGCCTATGTGCGGACGGCCTTCGCGGAACCCGGGGCCGGCATGCGGGCGGGCGAGCTAGAGGCCAAGGTGGTTAGTACTTAGTTGCAGAAATTGACGTACCCGAGGCGACCGCGACGTAAGCTATTCGGAGCCGCGACCGTTAGGGAGCGGTGTACGCGAACTTCTGCAAGCAAGTATTACTTTCGACTCGACCATCAGAGGTTCGGGCCGGTTATGGGAGCGTATTCGGGCAGCACGGAGAGGATCTGCAGCTCGTCGGGTGTGAAGCGGCCGCGGAACTGTGGCATTGCCAGCCGGGCGGCGCGCTCCTCGGGACTTAAGCGGCTGAGCGCCCGATACGCTTGCCGCACCACCGCGCGGCGATCCTCCGGCAGCCCGTTAAACGCTTTGATCTGTTGCGCCACCAGCTCGTGCTTATCCGGCGGCAGACTCCACAGCTCTTCCAGACGCTTCAATTGCCGGTCTTTCTGAGCTTGCGGCTGATTGTCGAAGTTCTCCAGCCGTTTGCGGATACTCGCCTGCTGCTTGGGCGGCAATTTCTCGAGGGCGCGATCGCGTTGCTCGGGCGACATTTTCAGAAGGCGATCGATCGGGTTATCGGGCAGCGCCATCTTCCCCGATCCCTTGGGCGCCCCGCCGGGATTATTCGGCCCCGGCTGCGCGGGCGGCTTGGCGGCCGCCGGTTTTGGCGGAGGTGGATTCTTGGGCGGCTTTTGGTCCGCGGCAATGGCCGCTATGGCGCCAAGCCACACTATCAGGGCGGATTGGACTGCGCGGTGCATCCGATTCTCTCTTCAAGAGTACACTACATTGCGCCTGGCCCAATCTTTCCTTACCGCCACACAGTGGCGATAATATCATTGTGGATTTTACAGAGCGGTTCAAACATGCGGTCTCTCATGCCGATGCCGCGGCGCTACGGCAGCTGTTCGCCGAACATCCCGAGTGGAAATCCCGAATTGACGATCCGTTGTTCGCCTTCGACCAACCCGCCATTGTGATTGCCGCCGGTTCCGGCAAGCGCGAGCTTATCGATGCGCTGCTGGAAATGGGCGCCCGCATCGACGCGCGGTCCACCTGGTGGGCCGGTAGCTTTGGCGTGCTGGACAATGACAGACACGACATCGCGGCGTACCTTATCGAGCGAGGCGCGAAGGTCGATGCGCACGCGGCGGCGCGGCACGGCATGTTGGATAAGCTCCGCGCGCTAATCGACGCAAATCCCGAATTGGTACACGCCCGCGGCGGCGACGGCCAGACGCCCCTGCATGTCGCGTCGTCGGTGGAGATCGCCGGATTCCTGCTCGACCGCGGGGCTGCGATCGACGCTCTCGACATCGATCACGAATCCACGCCCGCCCAATACCTGATCCGCTCGCATCCCGAAATTGTCACGTACCTGATCGGCCGCGGCTGCAAGACCGACATCCTCATGGCTTCCGCCGCGGGCGATGCGGCCCTGGTCCGCCGCCACCTGGAGACGGACCCCCAGTCGATCCGGACGCGCGTCAATGCGCAATATTTCCCGATGCGGAATCCGCGCGCCGGTGGCACGATTTACTGCTGGACGCTCGGGAACAACCGCTCCGCGCACCAGGTAGCGAGCGGCTTCGGACATCCAGCGGTACTCGATTTGCTGTTCGAATACACTCCTGAAGATATGAAACTGGCGCAGGCCTGCCTCACCGGAAATGCGACGGTGGCGCGGGACATGATAGCTCAAAACGCCGGCGCGATGCGGGCGATAGCCCAGTCCAATCCGAGCTACGTTTCCGACGCGGCCGAATATAACAATGCGGCCGCCGTGCGTCTGATGCTCGAAGCCGGGTGGCGCTACGGAGGGCGATGGCAGACACACCCCGCTGCACTGGGCATGCTGGCACGGCAACGCCGAAATGGTGCGCGACATTCTGGCATTCCGTCCGCCTCTGGAAGCGCTCGACGCCGATTATCATGCGACTCCGATGGGATGGGCTATTCACGGCTCGGAAAACGGCACGCTCCGGGAGACCGGCGATTATGCCGCAACCGTGGAAG
This sequence comes from Bryobacterales bacterium, assembly GCA_963723015.1. Classification (GTDB taxonomy): domain Bacteria; phylum Acidobacteriota; class Terriglobia; order Bryobacterales; family Bryobacteraceae; genus PALSA-243. The sequence continues at coordinate 232,040 of CAVRPF010000025.1, forward strand.
CTCTGCTGCGCGCGGGGGCGAAGCGGCCGGAAAAAATCGAAGGCAGCGAGGCGGTCCGGGAGGCGCTACGGTAGGCTTTGACTTTGTGAGGATGCTTTTGTGGGGCAGGTTGCCAGGGGTACCCTCTGGGTCCGGCGGATTGTCAATCCGCCTCTTCGCCTGCGCACAAATCGCGGTCCCCACTTTTTTCAACAATCTTCTCGCCTGTTTTCAGCAACATAACTCAAACGGGTAGCCTGACCCCTCCAACCCGCATGCTAGATGTGGGTCGAGGAGATTCATCGCATGACCAACGTATCCGACGCAAAACTCGCAGCCAACCAGGCCAATTCTCAACACTCCACCGGTCCCAAAACCGAAGCCGGCAAGCGCCGCTCCAGCCTCAATGCCTTCCGCCATGGCCTCACCGGCCAGATCCACATCGCCACTCCCGAGGAGATGGACGCCTTCCGCAAGCACTGCGAAACTTACCGCGAAGCTCTCGCGCCCGTCGGCGTGCTCGAAATCGAAGCCGTCCAGGATATCGCTGAAGACCGCTGGCGCTTAAAACGCGCCCGCGCCCTCGAAAACGGCATCTTCGCCCAAGGACATCGCGACCACATCAGCGCCATGGATTCCGGCCACGCCGAAGTCGATACCGCGCTCGCTCAATCCCACACCTGGCTTCAAACCGGCAAAAGCCTGCAACTGCTCACCACCTACGAGCGGCGCATCAAACGCTCCCTCCAGGAGAACGAAGCCCAGCTCCAAGCCATGCAATCCGCCCGCAAAGCCGCCCACGCCCAAGCTCTCCACGAAGCCATGCTGCTCACCGAACTGGCGCAATCCAAAGGAGAACTCTACGATCCAGCCCCCGATTTCCCGCCCACCGGCGACTTCGGTGGCTTCGTTTATTCCACCCCCGAAATCACCCGCCTCATGGACCGCGCCGCGCGCCTAAATCAGGCCGAAACCGCCCGCGCCAACAAAAATTACTCCCCCTGGGCCGCATCCAAACGCAATTAACCCATGCAAAATCCCGAACTCCAAAATCTCCGCGCCGACCTCCGCGTCTCAGCGTCTCCGCGTCAAAAATCCCCTCACGCCCTCACCCCTGGTCGCATCCCAACGCCACTAAACCGATGCCAAACCTCAAAATCTCCCAAAACTCCGCGCCGACCTCCGCGTCTCAGCGTCTCTGCGTCGAAATCCCTGCGGTTGCCCCCTACATCCCCGGCCGCTTACGACAATATAAACAACCGAGCGTCTTTATCGCTACCTTTACCGAAAAAGATGTAGGGAGCTGAAACATGAGACCACGTCGATCCGTCCGTTGTTTTGCGCTATTCCCGCTATTTGCCGGAATGCTATTCGGTCAGAGTTCGAGCGGCGCCATCAGCGGCCGCGTGGTGGATACCAGCGGCGGCGCGGTCGGAAGCGCCGAGGTTCGCGCTATCAACCAAATCGATAAGACCAGCCGCTCGTTCACCACCAATCCCTCGGGCGATTTCGTGTTCACCAACATGCCTCCCGGGACCTATACGCTCTCGGTGAAGGCCTCCGGATTTAAGCAATTTGAGAAGACCGATCTCCAACTGACAGCCTCTGAAACACTCGCCGCCGGCGACCTGAAACTGCAAGTGGGCCAAGTCACCGACACCGTTGAGGTAAGGGCGGCGGGGGCCAACGTGGAAACGGCCAGCGGCGATCGCTCGGCCTTGCTCGATTCGAAAGAGATTTCCGACCTGATGGCGCGCGGGCGCGACGTGATGGCGCTGCTGCAAATTCTTCCCGGCGTGACCAACAGCGCCACCGGCAATGACGTGCTGGGACAGTTCAGCACCCCCGATATCGATGGCGGCCGGGCGTTCTACAACGCCATCAATATCGACGGAATCTCCGGCAACACCGCGCGGGGCCGCACCGCCGAATCGCCCATCAATTTCGATGCTATCGCCGAGGTCAAAGTACTGGCCAACTCCTTCACGGCCGAATATGGAACTGCCACCTCGGGCGTAATCAATCTGGTGACCAAGAGCGGCACGCAGACATTCCATGGCGGCGTGTACTACTACCTGCGCAATGAAGATCTGAACGCCAACGACTTCTTCGCCAATCGCCAGGGCCTTCCGCGCTCGCGTTACCGCTTCAATACCGTCGGCGGATTCCTGGGAGGACCCCTCTACATCCCGAAGCGTTTCAATACGAGCAAGCAGAAGCTGTTTTTCTTTTTCTCGATGGAGGACGACCCTAATACAGTCCCCAATTCGGTTCGCAACTATACTGTGCCTACGGCGCTCGAGCGGCAAGGGAATTTTTCGCAGAGCGTAAACTCCAAAGGGGCATTGATACCAGTAAAAGATCCTCTTACCGGCCAGCCATTCCCCGGCAACGTCATTCCCGCCAACCGGATCGATCCGAATTCATCCAAGCTGCTGAGCGTGTTCCCGTTGCCGAACGCCCTCAACACCGCGGTTACCGGGTTTGCCTATAATTTCCAGATCTCCGGCAGTGAAAAAGAACCCGTGACGCAGGAGATTTTGAAGCTGGATTACAACATGTCCGACAAGGCGAAATTGTGGCTCCGCGCATCCGGGTTCTCCAGCGACAACACCGGCCTCACCAGCCCGGCGATCGATAATCAGTGGGGACCTGTGCCGGTGGATTACAAGCAAACCATGCCTAACCTCGGCGCCAACTTCACATATGTCTTCACGCCAACCTTGGTGAATGAGGCGACGTTGGGCATGAATCTATGGACGGAGACACAGCCGTTAAGCGGGACCGCGCTGGCCGCTTACCAGCGCAGTACTTACGGAATCAGTATCCCGCAAAGCTATCCCGCCGATAACCCGCTGGGACTGTTGCCCGCCTTTTCCTTTGGAAGCGCCATTACTAACGGCGCCTCCGTTACTTACGACGGCCGTTTCCCCTTAGACGACAACTCGACTAACTGGAGCTTCAGCGATGGGTTGAGCAAAGTTGCGGGCCGTCATGTTTTCAAAGGCGGCTTCCATATGGAACACGTCCTCTATAACCAGTATCATCAGGCTGGCGGAAACGGGTTCCCGGGAGTATTTAACTTCCAGACCGACTCCAGCAACCCGAACGATACCGGCTACGCCTATGCCAATGCGATCCTAGGAAACTATGATACTTACAGCGAAGCTACCAATCGCGTCAATTATGCTCCTATCACGCGAATCTTCGAGTGGTACGTTCAGGATCACTGGAGAGTGACTAACCGTCTCACGGTGGACATTGGAGTACGCTTCACGGATGCCCTGCCGGAGTCTCCGGCCAATAACAGCGCCGGTAATTTCGATCCGGCCGTCTTCGTTGCCTCGCAAGCGCCGGTGCTCTTCCGGCCGGAAGTGGTCAATGGGGCAAAGGTGGTGGTCAACCCGCTCACCGGAGCGGTGGTTCCCAATGTATATTCGGGCTTGATCGTGCCCAACAGCGGCAACACTCTGAATGGAATTATCACGCCCACCACGCCGGGATTCCCGCGCGCCATGGTTTATAACAACGGGATTCTTCCGGCGCCGCGCCTTGGCTTCGCCTGGGATCCGTTTGGCGACGGCAAGACCGCCATTCGCGGCGGCGGCGGAATCTATTACACCAACCGGCTGGACGCCGGCACCTTGGGAAATCTCTTCTTTAACCCGCCGGCGATCTTCAATCCCACCGAATACTACGGAACCGTCGCCACCGCGGCCAATAGCTCGGGCCTGCTCTCACCCAGCAGTTTTTCGCGCGATATCGATCCGCACGCCAAGACAGTTACAGCGTATCATCTGAATTTCGGCGTCCAAAGGGATATTGGCTTCGGCACGGTGCTGGACGTCGCGTATGTGGGCAGCTTTGGGCGCCATCTCGGCGAGGTCGTGCAGCTTAATGAAGTGCCTTTCGGCGCCGAGTTCCTGCCGCAAAACCAAAACCCGCAGACCAACACGCCGTTATCCGATAACTACTTTCGGCCTTACCCTGGTTACAACGGCATACCGCAACAGATCTATCAGGGTAACTCCAGCTATCATTCGTTGCAGGCGCAGTTACACCGGCGCTTCACCAGGAACCTTCAATTCGGAGTAGTGTACACGTTCTCCAAAGCCATGGACTACGCGGAAGGAGATAGTACCAGCACGTCCGGCGCTCCCGCCAACTCCTCTAACACAGTGGCGACCTATCTCAACCGCGCGGCTTACAACTACGGTCTGGCGGGATACAATCGGGCCAACATCCTGACCTTCCATTTTCTATACGACGTGCCTAAAGTGAGCCGTCTGTTGCCCAATCCGGTAGTCAAGGCGCTGTTCGACGGCTGGCAGGTCTCCGATATCACCACGTTTGAAAGCGGCGCGCCCCAAGGCATCAGCTTCACCGAATCGCCCAGCGTCAATTTCCTCGGCGGAGGCGATGCCGCGCGCACGCTGATTGTAGCCAACCCGAATTTGCCATCCAGCCAGCGCACCTTTAACGAGTATTTCAACACCGCCGCTTTTGCCGAGCCGATCCCCATGTCCCCAAGCGCGTGTACCGTGAACGGGTGCCCGTCGCCCACGCTTGCCAATCTGGGGGACGCGCCGGAATCGCCCATCCACGGGACCGGGAGTCAACAACTGGAACACGTCACTTTATAAGAACTTCACTTACAAGGAACGGTTCCGGGTGCAGTTCCGCGCCGAGGCGTATAACACGTTCAATCACACGCAGTATTCGGCCATAGGCTCTTCCATTACGTTCAACGCGGCGGGGCAGAACACGAATACGCAATTTGGGCAGGTCACGTCGACGCGCAATCCGCGCTATATGCAGCTCGCCTTGCGGGTGGTCTTCTAGGCAGTAGTTTGGTGGCCGGATTGTGGCAGAATAAGTACCGTGAAATACCCAAAGTATCCGCTGCTTGCCGTGCTATATATTGCGGCCGCCCTTCTCGGGATCGCCGGAATCTACGGCCAAAGCCGGATCGATACGAAGAACTGGACCGCCGCCGAAGACCATCAGAACATGATGGACCAGCTCGGCATCAAGGCGCTGCGGCCCGGCCCGAGCGGCAACGAAACCGCGCCGAACCACGCCAATTACGACGAGTCGACCGCGAATCCCTATCCGAATCTGCCCGATCCGCTGACGCTGAAGAACGGCAAGAAGGTCACGACGCCGGCCATGTGGTGGAATCAGCGCCGGCCGGAAATCGTGGAAGATTTCGAGCGCGAAGTGCTTGGGCCGCGTTCCGAAGAACGTGCCGAAAGTGACGTGGGAAGTGACGAAGACCGCCGAAGCGCAGGTCGGCGGTCATCCGGTGATCGGCAAGCAACTGCTCGGCCACGTGGACAATTCGTCCGATCCGGAAATCAAGGTCGATATTCAGATGACGCTGGTGGTCCCGGCCGATGCGCAAAGGCCCGTGCCGGTGATGATGATGTTCGGCGGCCGCGGCATTCCCGAAGTCGCCTTCCCCGCGCCGGTGTTTCCCGGCCGCGCCGGAGCGCGCGCCCGCCGGTCGCGGCCCATGCCGCCTCCCGCCAACGCCGATCCGCCGGCCACCGAACAACTGATCGCCGACGGCTGGGGCTTCGCCGGCATCAATCCCGGCAGCATCCAGGCCGACAACGGCGCCGGTCTCACCAAAGGCATCATCGGACTGGTCAACAAAGGCCAGCCGCGCAAGCCCGACGACTGGGGCGCGCTGCGCGCCTGGGGCTGGGGCGCGTCGCGCGGCCTCGATTATCTGGAGACCGACAAAGCCGTGAATGCGAAGCAGGTCGGCATCGAAGGCGTCTCGCGCTATGGCAAGGCCGCGCTGGTCACCATGGCGTTCGATACGCGCTTCGCCGTGGTGCTGATCGGTTCGTCGGGCGAAGGCGGCGCCAAACTGCATCGCCGCAACTGGGGCGAAGCGGTCGAGAACCTTACCGGCACCGGCGAATATCACTGGATGGCCGGCAATTTCCTGAAGTACGGCGCGTCCGAAGCGACGTTCGGCAGCAAGACGGCCGGCGATCTGCCGGTCGATGCCCACGAACTGATCGCGCTCTGCGCCCCGCGTCTGACCTTCATCAGCTATGGCGTGCCGGAAAAAGGCGACGCCAAGTGGCTCGATCATCAGGGCAGCTTCATGGCGGCCGTTGCCGGCGCAGCCGGTCTTCCGGCTGCTCGGCGCGAAGGATCTCGGCGTGACGGAGGACTATCACACCGCGAAGATGCCGCCCGTCAACACCGGTCTGCTCGACGGCCAGCTCGCCTGGCGGCAGCACGACGGCGGACACACCGACGCGCCCAACTGGAAATACTTCATTCCCTGGGCCGACAAGTTCCTGCATCACGCCCGCCGCGAGCGCCCATGAAGATCGCTCCTGGCCGGCATCGCGATGGTCTCGCTGCTGCTCGCGCAGACCGCGCCGGCCGATCAGCCCGTCGCCGCGCACCGATGCGAATTCGCAGATCGCGCACGAGCAACTGCTCGCAAAAGCGAAGCAGGGCCGCATCGATGTCTATTTCGAAGGCGATTCCATCACGCGCCGCTGGGGCGCGACCGATTATCCCGCAACTGCTGGCGAACTGGAAGAAGAACTTCTTCGGCTGGAATGCGGCCGATTTCGGATGGGGCGCCGATCGCGTCGAGAACATTCTCTGGCGGCTGGAAAACGGCGAACTGGATGGCGTGAATCCGAAGGTAATCGTGCTGCTGGCCGGCACGAACAATGTCGGCAGCCGGACGCCCCCGCAGGGGATCGATGCGGCGGCGGCGAATGTGACCAGCGGCATCGCGGCGGTGTTCGCGTGATGCAGGCCAAGGCGCCGGACGCGGTCGTCATTCTGATGGGAATCTTCCCGCGCAACGACAACATGGCGGTGATGCCGGAGATCGACCTGATCAACGCCAATCTGGCGAAGATGGCGGACGGCCGCAGAGTCCGCTATCTGAACATCAATGACAAACTCGCCGATGCTGATGGAAAGCTTTTCGACGGCATGATGAACGCGAACGACAAGCTGCATCCCACCGTAAAGGGATACCAGGTCTGGGCCGACGCGCTGAAGCCGATATTCACCGAATTGCTCGGTCCGCCCGCCAGCGAAGATCATGCGCCGCCGCCCACCGGGGATCCGTCTGCGCGCTGAAACGCGAGCGCTAATCGCCGCTCGCGGGCGCGGGACTCGGCGTAAACCACCAGCCCATCTCCACCAGCGCGGCGCGCACCTGAACCCAATAGGTCTTAGCGGTGGAAATGGCCAGCAGCAGCAGAATCACCAACACCGCCGTAACTGCTGTCTGCGCCACCGTCAGGCTGTCTTTAAAGAACCACAGCCAACGGCCGTAGACTAGCTCGATATGCACCCAGTAAACCAGCAGCGAAGTTACGCCGAACTGCCGCACCCAGCTCCAGCCGTCCTTGGCGATGTACTGCGTCCAGGCGAAGGCGAAGGCCAGCATCAGCAGGGTCACGCTCTGCTTGGTGAGCACCTGCGCGGGACTGTTCAGCCAAAAATCGGAAGCTGTGTAGATGGAATACGGGGCCTGCGCGAAATACTGGCACGCGGCGATACCGGCGCCGGCGGCGAGGGCGGTCCATTGCATGGCGCGCTCCATGGCGTGCGCGGGAATCGCGCGGATCGCGCTACCCGCGGCCACGCCGAACGTCAGGTACGCGCCCCACGGGAAGAAACCGAAGAAACGGCGGTCGGGAATAATATAGGCGCGAATCATCCACGGGACGCCGCTCCAATCGATTTGCGAAATCAATGGAGAAAGAAACGCAATGGCCAAGCCCAATACCGCGCACAAACGCGCACGCTCGGCAGTGCGGAAGAGCGCCATTACGGAAACTGCCGCCACGGAAAATCCCATGCAATTGAGAATATCGACGCGCAGTAGATCGGCGCCGGTGGAGACCGGGAAACCGGCTACCCACTCAAAGGCGCGGAAGGCAAACGCCAATCCGAATAGATATCGGGAGCGGCCCAACGCCGCCGCGACGCGCCCCCGCGCGGGCATTCCCTTGCGCTCGCAGCTATCCATCAGGAACGCCAGCGTGACGCCGGTGAGAAAGAGAAACATCGCGGGAGGCATCCCGCCCACGAACTGCGAGAAGGTGAAGGCGCCGCCGGGGCGAAGCTCGGGCTTGAGGTACGAATCGAATACGTGCCCCTGCAGCATGATCACGGCGCCGAGGCCGCGCACCCAATCGAGATACTGGAGTCTCTGGAGACTGGACTTGGTCTTCATCGAGCCTGTGGATGAATAATGGATCAAGTGTTCTCTGTGGACGTCTTTCGGAACCACGAGCTTGACCGAGGTTTCCGGAACCGGCCCGATCTTCATGTTGTTATAGGTCTGAACGTGATAATCGGCAAGGCCTTTTTCGTACCACTTTTGCTGCACGGCGATTCCTGTGGCATCCGCAATACCAGACTTCGAATTTAGGGAACGTCTGCGCCAACTGCGGATCCTTAGGGAGCAGTACCAGCCGCGTGGCGGCCTGCCCACTCACCGTTTCCGATCCGCCCAGGCTGACCTGATACCCCGCCTGGAGATCGGTCGAGCTGCCTCCGAAGCCGATCAGCAAAACTTCCTCTACCAGGCCGTGGTATTTCTTGCCCACATCGTCCGCCTGCAGGACGTTAGTTTTGGGGTGATAAATCTGCACGCGGGTATCGTTCAACTCGATCTGCTCGCCATCCGGCAGGAACTTCTCCAATACCTGAAATGTGCGCGGGTTTGGCTTGCGGACCGCTATAGTTCCGGATTGCTTTTCTTCCCCGGTCACAATCGCATAATGGTCGATTTTGACCAGGTCGGCGGTGCAGCCTTTAAATGTAGCGGCGGCTTTATCCATGCGTTGAAATATGGGTTGCAGCGCCGGGTCCGCGCCGTATGCGGCGGCGGTGCAGAATAAGAGCGGCGAGAAATGCCGGTAAGCGCATGGGGAAATCTCGTCAGGGCCGGGCAAAGGCCATGTAGCCCTCTAGCTCGCCTTCCGAATCGCGCACCGGCTCTACGCGGGTGACGTTCAGCCGCTTATTGCCTGTGCGGATTTTGAGCAGCTCCGTCAGTTTTGCCACCCGCTGCGCCTCGGCGATACCCGCCACCAGACTGGCCTCCACGAAGAACGCCGCGACTCCGCTTTCGGAAGAAATCATGGCGATGCTGCTGGCTTTGGGAATGCGCGGTTGATCGCCGAACCACTCGCGCGGGGTCAGGAAAATGAACGCCAGGATGATGCCAACCACGACATCGTATTGCCACCCTCCGCGCGGGAAATCCCACAGGATGAAGCGCCTCAGCATTAAGGCTATTCTAACAGCACAGCGGCGCCCGCTGTGTTACCATGCATTGGGACCCGGCGCCGGGTTCCGCGTTCGCTCGTCCTCTCGAAGTAACCACCATTCAGCATGAATCTACGCTCTCTTTTCAGCCTGTTCTCATCGGATCTTGCCATCGATCTCGGAACCGCCAACACTCTCGTTTTCGCCAAAGGCAAAGGGATTGTCGTTAACGAGCCATCCATCGTCGCCATCAACAAGAACACCGGAGAAGTGGAGGCTGTCGGCAAAGAGGCCAAGGAAATGTTGGGCCGCACGCCCGGCAATATCGTCGCCATCAAGCCCATGAAAGACGGCGTGATCGCCGATTTCAAAGTCACCGAGAAGATGCTGAATTACTTCATTCAGAAGGCGCACGGCCGCAAGATGCTGGTCCATCCGCGCATCGTGATCGGCGTCCCGAGCGAAATCACGCAGGTGGAAAAGCGCGCCGTTATGGATTCGGCGTACCGCGCCAAAGCCAGCGAAGTTCACCTGGTGGAGCAGGCCATGGTGGCGGCCATCGGCGCCGGGTCTGCCGATCACCGAGCCCTCCGGAAATATGGTGGTGGATATCGGCGGCGGCACCACCGACGTCGCGGTCATTTCGCTTTCCGGCATCGTCTACTCGCGTTCCGTGCGCGTCGCCGGCAACGAGATGGACGATGCCGTGATGCAGTACCTCAAGAACAAGTACAACCTGCTGGTGGGCGAGCGCACCGCCGAAACCATCAAAATCGAAATCGGCTCGGCTTATCCGCTGGATAAGCCGCTCTCCATGGAGATCAAGGGCCGCAACCTGATCGAGGGCGTGCCGCGCACCGTGTTGATCCACGACGCGGAAATTCGCGAAGCGCTCTCGGAGTGCATCGCCACCATCATGAATGCCATCCGCGTTGCCCTGGAGCGCACCCCGCCCGAATTGAGCGCCGATATCAGCGACCGCGGCATCGTGTTCACCGGCGGCGGCGCATTGATCAAGAATCTCGACAAGCGCATTCGCGAAGAGACCGGCCTGCCGGTTTCGATCGCCGAGGATCCACTGGCTTCGGTGGTGCTCGGCACCGGCCGCATGCTCAGCGATTTCCGGCTGTTGCGCAAGATTTCGATAGACTAAAGAAAAGGCCTGGAACGGCGCTGTATGGAGTCGTTACTCAACCGGTATCGGAATATCACCGTCTTGCTGCTGGTGATCGCCGCGCAGCTCATCTTGCTCGCCGTTCAGGTGAAGGACAATCGCGATATCCACTTCTTTCGCGTCTGGACCGTGACGGCGGTGACTCCGATCGCGCGCGTGGTGGAATGGCTGCGCGGCGGCAGCAGCGGGTTTGTTCACAATTACATTTTGCTGCGCGACGCCGACGCGGAGAATCGCCGCTTGCGGGACGAAGTGGGCCGGCTGAAGATGGATAACATCTTCCTGCGCAATGAGCTCAGCCAGGCGGATCGCGCGCGCGCCCTGCAACTGTTTCAGGCGCACACGCAATCGAAGACGCTGGCCGCGAGCATTATCGGCGCGGGCTCGGCTTCGGGTTCGAAAGTGGTCTATGTGGACCGCGGCTCGGTGGAAGGCGTGCAGAGCGGCATGGCGGTGGTGACGCCCGACGGGATTGTGGGCAAAGTGATTGCATCTTATCCTACTGCCTCGGAGGTTCTCCTGGTCACCGACCCCGATTTCGCCGCCGGCGTCGTGTCTCAAAAGAACCAGTCGCACGGCACGCTGAAGGGGCAAGGCAACGGTCCGTGCAAAGTGGACTACGTGGCGATTGAGGACAAAGTGGAAGTGGGCGAGTGGTTCTACACCTCCGGCGACGATCGCATTTTCCCGCGCGGCTTCCCCGTTGGCGTGGTTACCTCGGTGCAATGAGGGGCAGCCGTTCAAGCGAATTCTGTTGGAGCCGAGCGCGCTGCAGCACGGACTGGAGGACGTGCTGATTATCCTCTCAGGCGTGCATGAGGAAATTCCCGCCTCGCCACCTGGAGCGCAACCCATGTACATCGCTCCTCCACCGCCGGAAGGCCGACTAAGAATCCGGCTGCCGGCGATGAGAGCGCGCCGGCCGCGAGCCCCAGCCTCGAGTGCGGCGCCCTCCACCGAGGCCGATCGTTTGCGCGCGCGCTATAAAGCGATCGGCGACGAGCAGAATCACGTTTTCGGCGAAGGCCTGCCGGGATCGAAGCCGCCCAATTTCAATCTGCCGCTGCCTGCCGCCGGCGCTAAACCCTCCGTAACGCCGGCCAAGCCTGCCGCAGCTCCGCCTGCGGTTCCGCCCGCCAAGCCTCCCGGGACGCCCGGAGGCGGCGGGCGCTGATGGAATACTCAGACAGTCACATTCTTCTCAACAATCAGAGAGAAAGCCAGGTTTCGCGATTCCGCGCGTGGGTATTGATGGTGGTCCCGCTGGCCGCCATCCTGTTCCAATTCTTCGTTCCCCGCTTTTTCGATTTCCTCCGTTTTGTGGAGATGCCGCTGCTGGTAGTCGTCTACTTCGCGGTAGTGCGCCGCAGCCAGGTCAGCGGCCTGCTGGTGGGCGCGGCGGTAGGTTTGGCGCAGGATTCGCTAAGCAAGCATCCACTCGGCATGTTCGGCATCGTCAAAACGCTGGTCGGATACTTCGCCGCCTCGGTGGGCCTGCGCATCGACGTGGATCACGCGGTGGTGCGCCTGGTGCTCACATTTTTCTTCTACATCTTTCATCAGGTGCTCTATTGGGTGATGGTGCGCGCGCTGCTCAGCCAGCCCATGCGCCTGGAACTGCAGAGCACGGCGCTGATGGCGTTGTTGAATGCCGTCATCGGCATCGCGCTGTTTCATTTCCTGGATAAGCTGCGCGAGCGCCAATGAATCCTAAGGGCGCTGCGGCGGGGCTAATTCGGCGACGGCCTCTGAATAGAATCGATGACGAAGACCTCGATCGGTCTTTTTTGGGCTTCCAATTTAAGCCCGAGCTGCTCCTGCACGGCGGCAAAAATGGACGGCTCAGCGTCGGAGGGCTCCGCTGCCTCCTGCGCCGGAGTGCGTTCACGCAGCCCGGTGAGCGGCACGCCGGCGGAGTTTGGGTCATAGTGCAGCCTGAAATCATAGTTTCCAGGCAGCCCGGTTTCGTCCAACACGGGGCGATCGAGCAGCCGGGAGAGAGCGATCGCGACTGTCGCAAACGGAGCGCCCCTCGCCGTAATGGAACCGCGGCCTACCCCGATACTGCCCGGGCCCGAGTTCAGGTCGTCCTTGGCCTTCGGAACCTTTGGCCCATTTTTTCCCACCATCAGAGCGTACACGGGCATATCCTTCGTTTCACGGTGGAGCTTCAGTTGAAAACGCTCGGCCAGCAGATTTTGCAGCATTAAACGGACCTGCGCCTCGCTGAAATGGCCCTCAGGCGCTTTGGCCTGGATGACATACCGATCCCGCAGCCACCCCGGCCCTCCTGACAATTGAAAATCCCTTAAATCGTAGGCGCGCAGGATGATTACCAGCAACGGTACGTTGGTCGCGGTAAACTTCCCGCCCGGACCAAATTCCACCGCGCCAATATGGGCCGCAGGGTCGCTGGCCTTTACAGAGGCGACCTCGAATGCGAGTGGCGGCGCCTCCTGCTGCGGATCGGCCCAGCTTGATGAAACGCTTGGCGCAGCCATTAAAACAGCCATGAAAAACAGATGGGCTTTCACAAGGTTCACCTTTCGTAATAGATCGAATTTCAGGTTGGCGCTTCAGCCCGCGCGGCATTGAATGGTAAGCCGATCTCCGTGAGCGCATTCTTAGATCTTTACCGAACCTATTACTGCGCGCTCTCCGCCCCGAATCGCCTCGATTTTACCTAGTGGGCGTATACGCCGGGACCTTTAAATCTTCGCCGCCACCGATTTCCCCTGCATGAACAACAGCAGATAATCCGGACCGCCGGCCTTTGAATCGGTCCCCGACATGTTGAATCCGCCGAATGGGTGCGCGCCCACCATCGCCCCCGTACACTTGCGGTTGAGATAAAGGTTGCCCACGTGGAACCGCTCTCTGGCCTCCTGCAAATGCTTCGGGTCGTTTGAGTACACCGCGCCCGTCAAGCCATATTGCGTGTCGTTGGCCAGCTCCAGCCCGTGCTCGAAGTCCTTCGCCTTGGTCACCGCCAGCACCGGACCGAAGATCTCTTCCTGGAAAATCCGCGCCTTCGCGTCCACGTCCGCAATGATCGTGGGCGGCACAAAATAGCCTCCCTCGGTCGCGGCGTCATCGCCTGCCATGTCGCCCGTAACCAGACGTCCTTCGCTCTTACCGGTCTCAATGTATTTCCGAATCGTCTTGCGCGCGCTTTCGCTAATCACCGGCCCCATGTAGCTCGCCGGGTCGTCGGCCGGTCCTGTCTTCAGATCCCTGGCCTTGGCGGAGAGCTTCTCCAGGAATGCATCGTAGATTTTCGCGTCCACAATGGCCCGGGAACAGGCCGAGCACTTCTGGCCTTGATAGCCGAATGCGGAGGCCAGCACGCCATCCACCGCTTTCTCCAGATCGCAGTTCGCATCCACGACAATCGCGTCCTTACCGCCCATTTCCGCTACTACTCGCTTGATCCAGATTTGCCCCGGCTGCGTCTTCGCCGCCAGCTCGTTAATACGCAAACCCACATCGCGGGACCCGGTGAACGCCACGAAGCGCGTTTTAGGATGCTCCACCAGCACATCTCCCACGGCCGCTCCGCTGCCCGTCAGCAGCGTGAAAGAACGCTCCGGAAATCCGGCCTCCAGCAGCACCTCGGCGAATTTGGCCGCGATGGTGGGCGTCTCGCTAGAGGGCTTAACGATGGCCGTGTTGCCCGTCACCAGCGTGGCGGCCGTCATTCCCGCCAGAATCGCCAGCGGAAAATTCCACGGCGGAATCACCACTCCCACGCCGAGCGGAATGTAGATCATCTCGTCGCGCTCGCCGGGCAATTGCACCGTGGGTTGCGGCGTGCCCAGCCGCGCCATCTCGCGCGCGTAGTATTCACAAAAGTCGATGGCTTCGGAGGTTTCACCTTCCGCCTCGATCCATGTCTTGCCCGCTTCGATCGACAGCCATGCGTTGAACTCGAACTTACGGCTCCGGATAATCCTCGCCACATCCAGCAACATGCGAATACGCTCGGCGGCGGGCGTGCGGCTCCACTGCGGGAAGTAGGCGTAAGCCTCTTCCACCGCGCGCCTGGCCAGCTCGGCCGTGGCTTTGTGGTGGACGCCAACCACCTCTTGCGTATTGGACGGATTCACCGACGTCAGCTTATCGCCGGTGTGGATCGATTCCGCGCCTAAGCGCAGCGGATACTCGCGACCGAGCTCCGCGCGGACTTTCCGGAGCGCCGTCTCCATGCCGCGCCGGTTGGCGGGATCGGAGAAATCGGCGTAAGGTTCATTGTGAAATTCAGAGTACGTAGCGGTGGCCATCACTCCTATGGTGGCATAAGGATGGCGGCGTCACGATGCTCATTAGATTCTGCAGGGACGGCGATCTCCTGCAAAACGGCTTCGACGCGTTTTGCCACATCGTGGCGTTGCTCAGATCGGCGCCTGCCCGGCGTCTGCGCCGCCCTGCCGATGCTAGACTCGTATTTCCATGCCAAAAGCTACGCACCTGGAATGCAGTGTCTGTAAGCAGCGCTTTGACGCGGCCACCGTTCAGAATCTTTGCTCCTGCGGCGGGCCGTTGCTGGTCCGCTACGATCTCGATACCATCCGCACGCGCTGGCGAAGGCGCGGGGTAGCCCACGGAGTTTCGAGCATGTGGCGATACGCGCCGGTGCTGCCGCCCGCCGATACGGCTATCGTCTCGCTGGGCGAGGGCTGGACGCCGCTGCTCCGCACCAGACGCTTGGGCGCGCGTCTGGGCGCGGAATCGCTGTGGGTCAAGGATGAAGGCCTGAACCCCACCGCAAGCTTTAAGGCGCGCGGACTTTCCTGCGCGATTTCCATGTGCGTTGAGCTGGGCGTGCGTAAGGTCGCGATTCCCTCCGCGGGCAATGCCGCCAGCGCCTTGGCCGCTTATGCGGCGGCAGCCGGAATCGAATCCCACATATTTATGCCGCGCGATGTGCCGCAGGCGAATTATCTGGAATGCAAAGCCTATGGCGCCAACGTGACGCTGGTGGATGGACTGATTAGCGATTGCGGGAAGATCGTCGCCGAGCGCGGGCCCGCGGAAGGCTGGTTCGATGTCAGCACGCTCAAGGAGCCCTACCGCATTGAGGGTAAGAAAACCATGGGCTACGAGGTCGCGGAGCAGATGGATTGGGAGCTGCCCGATGCCATCTTCTATCCGACCGGTGGCGGCGTGGGCATGATCGGGATGTGGAAGGCCTTCGATGAAATGGAAAAGCTGGGCTGGATCGGCGCGCGGCGTCCTAAGATGATCGCGGTACAGGCGGAAGGGTGCGCGCCTATCGTCCGCGCGTTCGAGGAAGGCGAGCCGCGCAGCCGCTTCTTCGAGAATGCGCAGACGATCGCCAGCGGACTGCGCGTGCCCAAGGCGCTGGGCGATTTTCTGGTGCTCGAGGCAGTGCGGGCGTCGGGCGGAACGGCCGTCGCGGTGAGCGACGAGGCGATGCTCGATGCCGGAATCGCGCTGGCATCCGAAGAAGGGATCTATGCGGCGCCGGAGGGCGCGGCTTGCGTGGCGGCGCTCGAGACGCTGCTGGGTTCGGGATTCCTGAAGGCGTCGGACCGGATCGTGATCTATAACACCGGGTCGGGCCTGAAATATCCGGAGGCTTATTCCACGCGGTTCCCGCGAGCTTCGGGCGGCGAACAGGATAAGCTGGGCGGGCTGATCACGCCACGGTGAACGGCAGATTCGTTATCGTTAATCCAGCGCCGCCGACTCCGCTTTGGCTTGTTTGAGAATCGCGATGCCGGGGTCGGCATCTTTCCACAGCGTGAGGAAATCTTCATAGGCAGCCTTGGCCTTGGCTTTATCTCCCGCCAGAGCGAATGCCCTGCCTAGTTGAAGCCGCGCCAACGCGCCTATAGGGTCGCTGCCTACGATCCCGCGGCGATCGAGAATTTTCCGGAATTCCGCGGCCGCCTGCGCACCCTGGTTTGCAGCCAAATAGGCCTCGCCGCGCACGTAGATCGGATATAGCGCCCCAAAAGAGCCGCTTAGAGCGCTGCGCGGCGCGCCCAATTCGTTGGGATTGGCGGCCTGCAGCAGTTCAAGAGCTTTCGAGACCTTGGCATGATTCAGTGCGAGGCGCGCCCGTAGCGCCGGCAGGTAGCTGAACCGGACTGACGTATCTTCGGTGAATCGCCTTTCGAGATCGTGGGCCAGCGCTTCCGACCGGGCCGAGTATCCCGCAACCGCCAGCGCATAGGCGGCGCCATACTCCACTTCGCGATCCTTGGAAAGCTTAATCGCCGCGGTCGCTCTTTTGCCCGCCTCAGCCGCATTCCCGAAAAAACTCTCTCGCAGCGCCGCACCGGCCTCCCACAGGGCTGCCCGCTCGCGCTGCAAATCCTGCTGCGCCCGATCCACCGCAACGCGTGACATGCTCCTCGCCTGGTCCAGGCGGCCAGAGTATGCCAGGACAAAAGCTTCCTGGTTCGACAGCCAATTCTCCATGCCGGACGCTCCCCGGAACCGTGCGGCTACTCGTTGCATTCCAGCCAAGTCGCCTCTCAGGAAGGCGATCTTGTACTGGAGCATGGCAAACTCCTCGATTTGCAGCCCGCGTGCGGCGGCGCGGCGGAGGGTCTCTTCGGCTTCTCCGAAGCGGTCGAGATAAACATCGTTGAAGGCGAGATTGTCATACCCGGCGCTAAAATCCGGCGCGCCCTCGATAGCCTTCCTGGCTTCTGCGGCCGCCTTCTCGTATTCACCTGTCGCCTCGTAATACCCCGCCAGCCCTATGCGCGGTTGGGGGTCGCGAGGATAGGCTCGCGCCCACGCCTCACAGGTCTGGCGCGTCTCTTCCAGGTTTCCAGTGACCAGCGCTTCATATCTGGTTGCGATAGAGAATCTCTCCCGCTCACTCACCCGGTCCCGCAACCCCCAGGCCCGCCTGATACTTTCTTGCGCAAGGTCCTGCTCATCCAGGTTGGCGTACACACGCCCCAGATACGAATGCGCCATGGCGAATCCGGGATCGATTTCGACAACGCGCCGGAAAAGCGGCAGAGCGGCCCTGGCGCCGCTTGAGAAGTGTACCTTAAGCGCCGCATCGTAAGCTTTCAGGGCTTCGAGTGATGAGGTAGTGACTTCGGCGAGCGGAGTGTCGTGTGTTCTAAGTGTTGCTAGCGATTCGCCCGCTCGCGACCTGAAGTTGCGGGCGATTTGACTGAGCGCATTCAGGACGTCTTCTTTTTTCCCCGCCTTCACCTGCTCGTCGTCAAAAATGGTTCCAGCGTCGCAGCTGGTTGCGCGCAGCCCAATGACGTACTGGCTTCCGAGGCTCGTAATCGAGCCTTCGACGACGGCCGCACTGGCGGTTCGCTCACACACGTCGCGGGCCAACTTGGGAGTCAGCCGGGCATCGGCGGGTTGTCCCATCAGACGAAGCGTCTGGCGGATGCGCCCCTCCGCGACAAAGCCGAGGAAAGGCGACTGGCCCAGTTCTATCGCCAACCCTTGGGCGAGCGTCCCGTCGAAAACCGGATCTCCGGTCTGGTTGATGAAATCGGCGAGGACGATCGTATCGCGGTTCGTCAACTTTGGCGTGCGATGAAAATAGAACGCGAGCGCTCCGGCCAATGCTAGGACGGCGAGCGCGGCGATAAAGTTCCGCGGCCGGGCAGCGCTATTCAGCGGCGCCCTCAAAGGCGCCGGCTTACCCTCAGGGTCTCTTGTCGCGGTCTCCGAAGCAGGCAAGTCGTTACCGGGGACTTCGACCACGGTTGCGATGAAGCGATACCCGCGCTTGGGAACCGTTTCGATGTAATGCGGCGACGCGCCGCTCTCTCCGAAAAGCTTGCGCAGAACGGAGATGTTGAACGCGAGATTATTGTCCTCCACGAATGTCTCGGGCCAGACCTTCCTCATCAAATCTTCTTTTTCGACGATCCGTCCGCGATTCTCTACGAGCACGATCAACACGTCGAGAGCTTTGGGAGAAAGGGAAAGCGGCTGGCCCGCGCTCTCGACGATCCGCTCCACAGTATTGAGCCTGAAGCTGCCGAACTCGTAAACACCTTTCGCTATCAGCGGGTTATCGGCTCTCACAACTTTCTCATCGATTTCTCAGCGCGCGCAAAGTACTTCTTCGGCAGTAGCTGGCAGTATATCGTCAGGCAACGCGCCGAGGCAAGCCAAGCGATACACAGTACGTATAGGCATCCTGATTAAGCGCCGCCGGACAGAGTTATTTAAAGGAGAATTTTCGAATGCTTACCCAACAAAGACTGATCGTTTCGCTGGCGGCTGTTCTGTTCACCCTTCCGGCGAGCGCAGATACTATTGCCTACGTCGTCAATGGCGCCCAATTTGGCACGGTCGACCTGACGAGCGGGGCTTTCACACAAATCGGGCCAGATATGCCGGAAGGAACGGAAGGGCTGGTCCCTGGGCCGGGCGGATCGCTGCTCACTCTCGGGTTCACTGGCAACTTAGACTCAATTAACCCCAATACCGGCATAACCACCGTCGCCGGCGCCACAGGGTTGGCCGACTGTTCCAATTATCCAATCTCCCCCTGCGGCCCGACCTCCGCGAACGACCTTGGCGTACTTGGAGGAACACTTTATGCGACCGATATTGCCAATAACCTTTATACCGTTAACCCATTGACCGGAAAAGCCACGCTGATTGGATCTACCGGAATACCGGCTGTTCCAGCTATTCCGGATTCTGTAAATCCCGACGGTACTTTCAACGCATTTGATGAGACTCTATTCAGCGCTTCGGGGAAGCTCTATGCAACCTTCGACGCTATCAAGATTCTCCCCTCACCCTTCACGGTAACGCAAGTGATTGCTCCGGACCTGTACCAGATCAATCCGCTGACAGGACATGCGACGCTAATCGGCCCCACCGCTTTGACGCTTGGCGGGGCCATTACTGTGAACGGCACAACTTATGTCTTCGATGACATGGTGAGTGAGGTGCTCGCCC
The DNA here is from genome assembly GCA_963723015.1 of Bryobacterales bacterium. Lineage (GTDB taxonomy): Bacteria > Acidobacteriota > Terriglobia > Bryobacterales > Bryobacteraceae > PALSA-243. The sequence goes on from CAVRPF010000025.1 coordinate 251,397, forward strand.
TCAATTTATCCAATGGTAATACCACCTTTGTAGGTAACTTCGATCCCGCTGCCGGAGTGATCGGTGGAGCGTCTCCAGCTCCGGAGCCGGCATCCCTGGCCCTGGCCGCATTCGGACTGGTTGCCTTTGGATTTCGCAGGCTGCGAAGATAGCGACTCTACTGGCGCGCGGCGCTCAATGCCAGGCGCCGCTGCTTCAGCCAATGCAGGCGGCTCTGGTGCTCTTCCAACAGCGTGGCCGCGCCAGCCCACCAATATCCGCCCACGAACAATATCAGGAACGGGACTGCGAAGAAGTTGAGCGTCTGAATTGCGAAGACCACCATGGCGGCGAAGTAAGCGCCCACAGCGAGTTCCATATAGGGCAGCCATCCGCTGCGCCGCCGGTACTTCTTGTTCTCCAGGTTCAGACGGCCGCCCGCAATATTGTATTTCGGCGTGCGCGCGAAGCTGGTTTGCACTCCGAAGATGGCTTCGATCACGGCGCGCGTGTTGACGATGGTCAGCCCCACGCCCACAGCCATCAGCATGGGTAGCAGCAGAACGGAGCGCTTCCAGTTTTTGGGATAAAGCTCCCGCTGCGCCACCACATAGAACAACGAAATGGACCAGAAAGACGCCGCGATCAGCGGCAGATCGATCAGCATCATCTCCCACCAGCCCATGTAAAAGCGCACGATCATCACCGGCAGAATCAGCGCCGAGATCACGATCATCAACGGATAGGAGATATTGGGCGTAAGGTGCATGAAAGCTTCCACCTTCTGCCGCCCCGTCATGTTCGATTTCAAGATGGCCGGCAGCAGCTTCTTCGCCACCTGCGTCAACCCCTTGGCCCAGCGCGATTGCTGCACCTGGAAGCCGTGCATCTGCACCGGCAACTCCGAGGGGCAATCGAGCCCCGGCAGATAGACAAATCGCCAGCCCTTCAACTGCGCGCGATAGCTCAGATCCGAATCTTCGGTGAGCGTATCGTGCTGCCAGCCGCCCGCGTCGTCGATCATGCGCTTGCGCAGAATGCCGGCGGTGCCGTTGAAATTGAAGAAATAGCCCGCGCGCGAACGCGCTCCATGCTCCAGAATGAAGTGGCCGTCGAGCAGCATGGCTTCGACTTCGGTCAGGAAGTTGTAATCGCGGTTCAGGTAGCTCCAGCGGGTCTGCACCACGCCGATTTTGGGATCGGCGAAATGATGGATGGTCCGCAGCAGAAAATTCCGGCGGCGGGCAGAAATCCGCATCGAAGACCGCCACGAAATCGCCGGTCGCCGTTTCCAATCCGGCCTGCAGGGCGCCCGCTTTGTACCCGTGACGATTATCGCGGTGGTGGTATTCAATCGGATACCCCATATTCTTGTAGCGCTCCACCAGCGCTTCGGCGAAAGGCGCGGTATCGTCCGTGGAATCGTCCAGCACCTGGATTTGCAGCAGTTCCTTGGGATATTCCATCTTCACGGTCTCTTCGATCAGCCGCTCCACCACGTAACGCTCGTTATATAGCGGAAGCTGAATGGTCACTGGCGGAAGCTGCGTCAAAGCGCTTCATCGGCTCGCCGGTAGCGTTCTTCCGCAGCTTGAAATAGGTGCGGATAATGTCATACCGATGGATTCCGTAAACGGAAAGAACTAACAGAATCGTGAAATACGGAATGAGCATCGCCCAGTCGAACCAGGCCAGTTGATGAACGCCCGCGAAGGTATTGTCGAACAGGCTCCGTACCAAGCGGCTGGAGCCGCCAGTAGCGGCAAGGAATGCCCACGGAAGACTGTTTGACATAGCGCAGATCGACATGCGAAAGACGCCGGGAATGAAAAGCTTACGTCAGGCGGTGGAACCCGGATTTCCGTTCAACAGTCTAGCAAAACGGCGTCTAGCGCTGCTGTGACCGATGTTGGAGCCATGTACTATTTCGTATCGTTGCGGTAAATCACTCCCTGTTTCATCACAAAGATTACCTTCTGCGTCTGCCGGATATCGTCCTCCGGGTTGCCGGGGACGGCGACGACGTCAGCCGATTTGCCCGGGTCCAGCGTTCCCGTCTCGGCGGCCAATCCCAACAGGTCCGCGTCCACCGACGTGCCGGCTTTTAGGGCATTCACCGGCTTCATTCCGCAGCTCACCAACTGGACGAATTCGCCGGCGTTTTTGCCGTGAGGATAGACGCCGGCGTCCGTGCCGAGTGCGATCTTGAGCCCCATCGCTATGGCTTTCGCGACGGTTTCATGGAGGGCGGCCATTGCCACCCGTGCCTTCTTTTCAATTGCGGGCGGCATATAGCCATCGGTCAAGCTCTGCCTCAGACCCTCGGCCGCCATCAGGGTGGGGACATAGAAGGTGCCGCGCTCCTTCATCATGCGCATGGCTTCGTCGTCCAGGAACGTGCCATGCTCGATGGAATCGATGCCGGCTCGGATGGCCCGTTTGGCGCCAGTAGCGCCGTGCGCGTGGGCGGCGGTTTTGCGGCGCAGCGCGTGGGCTTCATCCACCAGCGCGTCGAGCTCCGCCTGCGTTAATTGCGGCGTATCCACATCGTCGGTCAGCGAGAGTACGCCGCCGGTGGCGCACGTCTTGATCACATCGGCGCCGTACTTGATGTTGTACCGGACCGCCTTGCGCGCATCGTCGGGGCCGTTGATTACGCCATCGGGAATGCCCGCTTCATGTCCGAACAGGTTGGGGATGAAGCCGGCGGCGGGATCGCAATGGCCGCCCGTAGAGCCCAACGCGCGCACGCAAACCAACATCCGCGGGCCGGGAATTTTGCCCGCGTCGATGGCGTTTCGCAGACCCACGTCGATGAGGTCTTCGGAACCGACGTCGCGAACGGTGGTGAAGCCCGCCATCAGGGTGATGCGCGCGATTTCGGAGGCGATCAGCGCGCGTTCCGCCGGCGCCTTCTTGAGCAGATCCATTTCCCCCTGCCGGTAATCGGCGTGGTAGGGATCGGAGAGATGGGTGTGCGCATCGATGAATCCCGGCAACAGCGTGACATCGCCCAAGTCGATGGTCTGCGCGGCGGGTGGAATTGCCGCGCCTTGGCCCACGGCGACAATCTTGCCGGCGTTCACCACTATCAATCCGGGCGAGACCACATGATCGGCCTTGCCGTCGAACATGCGCGCCGCTTTGAGAACGATAGGGCCATCCGCCGGCAGCAGCGCCAGAGGAAGAGCCAGCGCGATAAACGTTAGTTTCATCATGGGTAGATTATGGCGCGGTTGCGGCGTTTGCCGCCGGCGGGTAGCCAGTGCACGCCGGGATGACGCCTGGAGCATTCCCTACCAAAACCGCACGTTATCGAGTTCCAGCCAAACTCCGCTCTCCGCCGGTCCCGCCAGTTCGAACGCCAGCGCTCGTACGTCGCGCCCTGTCCATGCGGGCGCGCCATTCGCTTTACGCGACAAAGCGCTGAACGGTATCTTGAGCGGCTGCCAGTCCGGCGATGCGGAAAATGGCGCAGAGAACGGATCGGAGATCGGCACGCCCATCGTGTAAGCCAACAGATGGAATGTTCCCTCTCCCCGCATATCGAACGAAACGCCGGCGTACTGGCTGACATCGGCCAGCTCCACGCCTCCTGGAGTCAGCGGCATTTCCAGCCGTACAAAGGGATGAGGCTTGGCTGCCATGTGGGCCATAACCATTAGCGCGCGATTGTTGGCCGCTCGCGGCTGCGTCAGGAAGATCATGCTCGAGTGATCTGTCCCCGCATCGGTGCTATTGACGCGCAGCGTGCCGAACGATGTGCGGTCGTCGGCGCGCTCCATATCGTCTAGAATCGGCGGGACCTTGTGGACCGGCAGCGGCGTCGGCTCGGCCGTCTGAATAGCGGTTTCAAGCGCCTTCACTTCCAGTTCGGCGCCATTGAGGAACACGCGGCGGGTCTTTTCGATATCGCCGATATGCTCGTCGGGACGGCCATCGACGATCACCAGGTCGGCGATCATGCCGGGCGCGATTGTGCCGCGCTCTTTCTCCACGCCCAAGGCGCGCGCGCTCACCGCGGTTGCGGCTTCAATGGCCTCGATCGGCGTCATTCCCGCTTCCACCAGCAGTTCCATTTCATGTAGCGCGGAGTAGCCGTGGTAGGTGGCGGTCTCGCCCGCGTCGGTGCCCACGCCAATGCCGATTCCAGCCTGGTGCAACCGGCGGACGTTCTCCATCAGGAAACCCCAGCGGCGCTGACGCGCGACATTCGGTTGCGGTGCATTCAACTGCGCCGCGCGGCCGGCGACGATACTACGCGCCGCCGCATCCAGCAGATCGAGCGCGCGTGGAGGAGCCGCGGGCTTCGATTCGTAGACCGACAGCGTGGACACGTAGTAGGTCCCTTTGGACTTGAGCAACCCGATAAGCTCGTCGTCCACCGCCGCATCGCCCACGCCGTGCGCCAGCACGTCGACGCCGGCCTGTGCTGCGATCTTCGCGCCTTGCAAAGTCACAGTATGGGTAAACACGCGCACGCCGGCCGCGTGGGCATCCGCCACCATGGCCGCGAGAGTTTCGAGATTCATGCTGGTGAGGTTTGGAGCGGCGCCGTAACGCCACCCATCGGTAAAAATTTTGATGACGTCCGGGCGATAGGCGAGCGCGGTTTTCATGCGCGCATGCGCCTCTTCAGGCGTGCTGGCGGTAAGCGTGACGAAGTCTCCCCATCCAAATTCGGTTCCGTGTCCACCGGGAGTGCTCAGGCGAACCGCCATGTAGACGCGCGGCGCCGGCAAGACGGCGTTCGCCAACAGGCGGTGCATGGGCGCGATCGCTTCACCTGACGTGGAGTAATCGTTGACGGTAGTGACGCCGCATGCCAGATATGCCTTGAGGTTCTTGCCCCAATCGCCCACAACGCCCGCGACGCCGGAGGCCGCGAGGTGCGTATGCAGATCGAAGAGGCCCGGCAGTATAGTCTGGCCGGCAGCGTCGATCACGCGCGCTTGGGGTGGAAGCGGAGCGCTATCTCCGGGCGCAACCGCGTCGATGCGCGAACCGCGAATTACGATGGTGGCGACGCGGGCGGGAGCGCCGGTTCCATCCACCACGCGCGCCCCGCGGATGACGATGGCCGGCTGGGCGCTGAGCGCAGCCGCGAGGCAAAGAAGTAGGAGGAGTCGCTTCATACGCTTCCGCCCAAGGTAACAGATTAAGGGGGGCAGCAGTCATTCCCTGCTTTATGGCTGCTCCCAGCGCCATTGCTTCGACGAACGGATCCACTGAAGAGAAATCGACATCCAGCGGAGCAAGATCGGATAAGAAAGTTGCGACGCCGGCGATATTATTCAGGATCGTTATCGATTGAAAAATGCCGCTCTAATCGCCCGAGACCCGCTCGTACTGCGGCGTGGGTTTCGATGCTGTAAGCGCCCCGAGCGTCACGTGGATCTGCGGCATAGAGCCGGTATCGAACGAATCCTGTACCATCTGACTCGAATCGAGCGTTTCGCGCAGCATCTGGCGGCGCAGTCTGGCCTCGAACTCGGCCAACTGCTCTTCGATAGTCTGCACTTTTTTCTTGTTGCGGACCATGTCTTCGCGATAGCGCTTCAGGAAGTAACCAATGGTCTCGACCCGAATCCGGATCGATCCGGTGGGCTTGTTCTCGTCGATATCCTTGAAGCAGAAGTAGGGCGTGCCGGAATGCTCCACGATCTCTTCCACCACCGAATAGATAGGCGCGTCGTGGCCGCACTTGAAGCTCGATAGCTCCAGCGCTACCAAGTTGGGATGGCGCGAGACATACTTCGCGGCCCATACCTTGCGGCTGGTGTTTTCACTATACGAGTTCTTCCACACGTCGGTGATGGCCATCGGGTGCGGAAGCTCGCCAGTCATCACTTCCTGGCCGAAGAGACGCCAGACGATATCGTCGTCGATGGGCAGGCAGTCTTCCGTAAAGACAGGGTAGCCCAGCTTCTGGAACTCTTCCAGGATTTCGTGATTCACGCCGGGATCGTTGTGATACGGCCGGCCCAGCAGCACTACGCCGAGCTTATCTTCGCGCTCCAGTTGCTCCAGCACTTCGCGCGCGGCCGAGCGCATGCTCACATTATTAAAGTAATCGAGCGCGCGATAGGCCTCTTGAATGGCGCGATGGTTCTCTTCGGGCGAGAGACCGAGTACGTCCTTGAACTCTTCATACATCTGCCGCTCGAAGATATCCGGCTGCGAGAGATTGACAAAGGTATCGAGGAAAGTCACGCCCTTCTCTTTGAAGAGATCGCCTTCCTTGGTGAATGCCGCCTTGACGGCTTCGGGCGTGGCGGCAACAGTGGGGCAGGTCCGCTGCGCCTGAATGTGTTGCAGGTCGCTGGTGAGGCAATCGATCATCGGGAAGAAGATGATGTCGAGCGGCTTCTTGGCATGTACCTTGTACAGCAGGTTGTGCACGTGCGGAATGCCGAGCTTGGAGGGGAAGCACGGGTCGATGGCGCCGCGCTTGGCGCCTTCTTTGTATAGCTCCTCGCTGGTGAAATCGGAAAACACCAAGTTCTCGGCCTTGACGCCGAGCGCGGCGAAGTAGCCAGTGAACATGGGCGTCTGCGAGTACATGTTGAGCACGCGCGGCATGCCGATGCGCATGGTTTCGCGCTTCTTCATCAACTCGGCGCGCTTCTTCTGCGCGGCCGTGATCTGGTACTTGGGCGCCGCGTCGGCGACCAGCGGAACGTCGGGAACGCGGAACACGCCCTTGGCCGCCAGCTCGACGAAGTTGGGATTCTGCTTCTTGACCTTGTCCAGATTGCCTTTGATCTGGCGCATGTCGTCGACGCTTTCCACCGTGCCCTTTTCACAGGTGGCCAGGATCAGCCGCTGCGCGCCAGTTTCCAGCGCAACCTTGGTCTTAACCGGCGGTTTGTAATCGATGTTGATGATGTTGGTCTTCACATCGATGAACGTGCGGAGACACTTGTTCTTGCAGAAATAGCACCGCGTGGCCTCTTCGCGCGTGGTCTTGTACTGAATGTTGGCGCAAGCCTCGAGACCGATGAACGTGGTCTTGCGGCCGTTATCGAAGAGGCGTCCGGCTTCGAGCGCTGCCCCGATGGCCCCCGCTTCGCCGCAGTGCTCGTGGACGATCACGTCCGCCTTGACTTCTTTGCCCTTAAAGCGCGACTCGATGAAATCCACCTGCGCCTTTACGGCGGCCAGATTGTATTGCGTGCCGCCCTGCAACAGGAAGCGCGAGCCAATCGCCGAAAGGTTCGGAATCTGCGACACGTACAGCCAGATGTTCTTCGGGCAGCACATTGCACAGCCCCGCCATGATCTCTTCCGGCTTCCATCCCTGGCGCTGGAAATCGACGATGTCGGACTGCATGAACACGGCGCACCCATAGCCAAACGATGGGAATCCCGTCGCCCCGAACGCCGTATCCGCGTACTGCTCCACGGGCACGTTGAAGCCCTGCGCGGTGGATTGCAGAAAGTAGCCGTTGCCCGCCGAGCATTGCGTGTTGAGCTTGAAATCCTTCACGCGGCCGTTCTTCAGGATGATGATCTTGATATCCTGCCCGCCCACGTCGCAGATCACGTCCACATCGTCGTAGAAGTGCAGACCGGCTTCGGTATGCGCCACGGTCTCCACCAGCGCCGCATCCGCGCCGACCACATCCTTGAGAATGTCTTTGGCGTAGCCGGTAGTGCCGACGCCCAGAATATTCAACTCGCGCGCCTTGATCGCGAATTTGCGCATCGAGTTTTTGCAGCACCTCGATGGTGTCTTCGATGGGGTTGCCCTTCGAAAGCTGATACGTCTTGGCGAGAATCCGCCGCTCGCCGTCCTTCGAAAGCAGGACCGCTTTGGTCGACGTCGATCCGCCGTCGATGCCGACGAACCCCTCCACCATCTCGCCCGGCTGGAACGTTGTAGCCGTGAATTTCTTGGTGCGGTACTTGGCCTTGAACGCCGCCAGATCGGCATCGTCCTTCGCCAGTCCCACGCCGCCGCCGCGCTTGGCCTTCTCTTCCTCGCGGCCTACGGTGACATACCATTCGAGCTTGTCGAAGCCGATGTATTGCCCCACGCCATCGTCTTCGGTCTTGCCGAACTCCACCGATCCGATAGCCGCAAAATACTGCGCGTTATCAGGCGTCTTGATTAGGTCTTCCGGCGGAACGCCCTCGGGCAGCGGGGTATTGCGCTCTTGCCAGATCTTGGGAATGTTGCTCTTCCAGCAATCGCGCATGCCCTTGATGTAGCAATTGGGTCCGCCCAGCAGCAGCACGACCGGCAGCAGCGTATTGCCGCGCGTGAGCACCGAGAGATTCTGCATCACGATGGCTTCAAACAGCGAGGCCATCAACTGATCGGGCGGCACGCCCATCTTCTGCAAGCCGTTAATATCGGTTTCGGCAAACACGCCGCATTTACCCGCCACGGGATGCAGCTTGACGCCTTTATAGCCCATGTTGCAGAGCTCTTCGGTAGGAATGCGCAGCTTGGCGTTGATCTTATCGATCACCGCTCCGGTGCCGCCGGCGCACTTATCGTTCATGGACGGAATCTTCTTCTTGCGGCCGGTTTCCGGGTCCGTTTTGAAGATGATGATCTTGGCGTCCTGGCCGCCCAACTCGATCACCGATCCGCACTCGGGATACATCTTCTCCACCGCCAGCGAAACGGCGTTGACTTCCTGCACGAACTTCGCGCCCAGGAATTTCGCCATGCCATTACCGCCAGAACCGGTGATGAACATGCGCGAATTCTTGGCTTCGAAGCCCTCGATCTCGGTCTCGAAGCGCTTAAGGAATTCGAGGACCTTCTCCGGTTGCTTGGTATCGTGGCGATGGTAATCGCTCCAAACAATCTGGTCCGTGGCGGCATCGATCACCACGGCTTTCACCGTGGTGGAGCCTACATCCATTCCGATCAGGAAGTTGCGATCCATGTTAGTTGGCCCCACCTTAGTTGGCCAAAGCCCGTTCTTGCTTCATCCGGTCCGCGATATGCATCACGAAATTCGCCGCCAGCCCGACCACTCCCTTGCTGTGCGGCACGGCGTACATTGGCCGCTTGGTTTCGGGATGCGCTTCCACCCACGCGCGGCATTGATCGAGCGTCAAGCCGGTCTTCTGCAGCGTTTCGGCGAACTCCTTCTTGGCCTTGTTCTTGGCTTCGCCGAGCGCCATCTGCACGCGGCTGTGGGCGTTGATTTCGCCTTCGCCGGAGGTTTCCACCGGCAGGAAGATCATGTCCTTGAAGTTGGAGACCACGGCCGATTGCGCGCCATCGGATTGCGTGGAAGGCATACAACCGAAGGGCTTCAGCGACAGCACCATGTGGGCCAGATCTTTATTGGAGTAGTAGATATTCTTGGCCACTTCCAGATGGCCTTCGCCGCCGCCGCTGCGCGAGTTATAGAAAGGATGCCCGATGCGCTGCAGTTCATACTGATCGGCTAAATGGTGCGCCAGGCCGCCCATGGTGTCGACGATCTTGTGATACTCGCCCTTGAAAATCGCTTCGGCGAGCTTCAGTTTCGCGACCTTTTGACGGAATCCGAATTCGATTTTCGCGCGCGTTCCCAGCTTCCAGATCGGCGGCATGACCGCGCCTTCCTCGAGGCCTTTGAAGTCCTTATACTTTTGCACCACCTGGTGAATCATATACATGATCCAGGTGCCGATCGGCTCTACTAACACCTGAGCGCCTTCCTTCTGCAGGAAGTTGAACATGTTGAAATTGCCATCGCCCTCGGTGGTCTGCGCCCAGAATTCGCCGGTGATCTTTACGATAGGCTTGACGCGCAGCCGGTCCAGTTCCACCGAATTGAAACGGTCGCGGCACTCTTTCAGCGCCGGGATGTACTCGTCGCCCTTGAGCTGCTTCACGAACTTGCCGACGTACTCGGCGGTATCTGAAAAACCGCCCAGGTATTTGGACATGTGCTCATCGAGCTTCCACGGACGTTTCTTGCGGAAGACCTCGTGCATATAGTCCATCCCCTCGTCGAGGACGCGGTCGGTCTCGCCGGCAACCACTTCGTACGGCCGGATGGCGTAGCCGACTTCGTTCATCACGTCGCCGCAGTTAAGCGCGTTCAGGATGCCCAGGAAGAAGTCGATGTTCATCTCCAGTCCGGCTTCGGCGTCGGACTGGCTCAACCCCCCCGATTGTTGGAATAGCAGCACGCGGAACCCATCGAAGCCTGCGTTGCGCAGCGCCAGCCGGTATTCGGCTTCGTACATGCCGAAGCGGCAAGGGCCACAGGCGCCGGCGGTGAAGAACACATATCGATCGATGATTTCCTGCTTGGAAAGCCCCTGCTCTTCCAGGTTCTGAAGGTATTGCACCAGGTTGCCCACAGTGAAGTAAGTGGGATTGCACTGGCCGTTGTTGCCGTACTCCTTACCCGTCTGGAATGCCTTCACGTTAGGCGTGGGAACGGCCTCCGCGCGATAGCCCAGACCTTCCAGCGCGCCATGCACCAGCTTCTCGTGTTTCCAGGTGAGGCCGCCAAAGAGGAGCGTCGTATCGCCGCGCTGTCCTTTAGTGAAATGGCGTTCCGCGGGGCGCTTGAAATGATGGACCTCCCGCTTGGTTACTCCGGCCTCGATTTCGAGCCGGGCGCGCTCTTCACGCAGGCGTTCTTGGATTACGTCCTCAATCGGAGAGCCGATTTGAACGAGGTTCGGAGAGAGAGAAGGCTTGGGTTCGATGGTGTGAGAGCTCATAGGCGTAGAAATCCCTTATTGGCGTCATCTTGATCCTTTAAACAATTGAAAGGAATCGGTATTCATCGAATGGCGCGTATGCTTACGGGAACGGCGCGTAAAGGCGGCTGAGCGGAAGCGTAAGAATTCAAACAATTTGCGCGCTATTGCGTTCTGGTCGCTTCGGTTACTTACCGCCGCTGAGGGCAGGGTTTAGAATCTTCGCCTTGGTATCGCGGCGAACGCCGTCGAATCCATGTCTGGAAACGCTCCGTCTTGATCGCCTGATAAATCTGGTCGCGAACTTCGGATAGCGGTTTATAGCCGATCTCTTCGGCGCGAAAGAGGTAGAAGCCGTTCGGCTGCCCAATAACATCGGTGGTCTCGCCCGGCTTTCAAAGCGAATACCGCCGTGCGAATGGCGTCGGGAATGTTGTCGCTGGGAGTAATGGTGGCAAAGTAGCCGTCTTTGGCGCGCGAAGTTTCGTCGTCGGAATTTTCCTTCGCCAGCTTCTTGAAATCGGCGCCCTTGCGGATCTGCTCCAGTAAGCCGGCTGATCTTGGCCTTGGCCTCCGCTTCAGAAAGGATTTTTTTGCCATCGCTGCCGGTCTGCGATGCCGCCGAGTTGCTGAAAGCGATATAAATGGCGTCGGTCTTTACCTGTTGATACTTATTCTTGTGCGCCTGCGTAATAGCGCTCGATCTCCTCGTTCTCAATCCTTTGGGGATTGCTTTGGCGCTGAATTTCGGCTTGGGCGAGCACATTCGTACGGGCGAATAGGAGCTGTTCTTTGACCGGGCTTTCCTGATCGAGCTTGTCTGTCAGCGCCATATTCGCCAGCTTATGAAACAGCGCCCATTGATCGAGAAATGCCTGCAGATTCGCCACCGCCTGCTGGCGCTGTTGCTCTTCCAGGTTACTAAGCAAGCCGCGCAACTCCCCCATGGTTAGTACCGTGCCGTCGTCGAAAGCGACGACCTCCGCCTTATCGGGAAGATCGGGTAGAGTAACCGGCTTAGGAGGTGGAGGGGGTTGGGGCGCGGCGGTTTGAGCCCAGGCGCAGCCAAGGCAGAGTACGGACAAGGCGAAAAGCTTCATAATTTCTGGAGAGTAGTCTCCAGTTTATCAGACGCGGTATTACTGCTTTTGGACGACGGCGGCGGACGTTTTTGGCGCCGAAGCGGCAGGCGTCTGGCGCGACGCAGAGCCAGTGCTCCGCGAATCGCCGCGTTTAATTTGTGCTCTTCGCCGTCCCTTCGCCAGATTTGCCTCGGCCCGCTCCTTACCGGCGGCGCTGAGCTGAACATGATTATTCACGCTGAGAGCGCCTGCCGTCTTAGCCATGCGAGTGGCAGCGCCCTTGTGCTGCACCACGTCGGTATTGCCTTCAATCGTGGCGACGCCGCCCTGCACCCTGAATCGGAACTTATCCGCGCCGATCTTCGATTTGGCGAGCTTGGCTCGAATGTTGGCTTCAATCTGTTGCGTCCGTGAGGCGGACGGGCGCAGACGACGCGGGAGGCGTGGCGCGCTGATGAGGCGGCGGCGCCGCCGTATGCTGTTGAGCGGCGATGGGAAGCGATAGGGCAAGCAGCGCAAGCGCCGCGCGGACCGGATTGTTTCGCATAGTAAAGAAGTGGGGCGGGGCGCGGAAATTCTCAACTTTTCGTGCTAGAGTGAGGATTCCTAAAAGGCTTTCTGCTCTAAAATGCCCGAACAGATCCTGCTGCAAGGCAAAATCCTGGGCACAGAAGAGTTCCTGCTGGCCGGGTCCGCCGAGGGACGTTCTGCGCGCGGCGCTGGCGAAGACCTGCTGACCGGCCGGTCACAGTGGATCACTCTGATCGGCGAGGTCCTGCCTCGCGCCTTGCTTGCCGAGCTGGGGCTGGCGCGCATTCTATTGGGTTCGAGCGGCGGAGGGCAGTTTCTGGTGGTGCTGCCCGGCGAAGCGCGCGACGCGGCCGAAACGTTTCTAACATCCGCGGCGGCGCACGTTCGGCGCGCTGAGCGCGGGCCATGTCAGACTGATCTGGTCGATGACCGACAATCTCGGCGACTGGGCGGTAATCCGCAAGCGCCTGAACGACGACCTGGAGCGGAAGCAGAACGCGCCATTGATGGCCGATGGCGATGCTATGTTCGAGCCGTTCACGCCCGCCAATCGCTCCGAAGCCGACGCATATTTTGTGAAGGAACTGGCCGGTAAGGTGCGGCAGGCGGCCAGCGTCGGCTGGTCGCCGGATGCGCCTGCCAAGGTGATGGTGAACGAGGGCAAGCATACCTGGACGCTCACTTCCAACTATTCGCTCGATGGCATCATGGCCGCGCGCCACGCGGCGCCCAGCGACGACGGCAAATCGATCGCGCCCGGTACAGACGCTGGCGCGCCGCGCGCAGGGCCGTTCCGCGTGGGGCGTGTTGCGCGGCGACGTCGACCACTTCGGATTGCGCTTGCGGCGCGTGCATTCGATTGAAGAACACGTGCCGCTTTCGGTGCTGTATAAACAGTTCTTCGCGGGCGAGCTGGAAGTGATCTGCTCCATGCCCGAATTTTGGAAGAAGGTTACGGTCATCTATTCCGGCGGGGACGACTTTGCCGTCTACGGCGCTTGGGATGCTCTAATTGGCCTGGCGCGTGAAGTGCAGCGGCTGTTCCATCGCTTCACGGAAGAGAATTTGAAAGATTATCCCGGCGCCGAAGGCAAGACCATTTCGATGGCCATCGCGCTGGCGCCGGAAACATATCATCCGCTGGCCGCCGTTTACGAAGAAGCGGGCGCTAATCTGGACCTGGCGAAATCTTCGGATCGCGATTGCATCTACCTGCTGGGCCGGATTCTGGAATGGAAGCGCTTGAACGATGCGGCCGAATTGAAAGACACGGTCACGAGGCTGATCCACGATTTCCGCATGTCGCGCCAGTTCCTCTATCAATTGCGGAGCTTTTACAGTTTCGAAGATGCGCACCGATCAGCGGCAGCGCACGTGGCGCTTTCAGCGGCGCTTCAACCGCGTGCTCAGCGGCACGCGCGACCGCGAGTTTCAGAAGCTGCGCACACATTTGATCGGCGAGATCATGGGACGGAAGACCACGGACGTGAAGCTGCGTCCGGCGGGCCTGGTCGGCCTGGAATGGGCCAGATTGGTGACAGAGGTTTAACCACATGCCAGAAGAGCAACAGCAACGAAATCGCGAAGGGGAGCCGCCCTCCGCGGGAAGGGCGCGGTCCGGGGGGCGAGCGCGGCGGCGACCGGGGAGAACGTGGCGATCGCGGCGACCGGCGCGGCGGCGAGCGCGGCCGTCCGGAAGGTCCGCCGGAGATTGAGCTCGAAAAGCTGCTCACCGACAGCCTCTATCTGGACAACCAGGCGCACGCCATTGTCATCCGCATGCGCGACATGGATTCGGGTACCAAGAGCCAGTTGCGGCGGCTGTATTCGGCCGTGAGGCGGGCGGTTCGCGCGCCGGAAAACGAGCGGCAGCACGAATTCGTGATGTTGCGCGCGCGGTTGGCGTATACGATCGCGCGGCATGGACTCCGCAGTCTGGACCAGATCGAAAAGCTGCTGCTGCAAGTGACCCGCAAAAACGACGAGCGCGGTTACGAACGATTCAAGGATCTTTTCGAGGCCATCGTGGCCTACAACGAGTAGAGCATGAGCGCACACACTGCACAGACCGAGTTGAAACTGATCGGGAAGCTGATCCTGGAAGGCGAAATGCGATGCGAAACGGGCCTGCACGTGGGCGCGGGCAAGGGCTCGCTCGAAATCGGCGGCTCCGATAATCCCGTGGTGAAAGACGCGTTTGGACGTCCGTACGTCCCCGGCAGTTCGTTGCGCGGTAAGATCCGCTCGCTGCTGGAGCAGACGTCGGGACTGGCCGTGCCATCGGAACTCGTATATCTCTCGCGGCGCAAGGGTCAGGAGGTGCGTATCCATCAGAGCGACCGTCCCGACGATGAAATCTGCCTGCTCTTCGGCCGCAGTCCGGGCCGCATGGAACGCGTACAGGGCGAGGCGCTCGAAACTTCGCAAGCCACGCCGGCGCGGCTGGCGGTATTCGACGCCCCGCTCGATCCGGAAAGCGTAACCGCGCAGATGCGCGAGAATCTCGACGATGAGCTGACGGAAGTCAAGAGCGAAAACGCCATCGACCGAATCACCGGGACAGGCCAATCCGCGTACGCTCGAGCGCGTGCCCGCGGGCGCGCGGTTCAAGACGCGCTTCGTAATGGACGTGCTGTGCGAAGAAGACGCGCCGCTATTCGCGCGCGTGCTCGAAGGCTTGCGGCTGCTGGAAGACGACGCTTTGGGCGGCGGCGGATCGCGCGGCAGCGGACGCGTGAGCTTTTCCAACCTGCGCCTGGCGTGGCGCGGCAAGAGCTATTACGCATCCGGCGCGGCGGAAAAGGAGATCGGCGCGGGCCCGACGTCTAGGCGCCATCCAGCAGGCCGTCAACGAAGCGGCATTTGGATTCGTCCGTGAGGAGTAACGGCGAGTAATGAAGCCAGGACTCATCATCAAGCTCCGTCCCAGCGGGTCCGTGGCGCATCGGACCCGATACAGGCGCGCGCAACCGCGTGGACGCCATCTATCACAGCGACTCGCTGTATTCGGCGGTGTCGTCGGCGATGGCGCGCATGGGTTCGCTTGAGGAGTGGCTGGACGCGACAGCGCGCGCCGCCGCTCCCGCGGTCTGTTTCAGCTCCTGTTTTCCGTTTGTGGAGGAGGTACAGTTTATTACCCCGCCGCGCACTGTCTGGCCGCCACGCTCACCCGCGCTGATGTCGGCTCACGTACGTTGGAAGAGCGCGCGCTTCATTCCCATCGACTATGGTAGCAAACCATTTTGAACAACAGACCACTGGATGAAAACCGATGGTCGGTGGATGGCGCCAGCGGCTGCCTGATGCCGGGCAAGCGCCCCGGCCCGTTCCGCGCCAGTCTGCGATGGAATGCGGCGGTGGACCGGCTGACCGGCGCCACCGACCGGCATTCGGTGGGATGCATCGAGTTTCGTCCCGGCTGCGGCTGGTGGACGGTGGCAGCTTTCGATAGCGATGCAGCGCGCGACCGGTGGCAGGGGCCAGTGAAAGCGGCATTCCGATGGCTGGCCGATAGCGGCTTCGGCGGCGAGCGCTCGCGCGGTTGGGGACGCGTCGGAGCAGCCGGAGTTTGTGGAAGGCCGGCTGCCGGACTTGATTCTGGCGCAGGGTCCGGATGTCGTCCTCCCGCCGTTGCGCGAGCCGCCTATGGACCCGCCGCCGGTACATGAGCCGCCTGAGGAGCCTCAGTTGCCCGACCACCGAGCCGGAACCGCAATTGCCGTCACCCGATCCGGATCCGGAACCCCTTCCCGCTGCCCCGGCATCGGCTTCAGGCGAGCCGCGCACGCCCGGCCTGACGGCGCACTGGCTGCTGTCGCTATTCTCGCCCGCCGCATCCGACGCGGTGGAGTGGACGCGCGGAAGCTATACCCTGCTCGATCGCAGCGGCCGGGTGGATAGTCCCGCGGGTTCGGGCGCATTGAAGAAGCAGTTGCGGATGGTGTCGGAAGGCTCGGTGCTGTATGCGCCCGCCGCTCTCCAGGGCGCAGCGCCGGATGTTGCGCCGGATGGCTTCGCGCACCCGGTATTTCGGGCGGGATTTGCGATTTCCGTCCCGCTCCCGGAAGCCCTCTGAAATTCGATGCGCTACCGCCTCACAATCCTTACGCCAACACTGGTAGGCGACGGCCGCAAACTCAGTCCCATCGATTACATGGTGTGGAAGGACCATGTCAATGTGCTGGACCAGTGGCGCATCTTCCGGCTGCTGGCTAAGGGACCGCGCTTGGAATCGTATCTGGAGCAGCTCAAGAAAGCGGAAAAGCTGGATTTCGCTTCGTGGGGCGGCTTTGCGCAAAATTTCGCGGGGCGGCGGATTCCGTTCGAGAGTCCCGCCTATTCCGCCTATTGGAATCGCGCCGCGGGCGCCGCATTGCAGATTCCCACATTCGCCGCGGGCGCCGCGGGCGCGTATCTGCCAGGCGCGGCAATCAAGGGCGCGCTGCGCACAGGGATGCTGTTCGCCAACTGGCGCGATGGCATGTTGCAGAGCACGCTGGAGCGCGTGAAAGCGGAACGGTTCCCGCGATCGCCGGCTGCAATCGCGGAGGAGCAGGCGCTAGGTCCGGCGGGGATCGAACCGCATGCGCTTGGTGGCGGCCGGCGATTCCGGCACAGTCGCCACATCGCAATTTAAGGTTTATATGTTGCGCACGTCCACGCTGCAGGCGCGCGGTGGAAACTTCGCGCTGGGATGGAAGCGCAGCCCGAGCGGCGCGGTGGATGGAGCGCGCCCCGACGATAGCACGCCGGCATTCGCCGAAATGGCCGCGCCGGGAACCGAGTTTGCAGGCCAATGGGACCAAAAGAGCTTTTTCCTGCAGCCGGAAGTGCGGCGATTCGTCCATTGGCCGGAGAGTTTCAACCGCGAGCGGATTTTCGAAGCGGCCAATATTTATGCGGCCGGCCTGCTCGCGCTGCAGCGCCATTACGCTTCCTGGGCGGGCATGGGCCTGCTCGACCAGAGCCTCACGGAATTAGAGCAACGGATAGAGCAGGCGCGCGCCAAAGGGTCGTGCCTGCTCTCGATCGGTTGGGGCGGCGGGTTGCCGGCGAAGAGCGCGTGGCTCGATGCTACGAATGCGGACTACCGGCAGATCCTGCAGCAGTTCGGGTTCTACAACAAGGCGCTAGCGACAGACCTGCCGTTTCCGAAGACGCGGAGAATCGTGTTTTTGAATAACCGGCCGGCAACGTTGCCGGGGTGGGTGGAGCTGTCGGTAGAGTAGGGCGGCAAGAACCGAATAGGTTCCGCGGCTCGCGGTAGGCGGATTAACATTCTGTCGCAGGTTCACAACCTGCCCCACATAAAATCCTCGCGGCGCGCTATTGGCCGGTGATCCACTGGTTCGCCAGATTGAAGGCGTTCACGCTTCCAATTCCGGTGGCGAAGTTCCATCCCCCCGCCGCGCCAAATGCGGGCGTGTATGCCTGGTCCGAGCTCGAAAGCGCGCCGTTCGCCGTGCTCTGTCCCCGCCGCCCCGAGGCTACCGCGGCCGTTTGGCCGAAGCAATTCTGGGAGCCGCCGCAGTTCACGTCGATATCGCCCTGCGTGACATTGTGGAATATACACGAACCGGCGCCGGGATCTCCGCTCGCGGAATTACATGTCGCGGTAGCCGCCAGTTGGTAGTAGACGTAATTCGGATTGCCCTGCGCGCTGCCGGTCTTCTGATTTACCAACGCCTGAATCCCGGCCATAATAGGCGAAGCGAACGAAGTGCCGCCGGCGCCGGCCCAGGTGCTGGGATCGCCGGTGCATGGCGCGCCGCCGTTGCGCGTATCCGACCAGCACGTCACATAGTAATGCCCCCAGGTTCCAGTGCCCGCGAACAAAGAGATATCCGGAAGATCGCGCACGCCATCGCCCGGGATGCCAGTCAGGCCCGCTTGCCAGGAGGGTTTGGCATATCCCTGGCAAGTGCCGCTGACAATCCCGCTATCGCTCGGATTTCCGGTGGCGCAGCCGCTCGGACCGCCGCTGCCCGCCGCGACTTGCACCAATCCATCCTGCCGCGCGGTGGAGCTGGCGCAAAGGCCATCGGCGCCATAAGTAGTTGTGAAGCCTAAGGCGCTCGCAAGCAGCGCGCCCGCGCACGAATCGTTCCAGGGAATTTCCGGCACGTAGGACATTGCCGAACCGTAAGTCGCCGTGTTGGTTGCGCCCCAGTAGGTGGCGTTCGTGCCGGCATAGCTATCGCCGAAATCCGTTCCGCCCACGGCAACGTTATAGGGCGTGGATGCCCATGCGCTGACGCCGATGCCATGCGTGGCCCCGCTGGCGCCGGCGTCGCAAGCGGCGGCGCCCTCATCGCCGGCGGCTACGAAGACCGAGATGCCCTCCGCCACGGCCTGCTGAAACGCCGCATTGAACGCCGCATTGGCGGCCGCGCCGTTGCCCGCTTCGCACTCGCCATAGCTGATGCTGATCACGTTCGGGGGAGTGGCCGCGCCGACTAAGTTCTGGAGCGCAATCAGGCCGCCGAAAGTGCTCCTGGTGTTGGCGCACGACGCCACTACGATGGCTGCGTCCGGCGCCGCCGCGCTGGCCCATTCTGCATCGAGAATGGCTTCGCCATCGTCCCCGCTGGAGGTTCCTGGATTGGCGCAGTTGCTGTCGCCGCTCGCCGCCGGATGAATTGTGGTGAGCGATCCCGAGGCGTACTGCGAAAGCCCAAATGTGGAGCGGAACGTATCCCAGTCCGCTGAGCTGTATAGATTGCTGTCCTCGATCACCGCGATAGTCTGACCGACGCCGGTATAGCCTGCGCCGAAAAGCGGCGTCAGGTTGTAGATGGTTGCCAGATCGGCCGGCGTCACGGCCTGGTACGTGGAGCCTTGAGAAGTGAAGGTAAATGCCGGGCGAGTCTTCTTCATTGCGTGCGGGGTAAAATCGTGCAGCGAGACGATGCCCGCTACGGCCGGCGCCAGGGCCGCGGGAATCCGCGGGTCGCTCATATTCGCGATATGGCGCGCGCCATTGACATTCAGGTAGTGAATCTCAGTGTGGAAAGCCTGTCGCACCTGGGAGGCAGTGCCGGAGAAATCGATGGTCATGCGGCTCGGCGATACCGGATGAACGGTGAAGCCATGCGATTGCAGCCATGAGGTAATCGCATCTACGTCCTGCTGGGATGTTCCGTACGCCTCGCCAAACTGTTCGGCGGTCAGCCACTTGTGAAAATTCGGCGACTTGGGATCGTGCAACCGATCGATGAACTGTTGCACCGCTTGCTCCTGCGCGGCGGAGCGCTGCAACTGCAACTGCATGTGATCCATTGTCAATTCATCGGGAACCTGTCCCAAATCGTTTTCGGCATTCGCTTCCGGTCTCGTATTTCCCGCAAGCGCGTGCAAGCGCGATTCGTCCACTCGTTCCACAATCAGGGGCGCGAGGGCGTGTCTGGGACAACAGAGCCGGGGGGATGATCGCGGCGCAAGCCATCGCCACTGCGAAGGTAGCAAGAATACGAGAAGCCATTAATACTCCTATTGTGGCATCCGGCCACAATCTCAAGGGACGCGCCGCGCTCCGAAGGGTTGCAGTACGGCTAGCAGTTTTACGTTCTTAGCGATTCAGGCGGGGAGTATGCGCGCGTATGGTAAACTGATGATTCCTTTTACGGGGCCCGGCAAGCCTTGCCTAGCAAGCCTTATATTGACGTTTGCCGGCGGCTGAAGCCGGCGTTTTACGATTACCTGTAATGGCAACAACGGCAATTGAGTTTCAGAACGTTTCCAAGTCCTTCCACTGGCACACCGGGCGGATGCTGTTGCGGCACCGCATCTCCAATTGGCTGCGCCGTGAGCACAAGGATCGGTTTTACGCACTGAAAAACATCTCCTTCACACTACAGACGGGGGAAGGCCTGGCGGTGGTCGGCAGTAACGGAGCGGGTAAGAGTACGTTGCTAGGGCTGATTGCGGGGCTGGCTCCGCCGGACACCGGCAAAGTTACGGTGAATGGCCGGATCGCGCCGCTGCTCGAACTGGGGTCGGGGTTCCATCCGGACCTGACGGGTGTCGAGAATGTCCGCATCAACGCATCGCTCATGGGACTGAGCCGTAAGCGGACGGCGGCGATGTTCGACCAGATCGCGGAATTCGCTGGAATCGGCGAATTTATCGACGAGCCCTTGCGGACCTATTCGGCGGGGATGATGATGCGCCTGGCGTTTTCCGTGGCCATCCACATCGATCCCGAGATTCTGCTTATAGACGAAGTGCTCTCGGTCGGCGACCAGGCGTTTCAGGCCAAATGCTTCGAGTACATCCACCGCTTCCGGCGCGCCGGCAAAACGCTGCTGTGCGTCTCCCATGCCTCCGGACTGGTGCAGGAGTTGTGCGACCGCGCCATCTGGCTGGATCATGGCGAGCTCATGATGAGCGGGCGTATCGGCGATGTAATCGAAGCCTATGAAGGGCATCGAACGATCGCTACGGCGTAATCCGGCCGTGATCGCCAGCAGTTACTTTTCATAAAGATCCCTAAATTGCGCCAATTCAGCGAGCGGAATGTCGGAAACCGCCCAAAACGTCATATTATCCTCGGTCCAATGGATGGCATTGTAACCGTTGCGCGAAAACCGGCTATCTTTGACCGTGGAAACAGCGGCCGAATCGGCAGGCCAGGTAAAGACGTTGATGACATGTTGCCGTCTGCCGTACACCAGCGCGGCCACGGGCCTGTCGATCAAATAGTCGAGGCGGCCGCCGATGAGTGGGAACCCTTGCGGAGCGAAATCCTTCACTTCCGGTGAAAAGTCGAGCTTGCCATTGAACCATGGCTTTACCGTGTGCCGATCGGAGGAGGGCACGTCCAGCAGGTGCGTTCCGATCAAAGAGCGGATGTGATCGGAGAGGATGTTCTGCGCGATCAGGTCGCTTTCCGCGGTTCGGCGCGCCAGGTGGCCGCAGGTTCCAGGCAATTGAGATTGCGAGAAGAACCATAGCGGCGATGGCAAGCCATCGCCAGGGCGATTTCTTTCCAGCGGGTTTTATGTCATGCGCGGCCTGCCGCAGCGCATTGCGGATCGAGCGCTCCAATTGCGCGGGCGCCGCGTAGTAAGGCGCGCTCCGTCGAATATTTTCCCGCTGCGCGCTGAGTCGCGCGCGAGTCTCCGAGCAGGCCGGACAGTTCGAAAAATGATCTTCCATGGCGGCCGTGATGCCCGGATCTAACTCCCGATCCAGATACGCTTCGATCAAATCGCGGGAACAGTTCATTTTCCGGACTCCGTATTCCGCGCTCTGGCGCATTCTTCCAGGCGCTTGCGCGCGCGGGAAAGCCTCGACATGACCGTGCCGGCGGGCAGGCCTGTCACTTCACCGATTTGCCGGTATGACATCTCCTCCAGATCCCGCATAACAACCACCTCGCGGAAGGCCTCCGGGAGCTTCTCCAGACAGTTTTGCAAAACTGTCCGATTCCCCGCCTCGACAAGCGCCTCCTCGGCATTGGGAGAGTCTCCGCCGGGCGTATGGGCAGCCTCGTCGAAAGCCACGCTCGTCAAATTGCGCTTTTCGCGGCGGCGCCATGTGGAGCACGTGTTGCGCACGATTTCAAGCAGCCAGGACTTTCCGTCCCCGCCTCGATAACCGTCAAAGAATCGAAACGCGCGCAGATAGGCTTCCTGTACCACATCCTGCGCGTCATGTTCATTCCGCGTCAGCCAGCGCGCCAGGTTATAAGCTGCATCCAGGTGCGGAAGGATCAACTCTTCAAAAAGCCTCAGTCTGGAGGCGGGGTTGGCGACCGGGTTCTTCACAACGCGCGTGTCTCGTGTTTCCCAGGTTTGTGCCGAAGTCTCAAAGTCAATCATACGCCGCCGATAATGAGACTAGCGTCACCACACCTTTATTGACTAACCTACAGCGCTAAATATTCCCGCCTTCTGCAATTGGTGCAGGGAATATAGTGGCGCGCACTTGAGTCTGCAACTCCGAAAGAGGCAAACTTGTCCAAACGAATCACTCATAACCACAGCAACGATGGCGTTGGCCGCCGCGGTTTCTTGCAATGCATGGCCTGGGCCGGCTCCGGCGTCCTCTGGACCGTGGGCAGCGGTGTCCTGACTTCGGAGGCGTTCGGCCAGAACCAAACGAAAGCCGCGACGGGAGAGCTCCACTTCGTCCAGATCAGCGATAGTCATATGGGCTTCAATAAACCGGCTAATACCGATGTTACGGCCACTCTGCAAGCGGCTATCGACAAGATCAATCGGCTGCCCGAGGATCCCGACTTCATCGTTCACACCGGCGACTTGAGCCATACGTCGAAAGCCGCCGAATACGATACGCTCGACCAGGTGTTGAAGAATGCGAAAGCAAAGCAGGTGTTCTTTGTTCCGGGCGAGCATGACACCTCGATCGATGACGGCAAGATGTACATGGAGCGCTACGGAAAGGACGCGAAAGGGAGCGGATGGTACAGCTTTGACCACAAGGATGTCCACTTCGTAGGTCTATCCAATGTCGCCGTGCTCGAAGGGCTCGGCAAGCTCGGCCCCGAACAGATCCAGTGGCTCGAAGCGGATCTCAAAAGCCAGCCGTCCAGCCGTCCCGTGGTGGTTTTTGCGCATATTCCGCTTTGGTCGGTTTACCCGGACTGGGGCTGGGGAACGGAGGATAGCGCACAGGCGCTTGCATATCTCAAACGCTTCGGATCGGTCACGGTGTTGAATGGACACATCCATCAGGTGATGCAGAAGGTGGAAGGCCGAGTCATGTTCCACACCGCGATGTCGACGGCGTTTCCACAACCCGCCCCGGGAACGGCGAAAGGCCCCGGGCCAATTAAGGTAGCGGACGACAAACTGCGGAGCGTGCTCGGAATTACCGATGTAAAGTCGGTCATGAGACAGCACAGCCTGGCTGTGGTGGACGCAACGCTGGCGGGAGCGTAAGCGCGTGATCCTCAATCGCCGAACTTATTGCGTTATGGGGATGCTCACAGCATTCGCGGTTCTCGTGACAGCGGCTGCGCAACCTCGGACCGGCGGCAAGGCGCTATTCGAGAAGCGCTGCGGCGGATGTCACGCGTTAGACCGCGACAAGGAAGGGCCGCGCCTCGGAGGCGTATACGGGCGTACGGCTGGGTCTCTTCATTCGTTTCAGTACTCGGAAGCGCTCAGGAAATCCGGCATCCACTGGACAGAAGAGACTCTGGATAAGTGGCTCACGGATACTGAGAAACTGGCGCCCGGCAACGATATGGCGTTTCATGTCGAGGACCCGGAAGAGCGAAGCGAAATTATCGCGTATCTGAGGAATCCGGGTAAGTAAGTTCGGGTTGCAGGGCAACCCAACCGGCCAGCGGTGCGCCGGACTACCTGGCGCCAGCAGCAGGCCGATTGACAATCGGCCGCAGGTTGCCAACCGATTGCCAACCTGCCCCACAAAGTGCGTCGGTCAGATTGGGCTAAAACCAGCGGCTCATGATCACCTTCTGCTCGGTGTAGAACGCTACGCCATCCTTGCCGTGCGCGTGCAAGTCGCCGAAGAAGGAGTTCTTCCAACCGGCGAAGGGGAAGAATGCCATGGGCGCCGCGACGCCCACATTCACGCCCACCATGCCGACTTCAATGCGCGACGCATACTCGCGCGCGGACTTGCCGTTGCTGGTGAAGATCGAGGTCGCGTTGCCGAACGGCGATTGATTGACCAGCTCGATGGCCTCGTCGAGCGTCTGCGTCCGCATCACCGACAGCACCGGCCCGAAGATCTCCTCCTTGGCGATGGTCATCTCGGGCGTGACGTTATCGAAAATGGTCGGCCCAAGAAAGTAGCCGCTGGCCTGATTGGCCGCCCCGGTTTTGTGCTGGCGCCCGTCGCAGAGCGGCTTCGCGCCCTCGGCGACTCCCTTCTCGACGTAACCGGCCACGCGCTGGCAATGCTCGGAAGTGACCAGCGGCCCCATCTCCACGCCCTCTTTCGATCCGTCGCCAACGGCAAGATTCCTTGGTCCGCTTCACCAGCAGATCGAGCAGCGGTCCCGCGGCTTCGCCCACCGGAACCAGCACGCTGCCGGCGAGGCAGCGCTCGCCCGCCGCGCCGAACGCGGAGCCGATGATGGCTTCGACGGTCTTGGGCATGTCGGCGTCGGGCATGACCACCAGATGGTTCTTGGCGCCGCCCAAAGCTTGCACGCGCTTGCCTTCGGCGGCGGCGGTGGCGTAGACATATTTCGCGACGGGCGTGATCCGACGAACGAAACCGCCTTTACCAGCGGATGATGCAGCAGCGCGTCGACGGCTTCCTTGCCGCCATGCACCAGGTTCATCACGCCCGGCGGCAGTCCGGCATCGTGCAGCAGTTCGATCGCCGCGTGGGCGTGAGCGGAACTTTTTCCGAGGGCTTCAGCACGAAGGTATTGCCGCACGGCGATGGCGAACGGATACATCCACAGCGGCACCATGGCGGGAAAATTGAAAGGCGTGATGCCGGCGCATACGCCAATGGGCTGGCGGATGGTCTTGCAATCGATGCCGCTGGCGACGTCGTTCAGCGAATCGCCCATCATGAGAGTGGGCATGCCGCAGGCTACTTCCACCATCTGGATCATGCGGCGTACTTCGCATTCTGGAATCATCGGCGGTCTTGCCGTTTTCGCGCGTGAGAATGGCGGCGATCTCGGCGGCATGTTTTTCGAGCAGCGTCTTGAAGCGGTAGAGCGGCTGCACGCGATCGACCACGGGCACGTCGCGCCATTTGAGAAACGCTTCGTGAGCGCGGCGCACGGCGCGATCGACATCGGCGGCGGTGGCGTATGGAATTTCGGCGATCACCTCGCCGGTGGCCGGGTTGGTAACCGGGTAGAGAGTGCGCCGCTTCGGCGTAATCCGTTTCGGTAGCAGTCATAGTTCAACGGTCTCCAACTGCGGAATTTCATCGATGCCGATTTGCGGGCGCTGCATCAGCGGCGCATAGACGCCGCGGCGACGGCGAAGCCCACAAACCAGGCGTAATCGTAAAGGAAGCGCAGCGGCGGCACGACCAGTCCGAGCAGCGCCACGGCGATGTCCGCGAACCTAGAGCGGCGACAGCGCGCCAGTTGACGCCGTCTTCATATTCGTAGTGCCGCCGCGGCGGTAGAGATCGTCGAGGTTCAGCGCGCGCGGCGCACGAGAAAATAATCGGCGATCATAACGCCGGCGATCGGGTCCGAGCAGTCCGGAATAGCCGACCAGCCAGCCGAAAATGTACGAGCTGAAATCGCCGAGCAGCTTCCAGGGCATCATCAGGATGCCGACTACGCCGGTGATCAGTGCCGCCGGTGCGGAACGAGATCCGGCGCGGGTTCAGATTCGAAAAATCGTTGGAGGGCGAGACCACATTGGCGGCGACGTTGGTATTGAGCGTGGCGACGAGCAGCGCGATCAGCGCGATGGAAGCCACGGCGGGTTGATTGAAGCGGCCGAGGAGCGCCACCGGGTCCCAAATGGGCTCGCCGAACAGGACCGCCGAGGCCGATGTAACAGCCACGCCGATGAAGGAATAGAGCGTCATGGCGGCGGGCAATCCGAGCGCCTGGCCCAGCAGCCTGCGCGCTTTTGCGATTTGGCGTAGCGCGTGAAATCGGGAATATTGAGCGCGACCGTGGCCCAGAAACCGACCATGCCGGTGAGCGATGGAATAAAGAAGCGCAGAAATTCCCGGTCGCTGTGAAACTTACCGGGCGCGCTGAGCACGGGGCCGAAGCCGCCGGCCTTGCGCGGTAATCCACCACAGCAGCAGCAGGCCGAGTGCCGAGCATGAACGGCGCGCCAATGCCTTCCAGAAACTTGATGGTGTCGATGCCGCGCCAGATGACGAACATGTTCAGCGCCCAGAAGGCGAAAAAACAGACCCAAATGCCGGCGGGGAACTGCGCCGCGGCGGGCCAGAGAATTTTGAGCATGGAATAGATGGCCTGTCCGCCGATCCACGTCTGAATGCCGAACCATCCGCAGGCCACCAGCGCGCGCAGCACCGCGGGAATATTCGCGCCGCGCACGCCGAACGAAGCGCGCACGAACACCGGAAACGGAATGCCATATTTCGCGCCCGCGTGCGCGTTGAGCAGCATGGGGATCAGCACGATCAGATTGCCCAGCAGAATGGTGCCGATGGCCTGCCGCCAGCTCATGCCGCCGGCGATCAGCCCGGAGGCCAGCATGTAGGTCGGAATGCAGACCGACATGGCCACCCAGAGCGAGGCGTAGTTGTAGACGCCCCAAGTGCGCCGCGCTTTCGGGATCGGCGCCAGGTCTTCGTTGTAGAGCGCGGGGTCGTAGGTCAAGAGCGCCCCGTGGCGTGAAGCCGCTCCATTCGCAGGCCGGAGGCTCTGAGTTCGCACATCATTGCCATGCGCCTCCGCGCGCGGCGCGCTTCAGATAATTGTCCGCGGCCGGGCTTTCCCAGGAAATTGCCTTCATCCACAATCACCTCGCCGCGCGAGAGCACCGTGCGCGCGTTGCCGAGTCACCTCATAACCCTCGAACATGGAGTAATCGACGCGCATGTGATGCGTTTTCGCGCTGATGATGTGGCTGGCGTGCGGGTCCCAAAGCACAATATCGGCGTCGCTGCCCGGCGCGATCTCGCCCTTGTTCGGATACATGCCGAAAATTTTCGCGGGCGAGGTGGAGGTCAATTCCACGAATCGATTGAGCGTCAACTGACTCTCGTTGACGCCGTAGTGATACATCAACTGCAGCCGGTTCTCGATGCCCGGGCCGCCATTGGGAATCTTGGTGAAATCGTCTTTGCCCAGCACCTTCTGGTCTTCGAAACAGAACGGACAATGATCCGTAGAGACCACCTGCAAGTGATCCTGCTTCAGCCCATCCCACAATTTCGGCTGATGCTCTTTCGGCCGCAGCGGCGGCGTGAACACGTACTTCGCGCCTTCAAAATTCGGCCGCTCCAATTCCTCGATGGAGAGCAACAGGTATTGCGGGCAGGTCTCCGCAAACGCCGGCACGCCGCGGTCGCGCGCCTCCCGTACCTGGTTGAGGGCGTCTTCCGAAGAGAGATGCACAATGTAGACCGGCGCGCCTGCGCAATCTCCGCCATGGCGATGGCGCGATGCACGGCTTCGGCTTCCATGAGCGGCGGGCGCGTGAGCGCGTGATATATCGGGCGCCGTCTTGCCTTCGGCCAGCGCGCGCGCGATCAGCACGTCGATCACGCTGCCATTTTCGGCGTGCATGCAGATCAGCGCGCCGTTTTTAGCGGTGCGCGCCAAGCGATTTGAAAATGGTCGCGTCGTCCACCATCAGGACGTTGGGATAAGCCATGAACAGCTTGAAGCTGGCCACGCCTTCATCCACCATTTCGTCCATATCTTCCAGGCCGGCGTTGCCCAGATCGGTCACGATCATGTGCAGGCCGTAATCGATGCACGCCTTGCCTTCGGCCTTCTTCCACCAGGCGTCCAGCGCGTCGCGCATGCGCGTGCCGCGCGCCTGAATGGCGAAATCGACAATGGTGGTGGTGCCGCCGAAGGCCGCCGCGCGCGTGCCGGTTTCGAAATCGTCGGAAGAGGTGGTGCCGCCGAAGGGCATATCGAGGTGCGTGTGAACGTCGATGCCGCCCGGGATCACATACATTCCAGTGGCGTCGATCAGGGTGTCGGCACGAGTCGCGCGGAATGCCGTCGCGAACTTCCGCGATGCGCTCGCCATCGATCAGAACATCCGCGGATAAGGTCTCCCGCGCCGTGACCACCGTGCCGTTGTGAATCAGAATCATCGCGTGCGCTGCTCCCAGCTTTCAAAAGGCAGGCCGGTGGCGACCTGCTCCATCGTGATGCAGTTTTCCACCGGGCAAACCAGCCAGCATAGATTGCAGCCGACGCATTCGGCTTCGTCCACTTCGGGAATGCGATGCGGCGGCGTGTGGCCGTTGCCGGTGTACGCGGCCGCATCCAGCTTGGCGATGGGCGTAACGGCGACTTTCGCGCGGCTGGCGGATTCGAGCGCGGCCGGCATTGGCGTGACCGTCCGATGTGGATGCACTGGTGCGCGCCATCCCAGCAGGCGATATAGCAGAGATCGCAGCCGATGCACTTATCGGGATGGATGCGCGCGACGATCTTGTAGTTCAAATCGAGATGCTTCCACTCTGTGACTTTGGGAACCGAAAGGCCGCAAAAATCTGCGATGCGTGGCGAAGCCTTTCTCGTCCATCCAGTTGGCCAGCCCATCGATCATGTCTTCCACAATGCGATAGCCGTAGTGCATCGCGGCCGTACAGACCTGCACCGAGCCGCAGCCGAGCAGAATGAACTCGGCGGCCTCGCGCCAGCCGGAAATGCCGCCGATGCCGGAGATGGGGATGCCCACTTCGGGATCGGCCGCAATCTGCTGCACCATGTTCAGCGCGATCGGCTTCACCGCCGGCCCGCAATATCCGCCGTGCGAAGAATGGCCGCCCACGTTGGGGCGCGGCGTAAATGTATCCAGATCGACGCCGGTAATCGAGTTGATGGTGTTGATCGCCGACAAGCCGTCGGCGCGTCCGCGCTTGGCCGCGCGCGCCACCGTGCGGATATCGGAGATATTGGGCGTCAGCTTCACCAGCACCGGGCGTGCGCGCCGCCTCCTTCACCCATTCGGTGATCATGCACGCATACTCGGGCACCTGGCCGACGGCGGAACCCATGCCGCGCTCGCTCATGCCGTGCGGGCAGCCAAAGTTCAATTCGAGGCCATCGGCGCCCGCGTCTTCGGAGCGCTTCACGATATCGTGCCAGGCTTCGCGCTTCGATTCCACCATCAGCGACGCGATGACGGCGTGATTGGGATAGCGCTTCTTGACTTCGGCGATCTCACGCAGATTGACTTCGATGGGCCGGTCGGAAATCAACTCGATATTGTTGAAGCCCATCATGCGCTGGCCGTTCCAATCGACCGACGAATAGCGCGAAGAGACGTTGACGATGGGCTCGCCGATGGTTTTCCAGACCGCGCCGCCCCAACCTGCGTCGAAGGCGCGCATGATCTGCTCGCCGCAATTGGTGGGCGGTCCCGAGGCCAGCCAGAAGGGATTGGGCGAGCGGATGCCGGCGAAATTGGTGGTGAGATCAGCCATGTTCGCATCCATTCGTAATGCGGCCGCGCGTTTTCCATCCGCCACCGCGTCCACCACTTCGCGGCCGCCGTTGACGAAATCGCCGCCGGCGAAATATTTCTTGTTATCCACTCGGCGATGGAGTTCGCTGGCGCGCGATTGGCCCAGCGCCGGAATTACCATGTCGCAGGAAATTCGAATTCGGAGCCGGGAACCGGTTCGGCTTTGCGCCGGCCGGCGGGATCGGGCTGCGCGAGCTGGGTGCGGATGAAGCGCACGGCGCGCGGCGACGATCGCGACCGGTTGCGCCAGCCAATGGAATTGCACGCCTTCCAGTTTCGCGTGCTCGTATTCGAACGGGAAGGCCGGCATTTCGCTTTCGGTGCGCCGGTAGAACATGTGAGCCTCTTGCCGCGCCCAGGCGCAAGCGCGGCGTTGGCCGCGTCGATGGCGGTGTTGCCGCCGCCGATGACGGCCACGCATCGGCCTACCTGAAAGTCGCGCCGCGTCTTGTAAGCTGCGATGAAGCGGAGCGCGTCGATCACGTGCGGCAGATCTTCGCCGGGGATGCCGAGGCGATCCATCGCGCCCAGACCGGCGCCGATGAAGATGAAGTCGAACTCGTTTTCCAATACGGTCCAGCGCGGCCGAGATCGATTTCCGCCTGCTGGAATTCGACGCCCATGCGCGCGGATCATCTCCACTTCGCGCAGGCTGTCGCTCGGCCGCAATTTGTATTCGGCGACGCCGTAGGTGTTCAGGCCGCCGGCGAGCGGACGCTTTTCGAAGACGGTGACGGCGTGGCCGTGCCGCCGCAACTCGGCGGCGCAGGAGAGGGATGCGGGTCCGGCGCCGATGCAGGCGATTGTGACGCGTGGTTCCGAGAGGCCGATTAACAATCGGCCGCAGGTTGGCAACCTGCCCCACGATGCCTGAGTAAAACGCTTCCATGGCATGGCGCTGCAGCAGGCCGATCTCGATGGGCTTTTTGTTGTAGCGGTGCATCACGCACGAGCCTTCGCACAGCACATCCACCGGGCAGACGCGCGAGCAGCTCAGGCCCAGAATGTTCGCATCGAGAATGGTCAGTGCCGAGCCGCGCAGGTTACCGGTGGCGATTTTTTTGATGAACCGCGGCACGTCGATGTGGGTCGGGCAGGCGGCGGTGCATGGCGCATCGAAGCAGAACAGACAGCGGTTGGCCTCTGCCAGCGGCCGATTGCGAATCGAGCGCCGGGTGCAAGTCCGGGAACCGCTCGAGGTTCCGCTGAACCGGCAGCGCGGCAGCGCTCATCGGGCAGATCCAGCCATGGCCGCGCCGCACGCCGCGAAGCTCTTATCGAGCCCTTCGATGAATTGATCCACATCGGCTGCGACCGATGTTCATCGGGCGGCGAAATGCGCAGCACGTTGCCGTACAATGCCGCCCTTGCCCACCAGCAAGCGGTTCTCGCGCGCGGCTTCCATCAATTGCGCGGTAGCGTCCGCGGCGGGGGCTTTGGTGCGGCGGTCTTCCACCAGCTCGATGGCCTGCATCAAGCCCATGCCGCGCACGTCGCCGATGAATTCGTGCTTGTCCTTCAACTCTTCGAGACGGCTGCGCAGATAGCCGCCGGTCTCGGTGGAGTTGGTCAGCAGGTTCTGCTCTTCGATGAAATCGATGACAGCTTTGGCAGTGGTGGCGGTCACCGGATTGCCGCCGAATGTCGAGATCGTGAGGCCCTTCACGGCATCGGCCACTTCCGGCTTCGCGACGGTGACGCCGACAGGCGCGCCGTTCCCCATGCCTTTCGCGCTGGTGATGATGTCGGGCACTACGCCGTAATGCTCAATGCCGAACCATTTGCCGCCGGTGCGTCCCCAACCGGTCTGCACTTCGTCGCTGATGAAGATGCCGCCGTGATTGCGCACGATCTTCTCGACGATCTGGAAATACTCCTTCGGCGGCGTAACAAATCCGCCCACGCCTTGAATCGGCTCGCCGATAAAGCCGGCAATGCGGCCGCTGGTGCTGGTGCGGATCATCTCTTCCATATCCTGCGGCGCAGCGCACTCCGCAATCGGGATATCCGAGCCCGAACGGGCACCGGTAGCAATACGCATTGTGCGCGTGAACGATGCCGGCCTGCGGCATGCCGAGGCGCCACGCGCCCTTGTCCGGTCAGCGCCATGGCCATGGACGAGCGCCCGTGATACGAATGCCGCAGCGCCACGATTTCCGTATTCCCGGTGTAGCAGCGCGCGGCCAGGATGGCAGTCTCATTGGCTTCGGTGCCGCTGTTGGTGAAGAACGATTTGGTAAGCTGCCGCCCGGGCGTGAGCGAGGCGATTTTCTTCGCCAGCGCGGCTTGCGGTTCGGTGGCGAAGACTGTGGAGACGTGCTGCAGCGTGTCGATCTGTTTATGGATCTTGGCGATCACTTGGTCGTTACAGTGACCGACGCTGACGGTGACGATGCCGCCGAAGAAATCCAGATACTGGTTGCCATCGGCGTCCCACACGTATTGATTCTTGGCGCGCGCGACCACCAGCGGCTCCTTATAAAAATGGAAAACGCACGGGAAAGAGGAATTCCTTGTTGGCGAGAATGATTTCGTCTTTGGTCATGGCGTATGCCTTGATTATCGCTTGGTCAGGCTTTTACGAGGGAATCGTACATGTCGGGCCGGCGGTCGCGGAAGAACTGCCAGGTCTTGCGCACTTCGCCGATGAGGTC
The DNA here is from genome assembly GCA_963723015.1 of Bryobacterales bacterium. Lineage (GTDB taxonomy): Bacteria > Acidobacteriota > Terriglobia > Bryobacterales > Bryobacteraceae > PALSA-243. The sequence goes on from CAVRPF010000025.1 coordinate 283,425, forward strand.
GAGATTGAGATCGGCGGTCAGCACTTCGTCCCTGTCGCGCGTGGCCTGCGCGAAGATCTGGCCGCGCGGATCGCAGAAATAGCTGGAGCCGTAAAACTCGCCGATATTCCACGGGAGCCTCGACGCCCACGCGGTTGATGGCGCCGATGAAATAGCCGTTGGCCACGGCGTGCGCGGGCTGTTCGAGTTTCCAAAGGTGCTCGCTCAATCCCGCGACGGTGGCCGAGGGATTGAATACGATCTCGGCGCCGTTCAGACCGAGGGCGCGGGCGCCTTCGGGAAAATGGCGGTCGTAGCAGATGTAGACGCCGATTTTGGCGAAGCCCAGGTCGAAAACCGGATAGCCCAGGTTGCCCGGCCGGAAATAGAACTTCTCCCAGAATCCCGGCGCTACGTGCGGGATGTGCGTCTTGCGATATTTGCCAAGGTAGGTTCCATCGTTGTGGATCACGGCGGCGGTGTTGTAGTAGATGCCTTCCTGCTCCACTTCGTAGATCGGCACGATCAGCGCGATGCGGTGTTGGCGCGCGACATCCTGCATCAGGCGGATGGTGGGGCCGCCGGGAACGGGCTCGGTGAAATCGTACCAGCGCGTGGTCTGCTCGGCGCAGAAATACGGGCCGTAGAAGATTTCCTGCAGGCAGACGATCTGCGCGCCGGCCTGGGCGGCCTGATCGATGTAGGCGACGTGCTTATCGACCATCGCTTTTTTGGTTACGTCGAGCGGGGCCTCGGGTGGGGCGGCGTTAGCGGCTTGAATTAAAGAGCAGCGGACAATGCGAGACACGGAGTTTCTCCTGGGCGGAAAACGGCCCTGCCTTTGAGTATAGGCCGGAGCGAAGCACTCGCGAGCGTTGGGACACTTAGCGGGACATGGGAGCCCTGAATACCGGTGGCCGCCAGGAGCAATCCGTGACTCAGGACTCAGCTCACTGCCATCGCCAGTGAGGTCTTCAGCCGGCCCGTTGTATGATGGCAGAAGATCCCGCGCTATGTTCCTCAAAATTCTGGCACATCCGGTTTTTCCGGCGCTCAACTTCCACATGCCGATGATCGTAGATCTCTCGCATCCGCTGGTGATGCTGACGGGCGAAAACGGCAGCGGCAAATCGACGCTGCTGCATTCGATCTTCTACGCGCTGCGCGGTGAGAAGATCGACGGGTACGTTTACCGGCTCGAATCGGGCGACGTGGAGATCGGCGATTCGTACCTATTCGACGCGGAGCAGCATAACCCGCGGCAGCAGCTCGAGATGTTCAAGGATCGGCCGGAAATGCTGGAGTTTCTACGGATGGCCAGTCACGGGCAGGTAATGCTGTCGTTGTTCAAAGAGAGCTTCCCCAAGCTGCCGGAGAGGACGACGCTACTGCTCGATGAGCCGGAGATGGCGCTTTCGGTTTCCAACCAGCGGCGCATTCTGAAGATGCTGATGGAGCTGGTGGATCGGAAGCGATTCCGCATTATCTGCGCGACGCATTCAGCGGTGCTGATCGACGCGAAAGAGACGTACGTGATTGACCTGGACCGGCACATCAACAAGAACGTGGTTGCGACCGATATGGGCGTCCAGGGCGCGAGTACGATCAACTGACATGACGTGCTGCCAACAACTTCAAGACCTGTTCGACTACGATCTGGCGCGCCACGCGCAGCCACACCAGCTTTCCAATGGGACGATTGTGACCGAGATCGATACGGAATATTTTCTGGTGTTCGGCGAGGAGCGCCGCCGGTTTGTGGGGCTGAATTATTGCCCTTTCTGCGGGAGGGCGCTTTCGCGGCAGCTCTGGAACCGGGAGAAAAAGAAGTAGGGAAGCAGGCGCGTCAACTCTCGACCGTGACTCGTATTGCCGGTCAAAGTCATAAGTCACACTGAGCGTCGGTCTGAGGATGGCCAACGAAACATTGCATTTATACCGGGAGTACAATGCCGTTATGACCGACCACGATGTTCCGCGCCGCGCGTTTCTGCGAGGCGTTACCGCCGCGACCGCCCTTTCGTACTCCCGCGTGATGGGAGCCAACGACCGCGTTCAACTTGCTCTGATCGGTTGCGGCGAGCGAGGCCGCGGCGATATGGGCAATTTCCTCAAAGCCGGCAATGTGGATGTGGTGGCTTTGTGCGACATCTACGATGTGCAGTTCGACAAAGCGAAACAGGTCGCGACGAACGCCAAAAGCTTTCACGATCACCGCCAGGTGCTCGATCTGAAAGATGTCGACGCAACTTTGATCGCCGTACCGGATCACTGGCACGCGGCCATCGCCACGGATGCGCTTAACGCCGGTAAAGACGTTTACGTGGAGAAGCCGCTGACGCGGAAACCCGCCGAAGGGCCGGGCATCGTGAAGGCCGCGCGCATTAACAACCGCGTCTGCCAGGTAGGCATGCAGCAGCGCTCCGCCAAACACTACCTGGAAGCCAAGCGCGAATACATGGATACCGGCAAGCTGGGCAAGATCACGCTGGCGCGCACGTGGTGGCACGGCAATAGCTACCATCTGCGGAAAGCGCCGGAGTCGCTGAAGACCAAGCCGACAGACCTCGATTGGACGCGATATCTGGGTGCCCTCAAATGGCGCGATTGGGATCCGCAACAATATTGGAACTGGCGCGCCTATCTGGATTTCGGGGGCGGCCAGGTGACGGACCTGTTCACGCACTGGATCGATGTGGTTCACATGTTCATGGGGCAGGACAACCCCACCGCGGCCAGCGCCGCGGGCGGCGTTTATAACTACAAAGACGGCCGCACCGCGCCCGATACCATCAATGTGCTGCTGGAGTATCCTTCGCAATTCACGGCGACGTTTGAAGCGACCCTGGTGCCCGGCATCCAAGGCGCCGGAATCGAGTTCGCGGGAACTCAGGGACGGCTGCTCATCGATCGCGCGCACTACGAATTCCACTCTGCGGAAAAAGGCGCGCAGCCGGTAGTGGTGAAAGCGTCGACCAATCTGGATTTGGACCACATCCAGAATTTTCTCGAATGCGTCCGGTCGCGCCAATTGCCCAATGGCGATGTGCTGATTGGCCACCGGTCGGCGCAGGCTTCGCACCTGGGCAATATCGCGTACATGGAGAAGCGGCGCATCGACTTCGACCCGGTGCGCGAAGAGATTCTGCCGTTTTAGCTATACTGGAAATCTAAAACGCCAGTAGCGCCAAGTTCACAATATAGAGGAGTTTCATGATTTCAGCGACACAGATGCGTCCGGGCATGGTCATCAAGTTCAATAACGACCTGTACTCGATTTTCAGCGTTTCCCACCGGACGCCTGGTAACCTGCGCGGGTTCGTGCAGGCAAAAATGCGCAGCCTGCGCAGCGGTTCCATGACCGAGCACCGGTTTTCATCGGAAGACAAGGTAGAGAAGGCCTTGCTGGAACAGCAGGAAATGGAATACCTGTACGACGATGGCGAGTACTACTATTTCATGAACACGGAGAACTTCGAGCAGATGCATCTGATGAAAGATCTGCTGGGCGACGCCACGCAGTACCTGATTCCGCAGCTCAAGGTGAACGTGGAATTTTACGAAGGCAAGCCGATGAGCGTGGAGCTGCCCGCCACCGTGGATCTGACGGTGGTTGAAACCGAGCCTGGGCTAAAAGGCGCGACGGTTTCGAACGTAACCAAGCCCGCCAAAACGGAGACCGGTTTGATGGTGCAGGTACCGCCGTTCATCGTGGAAGGCGAGAAGATTCGCGTGAATACAGCGGCAGGCACGTATCAAGAGCGCGCCTGAGCTCGGTCTTCTTCTTCGCGCAATACGGTTCGCAAATCGAGAAGCAAGCGATCGCCCTCGATGCGCGCAATCACGGGCGGATCCGCGGCGCGCAGCGCGCGTTCCGCATCATTCGCGTCGCAACCGCCGATGGCGATCAGCCAGGTGGGTAGAGATTGCTGCGGCGTAGACCCGCCGCCGATCACAGAATGCGCCTGGCACAATTTCCGCTTGCAGCGCCGGCAGTTCCGCCAGCGAATGCCTCGGCCCGGATCTTGATCTGATCCGGCGTCAGCCGGATCATTGCCAATGCCGGTATGTCGTCCCAACGCTCGAACAATATATGCCGCAGCGTCTCTTCGAGCGCCCGATAGATGATTTTATCGAGACGCATGCGCACGAAACAGCGGATTGCGCCGCAGCCGCGCCACGGTTTCCGCTTTGCCTGCGAGAATGCCAGCCTGGGGTCCGCCGAGTAACTTGTCGCCGCTGAAGGATACCAGGTTCGCGCCGGCTTTTAGGCTGGCGGACACCAGCGGCTCATCGACTCCGAATGCGCGGAGATCGACGATGCAGCCGCTGCCGAGGTCTTCATAAACGGGCAATGCCGAACTCGCGGCCCAGCTCCACCAATTCGCCCAACTCGCGGGCGCGCGGTAAAGCCGGATATTCGGAAGTTGCTCGGATGCACGCGCATCAGGAGCCGCGTGCGATCGTTAATGGCCGTCGCGATAGTCCGCGATCTGAGTGCGGTTGGTGGTCCCCACTTCGCGCAGGACCGCGCCCGAGCGCGCCATGATTTCCGGAATGCGAAAGCCATCGCCGATCTCGATGAGCTCGCCGCGCGAGACGATGGCCTCGCCGCCGGCGGCCAGTTCGTTTAGAGCCAGGAACACCGCGGCGGCGTTGTTATTGACCGCGATGCGGGCGCGCCCACAAGCCGCTCCAGCAGTCCCGAAACGTGGACATCGCGTTTTCCGCGGCGGCCGGCTGCCAAGTCGTATTCCAGGTTCGAATAGCCCGTCACGGGCTTCGAATTCGCGCAAAGGAGCGCGGCCGAGGTTGGTATGCAGCACGACGCCGGTAGCGTTGATGACGCGCCGCAGCGACGGCTGCTCGAGTTCGGCCAGCTGCTGGGCCGCGCGCGTTTCGATAGAGGCGCCATCGGCGCGGCCCGCGCGAATTTCGGCCCGGGCCAGCTCCATGGCGCGCCGGATCTCGGCGATCACCAGCGCGCGCGGAAAGCGCGAACATTCCTCAGGCATTCGCTCAAGCACCTCATGCACGGCTGGCAGTTCGCGCAATTTTCCGCCAGAAGTCACGAATCCGATGGTACGCGCTTGTGCGGATCCTCGCAACCGATTAAACTGAAGGTGACGCAGACGTCCGGTTTGTGTCTAGTGTCGGGGCGTGGCTCAGCCTGGTAGAGCGCCTGGTTCGGGACCAGGAGGCCGGTGGTTCGAATCCACTCGCCCCGACCAAATTCTTCAATAATTTGCAGGCAGTGGCGGGCAAACAGCCCACCCAACTGCACATTCAATTGCAAAGTTGCGGCCGCTTACTTCGTCCCTATACTGCGCGCGGCCGGTCATCGTTTTCAGGAAGGTTCAACGATTCTTTTCAGTTTTCTGATGAGGGACGCGCTGAAAGAGTCCTTGTCTTCGCCGAAATCTGCTCTTTTGTGGCAGTTTGGGCAAAGGCCGATCACGTCATCGGGATGGTCCCGGCCTTCATCGGCGACGCGCGTGGTGTGGTGCGTTTCGAGAAATGGCTGACCATTGGCGCCGCGAAACGGGGCGGGAACTCGGCAGGCTTCACAGTGGCCATTCGCGCGTGTCAGCCCAAACTGGTGGATTTTCGATGACCTGACCCGGTAGGTTGTATACCGCGTTTTGGCCGGCAGGGATGCGCTTGCGGCCAGCACTGCAATGTCTCTCTCCTCGTAAATGTTCGTCTCTGGTGACTTTTCGCGATTCTGAATGCCCTCTTGCACGATGTGTAGCGGACGCTGTAGCACCATGGGGTTCGGCACTTCGCGATGAAGAACTTGGGACAGCCACTTTGTGATACCGGGTGAATGCGCGCCCAGAGTGTTTCACCAAGCTTGTCTTCGCGATGCTGCGATCTCCAAGACTTTGTGATGCGCCTTGGTGAGCTTCGGTAAAGTACGCGCGAGTTCCGGTAGCGGAATAGCGGTCATTTCGCATCCCAGCGCATTCACATATCCGTGGCCATTGAAATTCGCTTGCGCCGGAGCTGTGTTCTTATCGATTAGGATATTCAGACCGCCACGATGGAGGACTAGTGTGATGCCCCATCGGTCCGGAAAAATAGCATTCCCGTAAATACTTTCCGTGCTCCGTTCCGCTCACCGGAGCTGCCGCAAACTCTCACGTACATTTTGAGCTTGCGGACTCTGCGGGCCGAAGCGCTTTTCGTAGATTGCCAAGGCGCGATCGAGCGCCGTGCGGGCCGCCGCATTCTGCCCATGCCCTTTCAGCAACTCTCCCAGATTTGTCAGATCCACCGCGACTTCCGGATTGTCGGTTCCGTAAATGGCTTCGTCAATCGCGATGGCTCGCCGCAGCAACGCGACGGAGGGCGCGAAGTCTTTCTGTGGGGACAAGAGGTCCGCCAGGTTGGTGTACGCGGCTGCAAGTTCCACGCTCTGTGGACGCTTCTGCTCGAGGATGCCGATGGCCTCACGTTCCAGACGCTCCGCTTCCTCGGCGCGCTGCACGTTTTGCAGCAAGCTACCCAGGTTGATCAGGGTAGTGGCCGTGTCGGGGGACGGCCCGAGCGCCTTCCGCTGAATGGCCAGGGCGCGCCGCAGCAGCGCCTCAGAATCCCGGAAGTTCCGCTTTTCCTCGAGAGCCTGGGCGAGGCGGTTCAGCAGCAAGGCGACCCGCGGATCGTCCGCTCCGCTAATCTTCTCCTGCGCAGCGATCGCCTTGGCGTAGTAATCGCTGGCCCGAGCGGGATCGAGCGGCGCCAGGCTGGCGTAACTTCGTGCCGCCACCTGCAGGTCGGCGCCGGCTGCCGCCTGTTGGAATAATTCGAAGGCTTGCCGGCGGTTGCCGGCGAGTTCGAACGTCTGCGCCAGGGACTCCTCTACCGCGAACAGATCGGGGTCGTTGTTGCGCCGGTCGATCTCCAACGCTCTGCCCAGTGGGACGGCGGCAGCCTGCAGGTCGCCAATGGTTTTAAGAAACAGGCCCTGCGCCTTCAGACTGCGAGCCACCTTCGCGTCCCAGGCGCCGAGCGCCTTCTCGCGTTCGCCGACCGCTTGTGCGAACAGAGGAAGCAGACTTGAGAGTGCGTTCGGCGGGACGAACTTGCCTTCGGCTGTGGGTGGCAACGAAAGAGGCGGGAGGCTGCGGTCCGGCCGGGAGACGGGCACGAGAGAATTGCCTTTGGCGTAGATGCCGATCCAGTGGTTCGTGAAATGGACTTCCGGCGCCGGCTCCTGTACTTCCGGCATGTGGCACGTCACGCACGCCGAGCCGGCGGTTGCTGTCCGGTGGCGCACGTCCTGATGACACCCCGCGCAACGCTGGTCATAGGCCTTGGAGGAGGTAGCAAGCGGTGCGTGCGGGTCGTGGCAGGTCAGGCAGGAGAGACTGCCCCCACTTTTCCGGAAACAGGCCGCCTGGCTCAGGGACGCCGGCTGGTGGCGCACGTTCCAGGGATCTGTCCAGTCCCCGTCCACCCCGGCCTCCGGCGGTTTGCGATGACAGGTTCCGCAGAACGCGTTCAGTTCGACCGCGTTGAGGCGCTTCGGATTGCGAATTGTGGCGCTGCCCCCCCCGGCTGCAACGTGCGCCGCGCCGGGCCCGTGGCACGCTTCGCAGCGGATCCCATACTCCGCCGGCTGAATGGCGAAACCCGCGGAAAGTGTCGGCTGGCCCGTCGAGTGGCAGCGAAAGCACCGCGCGGCCGACGTGATCGGGTCGAAGGTTGGATATTCGAGATCGATCCCAGCTTTGTGCCCGGGAGTTACCCCCATCGACTTCGTGGACGCGTAGTAGGAAGCCGCCCGCTCGACGTACGTTTCGTCGTCCTTGTGGTGGACGTAGGTGATCGCTTTGCGGCCTGCGCCGAACGCCCACTCGCCGGGGCTGCCGGGCGGCGCGGGCGCCAATGCATGCGCGTGTTCCGACATTGCCTGCGCCGCGAACTCGCCAGGGTGGCAGGATTGGCAGCTTTGGCTGCCAACATACTGGGCGGACACTTCGAGGGTGAAGATCGGCAGTATGAGCATGCAGCGCAGAAGCAGTGCCAAGGTCCTCGCAGAGGTCATATTCCAATATCTTCACGAAGCCGAATAAGTATAATAGCCGAATGACTGCCATCGGCCGGAGACTCGACGACAATGCGGCGTAGCAGAGTGCGCCGCGAACTTCGTTCAGGCCTTTACCGCTCCGTTACGGTCGCGGCTCTGAAAGCGGCGGAATGCGGTCGGATTACATTCCCAATTTTGCGACTTTTGTATTTGTGGTACTGATGCTGGCGCGGCCGGGCGTGATGGAAGGGTTCCAGGGCGTATCGACCGCAACGCGGCCGGCCAAGGCCGCGAACATTCAAACCACGCTTGCTCCGATCCACGTGGATTTCCGCGATATTGCCGAGGAGGCCGGTCTCACCGCCATTAACGTTACCGGCGGCACTGACCGCAAGAAGTACATCCTGGAAAGTACCGGCGCCGGAGTCGCGATCTTCGATTTCGATAACGACGGGTTGCCGGACGTGTTCCTGGTCAACGGGACCACGCTCGACGGCAAGGGCCCCGGCGAGAAATCGACCAGTCACCTGTACCGCAATCTCGGCAATCTGCGCTTCGAAGACGTCACCGCGAAATCCGGCCTGGGGCGCACCGGGTGGGGACAGGGCGCCTGCGTCGGCGACTATGACAACGACGGCTTGCGCGATCTGTTCGTGACCTACTACGGCCACAGCGTGCTGTACCACAACGAAGGCGGCGGGGTGTTCCGCGACGTCACCAAAGAAGCGGGGCTGAGTTCTGACGCGGTCCGTTGGGATACCGGCTGCACGTTCGTCGATTACGATCTCGACGGAAAACTCGACCTGGTGTTCACAGATTATCTGGAGTTCGATCGCACGCGCATTCCGGAACCGGGGGCCAACAGCAACTGCCAGTGGAAAGGCATGCCGGTGTTCTGTGGTCCGCGAGGTCTGCCGCCCGGCCGAAGTTTCCTGTTTCACAACAAAGGGGGCGGCCGGTTCGAGGATGTATCGGCGCAGAGCGGAATCGGCCAGCCGGCGGGCTGCTACGGCTTCACCGTCACGGCTTCGGATTTCGACAACGACGGTTACCCGGATCTGTATGTCGCCTGCGATTCCCGGCCCAGCCTGCTGTACCACAACCGGCGAAACGGAACTTTCGAAGAGATCGGCATTCTCTCCGGCGCCGCGCTGAACGAGGATGGACAGGAACAGGCCGGCATGGGCGTCGCGGTGGCGGACTATGACGAGGATGGCTACGTCGACATCCTCAAAACCAATTTCAGCGAGGACACGCCGAACCTGTACCACAACTCCAAAGACGGGAGTTTCCTGGACGAGGTGTATTCCGCCGGACTTGGCGTGCGCAACCAGTTCCTCGGCTGGGGAGCTCTGTTCCTGGACGTCGACAACGACGGCCGCAAGGATATTCTGCTGGCGAACGGCCACGTGTTTCCGGAGGTGGAACGCTTGTCCGGCGGGGCGAAATACCGCGAGCAGCGCCTGTTGTTCTGGAACGTCGGTGGCGGGAAGTTCAAGGACCTGTCGGATTCCGCTGGTTCGGGGATCAGCGCGGCGTGGTCCTCGCGGGGTGCCGCGGCCGGCGATCTCGATAACGACGGCTCGCTCGAGGTAGTCATCAACAACCTCGGCGGCCGGCCGAGCCTGCTGAAGAATTTCGGGACGAAGAAGAACTGGCTGCTGGTGCAACTCCGCGGCGTCAAGTGCAGCCGGGATGCGTTGGGAGCGCGCGCCTACGTGTTTGCCGGCGAACGGAGACTCTCGGGCGAGGTCCAGGGCGGCTCCAGTTTCCTTTCGCAGAGCGATTCGCGGCTGCACTTCGGATTGGCCGATGAAGCCGGCTACAGCCGAATCGAGGTGAAATGGCCGGGCGGCGGGACGGAGACCTTCCCCGGCGGTCCGGCGAACAGGATCGTACTGCTGGAACAAGGGAAGGGCTCCGTTCAGGCGCGCTAAGCGGGTCTCATTTTACGACCTCCGGGGCTTTTACGCCCCGGCGGCCGATTCGCGAAAGAGGCTCTTCATCTCTTCGTTCGGGTCGATCGAGTCTTTTTGATGGCGGAGCTTGACCACGCGGTTGAGCATCTCCTGAGCACGGGCTGCGTCACCCGTTCGGCGGTACGCCTGCCCAAGCAGATACGCCGCCGTGGCGTCCTCGGGATCGAGTTTGACCGCGGTTTCGAGTTGCTCGATGGCGCCGCCAACGTCTCCGCTTCGGAGCAGCAGCTTTCCCAACTCCCCGCGGGCGCGCGAAAACCGGGGGTTCAGGCGCACCGACGCTTCGAAGGCCACCTTGGCCTCGGCATCGGTGTCCACTCCCGAACGATTCAGCACCAGCCCTAACATATAGGCCAGCACGAAATCGTCAGGCTTCGCTTTGACCCGCGCGCGCAGTACTTCCATCGCTTTGGCCGTCTCTCCGCGCTGCATCCAGGAAAACCCTAATGCCACGTATGGCGCCGATTCCGAAGGCGAAAGACGGCTGGCGATCTCGAGGTCTCTTTCGGAATCCTCGTAGAAGCCTTTCTGCGCCAGGATCTGGCCGCGCTGGAGATGCAGACGGTAGGAGTCCGGCAGGTGTTTGAGGCCTTCATCGACAATTTCCAGGCCGAGTTCGTAGTTGGCTTGGTCCAGGCAAATGCTTGTGAGGTCGCCGTAGTTATCCTCGGCTTCGGGTTGCAGCGCGATGGCGGTCCTTAGCGCGGAATACGCTTTGTCGACCTGCCCGGTTTTCAGGAATGCTTCTGAGATCAGGTTGTACAACTCGGCGCGGCGCTGGCCGGCGGAGAAAAGCCCGTTCGAGAGTTGGATGGCGCCCGGGTAGTCACCTCCGCGGATCAGCATCAGGATCTGATTGTATGCGGCTTGATATGGATCGGTGGCATGCTTGCGCGCGCGGCCGAAGTAAGGCGCCGCCTCCAGGTAGGCGCCCGCTTTTCCCAACAGGATCCCGGCCTGGAACTGCTTTTCGGCGTCCTCCTCCGGGATGGCGTCCAGGACAGATGAAAGCTCCTTTTTTCGGCCGGTCTCGATCAGACACTCGGCGTAATGCAGGATTACGGGGTACACCTGAGCCCCCGATTTCTCGTAATGAGCTACGGCCTCCCCACACTGCTTCGCGCCGTATGCGATCTCGCCCAGGTAAAGGTGGGTCACCTCATCGTTCGGAGAGCTCTTGAGTAGTGTTTCCAGGCCCGACTGGGCTTGATCCATATGGCCCAGCCGGAACTCGTTGATGGACAGGTTCTTGAGAGCCGGCAGGAATCCCGGATCCATCGAGCGCCTGACGCAGACGCTGATTCGCCTTTTCGAGTTCGCCCGCGGCGCCGTACGCGATGCCTAGCAGGTTTAGTGCCTTGACGTTGCGCGGCGATTCGGCAGTGAGTTTCTCCAGCACGCCGACCGCGGCCGGGAAGCGTCCCTGCTGTATGAGGGTGACGGCGCAATCGTATGGCGGGGCGCCGTTGCACTCGTCAGCGGCCCACGTAAAAAGAGGGAACCCTGCGAGCAGCAACAGCAGGAGCCCATATCTCATCACAGCTATTCTAACCGGCAACCTCGCCCATGCGCTCGCAAAATGCCCGCATAGTCATGGTCGCAAGTGCTGATTCCCTTACAGGGCGAACGGCGAGCCCCAGCTTGATCGGATGGCAATGAACCGTCCAGGGGCAGGCGTCTGCGCGTTCTTTTCTCGCCTGCCTTTGGCGCAGTCGTTTTATTCCCAAATCCCGAGGCGCGATGGAAGAGTCCGGCAGCGGCGGGTTTGGAATAACGCGACACAGCCTTCCTCGCCGTTCACGGTGGTGTTGAACTGGCAGGCCGGATTGAAAAAATGAACTTTGCCCAAAGCTCACCACCGCTCCGCCAGTCCAACACCGTAGTCCGTTCGGCTTACTCCTCGCTGGTCGGCCTTCACTTACAAAACCTTAACTGCGATCAACGTGATGTCGTCCGCTTGCCGCTGCTCTCGCACGTGATATCGCACTTCATTGGCAATACCTGCGCACACTTCTGCCGCTGATCCGCTCCCCACGCGGCAGAGCGCATCGAGCAGGCCCTGGTCTCCAAAATCGTCCCCGTTTTCATTCACTGCTTCCGGAATGCCATCGCTGAAAATGAGTAGCCAATCCCCAGAGGCAAGTTTCACCTTGTTTTCCAGCGCGGGTAAAACGGGCAGCATGCCGGCGGCGCCCCCCGGGGATTTTGGAGCCGCTCAGCTCGCCGCTGACACAATCCTGACATAGCCCGCATTCAACCCTGACGCTCCGCGGCATATACTCAGTACCAATGCGGCGGAGCCTTCCCTTATTCCTTGGCGTCGTGGCCTGCCTGGTGGTCTGGCAGGTCTGGCTCACCTGGCGCCTGATGCAGCAGGATCGCAATCTTGGGTCGCAGCGCTCCCACGAACGGCTCCAGCAAGTTGCGGACCTGGCGGTGACTCGGCTCGCCGGCACACTCGACAACTGGGACTTGAGCTTGCGCGGCATGGACCGGCTTCCCCCGCAACGCGCGCTGCCCGAGCGCCCGGTTCCCGTACTGCTGCTATTCACCCCCGGCTCGGTAGCGGTCTATCCGAGCAGGCCGCTCCTGTTCGTCCCCGATCCTCCCGCGGCGCCGGATGAGATCCGGCACGCATTCGACGCAGCCGATCAGCTCGAATTCAGGGACCAGAAATACGACCGGGCCATCCAAGTCCTCGATACTCTCGCCAGCCAGACGGCTACGCGTCCCGAAGCGCTGCTCCGCGTGGGGCGCATGGAGCGCAACCGTAACCGGATGGACGCAGCGTTGGCGGCCTTCGATCGCCTCTCGCGGGAGAACGCGATCAGCCTCTCCGGTACGCCTTATGGCCTACTCGCGGCAAGGGCCCGATGCGAGATCCTGGCGGCGCTTGGCAACACGTCGCGCGCGGCGGAAGCGGCCGATGCGCTGCGATCGGCGCTACTCGCAGGCCGATGGCCGCTGAGCCGGGAATCGTTCGAATCCAATTGGGCGCAGGTCAACCAGCTTCGCCACACGGCGGAAGAACCTCCTAAAGACTCACTCGATCTCGCGCTGGCGGTCTCACGGGTTTACGACATGGCCCGCTCCCGCTCCACCGGTCGCCAGATTCAATCCGATGAATCGCTGCTGGAGTGGTACGCGACATCGGAACGGACGGCGGCTTTGGTCGCACCCGCGGGCTGGCTCGGCGCGAGCTTGAAGCTGCCGCCAAATTCGAGTGACATTCGCTGGCGATTCGTGCCCCCGGGACAGGCCGGAACGGGCGCATTGGTCTCACGCTCGCTGGCCGATGCGCAGCTTGCGGGCAGGCTCGAATTCTCGAGCGTTGCCGCCGCCGAAGTGGGCGCCGGACGCCGGACGTTATGGCTGGCCGGAGTGGCGCTCATGCTGGCGCTGGTGTTGGCCGGCTCTTATGCCATGTATCGGGGCATGCGCCAGGAGCTGCGGGTGGCGCAATTGCAGTCGGATTTCGTTTCCGCGGTCTCGCATGAATTCCGCTCGCCGCTCACTACGCTGAGCACGATCGCGGAGTTGCTGGCCAACGATCGCATCGCGGACGAGTCGCGCCGCCGGCAGAGCTACCGGTTTCTGGAGCGCGAGACCGGGCGGCTGCACCGGCTGGTGGAGGATCTTCTCGATTTCGGGCGCATGGAATCCGGCCGCAAGCAATATCGCATGGAACCCTACGATGCGCTGGCGCTGACCCGCGCGGCGGTGGCGGAGTTCCGGGAAGACGCGCTGTCCAGCGGCTTCGAAGTCGAGATGCACCTGGATTCGGGCGCCGCTACGGTGAAAGCCGATGAGGAAGCTCTGCGGCGCGCTCTCCGCAACCTGCTCGAAAACGCGGTGAAGTACTCGCCCGCCTGCCGCACCGTGTGGGTAGAAGGCGCGGTGAACGGCGGGCACGTGGCGATTTCCGTTCGCGACCACGGCATGGGCATCGACTCCGGGGAGCAGCGCGAGGTGTTTCAGAAATTCGTCCGGGGCAGCGCGGCGAAGAAGGCGGGCATCAAGGGAACCGGTATCGGATTGTCCATGGTGCGGCAGATCGTCGATGCTCTAGGAGGCGAGCTTCGGCTGGAGAGCGCGCCCGGCGCAGGCAGCACTTTCACCGTAGTGCTTCCTCTCTCAGAGGACGCATGAGCAGGATTCTGGTGGTGGAAGACGAACCGGGCATCGCTTTCGCTCTCGAAAGTGACCTTCAGACCGAGGGCTACGAAGTGGTGCTGGTGACTGACGGAGTGGAAGCCGCGCGGCGCGCGCGGTCCGAAGCTTTCGACCTGATCCTGCTCGACGTCATGCTTCCCAATAAAGATGGATTCGAAGTCTGCCGCGAGCTGCGCCACGCCGGCCTCAAAACTCCGATCATTCTGCTGACCGCCAAGGCTCACGAAGCGGAGAAGATCATGGGACTGGATTTGGGCGCCGACGACTACATCACCAAGCCGTTCAGCCCGCGCGAGCTTCGCGCCCGCATCCGCGCCCACCTCCGCCGCGCGGTGTCTGAGGCAGGCGAGGAGCTGTATCGCTTTGGCTGCTGCGAGCTCGACCTGATCCGCTTCGAGCTTCGCCGCGAGGGATGCCGCCTGGAGACAACCCCAACCGAGCTCAAGCTCCTGACCGCTTTCGTCCGCAGCCGCGGGAGGGTGCTGAACCGCGAGCGGCTGCTCGATGAGGTATGGGGATCGGGCGTTCACGTCACCGACCGCGTGGTGGATAACCACGTGGTTTCTCTGCGCAAAAAGATAGAAGACGATCCCGCCGCGCCGCGGTTCCTGGTGAGCGTGCGCGGGGTGGGATACAGATTCGATGGCTGACCATGTCAGAGAATCCTGACCAACTTCACGCAGGTTGGCGACCGAATGCAGTTACTGCGCAAACATCGCTCCGGCAGACTGGTCTTGCATCCAGGAGGTGCCCAATGAAATCCGAGAAATTCGAAAACGTCGCTTTAGCCATCACGATGGCCGGTACATTGATTATGAGCGGGGCCGTAATCCTCAGCCTCGTTCGCATTCTGGTGTTTTTGGCAGTGCCGCTGTTCCTGCCCATGGTATTCGCTCAAACCACGCCCGCCACGCGCTTACAAGCTGCCATCGAGAAGGAGCAGGTGGATGGCAACGTTAAGTCCGCCATGGACGTTTACCAGAAGATCGCCGCCGATAACTCCGCGCCCAGGAGCGTGCGAGCCAAGGCGCTGTTACAGCTTGCCGGCTCCTACGAGAAGCTGGGCCAGCAGGCGCAAAAGGTCTACGAACAGATCGTGCGCGACTTCGCCAGCGAGCCCGCCGCCGCGCAGGCGCGAATCAGGCTTGCCGCACTCCGCCAAACGGAGCGCGCCGCGGAGCCGGCCGCCATGACCCAACGCAGGATTGAGGTACCGTCCTTTTCAAGGAGTCCAGCCATTGCAATAATCACTACGGACGGCCAACGCGTCGTTTACTGGGATGAAGCCACAGGCGCCGTGGTGATCGGCGATTCAAAAGGCAGGGACAAGCGAGTGATCTTCAAACCGAGAGCCGGCGAAGTGGCGTTTCCTGCGCCCTCCAGGGATCTTTCGGTGGTCGGCATGGCGATGGGAAGACCGGATGGGTCCGGAAGGCGGCTGGCGGTGATCAAGACGGATGGCACCGGATACCACGAAATCGGAAGCGGATTCAGCGGTCCGTGCCTGCCGGAATGGTCCTGGGATAACCGCTATATCCTCCTTTGCGATACCCAGCCCGACGGTACGAATCAGCTTGTCAGGTTTTCCGTCGCCGATGGCGAAATCCGCAGATTGCGGATGGCTGACAGCTACGGCTTTTATAGGTTTTCTCCGGACGGCCGTTTCATCGCTCACGGTGGGAGTTATTTCGGTCAAGTTTTGGTCCAGCCGGACCAGGGTGGAGAGCCGCAACTGGTTTCCGATAGAGCCCGTCTTCTAGACTGGACGAGCGACGGGCGATATCTGGCGGTCGCCATGGATCGTTCGGGTTCGACCGCGCTCTACCTTCTTCCCATAAAGGATGGCAAGCCGGCCGGCGACCCAATTTTTGTCCGCTCCGGTTCCTTTGACTTTGGGCGGACCGCGGCCAGCGGAGCCCTCATTTATCAAACGACATCTCCGGTCGGCAATAGCCCCTTCTGGCTAGGGACGCTGGATTCGGATGGTCGCGTAGGCGGCTGGAAACAGTTGAATTTAAGCGGAAGCAACCTAGTCCCGACAGAACCCGGATGGTCTCCCGACAGCACCCAAATCGTTTACGCAGCCTCGGATGAGGCTGTCGGGCAGAATACCTATGTTGTCCGCTTGCGCAACATCGCCACTGGTGAGGAGCGCGAGCTTTATCGCGGCGGACCCGAGCGCCTGTTCTGCATTCGGGCAGCGCACCATCCGAATCTATTCTGTGGACAGTACCCCCCGCCGAATAATAATATCACGGAGGTGCTTTCCATTTCGATCGATTCCGGCCGCGTGGAACGGCTTGGCTCCCTTCCCGGAATGAACCCCTTACTTTTTACAAGTCCCGATGATCGGGCGATCTACATGCGGCGTTGGACGCCAAAGGACGAGCTGATTCGGTGGGAAATCGGCACGCAGCAGACGACCACGCTTGACCAGAGTCCCGGCCTCATTCTAGAGGGCGCGGCATCGCCGGACGAGCGCTGGGTGGCCCGGCAGGAAAAGGGGAAAATCGAGATCCGGCCTCTGTCGGGCGGCGATTGGAAGCCCTTGAGTTCGTTCGGCGGCATCAACCAGATTGCATTCACGCACGATGGAAATTGGCTCCTGTATCATGACGTGGACGCTGCGGGAAAACAGAGCCTGTTTCGCGTGGCGACTGCTGGCGGCCAACCGCAACGATTGGGCGACTTCCCAAGCGACAGCCTTAGCGGATACCTCTGGATCAGTCCGGACGGGAAAAAAATCATCGCCCAAACCGGCAACGCTGCCGAGACGTGGCTGCTGGAGAACTTCGTCCCTGCGGCGAAATAATGGCGTGCCCTTACGACCCATGTATAACAAAAGCCCCGGTGATGAACCGGGGCTTTTAATTCTCGCGGGGCTGTTTCAGCCGCACCGGACTTCTGGTTGGCATTGTTTCACTTTCAGCCCTTATATGACGGTTCAGGAGATAGGGAGGGCATTCGCTGAAAACACCAGGTTGCACGCGGGCTTGGCACTCCGCCGAACCACCTGACGGGGTTCTTCACTTACAAAACCTTAACTGCAATCAACGTGATGTCGTCCGCTTGCCGTTGCTCTCGCACGTGATATCGCACTTCATTGGCAATACCCGCGCACACTTCGGCCGCTGATCCACTCCCCAGGCGGCCGAGCGCATCGAGCAGGCCCTGGTCTCCGAAATCTTCCCCGTTCTCATTCACTGCCTCCGGAATGCCATCGCTGAAAATGAGTAGCCAATCCCCAGAGGCAAGTTTCACCGTGTTTTGCAGCGCGGGTAAAACGGGTAGCATGCCCGCGGGCGGAGTGATACTGTCCAGCCGGATCGAGGTCCCCTGGCGCACCAGCATCGGCGGGTAGTGCCCGGCATTGGCATAAGTGAGGAGCCGCGGCGCGGGATCGTATGCGCCGTAAAACACGGTCGCGTATCGCTCCGCCGTGGTGGTTTCGTACAGCAGCGCGCTGGCCTTGGCCAGCACCTCGCCGCAACGGTCGCCGGCGCTGATGGCATTCGCCCGGACCACCGCATGCAAGGACGCGCCCAGAAGGGCCGCCGACATTCCCTTGCCGGAAACATCCGCCAGCAGAAGTCCCAATTTGCCGTCGCCGAGCGGCAGAAAATCGTAATAATCGCCGCTGACGCCCCGCGCCGGGCGGCAAATTCCGGCATAATCCAGTCCCGGCGCTTCCGGAAGAACGCGCGGGAACAGACCCTGCTGAACCTTCGCGGCCATCTCCAGTTCGCCGCCAAGATGCGCTTCGTCCAGCTGGTGTTCCCGCTCATGACGCAACAGGGCTCGCACCCGCGCCAGCAATTCGCGCAGCGAAAACGGCTTGCTGACGTAGTCGTTCGCGCCCAGGTCCAGGCCCACCACGCGGTCGCCCTCCTGCGAGCGGGCCGAAAGCATCAGGATGGGCGCGTGAATCCCTCGCCGCGCACCCGCCGGCAGAGATCGTAGCCGCTCAGTTTCGGCAGCATCAGGTCGAGGATCACTAGGTCCGGCGTATGCTCGCAAACCGCCCGGTAACCGGCCTCTCCGTCAACCGCCGTCAGGACCTGGTGAGTCTCGAACCGGAGGTTGTCCCGCAGGCCGCACAGGATGGCGGGATCGTCTTCAACGATGAGAATGCGGCTCATGTGATCGCCCTACTTTGCCGCCTGCTGTTCGGGCTCGAAGTTCTCCAGCAGCCACACGTCCGGAGGCATCAGCGCTTCCGCGATGATCTTCTGCCCATCCGGACTGATGTGCAGGATTCCTCCGTCCTTGCGGACGCTCGGGGAAATCGCCAATACGTTCGGGCCGGCCGCCGGCCATCGAAATACGGAAGAGACCATCCTTCCCCGCTGCATCCACGTCATGATAGAAGAGCCAGTTTCCATCCGCCGTGAAATCCATCTGCGTAGAGCTTATCGAAATCAGGGGCTTCCAATCGCCGCCTGCCGTCGGCCGGATCTCGATAGTCTCTTTGTCCCCATAGGCAGCCATCCAGTGAGTGTTCGGAATAACGGGGGTCCTGGGCCCCCGGCCAGCGTCGTCACCTGCCGGGTACTGAGGTCCAACCGAATCAGCTCGTTTCCTGGTTCTTGGCCCATGTAGATCGCCCGGTCGTCGTCGCTGACAAAGTAGGGATTCCAAGAACTGGTCTGGGTAAAAGAGCCAAGCCGTTCCACGCGTCCGGAATCGATCGAGAGGAGAGACCTCCTGGGTATTCGGCGGATTGAATTCTGCACAGAAGAGATTCGGGTGTTGCGCCGCCCAAACGCAAATCGTTGGGCCGCTGCTGCTGCCCCGATAAGAACTTCGCGCTCCCGACCGGTGGCAATGGTGCGCACGCGGACAGCCCACGTGTTCCCTGCGGCTTCAACC
This sequence comes from Bryobacterales bacterium, assembly GCA_963723015.1. Lineage (GTDB taxonomy): Bacteria > Acidobacteriota > Terriglobia > Bryobacterales > Bryobacteraceae > PALSA-243. The sequence continues at coordinate 302,457 of CAVRPF010000025.1, forward strand.
GGGGTCGCGTACGCGATTTGAGTACTGTCAGGCGACCATCTGGCAAATGACTTGGGATAGACCGTACTGTTGTTGTTGCCGCCCAAGTTCAACCGCTTCCACGCCCCTGGATTGCCACCCGAATCGAGTGACCCGAGCCAGGCCGCGTACGTACCGCCGGGAAGAGTGGCTTGACAAACGAAGGCTCCATCGGCATTGATCGATCCGCTCCTGCAGGGTCCATAGCGAAGGAAAATCGGATCACCCGCCGGCCGGCCGTCCTGGATCGGAAGCAAGTAGCCGCCTCCGAACCGGAACGCGTACTGGCGGTACGGGATCGCGCCCATCCCGGGTCCAGTCTATGAGGCGGGCATTATCGGAAACCAGTTGCGGCTCTCCCCCTTCGATCGGCATGACAAAGACTTTGCCGGAAGTCCCTCGTGTAGCAAGGACAACAAGAAGCGCCCATCCGGAGAAGGACGAGCAGATGTGTCGCCGGTCACCCGCACTTTGCGGATTTCTCCATCCGTCACCGAAACTTTCAGAAGCTGGCGCGTACCATCGGGCTGGTTATCGCAAATGTAAAGGTAACGATTATCCCAGGACCAATCCCAGCGGGTGTCGCGGTGTATCGGGGTTCCGATTCGTGGTAACCGCTGCCATCGGTTTTGATTACCGCCAACTGTAGCGAGCCACCCGGTCCCATCAGGACCACAGTGGTGATTGACAGATCTCGCGAGGGCAGATAAAAGACCGTTCGGTAACCAGCCTTCGGTTTGAAGATCAGTCGCTTGTCCTTACCGGCGAGGTCGCTGATCATCCGCTTCCCCGCGTCTTCCTGGTAAACCTCCCGCCGGCCGTCCGTAAAGAGATATGATGTGCCTGAGAACGGCAGTTCGATCTTGCGCTGCGTCATGGTCCTCAGGGCCGGAGCGCGATCGCCCAGCCGCAGCGCGGCCAGCCAGGCGCTCGCCGCCGCCGATGGCTCGCGCTGATCGCCATATTCGCGCGCGACCTGCTCATAAATCCTGACGGCTTTATCCTGGCCGAGTTTCTCGTAACATCGGGCCTCCTGCACTAATGCTTTGGCCGCCAGCGCGCGGTCCGATGCAAACTCCCTGACGACCCGCTGGTACAGCTTGATCGCCTCTTCCAGGTTGCCCGCCGCGCGCTCTTGCGGTGAGTGCTTTCTGAAACAATTCGGCCCCGGTATCGGCCGCGAGCGCCGCTCCCCGATCATCAGGCCCGCGACCAAGAGTCTGAGCTTCATACGGAAGCTCCTCGAATCCCAGAGTGCGCCTTCCGCCCGCTAAAGTCGTCACGCCAAGTCCCGCCCGATGCAAAGTAAATGCAAAATCTATGTCATGAAATTATGGAATGAATTTGTATCCCACCCCATGGACCGTCTTGATGTGCTCGGGCTGTGACGCGTCCCGCTCCAGCTTGGCGCGGAGCCCGGCGACGTGGTTATCTACCGTGCGGCTGGATGGATACGATTCGTATCCCCAAACTCCGTTTAAGAGATCGTCGCGACTTACCACTTCGCCCGCGCGCGAGGCTAGAAAACGCAGGATGGCGAATTCCTTGCGCGTCATCTCCACCGGTGCTCCGTTGCGGCGGGCTTCGTAACTGCGGAAGTCGATCTCCGCTTCGCCGAAGCGCAGGTCGTCCGGCAGATCGGGCGCGCCGTCCGGCCCGGCTGGCTGCGCCGCAGGAGCGCACGCACGCGAGCCATCAGCTCGCGCACGGAAAATGGTTTCGTCACGTAGTCGTCGGCTCCCAGATCCAGGCCCAGGACGCGATCCGGCTCCTCGCTGCGCGCGGTCAGCATCAGGATCGGCGTCTGTCTTCCCTCCCCGCGCAGCTTGCGGCAGAGTTCCAATCCGCTCATACGCGGAAGCATCAGGTCGAGCAGAATCAGGTCGGGCTTGCGCTCCCGCTGCAGGCGGTAGCCGGTTTCGCCATCCGTCGCGGTGACCACGTCGTAGCCTTCAAAGCGCAGATTATCGGAGAGGCCGCGCAGGATAGCGGGGTCGTCTTCAACGGCCAGAACAGTGATCATTGCCGCGCCCCAATAGGAACCTCGGCGGGCACTTTAATGGGAAGAATAATGCAGAACTTGCTGCCCGCCCCGGCGCGCTCTCCACCTCCACGCGCCCCCCATGGGCCCTGGCGATATGCGCGACTAACGTCAGCCCCAACCCCGTTCCTGCAATGAGACGGCTCTCGTGCGAGGGGCTCGGTAGAATTTCTCGAAGATGTGCTTCTGCTCATCGGCATCAGGCCCAGCCCACGGTCGATCACCTCGATGACGGAGTCTCCGTTGCGCGTCCCGACGTTCAGATCGATCTTGCGGGCATCGCCGGAGTACTTCATGGCATTGGTCAAAAGGTTCAGGATGGCCTGCTGAAGAGCGTCCGGGTCGGCTTCCATCTCGGGCATTTCCTTCTGGATGGAAAGGCGCAACTGGAATCCCTCTTGGGCCAGCGGGAATTGCATAGCCCGCGCGGCTGAGCCGGCAACTTCCGTCAACCGGGTGGGCCGAAGGCGGTAGATTTTCTTGCCCTGCTCGATCTTCGAGAAGTCGAGCACGTTATCGACCAGGCGGGCCAGGCGTCCCACTCTCATTGACGATGGTCTCAAGGTACTCGGACCTCGCGTGCTCGTCACGCGATCGCCCCATAGCAAGCGTCTCGGCGAACATTCGGATGGCCGTGAGAGGGGTCTTCAGCCGTGGGAGACGCTGGCCTCGAACTGCGAGCGCACCTCGTTCATGCGAAAGTCGCGGTTGACGTCGCGTAAGAACAGATAGCCGCCGAACACGGCAATCCCCAACACGAGCGCCAGCCCCGAGATCCAGATGCCTACCGGCAAGCCCTCGCGCGGGGTGTCCAGAAGGCGGTTGCCGGACCATACGGCGTGGAGGCCGGGGAAGCCTTCGCCGAGCGCGTCACCCTCGGCCCAGCGGCTCAGGAGCTTTACGCCCGGCGGCACAACCCCGGCAGACGATACAGCCACGACTAATCCCGGCAGGGGCGGGAGCCGGCGGCGTCATGGTCACGAGCCACGGCTCTCCACCGTAAGGAACCCAAACCGGGCTGGATGTCGCGCCCGACTCGAGCTGCGCCCGGACCCAGTGGAAAATCCCGCGCCAGCGCCGCGGCTTGCTCCATTTGCCCGATGCGGCCGGCTATTCGCCGGCGAAGTTGCACGGTTTGCGCTTCGGAAAACAGAATCGAGCAGCGTACGGGCCATATACAGTTCGGCCGGTGCAAGCTGTCCTTCCCCGTTCACTTCCGTATCGAGAAAGCTCAAGACTATATCCGGTTCCCGCCTGGAGTTCAGCAGACGCTCCGCGGCATAGAACCGGTACCCGACTCCTTGTTCGTCCCTGGCCTCCGACGAGTCGTTGAGGAGAATGCGGTATTGGCGGGATGCCTCGTCGGTGTTCCCCGCCTTGAATAGGGTTCGCGCCAGCACCAGGCGGGAATCGGCGGCTTCCCCGGGTTGCCGGGCGGAGGCCAGCGCCAGGCGATACGCTTCCGCTGCGGCAGCGTAATCTTTCCGGATGAACTCCTCGGCTTCTCCCGCCTGGCGATGGCGCGCGAATTCCTCGGAAATCGGCGTGTCCGCCTGGGAGGGCGGCCTCCCACGGCAGGATCAGATGCTCATTTTCCACCCTGGCGATCAAGACGACCGCCGGGTTCCCTGAGCCGCGCGTCCAGTCTGGATGAGGCAGCGCATGAGCAAGCGGTTGATCTCCCGGAGCTTGATGGTCTCGAGGCTCGAATACAGTTCCCTGCGCAACTGGTCGACCGCCGCGCGCCGCTGGTCGACAGCCCGTTTGGCGCCCAGTTCCCGATCCTGGTAAAGGATCCGGGCAGCCAGTCCGATCAGGACCCCCGCGGG
>CAVRPF010000026.1:0-73775 GCA_963723015.1 Bryobacterales bacterium
TAAAGGTTATCCTCAGGTTAGCAGCCCGCGTCAACCCGGGTCATGGTTATGAGATTCTGAAGGGATAATCTTCAGCGATCCTGATATCGTGGTGAGCGCGGAAGGAATCGAACCTTCAACCTACTGATTAAGAGTCAGTTGCTCTGCCAGTTGAGCTACGCGCCCGGCCCTCACTAGCGTACAACATCGCACCCGCGAATGTCATCATCCAATCCACAAAATCTGTATAGTGAGAAAATGGCAACACACGAAACGGCGACTCTAGGCGGCGGCTGCTTCTGGTGCCTGGAAGCGGTGTACCAGGACATGGACGGCATCCTATCGGTTGCCTCCGGGTACATGGGCGGCCGCGTAGAGAACCCAACCTACGAGCAGGTCTGCGGCGGCAATACCGGCCACGCGGAGGTCACGCAACTGGTCTTCGACCAGGGAGTGGTTTCCTTCCGCGATATTCTGAGCGTGTTCTTCACGATCCACGATCCCACCACGCTGGATCGCCAGGGTAACGATGTGGGGTCGCAATATCGCTCCGTTATCTTCTATCACAGCGCGGAGCAGAAACAGACGGCGGAAGATGTCATTCGGGAGCTGGATGCGGAGGGAATCTGGAGCAAGCCGATTGTGACCCAGGTGCGCCCAGCGGAAACGTTCTATCGCGCCGAGGATTATCACCAGGAGTACTTCCGCAACCATCCGAATCAGCCCTATTGCGCTTACGTCGTTGCGCCGAAGGTGAAAAAATTCCGGGAAAAGTTCACGGCGCTCATGCGGCGCTAAGGTAGTATTTAAGCAGGCATCCGAGGCCGCGATGAAGAAGTCGCACAGCATCACGTTGACTGTGGTGGCAGCAATGGGGATGGCCGCGCGCGCGCAACAGCATCCAACCGCGCCCGGCTCGCCGGCTGCTCCGCAGACTTGCGAAGAACGGCGCGCGGCCGCGCAAGCGGCGGGAACGCCCATAACGGAAACGTGCGGCCATGCTGTTTCGGCTTCGCACGGGACCCGGCGCGGCGGCTTCGGGGCTACGGGCAAGGGGCATTCCGGCGGCGGCTAATGCGCCGGGTGAGATCGCGGCCGCGAGCCAATTGGCAGAGTAAAGTCGAAGCGGCTGGGTTAACCTGGCATACGCCCGGCCAACCGTATTGGAACGAATCGGCTTTCTATGAGTTCACCGCGCGCGAGGTGGAGATTCTCGAAGCCGCCACCAATGAACTGGAAGCCATGTCGCTCGCATCGGTTCAATACGTAATCGATAACCGGCTCTACGCGCAACTGCGAATTCCGGAGAGCGCCGTATCCCTGGTTGAGACTTCCTGGGAAGCCGAACCGCCGTCGCTATATGGACGCTTTGATCTGGCGTATTGCGGCGGGGATCCGCCGAAGCTGCTGGAATACAACGCGGACACTCCTACCTCGTTGCTTGAGGCCTCGGTGGTGCAATGGTACTGGCACGAAGACTTGCATCCCCACACCGGCCAGTTCAATTCCATTCACGAGCGGCTGATAGCACTTTGGAAGGAACTGGGCGCCCACCTGCCCGGCGGTCACATCGATTTCTGCTCGATGCAAGATGTCGAAGATGAGATGACCGTCGCGTACCTTCTCGACACGGCCCGGCAAGCCAGCCTTTCCGCATCGAGCTTCCTTGTCGAGACAGTCGGATGGGATGGCGCCAGGTTCGTGGCGCCGGACGATCGACCCCTTCACGCGGTGTTCAAGTTGTATCCCTGGGAGTGGATGGTGCGGGAGGAGTTCGGCCGGCATCTTGCGAGCGGCGGTGTGACTTGGGTGGAACCCGCGTGGAAAATGGTGCTGTCCAATAAAGGTATTCTGCCGGTCTTATGGAAGCTGTATCCGAATCATCCGAACCTGCTGGAGGCGAGTTGGACCGAGCCGGATGCGGGCCGGGCATGGGTGCGGAAACCCTTGCTCGGCCGGGAAGGCGCCAACGTCACGCTGCATCTGCCGGCGCGGGATTTTAGAACCGCCGGCGAGTACGGGGACGAAGGCTTCGTCTATCAGGATCTGGCGCCGGTGCGGAGCTTCGATGGAAGATTTCCTGTGATCGGAAGCTGGGTAATCGGCCATCGGGAGGGCGATGCGGCGGCGGGCATCGGCATTCGAGAATCGGACATCCCGATCACGACCAACCTGAGCCGGTTTGTCCCGCACTTATTCGACTGACGCAGCCCACAGGGTTCCGCGGCCCAGGATGTCTTGCGGATCTAAGCGCCACTTTACGGCGCGCATTTTCTCTAAGTCATCCGCCGAATATTGCAGCTTTAAAAGGTGCGCCTTGCGCTTGCCAAGGCCGTGTTCGGCGGAGACCGTGCCGCCCAAGGCTACGGCTTGCCGAGCGAGCTCGATCAGTAATGGACCGGCATCGGCGGAGAAGATATTGACGTGAACGTGGGCATCGCCGATGTGGCCGAATATTACATACTGCCCGGGAAATTCGGCCTCCAGACGCGTTTTGTACAACGCCAACATCTCGCGATTGCGCGCCAGCGGCACGGCGAAGTCGCTGCCCATTTTCAGCGTTCCATTTCGGCGGATGGTTTCATTTACCAACTCCGGCAGCGCGTGACGAAATCGGCGGAAGCGTTCCCGGTCGGCTGCCGAAAGCGCAAACCACGAATCTTCTGCAAGCGCGCCGGCCGCTTCGACGCGATCCACCCAAGCATCCACTTCTTGATCGTCGTCGCCAGTCAATTCCTGTTCGAAGAGCAGCGCGGCGCGCGCCTTCGCGGGAATCTCCGCGAAGCGCGTACGCAGCAGACGCAGCGAAGCGTCGTCGAAATATTCCAACATGCGCGCCGAAGCCGTGGCGCGCCAGTGCTCCACCGCATCGACGGCCGAATCGTCGCCAGCAAAGAAGACCACGCCACCCAGAATCGCCTTGGGCGCGGGCAGCAATTTCAGGCGCGCTTCCGTGATCACGCCCAGCGTCCCTTCCGAGCCGGCGATCAGGTCTATCCAATCCATGCCGGGCCGCAGCAGGTAACCGGCGGTGTTCTTGGTGACGTTCGGCAGCGGAACCTCTCCGGGGTCGAAATCGATGGCCTCGCCGCGCCCGAACTCGCGCACGGTTCCGTCCGCGAACGCCACGCGCAGCCGCTCGATCCAGCGCCGCGTGGCGCCATAGCGGAAACTGCGCGCACCGCTCGCATTGGTGGCGATGGTTCCACCGATGCTGGCCGAAGTCTCGGTGGGATCGGGCGGATAGAACTGCCCGGTGCGCTGGGCCGCGGCGTGCAGATCGCGCAGCAGTGCGCCCGCGCCGACGATGGCGTATCCCGGATGCACTTCGAGGCGCGTGAGCTTTTCTAGCGAGATCACCCAACCGCCCATGGGAACGCGCGCGCCGGTGACGCCAGTGCCGGCGCCGGCGATGGTGACTGGCGTGGCGGCGGTCTGCGCGTCTTTCAATGCGGCGGAAAGGGCGGCTTCATCGGATGGAACGATCGACCGCTCGGCGTGGCCGCGAAAGCCGGAGGCGTCCTCCAGGTACCGGGCATCTACGCCGCTTGATGCCGGGTCGCTTCGCAATTCGTTCCGCATCAGCGGCTACAACTCCAGAATCACCGGCATGATCAGCGGCCGGCGCTGCGTCTCCTTCGAGATGTAGCGCTTCAGGTCCGCGCGGATCTTCTCTTTCATCACGCCCCAATCGGTCTTCTCCTCCCGGTTGGAACTCTCGAGCGTCCTGGCGACCACTTGCCGGGCGGCCTGCATGAATTCGGAGCCTTCATCGGCCAGCGCGAACCCGCGGCTGACAATCTCGGGCAAGCTTTCGGCCCGCCCGGTGCTGCGGTTAATGGCGATGATGGGCAGCACGATGCCGTCTTCGGAAAGATGCCGCCGGTCGCGGATCACCACGTCCTGCACCACATCGTCGAGCGATCCCGAATCGATGCATACGTGCCCCACGGTGACCTTCCCCGCTTTGCGGGCGCCGAGCGCGTCGAGTTCCAGCACTTCGCCCGATTCCATAATGAAGGAATCCCGCAGGCCGACATAGCGCAAATGCTCAGCCAGCTTAGCGTGCTTCGATAACTGCCGGAATTCGCCATGAATGGGCATGAAGTATTTGGGCCGCACCAGGTTCAGCACCAACTTCATCTCCTCTACGCTGGCATGCCCGGAGACGTGCAGCGGCGGGTTCATACTGCCATACAGCACATCGGCTCCGCGCTTGGCCATATGGTCGATCATGCGGAAGATGCCCTTCTCGTTTCCCGGAATAATGCGCGAGCTGAGCACCACCGTATCGCCCTTCTCCACCGAGATGTGCTTATGATTGTCCACCGCTACGCGGGATAGCGCCGACATGGGCTCGCCTTGCGTGCCCGAAATCAGAACCGCGACCTTGGATGGTTCCAGGTCCATGGCATCCTGCGGCCGCAGCAGGATATCGTCGGGAATCTCCAGCAGCCCAAGGGAATGCGCAATCTCGGTGACCGATACCATGCTGCGGCCAATCACCGCCACGCGCCGCCCGTACTCCTTGGCCAAATCGAGCACCAGTTGGATGCGGTGAATCGAGGAGCTGAAGCACGAGACCACGACGCGGCGCTCGGCGCGATTGAAGATCTCTTCGATGCGAGGGCGCACGGCGCGTTCCGATTCCGTGTAGCCGGGGCGGTCGGCATTGGTCGAATCCGAGAGCAGCAGGAGCACTCCGCGCTTGCCGTATTCGGCCAGCGTGTGCAGATCGAATAGCTCATTGTCGGTGGGGGTCGGGTCCACCTTAAAATCGCCGGTGTGGATGATAACGCCCAGCGGCGTGGTGATGGCCAGCGCCACGGCGCTGACGATCGAGTGCGTGACGTGGAGGAACTCGACCTTGAAAGGACCGATCTCCACGATCTGTTTCGGCTTCACGTGGATGAAGCGCGGCTTGGCCTCAAGCCGGTATTCTTCGAGGCGCCGATCTACCAATGCCAACGTGAAATCGGTGCCATAGACAGGCACATCGATATCGGACAGGAAATATGGTACGGCGCCGATATGGTCCTCATGCCCGTGCGTGAGGATCAAGGCGCGCACCGAGGCTTGCCGCTCCTTAAGGAACGTAAGATCTGGCATTACCAGATCGACGCCCAGCAGCTCGCTATCGGGGAACATCATGCCGCTATCGACGACGATGATGTCGTCTCCATAGCAGATGGCGGTCATGTTCATCCCGAATTCGCCCACTCCGCCCAAAGGGACTACTTGCAGTTTGTTGTCGGTCATTAACCTATCTACAGTAACAACGTTTGGGCTTTGAGTGGTCGTGGCGGAAGGGGGGCAGGCGCAAGCGCTGGCGCAAGCGCCTGCCGCTGACGAGTGAAGGGCTACTTCTTGCGAATGAGAATGGATCCGTTGACGGTGGTGAAGGTCATATCGGTGCCGCCGCCGTTGATGGTAGCGACAACGGTACGGTCGAAATCGACGCGGAATTTGCCGTCGGGAGTGTTGTTCTTCTGGGTGCTCGCGCGTCCGTTGGTGACGTTCATGTCGAAATCGCTATAGATGCTGCCCCGGTCGCTGCGCATCTTCAGGCTGGCCTTCACATCCGCGGGTAGCGTCACGTCGATGTTTCCATTCGTGCTGCTGAAGGCCGACGGTTTGCCCGCGTCCACGCGGTCCATGGTCACATGGATGCCGCCGTTATTCGAATTCGCCAATACAATCCCCGAAACATTCGCTAGTTTGATGCCTCCATTGTGGCAATCGACGTCGATCTCGCCATGAACGCCATCGACGTCGATCGAACCATTGTGCGCGTTCAGCTTCAACGACGTATCCGGCGGAACGGTGATGGTGATGGGGGTTCCGCCCGAGGTATGATCTTCGACCGTGATGGTATTGTCGACATCCTCCACCGCCAGGCCGCGTTCGGGAACATCGATGCGGTGCATTCCCGCCGGTATATTGTTGCGGCTGCGTTCGCGAGAGCGCTCACGCTCGCCGCCTTCGACAATCACGTCTTTGCCGCTATATGTTTTGACAGTGATCGGGCCGTTATGGCTGGATGCCACCACCACGCGCGGCCGCGAAGAATTGCGCGCCGGCACTACAATGCGGTTCGAGTCGTTCTGGGCGCCGGCGAGCGCGCACATCGCCAGCATCATGCCCGTAAGGGCGAGAGTTCGTTTCATGGTCTTGGCCTTTGTCCTTGTAAGTCGCGTTAAATCGCTTTCGTATGCAGGCGAATGCTGCCATTAAATCCGTTGAACGTCAGATTGGGGCCGCCTTTGCCAACCCGCGCCGATCCGCCGTTACCGGGCCGATAGATATACTTACCCTTGACATTCTGGCCCGCCCCCACGGTCACCGGTAGCTGGGTGACGTCAAAATCCGAGTACACGCCGCCGTGAAACGTCTTGAAGTGCAGGTCGGCATTGAAGGACGGTTGGAAGTAGGCGTCCACCGTGCCGTTGAACGTCTTGAACGCGCAGTCGTGTTCGGGGTTCTTGCGGAAAGCTACTTTCATGCTGCCGTTGAATGTCTCCACGCGGCCGGAGCCGGCGATATCTTGCATATCTATCCCGCCGTTGAAGCCGTGAATATCGAAATCGCCGGTGGTTCCTTTCACTTCGATATTGTCGTCGAAGCCTTTCAGGTCTAACTCAGTCCCGCTGGGGACTTCGATTTCGTAATCGAAGTTCACGTGATATCCGTAATACTCCTCGCCGCGGTAGTTATTTCCATGAGACGTTCGCCATGGACCGTCTTCATAGAGCCGGACATAGTTACCCTGCTGCGAGATATCCAGCTTGACCTCCCGTTTGGCCTCTTCCAAAGCGGAAGCCGAACGCCCGCGACTCTCGCGATGTACGGTGACGCGAATCTCCGAGCCGCTGTAGCCATTGACGTGGATGATGCCGTGCATGTTGTCCACCAGCAGTTTCTTCGCGTTGGCAGAAGCCGAAACGTTGAATGACTTCTGAATCGTCTCCGTGTCTTTGTACTGCCAGTCGCGCCAGTTATCGTCGCGACTCGCCCAGGATAGCGATAGCGCTGGTAATAGGGTGAGCGATAAGATAACGGTGAGTTTCACTTGGTAACCTCCAGCTTGTGCATGGCTAAGGTGGCGCGCTGGCGCACCGTTTCGTCGGCTTGGCCATCTTGCGCGATCTTGCGCAGCGCGGGGGCCGAATCGCGGTCGTTCACGTCGGCCAGCAAGTCGATCAGCGCGCACTGCACAATTGGGGAATCCTGCACCGCCACGTCATCTACCAAGGCGCGCCGCACGGCGGGATCGCCGGCGTATTTCTCGAGGGCATCCACCGCCGACAGCCGCACATTGATGTTGGGATCGTGATTGACTGCGTGCAGCAGCGATTGCTCAACTTCGGCGTCCGGCCGCGAAATCTGGGAACTGAAGTTGACGCCGCGCAGTCGGTCGCTCGGCGATTGCGCTTGCAGCAACGAAAGCGCCACCAGTTGCCGCAGACCCTCTACCTGGCCTTTTAGCTGCGCCATATCCGGGGTCATCTCCCTGGGTCCGGCGGCTTGATACCGCCCGGCCACTATGCCCGCGATCAACAGCGCGGCGGCGATAGCGATCTGCCAAACCGGCCGCGACGGCCACCACGCGAGCCAACGACTGGGGCGCGTCGCTGCCGTTTGTGCAGTTTTCGGCGGGACCTGGGCTTGTTCCAATCCCGCCCTGTACGCTTCCAGCATGTCCATAAACCGCCTCCGCATGGCGCGGTCCGGCTCCGGTACGGGCATATTCTCCAAACCTCTCCAAACGATTCCCAATTCGGCCAATTCGGCGCGGCACCCGGAACAGGTCTCCAGGTGGCCGATCACGCGCTCCCGCTCGGCTTTATCCAGTTTGCCGGCCAGGCATTCCGGTATCTGCTCGCGAACCCGTTCGCACATCATGACGACGCCCGCTCTCCCCGCAGCGCGAAGAACCGGTCGCCCAACTCGCGCAAGGCGCGGTGTACCCGCACCTTGACCGTCCCCACTTCGCAATTCAGAACGGTGGCGATCTCCTCGTATTTCAATTCCAAAAAACGGCTCATAACGATCACTTCCCGCTTCTCTTGAGGCATGGAGCGCAGCGCGCGATTGAGCAGTGCGGCCTCCTGATTGTGTTGCGCCTGCCGGTCGGGCAGCGCTTCCGGACTGCCGATCTCGCCGGCGGCCGGCAGAGCGACTTCGCCCTTGTTTCGCCCCATCTGGTCGATCAGAGCGTTGCGGCCGATCTGATACATCCACGGCCGGACCGCGGTGCCGGTCTGGTACGTATGGCGGTATTTCAAAATGCGGAAGAAGACTTCCTGCACCAGATCTTCGCTAACCGCGGAATTCGAAGTGGTGTGAAGAAAATAATGGAACAATCCGCGGTGATGCCGGTCGAATAGCAATTCAAGCTTGCCTACCTCGCCGTTTCGAACCGCCTGCATGATTTGCTCGTCCTCCACGTGTCTTCGCTTTCATAATGGAATACTGGCGGGATCGGAAAAGGTTACGTGAATTTGCCTCGGAGGCGCTGAGGCTAACGCCTGCTCGACCGCGCACTCGCCAAAACCCGCGCGGATCTCCGCGTCTCAGCGTCTCCGCGTCGAAGTTTTTCTCTCGAACGCGTCGATTTTACACAACCGGCGCCTTTCCGCGACGCCTGCCGGGGCAGGATAGAGGACAATAGCGGCATGGCGACGGACGATCGCGCCCGTTCTGTGTTGATCGTGGACGATTCTGAAAACGCGGCGGCGACGCTCGAGATCGCGCTGCTCGGCATTCCAGGTTTATCGGTCACGCTGGCCTCATCGGGCTTGGAGGCGTTGCGTATTTTGGGAGGGCCCGGAAAGCCGGTCCGCGTAATCTTCACCGATCTGAACATGCCGCGCATGGATGGGTATGAGCTGATCCGCCGCGTACGCGGGGACGAGCGGTATTCCGCCACGCCGATCGTCGTCGTGAGCGCCTGACACCGACCCCGCCACGCCCCAGCGCGTAGCCCAAATGGGCGTCAGCGCGTTTTTCACCAAGCCATATTCGCCCGCGGAAGTCCGCCGCAAACTGGAGCAGATTCTCGATGGTACGACTCAATAGCCTGCTTTGTCTGGGGGTTGCATGGCCGGTTTTGCTCGGCGCCCAGCAGACGCCGGAAATCAATCAGATTCTGGAACGGCTGGACAAGCTCGAACGGGAGAACCTGGCGCTGACCGAGCAGGTACAGCAGCTCCGGACCCAATTGGCCGCCTCCAGCGCCACCGGCGCCGCCAAATCCACGCGTGGAGGAGCGCATGGCGATTCAAGATAGCCGCATCGAAGAGCAGGCTCAGACCAAAGTGGAGGCGTCCGAAAAGTTCCCCATCAGCCTCACCGGCATGGCGCTCTTCAATGTCGTATCTCAACTCGCGGCTGGGCGGCGGCGCCGAATATCCCACAGCGGCAGCGCTGACCTCCGGCCCCGAGATCGCGGGCGCTACCTTGCGGCAGACCGTGATTGGCCTCGAATTACCACGGCCCGCAGACGTTTCTCGGCGGAACGGTTCACGGCTCGGTCTATATGGACTTCTTCACCGGCGGCGTCAACTTCAACTCTACCTTTCGCCTGCGCACGGGAAGCGATCAACCTGGATTGGAAAACCCGCAGCATCATGGTGGGCATCGATAAGCCCATCTTCAATCCACGCGAGCCTTCATCGCTGGCGCAAGTCGGCATCTCGCCGCTCACCGGCGCCGGAAACCTCTGGCTTTGGATTCCGCAGGCGCGCGTGGAGCAGGATTTCGCCTTCAACGGTTCCACCGGACTGCGCGCGCGTACGGGCGTGGTAGAGACTCACGAAGCTTCGCCCTATAACACCTCCGCAACTTCCGTTACGGTGGCGGCCGCCCGGCCGGGCATTGAAGGGCGCTACGAGTTCTACCACAAGTTCGACGAAGACCGTCGCATTGAAATCGCCACCGGCTTCCACGCCAGCACCACCCATGCCGGCGGCTTCTCCATCCCGTCCCGCGTCCTCTCCTTCGACTGGCTATTTAAGCCCGACAAGCGCGTGGAGCTGACCGGCGTCTTCTTCACCGGCCAAAACGTCGCCAATCTGGGAACCGGCGCCATCAACGATGGCTACGCCATCTACCGCCGCGATGCGTTTGCCATCGCCGCGCCGCGGCGGATGGTCGCAGTTTACAGTTCATACAACTCGCCGCCTGGACTTACATCTCTTTAGCGGCCTTCAGTATTATGAAAGCGGCGTTCTGGGCGCAGCCGATGCCAGCCGCGACGCTGCAATACGGCGCGAATCTGTTTTATCGAATCGCGCCCAACGTCATTTTCGGACCGGAGATTTCGCAATTGCGCACGCTTTACCTGGCGAATGGAACAAGGCTGACGAACCACTATGATCTGGCGCTGGGGTATCTGTTTTAGCCTGATCGCGCGCAATCTGGGCGCCGCGACCGTTTCCGGGCAGGTGGAGCTCACCAACTCCCTGAATCGCACCGTGCAAAAGCGCAAGGATTATTCCGGCGTGGTGCTTTGGCTGGAGCCGGCGGACCGCTCGGCGATTCCCGCCATCCCGCCCAAGACCGTCAAAATGATTCAGCAGGATAAGCACTTTCGTGCCCCACGTGGTCGCCATACCCGTGGGCGGCACGGTGGAGCTGCCGAATAACGATCCCGTTCTATCACAACGCCTTCTCGAATTTCAGCGGCGAGCCGTTCGACATCGGACTCTACCCGCCCGGCACAGCGCGCTCGCATACGTTCCGGCATCCCGGCATCGTGCGCGTGTTCTGTAACATCCACTCCACCATGAGCGCCATCATCGCGGTGGCGCCCACGCCCTACTATGTGGTGACGCCGGAATCGGGTAAGTTCGCAATCGCCAACGTGCCGCCCGGCGATTACCAATTGCGGATCTTTTACGAGCGCGCCCTGCCCGCCAATCTGAAGTTTTTGGAGCGCCGCATCACCGTGCCTGAGGCCGGGCTCGCGCTGCCGCTGATCTCTATTTCGGAAACCGGATACGTGCCTGAGACTCATCTGGACAAGCACGGCAAACCCTACCCGCCTGCCAATGGAACCTACAGCGGGACCATCCAATGATCCGCTGGTTTTCCGGTCTCTCGCTGTTGTGGAAGATTCTGCTTTCCACTTCCGTGGCCGTTACCATTCTGTTCGCCATCACCGGCGAGATTGTGCTGACCGCCATCAGTCGCACCATGTACGCCAGCCTGGAGCAGGAAGTGCAGAACAGCTTCCACGCTTACACGTCGCTCTGGAACTATCGCGCGGAGATGCTTTCCACCACCAGCCTGATGTTGAGCGACTTGCCGCAGATCCGCTCCGCCTTCAGCACCGGCGACCCGGCCACCATCTCCGATACGGCCGGCGAGCTGTGGCGTAAGGTTTCTCAAGGCAATGCAATCTTCCTGGTATTCAGCCCGTTCGGCCAATATGTCACATCCGTCGGCGGCGAGCCGGCGCCGGCTCTCGCCAGAAATAAGGACATCTTCAAAGCCGCGTCGGCCCAGTTCCCCAGCAATCGAACGGCTTCTTCCTGCAGGATGGCGAGCTGTATCACATCTCCGTAACGCCCGTATACGTCGATTCCAGCACCGGCGCAGCAGCGCCTGGCTAACGTTTTGATCGCCGGTTACCGCATCGACGCGCTGGTGGCGCAGCAGCTCAAAGAGGCTACTGGCAGCGAATTCCTTTTCCTCCAGTCGGGCGGGCCGCCGGTGGCTTCCACCTTGAACTCCGAGGCCACCAACGTGGTGGTGCGCAACCTGGCGGCCGCCCAGCCAGACGAGTTAGTAAGCGACGGCATTTCCCGGTACGCCCGGTTCGAAACTCCGTTGCCCGGCATCGCCGGGCAGAAGGTGGGCGATCTTTACATTCTGCGCTGCTTCGATGGATCGCAGCGCGCGCATCGACAGCCTTTACTCGCAAATCGTCGGCTTGTGGATGTCTGCGGTGTCCGCCGGGCTGGGCCTGACGTACCTTCTGGCGCGCCGCATTGTGCAGCCCGTTAAAGGAACTGGACCGCGCCGCCGCCGAAGTGGCCCGCCAGAACTACGCCATTGAAGTGGAGGTGAAGAGCGACGACGAAATGGGCCGCCTGGCGCGCACCTTCAACACCATGTGCGCCTCCATTCGCCAGGCGCGCGAAGATCTCATCCGGCAGGAGCGCATTTCCACTATCGGCCGCCTGTCCGGATCCATCGTTCACGATCTCCGTAACCCGCTCGCCGCCATCTACGGCGGCGCTGAAATGATGGTGGACGCCGATCTGCCTCCGGCGCACATGAAGCGTCTGGCCGCCAATATCTACCGCGCCTCGCGGCGCATCCAGGAGCTTTTGCAGGACCTGCTCAACGTCTCGCGCGGTAAGACCGGCGCGCCCGAGCTTTGCCGCCTGCGCGAAGTGGCGCTCGGCGGCGTGCGATTCGCTCGCCGGCGCCGCCGAGACGCAAGGCGTCGCCATCGCCACTCTCGATTCCGCCCGAAATCGAGTTGCCGCTCGACCGCAGCCGCATGGAGCGCGCCTTCGTCAACCTGGTTGGCTAACTCACTCGAAGCCATGCCGGAAGGCGGACAGGTGCGCATTTCCGCTTCTCTCGACAACGGCTACGCACTCATTCAGGTGGAAGACACCGGCCCCGGAATCGCGCCGGAGATTCGGGCTAAGCTTTTCCAGCCGTTCGTCACCGCCGGCAAGCGCAACGGCCTCGGCCTCGGCCTGGCGCTCACGCGTCAAACCGTGCTGGAGCACGGCGGCGATATGTGGGTGGAATCGGAACCCGGCCGCGGCGCGCGCTTTTTTTTGCGCCTGCCGGGCGTACAAATCGGCGCTAGCCACCCTGTGAAGGCGGAAGCAATGAGTCACGGCGATTAAGCGGCCACAATCGCGGCGAATACGGCTCTCACTCGTAGCGCAGCGCGCGAATCGGATCGATAGCGCTGGCCCGGCGCGCGGGCAGGAAGCCTGCCCCCGCTGCTACGAGCGAGAGGATCGCCAACGCCAGCAGCGCGGTTCCGATGTCGGCCGGGGAAACACTAAACAGTTGCGAAGCGACCAGGCGGCTCAACACAAACGCAGCGGGAGCACCGATCGCCAGGCCGATTCCGATCAGCAGCAGGGCTTCGCGCATTACCATCCACACCACCTGGCCGCGCTGCGCGCCCAGCGCCATGCGCAAGCCAATTTCCCTCGTGCGGCGCGCCACCGCGAACGCCATCACGCCATAGAGTCCCAGCGCGGCGAGCAGCGTCGCCAGAGCGCCAAAGGCGGCTGAGAGCGTGGCAATTAAACGCTCCGTGCCCAGAGTTTGATCGAGCTGATTTTCGAGTGTGCGCATCTGGTAGACGGGGATCGCCGGATCGAGGCCGGCAATCGTGCGGCGCAGTTGAGAGAACATGGCGTTCGAATCCGTGGTGGCGCGCACGTAAAAAGTTGTGGACGCCGGGAAATCCGTCTGCAGGAACGGAATAAACACCTGGCGGTGGATGCCCTCACGCGGACCTTCGTATAGCGTATTCTCCACTACGCCCACGATTTCAATATCGCGCTTACTCTTGGGGCCATCGCCGAACCCGATGTGCCTGCCGATAGGCGTATTGGCGCCGAAAAAGTGTTCCGCGAACTTGCGGTTGACAATGGCCACCGGATTCTTCTTACCCGCGTCGCGGCTGTCGAAATCGCGCCCTTCGAGCAGAGGGATGCCCATGGTTTTCCAGTATCCGGGCGAGATCGAGTTCATGAATGCCTGCATATCTTCGCCGTCCTTGGCACGGTGGCCCTCCACCCCCATGGTGGAATCCCACTCGCCGCCGCCGAGCAACGGAACTACCGCGTAAGCCGCCGATTGCACGCCGGGAAGCGCGCGGATCTGTTCCAGCGCGCGGGTATAGAAGGCTTGCAGGCGCGCCATTGTATATCCGTTCAGAGCCGGGTCCGTCTGGAACGTGACCAGATTATCGAGGCTGCGGAAGCCGCTGTTGGCGGACTTCAGATTGACCAGCGTTTTGACGAACAGTCCGGCGCCGATGAGCAGCATAAACGAGAACGCCACTTGCGCCACTACCAACGCCTTGCGCAGTCTGGCCGTGCCGCCGGTTCCGCCGGCCGCGCTGGCCGTGTCCTTGAGCGTGGTCCACAGATCGAGGCGCATGGATTGCAGCGCGGGCGCCAACCCGAACAGCAATCCGGCGATCAGCGCGACGGCCGCATTGAACGCCAGAATGCGCCCATCGGGCCGTGCGGTAAGCATGAGCGGAGCATCGCCCGCGGGAAGGAAGCTCAACAGTGTACGTACCATGGCTTCGGCCAGGAATACGCCAATCGCGGCGCCGGCCGCTGCCAGTAGCAGGCTTTCCACCATCAACTGGCCGAGCAACTGCGCGCGCGATGCCCCCACGGCCAGACGCACCGCAACTTCGCGCTGCCGGGCCACGCCCCGCGCAATGAGCAGATTGGCCACATTGAAGCACGCGATGACGAGCACCAGGCCCACCATACACATCAGAGCAATAAGCGCGGTGGAATAATTGCGGCGCAGTTGCGAATAGCCGGCAGCGGCCGTTTCCACGCGCACCTTGCGCGCTAAGAACTGCTTGCGATTGTACTCGCTGGTGTTCTTCATCTCAGGCCTTGCAGTCTCTTCGCGCAGAATCTGCGTAAACAGAGGCTGTAGCGAGGCTTGCGCGGATTCGGGCGTGTAGCCGGGCTTCATACGGGCGAAGGTCTGGATCCACTGCGAGCGTCGGTCGCCGATATCGTCCCAACCGGGCGTCATCAGCGGCTTCATCTGGATAGGTACGCGGATCTGCGGGCTGGAGGCGGGATCGAGACCGTTGAAACCGGCCGCGGAGACGCCCACGATGGTCATGGGGTAATCATTGACTATGATCTTGCGGCCAACCACGGAGGGATCGGCGTTGAAGCGCGTGGTCCAGTAGGCATAACTCAACACGGCCGATGGGTGGCCTTTGTAAGTGCGGTCGTCCTGCTGGGACGAAAAAACGCGGCCGATGGCGGGTCGCACTCCCAGCGCCTCGAAGTAGTTGCCGGAGACCAGTTCGCCATTGACGCGCTCGGTGTGCCCGTTGAAGTTCACGGAAATCGGCGTCCCAAAGCGGCAGAATACGTAGGAAAAGGCCGGCGCACGGCGCTGAAAGTCCTCGTACATCGGGTAGGAGGACGCGCGATCTCCGCGATTGCTGCCGATGTGCGGGCCAGTGGAGGAGATCATCACGAGCTGCGCGGGATTCTTCACCGGCAACAGCCGCAGCAACAATTGATCGACCAGCGTGAAAATGGCGGTGTTGGCGCCGATGCCGAGAGCCAGCGAGCCGATGGCCACCGCGGTGAATAAAGGGCTGCGGCTCAGATTGCGGATGGCGAAGCGGACATCGGAAAGAATGCGGATCATACTGGGTTATACTCCGCAGATACCGAAACGTTACGCGCCGAGGAGACTAATCGTGTCTCAATGTGATCGCTGGGTCCACTTGCATGGCTCGGACCGCCGGCACGATGCAGCCCAGGAGGCCTGCCGCCAATAGCGTGATCGCCGCGGCGCCAAGAACGCCGGGCCCGTCCAGGACCGGCATGTCCACCGCCGCTTTGAGCACGCGCGTCAGCAGGAACGCGATCGGCAGTCCGATCGCCAATCCGCACGCTAGCTGGCGCAGTCCCGTGGCGAATACCAGCCGGAGGATGCCCGCCTTACCCGCGCCCACCGCCAGGCGCAGGCCGATCTCGTGGCGGCGGCGCGTCACTGTTTGCGCCATCACGGCATAGAGACCGATAGCAGCCAGTGCCAGCGCAACCGCGGCGAACGCGGCGAAGAGAGTTCCGAAGACGCGCAAGGCCCAGCGGCTTTCGTAGATCCAATCGTCGAGCGCTTGCGCCGGCCGTGAGGCGGGAAGTTCGGCGTCCACCGCTTGCAGAGCCCGCCTCAGGCCGCTGCTAAGCGTTTCAGCGGCAACCCGGGTGCGCACCATCACTGCCATGGACCACTGCGGTTCCTGGCGGTAAGGCCGGTAGACCAGCGGCGCCATTCCGGCATCGCCTTGCATGATGTTTGGCGCAACGCCAACTACGGTGACCCAGGGCTGTTCGGCCAGATGGAGCGCCTGCCCGCGGGTGGAATGGCCCAGGCGCAGCCGCTTGCCAATGGGGTTCTCGCCCGGCCAAAGTTTGGCGGCGCAGAGCTGGTTCACAATAACCACTGGCGTCTCGCCCATGCGATCGCCTTCGGTGAAGTCGCGTCCGCGCGCTACGCCGGTTCGTAACGTCGCGAAATAATGGTCGCCAATCGCGACGCCATTGACGCGGGGCACGGCGCGCGTTTCTATTGGCGCTGCGCCTTCGAGCTGGTACGCATAATCGATGGTCGACCCGATACCCGGCACGCTCGACGCGATGGCGACCATGCCGGCGCCGGGTATGGCGGCAACCTGCTTCTCCAGGCGATTGAAAAATGCGGACGCCTCACCAGGACTGGGATAACGCAACGGCGGCAGGCCGACCGTCATCGTCGCGATATTGCGGGTATCTACTCCGATCGGCAAGGCAGCGGTAGCAAGGAAACCGCGAATCATCAACCCGGCGCCGGCCAGCAGCACCACGGCCAGCGCCATCTCCACCGTCACCAGGAAGCCGCTCAGAAAGCTGCCGCGCAAGCCCGTTCCTGCGCCGTGGCCGCCGTCCTTTAGTGCCGCGTTGAGATCGAGGCGCGACAGCCGGACCGCCGGCGCCAAGCCAAACAAAATTCCAGACGCCAGGGAGATGGCGCAGACGTAGGCGAAGACGCGATCGTCCATGGAGAAATCAAGCCACGGCGGCGGTCCGGTGTTTTCGATGGCGCGCCGGAATATACTGGCGCCCAGGATCGCAATCGACCATCCGATCGCGCCGGCGGCCGAAGCCAGCATGACGCTTTCTATCAGCAGTTGCCGCACCACTCGCCATCGTCCGGCGCCCAATGCCGCGCGGATAGAGATTTCACGCGCCCGTCCTACGGCCCGTCCCAGCATCAGGTTGGCCGCGTTGGCGCAGGCGATCAATAGCACAAACCCCACCGCGCCCAGCATGGCAAGGAACATGGAATGTATTTTGTCGCGCAGCGCGAACTGGTTGAAGCGGCGAATCGCCACGCCCGTTCCCCGGTTGGTCCGCGGATATTCGCGCGCCAGACGCCAGGCGATAGTGGAGAGTTCGGCCTGCGCGGAGGAAGGCGATTCGCCATCCGCTACTTTGCCGAACAAAGTCAAAACCCGGTTGTCTCGCCTGGCATACTCGGAAGTGGGCACTAACGGCGTCCACACGTCGATGTCGCCGGGAAAGCGCATTTCCGGGCCCATTACACCGATAATCGCCGTCGGGACGCCGTTGATCCGCACCTCCTTGCCAATTACCGAGGGCGAGCGCCCATCGCGAGTGTCCCAAACGCGGTGGCTCACGATGGCAACGGGCGTGGCGCCGGGCGCTTCGTCCGCGGGCAGAAAATCGCGGCCGATCACGGGCCTCTGGCCGATCGCCGCGAACCCGTTGGCGGTGATGAGAAGCCTTCGATAGTGTTCCGGAAAGCTTGCGCTGTCCGAAAAAGTGGCGCCGTCCACTTGGAACGCCGCCAGCGACTCGAAGGTTTTTGACTGCGCCCGAAAGTCCAGGTAATCCGGGTAGGAGATAGATTGATAATCGCCGCCGGGCGCGGGCTGCGCGCCGGTGATGTAGAGAATCTTTTCGCTTCCGGCGAAGGGCTGGTTCTTGAACATCACCGCGTTCGCCAACGTGAATACCGTGGCGTTGACCCCAATGCCGAGCGCCAGAACCACAATCGCCGTGGCTGTGAAACCCGGATTCAGGCGCAAGGCGCGCGCGCTATAGCGGGCGTCCTGCCACCATAACTCCAGGGAAGCCAGCGTCCACTGATCGCGGCAAGCTTCTTTGGGGCGGTCGCGTTGCCGAATTGACGGCGGGCTTCGCGCTCGCCCGCCGGCCCGCGCCTGCATGTCGAGGTGGAAGCGCAATTCCTCTTCCAAGTCGCGATCTAACTGTTCGCGGCGGAATAGCGCCTTGAGGCGAGCGCGTGAACGATTCCACCAAATCATGCCGGGCTCCTGGCGCCCCACATCATGACGCGCGCGATTGCGCCCGCCACGCGGTTCCAACGTTCCGCTTCTTTCGCCAGTTGTTTGCGCCCGAGAGGCGTCATCCGATAGAACTTGGCCCGCCGGTTATTGTCCGACTGTCCCCATTCCGAGGCAATGACGCCATCCAGCTCCAGGCGATGCAGCGCCGGATAGAGCGAGCCTTCTTCCACCCGCAAGACTTCATCCGACATTTGTTGAATAGATTGCGCGATGCCGTACCCGTGCATGGCGCCGCGCGTGAGGGTTTTTAGAACGAGCATGTCTAAGGTTCCCTGCACCAGCTCACCAGTGGAGCGATCTTTTTTCAGCATGCGCGATTTCCCATAGATCCTTGATAGGAGTATGCGGGCGGGCGGGACAAAAGTCAAGCGCGAATACAGCCAAGGGGGAAACCAAGGGGTCGCACCCCGCGTCCGGGCAAGGTAGAGGGCCTGTGAAGCTAACGAAATTTGCCGGGAATATGTTCGTTCTATTGACCGCGGCCGGTTGGCAGGCGTCGGCGCAGAGTTGGGATTCCAGTGGCAACGGTCTGCTCAAAGGCACTTACTATTTCCGGGAAGTGCTCTACATCGTCGGATACGATACGGGCGCGTTGAGCGAGGCCTCCGCTCTATACGGCACGCTCACCTTCAACGGGAGCGGCGGCTACAGCGGCAGTGTCACGTTTGTCGACACCACCGCGGGCATTCAATCCGGCAATGTGACCGGCACGTATTCCATCGCCGCCTCCGGGTACGGATTTCTCACCAACCCGATATCGAGCGGGGATTACATCTACGGACTGGTTGGCCAGGGAGGGATTTTCGTGGCCAGCACTACGGAAACCGCCAACGGATTTAACGATATCTTTATCGCGGCGCCGCTTACGTCGCCGGTTCCGACGGTTGCGTCATTCAAGGGCGCGTATACCATTGCGGATATCGACCTGTCGAGCGGCAGTCCGGCTACTACCGTTAATTCGCTTTTTCAAATGAACCCGGATGGCGCGGGCAACCTGGGCACTGTCAGCCTCAGCGCTTACATCGGGCAAGGCGGTTCCACCAAATACCCGCAGAGTATCGCGGGCGGGAAGTATACGGCGAGCAGCGGGGCGATCGTGATGGGCTTTCCCACCTCATCTACCGCCCTACTTACCGGCCAAAAGTACCTTTATGTGTCGCCGGACGGCAACTTCGTTTTCGGCGGAAATCCGCAAGGCTTCGATATGTTCGTGGGCGTGCGCACGGGCGCGGGCGCTCCCTCGTTTGGCGGCCTGTACTATCAAGCGGGGATCGATCAGGACGAATCGCAACTGGCCGCCACGGGATCGGCCAATCTCGACACTTACTACGGTTCGCTGAGCGCCGCCAACTCGGCCATCGTGGGCCATCAACGCCTGCTTTCCCCCTTCAACTCCAGCGCGATCGATTACACCTATAGCGACGCCTATTCAGCGCTTTCCAATGGCGCCTACAGCACGTCGTCGATGAACTACGTCGTCGGCGCGGGAGGCGTGCGAATCGGATCGGGCATCGGGCCTTTCCTGGGAATCAATGTGGCGGTGCCGGCGCCTACGTTAAGCGGCAGCGGAGTGTATTTGAATCCCACCGGCATCGTGAACGCCGCCAGTTCAGCGCCCTTTACAGCGGGCATTGCGCCGGGAGAGTTGCTGACGCTTTATGGCTCCAATCTGGCCGATGGGCTGGTAGTTGCGCCCGCGGTTCCTTTCCCAACCACGCTCGGCAATGTGCAGGTAATGATTAATGGAGTCGCCGCGCCGATCTATTATGTGGCTCCCACGCAGATTTCGGCCATCGTTCCATACGGGACCACCACGCCTATTGCGCAGGTGCAGGTGATTACCGATGGAAACTCTTCCAATACCGTCACCATGTTCACCAATACGACGTCCGCGGGCGTGTTCACCGTTCCGCCCGGCGGTCTGGGAACTGGCGCGGTGCTGCATCAGAATGGATCGCTGGTGAGCTCCGCGAATCCGGCGCAGACGGGCGAGACGGTCTCGGTTTTCGCGACCGGACTGGGCGCGGTCAGCCCGAGCGTTGCCGATGGCGCGGCCGGCCCGGTCAGCCCGTTGAGCCAGACTACCAACACGATTAGCGCCTACATCGGCGGAACGCAAGCCACGGTCGGTTATTCCGGTTTGGCGCCCCAACTCGCGGGGCTCTATCAGATGAATGTGACCGTGCCGAGCGGTTTAACGGCGGGCGCTAACGCCCTGGACATCGCCGGCCCGGACTCGTACACATCGGAAGTTACCATCTGGATCGCGGGATCGAGCGCCGCCGGCGCACCCAGCGCAGCAACGGTACGGCGCGCGCCGCGGATGGGGCTAAAGCCCGCGCTCCCTGTAGTCCCACGGCAAATTGGTCAGCCGCTGGTTGAGTGAGCAAGTGGAGCACACGCTCGACTGACAAAGAGCGTCCTCGATGCGGCGGGCGCCATTCACGACTTGGCCGAGATCCGGAGGGCTACGGGAAAGACATCGCGCGGAGTCGATGGCTTGATCTATACCTCCTAATTCAGAAAATATGTCCGGTACAAAGTATCGCGCTGCTTGGGGACGAAACCCGGCATCGCGGATGATGCGCCGCAGCTCCTCTTCACTCGCGCGATGGTGCGCGCCGGCGGCCGAGACCACATTTTCCTCGATCATGATGCTGCCGACGTCGTTGCCGCCAAAGCGGAGCCCCAGTTGGCATGTCTTTAGTCCCTGCGTGACCCATGACGATTGCACATTCTCGAAATTATCGAGATAGATGCGCGAAATCGCCAGTGTTTGCAGGTATTCGACGGCTGTGGCTTCTTCCTTGATAAACCGGCCCAGGGACGTATTCTCCCGCTGAAATGTCCACGGGATGAAGGCCGTAAAGCCGCCGGTCTCGGCCTGAAGATTCCGTACCAGCTCCAAATGGTTCATGCGCTGCTCAATGGTTTCGCCGCAGCCGAACATCATGGTGGCGGTGGTCCGCATGCCAAGCTGGTGGGCGGTGCGGTGGACATCCACCCATTCCTGAACGGAGCATTTCAAACGGCTGATGCGGTGGCGGACGGCGTCGTCCAGGACCTCGGCGCCGCCGCCGGGAATGGAATCGAGTCCGGCATCCCGCAAACGCTGGATGGTTTCGCGCAGACTAATCCCGCTCACTTCCGCGATATTGGTGACCTCGGGCGCGGACAGACAATGCAAATGAATCTTGAAACGCTCTTTGATGCCGCGGAACAGATCTTCATACCAATCGATCTTGAGATCGGGATGCAGTCCGCCCTGCATCAACAGCCCGGTACCGCCCAGATCGAGCGTCTCCTGAATTTTGGCGTAGATGGTTTCCTTGGGGAGGATGTAGCCTTCGGCGTGCCCCAAGGGCCGGTAAAAGGCGCAAAAGCTGCAATACTCGGTGCAGAAATTGGTGTAATTGATGTTGCGATCGATGATGTAGGAGACGATCCCTTCGGGGTGCCATTTGCGGCGCACTGCGTCCGCCTCCATGCCGATGCCGATGAGATCGTCAGAACGAAATAGATCGAGCGCTTCTTCGCGAGAAATCATAAATAAATAGGAGCGCTCTCCTATTCTACGCGCCTGCGCAGGCAAGATGCCCGTCCGCGGCGTGAACCAGCAGGTAGAGGGTGAAGAGCGGCTTTTCGGCGGCCCTGGCCCAGCGCTTAACGTCCCATTGGGCGCGGAGGTATTTCACGTCCGGCCGGCGGTGCAGGTCAAGCTCCATCGGATAGACGCCGCAATAGAATTTTCGAGGATAGGATGCCAGGGGCGCGGTTCCCCAATCGGCGCCATCGGCGGAACCCCAGATGCCGATTTCGACGCTTTCCTTTTCAACGATGCGGTTAATGCCCAGGGTGAGAAACAACGTCCCGCCCCGCTCCTCGCGGAGATCGATTGCGGGACCGGCTCCCGCATCGCGCACAGTGGTCTCGGGCAGTAAGAATTCCGGACGCATGGGCGACTCCTGCCCGAAGATGCTAAGCATTAAGACGGCTTAATTTTTCTCGGGCTGTCTCCAGAGTCTCATATTTCTTACAAAAACAGAAGCGGACAAATCGGGCTCCATCGGCCGGATGTAAGAAAAAGCTCGATCCGGGGACGGCCGCGATACCGATGTCTTCGATCAGGTGACGAACAAAGGTCAAGTCGTCGCGAAAACCGGTCCGCGAGATATCGGCCATCACGTAATAAGCGCCGCGTGGGATGGAACAAGCCAAGCCGGCGCCCTCCAGCGAGGCGACGATATGATCGCGCTTGCCGGCGTATTCGGCGGCGAGATCGGCGTAGTATTGGTCGGGCATGGCGAGCGCCATCACGCCGGCCTGCTGCAGCGGAGAGGCGGCGCCGACGGTAATAAAATCGTGAACCTTGCGGATGGAATCGGTCAGATCCGGTGGCGCCAGCACCCAACCCACGCGCCAACCGGTGACCGAATACGTCTTGCTCATGCTGTTGACCAGAATCGAACGCTCGCGCATGCCCGGCAGGGAAATCATGGGAACGTGGGTGGCGCCATCGTAAATAATGTGCTCGTAGATCTCATCGGTAATGGCGAGCGCATCGAATTCCTGGCACAGACTCGCGATAAATTCCAGCTCGTCGCGCGTGAAGACTTTTCCGGTTGGATTGTTGGGCGAATTGAGGATGATGGCTTTGGTGCGGGGGGTAAACGCGCGGCGCAACTCGTCGCGGTCGAAGCTCCAATCGGGCGCGCGTAGCTGGACAAAGCGCATACGGGCGCCGCAGATGTCCGCATCGGGGCGATAGTTTTCGTAGAACGGCTCGAACAGCACGATTTCATCGCCCGCGTCGAGCACCCCCAGCATGGCCGCGATCATGCCTTCGGTGGCGCCGCAGCACACGGTGATCTCGCGCTCAGGGTCGAACTGCATGGCGTAGTGGCGGGCGTATTTGGCGGCGATGGCATCGCGGAACGGCTTGGCGCCCCAGGTGATGGAGTACTGGTTGACGTCGGCGTCGATGGCCTCCGCGGCGGCGCGCTTGAGCGTCTTCGGGGGCGGGAAAATCGGGGAAGCCCTGCGCCAGATTGGTGGCCCCGTGGCGCATGGCCAGACGGGTCATCTCGCGGATGACGGATTCGGAGAAATTAGCGATGCGCTGGCTGCGAAAGCGGGTGCGCAGAGGGGCGGCAGTGGAGGACATTATTCGAGGTTAGCAGCAAATTTGGGCGGGGTGAATTCGAAGGACGATCGGCGGCTGCAAGTGGTCCAGCAGCCATCGCGGCGCTACGATCTTCGTTCCGGCCGAGCAGGCGAAAAATGCTTGATGTTTGCGCCATGTTTGATCGCCTGCGGCGGGCGTGAGTACGATTTTGTTCTGGCGGTGAGGGTGAGATTCGAACTCACGGAACCCGTAAAGGTTCAACGGTTTTCGAGACCGCCGCATTCGACCACTCTGCCACCTCACCGGGTCTCGCGATGCCTCATTCTAGCAAATGGCCGTATCATGATGCTTGGGGGAAGTATGACGCATCGCCAGTGGCCAGTTCCGGACCGGCCCTGGATCCTGCGCATGGGATGGCGCGATTTGCTTTTCGCGCATTGGACGGTAGATGCGGCGGTTCTTCGCAGATTGATTCCGGAGCGATTGGAACTCGATCTGTTCGATGGTCGCGGATATGTCGGCGCGGTTCCGTTCAGAATGGAAGGAGTAACACTCCGTATGGCGCCGCCGATCCCCGGATTGCATGCGTTTCCCGAATTGAACCTGCGCACGTACGTTAAGGCCGGCGGCAAACCCGGAGTATGGTTTTTCAGTCTCGATGCCGGTCAACGCTTCGCGGTCAGAGTTGCCCGGCGATTTTCTCATTTGGCTTATTTCGACGCTAGATTCGATATCCGGAACAGCGGCGAATCGATAGAGTACTCCGCCGTTCGCACTCATCGCGGCTCGCCGAGCGCGGCCTTTAAGGCAAGCTATCGTGCGGCCGGAGCCGTTTTCCAATCGGCCCCAGGCAGCCTCGACGCCTGGCTGACGGACCGGTATTGCTTATATTCGGCGGACGGCGCCGGCCACATTTACCGCGGCGAAATCGATCACCAACCTTGGCCGCTGCAGCGCGCCGCGGCTGAAGTGCAAGTCAACACATTGGGCGATTGGCTCGGAATCGGAATGAAAGGGCCGCCCGAGGCGCTTCATTTCGCAAAATCGCTGGACGTACATGCCTGGCTGGTAGATCGTGTGTGAGTCTGGTCCGCGCGGCTGCATTGCGGATCGCGATTTGCGGAAAGGTATTGGATCGCGGGTGCTGCCGTTTAAGCGCCTTCGGCGATGGTCATAATCCAGAACGACAGCCATGCGATGATCGCCGCCATCGGAATCGTGAGCACCCACGCGCCGACGATGTTGGTGGCTATTCCCCAACGAACCGCTTTGAGGCGGCTGATACTCCCTACTCCCGCGATGGCGCCG
This sequence comes from Bryobacterales bacterium, assembly GCA_963723015.1. Lineage (GTDB taxonomy): Bacteria > Acidobacteriota > Terriglobia > Bryobacterales > Bryobacteraceae > PALSA-243. Next base: position 24,549 of record CAVRPF010000026.1, read on the forward strand.
GCTATGGCATGCGTAGTGGAGACAGGCAGGCCGAAATGGGTCGCCAGAAGAACAGCGCCGGCGGCGCCCGTCTCGGCGCAGAATCCGCTGCGCGGCTTGAGGCGCGTCAGCCGGGCGCCCATGGTCCGGACGATGCGCCAACCGCCGCTCAAGGTTCCGAGCGCGATCGCGGTGTACGAGGCCATCAGCACCCATCGAGGAACCTCGAAAGCTTGGAATCATACGCGATGTGAATAACACTCCTGTAATCAGGCCGGCCGTCTTTTGCGCGTCATTGGATCCGTGCGCCAAACTGAAGGCGGCGGCCGAGACCAACTGCAGTTTCCTGAAGTAAGCGTCCATGTTAGAAGGAGTGGCTTTTTGAAAAATCCAATAGATCGCCACCATCAGCAGGTAAGCCGAGATTAGCCCGATCAGCGGGGCAAGGAAGATGAATGTGAGGGTGAGCGGCCATTGGCTGCCGCCTGGAACCCGAAGCGCCTCGAAGCTGTGCGAAATCCCGCGCAGCATCCCAGCCCGCGCAATGGCAGCGCCTGCATAGCCGCCAATCAACGCGTGCGACGAACTGGTTGGAAGCCCGAGCCACCATGTAATCAAGTTCCAGATAATCGCGCCGGCGATCCCGCATAGGATCACCTGAGGGGTTACTAAGGTTATGTCGACAAACCCCTTTCCAACCGTCTGGGCGACCGCCGTTCCGAAAATGAATGCGGCGGCGAAGTTGAAGAACGCGGCCCACGCCACAGCCTGAAGCGGCGTCAGAACCCGCGTTGCCACAACTGTCGCGATCGAGTTCGCGGCGTCGTGAAACCCGTTAATGTAATCGAAAACGAAGGCGACCGCAATAATGACTACCGCTAGTCCGAAGGCCGACATTCCCTAGCTGTTCTTGACGCCGACGTTCTGCAGAATATCGGCGACGTCCTCGAACCGGTCGATGGTGTTCTCGAAAAACTCGTATACCTCTTTGAGCTTAATCAACGTGATTGGGTCTTTCTCCTGCTGGAATAGGTTAGCGACAGCGCTACGGCTTATCAGATCCGCTTCGTTTTCCAGCCGGTTAATCTCAATGCAAGGTTCGAGAATCGGCCCCTTATGTTCCAGCGCTTCAAATGCCTTCTTCGCCGCGACGGCACAGGAGTTCACGATGCCCGCGAGTTCCAACATGTCGTGCGGAACGGGGTGGATGCGGTATGACACCAGCCGGTGCGCCGTATCCTCAATGCCATCGAGCACATCGTCGAGGGCGCTCGAGATGTTGTGAATATCTTCGGGGTCGAGCGGGGTAATAAAAGTTTGATTCAACCGGCTGAAAATACTGTGGATGACCTCGTCGCCACGGTGCTCCAGCACGCTGATTTCGGTGGCGGCGGTGGCTAGTCGCGAGTCGCCGATGCGAACGCCTTCGCGCAGCACATGAGCGGCCTGACATATAAGTGTCAACCTGTTTCAGGAAGAAGGCAAAGAATTTGTCGTCGCGCGGCAATAGATTCATAGGTCCAGAAGTAAGCCGGATCGAGAGGCGAACTCCATCGTAATCGGTTTGCCATCTTTCGGCAAGGTGACGACTACCGGTGGCGCGGAGCCGTCGGATTATGCGATCCCGGATCGAATGTTTGGAGCTGCAAGAACGGTGCGCGGCAGTGTGGCCGGCATTAAAGCCGGAGCGCCGGCGCGGAGGCGGCAATTGGCCGCATCGTCTTCACTGCGCGTCCCTCTTTCGGTACGCCAAATAGAATCCCGCAGGCACAACGAAAACCGTGCAGAGCGCCGATGCGGTTAACCCGCCGGCTAACGCGCGCGCCAGTGGAGCGTAGGATTCGCTGCCTTCGCCAAGCTTAAGCGCCATCGGCAATAGACCGATGATAGTGGCGAGCGTGGTCATCAGCACCGGGCGTAACCGGACCCGGCAAGCCGTGACCGCGGCCTGTTTTGCCGCCGAGCCCCCCTTCAATAGACGATGTGCGAACTCCACTATCAGAATACTGTTCGAAACCGCAATCCCGGTCAGCATCACCACCCCCATAAGGGACATAATGTTGAGTGTTGTTTCCGTGCTCCAGAGGGTCAAGAGAACTCCACTGATCCCCGGCGGAATCGCCAGCAGGATAATAAATGGATCGATAAAGGAACGGAACTGCGCCACCAGGATGAGGTACAGCAACAGAAGGGACAGCGAGAGGCCCACGGCGAAACTGTGGAATGACGAGTTCATTGCGCCAACAATGCCGCGTATAGTGATATCGATCCCGTGTGGCGTCTTCAACGCGCCGATCGCGCCGGCAACCTCATCGGCAATCTTTCCAAGATCCTCCCCGTGAGGTCGAACATAGAGGTCCACTTCACGGCGGATCTGGTAGTGATCCACCTCGGTGGGAGCCTGAATCCGGCTGATACTGCTAACCATATCGAGGCGTGTCGGCTTGGAGACGCCTGGGCCTCTCAAGGGAATCGAGCGCAGGTCCGCCAGGTTTTGAATCTGCCGCTCCGGATATTGCACCGTAAGGAAATAGTTGTTACCGTTCTTGGGATCGATCCAGACATTCGGCGCGATCATCTGATTCGACGTCAAAGCCGTAATGACATTGGTCACGACTTCCTTTTCGCTCAGGCCGAGTTCACCCGCACGGATACGGTCAATATCTAAACGCAGTGCGGGATAGTCCAGATCCTGCGGGATATAGACATCCGCCACCCCGGAAATACGGCGCACACGGTCGCTGAGATCGAGCGCCACCCGATAAGCGGATTGCAGATTCGAGCCAGCAATCTGTACATCAATCGGCGCCGGCATTCCCATATTCAAGACGGCATCCACCAAACTGCCGGAGGCGAAAAAGGCTGCAAGTTCCGGCATTTCGTTCTGCATCCGGCGCTTCACCCGGTCGATATACTCATAGCTACCGATTTTGTGACCGGACTTCAGGTTGACCTGGACGAAGGCCGTATGCATGGCCGCATTCGATGTATAAATCGCCGAAAATCCCGGATCTACGCCGATATTGGAAACGATAATTCCGAGATCTTCAGGTAACACGGTTTCACGAATGAGTTGCTCCAGCTTGGCAATTTCCTCTTCGGTATCCGCCAGTCGGGTACCGGAAGGAGCTTTCACATTGACCACAAACTGTCCGGCGTCAGTCTGTGGGAAAAAAGTCAAGCCAATCCGGGGAAACAATGGGAGACTGGCAAGAAATACAATAGCGAACCCCGCTAGAGTGAGGTAAGGCCATTCCAGCGTGCGGGTCACCAGTTTGTCATATCCCCCAAGAAGACGATCAAAGCCTCGCTGGAACCACGCATTAAATGCCGCACCGGATCGGCTGACGAAAGAGCGTCTACGCTCTACGGCCGGCTCCGGCGAACCTCCATGAGAGCCGGCGTGATGAATAAATCGGGCGCAAAACAGCGGAACCACTGTAAGCGCAACGAAGTATGACGCAAACAACGAAATCACCACCGCCAGAGCGAGAGCCGAGAACAGAAACCGGCTCACGCCATAAAGCATGGTCACCGGAAAAAAGACTACCACGGTGGTGAGCGTAGCGGCCAGAACAGGCAGAGCTACTTCGCGGCCGCCCTTTTCGGCGGCGACGGCTGCCGGCTCTCCCATTTCTAAATGGCGGTAAATATTCTCCAGAACGACCACAGAGTTATCGATCAATCGCGAAAATGCCAGCGCCAGCCCGCCTAACACCATGCTGTTGATGGAACTGCCGCCGAGTTGCAGCGCCACCAGGGTGGCCAGCGCCGAAATGGGAATGGAAAAGAAGACGGCAACCGTGGCCCGCATGCTTCCTAGAAAAACCAGGATCATGATACAGGTGAGAAACAGCCCCACGCCGCCTTCGTGAAGCAATGTCGAGATGGCGGTTTTTACAAACGCCGACTGATCGAAAACCACGCGCGCGGTGAGAGATTCCGGAACGTCGAACAAATGGGCTAGCTTGTCCCGGACTCCATTAACAACTGCGATGGTGTTGGAATCGCCGCCTTGCTTCAGCACAGGCAAATAGACCGAGCGCTGGCCGTCAACCCGCACGGCGTTGTACTGCCAGGTGTAAGCATCCGTAGCCTTGCCGATGTCCGACACGCGAACGGGCGAGGTTCCTACAGTCTTTACAGGAATCTGGTTAATGTCTTTAACTACGTTGATTTCGCTGTTGGTGTAGATGTTGTAGTCATATCTTCCAATTTGCACGTCTCCAGCGGGAAGAATGAGGTTCGACTCATTGACAGACCGCACCACATCCATCAAACTCAACTGCCGCGACTCCAGCTTGAATGGGTCCACATAGAGCATGATCTGCCGCCATCTCCCGCCAAAGGGTTGTGGCACGGCCGCGCCGGAAACAGACGCCAGTTGATTGCGGATCACGTTCTGGGCCACATCTTTCATCTGTGTCTCGGTCAAGCCTTCGCCCTTTAGTGTGACCAGGCAAACCGGAAGGCTGGAGGCATCGAGTTTCATCACAAATGGCGGAAGAGTGCCCGGCGGTAAGTGGCTGATTTCCGCCATAGCCAGACTGGCGATCGTAGTCACAGCCGAATCCGGACTGGAACCGGGCTGAAAATACACTTTGATCAGGCTGACCCCGGACAGTGAGCGGGACTCCATGTGGTCGATTCCACTAGCCAGGGTAAAGAACCGCTCCAGATGATAAGTGATGTTGCCTTCGATCTGCTCGGGAGGCATACCCGGATAAAAGGTAGCCACCGCTACGACCGGGATATTCATCGCCGGGAAGAGATCTACCGGGATTCGGGCAACGCTTACTATGCCCAGGACGAGCACCATCAAGCAGACCACAACGATTAAATAAGGAGTCTGAATCGCGAATCGAGACATTCTATTTCCCTTGGGATTCGAACGTTGCAGGTTCGGCCAGTACCTTCTGTCCCTCTTTGAAACCGGCCAGTCTGCCCACCACCACCTGTTCCCCGTCCTGTAAGCCGGAGCGGATTTCCACCCGCTGCGACGATTCCAGGCCCAGAGTCACCGGGACTATGTGGATCACTCCCGGCGCTTGCACGGTATAGACCCGCGCCGTATCGCCGATTCGCTCGACGGCGTCCAGAGGCACGGCGAGCACATTGTTGTGCTGATCGAGGCGCAGGTCCACCTCGGCATACAGGCCGGGTAGGATGGTCAGCGACGGGTTCGGAACATCGACTTCCGTATCCATGGTGCGGGTGGATTCCTGCACCTTGCCGGTGGACCGCGCGACGCGCCCAGGAAAAGTCCGGTTCATCGACGGCACGCGGACATCCACCGTTTCACCTACGCGGATGCGCGGCGCCGCCGATTCCGGCACCGGTAGGACCAGGCGCAGAAGATTGTTCTTGGAGAGCCTCACAATGGGCATTGCCTGGCTCTGAGAAGCCGTACCGGCTTGTATCATGGAACCGGTGTTGGCATAGCGCTTCGTCACAACGCCGGCGAATGGAGCCGTGATCCGGGTATATTTTAATAACGTTTTTACCCGCGCCTCCTCCGCCCGCGCGACGCGCGCCCGCTCTTCACTCGACCGGATCGCGGATTTCGCTGCAGACACTTGGGCTTCGCTCTGTAGATCGCGCGATCGCACTTCGTCCAGCTCCTGTTGCGGTACCAGCCCAGGCTCCGCCTTGGCCACATCCGCGATCCGGCCGGCATAGAGCTTGGCAATGTTGTGAGCGGATTCGGAGCGCTGCAATTCATCCCGCGCCGTCGCCGCGTCGGCGTCCGCTTGATCGATGGCGGCGCCAGCCTTAGCGAGATCGTCGGCCATTTCCGGGATTTCGAGAGTCGCGAGCAGTTGGCCCTCCTGGACGCGGTCCCCGATGTCCACGTTAATCTCTTTCAAGTAGCCGGCGACCTTGGACATGACGTCCACTTCCTGGAATGGCTCGAACTCGGCGGTCAATGTAATGTCACCGGAAAGAGCGGTCCGCGCGGCTTTGACTACTGGCGCCACTTGATTTGCCCCCTCGGCGATAGCACCGGCCTTTGTCGCTTCGCCGCCGCCGGGCGTATCTGTCCTGGCGCAAGAACTGAGAGATGCGGCCAGTATAAGAGCTGCCCAGGCGGTGAGCGCAACGGAACGGGCAGCAGTTGTGCGCTTCATTGAAGTTATCGGGCCGAGACGAAGTTTTCCCATGCTTGCACACCGATGTCGGGCGGTTCATAATGGCGCACAATCCAAAGTCCTTCATTGTTGGCGATGAAAAGCAGACCGCGGCTGTCGTCGCGCGAGACGGCGGTGACGCCGGCAAAGCGCAGCGTGAGATGCGGGGCTGCGGGATCGGTAATGTCCAGCAGCGCTAGTGTTTTCGCAGGCGCCCGGCTTGAGGCGGCTGCCGCTTGATCGGTGAGTTCAACCAAGGCAGTGTTTGTCCCAATGCTCTGAACGTTTCCGTAGCCGGTTGGGTTGGGATACGCAACCTGAGTCACTAATGCGGCGTGCGCGGCATCGGTTATATCGATTACCGACACTGCTCCAGCCGAATGCATGGCGTAGAGATACAAATGGCCTTTGCTATCTCTGCGGGTAAACATTTGCACTGTCATTGCCGAATTGAGCGGAATATGCGCCACGATTTCAGGCCTCTTCGAAGGTTCCGCTTTTCGCGGCTCCTTCGCTTGTAGGTGAGGGCTCGCCACAACCAGGGCGGTTACTAACGCAAATGCGAGTCTAAATTTCATGGGCTGTCTCCTTGCCTAACGTAGATCTCCTGTTTCGAAATTCAGATCGGCCCGGCGGCTCAAGTACTCGTACTTGGCGCTGGCTGCGGCGATTTGAGCCGATGTCCGACTCAATACGGCCTGGTCGAGTTCCAGGATGCTTCCCAGGCCGGCGTTGTATCGTGCCTGAGCCAGACGAAGAGAGCGAGTGGCCTGGTCTACCAACTTGGCTGTCACGGCGAGCCGGCGGAAGGCGTCGTTGGCGTTGAGCCAGGCGATCCTTACGTCGCGAGCGATTTGTACGGCCAGAGTCTCAGCGTCTCTCGAGGCAGCCTCAGCTCGAAACTGCGACTCCGCCTTGCGGGCGCTGAACAGCCCGCCGTTCAGGATTGGAATATTCACGTTGACGCCGGCTGAGCTGTAGTTTCTTTGCAAGCGGTCGTCGCGCACAGGCGCTTCCCCGGTCACCCCGCCCAGGCTCACGGTAGGATAGGAAAGTCTCCTCTCGGCTTCCGCGTAGCGTTGGGCGGCGTCGCGGCTTAGCTGGAGAGCCGCCAGATCCGGCCGTTTGGCCAAACCACTGGAAATCATAGCGTCGGGGTCGGAATCGAGCGGAGCGGGGAGCGGTTCTTCGGCCAGAGTAAACAGCCGATCCCGTTCATATCCCAGCGCGGCGGAGAGCCTGGCGTGGCTCGCCTTCGCTTCGTCTTCGGCGCGAACCAAGGCCAGCTCTTCCTGGGAGACAGTTACTTCGGCGAAACTCACATCCAGCGTGGAGCGCAATGCCGCTTGCGCGAGCGCAGTGACTTGGCGCAAGGTAAGCTGGCCAAGATCGAGCGTATCCTGGGCAACCTTAAGGACGGCTACGGCGCCCGCAGCTTGATAAAAGGCCTCTTCCACTTCCAGCAGAATCTCGGCGCGAGTATTCACGACATTTTGGTTCTCCGCTTGATTGCGAAGCTTGGCGCTCTGTGCCAGGTTGGCGGTGCGTCCGAAATCGGTGACAAGTTGATTGATTGCGATGCCCGACGAGCCCCGGCTATAAAGACTCGATGTGGGAATGGCTCCGGCGGAAAGGGTAGTGCCATGCTCCGCGCCAACGGCAGTCACGTTGCCGGACAGCGTTGGATAGCGGGCCGCCTCTACTTCTTTCACCACCGATTCGGACGCCTTTGCAGTCAGGCTGGCGGAAGCGATCCGCGGATGATTCTGCAACGCAATCTGCTCGGCCGCCTCCAGAGTGAGGACATTCGGCGTTTGCGCCGCCGCTGTGCCAGCCAGTCCAAGGATGACGACGGCCATCCAGCGGACGCTCATGGTTGGTCCCGCAGCGCTGCTTTTAGAATGATGGTATCGTGCGCCTCAATCAGGCCGTCGGTGATCAACTCGAGAAGGGCCGGAAGGAGCGCCTCGACACTTTCCGCGGTTTCGATAAATTCGATCCGCACCGGCAAGTGGCGGTCCGAATCGATTCCCCCGCCCTGCACATGCATCAGATGGTGCGAACCAAAACCGGCCGCGGGGTGCAAAAGCGTGGCTCCTGCCACACCGCGGTCGAGCAGCAACGCCAGGATTTCCCTATACAGAAAATCGTGACGGGCGCTCGTGTCCTCGTTCAAGTGGATGATTACCTTCTTAGCCGGACCTGGAACAAGCACGCATTCGGCTCCACAAAGGGTTGTATGTTTAGTTATACAGTCGGTCGAGTAGCGCCGCCCCTGAAGAGTTACTGAAGTTCTTCTGACGGTTTTGTAAGGAAAGACGCCGGAGCGTATCGGCGGTTCCTTACGGGGCCGTAAGGCAAACTTCAGGAACTCTTCAGTAAATGACCGGGCAGGCGGCTCTTATAAGTAAAGAGAAGACGTGCGCATCTTAGTAGTTGAGGACGAACAGAAATTGGCCAAGGCATTACAGGAAGGCCTCGAAGCGGACCACCACGCCGTAACCGTAGCCAATACCGGTGAAGACGGCTTTTATCTCGCTAGCGCGGAACGCTTCGATCTGATGATTCTCGATGTCATGCTGCCCGGCCGCGATGGATTTGAAATTCTACTGACGCTCCGGCAACGCGGAATGACCGCGCCCGTGCTTTTGCTCACCGCCCGAGACGCCATAGCCGACCGCGTCCATGGCCTGGATTCCGGGGCCGACGATTACCTGGTCAAGCCCTTCGCCTTCCCTGAGTTGCTTGCCCGCATCCGCGCGCTGGTGCGCCGCGGCGCAGCCGAGACCGCGACCAGGCTTAAACTCGCCGATCTTGAAATGGATGTGGTCCGGCGCGTTGTCACACGGGCCGGCGAGGCGCTCGATCTCACCCCCCGCGAATTCGAACTGCTGGAATATCTGCTGATTCAGCAGGGCCGCGTGGTCTCGCGCGAGATGCTGGCGAGAGATCTTTGGAAGGAAGCGCGGCACACGCCGCTCGATAACGTAATTGACGTGCATGTGGCGCGGCTTCGGCGCAAAGTAGACGACCGCTTCGAGCAGAAACTGGTTCATACGGTGCGCGGCGTTGGGTTTGTGGTTCGAGAGGACGCGAGTAATGGGCCGTTGGCCTAAGCACATTCGTACCCGGCTGACGCTTTGGTATGTCCTGGTGCTGGCCGCGCTGCTGGTTTTTTACAGTATCGGCACATCGCTCCTGCTCGTCTGGCACTTGAAGCAGCAATTGGGACACCAAGCCATTGAAGATCTGGAGACCGTCGAAGGCCTGCTCTACTACGGAGCGGACGGAACACTGCATCTTCGCGACGACTATCATAATCATCCCGAATCGAAACTTATTCAAGAACGGTTGCTGGAGATTCTCTCGCCGGACGGAAGGGTCTTGTACCGGAACGACCGGTTGGGAACTCGCGCACTCGGCGGCCGGCCATTCTACGGTGAAGGCGTCGGCGGCTATTCAGAACGTTCTTTGCAACTATCGGATGGCACTCGCGTACGCCTCGTCAGCCGCCGGCACAGCCTGGCGGGGCATCCCGTATTGATCCGGCTCGCCTATAGCGAAGAGCCAATCTGGCAGCACCTGGAAGGAATGGCGTTGGTGTTCTCGCTAGCGTTGCCGGTAGCGTTGGCGCTGGCAGGAATCGCCGGTTACAAGCTCGCACAGCGCGCCCTGGCGCCCGTGGAAGATATGGCGCTTAAGGCAGAGCGGATCACATCCGAACGCCTGCACGAGCGGCTGGCCGCGCAAAACGAGGATGACGAACTGGGGCATCTGGCGCGCGTCTTCAATACCACCTTAGGGCGGCTGGAGCAGTCTTTTGAGCAACTGCGGCGTTTTACATCGGATGCCTCGCACGAGCTACGCACGCCGCTGGCGGCCATTCGGAGCGTAGGCGAGGTTGGCCTTCAAAAGGATGGGGGCCGCGAGGAATACCGCGACATCGTCGGAAGCATGCTTGAGGAAACCAATCGTTTGACGCGCCTGGTAGACGCGTTGCTCACGATCTCGCGCGCGGACGCGGGCCAAATCGATTTGCAGCGCGCGCCCATACCCGTACTCGACTTGCTGCGTGAATCCACCGAGCTGTTGGAAGTACTGATGGAAGAGAAGAAGCAGCGGCTGATTCTCGATGGGGACGGCGAGGCGACGATTGAAGGCGACCGCGTGTTTCTGCGCCAGGCTCTGGTGAACCTGGTCCATAATGCGGTGAAGCACTCGCCAATGGGCGGGTCAATCTCGGTGAGCGCGTGGAAAAAGGCGGACTTCGTTGAACTTCAGGTAGCGGACAGCGGGCCCGGAATCGCGCTCGAGCACCAAGGGAAAGTCTTCGACCGTTTCTACCGGGTAGACCCGTCGCGGTCGCGCGACGCCGGCGGCGCAGGTCTGGGATTGGCCATTGCGAAGTGGGTCGTGGAAGCGCATGGCGGAGAAATTCGTTTGCGCAACGCGGCAGCCGGAGGATGCGTTTTTGGTATTCGTCTGCCTGCGGCGCAAGAGAACGGGCATCTACAGCACTAAAGCAACATCGCGGCTCGCGCTAGCCGAAGATCTCAGCCACCCGCAACATTCCGCCGCCGAAAGCCGCGAGAGAGATCGCATCCTCAACCCCATAGGTCTGGCGGGAGCCATCGCGATGGGCCACAAGAATCGACTTCTGACCGCGATCCAATATCCAAAACTGCACCGCGCCATTGGCGAGACAAAGCGACGCCAGCTCCTGCAGTTGCCGCGGCGTGTTGGATGGCGACTTTACCTCGATAACCAGGTCGGGAGCGCCGTGAAGATTGTCCTCGGGATCGATCGCGGCGTACCGTTCGCGGCTAATGGCCGCAACGTCCGCAGCCCTGAGATCGAACTCCGCGACCGCCCGGAATGGTAACTCCATGCCGATCACGAACCCCGGCAGCCTCGGCCGCAACAGATCTACAAGTCGTAACTGGAGATCCCAATGACCCGCTCTTGGCCGCGTCATGCGAACCAGTTCTCCGTGATGCAATTCATAGGCGAACTCGCCGCTCTCCGGCAGTTGCCGGAACCGCCCGACCGTAATGAGATCCGGAAGCGCTGCCATGCCAACCTCTCGCTGTCCATTGTAGCCCGGCCCGGAGCGTGCCGCCCGTGGTACGATGCCGTTTTGATCAGGGAGCAAATCCGTGAAAGTCTACGACAGCAAAGAGATCCGGAACGTCGGAGTGGTGGGCCACGGCGATTCCGGCAAAACGTCGCTCACCGCCGGGTTGCTCTTCACCGCCGGATCTACCAACCGCCTCCTCCGCGTCGATGAAGGCAACACGATTACCGATTTTGACGACGAGGAAATTTCGCGCAAAATCACCATTTCCACCGCCATTGCCATGGCCGAGTGGAAGAAGAACAAGTTCAACATCCTCGATACCCCGGGGTACAACATCTTCATTAGCGATACGCGCGCCGCGCTGGTAGCGGCCGAAGCGGCGCTGGTCCTGGTGGACGGAGTTTCCGGGGTGGAGGTCCAGACCGAAAAAGTCTGGGGCTTCGCCGGCGATTTCAAGCTTCCGCGCGCCATCATAATCAACAAGCTCGATCGCGAGCGCTCCGATTTCCAACGCGCCTTGGGCAGCATCCAGGATTTCTTTGGAAGAGCCGCCATCCCCGTTCAGATTCCCATCGGCTCGGAGCGCGACTTCACCGGCGTGGTGGATCTGATCCGCATGAAGGCCTATACTTTCACGCCCGATGGCGACGGCAAAGGTCAGGAAGGCGCGATCCCGGATCATCTGGCCGAAGCCGCCAAGGCCGCTCACGAAGCACTGGTGGAGATGGTCGCGGAAGGTAACGATGCGCTGCTCGAGGAGTTCTTCGCCGAGGGCACGTTGCCGGTGGAGCACATTGTCGACGGCCTCCGGCAAGCTGTCCGCGAGCTGCGGATTTTTCCGGTGCTGTGCGCGTCGGCGCTGCGCAACATCGGGACCGGGTTGATCGCCGATCTCATGGCCGAATATTTTCCGTCCCCCGTGGACCGGGAGCCGGTCGCCGCTATCGTGAACGGCGCGGAGGCCACCCGCAAGATCGCCGATAAGGACCAGTGCTCTCTATTCGTGTTTAAGACCACGGCGGACCCGTTCGCCGGCCGCATCACTTATTTCAAAGTGATGACCGGCGTGGTGAAGAACGACGCCGCACTCTCGAACGAAGCGCGGAACTCGGTAGAACGCCTGGCGCATTTGAGCAGCCCCCATGGCAAGACGCTGCAGCCGGTGACCGAATTGCACGCCGGCGATATTGGGGCCGTGGCTAAGTTGAAGGATACGCTGACCGGCGATACGCTGGCCGAAAAGGGCTTTCACATCGCATACCCACCGGTGCGGCTGCCCGAACCCTCCATCGCCTTCGCCATTGAAGCCAAGTCGCGCAACGATGAAGACCGCATGGGACAGGCCGTCCACAAGATTCTGGAAGAGGACCAAAGCCTCCGTTTTTACCGCGATCCGCAGACGCGCGAGTTCCTGCTGGCCGGAAGCGGGCAGCAGCAAATGGAGATCGTAGTCGCCAAGCTGAAAAAGCGCTACGGCGTAGACGTGAAGCTGCAAGCGCCCAAAATTCCGTACCGCGAGACCATCCGCGGCACGGCCGACGTGCAGGGCCGGCATAAGAAACAGACGGGCGGCCACGGCCAGTTCGGCGACTGCTGGATCAGAATGGAACCCCTGCCGCGCGGCGCCAATTTCCAATTCGCCAATGAAATCTTTGGCGGCTCCATTCCCAAGAATTACATCCCTGCCGTGGAAAAAGGGATCGTGGAAGCGGCGGAAAAAGGTTTTCTGGCCGGATATCCCATGGTGGATTTTAAGGTGACCCTCTACGACGGTTCGTATCACGATGTCGATTCATCGGAGCTGGCGTTTAAGCTGGCCGCGCGCAAAGCTTTCAAGGCGGCCATGCAATCGGCCCGGCCTTCGCTGCTCGAACCGGTGATGAATGTCGAGATCCAGGCGCCGGTGGAATACGCCGGCGATCTGATGGGCGACCTGAATGGCCGTCGCGGACGCGTGGCGGGAATGGACACCAAGGGCGGCAGCCAGTTCATTCGCGCCAAAGTACCTATGGCTGAAATGCTGAATTATCAGAACGACCTGACCGCCATGACGCAGGGCCGCGCTTCATTCACTATGGAGTTCGACCACTACGATTATGTGCCGCAATTGCAGGCGGACAAGATCGTCGCCGCGGCCAAGGCTGCCAGGACAGGCGTGGAGGAAGAAGAAGAGTAGACCGGCTCTACTTGTGACTCACGGCGTCAGCCAGCACCTTGACGGGACGGAATGCCGCCAGCCGCAAATCCGCGGCCGAACTTTGAGCCGCGGCGCCTCCGTTGGCGCGGCGCGGCGGCTGCGCGAGCCGCGACAGTTCGGCATTCTCCTGGGTTAGCCACTGCGCTCGTGCCGCTTGCGCCGCTTGTTGCGCCGCCAACTCCGCCTTTCTCGCCTTGCCGCTGAGCTTTTTTGGTTTTACGTCCACTGGTGGCGGCAGGGGCGGGGTCAAGTAATTCATCAGCTTCAGGCCGGCTTCTCCGAGGTCCGAGAGCTCTTTCGAGAGCGGCGTCACTTCCGCGAGCAATTTGTTGTTCTCCGTCAGCGGCTCAAAGCGCGCATCGTTGGCGGCCCACGTTTCAAATTGCCTGCGCAAGACTGCTTCGTCGCCCTTATCGCTCGCAGGATTGGCCACAAATCTCCGCGCCGCTAACTCCATCGATCGCGCTAGCTCGCTTTCGGGCAGGCAGGCATCCACCACCCGGTTCAGCGGCATGGTTCCCGTGGGCCGTCCGGTGCGGCCCGTGCCCAATCCCAGCGCCTCCGCCGAATCCGCCAGCACGCGCAACGGCCCCACCGGCTGGCTGCCGGCAATCCGGTCCAGCATGGGCTGGTAATACGCGCGATGCATTACGCCGGTGAATTCCAGATTGCGGCTCACCGGTTCCAGCCGCGCATACATTGCCTCCACATCCGTAATGTTCGCGGGCGACCATAGCCTCTCGGCAATCGCCGCCGTGCGCGGCCAGATGCGCGAATCCACCGTCTCAGGGCCCACCAACTCGGCCCACATACAGGCCTCGCCGCCCATGATCCGCGAGGCCTGCTCCGGCGTGAGACTGGCCGCGTCGGGACCGCCCAGCGGGTCCACTGCATAGTGGAACGAAGCCGGGCTCAGATGATCCAGATAGTAGCCCCACGAAAGAATTCCGCGATATCCCTTCGAGGCCGCCTCCGACAGCGACTTCTGCCCGCGCCAGGATTGGATCACCGCATCGGTAGGCAGGCCGGGGACCAGAATCTCGTCCCATCCTACCATCGTCTTGCCATACTTTTGCACGATCTTCAGCAGTCGTTGATTGAAATACACCTGGATGGCGGGCGCATCCTTCAGCCCATGCTCGCGGGCGAAGGCCTGAATGCTTTCGGATTGGTTCCAGGCCCTGGGATTCACTTCGTCGCCGCCAATGTGGTAATACGGATCGGGAAAGAGTTGCGCCATCTCGCCGATAAAGCCGTCGAGGAACGCGTAGGTGCTTTCCTTCGAAGGATCCATTTCCGATGGGCCTCTGCCTCCCAGGTTATATGGACCGGGAGACGCGGCGAGTTCCGGATAACCGAGGAACCACGCGCCGCTGTGCCCCGGCACATCGAACTCGGGGATCACGCGGATGCCGCGATCGCGCGCATACTCAACGATCTCGCGAACCTGGTCCTGCGTGTAATAGTCGCCGTTCGATCCCAATTCGTGCAGCCGCGGATAGCGCTTGCTCTCGACGCGAAAGCCCTGATCCTCAGAAAGATGCCAGTGCAGCACGTTGAGCTTCACAGCCGCCATGGCCTCCAGATTCCGTTTGACGACTTCCACCGGCATCCAGTGGCGGCAAACGTCCAGCATCAACCCGCGCCACGGGAAGCGCGGGCGGTCTTCGATATGTACGCCGGCGATCTGGAAACCATCCGGCCCGGGCTGAATCAATTGCGCAAATGTCGCCAATCCATGAATTGCGCCTTCCGCGGTCGCGGCGTGGATGCGCGCCCCGGCGCCGGAGACATCCAGCGTGTAAGATTCATCCTCGCCGAGCGTTGGATACTCAGGGCCGCCCGCGCAGTCGATCGATAATCGCCGCGCGTCCGCCGCCGCCGGGGCCGCAGGCGCGTAAAGCACTCCGGTCTCGCGCGACACCCGCGCAAGAAACGCGCGGACCGCTGGGGCCAGCCGCGCATTCGCGCCGCCCACCGTCTCCACCACGAAATTCGCATTGATGGCGAACGTTCCCGGCGCGGCCTGCACTTTGACCGGCATCGGCATCAGAGCCGGCTGCGCGGCAAACAGAGCGCGGGTGGCGGCGGTTGCCAGCAGAAGAAGGGTTAGAGTTACACGCATAATTCAGTTGCTCCGGTCAAATACATTGGACTTCAATCTTGCGGGGGGCCGCGCCCTTCCAATGTAACAGGCATCGCAGCTTGCTTTTTTGGGGATTGCCCGGCGCTATCGGTGTCTTCGACGCAAGACACAGCTACATCATTTGAAAATACTCTTGGGAATCATGCCGTGAATTCCCTTGGTTCCGTCTACCGCCTGCGTGACGTTAAAGTCCACGGCCACGCTGCATAGCGCATAGGCATCTTCGCGCGTCATGTGTTTTTCGGTCACCAGGAAATCGATAGCGTCGCGCACCGCATTGACCAGCGCCTGATTTAGATCCGGGTCGAGACCCATCGCGATCCAGTGCGTCGGCGTTTCGCCGCGCGGTCCCTTGAGGTGCATGTCCTTGCGCACGACAAACTGAAATGTGCCGTCGAGCGCCGTCTCCATCGCCGTAATATCCGCCTCGCCGTTGCCTTGCCCCGCATGCCCATCGCCCACAAAAAATAGCGCGCCGGGAGCGAAGACCGGGATGAACAGCTTGGTTCCGGCCACCAGGTCCTTGTTGTCGATATTGCCCGCGAATTCTGCCGGCGGGCCGCTATTGGCTTTCCCCTTGGAAGCGTCCGGCGCTACGCCCATGCTGCCGAAAAAGGGATGGAGAGGAATTTCGATGTTGTCCGCGAACCTGGCTACCATGCGCTGTTTATCGAGCGGAATGATCTTCGTCCGCCCGCGCTGGAAATCCGTTGACGGCAGCACGCCGCGATTCGGGCTGAAGCCGTTCGATGCATACGGGATCGCGAGATCGATCTTCAGAATGCGAACTTCCAACACATCGCCCGGCTGCGCGCCTTCGATAAAAATCGGCCCGGTGAGAATATGGCCACCCGGCCCTTTGTCCTTGACCTGATCGTAAATGTCCTTCAATTGCTGCTGCACGTCTTCGGGTTTCACGCCCGCGCGGGTCAGACTCGCGGGGCTCGATGTGCCCACCGTTTGAACCGTGACTGTGTCGCCCGATTTAATCGTCAGCGCGGGTTTGGCGCCGGCCCAGTAATAGCCCCAGACGACGGTCGTCGGCGTGGCTTTCAATTCGTAATCGGCGGCATGGGCCGCGGCGAGCGCCGCGAGTAACGCGAATAGCGGTTTCATCTTGATTTGTCTATTCAGCGATTCTATCAGGGTGGCGCTGGGCGCCATACCGATCGCCCCGGAGGAGGATACCGCAAAGATGGCAAATCGACTCGATCACGAAGATGCCGGCGATTTCATGCAGCAGGTAAATTCTTTCTCAGCTGGTTCCACCAGCTATACGAATGATCACGCGCGTCGTGGTCCAAACCCGACAGTGGCGCCCTGTGGGAACCTTCGCCGTTTTGGAGCACACCTGCGCTGTATCGCCGACAGGCCCCCGCCGAGCAGGCGGCAAGCTAAAGTCCATCGCCAGGCCGTCTCTTCTCGTTACAACGCAGGCGCAAAATCTCGCGGCGGCGCCTAACCCGCATAGGTGGTTCTGCTTGTTCGCGCTCCGCCAGCCATGTTCAGATTCGGCAGCTTATCGCTCAGTCACCGGTTGAATTCCGCTTCCTCCAGCGCTCCAGATCGTATGTCCATGGGCATCGCGAAGCACGACGCGTCGCGAGTGCGAATTCGAAGCCGAGCCGGCGCCGGATTCGACCGTGAACGTTGCCACAGTGTGGTCCGATGAATCAACCAGGGCGAAACTCTCGGCCCGAACTTCTTTAGTAGCGGGCGCTTGAGTTTGGGCGAAGGCGGCCGGCGGCGCTACGTAACGGGTGACTATTCCACCCAGAAACCCGGCAGCGATGGCCGGGACAACCGTAAGTGTCTTGTTCATAGGGGTGCTTCTCCACGCGCCCATTCTACATCCCGCGATCTATCTAAGGCTATGAGTTCGGCTCGAACTTCTCGATCTCAAACGATCGCCGCACCACTTCCCGCGCCTCTTCCAAATTTGGCGCCGCTCTTTGTTGGTTGCCGAAGACGCCGCGAGATCGCCATTCGGATGGCGATTGGTGGATCGCACGCGGGGATCTTTCCCATTGTTGTCGTCATCGCGGTGAGCTTTCTGGCGGGCCTGCTTCCGGCTGTGGCGCGGCCCGCATCGATCCCGTGGTCGCGCTCAAATATGAGTAAGCGGTACGCGACGGTATAATCTCTTCATGCAAGCAACCTACGACGACGCAAATCTTATTTTGAAACTTTACGAATTACGCCGCGAGGAAACGCTGCGCAAGGCGCGCTCCTGGTTCGCGGCCAATTTTAACCCGGCCAGCGGCGAAGAGATGATGCAGAAATTTCCCATAGGCAGTCAGGAGAACACGTATATTCGCATGGTGATCGGCTACTGGGAAATGGCGGCGTCGTTCGTGGCCGCGGGCGTTCTTAATCAAGAATTATTCTTTCAATCGAGCGGCGAAATGCTGGTTGTCTGGGAAAAGGTGCGGCCCGTGATTGGCGCGTTCCGGCAGTTTACGAAGAACCCGCATTCGTGGGGAAATCTGGAAACCGTCGGTACCGCGTTTATCAAGTTCATGGAATCTCGCGGGCCGGAGGCGTATGCCGGTCTTCAGGGAATGCTGAAAATGATGGCCGCGCCCGCGAGCAAGTCCTAAGCCGGATCATGGCTTCGGAACCGCCTCACGAATCGCATCCCACCCGCCGGTATGTTCGCGTCCGGCGGGTGGATGAATGCGCCACCTTGGACGAACTCTTCACGCATTGTCTGCCGGCTTTTGGCGGCGCTTTTCTACGGCGTATTTACCAGATTCTGGATCGCGCCATCGGCATGGGCTGCCCGCTGACCCTTTCCATAGCGGGGCCGGTTACCGTTTCCGGCCAGCACCAGACGTGGCTGTTGCCACTGCTCGAAACCGGCTGGGTGGCCTATCTCAGCACTACCGACGCGGTTTGCTATCACGATGGGCATCGCAGTCTCGATGCCTACAAATCCGGGCCGATCTTCGAGACGCCGATTTTTGCCGACGATGCCGCGCTGCGCGAACAGGGCGCAATTCGCGTCACCGATATGGCCTTCGATGAAGGCGTGCTGCTGGATCAGGACCGCTTCCTCACCGCCGTGCTGGCGCGCCCGGAATTTCAGCGCAAGATGGCGGGCACGGAGCTGCGCTACTTGTTGGGCAAGTATTACGACGCGCAGGAGAAACAGAATGGCGTGCAGCCGGGGCTGCTCTCCACCTGCTGGCATCGAGCGATTCCCGTATTCGTGGGCGCGCCCGGCGATGGCAGCGTATTTCTGAACTCCATGAAGCTGTGGGCTATGCGCCAGGCCGGATTGATTCCCGAGTATGGATTCGATCTGGATCTGCATGCCGAAATATTTGAGGCATGCGCGTATCATCGCTGGGGCTTGTTCGACAATCCCGTGCAGGCGCTCGGCACGGTAATTCTGGGCGGCGGAGTGCCCAAGAATTACAACCTGCAGCCGGAGCCGGCGCTAGGCCAGGTGCTGGGTTTGCCGGACGTGCGCGGATATTTGTTCGATGTGCAGATTGTGAGCGCGCCGGTCAGCGACGGGTCGCTTTCGTCGTGCTCGCCGGGGGAAGCGGTAACCTGGGGCAAAGTAGATAAAGATTCGTACTTGCAGACCACCGAGAGTATGCAATCCGATTACTCGATAGTAATGCCGTTCCTGATCAAAGCTCTGCTCGAGAATCGCGAGAGATACGCGTCGATGGTGGCGGCGGAAGGCGAAGCGGCGGTGTTCGCGAAGGAGCCAAAGGCGCGCGGATATTTGCGCGAACCGGCGGGATACCGGCTGTACGAGCAGCGCGCCGGGTTATGTGAACGGCTGAGCGCGGACGTGCGCAACAATCGCGCGTGGCTGATGGAGCGGCTGGCGTATCCGCTGGCAACGGCGTCCAGCGCACGACTGTAAAGGCCTACGCGGCGATTTGGGCCGCAACGGGGGTCTTCAACACCCGATCCATTTCGTCCTGAATATTTTTCCTCCCGATGGGAATCCGTCGTTCCACTATCATCGACCATTGGGCTCTGGCCGCGAGCTGGAGCATATGCGCGTGCTACCCTGGAGACACTATGTCGGCAATCAATGGAGATAAAGCGCGCTTCCATCGCGTGCGAAAGAATAAACTTGCGCTGCGCGAGCGCAGCCGCGCCATCCGCAAGCAACTGGCTACTGCCGCCGCGCAGAAAGCCCCCCAAACGCCACCCGCTACTGACCCCCCAAGCCATTCTTAACTGCGGATTCTTGCCGGTTTTTAATGAAACCGGACGGCGATTCTTAACCATCCATGGTGTTTAGATAGGAGAGGAGAGCGGACGTATGCGCAAACTGAATTTGGCGGTTCCTGTGGCACTTCTTGTGGCGCTGCTGGTAACGACGGCGGCTTCGGCGTTTGGACAGGCGGACCCGCCATCGCGCGTGGCGCGCCTGAACTTTCAGCAAGGACCGGTGGCATTCCGGCCGGCTGGCGTGGACGATTGGGCCGCAGCCACCACGAATTATCCACTGACCACGGGCGACTTCCTGTGGGCCGACCAGGGCGCCAGGGCCGAGCTGCATATCGGCTCCACGGCCCTACGCATGGATCAGACCACCGCGATTTCGGTCCTGAACCTGACCGACCAGATCGCGCAGATCAGTCTGACGGCCGGCTCGCTAAACGTGCATATCCGGTATCTCGGCGAGAACGAAAACTTCGAAGTGGATACGCCCAATGTCTCGATCATGCTGCTGCGTCCGGGCGACTACCGCATCCGTGCCGATGGAGATAACGGCGTCACCTCGATGATCGTGCGGGCGGGTGACGCCGAAGTCACCGCCGGTCAATCCGGCGCTTTCAACGTGCGGCCCGGGCAAATGGGCCGCTTCACCGGCGTCGATCCGGTGGCGCAGGAGATTTCCGGCGCGCCGCCCCTGGACGCTTTCGATGGATGGACCCGTGATCGTGACATGCGCGAGGACCGCGCCACCATGTCGGCGCGCTATGTGCCGCGCGAAATGGTGGGCTATGAGGACCTGGATGGATATGGCCGCTGGGTCAACGTTCCGCCCTACGGCATGGTTTGGCAGCCCACGACCGTCGCTGTGGGCTGGGCTCCATATCACTATGGGCATTGGGCATGGGTGGAACCCTGGGGTTGGACATGGATCGACGATGCGCCTTGGGGGTTCGCGCCCTTCCATTATGGCCGCTGGGCTTTTGGCGCCGGAGGATGGTTGTGGGTGCCGGGAGCGGTGGCCGTACGTCCGGTATATTCCCCCGCGTTAGTGGCCTTCGTGGGCGGCGGGGGAATCGGAATTGGCGTGGCGGCGTGGTTTCCGCTGGGGCCGGGTGAGGTGTATCGGCCTGCATATCATGTCAGCGAAGTTTATGTCCGCAACGTGAACATCGCTTATGTGCGCGATGTGACCGTGATCAACCGCGTAGAGGTGAATAACGTATACGTCAACCAGCGCGTGGTAGGCGCCGTGACGGTGGTGCCGCACGAGGTCTTTGTAGGCGCGCGTCCGGTCGCGGTAGCGGCTGTCGCGGTTCGTCCCGAGATGGTGGCTTCGGTTCGCGTGACCGGCTTTGCCCCGGCCATTGCGCCGGAACGCGTCAGCGTGCTGGCGGGCGCGACTGTGGCTGTGCGCACTCCTCCGGCCGTAGTGGTGCAGCGAACCGTGGTGGCGCGGAACACTCCGCCGCCGCCGCCGGTGGCCTTCGCCGCGCGGCAGGAAGCGCTGCGCCAGAATCCCGGACGTCCACTGGACGCGAATCAGATGAACGCTCTGCGCGCGGCTCAGCCTCAGCGTTCGCAGATGGTTCGTCCCGTGAATCAGTCGGCTCCCGCGACTTTCGGCCGCGGCGTCAACAATGGAACCTACAATTCGCCGTCGACCGTGCGGCCGCAACCGGCCATCCGCAATGACCGGCCGCCAAGCGCCCAGCCCGGCGTGCGTCCGGCTGCCGAGCAGCCCCGGAACCTCGACCGTCCGGCGGAGCAGCAGCGACCCGCCGAGCGGCCGGCCGAGGCCCGTCCGAATGTTGAACCGCACGCCGAACAGACGCCGGCAAAAGCCGAGCACAAGGGCGGCGAAAAGAACGCCAAGAAGAGAAACGACAAGACCGAAAAGCGATAAACGGCAGATCGCTCGCTAGCGCGCGCTCCGATCAGAGCCGCGTCATGAGAGCGGTTTTCCTAAAGGCAAGACGGGGATTTATGCCGCGGACCGCGGCGCGGCTATAATACCTTATAGCCCCATGGACACCTTCACTCCGGCCCAGCGGAGCGCCGTGATGAGGCGGGTGCTCGCCAAGGACACCAAGCCCGAAATGGCCGTCCGCCGCATGGTCCATCGCCTGGGTTTCCGTTACGCTCTGCACCGCCGCGATCTGCCCGGCAATCCCGACATGGTCTTCCCCAAGCGTGGTTGCGTGATCTTCGTTCATGGATGCTTCTGGCACGGGCACGCGTGCCGCGCTGGCCGGAACCGCCCCCACTCCAATGAGGGATACTGGACGGCGAAACTCAACCGCAACCAGACCCGCGATGCCGCCAACCGCCGCCGCTTGCGGAACCTTGGATGGCGGATTCTCGTAATTTGGGAGTGTCAGCTCAGCCATCCCGATCGCCTGCGCGCCCGGATCGCGCGCTTTCTGGAGTAAACGCCATGCGCATGTTATTCGCTCTGTTCGCCCTTTTGGCCTCGGCGCAGGATAATCCCGATATTTTGGTGCATCTGGATTTCGAAAACGGCGTCGAGGGTTGGTCGGCTTTGGGCCCGGGTGGTTCGGTGCAGGTCACGCACAACCCCGCCCAGACGCATTCGGGTAGCGGCGCCTTGGCGTTTACGTACGAAATCAAACGGGGGCAGATGGCCGCGGCAGTAATGCACGCGCCCGCTTCCATGGCTCGCATGCAACGCCTGCGGTTCTGGATCAAGACCGATCGCGATGCGCCCGCGGCGGTGGTGTTTAGCGAAGTCAAACCCGGGGGCAACTATACCGCCTGGTTCTGGGCGCCCGCCAATACGTGGCAGCGGATCGAACTGACGCCCGCCGATTTCATGTTGACCGACGGTCCGCAAGATCCCAAAGATCCCGATGGCAAGCTCGATCTCGACCAGCTTCAGGGCATCGGTGTTATGGATCTGGGTTCCTTTTTCCCCGTGCCGCCTGGAAATGCCGGCCCGCATACGCTGTGGATCGACGACTTTGAATTGCTGAGCGGCCCCGCGGCGGCTTCGAAAACCGCCGCCGCATCCGGCGTGGTAATAGATAATTTCGATCGCGGTTTCCTGCCGTGGATTACGACCGGCAACATGGAATTGAAGCTCTCCACGGAAGGCAACCCGCTGCATGAACCGGCGCTGGAGGCGTCTTATGAGCAGAGCGACAATCCGCTCCCTATCCTGCTGCGGCGAATCGGCAATTACGATCTATCCAAGGCTGCGCGGCTCGATTTCGATGTGGCCTCGGACGTAGAGACCACGCTGGCCATCGCGCTCGAAGTGAATCGTCCGGGCTTTGCGCAGGGACCCCGCTACACACTACCGATCTATCCGCCCAGCAAGCGCGAGCCCTTTCACGTGAGCGTCAAGCTCGACGATTTTCAGGGGCAAGGCAAGCTTGACCCGTCGCAGTTGAAGACCCTTATCCTGACCGACCCCTCAGGCGCGGGCGATGGCGTCGGAACTCACAACCGTATCTGGATCGGCAAGGTCGAGTTCCGTCCGGCGCAGTAATGTGGGGCAGGTTGTCAATCTCCGCGGATTGTCAATCCGCCTCCCTCGGAGAACGTAAGCGTTCGACTTTGCCCGTGAATAATCGTATCTTGCGCGCCCGGTTTGCAGCCGAGTTGTTGCGCGGCCGATCCCCGGTTAACCGAAACCTCCAGATAGCCGGAGCTGCCTACAATTACAAATGGCTCGCCCGGGCGGCCATCCGCGTAACTGCCGGCCACGGCGGAAATTTTACGGCGGCCCACCGCGAGGACCATTCGCTCCTGCGGAAAATCGCGCACGTGGAAGTTGGTCACGATGTTGCCGAAGTGGTCGATCTTTAGAACGCAACCGGTCCAGGCGGCTTCGCTTTTGCCGCTGCGCCGCGGCTGCGCGAATTCCGGCCGCAAGTAATCTTGAATCGGTTTTCCTATCTCAGACGGCGCCACTCCGGCGGCCACGTGCGCGGCCACCGGCGAGAAGATGTCCCGGCCGTGGAACGTGCCGCTCACCGGCTTATGAAAGTAGCGGCTGTTCTCAATCAGCCGCACCCTGTGTTTCTCGCGCGCGTACACCATGGAGAGCACGCCATTATCCGGCGCGACGAAATACTGCTCCGCGGCCTCCACCAGGATGGGCCGCCGCGCCGTGCCTACTCCCGGGTCCACCACCACCACATGCACCGTCTTTTTAGGGAAATAGGCATACGATTGCGCGATAGTATACGCGCCCTCGCCAATTTCAAAAGGCGCGACGTGATGGCAAATATCTACAATCCGCGCTTGCGGACAGATGCTCAGGATCACGCCTTTCATCACGCCAACGTAATGATCGGAGGTTCCGAAATCCGTAGTGAGAGTAAGAATCGGTGTTGCCATTGCTAAAATGGATCTAAGTGCAGCATTTCTACTTCGACCATAACGCCACCACGCCCATCGCTCCCGAAGTTCTGGAGGCGGTGTCGTCGTGTCTCGGTCAAGTGTATGGTAACGCTTCCAGCATCCATTACTTCGGACAAATTGCCAAGCAGCGTCTGGAAGCCGCGCGGCGGCAAGTGGCCGATTTCATAAGCTGCGCGCCGGCGGAGTTGGTCTTCACCTCCGGCGGGACCGAAGCCAATAATCTGGCGATTTTAGGTGTGATGCGCGCCGCTGCGCGGCGGGCGGCACATGATTACCAGCGCCATCGAACATCCCGCCGTGCTTGGCCCATGCGCCCAACTGGAGCGCGAGGGCGTCGCAGTGACGCGCCTGCGCGTGGGTTCGAGCGGCATCGTCGATCCGGACGATGTACGCGCGGCGCTGCGGCCCGAGACCGCGCTGATCTCCGTGATGCACGCCAACAACGAATTGGGAACGATTCAGCCTGTCGCAGAAATCGCGAAGATCGCGCATGAGGTCGAGATTCCTTTGCACGTGGATGGCGTACAAGCATTGGGCAAGATCCCGGTCAGTGTTCGCAACATCGGCGCCGATCTCTACAGCATGAGCGCGCACAAACTATATGCGCCGAAAGGCGTGGGCGCGCTATACATCCGCAAGGGAATCCGGCTCTCGGCCATCGCCTATGGGGGCCATCACGAGCGCGACCGCCGTCCGGGAACCGAGAATGTTCCCGGGATCGTGGGCTTCGGCGCCGCGACCGGTCTGCCATCACATAACTATACGGAAGCGATGCTTGCGCGACCAGTTGGAAGCCGCCGTACTCGGCCGCATTCCGGGTACGGCGGTCAACGGCTCGCGGAGCAGCCGCACGCCCAACACGACCAACATCCGCTTCGATGCTGTCGATGGCGAAGCCATGGTGATTGCGCTCGACCTGCGCGGCTTCGCGGTGTCCACCGGCTCCGCATGCTCGAGCGGCGCGACAACGCCCTCGCACGTGCTCACCGCGATCGGCCTTTCCGCGGATTGCGCGCGCTCGAGCATCCGCTTTTCGCTCGGGCGTTCCAATACTGTGGAGCAGGTGGACGCTCTCGTGGAAGCGCTGGAAACGTCGGTAGCGCATCTGCGCCGGATCTCGGTGCATGCCTGATATCAGCGCCGCCGCTCCCATAGCTGTCGCCATGAGCGGCGGCGTCGATAGCTCCACCGTGGCCGCGCTGCTCGTGCGTGAGGGGCGCAACGTGGTCGGCATGACGATGCAGCTCTGGAATCAGCGCCGCCTGCCGGAGCTGGCGGGCGAAGGCGGCGCGGCGGTTGGATCCGGCCGCTGCTGCTCGCTCGACGATGTCTACGACGCGCGCCGCGTCGCCGAACAGCTCGGCGTGCCCTATTATGTCGTGAACTTCGAGCGGCAGTTTGAAGACCAGGTAGTGAAGCCGTTCGTGGCCGAGTACCTGGCGGGCCGCACTCCGGTGCCATGCACGCTGTGCAACAACTACATCAAATTCGACCGCTTTCTGGAACTGGCCGACGCGGCCGGCGCGCCGCAGATCGCCACCGGACACTACGCGCGCATCCGCTATAACGAAGCCTCCGGCCGCTACGAGATGCTGCGCGGCGTGGACCACGGCAAAGACCAGACTTACTTCCTCTTCGGGCTGACGCAGCCGCAGCTTGCGCGCACGCTGTTCCCGCTGGGCCATCTCACCAAGCCCGAAGTACGCGAATTGGCGCGCTCCATGCACCTCACCGTGGCCGTCAAGCCCGATAGCCAGGAGATCTGCTTCGTCCCCAATGGCGATTATGCGGCCTTTCTGAGCGCCTATCTGAAGGAAACCGGTATCGAGCCGGAGCGCACGCAGGGCGAGATCGTCACCACCGAGGGCCGCACGGTGGGCAGCCACGCGGGCGTTCATCGATTCACCGTAGGGCAGCGCCGCGGCCTGGGCGTGGCCGCCGCCGAGCCGCTCTACGTCATCGCGACCGATCCCCGAACGCAGCGCGTGACGGTTGGTGCAAGCGACGAACTTCTGCGCGATCGCTTCTTCGCCCGCGACGTAAACTGGATTGCCCTTGCTGGAGTTGAGACAACCGTACGCTGCCAGGTGAAGATTCGCAACAAGCACACGCCGGCGGCGGCGACGCTTACACGCAACCTCCGATCCGGCTCGCGTGGAAGTGGTTTTCGAGCGCGCTCAGCGCGCCGTAACTCCCGGGCAGGGCGCCGTCTTCTATGATGGCGATGTGGTGCTGGGCGGCGGCTGGATCGAATAAGACTACTTATTACTGTACGTACCCACCCCGGCATAGTACTCTTTTAACTAGTTACAACGGATAGATTCGAGAACTCTCACTTACAATCTACATGTGGCTGGAGAAACCAGCGCGGACAGCTCCGCAGACCGGAGTTGCCGATTTTCAGGAGGACACAAGTGAAGGGTTTTTTAACGGTATTCTGCGGGATGGCGCTAGTGACTCTGCCCGCATTTTCAGCAGCGGTTCGAGATCCCACCGGTGCAGGCGCAAACACATTGGCCGCTAACGATGACGGTTCGACCGGCGCCGTGGCACTCGGTTTTACGGCCAGCTTTTTCGGGACCAACACGAGCACGGTTTATGTAAACAATAACGGCAACATAACCTTTACCAGCGTGTTGAGCCAATACACACCCAACGGGTTGGCTACCGGAGTCGGCCAGCCGATCATCGCGCCTTTCTTCGCGGACGTAGACACACGCGGCGCCGGTTCCGGCCTGGTGACCTATGGAACGGGAACCATCACCGACGCCGCTGAGGGTTGGAACAACGATGCGTTTTTCGCGGTGGAGTGGCCCGCGGTCGGATACTACGGCGCGCAAACCGACAAGCTCAATACGTTCGAGTTACTACTGGTATCGCGGCCGGATACGGGGGCCGGCAATTTCGATATCGAGTTCAACTACAACAGCATCCAGTGGGAGACGGGCGACGCCAGCGGAGGCAGCGACGGTTTAGGCGGCACCTCGGCGGCCGTCGGCTACTCCAATGGTTTGTCGGGATCGAGCGACGTGTACCTCCAGCTGCCCGGCTCGCTGGTCAATGGCGCGTTGATCAACGGCGGGCCGGATGCGCTGATCAGTCACGACCTGAACAGCACCGTTCCCGGACGCTATGACTTGCAGGTTCGCAACGGCGCCGTGGTTACCGGCGCCCGGAGCCCGCCACATTTGGTTTGCTCGGGATGGCTCTCGCCGGACTTGCCGGCCTGAAACTGCGCAAGCGTCTACGCGGTTGAACATTCCTGATAGCTACTTGACGTAGCCGTAGTTTCCAGTGTAGTGCGCACGAACACGAAACAGGTGACGCGCTACACTGGATCGTTTCTTGCTCCAGCACTGCCCCTGCGTCTCCAAAAGCGCGTTTCAATTGTGCCTTGTCCATTGCTGTACTCACAAACGGTTCCTCATATCGGGAACTCCCGAACCGGCAACATTTTTCCTATTCCAGTATCGCCCCCGCTTTCTCGAATGCGCCTTCCAATTCCGCTTTGCTCATCGCCGTACTGACAAACAGCTCCTGGCGCGCGCCTTGGCTCAGAATGATCGCCTTCCATCCGTTCTGAGTCGGCACCGTCACGCGCACTTTGATTTTGCCTTTGGCGTCCCGCACCGGCCGGATCACGCCCGGGATTACGGAACGGATCTCGGGATTCGAGTGCAGCAAATCCTCCAGAACGCGGCGTACGCCATCGATGATGCTGTGCTCCACTTTGAGCCGGTCTTTCGCCGTCCGCAGGCGCACCTATCGCCAACCTTCGGCGCCGCGGAGCGGGACGAACTGGCAGAGCGTCGGCACGCGTTGTTCGATGCGTCCGCCGCGCCGGGTCACTACGCGCAACTCCTGATCGTCGAGGCTGCCCACGGGAATCACCATGCGTCCCGAATCGTTCAACTGTTCGAGCAGCGCGGAAGGAACATCGGGCGCCGCGGCGGCCACGGAGATCGCATCGTAGGGCGCCAATTGCGCGAATCCCAAGTCCGCCGTCGCCCTCGGCTACCGTCACATTGCCGGCGCGGCCCGCGCGTTCCAGATTGTTCCGGGCCTGAATTGGCCAGCGGTTTAACAATCTCCACCGCGATCACGCGCTCCGCCAGCGCTCCCAGCACCGCCGCCGCATAGCCCGAGCCCGCGCCTACTTCGAGCACTTTTTCGGTGCCCGTCAATTCTAAGTTCCTGCGCCATTAACGCCGTCATGTATGGTTGGGAAATGGTTTGCCCGCTGCCGATATGAACCGGCTCATCGCTATAGGCCACCACTCGAAGCTCCGCCGGGACAAACTCTTCGCGGGGAATTTCGCCCATGGCGCGCAGCACGCGTTCGTCGCGGATGCCACGGCGGCGCAACTGCCGCTCTACCATGACGCGCCGCTCGGTTTCCCAATCGGGAATCATTGCATACCCGCTACTCTGCCTATGATAGCGGGGATGGCGCCGCTGAGCTAACAATGGCGGTGGGTGATGTGTCAAAAGGACACATCGGTTCGACGCATGGAGCTACCGGCCGACAGCCGGAGGCGTCTGCAGAATCGATAACAAGAGGCAAAACGCCACTAAAATCCCTAATCCGGCTACGACGACCATTGACTTACTCCTTCTCTATTCGCGGGGAGAGCAATTCAAATGCCGAAGCCCTTAGACGCGATTACGGCTTCCGGCGCGCAATCGCGCGGGCGCATTACACTGGAGGAATGCCCGTTCGCATCGTCACCGTCGACGCTTTCACCGATATTGCCTTCGCTGGTAATCCCGCAGCCGTTTGCGTACTGCAAGAAGCGCGGTCTGAAGACTGGATGCGCAATGTCGCGCGTGAAATGAATCTGTCGGAGACGGCCTTCCTGTTGCCTGGCGAGGACGGTTACGACCTGCGATGGCTGACGCCCACGGTCGAAGTGGATCTTTGCGGACACGCTACTATCGCCAGCGCGCACGTGCTGTGGGAGGACGGGCATGCGCCGTCCGATCGGCAGATCCGGTTTCACACGCGCAGCGGCCTGCTATTAGCCGATCTCCGCGGTAGCTGGATTGAGCTGGATTTTCCCATAAAGATCGCCACGGTGGCGGAGCCGCCCGCCGAACTTTTGCCCGCCCTGGGCGTGGACGCGGTCGCGGTAGCAAAAAATGCGTTTGACTATCTGGTGGAAGTGGAATCGGAAGAGGTCCTACGCGGCATGTCGCCGGATCATTCATTGCTGCGAAAGATTCCAGTGCGCGGCGTTATTGTGACTTCGCGCTCGTCCACTGATGGATTCGATTTCATCTCACGGTTCTTCGCGCCCGGCTCGGGCGTCGATGAGGACCCCGTCACGGGATCGTCGCATACCGCGCTCGGCCCATATTGGCGCGCCAAGCTGGGTAAATCCGAGATGACGGGGTACCAGGCATCGCCGCGCGGCGGCGTGGTGCGTCTCCGTCTGGATGGCGACCGGATCATTCTGGGCGGGCAGGCGGTCACTGTCATGGAAGCGCAACTACTCGCCTGATCGCCAATTGCCGGAGTGGAATGCCATCGGGAGGTTACAGTAGGCTGGCCCATCTGCACGCGCGGGATCAAGGCTCGCCCGGAATGGAAGGACAAAACCAGGGAAGGGTACTGGGCAGTGGATTAGAACTCCGTATTCGCGAAATTCGGACTTGCCAGACGCCGCCGGGCGCGGTTATACTGACATTTTCGCTGAGACTGTTTTATGACGGCGAGAGACGATTTCGACCCTTTGGCCCCGCAACGGGAGGCGGCATTCTTCTACGGCCTGTTTCTACGCGGACACGACGTCGAGAACCTGCGTCAGGACATCGATGTGCCCGCGGGAATGTTAGACAAGTGGATGCGCGCCCGCGACTTTGAGGCCAGCTTCCTGCAAAACCTGCAGCGCGTCTATGAGTACCGGAAGCAGGTGTTGGCCATATTCGACGGTCTGGTGCTTAATGAGCAGAACCACCCCCGTATCATGTGAATTCGCCAGTGTGACTTCGCATGCAATCACGGAAATGGTGCGTCCTACAGTCGGCGATCAGCCCTTGGGGTTGGGTCTATACAAGTTGATCGGCGCCGCGCTAAACTTTAATCAATGCCAATCTATGAATACCGTTGCGAAGACTGCGGGACTAAATTCGAGAAGCTGATCCGCCGCGCTTCCGATGCGCCTGAGTGTCCCTCTTGCGGCAAAGACCATCTTACGCAGCAGCACTCCACCTTCGCCGCTCACGCCGGGGGCAGCGCCAAATCCAGCGATATGCCGGTCTGCCCAAGCGGCCGCTGCAGCAATCCTGGTATGTGCGGCATGAACTGACTCTCGCTATCAAGGGCCCGGCGCAAGCAACTGCTCCACTTCCGGCCGTTCGATGGGCCAATACCCGAGCACCCGCGCGCCTTTATTTTCGAAATGGCCCGCCGCCAGCACCGAGGCCATCGCCCAACTCGCATCGGGCGTGTTTGGCTTGGGGGCGTGCGCGATCTGCTCCTGCAACACTCGCGTGAGTTTCGTCATGGCGGCCGCGGCCAATTGCGCGTCTTGCTCGGTAGCGCACAACACGTTCAACCGAGCGGCCAGCCGGTTACCCTCCGGTGAGAATCCAAGCGTCACGCTCTTGGCGTCTTCCACGCTTTTGGCGAACTGGATCGTGCCCGCCGGCAAGCTGTCCTGCGATTTTAAAAATGACCGCGGCAGAAGCATCCAGACCGGCGCATCCGGCGCCGGCAAGGATGGCCCGCTTTCTTTAGTCTCCATCCGCAGCGCCGCGGCGGAATCCGGACTTACGGCCAGCGCCATCAATCCGGACTGCAGAGGCAGGAAGGAAATGTTGCGGTCCGCAGTGCTGCCGTCCATCTTGCAGAGAGTGTTGTAGCAGCCTCCATGCTGCTTTTCCGCATACGCATGTAATGCCTGCCAATCGAAGCGCCCCTGCGCCAAAATATACTTTCCGGTAGGCGCAAATGCCGCCAGGGCGCTATCCAGATCCTGCACGTAATTGAAATCCGTGTCGTGGACAAAGCTCTCGTATTCCGGTTCCTGGCCTAACTTAGAGCCGTCCAGCAGTTGCAGCAATCCAGCACGCCGCAGCGCGCTGAAATCGATATACAGCAGCAAGGCATTTTCCGCGGGCAGCCGTTTGATCAATTCCGCCGGCGACAGGGTTCGCCCCCGATAGGCGATTGCCGCCCAGATTGCCGCGAAGCACCCCGCGACCATGCCGAGGATCAACAGCCATGCCTTGCCTTTATTCACAAGGGCAGTATCTCATGCGGCGGCGGCCGCCTCGGAAGCGCGCGCCGCCTTCCATAATTCCATGTACGGCGCCAGGTCCCGCATCATAGCGCGGAATCCTTCGAGCGTCAGCGATTGCGCTCCATCGCTAACCGCTTTCTCAGGGCACGGATGTACCTCTACAATCAATCCATCGGCGCCGATCGCCACCCCCGCCCGCGCCAACGGCGGTACCAGGCTCCGCTTGCCGGTGGCATGGCTCGGGTCGAGAATCACCGGCAGGTGCGTCAGCTCGTTCAGCACCGGAATGGCGGCTATATCGCAAGTATTTCGCGTAGCGGTTTCAAATGTGCGAATGCCGCGCTCGCACAGAATCACGCCGGCATTCCCGTGCGCCGTAACATATTCCGCCGACATGAGCAGTTCCTTTACGGTCGAGCTCATGCCGCGTTTCAGCAGCACCGGACGGCCGCAGCTTCCCAGCGATTTGAGTAGCGAAAAATTCTGCATGTTGCGTGCGCCCACCTGCATCACATCGGCATATTCGGCAACCAGTTCCACGTCGCGATCGCTCATTACCTCAGTGACGATGGCCAGACCGGTGGCCTCGCGCGCCTTGCGTAGCAGTTTTAGTCCTTCACGCTCCATGCCTTGAAAATCATAAGGCGAAGTCCGCGGTTTGAAGGCGCCTCCGCGCAGCATTTTCGCGCCGGCCGCAGCCACGCCTTCGGCGGTCTCCATAATCTGGCGCTCGCTTTCCACCGAGCACGGCCCGGCGATCACAAGGAACTCCCCGCCGCCAATCTCGGCTCCGTTCACCCGAATCGCGGACCGCTCTTTGCGGAACTCACGGCTGACAAACTTGTAGGGCGCCGAGATCCGCACCGCGCTCTCCACCCCCGGCGTGGCCTCTAGCGATTCCAGGCAAGCCGTGACATCGCCGATGCCAACTACGCCAATAACAACCCGTCCCTCGCCTTCAATAGAATGCACGCGATAGCCAAACTCGCGAATCCGGTCGCAGACATGGTCGATCTCCGCCTTTGAGGCATGGGGCCGCATTGAGATAATCATATGTCTACAAGCCTACACTTTACCAGTGACCAAAATCAAGCTAATATTAATCAATGCCTATAGTTGAAGCACCACAGCAGGATGGTGTATTTTGCTCCAGAAAGTTCGCCAACGCCGGCTCTGGCGCCGGCGTCGATCATCATGACCGGCCGAATTTATTCTATTCCAATAACGGTGCGCCGCCCGGCTCTGCCGGTCGAAGCATCAAGTACTCTTGGCGCTATTCTGCCCATCCTGCGCATTGATAATTGAACGAGTATGCGGCGGCTTTCAGGATTGCTTCTCCTCGCGAATGCCACTCTGGCGGCGCCACTCTATCCTTTTATCCCCATCGCCGGTTCGCCCAAGAACATCGAGCACATCATTCAGGACCATCGGGGCCGTATTTGGATCGCTACCCTGCAGGATGTCCTCTCCTTCGATGGCGCGCGCTTCTTCTCGCTCCACGATTCGGGGTTCCCGATTACCACCACCTTCAGTCTCTCTGAAGACGACGAAGGCGGAATCCTGATCGGTTCACAAAACGGCGCGTACCGTTTCTTCCGCGGCCGTTTGGAAAAGCTTCCTCCCGATGTAATTGCCGCGCGCGTCACTAGCGTCGCCCCGGGACTCCTGATTGTGAGCGGCTCTCCGCCGGGAAAGCCGGAGCCTTCCGCATACCGCGTGCGTCGCGCGCGCGGAGTCTGGGAAGCGGCCGAACTAACCGGCTGGCCCATCGCAGAGTTTCGAACGCGCGATCCCAATGGCGCTATTCTGAGCGCGTGTCCTGGGGGGTGGTGCGAATATCCGGCTCAGCTCATTGCGAATTGGACGCCGGGCCAACCACCCGCGCCTATTGTGCATCGCACCTCTATCGAGGTGCGCAACGTGCTCCGCGATCGTTCCGGCTGCCTGTGGTTCCGCACCCTCGAATCGGCAGCCTATCAGTGCCAGGGCGGTTCGAGTCCCGTCCCGCTGCCCGCCCCGGTCGCGGGAAGGAATGTGTGGGCCGGCGTGGAAGAGACCGGCGATGGCCGGATCCTCTTTGCGAATGCGGCTTCGCTCTCCATCGGCCGGGGCAAGTCGTTCCAAGTGGTGACGCAAGAAAATGGCTTGCCGTCTGAAACCATGACATGCGCCATCCAGGCTAAGGATGGCGCCATTTGGGTGGGCAGCATCGGCGGCCTTTACCGCTTTCCTCACCCCTTCCAGTTGAGTTATTGGAAAAGCCCCTATGGACCGGTCTGGTCCATCGCCAAATCGCGCGGCAGGATGTTCGCGGGAACAAGCGCAGGAATCGCTACCCTTGGCGATGACGGCGATTGGCGCCTTCTGCCCGCAACACAAGGGCTCGGCTCCATCAGCTCACTCCTGCCCGAGCCCGATGGAAACCTCTATGGCGCGGTTTCCGGTAAGACCGTGATCCACTTGCGAATGCCGACGGGCGTCATCGACGCGCGAGTCCCTGGCGGCAGCGGCTTTAGGCCTCAGTTCCTTGCCAGGTCGGCCGATGGCGGCATCTGGGTAGCAGGCGCCGGATTTTTCCAACTCATCCGCAAAGGTGGCGAACTGCTCCCCGTAGCTCGCAATCCCGATGGAACGCTCCCACCCGATCCTTTTCTCGCTTCCGACCAGCGTGGCGGATTGTGGGGATGCTTCTCCGGCGCGCTGATCCATCGACAGGCGCAGGGGTGGGACGCCGTGGCGCGCGGCACTCCCACTGGTTTATGCCGCTCTCTCGCCTTTCCCAACGGGGAAGAGGTCTGGATGGGTTACAACACCGCGTCGGCGTTGGTCCTGCTTCACGGAGGAGTCGCTTCCCAAATTCGCCGGTATACCATCGGCCGGGACGCCGGCGCCGCGCTCGGTTACACCTTTGGCACGGATAACCGGGGCTGGCTTTGGCGCGGTTCGCTGGACGGCATGTTTGCCGCCACCGGGCAGCAGGCCCTCCACGGGGTTTGGAACGGCTTGGGTGACGCCGATGGGTTGACCAATGTCGATGTGAATCACAACTCCTTCTTCAGCGATCCGGATGGTTCGGTATGGTGGGCCGCGGATACCGCCGTCTTCCACTTTGCGCCTCCCGCGGATTTTGTCGAACCGCCCGGCGCTCCCCGCGTCTTTG
This sequence comes from Bryobacterales bacterium, assembly GCA_963723015.1. Taxonomy (GTDB): domain Bacteria; phylum Acidobacteriota; class Terriglobia; order Bryobacterales; family Bryobacteraceae; genus PALSA-243. The sequence continues at coordinate 59,057 of CAVRPF010000026.1, forward strand.
TCTCTTCCTTCTCGGCCGGCGGGCAAGCCACTATCCCAGCCGACACGGCCGGCGAGTTGCCTTTCCGGCGTAAGCTGACAGTTCACCTCGCATCGCTTCAATTTGACCGCCGCAACGCGGTTCGCGTTCGGTCGCGCTTGCTGCCCGAGCAGAAGGATTGGCGCGAACTTAACACCCTCGATTGGGACCTTGGCTCACCCGCATGGGGCAAGCACACGCTGGAGTTTCAGAGCCGCTTTAACACCGGCCGATGGTCGGCCACATCCAGTTGGAAAATTGCCGTGGCTCGGCCGTGGTGGTTCACGGCTCCCGCGTTGCTGGCGTTCACCGGAATCGGCTTCGCGGGAGCCGCGGGAGGACTGGCTTGGCGCAAGAAATCCAAACGGCGCGCCTCCAGCCAACTGCCACAAATCGACGCCTGGCGCGCCGCGATCCTGATCCCCGAATCCCGTTTTATCGGCGTAACCCTTGACCGACGATTTCACGTGCTACAAGTCATCGCGCGCGGCGGTTTCGCCACGGTCTTCAGGGGCCGCGATCTGCTCGCCGAACGCTTTTGCGCCATCAAGATCCTCCGCCGGGAATCGGTCGATGAAGAGTGGGTATCCCACCGCTTTCAGCAAGAGCTCGCCGCGCTGGAACATATCTGCCATCCTTCCGTTGTCGCCGTCTACGCGCACGGCCTCGCGCCGGGAGGGGCGCCTACCTCGTAATGGAACTGATCGAGGGCGGCGCTCTGCGAGAGCTACTGAAAAGCGGGCCGCTGGATCCCGCCCGGACTGCCGGTTTCTTGCGGCAGGCCGCCGACGCACTCGGCGAGATCCACGCGCGCGGCATCTTTCATCGCGATCTCAAGCCGGAAAACGTCATGTTGCGGAAGAATGCGCCGCCCGGCGAGGATCTCGTCCTGATCGATTTTTCCATCGCCATCGTGAACCAGCCGGATCAAACCATTCACGGACTATCGCGGGCCGCGGGCACAATCTATTACATGGCGCCGGAGCAGGCGGTAGGTTTTGCCACCGCCGCCAGCGACATCTACAGCCTGGCGAAAATCCTGCTCGAAATGCTCACCGGCCAAACGCTCCTCACTCTCTTACCCGATGCCGGCATGGACCTGCCGCAAAGGGTGCGCGAGCTGCTTCGGGCCATGCCGCTCCAATTATCCGCCGAATCCATAGACCTGCTCGGCTCCGCTCTGGAATTCGATCCCGCCAGGCGCCCGCGGCTTGCCCGCCATTTCGCGGACCCTATCGTCCGCGATCTAATCGCGGCGTCATCCGGTCCCGCAGCCAGTCCCGGCCCTTCACCCAAAGATGGCGAATCTGCCGCGGGCTCATGTCCGTGACGCCGGCAATCTCTTCGAGTGAGAACCCGGCGAAGTAATGCAGGTCGACGATGTGCGCGCTTTTCGGGTGGGAGCGCGCCAGCTTCTCCATTAATAGTCCGATCTCGACAACCTGTTCCGCGCTCCGCGCGTCCACTGGCTCGATGGCCGCGCCGTCGAGCTCTAATGTGCCTTCGATGCCGCCGCGTTTAAGCGCCGAGCGGTTACGCGCGAACTCCACCAGCACTCGCCGCATCGCGCAACCCGCAATCGCGTAGAAATGGTCGCGATTCTCAACCGGCCAGCCACCTTTGTGCAAGTGGCGTATCCAGACTTCGTGAATCAGCTCGGTGGGCGAGACCGGAGCGGGAGCGCGCTCGCTCTGTAAATGCCGCATCGCGATCTGGTGCAGCTTCGGAAGAATTTCGCGCAGGATGGCTTCCGCCATATTCCGGTCTCCCGCAGAAAATGCGCGGAGCTGTTCCGTAACTGATCCGGGCGCCTGCACGAATCCCGAGATTCATGGTAACAACGAACTCCTACTTTTTTTGGCGGCAGCAGGCTCGCTTCGCGCATATATCAATATGCCGATTACTAACCGACCCGGCGCTCTTTGCCGAACAATGGGAATAGCTATATCCTTGCTGTCAAGCTGCGTCATTGCACAGGCCCAATCGATTCCCATCCAAAACTCATCGTTCGAATCCGCTAACCTGGCACTTGCCGGCGGCGGCACGGGGTTGTACTCCAACGTCATCGCTAACTCCACATTTCCCCTGGGAGGAACCGTATCGAATTGGACCGGCTCGGCCACTATCGCCCCCGCCGATGCCGGCGCGTTTGCGCCGCTCCCGATTAACTGGACCGCGGACTGGTGGCTCGGGAACAACGTAGGGTTTGTGAATATAGAGGGCGCCGGCACGGTTTCCCTCTCCCAGACGCTTTCCGCGACGCTGCAGGATAACGTGAATTACACGTTATCCGCGCTGGTCGGCCGCCGCGCCTCGACGCCCCGTTTCAACTACGCCATCCAATTATGGGCAGGAACCACGATGCTGGCTTCGGCAGGCAATCTCAACCTCGCGGCGAACAGCTTCGGGCAGGACTCGGCTACTTACTCGAGCGGAGCCAACAATCCCGCCGCCGGCCAGCCGCTCATTGTTGTTCTCACCTCCACCGGCAGCGATGGCATTCTGACCGAGGCGTTCTTCGATGAAATCGCCCTGACCGCTTCGAGCGCAAGCGGCGGGACCGGTTGTCTTCCGCCGCCGGCGAGCATGGTGGGCTGGTGGCCCGGCGATACCGGCGAAAACGACATCGTGGGTGGCAACAATGCGACCACTGCCGTCGGCATCAGTCTGGCGCCGGGTGAGGTGCTCGACGGATTCACTTTCGCCAGCAAGGGATATATCCAGGTTCCGTCCGCTCCAGCGCTTGCAAACCAGATCTTCACCTGGACGGCATGGGTGAGGCCAGACGGCCCGACGCCCGGCAACGATAATTCAAACGACGCCTTTGGCGGCGTGATACTGGCCCAGAATATCGATAATGATGACGATTCCGTAGCGCTCTCCTGGAGCGCGAAGACCGATCAGTTCGTATTCGAATTTGGAAACCTTCTCTCCGCGTCCGGATACATCACGTCGACGGATAAGTTCGCGGCCGGCCAGTTCTACCTCGCCGCAGTGACTTATGATGGCGCGGTCTTCCGTTTATACGTCAACGGAACGCTGGAAGGCTCGTTGACGTTGTCCAAGACCGTGACGTACTCTTCCTCGGGTTGGACATTCGGATCTGCGCTGCCCCAATTCTTCAGCCTGGGCTATACGCGCACCTGGAACGGCGTTATCGACGAGATTCAGGCGTTCAGCCGCGCACTTTCGCAAACGGAAATACAGGCGATCTACAACGCGGGCTCGCACGGAGTATGCAAGAACACGACCTCGCCCACCGGTCCCCCAGCGCCGTCCGTCACCACCGCCGTCAGCGCCAGCGCGTTCGGCGCTTTTTCATCGCTCGCGCCAGGGACGTGGGTGGAAATCTACGGGTCCAATCTCGCGGGCGACACGCGAACCTGGGCTGGATCTGATTTCGTGGGCAACCAGGCACCAACCTCGCTCGATAAGACGTCGGTTACGGTTGGCCGCCAGCCGGCGTTCATCGACTATATCAGCCCTACCCAGGTGAACGCACTGCTCGCATCCAACACGCCTACCGGATCGCAGCAAATGGTCGTGACCAATGCAAACGGCGCGGCGACGCAGTATACCGTGATGGTCAACGCGGTACAACCGGGTCTCCTTTCGCCTTCTTTCTTCAAGATTGGCGCGGTCCAATATGTCACCGCTCTGCTGCCGGACGGAACTTACGTGCTACCCAGCAATGCCATCCAGGGCCTCAATTCACGGCCGGTGAAGCCGGGCGAAACTATCACGCTGTACGGCGTCGGCTTCGGCTCGGTCACGCCCACCACGCCGGCGGGCCAGCTCGTACAGTCGGCGAATTCGCTGGCGCTCCCGCTGCAAATCACCATCGGAGGCGTACCCGCGAACTTCATGTACGACGGTTTGGCACCCGACTACACGGGACTCTATCAATTCAATCTAACGGTGCCCACAGCCCCCGCAGGCAACGCGGCGCTGACCTTTACGCTGAATGGGACCGCGGGAACTCAGACTCTGTACATTCCGATCGGAAACTAACGCTGCGCCCGCGCTGAGTTGGCGAATCGCGAAGCCCCGGTATCTGCCGTCCGGCCTCGGGTAACAGCTATAGCCGGCTCAAACCGGCGTCCAGGTTACTTTCGCAAGGCCCTAGCGAATAATGTGTTATAGCGCACTATCCTGACCTGAGGCCGGCGAAATCCGCTTGCCAATGTCATGTATTTGCGGTTTGATTAGATCAATCAGGGAAACGATCTCTCTCGCCATCCGAGTTATCGGCGCGGCATTGCCGGCTGATAACGATAACAGGAGAGATCCAGTCGTCGCAGGCGGTTCAGGAGGTATACGATCCATGAAGATTAGTATCTCGCTTTTCGCTATTTTCTTTCTGCTTTGTTGCGGGCTTTTTGCCCAGGAGGATACGGCAACCATCACCGGGGTGGTCACCGATCCGAGCGGCGCCGTAGTACCCAACGCCACGGTAAAAGCGACTAACAACGCCAACAATGCTGCTATTTCGGTCAAAACCAACGCGCAGGGAGTCTATACGATTCCCTATCTCCAACCGGGAGCATACACAGTGGAAATCTCGGCCGCCGGCTTCTCCACGGTGAGGCGGCAAGAGATCACGCTGCTGGTTCAACAGGTCCTGAATCTGCCCGTCCAGATGACTATCGGGCAGGCCGCCACGGAGGTTACAGTCACGGGTCAGCAGGAGCTCCTCGAAGCTTCCGACGCCAACCGCGGCCTGGTGTTCGACCCTACGCAAACGCAGGATCTGCCACTCAACGGCCGCCAGAGCTATATGCTGCTGTCGCTCACGCCGGGGGTTATCTTCGGCCAGCAGCAGTTCGGCGCCAGCGGCTTTTCAGGTACCCGCGCGTGGGACGTCAACAGCTCCTATAAGTTCAATGGGGCGCGCCAAGGTAATGGCAATAACGTATTCATGATGAATGGCGTCGTCATCAGCGATAACGGCAGCCAGTGGGATTTCGCCCCAAGCGTGGATGCCATCCAGGAGTTCAAGGCTGTCACCACGACCTATGATGCCTCGCTGGGCCATGAAGCCGGCGGCGCGGTGAACACCACCATCAAGTCGGGAAACAATGTCTGGCACGGCACTCTTTACGACTACTTGCGCAACAGCGTCCTGGACGCGAATTACTTTCAATCTAATGTGGCCGGGCAACCTAAAGGTCGTATGGAGGTCAACCAGTTCGGGGGTACGTTTGGCGGCCCCATACGCAAGGACAAAGATTTCATGTTCCTAAGCTATGAGGGTTACCAGGAAGCCATTCCTTTTCCCGGCGCCGGAACCACCACCATACCGTTCGATATGCGAAACGGGCAGAACTTTGCCAATTATGGCATTACAGTTTACGATCCACTGACCACGCACGCCTGCGGCAGCATCGCTTCCGAGCCATGCACTGGTTCGAACGGCTCCACTTACTGGCGCAACCCATTCCCCGGCGACGTGATCCCGCAGAATAGAATCAGCCCGGTAGCGGAAAATATTTTGAAATATCTTCCCGGTCCCAATACAGTTGGGCAGGGAGTGGGAAATCTTAATAATAATTTTTTCAATACCAATAACGAAGGGCGGTATTGGTATAACCAGCCGATCGGCCGGTGGGACCACGTCTTCAACGATCGCGACCGGTTCTACATGATGTTTTCGGAGTTTCACGGTTTTGAGTACCGATCGACCAACGGCTTCGGTCCGCCCGTGGTTGGTAACGGGAACATCGACAACAACCGCACATTCACTAACCTCACTCTCGACGAAACGCACGTGATTTCGCCCACGCTTTTCCTTGATCTCCGCGCGGGATACTTCCGCTTCGTACAGTTGACGCCCGGCTACACGGAAGAGGCGCAGTCCATTACGCCGGCTTCGGTGGGTATGACTGGAATGATTCACGCTCCCACGGTCAACCAGTCGGTGATTCCCAACATCAACATCGGCGGTTTTGCCAGCCCGCTATTCGGTTCGGGCAGTTATAGCTGGTCGCCCTATAATTCCTGGCAATTTCTTCCCAGCCTCAGTTGGCAAAAGGGCAAGCACTCGATACGCTTCGGTTTCGAGGCCCACTATGAGGCCAAGGGCAATGTCGGACCTGGCAACGCTTACGGCACGCTCACATTCGGTTCGGGACTTACTCAGCAGGCCTCAGATCATGCCTCCACAACCAACGGGGGCGCCGATACATACCTGGGCGTCGCTGCGCTCCTGCTAGGTATTCCCACCAGCGGCAGCATCGATAACAACGCCAGCTATTATCTCACCCGCCCCTATTATGCCGGCTACATGCAGGATACCTGGCGCGTATCCGACCGTCTCACGGTGGACATTGGGCTCCGCTATGAAGTCCAGATCCCATACCTGGAGCGCTATAACCGCATGGCCGAGCAGTTCAATATCAACGCCGTGAACCCGGACAGCAGTGCTATTCTCTCGGCCTGGAACGCGAATGCCGCGGCCTACAATGCCACCAATCCGAAGTATCCCTATCCCTCGCCGCCACCAGCGATTTGGGGAGTTTGGCAATTCGCGGGTCAGAATGGCCTACCGAGCCGGACGCGCTATACCGACTGGACCAATGGCGCGCCGCGCATCGGTTTTGCGTACCGCCTGGGCACCAAGAACGTGATCCGCGGCGGGTTTGGCGTCTTTTACCAATCCGATACCAAAAACAACAACTCTCAAACGGGCTTCAGCGTCACTACGCCGTACCTCAGCACGTTCACTGGCGGCCAGCTCCCTTCAGCGTGCTCGAATCCGCTGGTAAGCGGCAATCCATGCACGAACGGCGCTCCTACCGGCCCGTACTCGATCGTCGATCCGTTCCCCACCGGACTGGCGGCGCCATCCGGAACGGCCGCCGGCGCTTACGCCAATATTGGCAATGGAACCAACGGCGATATGCTGCACTACAAGATCCCCCGCACTTATCAGTACTCGCTGGGCATCCAGCGGCAATTGCCGAAGGCTTTCCTGCTCGATGTCTCTTTCGCTGGGAACTACAACATCTATACGGATTACGGCCAGAGTTATGGCAATCAGCAGAACGATCTCGGTATTGCCCTGCAACATTGGCATCGGTATACAGCAGGTGAGTCCCGGCCAAGCCGTGCGATCCAGCCGTCATCGCCAACATGCCGATCCAGGCATTGATGCGCATCAGGAAGCCGGTCCAGAACGGCAACATCAGCGCGAGCAGCAACGGCGTTCGCCAGCGCGCGTCCGCCCGCGCAATGGCGAGCGCCATCGGAAAGCCGACCAGCAGACAGATCGCCGTCGAGACCATGCGGCTCGCACACTCGCCCAGACGCGTCGCGGTACAGCGGATCGGTGCGCGATGGCGTAATTTCCCGGCATCGGAGCCAGGCTGAACGGCGGCACCAGTCCGCCGGCGGCGCCAGCGCAATCACCGGACGATGCCAGCGGGCCACCAGCAACAGACAGACCCACCAGAGGAAGCCAAGCGAGAAGCGGCGGGGGACCGCTCATCCGGGAAGCAGGATGCAGGCGTCGGGCGGCAAACGACGCGCACGGCGGCGCCCGGTTCCTGCCGGGCGGCGGCCCCGTCCGCCAGCGACTGGTTCACCCGAGAACGATCGTCCGCCAGCCGGACCGGACAGCCAGCGCGTCGCCGGCATAGGTCGTCCGCTCGACAACGCCGGTCATCTGGTTCATACCCGAACGCCGTCCAGCCGCATGCGTTCCGGCCGCATCCCCAGCAGCCCCGGACCCGGCGATGCCGGGCCTCGGCCGGAGCGGCCCCGGGGCCGGGCAGTCCATGGTCATGCCGTCGGCGCGAACGATGCCGGCACAGATTGCCGCCGCCCAGGAACTCCGCCACGAACCGGTTCGCCGGTTGCTCATAGAACTCCGCCGGCGTGCCGACCTGCGCCATCCGGCCGGCCTGCATCACCCCGATCCGGTCGGCCATCGTCAGCGCCTCATCCTGGTCGTGGGTGACCAGGATGAAGGTGATGCCGAGCCGCCTCGCAGCCGCACCAGTTCGGCGCGCGGTCTCCGCGCGCAGGCCTCGATCCAGCGCCGACAGCGGCTCATCCAGCAGCAGCAGTGCCGGCTCGGGGCGAGGCTGCGGGCCAGCGCCACGCGCTGCTGCTGGCCGCCGGAGAGTTCGGCCGGGCGGCGGGCGCCGTAACCCTCCAACCGCACCAGCGCCAACATCGCGTCCACGCGCCGCTCGGTTTCGGCGCGCGAGACGCCCCGCTGGCGCGGGCCGAAGCCGATATTGGCGGCGACGCTGAGATGCGGGAACAGCGCGTCGGACTGGAACATCGTGTTGACCGGCCGGCGGTGCGGCGGCAGCGCGGTCATGTCGGTGCCGTCCAGAGATGATCCGCCCGGCGTCGCGGCCGCACGAACCCGCCGAGCGCCCGCAGCAGCGTGGTCTTGCCGGAACCCGAGCCGCCCAGCAGCACGAACAACTCGCCGCGCCGCACCGTCAGGTCCAGGCCGTCGAGCGCCACGACCGCGCCGTAGCGAACCGTCAGGCCGCTGACAATCAGCAGCAGCCCGGTGCGCCGCCTCAGCGGCACTCGCCTTCAACCCGCCTTAACCCACATACCGCGTCCGCAGCCGCTCGGCTGCCGGCGGGACGGCGCCGATGGTGAAGAAGCGCCGCATGTCGGCATCGGTCGGGAAGACGCGGGTCGTTCAGCAGTCCGGGTGACCAGCGTCGCGGGTGGCCGGCACCGCGTTGGGATAGTGCGTCACGTTGGTGATCCCCGCCATGATCGTCGGGCCGCAGCAGGAAGTTGATGAAGCGCCAGCGCCGCGTCCTTGTGCGGCGCGTCGGCCGGGATCGCCAGCATGTCGAAGCCGACCTCCGCGCCCTCCTTCGGCGCGACATAGCTGCACGGTGACGCCTCGCTCGCCTCTGCGCGCGCGCCTCGGCCTGCACCACGTCGCCGGAATAGTCGAACGCCAGGCAGGTCTGGCCGGTCGCCAGCGCCTCCAGCGCGCCGCCACTGGCGAATGTCCCGGATATACGGGCGGATCGCCATCAGCGTCTTCTCCACCGCCTGCCAGGTCCGCCGGCGAGGTGCTGTCCGGGTCGCGGCCGAGATAGTGCAGCACCGAGGGGATCACGTCGATCGCCGAGTCCATCATGATGATGCCGCAGGGCGCCAGCCGCTTCGCCTTGTCCGGATTGAACAGCAGGTCCCAGTGTCCAGCGGCGCGTCCGGCGCCAGCGCGCGGATGCGGTCCGGATTGAACCCCAGGCCGATGGTGCCCCACAGGTAGATCGCCCCGTGGCGGTTGCCGGGATCGGAGCTTTCCACCCGCTGCATCAGCGCCGGATCGAGATTCTTCCAGTTCGGCACCTTCGCCCGATCGATCTCGGCCAGCGCGCCGGCACGGATCAGGCGCGAGAACGTGGGCTCGTTGCTCGGCACCACGACGTCGTAGCCGGAGTGGCCGGCGAGCAGCTTCGCCTCCAGCGTCTCCAGGCTGTCGAACACGTCGTAGCGGACCTTGATGCCGGTCTCTGCGGTGAACTGCTTCAGCGCCGCGGGATCGATGTAGTCGGTCCAGTTGTAGACGTTCACCACGCGCTCGTCCGCCGCGCCAGGCCGGCAGGGCCAGCAGCGACAACAGCAGCAGGACCAGCCAGCGCAGCATCACATGTTGGAACCCGGAGGAATGAACGCCGCCTGCGTGCCGCCATCGACCGGGATCGTGGTGCCGGTGACATAGCGTGCCGCGTCGGACAGCAGGAACATGATGACGTCCACGATGTCATCCGGCTGCGCGATGCGGCCGAGCGGAGAGACGCCCGACGGCCGGTAGCCCTTGCTGTGGATCCGCCACCGCGCGGACCATCGGCGTATCCACCGTCCCGGGCGCCAGAGCGTTGACCAGCACGCCGGACGGCGCCCACTCGGCGGCCATCACCCGGCACAACTGGCTGACCGCCGCTTTCGACGCGGCATAGGCGCCGCTGACGACCTTCGGCCGCAGCGCCGCGAGCGAGGACAACAGCACGACCCGCGACGGATTGTCCGGGGAGGCCGGGCCCGCAGCAACGGCAGCGCCTGTTGCGCGCACAGGAACGTGCCGCGCATGTTGATGTTCATCACCAGGTCGAAATCCTCGATCGGCATGTCCTCCATCAGTGCGGTGCGCAGCACGCCGGCGCAGCAGATCAGCGCGTTCAGGCCGGAGCCGAGGCCGGCGAAGGCGACGCCGACCGAGGAACTGTCGGCGACGTCGCAGATGATCGGGCGGAAATGGTCGCGGTAGCCGGAAAGCTCGTCCTCCATCGCCTCCAGCCGCTTCGGCCTGGAGATCCAGGCCATAGACGGTCCAGCCGGCCTTCAGCAGCCGGCGGGTCGCCGCCTCGCCGATACCTGATGCCGCCCCGGTGACGGCCGCGACCTTATTCATGCAGATTCCTCCACGCCTGGCGGCCCTATGCTAACCCGTGCGGGCATGCGGCGAAAAGCAGGATCACGCGGCGCCCGCGACCGCTGGGACGCGGCGCCGGGGTGATGTACAGGCCCCGTTGCCGATGCCGTTTCTGCACCGGTTCGGCCGTCCGGGTCAGGAGTTCGCCAAAGGTCTGAAAAGCGGGATAATTTACGGATTGCCATTGCATCGCCTCGGCGGCCGGAGAGGTGGCGCCGACTACGCAGTTTTACGGACTGGCAAGTTGCCGCAAGCCATCCCATATACGTGATTGGACGCCGGCCAGACCGGTTCCACGTCTTCATCTCTGAAATAACTGTCCCAATGGTCACAATCAAACCGCCTGAAAACCAGGAGCAGTTCAGACATGGCCTACAATCCGATCTCACAGTTCCGCCCCGGGTCGCTGGTCGACCGCGGGCTGGGCACATCGCCGTTCACCGTCCTGCAGCGGCAGATGAACCGCTTGTTCGAGGACGTGTTCGGCCCCGAAGCCGGTCAATTCCCGCAGGCGCCGGACCCGGTGCGCGGCGTGCTGTCGCCGCGGGTGGAAGTAACCGAAACCGAAAGCGACCTGCGCGTCATCGCCGAATGCCCGGCGTGAAGGAGCAGGATATCGAGGTCGCGCTGGATGACAGGGTGCTGACCCTGCGCGCCGAGAAGAAGGTCGAACGCAAGGATGAGCGGGAGAATACCCACTTCACCGAACGCTCCTACGGCGTGTTCCAGCGCAGCCTGCAACTGCCGTTCCAGGTCAATCCGGACGAAGTGAACGCCGCCTTCGAGAATGGTGTGCTTACCATTGCCGTACCGAAGCCGAAGGAGCGGGAGCAGCGGCGGAAGATCGAAGTGCGTAGCGGGTCGTCACAGCCGCAGACCGAGACGCCGCCATCCGGCTCCGGCGGCTAGCGCCGCCCCAAAGGCCGGCAACGCCGGGACCAGGGCCGGCGCGCCGGGGACGCCAACCACGGATACAGGGAGGACAGCATGGCCATTGGTTCACCGCAACCGTTCGGGTCTCCGGGTCTCATCCCGGACCTGGACCCGATTAACGGGATGCTTGCCCAGCATTGGTGGACGATCGCGTTGCGCGGCGTGATCGCCGTGCTGTTCGGGCTGATCGCGCTGGCGGCGCCGGGGGCGGCCCTGCTGTCCCTGGCCCTGCTGTTCGGGGCCTATCTGCTGGCCGACGGCATCATCGGCCTGGTGGTGACCTGGCGCGCGTCCAGGGCCGGCGTGCGCTGGGGCCCGCTGCTGTGGGAGGCGGTGCTCAACATCATCATGGGCCTGATCGCCCTGGTCGTGCCCGCCGCGGCGGTGTTCGCCTTCGTGATCCTGCTGGCGGTCTGGGCCCTGATCACCGGCGGGCTGAGATCACCGCGGCGTTCCGGCTTCATGCCAGCCACGGGCGCGGCTGGCTGGTGTTCGGCGGCATCGTGTCGGTGATCTGGGGCCTGCCGGGCAGCGGCGGCGCCGATGATCGGGGCTGTGGTGCTGGCGTGGTGGCTGGGGATCTATGCGATCTTCTTCGGCGTCGCCCTGCTGGTCGCCGCCTGGCGGCTACGTGAGCGGCATATGGGCCTGCCGGGCAGCGGCGCGCGCCGGCGTAGCAACTCCTCCGCTGATCCAGGAGCCGCCGGTTCACCGCCGATCGGCTCCTGGGCGCTGCCGCCTGCCGGTCGCCAAGGTCCGGCCTGTCAGGACATCTGCACGGCTACCGTCAGACACTGCGGTGCCGCGTTGCGAGACGAGACTCGGGACGTCCGCGATCGGGACAGACTTCCTGGACGCGGGAAATCTCATCCACTGGCCGGCGTAGCCGATACCCGGGGGATGAGCCTTGGCACTGCAATTCCGGCCACAGGGCTGCCTGCGCAGCGCTCGCTGCGAACCAGACCTGCGCAGCGCTCGCTGCGAACCAGATATGACATGGCGACAACCGGCCGGTCACACCACCCGGCGCGCAGTTGCGCGTCAGGGTAGAGGCAAACCACAACAAGGGGAACACGGCCATGGCTGACCATATCTATCGCGTAATAGAGCTGGCGGGATCATCGGAAGTCAGCCTTGCGGCAGCGATCGAGAATGCGCTCACCCGCGCCTCCAAGACGCTCCGCCACCTGCGCTGGTTCGAAGTGACCCAGATGCGTGGTGAGATTGAGAACGGTAAAGTCCGTCACTACCAGGTGACGATGAAGGTGAGCCACGCTCGAAGACCTGACGCCGAGCTAGTCCGGCGGCTGCCTCCGCGCCGCCGGGTCCACCGGCCACGGTGGTCGCGCTTTTCGCGGCCTGGGTAGAAGGCCAGGACTGCGCCCCCATGCATCCCGGGTAGGAGGGGCAACGGTGCCGAGGTCGTCTCCCCATCGTCACGGCCGAGCGGGTCTCCCTGCGCATCAGGATGAGGCTATTCTGGAGATGGATGTGGCGGCCGGGCTCGCTCACTCTGCGTCATGGCCGGACGTAGGGCCATCTGCTCCCGCCGTTAAAATCGCAGACGGTGAGACCATCGCCCGGCCATGACGCTGGGGAGACAACCTTGCTCCCCCAGACCGCCTATACCTCGATCACGGGGACAAGCCCGGCGATGATGGAGAATGCGTCGTCCAGCCGTGACGCCAACGCAAGCGACCTCGGTCGCTCCGCCGCTCCACCTCGCAGCCTGCATCGCAGTTCGCAAGAACACAGCGGCCCTCGCGTTTTTCGAGACAGCCAAAGGCAGGCGACCGGCGTGATCGCAGGACAATCTTGGGTGGCATACCGGTTGCTGATCCGGAACTCACCATGACACACGCCACGATGCCCCCCTGCCACACCAGACCACAACCGCACCGGACATGATCGTCTTCGGCGAGGACTGGGGCGGACTGCCCTCCTCGACCCAGCACCTTGTCCGGCACCTCGCCGCCGATCGGCGGGTGGTGTGGGTCAATTCGATCGGGCTGCGCCCGCGCCTGGGGCTGCGGGATCTCCGGCGTGGCCTCGGCAAGCTGCGCTCTGCCATTGCCGGCGCCGCGAAGCCTGCCGCCGAACCGGCACCGTTTCCCTGCGTGCAGCCGCTGGCCCTGCCGATGGCAGAAGGAGCCGTCGGCCGCGCGGTCAACGCCCGCCTCATTGGCTCCAAGGTGCGGCGGGCCGCGCAGGAAGCCGGCCTGCAGCGGCCGATCGTGTGGACGTCGCTGCCGTCGGCCGCGCCGGCACTCGGGACGCTCGGCGAGCGGGCGGTGGTCTACTATTGCTGCGACGATTTCGGTGCCCTGGCCGGCGTCGATCGTGCCGCGGCGCGCCGCATGGAGGAGGAAGTGGCGCAGCGCACCGATGTCGTCCTCGCCAGCAGCCCGGTGCTGGCAGCGCGCTTCCCGGCGGCGAAGACGCATCTGCTGCCGCACGGCGTCGATTTCGCCCGTTTCGCGACGCCGGCCCCGCGGGCGGCCGAGCCTGCCGACGGTCCGGTTGCAGGCTTCTACGGCAGCCTCGCCCCTTGGCTGGACTACGGCCTGATCGCCGCGGTGGCGCGGTTGCTGCCCGGACTGGCGTTTCGTGCTGCTGGGGCACGAGGCGGCGGATGTCTCGGCAATCCGGAGCCTGGGCAATGTCCACATCCTCGGGCCGCGCCCGCGCGCGGCGCTGCCGGGCTATGCGCAGCACTGGACGGCCGGCATCATCCCGTTCCTGGACAACGAGCAGATCCGGGCGAGCAACCCGCTGAAGCTGCGGAATGCCTCGCCGCAGGCCGGCCGGTGGTGGCGACGCCGATCCGGCGCTGCAACTGTACACCGATGTGGTCGCGCAGGCGACGACGCCGGAGGCGTTTGCCGCGGCGCTGCGGGCGACGCTGTCCGACACCCCGGGCGCGGCGGAACGCCGGCGGGCCAGCGTCGCGGCGGAAAGTTGGGAGGCGCGGGCAGCCGAGGCGTCGCGGCTGATCGCCACGCTCGGCTGATCTGCCGCCGCATCGCCGATCCGCTGGAGACATCGCATGGAAGTCGCGTTCATGGCCGTCACCGCCGTTGCGGTGGCGCTGGTCCTCTACCACCACGTGCTATGGCCGCAGGTGCTGCGGTGGCTGGTGCCGCGCTATGGCGCACTGCGCGGTATACGCCCGATGCCGAACTGCCGCCGGTGACCCTGATCATGCCCGCCTTCAACGAAGCGGGCTTCATCGTCGAGAAGATCCGCAACCTCTCGGCGCTGGATTATCCGCGCGATCGGCTTGAGATCCTGATCGCCTGCGACGGCTGCACCGATGACACGGTCCGGATCGCCCCAGCTAACTCAGGT
>CAVRPF010000027.1:0-282344 GCA_963723015.1 Bryobacterales bacterium
CTGAGGCCCGCGCGGCTGAAGCGCGCGCGCTGGCCCGCGAATCGCAACTGCAGGCGTTGAGATTTCAACTGAACCCGCACTTTCTGTTCAATAGCCTGCACTCAATAGCAGCGCTAACCATGCTGGACGGCGCGCGCGCCCGGGAGATGTGCATCCGGCTGTCGGACTTTCTGCGCTCCAGCTGGAGCTGGGCGACCGCGAGAGCATTCCATTGCGCGAAGAGCTGGCGCTGGCGCGCAGTTATCTGGAAGTGGAACGCGTGCGTTTCGCGCGCGGCTGCACGTGGAAGAGGCCATCGATGCCGCATGCCAGGACTGCCTGGCGCCGGCGCTGCTGCTGCAACCGCTGGTGGAAAATGCGGTGAAGCACGGGATCGCGGCGCTGGTAGAGGGCGGATGGATCCGTCTCAAGGCTAGCCGCACCGGCGGAGGGGTGGCCATCGAAATTGAAAATGCGTTCGACCCCGAGACCCCCCAGCAGCGGCGCGATGGCATCGGCCTGGCGCACGTACGCCGCCGTCTGGCGATGCGCTACGGCGAAGAGGCCGGCTTTGGCGCGGGGGCGGAGGACGCGGTGTATCGAGTGTGGCTGCGGCTTCCATGCGAGCTGGGGTAGCGCCATAAGATAAGCACTATAGATCGATGGCGACCACCTCGTGATCAAAAATGGAATCGACGGTGAGTTGCACCGACCCGTTCGCCTCCTGAACTCGAGGTGTGCGGCCGCTCACGAGCAACTGGACCTTCTTCGCCCGCGCTCCGGCGGGCAGGCGCACGTTTACCTTCTGCGGCGGCGTGGGAATGAACTCGCGGATCGGCCCTTTCATCATCATGGCGTTCGTCAGATTCACCAGATGCACGGTCATCGAGTCGCGCTGTCTCCACAGGGTGACATCGAGCGGTTCCGGGGCCGACCACAGTCACCGGGCGCGGCTCGTTGGCCGCCCAATCCACCGCATTGCGCAGCAGCTTCCCGTGATCCACGAGAGCACTTCCCAGAACACGCGGTCGATGTCCCAGGGAAAATAGACCACCCGTCCGCGGCCGGTTTCGCGCACAAAAACCTCGGGAATATCCGTCTTGGGAACGCGCGGAAATACCTCCTCCATGGGCAGATCCGGATAGGAGGGAATCAGAGTGAGGGGCGGATTGGGATAGCTTCCAATAGTCCGCGTATGCACGCGCGACACGCCGTTAATGATGCGCTCGGGCGTCTTCCAGTCCCGCCAGAATCGGGTGGCGAGCGCCCGTCAGCGGGTCCGCTTCCAGCCGCAGGTAGGAATTCTGCATGCGCGCGTCCAGGGCGCCGTCATAGGACGCGCCAAAAAGATCCGCGAGTCCAAAATCGGCGCGCCGCACGCCCCATTCGTCGTAGAGCGAGGTCTCATGGGTCGCGACGATGCCGCCGCCGCGCGCAACGTACTGCGCGGATCTGCTCGCATTGCGCGGTGGAAAGCGCGGCGATGTTGGGAAAAATCAGGGCGGCGAACTGGCTCGGTATGGGCGGCGTCCAGAAGCCTGTCGTGTACCATTTCGAAAGGAATGCGCGCCTCGATCAGCGCCTGGTAATAGCCCAGCGTGTGGTCCTCCACCTTCTGCCGC
Source organism: Bryobacterales bacterium (assembly GCA_963723015.1). Lineage (GTDB taxonomy): Bacteria > Acidobacteriota > Terriglobia > Bryobacterales > Bryobacteraceae > PALSA-243. Next base: position 1,602 of record CAVRPF010000027.1, read on the forward strand.
GCCTGCGGACCGCCGTAGAAGCGCGCCGTCTGCTGCGAATAGACGAACCCAACCGCGCCAGCGGCCGCTCGTTTCGCAGGTATCGCTCGTTGCGATAGTGCCAGGCGTAGATATCTTCCACCACCGGCAGCCAGCGCCGGTCGTTGAGCGTACGCCGCCGAATTTCGTAAACCATGGCCGCAGCCCGTTGGCGATTCCGTCGAGCGCCCAGAGGCGGATCTCGGGGCCGCTCTGCACCGAGTCCTTCCAGCGGTACGGCTCTTCCACGCCTACGCTGAAGATCCCGCCGATCGGTTTGCCGCCCATGGTGGAGCGGTATTCTTTGCCGTTCTTGCCATTGGCCCATGCGGGCGTGAGGCCGCTGCGTGCCTGACGGTCGGCGAACAGAATATCGGCCCGCTCGCCGATGGTCTTCATGTCCAGATCGGCTAAGGCCCCGCCGCCGGTATTGGGAATGAACCGCGCCGCGGGATTGATCTTGCGAATCTCGCTATCCCACAGCTTCCATAGATCGAACAGGCGCTGCTGTCTCCAGCCGATGTAGGCGCGGCGCGCAGGGTCTTGCGGATCGGTGGCGCGCGGAAGATCGAGGCCCGCCGCGGCGCGGAAGTTCTCGCGGCAATGCTCGCAGTAACACATGCCGGAGCCCGCCCAGCGATTGCTGAAGACGCCGTCGACCTTATATAGGGAAACGATTTCTTTGGTTACCTCGGTCATGAATTCGAAATTGTAAGGACCGAGCGCGCAGGTGGTCCACAGCTCCGGCATCACGGGATGGCGCAACTTCCGGCCATCGGCGCCGATGGCGATCCAATCGGGATGGCGATCGAAAACGTCCTGGTGGGCCGCGTGCGGATCGGTGCGCGCGATGACCGTCATTTTAGCTTGCGGCAGCCGGCCACGAGATCGCCGAAGGCATCGCCATCTCCCAGCCATTGGCTGCGATAGTGCAGCGGAATTTTGGTCGGATAGTATGCGACGCAGCCGCCGGCGGCAGAGGCAAGCGGCATCGGAATGGGTGCGCCGGAAGTAATCGAGCCAGAAATTCGAGGTCATACTGTGCCGGGATCGTTCTCCACCAGCGTCAATTGCGCCCAGCGCATGGGCCGGTCGAACCAGGCGGGGCCAACGGCGGCGGAAGCGGAGGGAGTGAAAGCCAAAGCGGTGGTTTGGAGGAAGGTGCGACGATCTAAGCGGCTCATGCAATCTATTTTGACGCATGGGGATTTTCAACGCTGAGACACTCCGGGCCTGGGAGTTGAAGCCATTACGTTGTGGCGCGGTTGGCAGGAGCGGCTGGCTGGTTTTCGGCTAGAAGTTCTAGTTCCTAGGCTTCCATAAACTATCTGTCCCATCAACACTTTCTTCTTGACTCCGGGGCCGCCTCGCAATACAATCCAGTCAACCATCGTTTGTTGGTTTTTGTACAAAGAGTTAGTTTCTACGTAAAGGGGGAGAGGTTATGTTGCTGAGCCAGCGGCTCACTCGCTTTGCTGTTTCCTATCGATTCCTGGTTTTTGCTGTATGCCTGGGGATTGTCCTAAGTCTAAGCGCTGCATCCGCTTGGGCGCAGACTAGCCAAGTTGGTACGGTGGTCGGGCAGGTAACCGACGAACAGAACGCCGCGGTTCCGGGCGCTGCCATCAAAATGACGGATGCGTCGACGAACACAAACCTCACGACAACCAGCAACAACGAGGGCCGGTACTCCTTCAGCTCAGTCCCGCCGGCAACCTATAACATAAGTTTCGTCAAGCAGGGATTTAGTACCTACGACGTGAATGCGCAGGCGGTAGAAATCAGTTCCGTGCTCACAATCAATGCTGTTCTCAAGGTGGGGTCCACGGCGACTACCGTGGAAGTCTCGGCCACCGCGGGCGCGCAATTGCAGACTATGAATGCCACGGTCGGCGCCAACATCAACTTCGAATCCCTGGCGAAATTGCCTAACATGAGCCGCGACGTCACTACGCTGGCGCTGGTTCAGCCGGGCACCACATTGGGCGGCAACACCGCTGGCAGCGCCGCGGACGCCAATACCTACACTCTCGATGGCGCCAACATCACCGACGACATGTCCGGAAACGTCACCAGCTACCAGACGAACTTTGTCGGCTTGGGCGGCTCCCAAACCAACGGCGCCCCTTCCGGCGTGATTCCGACTCCTATCGAGAGCATCGAAGAGATTAAGGTCAACGTGGCCAACCAGACCTCCGACTTCAATAATTCTTCGGGCGGTCAGATCCAGATGGCCAGCAAGCGTGGCAGCAACGCGATCCATGGCTCTGCGTACATGTATTATTACGACACCAAAATTGGGTCGGCCCGTTCGTGGAGCGCCAATCACACGCCGCAGACCGTCAACGGTGTTGCCCTGGGGTACACGCCTATCGTCTCCAACCACCGCACCCGCTATGGCGGCTCTCTTGGCGGCCCCATAATCCCGAAGAATTTCCTGGGCGGGAAATGGTATGCCTTCGTCAACTATGAAGCGCTGCGGTTCCCCAACGCGGCTTCTTACACCGCCACCGTGCCTTCAGTGCTGTTAAGGGCCGGCATTATCCAGGAGCCGAATGCGTCCGGTGTTTACCAGCCGTACAATATCGGCCCGTCCACGGTCACGGTGAACGGTGTCCAGTACGCGCCGGCGACTTGCCCGGCAGGCGCCTGCGACCCGCGCGGCATCGGTATTAGTCCACAAGTGGCTAAGCTCTGGAACCAATATATGCCGTTGCCCAACAATCCGCTGGCGGGCGATAACTACAACACGCAGGGACTTCTGAGCACCCTCCGCCAGCCGTTGACTTCCAATAACTACGTGGCCCGCATCGATCACGATTTCAACGACAAGTGGCACTGGTACCTTAGCTACCGCGACTTCAAGCTGGTCAGCTTAACTAGCAGCCAGGTGGATATCGGCGGCTTTTTCCCGGGCGACACGCTCGGAACCCCGGTGGCCCTTTCCCCCCGTCCTCAGCAGCCCTCTCTCTGGGCCACGGGGCTCACTACCATCCTGACTCCGACCACCACCAATACGCTCGTATTCTCCTATCTCCGCACCTTCTGGCAATGGTCCGACCAGAACGGCCCGCCGCAGTTTCCAGGGGCTGGCGGCGCGATCGAAATCGGCGGCGAGAGCGCCAGCGCGCTCATTCCTTACAACGTGAATTCGCAGAGCATCCGGCAGCGGTTTTGGGACGGTCAGGATAAATTAATCAAAGACGATATTTCGTCGCTGCATGGCAACCACCTGTTTTCTTTCGGCGGCTCCTATCAGCGCAATAACGATTACCACTCGCGCACGGATAACGGGGCGGGCGTGAACGACCAGGTCAGTTACCTCTCTACTAGCTCGGGAGTTAACTGGAATGTGCTGCCCAATGGAACCGCCCAAACCGCCGCGTACGTCCCAACCTCGGTTGCGGCTTCCAGCCAGCCCGGCTTTGAAACTTACTATTCCTATCTAACGGGTCTGGTTAGCTCCACCCAGGTGATGTATACGCGCTCGTTGCCGAGCCTTTCCCCGCTGCCTATTGGAACTCCGGGTACGGACCGGTCCATTATCCCCAGTTACACCACTTATTTCAACGACGTTTGGCATGCTAAGCCATCGTTTACCCTGACGTATGGGTTGGGATGGAGCCTGGAAATGCCGCCCTACGAACTGAACGGTAAGCAAGCGATATTGGTCGATTCCAACAATCAGCCGATCGTCGCCGCCGATTTCATCGCCCAGCGCGAGGCGGCTGCGCTGCAAGGCGGGTCGTACACCCCCAATATCGGCTACTCCCTCATCAGGAACGTAGGCGCGGGGCCAAAGTACCCCTACAATCCGTACTACGCCGAATTCAGCCCTCGCGTTAACTTTGCGTGGAATCCGCACTATAGCGATGGCATTCTGGGCAAAGTGTTCGGCAGCGGCAAGACCGTGATCCGCGGCGGATACAGCCGCATCTTTGGACGCTTGAACGGCGTCGATCTGGTTCTGGTACCGCTCCTCGGCCCCGGCATACTGCAAGGCGTCACTTGCGTCAACCCGCTGAACAACGGGACCTGCGCCGGCAGCGGGGTCGCCACTCCGTCCAGCGCATTCCGCTTTGGGCCGGATGGCTTATCGGCTCCCCTTGCGGCGGCCTCTCCCACCCTGGCGCAGCCGTTCGTCCCCGGCCTCGGATCGAATCCGGAAAGTGTGGACGCCAACACCTTGGACCCGAATTTCAAACCGGATCGTACGGATCAATTTACCCTCACTTTACAGCGCGAGATCAATTCGCACGTGCATCTGGAAGTGGGCTATATCGGGAAGATCATCCGCAACGAATTCCTGGAAGAGAACCTCGATGCGGTTCCCTATATGGAAACTCTGAACGGCCAGCAATTCCAGACCGCATACGCGCAAGTATTCCAGCAGATGTTCTTCAACGGCCAGAGCGCCGCGAACGTCACGGCGCAGCCCTTCTTCGAGGCGGCGCTGGGCGGATCCGCTTCGTCCTACTGCGCCGGCTATTCCAGCTGCACGGCAGCCCTGGCGTCCAAGAATACGGCGCTGTTCAAGGAGACTGCCGTCAGCGATATCTGGAATGCCATGACCAAAGCGCCTAGCTGGACCTTGGGGCGCACGATATTTAGCCAGCCGATACCCGGCAGCACTACCGGCCAGGCCACGTCGATTGACGCCACCACCAGCGCGGGCTTTGGCAATTACAACGCGTTATTCGTCAGGCTGCAGACCACCACCTGGCACGGTCTGACCGCGATCCAGAACTTCACTTGGGGAAGGGCTTTGGGCACCGGGTTCCAAGTGCAAGCCACCAGTTCCGAGACGCCGCTGTCGATCTACAACCCTGGCGCCCAATACGGCGTGCAAGGTTTCGACTACAAGTTCATCTATAACCTATCTATGTACTACTCGGTCCCGTATTTCAGGGGCCAGCACGGCGTGCTGGGACACCTTCTGGGCGGCTGGACCATCGCTCCGTTGTTCACCGCGCAGAGTGGCGGCCCCTCGGCTGTGAGCTACACCGAAGGCAATTGCACGGGCTGCGAAGCGTTCGGTGAAGTGACTACGCCGGGAACCAGCGCGGTCAGCGGCGGCATCGGAGAAGCTGCCGTCGGCCTCTCGCCCTACACGGGCAACATGGCGGTCAGGTACAACGAGTTCTTTACCGGTACCAACGCCAGTAACCTGATTGAAGGCTCGGGGGCTGTCGCCACCAAGACCCCGGCCTATGGCGTGAATGCGTTCCAAAATCCGGCGCAGGTTTGGTCGGAATTCCGGCCCTGCGTGCTGGGATACGATACAAGTTGCGCCGGCGGTTACGGCATTCGCGGCCTTCCCACCTGGAATGTCGATACGAGCGTAACGAAGGATATCGGCGTCTATAAGGAGCGCGTCTCCGCCAGGCTTTACATTCTGTGCACTAACACGCTTAACCACGTCCAGATGAGTGGTCCCAGCCTTACCCTAAGCAGCCCGACGTCCTTTGGCCAGATCACCAGCCAAGCCAACACGCCACGGCAGATGGAGTTCGGACTGAGGCTTGGCTGGTAAGCCTCGACGCTACCTACCTGCAATCCAGCGGTGCGCCGTTGGATTTCCCGGCCAGGTTCGCATTCTGCCCCGCTTGCCTAAGGCGCGCGGCTCTAATCGGAGCCGCGCGCATTAGGGCGGGTTTGTTGAGCGATTTCTAGGCTAGAAGTCCTGGGACCGCGAGCCAATTGGCTCGTTTTTACGTAATCCCTCCCGCCGTCGGCAATTTCTTCTTGACTCCCGCATCGCCCCGCAATACAATCCAGTCAATCGTCTTGTTTTTCAGTTTTTGAAAAGAGCGTTAGTTTCTACGTAAAAAGGGGGAGAGGTTATGTTGTTGAGCCCACGGCTCACTCGCTTTGCTGTTTCCTATCGGTTCCTGGTCTTGGCTGTATGCCTGGGGGTCGTCCTTAGTCTGAGCGCTACATCGGCGTGGGCGCAGACCAGTCAGGTTGGCACGGTTGCCGGGCAGGTAACCGACGAGCAGAACGCGGCCATTCCTGGCACGGCGGTCAAGCTCACCGACGTTTCGACAAATGCCGCGATCACGTCTACCACCAACAACGATGGCCGGTACGTCTTCGGCTCGGTACCGCCGGGAAAATATAATATCAGCTTCATGAAGCAGGGCTTCAGCACCTACGACGTGAACGGACAGGCGGTAGACGTGGGCCAGGTGCTCACTCTCAATGCCGTGCTCAAGGTCGGTTCCACAGCGACCACGGTAGAGGTCTCGGCGAGCGCGGGCGCGCAATTGCAGACCATGAACGCCACTGTTGGCAACACCCTAAGCGGCCAATCGCTGCTGCTTCTGCCCAATCTGGGCCGCGACGTGACCTCGCTGGCGGTGCTGCAACCGGCCACGACGCCCAGCGGCTACACGGCGGGAAGCTACAACGACGCCGAACACTTATACCCTGGATGGCGGCAACATCACCGACGATATGGCCGGAAACACCATCGGCTACCAGACGAATTACTCCGGTCTCGGCGGAAGCCAGGGCGGCAGTATTCCCTCCGGCGTGATCCCGACGCCCATCGAGAGCATCGAAGAGTTCAAGGTTTCCGTCAGCAACCAGACCTCCGATTTCAACAATTCGTCGGGCGCGCAGATCCAGATGGTGACCAAGCGCGGAACCAACCAGTTTCACGGCTCGGCATATGGATGGTATTTCGATACCAAGGTCGGCGCGGCCAATTCCTGGACCAACAACCACACGCCGTTCTCATTCGGCAGCGTCTCCCTGCCCTATACGCCGATCATTTCCAACCATCGCGACCGCTTCGGCGGCGCGATCGGCGGTCCCTCTCACCCAAGCCTTTCCTGGGCGGGAAATGGTTTTTCTTTTTCAACTATGAGGGGCTGCGGTTCCCCAATGCGGTCCTTTACTCGAGGAGCATGCCCTCGCCCTGTTCCGGGCGGGCGTAATTCAGGTGCAGAACGCGGCAGGCAGTATATCAGGCGTACAATCTGAATCCCAATCCGGTGACAGTGACCGGGGTGACGTACTCAACCCGCAATTTGCCCGGCAGGCGCCTGCGATCCGCGCGGCATCGGGATTAATCCGATCGTTTCAAAAATCTGGAACACGCAAATGCCGGCTGCCCAACTCTCCGCTCGCCGCCGGCGATACCGTCAACACACAAGGAGTTTCTGGCGACCATTCGCGAGCCGTTGACCTCCAATAGCTACGTGGGCCGCATCGATCACGATTTCAGCGACAGGTGGCACTGGTATGCGACTTACCGCGATTTCCGGCTGATCAACTTGACGGGCAATCAGATCGACGTAGGCGGCGTGCTGCCGGGCGATACATTCGGCAACCCGACTGCCGTTGCTCCGCGGCCGCAGCAGCCCTCCGTATGGACCTCGGGCCTGACCACCACGATCAATCCTACGACCACCAATACTTTCGTGTTCAATTATCTTCGTACCTTCTGGCAATGGGGCAGTGACAATGGGCCGCCGCAGCTTCCCGGATTGGGCGGCGCGGTGGAGATCGGCGGCGAGACCGCGAGCGCGCTGATTCCTTACAACGTGAATACGCAAAGCGTGCGGCAGCGTTTCTGGGATGGACAGGATAAATCGCTCAAAGACGATTTGACGATGCTGAAGGGCAATCACCTGTTCGGATTTGGCGGGTCGTATCAGCGCAATTTCGATTACCACTCGCGCACGGATAACGGCGCCGGCGTGAACAATCAGATCAGTTATCTGTCTACCAGCTCGGGATTCAACTGGACTTCCCCGGTCAATTACATTCCGACTTCGGTTCCTTCTTCCCCGTACTCCAGCTATGAGACGCTCTATGCCGAGGCTCTTGGCATGATCAGCTCCACGCAGGTGATGTATACGCGCGCGGGACCCCAACTGAACTTGCAGCCCTTGGGTACGCAGGCGACTGACAAAGATATTGTCCCCAGCTACACCACCTATTTCTACGACACCTGGCACGTGAAGCCATCCTTCACGCTCACCTATGGTTTGGGTTGGAACCTCGAGATGCCGCCGTACGAGTTGAACGGGAGTCAGGTGTTGCTGGTCGATGCCAACAACCAGCCGATTAACACTGTGGACTTTCTCGCCCAGCGCGAGGCTGCCGCGCTGCAAGGCGGATCATACACTCCGCAGCTGGGCTATTAGCCTAATCAGGAACGTCGGCGCCGGGCCGAAGTACCCCTATAATCCTTTCTACGGTGAGTTCAGCCCGCGCGCATCCTTTGCGTGGAATCCGCGCTATAGCGATGGAATTCTAGGCAAGGTATTCGGCAACGGCAAGACCGTGATCCGCGGCGGATACGGCCGGATCTTCGGCCGGTTGAACGGCGTCGATCTGGTGTTGGTGCCGCTGCTCGGCCCCGGCCTGCTGCAAGGCGTCAGTTGCGTGAACCCGCTCATGAACGGTACCTGCGCCGGCAGCGGCGTCGCCACCCCGGCAAATGCATTCCGCATCGGCAGCGACGGCCTGTCGGCCCCATTGGCCACGGCTACTCAGACGCTATCGCAGCCCTATTACCCGGGCGTTGGAGGCAACCCCGAGACAGTCGATCCCGATATGCTGGATCCGCATTTCAGACCGGATCGCACCGACAATTTCACGCTTACCGTTCAGCGCGAGCTCAGCTCACACGCGCAGCTCGAAGTGGGCTATATCGGGAAAATCCTGCGGAACGAATATATGCTGCTGAACCTGGATGCGGTTCCCACCATGGAGACGCTCGGCGGCCAGTCGTTCGCGGCAGGCCTACTCTCAGGTGTACCAGCAACTCTTCTTCAATGGAGTCAATCCGGCTAATGTCACCGCCCAACCCTTCTTTGAGGCTGCGTTGGGCGGGTCAGGCTCAGCGTTTTGCAAGGGCTATGCAAGCTGCACGGCGGCAGTAGCCTCTACGTATGGCGCGGGCGGCGCTACCGGCACCTCGCTGATCAAGGAAACCGCCGTCTCCGATCTGTGGAACAAGATGGCGGCGCAATCGAGCTGGACTTTGCCCCGCACGGTATTTAGCCAGCCCGTGCCCGGTGGAACGGTTGGCCAGAGCACCTCGATCGGCATGAACACCAGTTTGGGCTGGGGCAATTACAACGCCCTGTTCGTCTCATTGCGCACGAGCAACTTTCACGGCCTGACCGCCATCTCCAACTTCACGTGGGGTAGAGCATTAGGCACATCCCAGTTGGCGCAATACAATAGCTCGACGACGCCCCTGACGCCCTACGATCTGCAGGCCAGCTACGGCCCGCAGAATTACGATTACAAGTTCCTCTACAACTTTTCAATGTATTATCAGCCGCCGTTCTTCAAGGGACAGCACGGAGTGCTCGGGCGCGTTTTAGGCGGCTGGACAATCTCTCCGCTATTCACCGCGGCCAGCGGCGCCGGCACGTCGGTCGGCTATAGCGAGGGCAACTGCACCGGTTGCGAGGCGTTCGGCGAAGTGACGACGCCTGGAACCAGCGCCATTACCTCCACGTCGGAAGAGGCTGTCGGCCTGCTGCCTTACACCGGCAACATATCCACTCATTACAACGTCTACCCGACCGGCACCAATGGAAACAATCTGATTGAAGGTCCGCAAAGCGTGGGTACGAAGACATCCGGTACATACGGCCTGAATGCCTTCGCCAATCCGGCCCAGGTGTACAGCGAGTTCCGGCCCTGCGTGCTGGGGTACGATACGAGCTGCGGCGGCTACTATAACCTGCGTGGGCTTCCAACCTGGAACCTGGACGCATCGGTGGTAAAGGATATCGCACTCTATAAGGAGCGCGTGGGCGCCCAGTTCTTCTGGCAAATTACCAACGTGCTAAACCACTTCCAATCGAGCGGTCCGAGTCTCAGTCTTACCGGCCCGACGACATTTGGCCAGATCACCGGGCAATCCAATACGCCGCGGAATATGGAGTTCGGAGTTCGGGTCCGCTTCTAAGATCGCGCAAAATGCTAAAAGGCCGGGAAGCTGACCCTTCCCGGCCCTTTTTTTCCGTCTATTGCGCTCTCGGCTAAGGCTTACCGTCGTCCGCGGAAGCCGCCGCCTCCGTGGAAGCCGCCGGAAAAGCCGCGATTCACCACTGCCGGCCCTCTATATCCTCCGCCGTAGCCGTACCCGCCATAGCCGAATCCAAATCCAATCGACGGCCCGACGTAAGCCGGCACGGGCGCCACGTAGGGATAAGGCGGCGCTACATAGTAGGGATCGTAGTACGGATAGCTATATGGGGCCACCGGCACTGGAGCAACGTAAGCGGGTCCGTATACCGGTCCACCGATGGCTACTCCAAACCGAACCCTTGCGTCGGCCTGCTTTGGCGCCGCGAACGCAAGCACCGCAGTTAACGCAAGCAACGGAAGTCCAATCTTTTTCATTATCTTGATCATCTCTCCCACCTCCACTTGATAAGACGCCGCCGCGCCAGCCGCGATTGAAAAAGAGTGTAAAGCGCTCTCCCTTGCCAAACTGCCGTAAAATAGCCCATTTACGGGATACCGCTGTGCAGCTCCGCGCGCGATACTGGAGTCGCCATGGCGCCGCGGCAGATCACGCAGCAGAATATTCTTCGCGTGCTGCTGGCCGGCTTCACGCTGGTAATCCTGCTGCTGCTCGCGGCGGCCATCGTGGGCGTCTATAACATCAAATCGATTCAACAAAACGCCGCCAACCTGGTAAGCGAACAGGCGGTCACCAACGGCTTGATCGACGAGCTGCACCGGCAGCAAACCAGTTTGAGCGACGTGTTTTCCAGCATGGCGCGCGATCCCGATTCGCTCGACTACATGCAGATCCTCTCGCAGCTCGATGCAGCCGACCGCGATATCGATCGCATCTGCGCGGAAGGCGCGAAGACCCCCGAGCGCGATCTGTGGGCGCGCCTGAAGCAGACGTCGGTGCAGTTTTCAGAGGAGGCGCGCCGCATCCTGGCGGAAGATCAGCCCGAGACCTTCGCCCCGCGCGAGCTGTTCCGCGATCACGAAGCCTTTATCTCCGTGGTGGCGCACCTGGTGGAGGCCGATTACCGCAAGGTAAATGCCGCGCAGGCGCAGATCGACGGTCGATCTTCGCGCTTGCTCAGCCTGACAATGACCTTTGCGGGCGCGAGCGTTTTGCTGGCGCTGGTATTCGCCGCCATTACCGTCAGGATGACGCTGCAGCTCATCCGCCGCCTGGAACTGCAGACGGCCGAGCTGAGCCGCGTCTCCTTCCACATGCTGGAGGATCAGGAAGCCACCGCGCGGCGTTTTTCCCACGAACTGCACGACGAGCTGGGCCAGCAGCTCACCGCCATCAAGACCAACCTGAACGCGCTCAATACCGGCGGCCACCTCAATGGCGCGCGGCTCGACGATAGCCTACACCTGGTGGATGAAGCCATCGGCAACGTACGCCAGATGTCGCAGCTGCTGCGCCCCACTATACTAGACGATTTCGGGCTTGAAGCCGGCCTGCGATGGCTCGCGGAGGGTTTTTCCACCCGCACCGGCATTGAAGTGACGGTGGATTCGAACCACCCGGGCCGCCTGCCCGATGAGACCGAGACGCATCTGTTCCGCATCGCGCAGGAGGCGCTCACCAACGTGGCGCGGCACTCGGGCGCGAGACATGTCCGCCTGCAGCTACAATCCGCGAAGGACCAGGTGTGTCTCTCAGTGCAGGACGATGGCCGCGGTCTGGACGCCGCGCATCCCGGCGGCATGGGCATGATCGGCATGCGCGCGCGCGCCCGCAGCGCGGGAGGCGATGTGAATGTGCGGCCCGCTCCCGGCGGCGGTGTTCTAATTGAGGTGCGGGTCCCGCTACGGAATGAAACGCATTCGCATCCTGCTGGTTGACGATCATCCCGTGGTCCGCCAGGGATTCAAGATGATCCTGGGCGAGCAGCCCGATATGGAGATCGTGGGCGAGGCCGGCAATGGCCGTGAAGCCTTGCAACTGGCGGAATCGCTCAAGCCCGATCTGGTGGTGATGGATGTCGCCATGCCGGAGCTGAACGGCATCGAAGCTACGCGCCGCATGACCGACGTTGCCCCGCACGCGCGCGTGCTCGCCCTCAGCATGCATAAGGACTCCGTTTATGTGCGCGAAATTCTGCGCGCCGGCGCCCGCGGTTACCTGCTGAAAGATTCCGTTGCCGGCGATCTGGTATACGCGGTCCGCGCCGTGGCGCGCGGGGAAGGCTACATCAGCCCATCGGTCTCCAATGCCGTGCTCGACGATTACCGGAAGCACGTGACAAATCCCATCGATCTGCTCACCAGCCGCGAGCGCGAAGTGCTCCAGATGCTGGCGGAGGGCAAAACCAATAAGGAGATCGCGGTGGTGCTAAACCTGAGCGTCTATACGGTGGACGCCCACCGCGGGCGCATCATGGAGAAGCTCAATGTGCATAGCATTAATGAGCTGGTGCGGTTCGCTGTGCGCAACGGATTGATCGATTGAGTGAGAACTCGACCCGGGCCTGTGTGAGCTTGCGCGCGTGTCGCGGTTCGCCCGCCCTAATTTGAACGAAAATAGGATTTGATCCTTGCTACATGGCTGCTTGCGCTTTGGGCGCCTCTTACGGGCGTCACGTTTTCCCGTGACATCGCGCCCATTCTCTACCGCAACTGCGCTTCGTGTCACCGCAACGGCGGTGTTGCGCCGTTTCCTTTGATCGCGTACGAGGATGCCGCCAAGCGCGCAGCGCTCATTGCGACGGTCACCCGTAAGCGCTATATGCCGCCGTGGCTGCCCTCGGAACCACGCTTCCTGCATGAGCGCCGGCTCACGGACGGCGAAATCGCCACTCTGGCGCATTGGGCCGAAGGGGGCGCGCCGCCCGGCGATACCGCGCTCACGCCGGCGCCTCCGCGCTTCAACGATGGCTGGCAATTGGGTCCGCCGGATCTCGAAGCGGAAACGCGCGCTCCCTTCGAAGTTCCCGCGGATGGGCCGGACCTCTATCAGTGCTTCGATATCCCCGCGCCGGCCGGCGCGCGCGCATTATGTCCGGGCGATCGATATCGCGCCCGGTAATCCGCGCGTGGTCCACCATGCCATCCTCTTTCAGGACGTCACCGGAACCGCGCGCAAGCGGGATACCGGCTTGGGGTACCCATGTTTCGGCACTCCCGGCTTTTTACCCGCGCGCGGATTGGGCGGATGGACGCCGGGTTCGCTGCCGTTCCAAACCCCGGCAGATATGCCCGTGCAGCTTGACGGCGGCGCGGATCTGGTACTGCAAATCCACTATCATCCTAGCGGCCGCGCCGAGACTGACCGGACGCGCGTCGCGCTCTACTTCACTAGCCGTAAGCCCACGCGCTACGCCGCGGATATTCCGCTTGGCTCGAATCGCATCGATATTCCGCCCGGCGACCGCGCCTACAAGGTAACCGACCACTTCACAATTCCAGTGGCTGTGGATGCAATCGCCATTAATCCGCACGCGCACTATATCTGCAAGGAAATGTACGGCTATGCTGTGCTGCCGGACGGCTCGCGGCGCACCCTGATTCGCATTCCCGATTGGAACTTCGACTGGCAACAGTTATATGTGTACGCGGCGCCCATCCGCCTGCCTGCCAATACGCGCGTCGAAATGGAATTCACGTACGACAATTCCGAAGGCAATCCGCGCAATCCCAACCACCCGCCCGCCCGCGTCACATGGGGGCCGGGCAGCACCGATGAGATGGCGGGTTTGCATATCGAGGTCGCGCCGGTGCGCCAAACCGATGCCCAGGAGTTGAGCGATGCCCTGTGGGGTAAGATGATGCGGACGCTGCGCGTGCGCTAAACGCACCGCTACCCACCCGCGGCAATTAGCGTCGATTACCGGCGACGCCACGGCGCGCTGGACCTGATATACTTTGAAGCGTTTCGGGAGGAAAAGATATGGCTCGATTCACAAGGCGTTATTTCTTTTACGGTTCACTGCTGGCCGGCGCGATCCCCAAGGGCGGCTTCGGCAGCACAACCTCGTTGAAGGCCGCTGGATACAAATCGCCCAACGAGAAGCTGAATATTGCGTCCATCGGTTCCGGCGGCAAGGCGGCCAGCGACATTCGCGGATGCGCGTCAACGGAGAATATCGTCGCGCTTTGCGACGTAGACGATAAGCAAGCGGCCAGAATCTACAACGAGTTTTCCGCCGCGCCCAAGTACAAGGATTTTCGCAAGATGTTGGACAAGGAAGGTCCCGGCGATCGATGCTGTCATCGTCACCATCCCCGACTTTATGCACACGACGGCCGCATTGTGGTGCATGGAGCGGGGCAAGCACGTATACGTGCAGAAGCCGCTGACCCGCACCATCGCCGAATCGCGCATGATGTCCGAGGCGGCCGCGAAGTACAGAGTGGCCACCCAGATGGGCAACCAGGGCTACTCCAACGAAGGCACGCGGCAGTGCGCGGAGATGATTTGGAACGGCGATATCGGCAACGTTACCGAAGTTCATGCGTGGACCGACCGTCCCATCTGGCCGCAAGGCCTGACTGAAATTCCGCCGCCCGATCCGGTACCCGCGACGCTCGATTGGGACCTGTGGCAAGGCATCTCCACGCCGCGTCCGTTCACTATCGGCGGCAAAGGGTATCCGACCCAAAATGGCAATTTCTATCAGCCGTTCAACTGGCGCGGGTTCTACGATTTCGGCTGCGGCGCGCTAGGCGATATGGCATGCCACATTTTGGGAGCGCCTAATATGGCGCTGAAGCTGACCGAGCGCATGCCCACCAGCGTCGAGTGCATTCAAAAAGAGGGGACCAGCAGCTTCATGTTCCCGAAATCGTCGGTGATCCGCTTCGATTTTCCGGCCCACGGGAACATGCCCGCGGTGAAGCTTTTCTGGCATGACGGCTTGAAGGAGAGCCCCAAGTTTCCGGGCGTTCCAGAGGGCGAATTCGTGGGCGATCTGCCCAATTTCGGCCCGCCGCGCGGTCAGGGCCAAGGCCAGGGGCAAGGTCAAAGGCCGGCCACGCCGCCCAGCCCCTACATCGGCAAGGTTTTCAATTACGAGGCGTTTAAGGAACGCGAGGCTCAAGGCGAGCCGCGGCGGGTTAGTCCCGACGGAAGTTTGTTCATTGGCGACAAGGGCATGCTGACCACCGGCACGTACGGCGAAGACACACGCCTGCTGCCCGTGGAGAAGATGAAGGACTACAAATTTCCGCCGGAATTACTGACACGATCCCCCGGCCACTATCGCGATTGGATTCGCGCCTGCAAAGGCGGCGACCCGGCCTGCTCCAATTTCAGCGTGTCCGCCCCCATGACCGAGTGGATCTTGCTGGGCGTGATCGCGCTGCGGGTGGAAGGCAAAGTGGAATACGACTCGGCCAAGATGCGCGTAACCAACAATCCGGAAGCGAACAAGTACATCAAGCCCGTGGTGCGCAACGGCTGGAAGATGACGTAGGACGGACCGGAGTGGGGCACGCGCGTGGATCAAGGCTGCGATGCCACTTCTCCCGCCGGTACTAGAATACCCTCGCGGATATAGTAGTCGGCGCCGCGCCAGCGAATGCTGCGGCGCAGGAAGCTGGCTACCCAGATGGCGAACGCCAGCGCATCCCAAATCGCGATCAGCGGCATGTGCTTCCACAGCGCGGGCCGCTTCAGGCCGTAGGCGCCGATGGTCCAGGTGATGGCGCAACGCAGCGCGAAATAGGTTCCAAGGTAAGCGAGAGCAACTGCGACCGTCGGATGGACCGCAATAGCCGCCAGCGACCACGGCAGGCCTTGCGTAAGCAGAAGGCCCGAGTGGCCCCACGGGCGCATATGGCGCATCACCACAATCCACCGCAGCCGCTTATGCACCAGCTCGCGCAAAGATTGGAAATCCGCAACGGTATCCACTACGTAGGGCAGCAGCCGCACTTCCAGGCCTTGCTCCGCGATCAGCCGGCCTACCAGCAGATCGTCGGCCGGACGGTTCTCAATCGCCGTATAGCCGCCAAAGCCGGCCAGGTGCGCGCGCGTGGTGGCGATGGTCGGTCCTAAAGCGAACTTGACCCCGTCCAACTGCCAGGCCACCAGCACGCCCGCATAAAAATCGGACAGCATGCCCACCGTCTGCAAACCATCGCTGAACGATCTCTCGCCAATGGAAGCGTAGAAGCATGTGGTTGCGCCGATGCTGAAGTCGTTGAGCGGCGCCACCACGCGGCGAAGGTAGTCGGGGCGCGCCCGCACATCACTGTCGTTGATCACGACGTACTCGTATTGCGCCTCTTCCACCAGGCGCGCCAGCTTGGCCACCTTATCGTTAGGCGCATTGCGGCCGGAGCCAAAAAACACCTGGATGCGGCGCTCGGGGAATTCCCGCCGCAATCGCTCGATGACGGGCAGCACGGGGTCGTCGCGATCGGTTACACAAAACAGGATTTCGTACTCCGGATAATCCTGGCGGCAAAAACTGGAAAAATTCTTATAGGCATCGGGGTCCACGCCGCGGATCGGCTTCAGGATGCTCACGGGCGGGGTGAAAGCTTCGCACGATGCCGCACGCGGTTGCCTGAAGAAACGCCACGAGCTAAATAGCGCGATCAGGTAATAAATAAATGGGATTGCCGCGACAGCAAGTACGACCATGTTCGCACTTAAGACGCCGCAAAGGGTAGGAATAGTTACAGCTATTGTTAAGAACCGGATCTCAGCCGTTCAACACAAACACTGCGGCCGAGCTAATCGATTGTTCCGATGACCTTCCCCGCGGCGTCGAGTCGCACAACCCTGGCGGTTTCCTTCCGTAAAGGGACTGTCCGCCGAGTACGTTCGGTCAGACGGCGCTTTATGAGGTGGATCTCTTCCTTCAAAACGAGGCGTCTGCTTATAACGATCTCCTCCTCCACTACCGGTATGATTAGCGTCGATCCCACCTTCCGCGTCGCCGGAACAGACCGAACGATTTCATTTTTGGGAACTCGGCGCACATCCACCACCTCCCGGACGAGCGGCAGGTCGATGACTTTGGCCTCTTCGATTATGCGCTTTTCAACCCGGATAGCGCCCGTCTTTACCTGCCGCCGCCCGCTGGTCAATTCCTCTTCGATGACCGGAACTACGCGGTTCCCTGGAGTCTCGGTGACGGCAGGTTGAGGGCGAATTGAAGGTTTGCTCCTGTCTGGCATTTTCCAAACCGGCGATACAGGGTTTTAGCGTTGGCCGGTGACTCTTTCCCAACCGTAGCGGACGGCGCCCTTTGTTTTGTCCCACGTGCTGTTAGGTGATCGCCGAAGGTAATCGGTCTTCAACTGGGATTCGACATCGTTCCAGGATTTGCCCTTGTACCTGGGGTCGTTCGCCATTGCATACCCATATTCGTAAGCCGGCTGCATGGTACTATAGTCGCCGCCAGACGCTGCATAGTTTGTTTGGAAGTCCCGGCGAAAGTCATCGCTGTAGTTGGTTGCCGTTGCCGTTTGCGGCTCACTCATTTGCTCGACTTTCACCTCGGTGTGCCGGACGGTATCACGGACTTTTTCCTTTCGCTCCGTGGCGTCCTTACCCACCACCACCTCCTCTTTTACGCGGCTGCGCTTGCTAACGACAGGCTCTTCGGCCGTCTCGGTAACTTCGAAGGATTGTTCACGGAGACTGGATTCATCTTCGGCCGTAACGGGCCTATCCACAGGCCGGCGTTCTACATGAACGTGCTCCTCGCGTAACGCAATCTCTTCTTCCACCGGCTGTTCTATGACCTGCGAGTATACCCGAACACCTCCGCGGCGGATCACTCTCTTGCCCACCTGCAGTTCTTCCTCGATCACTGGAATGGCCCTCCGGTCTCCGGAGGCTCCGCTCTGTTCACGTTGCGAGCCGGCATCGCTTGTTCCGATGCGTGAGCTGGCGCCTCGTTCGTTAACGTTTACCGTTCCTGTGCTGCGATCGTCTTCGTCCATTGTTCTTGTGCTGCCCGTTTCGTCATCAACGTCGATCGCTCCGTACTGGTTCATCACCTCCACGGCTTGGTCTACCTGGGCGCTGCCGGCGCTAACGCACACCAGCGCGCCTCCGCGACCGATGACATCCGAGTATTGATCTGTAAGGCGGTTCAGGTGCTCGTCCGGAGTATCGGCGCCGAATATTCGGCGGAAAAACCCCGAAATGCCGCCGCCACTATCGCCTTCATCCCCAAACCTGGATCGGCCGGCCGCTTCAGTTTTCATCTCTGATCTGATCTGGATGGCTTCTTGCGGGATACCAGTTTCCGCTAATTTTCGAGCAGCCTGCTCGGCTGTACTATAGCGGTCAAAAACACCAATAATTGTTGAATTGTCCGTTGCCATTATGACCTCACCTTTCTGCTTTGGAGCCGTTATTGGCTCACGAATTGTACGATCATTGAAGCGAGCAAGCGCGATGCCACCCAAATTTTCATGCAAGACACAACTATTCTCTTACTCACAGTAAGGATCTCGCCGCCAGGTTGCGAACCGATCTGCGCATCCTACCGAGATCGTGCGGACGTACCGCGTGCGCATCACTTATTCTTCTCGCGTGTCCTGGTGTGCTGACTGTTGAACACGGGAGGAGGCGCTCCCTGCATTCTCCAGATAGGCCCGTCCGCGTATAACGGGCCCTCGGTTCGGACAACGGCCGGTACACCGCCAGCCATAATCCAGCTGTTTATGTCAGGCGGTTGTTTACCGATCAGAGGCGCTACCGCTCCGGCGATCCCGCCGATGTCCACCTTCATCACATAATGAACGGCTTGCTTTTTAACTGTTCCAACGGAAAAAGCTTCCTTGCCCTGCGGAGTTATATGGATCTTTACGAGACGCGGCTTTGGCGCCGTTGCCACCATGGAAACGGTCGTTTCAGGCGCATCCTCCCGAACATCCTTCAAAATAGTGAACAGTAATCCGTTGGCAACGTCGTTCGGAAGGTTCAGCCGTTCAGTTTGGATTTTGTCCGTACCATCCTTATCTCGATAACGAACGGTGACCTCGCCTGTCACTCCATCGAGCGTCGTCTCCATTGGCTGCTTGAAGGAAGGGCCCTTCTGGATGAGATGATCGCTTATCAGACGGAATACGCGGTTCTGAGAAAAGATGGTCCTGTCATCGTACACGGATCCATCGAGAAAACGGAAAACCAAGCGGCTGGTTACGCGGCTTCCTCGTACTGTCTGCATCATCTCTCCATATGCGATATTTTTTCCTTCCAACGTCTGCAGTTCGACAAATCCATGCACCGTCCCTTCTTGGTAGCGGACAGGTATTGGTTCCGCGTGGGTAAGAGTAGCGATAACGATCGCGAGAATAGCGGCGTACAAATTGACCTGTAATCTTGGCAATCGCATGAAATTTTTTACGCGGGCGGAGCCATATCCGGATCTTAAGTTAGCAATCGAGCCACCAGCGACCGCTGTAAATGGGATTAAAGAGGCGAATGCTTCTGGGAAATCCTATCCGAACGCGTCCTTTGCGAATGGGCGATTACATGCGAATCCGAAAGTAAGTAACAGCCGGCCCTTTGTTCTGGCCGTCTGTTTGCAAAGCGTTCCTACATGTATCACCACATAAAGCAACTGATGTACACGGTTCGCATAGGGGCGCCGGACCCTCGGTTCGGCAATATGTTACTCGAACAGTTCGGCGGCGCTAATGGCGAGCTTGCCGCCGCGATGCAGTACTCGGTCCAGGGGCTCAATTGCGAGGACCCGGAGCGTAAGGATCTCCTGATGGACATCGGAACGGAGGAATTGAGCCATCTGGAAGTGGTGGGGACGCTGGCCCGAATGCACCTGAAACCACTCAAGAATGACAGGCGCGCGGCGCACGAGGATCCACTCATCGCTATCGCGGGCGGCGGCGGAGTCAACCTGTTCAATTCGATGGGCGACCCATGGACCGCCGATTATCTCAAGATTACCGGCGAGCTCGATGTCGATCTGCGCAGCAACATCGCGGCGGAGGCGCGGGCCAAGATCGTCTACGAACGTCTTATCAACTTTACCGACGATCCGGGCACAATCGAAGCGCTGCAATTTCTGATGACGCGGGAAATCACGCACATGAAGGCGTTCACCGCGGCGCTGGAAAGCCTGGGCAAGCCCCCGTTCTCAATCGGTCGAATTCCGCCCACGCCAGAGCTGGTGGATCAGTATTTCAACGACTCGACCGGTACGGGCGACAAAGGCGAGCCGGATGTGCGCGGGCCCTGGAATGAGGGCGGCGACTGGCAGATGGTGACGGCGCCGGCGTTCCAGGAATTCCAGTCGCAACAGGCCGGCACGAGGCAGCCCGGGAGGCGACGGATCGTCCGTGAAGCAATAAGGTAACTCTAAAGAACAGAAAGGGAAAAACATTTATGCCACAACTCGAACAACTGCTCGCCGATCAATTGAAGGATCTTCTGCACGCCGAAACGCAGCTCACCGCCGCGTTACCGAAGATGGCGGAGGCGGCTCACAACCCCAAGCTCAAAGAAGCGTTTGAGAAGCATCTGACGCAGACCCAGGGACACATTGAACGGCTGCGAAGGTGCTTTGAGACTCTCGGGGAGAATGCGGAGCCGAAGCCGTGCAAGGGAATGATGGGCCTGATCGCCGAAGGAGAGGAGACGATCAGAGAGGGCGGCGAGAAGGAGCCGCTCGCGGCCGATCTCGCCCTGATAGCCGCTGCGCAACGCGTCGAGCATTATGAGATCGCGGCTTACGGTACAGCGCGCGGACTGGCGCGCCAACTGGGCCAGTTAGATTGCGCCCGCATGCTGTCTCATACGCTCGGCGAAGAAGAGAGCACCGATTTCCTTCTAACGGCGATAGCCGATCCGCTCATTCAGCAGGCCACGCTCGACGACATGGGCGCGGAAGTCGACCTTGAAGGCGTACCTGTAGAAGATGCGGAGAAGCAGCCCGTGAGGCCGGCAAAAAAAGGCCGCTCCGAAAACGCGGAAAGGGGCGGCCTAAAGCCGCTCCACGCGTAATTAAGACTACTCCTTGTGCTAGAGTGAGCTTTGCACCACTCTTTTCACGCGCGCCTCGCGCCAGGGAGCACGGAAGTTGTGCGGCATTGCCGGCTTCACGCATTTTAGGTCCGCGGCTGCGCCGGATCGGATACAGCGATGCGGTCCGGACTCTGATCATCGTGGTCCGGATCAACAAGGTGTTTTCGAAGGCGCAGCGGCGTCTTTAGGGCGCGGCGCGGCTCAAAATCATCGATCTCGGGCGGCGGCGACCAGCCAATCGTATCCGCAGGACGGTGGCAAACCGTCATCGCGTTCAACGGCGAGATTTACAACCATCTGGAATTGCGGCGGCGAACTGGAGCGCCGCGGACACCGCTTTCGATCGCGCACAGACACGGAAACCGTGCTGGCGGCTTTTTGCGAATGGGACATGGAGTGCTTTTCGAAGCTCCGCGGGATGTTTGGCGTCGCGCTGTGGACCGAATCCACGCGGCGGCTGGTGCTGGCGCGCGACCGCATGGGCATCAAGCCGCTGTATTTCGCGCGGCGCGGCGCGGATATTTACTTCGGCTCCGAGCTGAAGGCGATCTTCGTTCATCCCGAGATCGACGCGGAGGATTTGCCTCGAGGCGCTCGATTGCTATCTGGCGCTGAATTATGTCCCCGGGCCGTGGACGCATGGTCGAGGGCGTCGAGAAGCTCGGCCCGGGCACTGGCTGGAGTGGCGCGAGGGCGAGGTCCGCGCGGAAGCTTACTGGAGCCTGCCTGGTTGCGACGCCGAAGACCGCGCAGCCTGGACGATGCGGAAGCGGAACTGGACGGGCTGCTGCAACAATCGGTGCGCGAGCATTTGCTTTCGGACGTACCGCTGGGCGTGTGGCTGAGCGGCGGCATCGATTCCTCGACGGTCTTGCATTATGCCGCCAGCGCTTCGAGCGCGCCGCTGAAGACGTTTTCGATTTCGTTCCGCGGGCGGAAGTTCGATGAGACGGCCTTACATTCGCGAAGTTGCGGCGCAGTACGGAACCGAGCACGAAGAGCTCGATCTGAACCCGGAGCAGGACCTGGCGGGCGCGATTGAACAGTTCGCCTATTATGTCGATGAGCCGAATGCGGATGGCGGCGCGCTGCCGGTGTGGTTCCTTTCGCGGCTGACGCGGCGGAGCGCTACCGTCGCGCTCAGCGGCGAAGGCGCGGACGAGTTGTTCGGCGGATACCTGACTTATCGCGCCGACGAATTGGCGGAGCCGCTGCGCGCGCTGCCGGATTTTGCGCTGCGGGCGGCCCGCGGGCGCGCTGAACGCCTGGCCCGTTTCGGATGAAAAGATCGGCCTGGAATACATGGCGAAGCGCTTCCTGGAAGGCTGCCGCATGGAGCCGGCGCGGGCGCACGTTTACTGGAACGGCGCATTTTCCGACGAGGAGAAGCGGCGGCTGGCGAACGCGCCGCTGCCGGATGCGCTGAACGGATTCTGGCGCGGCATGCGCGCCGATCACCGGGCTTTCTGGATTCGACCAGCGGTATTATCTGCCGGACGACATTCTGGCCAAGGTGGACCGGATGAGCATGGCGCACTCGCTCGAAGTGCGGCCGCCGTTTCTCGATCACCGCATCGTGGAGTTCGCGGCCACGCTGCCGCCCGAATATCAAGATGGAGGCGCGCGGCAGAAGATCGTTCTGAAGTAGCTGATGCGGCGAAAAATTGCCGCAATCCGTGCTGCGGCGAAAGAAGATGGGCTTCGATATTCCGGCGCACGAATGGCTGCGCGGGCCGTTGCGGCAGATGCTGCTGGAGACGCTGGCATGGGGCGCGGCGGAGCATCGCGCAACTCTTTCCGGCCGGCGGCGATTCGAGGCTTTGCTGCGCAGCCATCTTCGAGCGGCGCGCGAATGTCGGGTATCAGCTTTGGGGATTAATGATTCTGTTCCTTTGGATGAGGAGATGGCGAATACAATCGACGCCGGTTTCGGACAGCAAGCCTCGAGACGCCGAAAGCATCTTTAGGTCTACCTAGCGGTTGTTCTTTTCGCGGCGGCGATTTATCTGGGCTGCATTATTTCGCCGCCATCTCTGATGGACGATGTGGACGCGGTGCAGGCGCAGATCGCCCGCAACATGCTGAGTTCCGGCGACTGGGTAACGGCGCGGCTCGACGGCGTTCCGTACCTGGAGAAGGCGCCGCTGATCTACTGGCTGATCGCCGATCTCTATAAGATTTTCGGCGTTCACGACTGGGCGGCGCGGATTCCGGTTGCGCTTGCGTCGATCGCGCTGGCTGGCTGACGGCGGCGTTGGGCGTTTGGGCGTTCGGCCGGCGCGCGGGATTCTACGCCGGCCTGTGCATCGCAACGTGCGTCGGGCTGTTTCTCTTCACGCGCATTCAGATTCCGGACGTGATGCTGACCGCAACCATCGCGCTGGCGATGTGGGCGTTTCTGCGGGCGCTGGACGACGGGAGAGGCGGCCGCGGCTCTGGGCGTTTATGCTTGCGGCCAGCGATGGGGTCGGCCTGCTGCTGAAGAGCCTGATCGGGGTCGTGTTTCCGGTGGCGCGGCGGGGCTCTATCTTCTGATCACGCGGCAGCTCTTGACCGCGAAGACCTGGAGGCGGCTGCGGCCGTTGAGCGGCATCGCTATCGTTCTGGCGATCGCGGCGCCGTGGCACGTTCTGGCGACGCTTCACAATCCGCCTTATTTCGCCTTCACGATGCACAGCGCGCCCGGGCGAGTATCACGGGTTCTTCTGGTTTTTCTTCATCAACGAGCAACTGCTGCGGTTTCTGAACCTGAGATATCCGCGGGATTACAACACGGTGCCGCGGCTGTGGTTCTGGCTGTTCCATCTGATGTGGCTGTTTCCCTGGAGCGTATACTTCCCGGCGGTGCTGAAGCTCTCTTACCGGCCGGTGGACCGCGCGGGACGCAAGCGTTGCTGGCCTTGTGCTGGACCGGTTTGTGCTGGTGTTCTTTACGTTCTCCACCACGCAGGAGTATTACTCGATGCCGTGCTATCCGGCGCTTCGCGCTGCTGCTGGGTTGCGCGATGGCCGCTGGTGGAAAGTGGGTGGAACGGGGCACGCGGGCGTTGAGCGATATGCGGCGTGCGCGGCGCTGGCGGCATTCACGCTGTGGTTCCTGGTGCGCAACATGCCCGCTCCGGGCGATATTTCTTCCGCGCTGAGCCCGAATCCCGGCGCATACACGCTGTCGCTCGGGCACATGCAGGATCTGACGATGCAATCATTCGCTTACCTGCGGGCTCCGCTGCTGATGGCGGCGGTGGCGTTCGCCATCGGCTTGTCGGGCTGTTGCCTGGCGCGAGCGGAAGGCATTCCTGGCAGCGGCGGCGATGATGGTGTTGTTTTTTCAGGCGGCGCGCGTGGCGCTGGTGACCTTCGATCCTTATCTCTCGTCGCGGCCGCTGGCGGAGGCGCTGCTGAAGTCGCCGCCGGGACGGCTGATCGTGGATCATCATTACTACACGTTCTCGTCGGTGTTCTTCTACACCGGCCGCGAGCCTGCTGCTGAACGGGCGTTTCAACAATCTGGTTTACGGCTCGTACGCGCCCGGGCGCCCGGACGTCTTCCTGAACGACGATCAATGGAGACGCATGTGGCTGGGGCCGGAGCGGAGCTATATTGTGGCGGACCAGCAGCAGATGCCGCGGTTTGTTTCCCTGGTCGGACAGGCGGCCCTGCACGTGGTGATGCGAGCGGCGGCAAGATGCTGCTGAGCAACGGGCGCTGAGCCGGCGGTGGCGGCTGCTTTCTCACCCGTTGAAATTCAACTTGGTGTCCGATGCCGAACACTACGTCGCATAATGGGACAGCCGCACTGCGCAAGCGCCTCAATTAACTAAGGTTATGGAGGCACTTCGATTGCACTCGGAGCACTCCAATGAGAATTCTCCTGTCTCTATTCTTATTATTTTCAGTATCGCCCGTATTCGCTCAACCGTTGCTTCCCTCCGAAGTTTCCATCTCCACGCCTCCGCCTGCGCCGTTCATCGGGCGGCTGCTCCGGCCGTTTCACTTGGAAAGGCGCACGGTGGCTCCGGTGCGCCTCACGAACTCATCGCGGCTGGATTCGCTCATTCACGGCGGCAATCTCTACCTGACGGTGCAAGACACGATCGCGCTGGCGCTCGAAAATAATCTCGATATCGCCGTCCAGCGTTACGCTCCGTTTCTGGCGCAGGAGGATTTGCACCGCGCCGAAGGCGGGGGAATTCTGCGGCAAGACGTCACCGTACCGGTCGCCGCGGGACCGGTAAGCGTCAGCCCCATCGGTGTCGTCGGCAATGCTAGCGGCTTCGCGGCCGGGACCGGCCTTGCGGCTACTTCGTTCCTGGTGGGATCGGGAGGCAATCCGCCCAACCTCGACCCGAGCATCGGCGCTAATGTGCAAATCGGGCACAACACTATTCCGCAGACGAATCTCAGCCTGAATCAGACCACCGCTCTGGTGCAAACTTACCGCTCTTACTCGGTGGGGTATTCACAACAATTCCTCACCGGAACCGCTATATCGGCGAGTTACTCCGGCTCGCACACGGACTGCTCAACAGTCCCACGCCGACGCTAAATCCCTCGATTAACGCGACCATCGATTTCAATGTCAGTCAGTCGCTGCTGCAGGGCTTCAGCAAAGCTGTAAACAATCGCCAGATTCGCATAGCCAAAAACAATTTGAAAGTGACCGCTTTAACGGTGAGGCTGCAGTTGGTGACAACCATTTCCGCCATCCTCAATCTCTACTGGGATCTGGTAAGTTTCAACGACGATGTGCGTATCAAGCGGCAGGCGGTGGAGACCGCGCAACGGTTGTACGACGACAATCGCAAGCGCGTGGAAGCCGGATCGCTGCCGGCCGTGGAGGTGACGCGCGCCGCCGCGCAGGTTTCGGCGAACCAGGAAGCGCTGTTGATTTCCGAAACTAATCTGGCGCAGCAGGAGACGGTGCTGAAGAATGCGCTCAGCCGCACTGGGGTGGAAGATCCGAAGCTGGATGCGGTACATATCGTGGCGCTCGATTCGATTCAAATTCCCAAAACGGAAGAGATTCAGCCGATCCAAGATTTGATTCAGACCGCGATTGCCAACCGTCCCGAGATCGAGCAGGCCCGAATCAATTTGCAGAACAGCAAGATCAACCTGCAAGGCACCAGGAGCGTATTGCTGCCGAGCCTGAGCGCCTTCGCCGATGTGAGCAATAACGCCCTCGCCGGCTTGCTGAATCCTACCTATAACAATTGCTGCGGCGCTCCCGACCAGTATTTCGTGGGCGGTACGGGCACTGTCCTCGCACAGTTATTCCGCCGGGATTTTCCCAATTATTCGGCGGGATTTTCGTTCAACATTCCCTTGCGCAACCGCGCGGCCCAAGCCGACTATGCCATGGACCAGCTTAAATTGCGAACCGAGGAATTGCAGATGCAACGCTCTCTCAATCAGATTCGCGTCGAAGTGAAAAATGCCGTGATCGGGTTGCAGCAGGCGCGAGTGGGTTATGAGACTGCCGTCAGTACGCGCGTGCTGGCGGAGCAGAATTTGGACTCGGAGCAAAAGCGGTTTCAGTTCGGCGCGCCGGGATCGGACGTGACCACGGTCATCCAAGCGCAGCAGGATCTGGCCAACGATCAAAGTCTTGAAGTACGCGCGATGGCTTCCTACGTCCACGCCAAAATTGACTTTGACGCGGCCATGGGACAGGCGCTGGATGTGAATCACATCAAGATGGAAGAAGCCATCACAGGGCATGTGGAGAGGCCATCGTCTCTGCCGGCTTCGCTGCCAGGAGGTCGACAGTGAAAACGTCGAACGCGAGCCGCCGGTTGACACTCGTGTGAAGCGCCTTTTGCCCATCGCTGGTTTGGCTTTGCATCGCGGCCATCCTGGCCCCTCCCGCCGGCGCGCAGTTGCCGTTTGCCGAAAGGCCCAGTGGATCGTTTGTCTGGCGCTCTTATAAAGGCGCCACGGTCGCGCCGGCCCCGCTCAACAATTCTAATCGGATTTATACGTTAATCCGCGCGGGCACGCTGTACTTGACGGTGCAGGAAGCGCTGGCGCTCGCTATCGAAAACAATTTGAATCTCGAAGTGCAGCGATACGGGCTGCCCAGCGCCGAATGGGCAGTAGAGCGCGAGCAGGCGGGCGGCCCGATTCGCGGCGTCAGTGGGAATGCGCCATCGGTGGGCATTACCGATTCCGGCATCGGCTTTCTGGGCGCGGTGCAAGCCAGCGGACTGAGTGGCGCGGGAAGCGGCGGCGGCGGATCGGTAGGCGGCGGCGGTGGCGCCATCATCCAACAGATCGGTCCCGTAGTGGTGAACTTCGATCCCTCCTTCACAGGCACTACCACCTTCGCGCATACCACCACTCCGCTTTCCAACCCCAGCGCCCTGGTAAATCCGCTGGTGGACGTGACCGCGGTTTCCGCCGAGCAGATCCAGCAGGGCCTCGCCAGCGGCGGCTCTGTCACTTTCCGTAACTACTATTACCAGCAGAAGGAAAACTCTCCGGGGGATACTCTGAACCCGGCGCTGGGCCCCTACATGCGATTCCTGGCTCAACAGCCGCTGCTGCAGAACGCCGGCGTGGCGCTCAATACCCGCCGCATCCGCGTCGCGCGCAACGGCGTAGTCTCGGCGCGCGAGACGTTCCGCGCGCAACTGATCATGCTGGTATCGAACGTTCTCAATCTCTATTGGGGCCTGGTGAGCGCGAATGGAGAGCTGCGCATGAGACAGCATGCTCTCGAGGTCACGCAGAAATTTTTAGAAGACACCCGCACAGAGATCGGCCTGGGGGGGCTGCCGCGCGTCCAGCTTCCACGCGCCGAAGCCGAGGTCGCGAACCGCCGCCAGGACCTGGTTATCGCCGATGCCAACGTGCGCCTGCAGGAGGCGTCGCTCAAAGATCAACTGGTGCGGCGGGAAGATCCCGCGATTGACGCCGCGCGCATCGTTTGCCTGGACGCCATTGAGGTTCCGGCGGAAGACAATCTGCCACCCTTAAAGGAGATGGTGGCCACCGCCATGGCGAAGCGCCCGGATGTGGCCGTTGCGAAAATCGCCGACCGCAATGCCGCTATCAGCGCGATCGGAACCGAGAACGGTCTGCTGCCCGATATTAATCGCTTACACCGGCGCCTATGATCGCGGCGCCGCGGGTACGGCCCAATCCGGAGCGAATCCGACCTTTGTCGGCGGCTACGGCACGGCGCTGGGGCAGATCTTTCGCCGCAATTTTCCTACTGAGTACGCCGGCCTTTACCTGAGCGGCTTCCCCATCCACAACCGCCAGGCGCAAGCCGATTACGGCATTGAGCAGTTGCAATTGCAGGCATCGCAGCTCACCGGTCAGCGCGACGTCAACAACATTGCGGTGAATGTCTCTAACCAGGCGATCGCGCTACAGCAGGCGCGCGCGCGCTACTCCACCGCGGTCAACACCCGCAAGCTGCAGGAACAGGTGCTGGCCGACGATCAAAAGAAATTCACGTTCGGGACCGCCACCTTTACAACGCTAATCGTCGATCAGCGCACTCTGGTCGCCGCCCAAATTTCCGAGGTCGGCGCCTTGGGAGCATACGCCCGGGCACGAGTCTCGCTCGACCAGGTGCTGGGCGAAAGTCTGGAGAAGAACAACATTTCGATTCAAGAGGGGTTGGAGGGAAGAATGCCGCCGCCCCTGTCGCCCACGGCCAATTCCGGCGGGCGCTGAACGGCCCCGAGGGTGCAGTCCGGCAACCGTTGCGGAACCTCTCGGGCCTTCGCGGCAGGTAAGTACCCCGCCTATTCGGCAAACAACGCTCCCGGCGCGTCATCATTATAAGTGATGGACGAATAAGGAGACCTCGTGAAACGTTACCTGGCATTAACTGTTTTGGCCGCGGCATGGGCGCAGGCGGCGGACCTTCCCGTACGCACGGTGATCTTGTATAAGCACGGCGTGGGCTTCTTCGAGCGCGAGGGAGCGTTAAGCCCAGGTGAATCGGCGCGGCTGGAGTTCAATGCTTCCGACATGAACGACGTGCTGAAATCGCTCACCGTTCAGGAGCGCGGCGGCGGAACGATTACCGGACTGCGTTACGATTCGATGGACCCGCTAAGCCACAAGCTGAGCGAGTTTCCGTTTCAGATCGGCGATCGGCAGCCGTTGAGCGGCACGCTCGATCAATTGAAGGGCGCGCGCGTCGAGTTGAAGTTGGGCGGCGAGAGCGTGGCCGGCGTGGTCATCAACGGGCGCCTGCAGCCTGCGAGCGACAAAACGCCGGAGCGCGAACAGGTCACGCTGCTGCTCGATAGCGGCGAGATGCGGACCGTCGATTTGGGCGCGGCCACCGGCGTGCGCTTTACCGACGCTGAATTGCAGCGTGAGTTCAAAGAGTATTTCGAAGCCATCGCGGCCGCGCGCTCGAAAGAGAAACGCAGCGTGTATATCGATTCCAGCGATGCCAAACAGCGGGACGTCACTGCCAGTTACATGATTCCGACGCCGGTTTGGAAATCGAGCTACCGGTTGATTATTCGGGCGGCAGGCAAGCCAATGCTCGAAGGCTGGGCGATTGTCGACAACACCACCGGCGAAGATTGGAATAAGGTGCAGCTCTCACTGGTTTCCGGGCGGCCGATTTCCTTCATCAGCCAGCTTTATCCGCCGAAATATGTGCAGCGGCCTGAAGATGGAACTGCCCGACGATCGCGCGGCGGCGCCGGTGTTGCACGCGGGAGGGTTTGATCAGGCCGAAGCTGATGGCGACTCCGCCGCCTAGGCAGGCGCCTCGCGCCGCCGCATAGGCGGCAGGTGGCAGGGTCGCGGTATGCGACAGTCGCCGGTTTGGCTCAGCCCGGAGTTGCGGAGCCAAGTTCCATTGCGGCCAATGCCGCCGCCTCCGGCGAACTCGGCGAGCTTTTCGAATACCGCATGTCGCAGCCGGTCACTATTCGCAAAGACGAATCGGCCATGCTGCCCTTCCTGCAGCAGGCCATCGACGCGCGCAAGCTGCTGATCTATTCGCATACCGGCTCCGAGCATCCCACCAACGCCGCCGAACTGACCAATAGCACCGGAAAGACGCTCGACGGCGGCCCTATCACTGTCTACGATGGCGGCGCGTACGGCGGCGAAGCGCTGATGGAAACTCTCAAGCAAGGCGACAAGCGCCTGATCAGCTATGCCGTCGATCTGGGCACGCGCAGTCACCGAGGCGTTCGGCAGCAAGGCCGCGGTGACGCAGGAGGTGCACGTCAATCGCGGGATGCTGTCCGCCAAAATGGCCGCCGAGGAAACGCGCACCTATACCGCGCGCAACGTGGATCACAAAGCCAAGACGCTGATCATCGAGCATCCGCTGCGCCAGGGCTATACGCTGCTGAACCAGAAGCCGATGGAGAAGACCTCGGCCGCATACCGCTTTGAGATTGCGCTCGCCGCCGGATTCTACGCAGACGTTCGCGGTCTCCGAAGAGCGCGTATATTCTCAGTCTTACGCAGTCTCAAGTCTCACGCCCGACGCGCTGCTGGCTTACATCCAAAACACATCGCTGAGCGACGCCGGCAGGCGGCAGTTGCAAGCTATTGCCGACGAAAAGGCGCAGATTGCCGAAAACGACCGCGCCTTGCAGGATGCCGCATCGCAGGTCTCCAGCTTGACCAGCCGATGAGGACCGCATTCGCCGCAATATTGAAAGCTTAAACAACGTCAGCGGACAGCAACAGCAAGTGCAGAACTATGCCCGCCAGCTCGATGCGCACGAGCAGCAGCTTGCGGCTTTGCGCGACCGGCAGGCGGAGTTCCAGAAGCAGAAAACGGCGTTGAGCGCCGAGCTGGACAAGTTGATCGAGGGGCTGGCGTTCTAGGCACCGAGGGGGGCCGAACTCCGGACCTTACCCGCCTTTTGATCGACTAAAATGGGCTGAGTCTTCCATGCCACTTTCCGCAGGCGACAAACTCGGCCCTTACGAAATTCTGTCGCCTATCGGCGCGGGCGGCATGGGCGAGGTCTGGAAAGCCCGCGACACGCGGCTCGACCGGATCGTCGCTATCAAGCAGATGAAGGGTGGGCACACCGCGCGTTTCGAGCAGGAAGCGCGGGCCATCGCCGCGCTGAATCATCCGCACATTTGCCAGATCTACGATGTCGGGCCGGATTATCTGGTGATGGAGTATATCGAAGGCCGGCCGCTCGCCGGGCCTTTGCCGCTGGAGCGACGTCTTGCGGATAGCCGGACAGATCGCGGATGCGCTGGAGGCGGCGCACCGCAGGGGAATGATCCATCGCGATCTGAAACCGGCCAATATTCTGCTGACCGCGGACGGGTGCGCCAAGCTGCTCGATTTCGGCTTGGCGAAGCTGCAGCTGCCGGCGAACGGCCGATGCGACGCAAACGGCGGAGGGAACAGTCTCGGCACCGCGGCTTACATGTCGCCCGAGCAGGCCGAAGGGAAGGCGCTCGACGAGCGGTCGGACATATTCAGCTTCGGCGCGGTGCTGTATGAGATGATCTCGGGCACTCGCGCGTTTGCGGGCGACTCGGCGGCGAGGCGCTGAGCGGCGTGCTGCGCGACGATCCGCCGGCGCTGCAGACCACGCCCGCGCTGCGGCAGATTGTCAGAAAGTGTCTCGCCAAGCGGCCCGCGGACCGGTTTCAGAGCATGACGGAGCTGAAGGCGGCTTGGAAGCAAGCCAGGCGTCAGACGCGCGCAGAGGCAGCCATCGATAGCCGTTCTGCCCTTCGCCAACATGAGCGGCGACAAAGAGCAGGAGTACTTCAGCGACGGACTGGCGGAGGAGATCATCAACGCCCTGGCGCAGATTCCGGGGCTCAAAGTGACGGCCCGAACTTCGGCGTTCTCCTTCAAGGGCAAGGACATGAAGATTGCGCAGATCGCCAGCGAACTGGGCGTGGAACATGTTCTCGAAGGAAGCGTTCGCAAAGGCGGGCAACCGCATCCGAATCACGGCGCAGTTGATCGGCGCGGCCGACGGATTCCATTTGTGGTCGGAGCGTTACGACCGCGAACTTACCGACGTTTTCGCCGTGCAGGACGAAATCTCCGCTTCGATTGCGGCAATCTTAAAGAGCAAGCTGATGGCCGGACCCGAGGGAGGGAGGAGGTATATCCCGAACATAGCCGCTTATGAAGCTTATCTGAAGGCGCATCATCATCTCTGGAACCGAACGGGCCCCGAATCGATGGAGAAGAGCCGCGCGTGCTATGAACAGGCTGCGAAGCTCGATCCCGGAT
This sequence comes from Bryobacterales bacterium, assembly GCA_963723015.1. Classification (GTDB taxonomy): domain Bacteria; phylum Acidobacteriota; class Terriglobia; order Bryobacterales; family Bryobacteraceae; genus PALSA-243. Next base: position 33,780 of record CAVRPF010000027.1, read on the forward strand.
TCGCTCTGCCGCATGCGGGCCTCGCGATGTATTACCACATCGCTTCCTCCGTTTCTGATCGATCCGAGGCAAGGCATCGGTCTCGGACGCGCGGCGGCGCAAAAGGCATTGGAACTGGATCCGTTGCTGCCCGAGGCGCATGCCTGGCTGGGCATTTTCGCCATCTGGGCCGATTTTGACTGGAAGGAAGCCCAACGGAGGTTCGACATCGCTTTTTCGCGGCGAGCCGGTATCCCCGATCCTGCGGCACTGGTACGGTTATTTCTATCTCCGTAAGGCGGGACGGGCCCTGGAAGCGGTGGCACAGCACCGGCGCGCGCTGGAAGAGGATCCGCTCAATCCGATCATGAGAACCGGCCTGGCGGTTTCGCTGACCGCGGCGGGCAAAGACGAGGAAGCGTTGGCGGAAGCGCGAAGAGTGCTGGAATTGAATCCGGATTTCGTGGCCGCCTATACTTTGCAGGCTTTGGACGTTACGAAAGCGCCTCTGCCCGAGGCTTTGGCCTTTGCGGAAAAAGGGTATCGTCTCGCGCCCTGGAATCCGGTCTAGCACCGGCCTTTTGGCGGGTTTGCTGGTGAAAAGCGGCGAGCGGGAAAGGGCGGCGGAGCTTATCGGACGATTAGGCGAGGGCGGGCCAACGCGGCGCCGGTTGCGTTCGCGATTTTCCATCTTCTTTGCGGTGAGATTGAAAAGGCTGCCGAGTGGACCGAAAAGGCGCTGGAGCAGAGACACAACATGGTCGCCATGTTGCTGCTGACGCCGCCCTGGAAGCCCCTATTGCGCTCCTCCGTCCGATGGCCGAAGCTCGCAAGGATGATGAATTTACCCGAGGCGGAGTCATGCTGATGCTGCCCCGGTTTATTCCGGACGCCAGCAGCGCACCGCCACCAGGATCGTGATCGCCTGCACCACTATGATGAGCGCCACGCACGCCGGCCATCCGCCGCGATTCCAGAACCAACCGGGCAGCGCCGATCCCAGCGAGCCGCCCGCATAATAGAACATCGAATACAAACCCACCGCCGAAGCTCGCGCCTCGCGCGCCGCCAAGCCAATGTAACTCGATGTGGCGGCCTGCGTGATGAACACGCCGGTCGATAGGATCGTCAGACCCAAAACCACTACTGGCAGATGCTGAACTAGCGTCAGCAGGATTCCCAAGATCCCCGCCGCGAACGATCCTGCCAGCGCGAAGCGATGCCCCACCCGATCGATCGAGCGGCCCGCGAATGGCGTTACCACGACGCCGACAAGATAGACCGCGAACAGAAAGCCGAGCGCCTCAGTGCTCAAGCGGAACGGCGGGGCAGCCAGATAAAAATTGACATAAGTGAACGTGGCGATGAGCGTAAACAGCACGCAAAACCCCACCGCGCAGGTCGCCAGCAAACGCGCATTGCGAAAGTGCAGCAGCATGCCGCGTCCCGCCGCCACGGGCTCCGATTCGCGATGGAAGCGCCGTCCGGGCGGCATCCATTTCCACATGGCCACGCCTCCCGCCGCGTCGAGCAACCCCAGCGTGGCGAACGAGCATCGCCAGGACGAGGAAGCGTGCGATGCGATCAGCGCGGCGATCATCCTGCCGCTGAAGCCTCCCAGCACCGTTCCAGTGACATAGGCCGACATGGCCGCGCCCGCACCGCCTTCCCACTCCTCGTTGATATAAGCGATGGTCACCGCGGCGATTCCGGGCGTGAAGATGCCTTGCCAGAATCGCCATAAGAGCAGCGAGGGCAGTCCTGTGGAGGTCGCGGCCAGCGTCGCCGGAATCGCCAAAAGAAACGTCGCCGGAACGATGACGCGCTTTCTTCCGAAGCGATCGGCGGCCATTCCGATAAACGGCGCCGCCAGCATTACGCCCACGGTGGTGGCCGTCATCACCAGGCTAATGGCCGCGGCCGAAGCGCCAAATTCCCGCGCCAGCATCGGCAGCAAAGGCTGAGGCGCATAGATTGTAAGAAATGCGCAAAACCCGGCAAGGACCACGGCGGCGGTACGGGAGCGTGTGCTCGGGTGTTGCATGGGCAATGCCAAGCATAACCGAAGCGTGGTTAATGATCCCGGCTTATGATTGACGCAGAGACGCTGAGCCGCAGAGATCGGAGGAAAAACGTCAAAAAACGTCTTCTCTGGGGTTAACTCCGCGCCTCAGCGCCAGCACTGTATGGAGGGCGCGCTCTTTGCGGCAGCCGCCCTGCGCCAGTTGGGATATCCGCCGCTGCTGTTCGAGCTCAAGGCGTGCGCGACGACGATCACGTGCTAGCCGCCTTCAGGGTCGCGGGCCGATGGGGCGCGATCGGCAAATCCAATTACTCCGGCCTGCGTTTCCGCGAGCCCATCTACCGCGACCTGCGCGAGCTGGCGATGTCTTACTTTGAGCACTACTACAATCCGCGCGGCCAAAAGACGCTGCGCGTCTACTCGCGTCCGCTGCATCTGGGCGCCTTCGACCGCATCCATTGGATGACCACTGACGATGACGTGTGGGCGATTCCGCAACGTCTGTGCGAGATCCCACACCGGCCTCTGCTTACTCGCGCGCAGATTCGCGCGCTCAACGCCATGGATGGACGGCTCTACGACGCCGGTCTGCTCGGTTGCGTCGCAAGCTGAGCGCGATGCTTTGTTACACTGAAGACGCCGCCAACCGGCTGGCAAGGGGAGGATCAGGCTGAGCGTGGCTATTACCATAACCACTCAACCATTCAGCGCGGAACGGCAGATCGAAGGGCTTCAGCCCGACGAACTGATACGCGCGTTTCGGATCATGCACACCGCCCGGCGTCTGGACGACCGGGAAGTCGCTCTGAAGCGGCAGAATCGCATCTTTTTTCAGATTAGCGGCGCGGGGCATGAGGCGGTGCAGGTGGCCGCTGCCATGGCGCTGCGTCCCCGCCACGATTGGTTCTATCTCTATTATCGCGACCGCGCTCTGTGTTTGACTCTGGGGGTCACGCCGCTCGAGATGTTGCAGCAGGCCGTCGGCGCGGCTGCCGATCCGGCCTCCGGCGGACGTCAGATGCCTTCCCACTGGGGTCATCAAGGATCACAATATCGTGAGCGCATCTCTCGCCCACCGGCACGCAATTCCTCCAGGCCGTGGGGTGCGCGGAAGCCTCGCGATACCGCGATCCCCAGACCGATGAGGTCACGCTGGTCACGTCCGGCGAAGGCGCCACCAGCGAAGGCGAGTTCTGGGAGTCGCTCAATGCCGCGTGCCTGAATCGTCTGCCCGTGCTCTATCTGATGGAAGATAACGGCTACGCCATCTCCGTGCCCATTGAAGCGCAGACCGCCGGCGGCAATATCTCCCGCCTTACCGAGGGCTTCCCGAGTCTGTTCCGCCAGGAAATCGACGGCACCGATTTTCTGGCGTCCTATCGCGCCATGAAGGCCGCCGCCGAGTATTGCCGCGCCGGTCACGGGCCGGCGCTGGTCCACGCGCACGTCATCCGGCCGTATTCGCACTCGCTCTCCGACGACGAGCGGCTCTACAAACCGGTCGCCGAACGGCAGGCCGAAGCCGAGCGCGACCCGGTGCTTCGCTTCCCGAAATTTCTCGCGGACGAAGGCATTCTCGACCGCCAGATGTTGCAGCTCATCATGCATGAGATCGATGAGGAAGATCAATGCGGCCACCGATGAAGCCGTGCACGAAGAGCGGCCCGCGCCCGAATCCGCCATGGCTCATCTGTATTCCGATACGGTGGACCCCACCTCGGACCAGTTTGCGTCCGAGCCGCACTATCGCGGCCAGCCCATGACTATGGTGGATCTGATCAACGCCACCCTGCGCGAGGAGATGCGGCGCAACCCGGACGTGCTGGTCTTCGGCGAAGACGTGGCCGATTGCACGCGCGAGTGCAATCTGCAGGAGGTCAAAGGCAAGGGCGGCGTCTTCAAAGCCACCCACGGACTGCAGATCGAGTTCGGCCCCAGGCGCAGTTTCAACACGCCGCTGGCCGAGGCAAGCATCGTGGGGCGCGCCATCGGCATGGCCACGCGCGGCCTCAAGCCCGTCGCTGAAATTCAATTTTTGGACTACATCTGGCCGGCCATGATGCAGCTTCGCAACGAGATGGCCACCATGCGCTGGCGCTCCAATGGGCATTTCGCGTGCCCGGCGGTGATTCGCGTCCCCATTGGCGGATATCTCAACGGCGGCGCCATCTATCACAGCCAGTGCGGCGAATCCATCTTCACGCATTGCCACGGCCTGCGCGTAGTGATGCCGTCGAACGCGCTCGATGCCTGCGGTCTGCTGCGCACCGCCATCCGCTGCGACGACCCGGTGCTGTTCCTGGAACATAAGAAGCTCTACCGCGAGCCGTACAACCGCTCGCCGCATCCCGGCGAGGATTTTACTATTCCGTTCGGACGCGCCAAAATCGTCAAGCCCGGCGATAGCCTGACCGTGATCACGTACGGCGCGTTGGTGCAAAAGGCGCTGCTCGCGGCCACCCAGATCGAGAAGCGGAATGCCCGCGCCAGCGTCGAGATTATCGATCTGCGCACGCTCGCTCCCTACGATTGGGAGGCCGATCCGCGCATCTGTCGAGAAGACCAGCCGCGTCGATCGTAGCGCACGAAGATACGCTTTCCTGGGGCTACGGCGCGGAGATCGCCGCCCGCATTTCCGACGAGCTGTTCGACAAGCTCGACGCTCCCGTGCGCCGCGTGGGCGCGCTCGATACCTGGGTCGGCTACCATCCCCAACTCGAGAGCGCGATTCTGCCCCAGACCGAGGGCCTGGCGGCTGAGATGGAGAAGTTGCTGGCGTATTAGCGCCGAGGCCTACCAGATAAACGGAATCAGCCCCTTCACCTCGCGCCGGTACCGCTCGTATCGCTCCCCGAACTGCGTGGTCATGAACCGCTCCTCCACGTTGGCTTTATATTTCCAACCTGCGACGATAATCGGTATGGCGAGCAGGCCGCGAAGCTCGCCGAAGCCGATCGCGGTCCCCAAAAATGCCAGCGTCAGCCCAGTGTAAATGGGATGGCGCACAACCCGATACGGCCCGACGCGAATCAGCTCGTGGTTCTCTTTTACAGTTACCGTGCCGCTCCAGTTGCGTCCCAAAATGAGGCGCGCCCACAGCGTGAATGCCATGCCCGCGGCGGTAATAAGGAGCGCCAGCCATCCATATAGCGGCTGGTCCGGCACAATCCGCTGGCGCAAAAAGGCCGGCCAGGGATTCGCATTGAACAGCAATTCGATCCCCCCGAACAGGCACGCGACCTCGACCAGCCGCGAGGGCGCCGACTGCCGTCTGACCGCCCGCTTGGTTCCGAACGCCGCCGCCAGCCAAATCGCGCCGACGGCGATCCACATCCAAGTCAGGACCCGATGCAAATCGAACGGCATAGCAATATGCTATCGAACCGCTTATAGCCGCTCGTTATAATTAAGTTCCATGCCCGATCGCTTCCGCATCGCCGCCATCACCGACGAGTTTTCGCCGGACCTGGAAACCGCGGCGCGCGCGATGGCGCAGGTCGGCATGAGCGGGGCCGAGCTGCGCATGTTGTGGGGGAAGAACGTTATCGATCTTTCCGATGACGAGATTGATTCCGCGGCGGCCATTGCGCGCGCGCATTCGCTGGAAATTCTGTCTATCGCTTCGCCGCTACTGAAGTGCGTGCTGCCCGATGCGCCCGAAGTGGACCAGCGGTTTCAGCAGGATATGTTCGCTTCCAAGCACACGTTTGCGGATCAACCGCGGCTGGCGAAGCGCGCCTTCGAGATCGCCGAACGAACGGGCGCGGGCATCATTCGCGTGTTCTCCTACTGGCGCACCGTCAACCCGGAGAAGTGCTTCGATCGTATCGTGGCGGCGCTGGGCGAGCTGGCGCGCCAGGCGGAATTTTACGGGGTGACGATCGGCCTCGAAAACGAACACGCCTGCAACATTGGCACGGGCGAAGAGAGCGCGCGGCTGCTGGCCGCCATCGATCATCCGAATTTGCAGGTGGTCTGGGACCCGGCCAACGCGCTGGTGGCGGGCGAGAAGCCCTTCCCGGAAGGTTACGGAAGGATTCCACCGGGACGCATCGCGCACGTACACGCCAAAGATTGCCGCGTGGAGGATCATCGGGCGACATGGCTCGAATTGGGGCGCGGCGAGGTGAATTGGCCGGCGCAACTGGATGCGCTGACGCGCGATGGTTACCCCGGATGGATCAGCCTGGAGACTCACTGGCAAGGCCCAACGGGCGACAAACTCGAAGCCAGCACGATCTGCGGCAGGAACCTGAAAAAGATGGTGGCTTGAGCTGCCGGCAAGCCTGCCCGCCTACTTGGTTGCTAATCCATCCACCATCATCTTGGCCAGATCCGCGATCAGTAACGAGCCGGGATTATCGGGACTCCAATCGGGCTTAGCCATGCCATCGACGGTGATCGCCATGGCGATTTTGCCGGCCTTGGAATAGACAATGCCTACGTCGGCGCGCAACGCGTCGAGCGCGCCGGTCTTGTGGGCAACCGGGAGATCCATCATATGGCGAGTGATGCCGGTATTGTCCTGGTTGCGCTTGAGAATGGCGAGCATCTCGCGCGAAGCTTCGGGGCTGACGATTTCGCCGCGATCGAGCCGTTCGAGAATCGTCACCATGTCGCGCGGCGTGGAGACGCCCAGGCCGTACTTCTTATTTTCGGGCAGCTTGCCGGCGGCGGATATTCCGGCGGCGGCGCCGGATCCCATAACTTTGCGCATCGAGCGCGTGGTCTTGATTCCAAGCTTGTCGAGATAGGCGTTGACGGCATCGGCGGTGAAGCGCTCGAGAATCATGTTAGTGGCGGTGTTGTCGCTCAGCACGATCATGAGGTGCAGGACATCGCGAATGGGCAGTTGGTCGCCGGTAGAGAACTCGACGCCCAACACCCCGGAACCGGTGACTTTCTCCTGAGCGGTGAGCGTGAGCGGCTCTTCCCACTTGGCCTGGCCGCGCGCGACGGCGTCGAAGACGGCCAGCATAATAGGCAGCTTGATAGTGCTGGCGGTGCGGACCGGATCGGCTTCGCGAATGCCAATGGTCGCGCCGGAATCGAGATTCTTGGCGTAGAGCGATACGGTGGCTGGAAAGGCGGCGATGCGCTCGCGAATCGCGTTCTGCAACGGCTGCGCCGAGAGAGCCGATGTCAGCAGCGGGATGACCAGGAGTTTAGCTCGCATGGTAAGACACACGATATCATGACGCGCCGGGAGCGACTGGCGGATGCCGCCCCGTTATGGGACTCGAATAAACGAATCGTCTATGAGCGGCGGCCGTGCACCCCAGCGTATGAAAATGGGGTGTCGGGAAGAGATCGGCCGGTGTGGGTACTGGTGTTTGCTCGGAAACGAAACTGGTTGGGTCCGCGTGCAGGAATCCCCGATTAGTGCGTAAGGCCTGGGTAAGAAGATCTTCAGCATAAGCGCGGATCGCGCTCTTCCGGCGGAAAGGAAGAACCATGATCGCAGCATTGATCGAGCGATGCGCAGGCATCGACGTGGGCAAAAAATTCATTGTGGTGTGCGTAATGACCGGACCGGCAGATGGGGAAGCGGGGTCCGAGATCCGCAATTTCGGAACCACGGTGGCGGAGTTGCAGCAAGCGCGGGCGTGGATTCTGGAGCAGGGATGCACGGCCGTCATCATGGAAAGCACGGGCTCGTACTGGAAGCCCGTATTCAATATTCTGGAAGGCCACGTGAAGGTGGCGCTGGCCAATCCGCACGAGGTGAAAGCGCGCAAAGGGCACAAAACGGACGCTAAGGATGCTTGGTGGCTGGCGCATCTGCTGCGTCATGGAATGGTAACCCCCAGCTTCATTCCGCCGCGGGCGCAGCGTGACTTGCGCGATTTGACGCGGCGCAGGCGGAAACTGATCCAGGCGGCCAGCGCGGAAAAGAACCGGGTGGGGAAGGTTCTGGAAGACGCCAACGTGAAGCTAGGGAGCGTATTGAGCGACGTTTTCGGCGTCTCCGGGCAACTGATGTTGGAAAGCCTGCTCCAAGGAAAGGCGAAGCCTGCGGAGATCGCGCAGTTCGCGCAAGCCAGTGCCAAGAAAAAGATTCCGCAGATCATTGCCGCGCTGGAACAACACCAGATGACCGAGCATCACCGGCGAATGATTCGCTTCAGCCTGGATCATCTGGAGTTTCTGGAGAAACAGGTGATCGAGATCGACGCGTTCATCCTGCAGAAGATTGCCGAAGCCGGTTACCAGCAGCAATGGGAATTGCTGCGCACGCTGCCGGCGGTGCGGGAAAACGCAGCTGCGGTACTGGCGGAAATGGGACCGAATCCAGCTCAGTTTCCCAGCGAGAAGCACCTGGGATCATGGTGCGGCCTGTGTCCAGGAAACAATCGCAGCGCCGGGCGGGAGAAAAGCAGCCATATCAATCCTGGCAATAAGTGGCTGCGCGCGGCGCTGACGGAGAGCGCCTGGGGGATTTCGAGAATGAAGGAGGGACATTTGCGGGAGAAATTCTGGCGAATCGCCGGGAAAGGAGATCCCAAGCGCCAGCGGCCCATTGCGGTGGTGGCGATCGCTCACGACTTACTCAAGCTGGCGTATTTTGTATTGCAACGCGGAACCCCGTACGAGGAAGAGCGCGGCAATCCCATGACCGAGCAACAGAGGCTGCGGCTGGTACAGCACCACGTCCGGCGGTTGGGAAAGCTCGGCATTACCGTGCGCCTCTCTCCATCGGCAGGGGCGACCTGTAAGCCCAAAGAGATATCCGCAAAGAGGTCCGCAAAGCCTTGAGATTACACCTCACACGCAAAAGATTTTCGTAAGAAGCCAAAATGCGCCATGGCGGATACTTTCGCCCTTACGGCGACGGAAGTATCGTCCACAGTTGAAGCCGGCTACGGCTCAGGGAAACGGCAGCGACCGCACTGACGTTAATTATTCAATTTTCAAAGATCCACGAAGAGCGGATGATCGCCCCAAGAGGAAAGGCAGGATACCTCATTTATGAGAATAGCAGGCGCCCCGAAGCGATTCGGGGGCGACGGAGCATAAACCCTTTAGAATAAGGGAAATATTTCTTTAAAATTGCTGTGACCCGCAAACTATCTAAGTTTGAAAGTTGCTGCCGATATTAATGTTGGCGATTCCGCAATCGCTGCCGCGATGGCTCAGAAAAGTCTCGGCCGAGATCAGATTGTTGGTTAACATGGCCGACAAGGGACCTTGCGGAAAAAGGTAGCGGGGCACCGGTTTTGGGCCAACCGTCCGGCTCCGGCGGCGCCCTATTGGACTCGAACAAACGAAGCCAAAATGCGCCATGGCGGATACTTCCGCCTTACGGCGACGGAAGCATCGTCCACAGTGGAGGCGGCCGCGGGTCAAGGAAACGGCAGGGTTCCGCACTGACGTTAATTATTCAATTTTCAAAGATCCACGAAGAGCGGATGAACGGCAAGGAGCAAAAACTGGCATACTCTCATGCATGAGAATAGCAGGCACCGCGAACGAATTCAGTGGCGGCGCAGCATAAATCCTTTAAAATAAGGGAAATATCTCTTTTAAGTTTGATGTGACCCGTAAACTGATGAGTTTGAAAGCCTGATATTGGCAGGCTCTCTCGACCGATTGGCCGATCATGGGGCTAAATAAGGTAATTACTTACTTGGCTGACCAAAACTTGACAGGACAGTAGAGACGTGACAGACCGGGAAGTTCCGCCGATTGAAGGCGTTCCTGTATATCAACTGGTTTCGGAGTGGGGATGCAGAATCGGTCCGCCGCTAGGCTATACTTTAGCGGAGGAGGACGATATTGGACCGTGTTTCTGAAGCACTACTAGCCGATTTTTCAGCCGAACGCGGCATTTCTTTGTTGCAGGAGGACAAGCGGTTTGAGCATTTTGCCGCGTTCATTACGGTTGGTCGCCACTACACAGAAACATTCGATACCCAAGATGTTCTTGTCGGCTTGGCGGCCGGCATCGACGCGGTAGCGATTATTGTTAACGGCGTACTCATCACCGACCTAACAGGTTGCTGAAAAAGGGCTGTTCTCGGCAGATTTCTGTAACTCAATCAATCTCGAATGCGAATTAGTTGCCTCCAAGACACATAAGTGTTTGTAAGGATTGGGACTTTTTCCCGCTTTCGGCTGGTTTGGACACACTTCTCCTGTGCCTCATGCAGCGCCAACCGGACTGGGCAGCAGTTTTCGCATACGCACCAAGTTGTAAGCAGCGGCTGTAAAGGTGAACATCCACGCCACCTTCGGCAATCCGCGATGCCGGCTTTTCCGCAGCACCCCCACTGTCTTTAGCCAGCCGAACACTTCCTCGATCCGTTTTCGCTTCTGCTGGCTGATCCGGTATCCTTCATGCTGCGTCGTCCGCCCATCAATTGCGCTGCCGCCGGGGCGCTTGTCATTCTGCGCCACGTGCGGAGTCGCGTTCATGCCCCGCATCTCGTTCACAAAATCTCTGGTGTCGTAGCCTTTGTCGCCCGCCACCGTGACGCGCTCGTTGCCTTCCAATCTCTCCACCATCAACAACGCGGCGTCCCTTTCCGCCGTGCCGTTGCATTGCAGCAGTTCGGCGTCTACTACCAACCCGTGACGGTTCTCGATCATCACATTGCCGCTGTAGGCCAACTTGGCTTCATGCCCGCCGCTCTTGCGCGCCAAGCGGGCATCCGCGTCCGTGGCGGACTCGTGCGTATCGTTGCTCCGCTTCTCCCCGTGGAAGTTCACGGTCGGATTGCCGGGATCATCCTTGGGCGTCTGATCGCTGCCATCCTTTCGCTGGAAGCTCTTGTGGCTCGCCCATGCCTCGATCAATGTTCCGTCTACGCTGAAGTGCTCATCCGACAGCAACTCGCCCATCCGCGCCTGATCGAGCACTTGATTGAAGAACTTCTCGGCGATGTCGCCTTCCATCAACCGGTCGCGATTCTTGCTGTACACGGTCGGCACCCACACCGCCTCATCCATGTTCAATCCGACAAACCACCGGAACAACAGGTTGTACTCCAACTGCTCCATCAACATCCGCTCGCTCCGCACTGTGTACAGCACCTGCAGGAGCAAGCCCTTGAGCAATTTCTCCGGCGGGATCAACGGGCGCCCGAAGGTCGAATACATCTTATCGAAGGATGGAGACAACTCCTTGAGCGCAGCGTCCACCATCGGTCGAATTTTCCGTAAGGGGTGGTCCGCTGGTACCCGCTCCTCCGGAGCCAGGTAGCTGAACATCGCACTTTGTTGGGTATCTTGGCCGCGCATCTTAAAAACATTATCCAGCAGAGTTGTTTTGGATGTAAAGCTCTTTACGGTGACTTTTTCAGCATCCTGCTAGAGAGCCTCGAAGAGGTTAAATCTGCATCGGAACTGGACGTAACGTTCGTCTTCATGCAGGCTGACCGCGGCCCACAATTTGAAGCCGCCAAGATGGGCGATTTTGGTTTCGCAGTTCTGGACTTTTTCAAAGAACAGCCGCAGCTTCCCCGAACCGAAGAGATCAAATCTTCCGCCGCTATCATGTCCGCGCTTTACGGATATAGCGCCAAATTCAAACGGGGTAATCCGGCTTGCCGTCTTTACTTTGTAACCACCGGAACGTGGGCAGAGGATCAGCAGTTGGATGTCAGGCGACGTGCGATCATCGCTGATCTCACGGCCACCAATATGTTCCGTGATGTGACTTTCATGCCGCTGGGTGCCGCTGGAATTCAAAAGTTGTACCGCCAGAGCAAGAGCGCAATAGAGCGCGAGTTCGTATTTGAAAATCGCGTTACCGTTCCGGAGGTCCCGCAGGTTGCGCAGGCATACGTGGGATTTCTCCCGGTTCCAGAACTGATGAAAATTATCAGCGATGACGACGGAGAAATGATAGCTGGCCTCTTTTATAGCAATCCGCGCGATTGGCAGGACTACAACGACGTCAACAGCGAGATCAAGAAAACTCTTCAGTCGCCCGATAAAGGTCGGTTTGTGCTGATGAACAATGGCATCACTATCATTGCGCGCAATATCCGCCCCACCGGAAACAAGTTTGTAATCGAGGACTATCAGATCGTCAACGGGTGCCAGACCAGCCACGTACTATTCGAGCAGGCGTCGAAAGACGACAAGAGTGTGGCTGTCCCGGTTCGCCTCATCGGTACCGAAGATGAATCAGTGATAAACGCGATCATACGGGCGACTAACAGACAGACGCCCGTATCGGAAGACCAGTTTTTTGCACTCGAAGAATTTCCGAAACAACTGGAACAATTTTTCCAGGCATTCCAGCCAGCACAGCGGCTGTATTATGAGCGACGCTCAAAACAATATGATCGCCTGGATGGTATAGAAAAAACTCGCGTCATTACTCAGCCAAACGTCATCAAGGCGTTTGCCGGGATGTTTCTGGATGAAGCCCACCGGACCACGCGAAACTATTCCGCGATCAAAGCAAAGGTCGGTACTGAAATTTTCGGCAAGGGCCACAAGCTGGACCCGTACTATACCGCTGCGTATGCTCTTTATCGACTCGAATATCTATTCCGGAACGGTAAACTGGAGGCAAAATGCAAGCCGGCCAGATTTCACATTGTTCTTGCCTTAAGACTTCTCGGTAGCCCACAGCCCATTCCTAAGTACATGAATTCCAACGAAATGGAAAAGTACTGCAAGTCACTGCTTGCTACATTATGGGACTCGATGAAGGGAGACGACCTAATAACGCTTGCCGCAAAAACGGTTGACGACGCGATGGGGGGCGACTTCGACCGCGACAGCATTCGTACAGAAGCCGCGACCACCAAGGTCATCGCTGAATGCCAGAAAGTAATGGCTGCTCAAGAGGCTACCGCTGGCAAGAGTTGAATAGCTGTTTATCTGCAATTATGAAACAGATGAAGCCTCGCCCTGAAATGATCGAAGGGCCGGAAGCGTTCGACCGATTTCAGCGTGCGCTGAAGACATTGACCAGAAATTCTCCAGGCCATTGGTATGGATCTTGCCATCAACGTACTGGACCGCTTGATCGACGACGCCATGCTCGAATTCATTCAGGCCGCTGTAAGATTCAAGGGCATCGGTATAAAGCGCTGAGCCAGCCTCAACGTGCTTGCGAACCTCAGCCTCAAGTGCTTGCTTTTGCGGCTGGATACGACCGAAGTTCTGACCTTGCGCTGTTTGCCGCCTTTGCCGCGTTCCAGAATGCCCATTACCATCGTCTTGCCTTTGCCGCCAGTTCCGGTAATCTTGCGGGCCTTTACGTCCTTGTGCATGTTGCGTGCCTTCCCGCCGATGAACTTTTCATCCGCCTCAACATGGCCCGCCATCATATTTTCAAAAGAACCTCATGAAGCGCGAAACGGATACCGTGATCCAGAAACCAAGCTGTCTCTTGCGTAACATCGAGATCACGGGCAACCTCGTAACTTGAGATTTCGTTCTTGCAATTAATGATGAGCCAGAGGGCGCACAGCCACTTATCCAAGCCAATCGGAGAATCTTCCATGATTGTCCCGGTCTTCAGGGTGAACTTCGGGCGTGCATGTCCGGCGTAGCACTTCCATTGACGAGCTCTTGCCAGCCACGTTACAATGCTCCGATCCGCACGTGGGGCATTTTACTTTGCAGTCAGTCCAACGGAGAGCCGACAGAAATGTCTTGCAGTTCTCAAAATCTGAGTAGAAGAGAATGGCTTGTTGAAGTGACCGGGGCCTTCCATTAATTTGGTTTATGCCTGAAACTTATGGTCAGTCAAGTAAATAGTTACCCTAAATAACGGCCTACAGCTGAAATTTGATGCCTTGCGCCAGCGGCAATTGCGCCGACCAGTTGATCGTATTGGTCTGCCGGCGCATGTAAGCCTTCCAGGAATCGCTGCCGGATTCGCGGCCGCCGCCGGTCTCCTTTTCGCCGCCAAACGCGCCGCCGATCTCCGCGCCGCTGGTGCCGATATTGATGTTGGCGATTCCGCAATCGCTGCCGCGATGGCTCAGAAAGGTCTCGGCCGAGATCAGATTGTTGGTGAACATGGCCGACGACAGACCTTGCGGAACGTCGTTATGCCAATGCATCGCTCGATCGAGGTTGTCGAATTCGATCAGGTAGAGAATGGGCGCGAAGATCTCTTCCTTCAGAATCGGCATTTCCGGCCGTGCACGCACCAGCGTGGGTTGGACAAAACATCCGGTCAGGTGGCCTCCTCCGAAGAGGACCTCACCGCCTTGTTGGCGGATGCGGTCGAGACCTTCCATCATGTTCGAGACCGCGCGGCGGTTGATCAGGGGCCCCATCAGAGTGTCTTCCTCGAGCGGATCGCCGATCTTCACTTGCCGGTACGCGGCAATTAGCGCATCGGTCATTTTGGAAGCGATGCCGCTTTGCAGAAACAATCTCCGCGTGCTGGTGCATCTCTGACCGGCCGTGCCGATGGATCCGAAGAGCACGGCGCGCAGCGCCAAGTCGAGATTGGCGTCGTTCATCACGATAATGCCGTTGTTGCCGCCAAGCTCCAGCAGACTACGGCCCAGGCGCCGCGCGACGGATTCAGCGACATGGCGGCCAACCCCGGTGGACCCGGTGAAGCTCAACAGCGGGATGCGGCCGTCCGCGGCCAGCGCTTCGCGATGGGATCGCTGGGCCCGATCACCAGATTGAAAATGCCCTTCAAATTGTGGCGATCCGTTACGCGATTGCAAATTTTCTGTACCGCGATGGCGGTCAGCGGAGTTTCCGACGAGGGGCGCCATAGGACGCAATCGCCGCATACGGCCGCGATCATGGCATTCCAGGACCATACCGCAACCGGAAAATTGAACGCGCTGATCACGCCCACGATGCCGAGCGGGTGCCACTGTTCGTACATGCGGTGGCCCGGACGCTCGCTGTGCATAGTGAGGCCGTGGAGCTGGCGCGAGAGTCCAACCGCGAAATCGGCGACGTCGATCATTTCCTGCACTTCGCCCAAGCCTTCCGCCAGGATCTTGCCCATCTCGAGCGACACCAGGGCGCCCAGATCGGCTTTGTGCAGGCGCAGTTCATTGGCGATCTCGCGCACGATTTCGCCGCGGTGGGGCGCCGGCATCATGCGCCACTCGAGAAACGCTTCGGCGGCGCGCGCCATCACGCACTCGTAGTCGGCAAGGCCGGCCTGCTGGATTTTGGCGAGAGACTCGCCGGTGGCGGGGTTCAACGACTCGAGTTCGCCGCCGGATGGGTTTGGTATCCAATCGCCATAACACGCTCCGGAATTGACCGGCTCAATGTGAAGCTTCTCCAGCACGCCGGGGATGGTCTTATCGAGGGAGGGCACCTTTCCATTCTATGACTGCTCCTCAGGTAGGCCCACGCGCGTAGATACATCACTGGAATTTCCGACTAATAGCTGTTTGGCCGCAACTGTTCCGGCGGGCGCCGGGTTAAGAGAGGAAAAGCGTTGAGAAGGCTAGGAGGGCGGCTCTTTAAAACCGCCCCGAAACGACAGCAGCACTCACCCCTAGCCTCGATAGGCCGGCTCTGAGGGCGCCGGCCAGTCATGCGCCTAAGTTATCGCAACAGGCGACAGGCCGGTTAGTATCTTTCGGATAATAGTCCCGGAAATTACAATTGATCTTCGTATTGTTCGAAGGCCACGCGAACCAATTGTCCGCGGGTGCGCACGCCGGTTTTTTGAAACAAGCTCTGCAAAATGGACTTTACGTAGCTTTCGGAAATTTGCAGCCGCCAAGCGATCTGCTTGTTGGAAAGGCCCTCCAGCACGTACCGCAAAGCCTTGCGCTGGCGCTCGGTGAATGCCGCGGCGGCTTCCGGCTCCGCGGGCGCGGCGGTGGAAAAGCGTGCGAACAGGGTTTCGGGCAAAGTCCCGCCGGCCGCCACGGCGCGGATGCTGGCGCTTAATTCGTGGAGCGGCGATTCCTTAAGAAAGATGCCGGCCACGCCTTGACGCAGCAGGCGGCGAGCCTCGGTGTCGCTCACCCAAGCCGTCACTATCAAGACGCGCCCTTCAAAACCGATCTGGCGCGCCGCGGGTAAGAATTGCGAAGCGCGTTCGTTACCCAGATCGTGATCGAGCAGGACCACGTCGAAATGGCGCGCTGGCAATCAGCGCAAGCGCTTCGCGGATGCTGGCGCAGTGTTCTACTTCGAGGCGCGGCTCGCAAGCCAATGCGCTGCAGACGCTTTCGCGGAAGAGAGCGTGGTCGTCCACCAGTAGCGCGCGAATCGGCGATAAATCGGTTTGCATCAGGCCTCGCTTATATTTTCCGCCGGCCAGAGCTCCACTGTAAAGCAACTGCCCTCGGGTTGCGGCTCATAGCGCAGCCCGCCGCCGTGGGACCGTAGAATGGCGCGGGTGATATACAATCCCAAACCGCTGTGCCTGGCGTTGGGCTGGAAAGGCTGGAAGAGCTCTTCAGGATGCGCTACGCCAGGCCCCGTATCGCAAAAACGGACCACCGCGATATCGTTTTCCACTCCCGCGGTCACCCGCAGCTCGCGGCGCTTACGGCCCTCCAGCGCTTGTTGACTGTTGCGGGCCAGGTTCAGGAACGCTTGCAAAAGATTGTGGTGGTCGCCCTGCACCAGCGGCAGCGATCCCTTTACGTCCCAAATGAGCTGGATGCCGGCTTCCTGCAAGGCCGGTTCAATTACAATGCGAGTCTCGTCGAGGAGCGTGCCCAGCCCGGCCACCACGTGCTCGTTCCCGGACGCCATCTGCAAGCCGGCGGAGGCGATCTTTTCCAATCCGCGGATCAGAGTTCCCAGAGCCTGGTAACTCTCATGCTGACCCGCACCCGCCAGTGAAGAAAGCGCCGCATAGGCCGAAGCGGCGGCGGATGCAAGATTACGAATCTCGTGAGAGAGCGCGCCCACCAGCACCCGCGAGGTGGCCATCATGGAGTCGAGCCCGGCGCCTTCGCGGTCGCGAAGGTTTTCGGAAGCGTCCCAGACCACGGCCGCAAGTCCGGGGCCGTTCGATGTGCGGTAGGTCGAAAGCCAGACGTTCGCCAGGAACACTTCGCCGCTGCGCCTATACCCCTTGCACTCTACATTGGTACGAAAGTTGGCGCCGTCGCGATAGCTCTGCAGCATACGGCTGAGGATGGGCAGATACGGCGCGACCGCCAGCCCCGCCAGCGGCTCGTCTTCGCCGCCGAGCATCTGGCGCGCGGATTCGTTGGCCAGCTCGATTTCACAGCGGCTATTCAAGGTGAGTATGGCCAAGGGGCTGGTCTCAATCAGAATCAGCAACTGGCGCTCCGCCTCCAGGCGGCGCTGAATGTGTTTGTCGCGCTCCGCCAGGTGCTCCGTCAAGCATGCGGCGGCGATGGTTCAACTCCGCCACAAAAAAACCGGTCATGGCAAAACCCGCCACCGCGACAATGAGACGCCCCATAGTGCCGGGGGCCCAATGCAGCGGATTGAATCCGGCCAGCAACGCCCAGCCGGTCTTGCCGGCGGTCTCTTGGGCCGGGTCCAGCGCCTCTGTCAAATACCCGCAAACCGCCGCGAAGGCCGCAATCTGGAGGCTGTTCAGCGCGGCCGCCGAAAGCAGGATGGGAATCAGGTAGAGAAAACCTATGGAGACGTCAAACAGTCTCCAATCCACCCAGGCGATGAGCGCGGTTAAAACTCCGGCCATGCCGCAGACCACCATCCGGTTGGATTCAGCGTAAGCGAGAAACGCGTCGAGTTTGCTCATGAGCGAGTGCGGTTAGCTTTTGCCGCTTGTCAACGCCGGTTGAAAATTCCCCCATTGCAGAAAGATTGTAGGCACGCCCCGGCGCAGCAAGCAAGCGCTTGAAATGGGACGGGGGAGAGTGGGGCATCTTAGGATGACATTGGTTTTGGCTCGGGAAGCTTTGGCTCGTGGCCGCGTTTATAGACCAGGATGGTGCGCCGGTATTGCATTACGACCGTGCCATCCTGTTTGAAGCCTATCGTCTTGATCTCAACCAGGCCCATGTGCGGGCGGGATTTCGATTCGCGCTTGCTCAGGATTTCGGTTTGGGCATAGATGGTGTCGCCTTCAAAGACCGGCGCAGGCATGCGCACCTCGTCCCATCCTAAATTGACGGCATATTGCGAGATATCCGCCACGCTGAGACCGGTGACTAACGCCAGCGTGAACGTGGAGTTCAGCAGCGGCTTGCCAAATTCGGTCTGCGCGGCGTAGTGGGCATCGAAGTGAATGGGGTTGGTGTTGGCGGTGAGCAGCGTGAACCAGATGTTATCGGTAGTGGTTACGGTGCGGCCGAGAGGATGACGGATAATGGCGCCTATTTCGAAATCTTCGTAAACGCGTCCACTCATGATTGTGTCTCCGGAATCAGGCGATGCTTTTCGAGTACTACGCGCGCCATGCGGATATTGGCGGCGTCGACCATTTTGCCGTCGAGACTGGCTGCGCCGCGGCCGTTGGCGGCCGCCGTTTCGCAGGCTTCGATCACCCGTTGAGCGCGGGCCGACTTCCCCGGGGGCTGGGGTGAAACTCGCGTTCGCGGAGGCCAGTTGGGCCGGGTGGATGCACTGCTTGCCATCGAAACCCATGGCGCGCGCGATACGGCACGAACGCTCGAAACCGGCGGCATCCTTGTATCCGGCGTAAGGCCCGTCGAGGCAGCGGAGGCCGTTAGCGCGCGCGGCCGCGACGATGGTCTGCATCGCGGCGTGCCAGCGGTGACCGGGATACGCCCGATCGTACTCGTCGAATTCGCCGATCTCAGCGAGCGGCATCTGCATGGACGCGGCGAAATCGCCGGGTCCGAAGATCAGGGCCTCCAGGCGGCGCGAAGAGCGCGCGATGTAGCGCGTATCGAGAAAGCCGGCGGCGGTTTCGATCTGCGCTTCAATGCCAATCGGACGCTGAAATCCGCGGCTGGCTTCGATTTGCGCCAGCATGGTTTCGACAAACGAAACATCCTGGCGCGAGCCGGCTTTGGGTAGCATCACCAGGTCGATTTGGTCGCCGGCGGCTTCCACCACTTCGATAAGGTCGCGGTAAGCGAACGGCGTATCGAGGCCGTTGATGCGGAACATGCGGATGCGCGAGCCGAAATCGAGCTCGCGGAAGGCGCGGACGACATTGGCGCGGGCAGCGGGCTTTTCGTCAATGGAAACGGCATCTTCCAGATCGATGCAGATAGCGTCGGCCTCGCTGCGAGCGGCTTTTTCGATCATGGGCCAGCGCGATGCAGGTACAAAAAGCATCGAACGTTCGAGGCGCACGGGAATCATTGGCCGCTCTCGATGCCGAGTTCGGCGAGGATCTCTTCGGTGTGCTCTCCGAGCGCGGGTACGCGGCCCATGCGCGGCGTACTGTCTTGCAGATTATGGGGCGGCAGCAGAGCGGCGATCGGTCCGGCGGGCGAATCGGCGGTGGTCCATCGATGGCGCGCGGCGAGCTGCGGGTGGGCGGCGATTTGGGCGGTATCGTTAAGGGAGCCGTTAGCGATGGCGGCGCGGTCCAGGAGGTCAATCGCCTGGGCGCGAGTTATCGCGCGGAATCGCGATTCGATCAGAGCTTCTAATTCGGCGCGGTGGAGGTGGCGATCTGCGTTGCATGCGAAACGCGCATCTTCGGCCAGCGCGGGCATCGACATAACGTCAGTGCAGAAGCGCCGCCATTCGCGCTGGTTCTGAATACCGAAGAGCACTTTGCCATCGGAGCAGGCGTAAGCGCCATAGGGCGCGATCATGTTGTGGCGCAGACCGGCGCGCGCGGGAATATCGCCCGTTCCTTGCCAGCAATATATCGGCGGCATCATCCACTCAGTGAGACATTCCAGCATCGAGATGTCGATGCGCTGTCCACGGCCGGAGCGGCCGCGCGCGATCAGCGCGGCCAGAATCGAGGAATAGGCATAGAGACCGGACGAGAGATCGGCGATGGAAACGCCCACTTTGGCCGGCTCATCGGGGCTGCCGGTGACGCTGACCACGCCGGATTCGGCCTGTACCAGCAGATCGTAAGCTTTCTTATCGCGGTAAGGGCCATCGGGACCATAGCCCGATATGCGGCACCAGATGAGGCGGGGATGCCGGACGATCAGATCGTCGAAGCCGAAGCCTAAGCGCTCGACGGCGCCCGGCGCGAGGTTATGCACAAAGATATCGGCGCGGGCGATGAGCGCGGCCGCGACGGCGCGCTCCCGATCCAGTTTCAAATCGAGGGCAATGCTGCGCTTGCCGCGGTTGAGCCAGGCGAAGTGAGCGGAGAGGCCGTTCAGCGCGCCGTTATAGCCGCGCGCAAAATCGCCGCCATCCGGCCGCTCGATTTTGACGACATCGGCGCCCAGGTCCGCCAATTGCCGCGAGCAGAACGGCCCGGCTACGGCTTGCTCCAGCGCCACCACGCGCAATCCACTGAACGGAAGCTCGCTCATCAAAACGACCGCGGCAGGCCGAGCACGTGCTCGGCGAGATAGGACAGAATCAGATTGGTGGAGATCGGGCGCGACCTGATAGAGGCGCGTCTCGCGGAATTTGCGTTCCACATCGTATTCGGCGGCGAAGCCGAAGCCGCCGTGGGTTTGCAGGCAGACGTTGGCCGCTTCCCAACTGGCATCGGCCGCCAGCAGCTTGGCCATGTTGGCTTCGGCGCCGCAAGCGCGGCTCAGATCGAAGAGCTGCGCGGCTTCATAGCGCATCAGGTCGGCGGCGCGCAGATTAGCGTAGGCGCGGGCGATAGGAAATTGCACACCTTGATTTTGGCCGATGGGGCGGTCGAAAACCATACGCTCATTGGCATAGCGGCGGGCCTTGTCGAGGAACCAGATAGGCATCGCCGATGCATTCGGCGGCAATGAGAATGCGCTCGGCGTTCATGCCGTCGAGAATATAGCGGAACCCGTTGCCCTCTTCGCCGATCAGGTTTTCCGCTGGAATTTCGAAATTGTCGAAGAACACTTCATTGGTTTCGTGATTCACCATATTACGGATGGGCCGCAGCGTGAGACCAGCGCTATTGGAGGCGCGCAGATCGATCAGAAATACGGAGAGGCCCTCGGTTTTGCTGGCGACTCAGTCAGCGGCGTGGTGCGCGCCAGCAGCAGCATCAGATCGGAATGCTGCACGCGCGAGATCCAGACCTTCTGCCCGTTGACGATGTAGCGCTCGCCGCGGCGCTCGGCGAAGGTCTTGATCTTGGTGGTATCGGTTCCGGTGGTAGGCTCGGTGACGGCGAACGATTGGAGGCGCAGCTCGCCCGCGGCGATGGGGGGCAGGTAGCGCCGCTTTTGTTCCGGCGAGCCGTGGCGCAGCAGCGTGCCCATGATGTACATCTGCGCGTGGCAGGCGCCGGAGTTAGCGCCGGAGCGGTTGATCTCTTCGAGAATCACCGACGCTTCGGCGACTCCCAATCCGCCGCCGCCGTATTCGGTAGGGATCAGCGCGGCGAGCCATCCGGCATGGGTCAGAGCTTGCACGAACTCTTCGGGATAGGCCGCGGCGGCTTCGACCTGCTGCCAATACTGGCTAGGAAATTGCGCGCAAAGTTCGCGGATGGCCTGGCGGTAATCGGGAAACTGATCGGCGCGGGGGTTGATGTCTTTCATGGAGCAGCACGGAGCTTGCGGCGGGGCTGCATTATCAATGTAGCCGAAAAGAGGGCAAGCGTACGCGCCATTGCCCGCGAACTGTTCCCGATCTGCCCCGTAGCTTACCCACGCGGCTCATTACGCCTAGTACGCTGAAACACATATTGACGTTCTAGTACTAAATTAGTAGCGCCGTACCTCGACCTGGTCTATTATTCTAGGGAGCAATGAACTCTGGGGCGATCTCCGCCTTGAACACAGGCCCGGCGGAGATTATGGGATTGTGCTTGGGCAGCGAGATTTGCGAAGCGCTCCGCGCGGAGGCCTTCGAAGGATTGAAGGCGCTTCCAAGGCGTGGGCTGGAGGTGGGCGGCGTCTTGACGGAGAGCACCGGCGCAGCCGCGGCGTCCACAATCGATGGGTTTGAATGCATCGAGTCGCAGCATCTCTATGGGCCGTCCTACCGCCTTTCGCCGCTGGATCACGAAAGGCTTTTTGCGAGATGCCGCGAACTTCAGAATGGCGGCGCGGTTCGCATTGCGGCCTTTTTCCGCAGCTCGACGCGCGATGCCGTTGAGGTGACGCCGGAAGACACAGCGATAGCGGGCGAGTTGTCCGATAGCGCGGCGGTTGTTATCATTCAGCCTTTTCCCACCGGCAGCGCGACGTTCCATATCTTCCAGCCGGATCCGGCGAAAGATGGCGAGTGGCGCGAGGCCAAAAGCTTTGAAGTGGGCGGCAGTTGGATCGACTCGCCGCCGCCCGCGCCCGCGTCTGCCGCCGCGCCCCCGAAAGACGAGGAGATCGGCACAATAGCTGCGGCCCCGTCTCCGATTCCGGCGCTGGAGCAACTACGAGCGGAATACGCCGCTCGGGCAGAGCGCCCGCAGTCTATCGCCACGCCAGCGTTCTACGATGCGTTGGGAGACAGCTGTTATCGTGTTGGGCGCGTTGGCGCTAGTGGCGGCATTTTTCGTAACACGAGGCCTCTGGCGGGCCGCAACGTCAACCGGGCAGTCCGCGTCGCAAACGTCCGCCGCCGGTTATCCGGATCTGGAGCTGCAGGTACGCCGCCACAGGAGATAACTTACGAGTGACATGGAACCGGGACCTGCCAGCAGTGCGCAATTCGACGGGCGGCAATATAGAGATTCTGGATGGGGGACAATCCCGCGAAGTGGCGTTGGACAGCGCGCAAGTAGCCCAGGCAGTGATTTACTACACGCGCACGTCGGACGACGTAACGTTTCGTCTGAATATTCGCCGCCAAGGCTCCGCGCCGGTTTCGGGGATCGCCCGAATTTTGGCGGGCCGTAAAACTGGGGCTCCTGTTTCCGCGACTAACGTTCCGTCGCCCGTTCCTCCCGCAGCCTCGGCCGGGGACAACGGCGGAGTCGAAGCGGCGCGGCATCTGCCAAGAACATCGCTGAACCCGGAGCCGGCGTTCTCACGGAGCCCCCGATCTTCGCCGGCCCCCGCCCAGATCTCGCAGTCGTTTACCGCAGTGCCGAATCCGCCCGCAAGCCGAATTGTACCGGAGACGAAGCAGAGCGCACCGCCGAAGGTAACGCCGACCGCCGAAACAACCGAATCGAAGAAGCCCGCCGACACCGCATCTCCCGCGCCCGCGGTGTCCCCCGCCGGCTCATCGCAGCCGGGAGCTACAGGCGCGCCCGTGACGGCCGCGGCGCCGCAGGTTATTAACGCGCAGCCGGCGGCCCGTCCGCCGACAGCAGGTTCAATTGCATCTCCGGCCGGCCGCGGAGAAGCGCCAAGAGCGACCCCACCGCCGGTTTCGGCTACCTCCGCTCCCGCCGAGCTGCCTATCCCGCCACGTCCGGTACGGAAGATCGCCCCCCTGAGACACTCAGGGCTTGAGCCCGTTTTAGAGGCGCCTGTCACGGTGACGGTTGAGGTGTCGATCGACAGTCAGGGAAGAGTGGTGGAAGCGCAGGCGCGGCCAAACTCGTCGAAGTATTGGTCCGATAAAGCCGTGGAAGCCGCCAGGCAGTGGCGATTCCAACCAGCCCGGCTGCACGGCCAGAGCGTCCCCAGCGTTTCCACGATCGATTTTCGATTTAACCCGTAAGCGGCATTTCCGGGAACTGTGGCCCGGTACGCGCAAACTGTAGCTACGGTAGTCCGTCTACCCGGGAGACCGAAATCCAGGTAGAATCTCTACTGAGGTATTCTGCCGGTCTGGAGGCTGTATGCATTGGGGACGGGAGAAACGGGAAGCGGATCTGAAACGCGAGCTGCGGGATCACCTGGAGCTCGAAGCACAAGAACAGCGCGAGAATCACTCTACGCCGGAGCTGGCCCGCTCAGCGGCGCAGCGGGCTTTCGGCAATGCCACGATGGTCAGTGAGGCGACCCGCGAGACGTGGGGATTCACGGCGCTCGATCGCTTATGGCAGGATTTGCGCTACGGCTGCCGGGCGTTGAAGAACAACTCCGGGTTCGCGGCAGTGGCCATTCTTACCGCGGCGCTAGGGATCGGGGCCAACACGTCGATCTTTACGGTCGTGAAAGCCGTCTTGCTGCACCCGCTTCCCTATAAGAACGCGGAGCGTCTGGTATCTCCGGTCAACATAGCTAAAGACAGCTTTGTAGAGCTCGGCGTGGCGGATTTCCAATACGCGGCATGGCGCGACCAAGCCACGATTTTTGACGGCATCGCCGCCTACACGGGTCGTGGATTTACCATTACAGGCAAGGCCGGCGCGGAGCAGTTGCGAGCGCAAGCGGTCACTCCCGGCTTCTTGCGCACCCTGGGAATCGCGCCGATAATAGGACGCGATTTCTCTTCCGGCGATGCCACGCCGCGCGGCGGTCACGTAGCGCTGTTGAGTTATGCGCTATGGATGCGGCGGTTCGGTGGCGATCCCTCCATCCTCACCTCACCGAACCCATCACGCTGAATGGAAACGCGTATTCCGTGGCTGGCGTTCTGCCGCCCAGCTTCGAGTTTCCCGAAAACCGCGACGTCACCCTGCTGGTCGCGATGAGTGAACCAGCCGCGCCGCAACCGAACGGCGCAATCTACTTTTATAACGCCATCGCACGTATGAAACCCGGCGTTACAGCGGTGCGCGCCCAGTCCGATCTGGCATCGATCAACCAGCGGCTGGAGAACGCTTACCCAAAGAAATTTGGGCGCAACAGGGCGGGCGCGCAAACGCTCGTGATTAGCATGCACGACCGGCTGGTAGGTAACGTCCGGCCAGCGCTGCTGGTATTGTCGGGCGCGGTGGCGCTGGTGCTGCTGATTGTGTGCGTGAACATCTGTAGTCTGCTGCTGGCGCGGGGGATCGCCAGGGAAAAGGAGATTGCGGTGCGGATCGCACTTGGCGCGAGTGGGGCGCGGGTACTCCGTCAATTGCTGACCGAGGGAATGCTGCTCGCCGCCGCCGGAGGAGCCGCGGGTCTGGCGCTGGCATTCGCTGGAGTGCGATGGTTGCGCGCCATTGCGCCGGCGGGCGTGCCGCATATCGCGGAGGCCCACATCAGCGGCGCCGTACTCGGATTCAATTTTGCCATCGCCATTTTGAGCGGAGTTCTGTTCGGACTCGCGCCATTGCGCGGCGCTTCCGGAATAGATTGCGAGGCCGCTTTGAAACAGACCGGGCGCCCGGCAACGGGAAGCCGGAAGCACTACCGCCTGGAAAATTTACTACTTGTGGCGGAGACGGCGTTCGCGCTGATCCTGCTCGCCGGAGCGGGATTGTTGATGCGGACCTTCGCTGGGTTGACCGCCATTGCCCCGGGGTTCCACGCTGACAACGTCCTTACGGCGCAGCTCTCATTACCGCACTGGAAATATCCGACTGCCGAGCGCCAGCGGCTGTTGTTGGATGAACTGCTGGAAACGGTCCGCACGCGGCCCGGGATAAACGCCGCAGGCGCGGTCGCGTGCCTGCCGTATGGAGGATTTGTACTGACCGGCGGCATGCAAGTCGAAGGCAAACCCGCTCCGCAGCCGGCCGATGGCGTGGATGAAAACGTGGCCGTCAATTATGCCGCGGGCGATTACTTCAAGGCGATGGGGATACCCGTTCTCGCGGGCCGGGCGATCGACAGCGGGGATCGGGCGGGAAGGCCCGCGGTGGCGGTGGTCAATCAAAAATTGGCGCGGCGCTTCTTCCCGGGCGCATCCGCTCTAGGCGCTCGCATCCGCATTCCGGGCGTTACCGATTGGCTGCAAATCGTGGGCGTCGTCGGAAGCGTGAAGCAGGGCGGCTTGGCCAGCGAGCCGCGCGCGGAGATTTTCCAGTCCGCGGCGCAAGCGGCCAGCGGGGCCGCCGCGCAAACACTGGCAATTCGTTCCGCGGTGGAACCGCGCATTCTCATTCCCTGGCTGCGCGCGCGGATTGCGGAAATCGATACGGATCTCCCGCCGCCCGAAATTGAAACCATGCGCGCCAAAATGGCCTCTTTGGCAGCCGCGCAGATTTTTGTGATGCGGCTTCTCGCGCTATTTGCCGCGATCGCGATCGCTCTGGCGGCCATCGGCATCTATGGAGTTTTGGCCTACTCGGTGGAGCGGCGCGCGCGCGAGATTGGAATCCGTCTGGCGTTGGGCGCAAAACCGTTGCGGATCATGCGCCTGATCCTGGGCCGCGGACTGCGGGTTGCGCTCGCGGGCGCGATAGCCGGAACCGCCGGTGGATTGGCCCTAACGCGATATTTGAGGAGCTTGCTTTACGGAGTAACTCCGCACGATCCCATCACACTCGCGGGCGGTTGCGCCTTGGTGCTGGCGGTCGCTCTTGGCGCGGCGTACATTCCGGCGCGGCGCGCCGTCAAACAGGATCCTGTCGCTATCTTGCGGAGCGAATAGCGGGCGCGTCCGCCGGGACCGCCTGGGCATCTTTGTTATAAACCGGACAAATTTCGGAAATTATGTCAAAAAAAGGATTAATTCTGGAACTCCTGTGATACTGTTACTGAACTGAGGAATTTGGATGCCCTTAAAGAGTTTCAATTTCAAATGTGTTTTGCCCGTCCGATGCCGGTCGTTGTTGCGCCTAATCGCGCCGGCGATTTGCCTGGCTGCCATTTCCAGCGCGCAGACGCCCACATATGACGATACGGTCCGTTTCCTGGAGCAATCGACTTTCGGCCCTAATGCCGCTCTGATTGCTCAGGTCCAGGCGGTCGGGTTTCAGACGTTCCTCAACGAACAGTTCGGATTGACGGGGACGGCATATCCGGCTCTAGCCCTGCAACCTATCACCGTTCCGGTAGCGTGTACGGGCACGTGCGTTCGCGATAACTATACGATGTACCCGCTGCAGGTGGACTTCTTCAAGCGCGCGCTTCAGGATCAGGATCAATTGCGCCAGCGGGTAGCGTTCGTGCTGCAGCAAATTATGGTCGCTTCCGGACTGACGGTAACGCAGCCTAGCTGGATGGCGCCGTATCTGAATATTTTCGATGCCGACGCATTCGGAAATTTCCGAAAATTATTGGGCGATATTACGCTCAATCCGGCCATGGGCCTGTATTTGAATATGGCTGGAAATAATAAGGCGGCGCCCAACGAAAATTACGGGCGGGAAGCGCTCCAGCTTTTCACCACGGGCTTGAATCAGTTAAATCAGAATGGGACTGTAGTGCTGGACTCTTCGGGCGCTCCCGTGCCGGCTTACACGCAGGCAATCGTCGACGCGTTCTCACGCGTTTTCACGGGATGGAACTATTGCGCGGCATTGAGCGCCACGTGCCCCAACTTTGTTTCGTCCACTACGCCGGACTACATCGATCCCATGGTGGTCACGCCGGGCAATCACGATTTCGGCGCCAAGACTCTATTCAACGGCTATGTCATACCGGCCATTACAGTAGCGGCGAATCAGACCGCCGCGGCCGCCACCACCGAACTGAATGAGGCGCTGGACAACATTTTTAACCATGCGTCCGTGGGCCCGTTCATCGTTCGCAATCTGATCGAGCACCTGGTCACGAGCAATCCCACGCCCGCGTATATATCGAGGGTGGCCGGAATCTTCAACGATAACGGCTCCGGCGTTCGCGGAGATCTGAAAGCCATCGTGCAAGCCATTTTAATGGACACGGAAGCGCGGAGCGCGCCCAGCTCGGGTTTCGGTCATCTGACGGAGCCGGTGCTGTTCATTAGCAGACTCCTCCGGGCCTTCAATACGACTTCCGCGACCACGGATTTCGTACTGTCGGATTCCTATCTTCCCTCGGGACTACAGATGGGCCAGGATCTCTTCCGCGCCGGATCAGTATTTAATTATTACCCGCCGGCATATACGATTCCAGTGGTGGGAACCAACGGGCCGGAGTTCGCGCTACAGTCCACGTCCACGGCTTTTGCCCGAATCAATTTCGTGGGCGAGGTGGTCTATAAAACGATGCCGACCAGCGCCAACAGTCCGACTGGGACATGGCTGGATTTCTCGTCGTTTACATCGGGAGCGGGACTTGCCAACCCGATAGCCGCAGAGCTTAACGCTCTGATGTTGCACGGACAGATGTCCCAGACATTGTTGAACACCATAAATACGCAGCTTGCGAAGATGACCGGTAGCACGCAGTTGCAGAAGGTCCAGCAGGCTGTGTATCTGGTTGCCACGTCACCCGAGTACTTTGTGGAGAAATAGGGGAACAGTCATGAAACCAACTCGCCGAGATCTTCTTCGTTACTCCGCTTGCGGCTTGCTCGGCCGAGCGGCCTTTGTCAGTGGCTTCGACCGCTTCTCCATGGTGAGCGCCATGGCATCGCCGTTGAGCGATTATAAAGCGCTGGTTTGTATCTTCATGTTTGGAGGTAATGACTCCAATAACATGCTTATTCCCACGGATACCACCAGATTTGGAACCTATACCACAAAGCGGGGGGCGTTGGCGCTTCCCGCCACGGGGCTGCTGCCGATCAGCCCTACGAGCGGCGGAAGCTACGCTCTTCATCCCAGCATGACCAGCCTGCAGCCGCTGTTTACGACCGCGCGCAGCGGACAATCGCACCCTCCGCTGGCGCTGGCATGCAATGTGGGTACGCTGACGGCGCCGCTGACGAAATCACTGTACACGTCGGGCGGCTCGAAACCGTACCAGTTATTTTCCCATTCGGATCAGCAGAACCAGTGGCAAACCGGTATATCCAGCTCGGACGTTCCGACCGGCTGGGGCGGCAGGATTGCGGATATAGCCGATGTGAGCGGTTTTCCGACTGTCTGCTCGGTGGCCGGCGTTTCCGCATTTAGCGTGGGATCGGTCACGCAGCCCCTTGCCATAGCGCCGGCGCCGACGCCGCTTAGCCAGACTCTTAAGCTATTGCAAGCGGACCCGAATCACTTAATACAGAGCATTTTGACGGGTGACGAGAGCGCATCGACGCCCACGCTGGTTGAGGGCGCCGCGGATATTACTCAGGACGCCGTTAATAACAGCGCCTTACTAAGTACGGATCCGGTGCTCACGCTGACCAAGCCTTTTCCGGCGACGGGACTGGGCAATCAGTTATTGCAAGTTACTAAGTTAATCAGTCTCGCGCCGTCGCTTGGCCTCAAGCGTCAGATCTTTTTCTGTTCCCTCGGCGGATTCGATACTCACAGCGTTCAATTAAACACTCAGAAAGCGCTGCTGCAGCAATTGGGCGACGCCATGGCGGCCTTCTATTCGGCCACTGTCGACTTAGGCGTCTCTTCCGACGTCACCACTTTCACTCTGTCGGATTTCAGCCGCACCTTCGTTCCGGCGCAGACCGACCCCACCACCGTCGGCTCCGACCATGCATGGGGAAGCCACCACTTGATTTTGGGAGATGGCGTAAAAGGCGGCGACCTTTACGGCGCGTTTCCGGATCTGGCGGTAGGCGGCAGCGAGGATGCGGATAGTGGCGCGACTGCCAGAGGCCGGTGGATTCCAACCGCTTCCGTAGACGAATACGCGGCCACTCTCGCGCTCTGGTATGGATTGTCGGCCACCGACCTTGCTACCGTATTCCCGAACATCGGGATCTTCCCCCATCCCTCGGGGTTGGGTTTCATGATGTAAAGCCTCCCTAAGATTAGCCCGGGCGCGCCAGTCTCATATAGCGTGTAACCTAAAGGCTCGCTTTGTGCGCCTAGAACAGTGACGCCATAATCGTTTCAATACGGGCGCTGCATTTGCAGCTCATTGGCCAAGTCGCCATTAAATCTTAGGAGAACGAATCGATGAAAAAGTTATTCACCGTTGGAATACTTGCGGTTTGCACTTTGACGATCGGCAGCGCGAAGAATTACGAACTCACCTTATCTTCTGTAACCAAGGTTGGCAATATACAGTTAAAGCCGGGCCAGTATACGTTGAAGGTCGCAGGTGATAGCGCCGTGTTTACGGAAGTGGAGACGGCGAAATCGTTCACCACGCCCGTGAAAGTAGAAAACAGCGACAAGAAATTCGATACCACTCGGGTGGACGCCAGCAAGCAGGGCGAGCTGGACGTAGTTCAGGACATCGAGCTAGGCGGATCGAAGATGAAGCTCGAATTCGGAATGTAGCCCGTTTGTGTGGTCGATGCGCGGGTGATTCGGCCAAGCTGTGAAGGGGCGGCTGCGCGCCGCCTTCTATTTTGAAACCCACCCTGGATCGCGAATGGAAATCTCGACCATGTGGGGATCGTACTTCTTTACCGCATCGCGAATCTTATCGGCCGCGCCCAACACGACCAGGGCCAAGTTATCGGTCCGGTAATATTTCCTTGCCGCGGCGTTCACCTGGTCCAGCGTGACCGCGTCGATTCTCGAGAAAAACCCATCCACCTCCACCCGGCCTAAGTCATACATTTCGATTTCGCCGATTACGTTCGCCAGTTGATCGATGGTCTCGAGGTGGCGCGTGGGATACTGTCCTTTCACGTAGGCCTTAGCGGATTCCAATTGCTCGGCCGTAAGACCGTTCTCATTCAGACGCTTCAGTACCTCCAGCGCAAGGTCGATGGCGCGAGCGGTTGTCTCGGTCTTAGTATAAGTACTAATGGCGATCGCTCCCGGCAAGCGCATCTGCTCCACCTGCGAGTTAGCGCCATAAGTAAGGCCCGTATTCACGCGCAGTTCCTCATTCAACATAGAGAGAAACCGGCCGCCGAAAACCGTGTTGATTAGTTCCAGTGCATCCCGGTCCGGATTTCTGCGGTCGATTCCCGGCTGCGCGATGATGAAGTACGTCTGGGTAGCGTCCGGCTTATCGATTAGCAGCAGCTGCGCGCGCCGTTGAGGAGCGGCCCCGCCAGTCCATGTAAACGCCGTTCCCGCTGGCGCGGCGCCGAATGTTGCGGCCAGTTTCGCTTTGGCGGCGCGGGGATCGAAATCCCCGGCGACCGATACGACCATATTCCTGCCGCAGTATAGCTTCTGGTAATGCTCGACAATGTCCTTTCGCTGAATGCGGGCTAATGTGACTTCATCCGCAAGATTGCCTCGCGGGTCCTGACGCCCGAAAAAGGCCGTCTGAAAGTATGAGCGGATCGCAATGCCGGGATTGTCTTTGGCGGTTCGCGCTTGATCCAATACCCGGGCAAGCTCCTTGCGAACCTCCTCTTCGGGAAAAGAAGGATGCAATAGCGCATCGCTCAGCAGGTCCAATCCACGATCGAAGTCTTTGGTTAGAAATTCCGCGGTAACCGAGACCGACGAACCTCCCGCGTCGAAACTCGTGGTGAACGTTCCGCCCAAGAAATCCAGGTCTTGGGAGAATTGATCGGCGCTCCGTTTCGCCGTGCCCCTTCGCAATAACTGGGCGGTAACGTTGCCCAGACCGGCCATCTGTGGAGGGTCCGCTTCCAACCCGCCCTTCACCAAGACATGAAAGTGAACCAGGGGTACGCCCGCGCGAGGCGCCAATGCGATCACCGCGCCATTCGGCAGCACTTCCCTTGTGTATGGTGGCAGCTTCACTTGCGCGAATAGGGGCAGCGCGGCTGCAAATGCCAGAAACAGGCCAGGCAGACGCCTCATCGATTGCCTCCTTGACGGCTCCGTCCCCCCGGCCGCGACGCTCCCTCGGGTATGAGCGTCGCCACGGTGCGATTCTTTTCGTTGAAGTAAATTCGAGCTACCCGCTGTATGTCGTCCGCCGATACGGCGGAAATGTCTTTATCCATGGAAAATAACTTGGCGTAATCGCCGTAGAACAGCTCGTATCTTCCGAGTAAGTTGGCTCTGCCGGCGATAGTCTTCATCTGGCGGTACTGTGCGGCGAGGATCTCATTCCTCGCTTTTTGTAACTCCTCGGCGGCGACCGGCGTCGATTGCAAGCGTTCCAGTTCCTCGTACAACGCTTTTTCAGGCAGAGCCAAATCCACGCCGCTGCGAGGCTGTATAGAAAACGTCATGAGCGTAGGATCGAGCGAGTCGTTCTTATTGGCATTCACTGAGAGTGCCAACTGATCCCGATCCACCATTCGCCTATAGAGGCGCGAGCTCTGGCCGCGGGAGAGCAGCGTCACGACTACCTCTAGCGCGGGCGTGTCCGGGCTCTTCGATTCAGGCACGTGATAGGCAATCATTTGCAGCGGCAACTGAGCTGACTTCCTCACCACCACTCGCCGTTCGCCCAGTTGCGGCGGTTCCTTCGTTCGCACCGGGGGCGGCGGTTCCTGACGCGGAATAGGTTCGATGTATTGCTTCGCCAGAGCCAAGACCCGCGCCGTGGAGACGTCTCCCACCACCACCATCGTGCAATTATTTGGCGCGTAGCCGATTTGGAAGTAACTCTTCAGATCGGCCATAGTCCACGACTCAATGTCGGATGGCCACCCCACCACCGGCCAGTGATAAGGATGCGCGATAAATGCGGCCGCGCGTAACTGTTCGGAGAGAGTTCCGTTGTTACTATTATCGACGGACGTCCGCCGCTCGGAATACACGACGCCGCGTTCCGATTCGACGATTTTCGGATCAAAGGCCAAGTCTCGCATGCGGTCCGATTCCATGTCCATCATCAGCTCCAGCGCGGCGCTGGGGAACCAGTCGGTGTAGATGGTCAGGTCGTTGCCGGTGGAGGCGTTGTTCTCGCCGCCCGCCTTTTCCATCTGAATATCGAACTGTTTCGGCCCGTACTTCTTGGCTCCGTTGAACATCATGTGCTCAAAAAAATGGGAGATGCCGGTGATTCCGGGCCGTTCGTTGCGCGAGCCGATCCGGTAGAAGAAGTACATCGCGACACTGGGAATGCCGTGGTCCTCCTGGATGAGGATCTTCATTCCATTTGAAAGCGTGGCCGTTTGTACGTCGCGGTCTTGCGCGTGCGCCAGCGCGCAGAACAGCAATCCGGCGGTTAGGAATCGCATGGGCATAATCCTAGCAAAAATCGGCGAACGCGGGCCCGCGACCGCTTACGCTACCCGCCGCCCGGATACCCAGGTAGCAGTGACTTCGATGGAGCGCGCGTGCGCGTCCCATTTGAACTGCACGAAGTCCGCGCGCTCTCCCGGCGCGAGGCCCCGCGCCCGGCCCGGAACTTTCCCCGCCTTGGCCGCGTTCACCGTGGCCATGCGAACGGCATCGGCGAGCGGCAGTCCAACCATACGCATCGCGTTCTCCACGGCGCGGTCCATGCGCAGGGCGCTGCCCGCGAGTTTATCCTGGCCCGCCAGCACGACGCGGCGATCGGGCGTCAGATCCACGGCCTGCTCGCCCAGATAATAGCGGCCCGGGGCAGCGCCGGCCGGCGCCGAGGCGTCGGTCACCAGCACCGATCGCTCGATTCCTTTGGCGCGCAGAGCGGCTTTGAGAAAACTCGCGCCCAGATGGATTCCGTCGACAATGAAGTCCGCCATCAGGCGATCTTCCGCCAATTGATCCCAGATGTAGTTCGGATGCCTCCGCATCACAGCGTGCGCGCCATTCCCCAGATGGGTGGAAAGCGACGCTCCGGCGGAAACCGCATCGGCGATCTGTTCGGCGGTGGCGGCGGTGTGTCCGATGGATGCAACCACGCCTTGGGAAACGATGCGCTCGATATAGTCTGCCGCTTCCGGCCACTCGGGCGAAAGCGTCACGATGCGGATGCGATTCCCGGTGGCCTCCTGCCAGCGCTGGAACTCGTCGAAATCGGGCCTGCGAACCCAGCGCTTCGGATGGGCGCCGCGCGGTCCGTCGTCGATGCCGATATGTGGGCCCTCCACATGAAAGCCGTCGATAGCGCCGCCTTCCGCCAGCGAATCCCTGGCGCGCGCCAAGTTGCGCAGAGCGTTTTCCATATCGCCCGGCGCCCCGGTGATCACAGTGGGATAGAAGCGCGTAACACCGGTGGCGAACAGCGCCTGAATAGATCGCGCGATCTGGTCGTGCGGCGTATCCGGTCGATTATAATCGACGCCGGCGAAGCCATTGACCTGGATATCGATCCAGCCGGGCGCGAGGTAATGCTCGCAACCGGAATCGCCCGGCGCCACGCGCCGGATGGTTTCGCCGCACTCGATCTCGATCGGCGAGCCGGTGAACGCGTCAATGCCGGAACAGTTCATGAGTGCGATGGTTTATTCACAACTTTGCCACAAAACCGGCGGCATAAGTCCAACGGCAGGCGATCCAAAAAACCTGTTGAAAAGGCCGCGGGCGCAAAAATTCGCGCTGGCGTTTGTGCGATCGGCGCGTTAAAAAATAGATAGTCCATTAGGCGGCCGCGTAGTAGGGATGGCAAATCTCGGGGGAGGTAGTCATGCTGCTGCGCGCGCCGTCTAGACCCGCACCGCCCCCGGATTCTATTTCGCGCCCACCGGTTGCGCGACGTGTACCGGCGAAAGCCAGTTATGCTGGTCCGGCCGCGCGCCGTTAACGATTCCGAAAAACTCCTGCTGCAATTGTTCCGCCACGGGCCCGCGCCGTCCCTTGCCGATGGTGATGCGGTCGATGGAGCGGATCGGCGTAATCTCCGCGGCCGTGCCCGAGAAGAAGACCTCGTCGGCGATGTAGAGCATTTCGCGCGGAATGAGCTGCTCGGAGACGGGAATCCCCAGGTCGCGCGCCAGCGTGAGGATAGCATCGCGAGTAATGCCGGGCAGCACGGAAGCGCCGAGCGGCGGGGTATAGATCCGGCCGTCGCGCACTATAAACAGGTTCTCGCCCGAGCCTTCGCTCACGTAACCGGTGGCGTCGAGCGCGATGCCTTCCACGTATCCGTTGATCACGGCTTCCATCTTTATGAGCTGTGAGTTCATGTAGTTCGCTCCGGCCTTGGCCAGCGCGGGGAGCGTGTTCGGCGCCATGCGAGTCCAACTGGATACGCAGACATCGACGCCTTCCGATAGCGCCTCTTCGCCCAGGTACTTGCCCCAATTCCAGCAGGCGATGTAGATTTCGATGGGATTATGCAGCCCGTTGACGCCCACGTCGCCATAGCCGCGCATGACCACCGGCTTGATGTAGCAGGAATCCATGCGGTTGACGCGCACCAGCTCGAGCATGGCATCGCCGAGCTGCTCCGGCGTGTAGCCCAGATTCTCCATGCGATAAATTTTGGCCGAGTCGCATAGGCGGCGCACATGCTCCTTTAGCCGGAAGACCGCCGGCCCATCCGCGGTGGCATAACATCGGATGCCCTCGAATACGGAGCTGCCGTAGCTCACAACGTGCGCGAGTACGTGAACGGTGGCATCGTTCCAGTTAATAAAGCGGCCATTGTGCCAGATCTTTTCGGTGGGCGTCAGCATGAAGAAATTATAGCGGATCGGCTCGGCGGGCTTGTCGATGGGCAGCGGTTGTTCCTTGTGAGTCCAGGGCGCTCGTTCCTGGCGAAATTCTGTGCAGGAGTGGTAATCTATAATAGATGAAAGTGGACGTGCCGGATAAGTACAGTCTGAATCGCCAGGCAGTAGAGACGGCGGAGTTGACCGCCAAAGCCAACGATCGGCAGTACTGGCTCTCCAAGACTCCCGCTGAGCGCTTCGAGGCGCTGGAACTCCTGCGTCAAATCGCCTATGGCTACAATTCGGCTACCGACCGACTTCAGCGAGTTCTTGAAGTTGTTGAACTCAAGCGGCGCTGAGTATCTCCTGATCGGCGGTTATGCTGTGAATTACTACGGCTCCTCGCGATCGACCGGCGATATGAAGATCTCAAGCGCAATAAGCTCGCGGCCGGCCGTATGAAAGATCTCGCCGATTTGGAAGATCTTGAATAGGACCCCGGCTGCCCGCAAAATTCCTCGCGCCTGCTACTCTGAATATTCAATATGACCAAACCGAAGAAAGTGGCCCTCGCCTACTCTGGCGGCCTCGATACCTCTGTCATAATTCCGTGGCTCAAGGAAAATTACGGCTGCGATGTGGTCGCGGTGTGTGGCGATATCGGACAGGGCGGCGAGGAGCTCACCGGCCTTGAGGAGAAGGCCCGCAAGACCGGCGCCTCCGAAGTCTACGTCGAGGATTTGCGCGAGGAGTTTGTCTCTCAATACCTTTGGAAGCTTGTCCGCTCGGGCGGCGTTTACGAGCATAAGTATCTCCTCGGCACCTCCATCGCGCGGCCGCTGCTCGCTAAAAAACAGGTTGAAGTCGCACTAGCTACCGGCTGCGACGCGCTTGGCTCATGGTTGCACCGGAAAGGGCAACGATCAGGTACGCTTCGAGCTCACCTACAAAGCCTTCGCGCCGCATCTGCGGGTGATCGCGCCCTGGCGCGAGTGGGATATCGTCTCGCGCGAAGACGCTATCGAATACGCGCGCAAACATAATATTCCGATCGCGCAATCCACCACCAAGATCTATAGCCGCGATCGCAACATCTGGCACATTTCGCATGAAGGCGGAGCGCTCGAAGATCCAGCCAACGCCGCGCCGGAGGAAATCTGGATGCTCACCAAAAGCCCGGCGGATGCGCCCGATAGACCGGCTGAAGTCGCGATCGCATTTGAAAAAGGCGAGCCGGTCGCCGTGGATGGCAAGCCGATGAAAGCTTTCGAGCTGCTCGAAACGCTAAATCGCATCGGCGCGCTGCACGCCATCGGCCGCATCGACCTGGTGGAGAACCGCTTCGTCGGCATGAAGTCGCGCGGCTGTTATGAAACGCCGGGCGGCGCGCTGATCATGTTCGCAATCCGCGAACTGGAAGCTCTGGCTCTCGATAAGAACACGCTCCACTACAAACAGCAACTGGCGCTCGATTACGCCGAAATGGTCTACAACGGCCTTTGGTTTACGCCCTTGCGGGAGGCGCTCGACGCGTTCTTCGAAAAGACCGCCGAGCCTGTGACGGGCGAAATCAAGCTGCGGCTCTATAAGGGCAATATCGAGCCGGTGAGCCGCAAGTCGCCCCATTCGCTGTACTCGCTCGACATCGCGAGCTTCACTATGGGCGCCAGCTACGATCAAAAGGACGCGCTCGGGTTCATCAACCTGATTGGACTGCCCATCAAAGTGCGCGCCGCGCTGGCCGGGAAATCCAAATGAAATTGTGGGGCGGGCGCTTCGCGGAAGGCGCCTCCGATGTATTCGAGCGATTCTCGGGATCGCTCCACTTCGATCGGCGCCTGCTCGATGCCGATATTCGCGGCTCGCAAGCCTTCGCGCGCGCCTTGGAACGGGTGAGCATTCTATCGGCGGAGGAGCGCGCGGCTATCGTTAACGCATTCGACGAGATCGGCGCGGAAGCGAAAGCCGCAGGCCCCGGTTCTTCGAGGGCGCCCACGACGAAGATATCCATACGCTGGTAATTCGCAAGTTGAAGGAGCGAGCCGGCGCGGTGGCCGACAAGATCCACACCGGCCGCAGCCGCAACGAGCAAGTTTCACTCGATACCCGATTGTGGCTGCGCGATGAGTGCGACCGCGTCGCATTCGTTCTTGCGCGCGCTCATGACGGCGCTGCTCGACCTTGCGGCAAAGCATCCCGGCGCTATCGTTCCCGGCTATACGCACATGCGCCGCGCCCAGGCGGTACTCTGGCCGCACTACCTGTTGGCGTATTTTGAGATGTTCGCGCGTGATTGGGAACGTTTCGGCGAAGCGCGCCGCAGCGCCAACGTAATGCCGTTAGGCTCCGGCGCGCTCGCGGGCAGCGGCTTCGCATTCGACCGCGAAGCGATCGCGCGCGACCTGGAATTCGAAGCCATTACGCGCAACAGCATGGATGCGTCCGCCGACCGCGATTTCGCCCTCGACTTTGTCTACGCCGCCAGCGTCGCCATGATTCACTTGAGCCGCCTGGCGGAGGATTGGATTCTTTATTCCAGTGAAGAATTCGGCTGGATAGACCTGGGCGACGGCGTTACCAGCGGTTCCAGCCTGATGCCGCAAAAGAAAAACCCCGATTCGCTCGAGCTGATTCGCGGCAAGTGCGGACGCGTGATGGGCTGCCTCACCGCGCTAATGGCTACCATGAAAGGCCTGCCCTTAACCTACAATCGCGACATGCAGGAGGACAAAGTTCCGCTGTTCGAAGCCGCCGATGAGTTGACCGGCTCGCTTGAAATGGCGCGCGTGGTCGTCGAATCGGTCCAGCTCAACCCGGCCAGGCCCGCCGCCGCCGTGGAAGCAAGTTGGGTGGTGGCCACAGATCTCGCCGAAGCTTTGGCCCGCGCGGGCACGCCGTTTCATCGCGCGCATCAGATCGTCGGGCGTTTCGTGCTGGAGAGCGTGCGCAAGGGCAAAAAGCCTTCCGATTGGACGCCCGAAGAGATGCTCCAATTCGCGCCCGAATTCACCGCCGGTTTCGCCCGGCTGCTCGACCCGCGGCCCGGAATGGAGTCGCGCGAATTGCCCGGCGGCACAGGACCGCAGACCGTGGCCGTGGCTCTGGCCGAAGCTCGGGAACGCCTGGCGCGAATGGTATGAACGCGCCATGAGCAAGAGCTACCGGCAGGGCCAGATTTTGAAGCTGATCCGGCGGAAGCGCATCTCCACGCAGGAAGAATTGGCGCAGGAATTGAAAACCCTGGGCATTGCCGCTACCCAAGTGACGCTCTCGCGCGACATTCGCGACCTGCGCCTGGTGAAGACCCCCGAAGGGTATCAGGAGCTGTCCACCGAAGAAAGCGGCCCGCAGTTTTCCATGTTGGCCTCCGAATTTCTGCATGACGTGCGCTGCGCGCAGAATCTGGTGGTGCTCAAGACCGCGCCGGGCCACGCCAACTCAGTGGCGGTCGCGCTCGACAACGAAGAGTGGCCGGAGGTGATCGGCACTATCGCCGGCGACGACACCATACTGGTAATCGCGCCGGATTCGCCCACAGCCAACGCGGTTTGCACGAAGTTTATGAGCATCCTGAAGCCGGTGTAGCTGGATCGCCGTGTTAATCCGGGTCCGCCGGATTGAGCGGGCAATCGCATTCCAAAGGGTTTAATCCGGCACATTGACGCATCCGTCTGGCGGGAGTAGTCTTAAGTTGAGAGCGATTCCATGACCCGTTACAAACCCGCCCGCCATTACCTTTATTACGGAATCGCCGCCGTGCTGCTGGCCGGACTCCTGGGATGGTTCGCATGGACTTACGCCCCCCTCTCCTATATCGCCGCGGGATTTTCCGTCCTCACCGCGGCCATGCTTCTCGGCATGGCCTTCCGTCCGGCCGTCGAGATTCAGGAAGGCTATCTTGTCATTGGCCGCCGCGTTATTCCATGGATGGATATCCGCCGCCTGGACCGCACCGGTTGGATCTCTCCGCTGATCGTTCGTATTACGTTGTTCGACGATACCCGGTTTGCCTTGATTTATCCGGGCGATCTCGAAGACTGCAACACCCTGTTGCGTCACCTGCGCCGCCTTTCGCGCGATGCCCTGATCGACGGTATTCCGTACCGGCAATATTGGGGCGAGGTGCTGGCGGCCGGCGCGGAGCCTCCCCAGAAGATGGGACCGCGTTATCGCATCCTGCTGCCCGAGGATGAGGCCGAAGTGGAACGTCTCTATCAGCGGCTCAAATCGGTGGGTAATCTCGACCAAAAGAAAAATTCCGCGGACGAGAAATAGTTGGTGGCGCGCCCGCGTCTCCGTCCTATCGCCAAATTTGCGATTGCCTTAGCGGCTCTAGCCGTACTCGCCTTTTTAACGCACTCGCTATGGCTGCGCGCGCTAGCATATGCGCTGATTCGCGACGATGGGCCGGCCCGGGCCGATATCGCCGTCGTACTTGCGGGCGATTTTTTCGGCCATCGTTTGGAGAAGGGCGCGCAATTGGTGAAGCAAGGTTATGTCCCCGCTGTGCTGGTTAGCGGACCTCCGGGAGTTTACGGACACAACGAGGCCGATTTGGCCGCCGAATTTATCGAGCGCGAAGGCTATCCCGCGCAATGGTTCATTCCGTTTCCCAGCGCCGCCCATTCCACCAAAGACGAAGCTGGTTTCGTTCTGCGGGAGCTGCGCCGCCGCAATCTGCGCAGTTTTCTGCTGGTCACCAGCGATTTCCATTCCGCGCGCGCGGCCCGCATTTTCGCGGCGGCCGAAAGCGCCTTGGGCTACTATCCTGCCATGCGCGTAGTGACGGCCCCGGACGAATATTTCCGCCCGGACTCCTGGTGGCGCGATCGCGACGCGCAGAAAACAGTATTCTTTGAATGGACCAAAACCATCGCGACCGTGCTGGGAAAATGAGAGAATTTAAATATGGGTAAAGGTAAAGATCCCGCCAAAGTGGATAAGCTCCCGGGCGAACCGGAAGATTCGGATGTGCTGGAAGACCATCGTTCCGAATGGGCGAAAGAGGAAGTGAAGATCGAAGACCGAAAGCCGGATCTCGGCGAGATCGAAGACGATTTTTCTGAGCTCTGAGGCGCGCTCGCGGCGCCTTAAGTGTGGCGCATGCGCCAGAAATCTCCCTACACTCTTTTGACCGCGGCTGCGTCATCCCGGGAAGAAGGCGCTTTCGATCGCAGCGCTTTCTATCGCGACCATGCACAACTGGCTTTTCATTCTACTCTTCGCATCCGCGGTCCCATCCCAGGCC
Source organism: Bryobacterales bacterium (assembly GCA_963723015.1). Classification (GTDB taxonomy): domain Bacteria; phylum Acidobacteriota; class Terriglobia; order Bryobacterales; family Bryobacteraceae; genus PALSA-243. The sequence continues at coordinate 74,162 of CAVRPF010000027.1, forward strand.
GCCATAATTCAAGGCTCAGTCGTAGAGGCGCAGACCGGCCGTCCGCTCGCGCGCACGCTGGTAACGGCGAACCCTGTGGCGGGAACCGCCGGAGCCGCGAAATCGGTCCGCACCAATCTCTATGGGGCGTTTGCAATCGAGGAGCTGCCGGCCGGCGCATATCTGATCACGGCCTCGCGGCGTGCATTTGCCACTACTCAATACGGCCAAAAGCAATGGAAATCGGCTGGTTTGCCGGTGGTCTTGGAAGAGCCGCAAAAAATGCAAATCGAGATCCGTTTGCCGCGGCTGGGCGCTATCGCGGGAAAGATCGTGGACGAAAACGACGTAGGGCTGCCGGAGTATGACGTGGTGGTCTATCGGAACACCCGGCCGCCGGTTTTGATCAACCGTCTCTCGTCGGACGACCGCGGCGTCTACCGTTTCGGCGGCCTCGAGCCGGGTTCGTATCTCATCCGCACGGCCGCCAAGGTTTACGAAGACGGTGGCTACCTGCCCACGTTCTATAGGAACGTCGAGGTGGTCGATCAGGCCCGTCAAGTCGAAGCGATGCTCGACCGCCAGACCGACGATATCGACGTCCGCCCCACGCCCGGCCGCTTGTATCAAGTCTCGGGGGTGGCTTCCGTTCCCACCATGCCAACGCCCATTACGGTCACTCTGGTATCCGATATGGGATCGGAAACCGCCAATGCGGACCCTCGCGGCCATTTCCAATTCAATCCGCAGGCGCCCGGCAGATATGAGCTTAATATCTCCGCGCCGGCCAGCCGCGGCTCCGGACAATACGCCGGCTACCTGCCATTCGAATTGGACCGCGATTTGACCGATCTCCGCATTGGCGGCACGCAATTGCCAGCGGTTGCTATTACTTTCGAGGACAGTCAGGGAGGACGGGTGGATTACTCGGCCTTTCAAGTGTGGGCCCGGCGCAAGGAACTTTCGGGACCTGGCCCGAAGGAGACGCTGCGACTCGACGTCACCCGCGTTCAGCTTGCTCCCGGACGCTGGGAATTCGCAATCGCGTCCGAACCCGGCGTACTACCCGCTCGGCTTTATGGCGCACAATACGCCGGCGTCTGGCCGCGCGGATGGGTGGAATGAAGCCGTACTCGCCAACGGCGAGACGCTGCCCGTCAGGTTCACGCTATCCGCAAGGCCGGGCGCGGTTCACGGTACGGTCAATCTGTCGTCGCAGTCCGTCGCGGGCGCGCCGGTGTTTTTGGAGCCGTACGATCTCGATCCGGCGAAGCGTCTGGCGCCGGTGCGGATGACGCGCAGCGGCCCGCAGGGGCAGTTTCAATTCACCGGCCTGGCGCCGGGGCAATACCGTCTGCTAGGGACCTTTGAATATCAATCGCCCGATGTAGCCGAGATGGACGCAGCCCATTCCATTGTGGTGAAGATCGAAGAGGCCAAGGACCTGCAACAGGATCTGGAACTCTACGTGGCGCGGTAGCCGCGCAACTTGCCTCTCCAGTTACTCGCCCGTGGATCCGCTTTCGTATTTTACGCCGCTTGCGCGTACGGCGCTGCAGACAGCCTGTACGGTTGGATGTTCAGTCGCAGCGGCAGAAAGGGCAGAATCCCCACAAGGAGCCCACCGCCCAAGCGATATACCCGGCGAAATTGATGCCTTCGCGCGGACGGTCCTGCGCTTGCCCGCGAGCAGGCAGTCCGCCTCCACGGCGCCGGGGGGTCGGTCCGCAAGAGCCGCGTGGCATCTATGATGAGGGGGGCGGCCCTGGCAATACGCACATGAAAACGCGATCGGCCTTGCATGCGATCCCGCCGGGCGCCGCTTTTGCAGAGTCGGCTGAAAAATCGCCGGGAACTCCCTTGACACCCTCATCCAGCAGTGTTATTAGTTATAACGCTACAATGTTTAACATAAACGGCCGTAAAGCGCCGAGTCCCCTGGAACAGATTGTCATGGATTATGTCTGGGCGCATCCCGATTGCACCGCCGAAATGTGCCGCGAGGGTCTTGCTGGCCAGCGCCGGCTCAAGGATTCGACGATCCGTACCATCTTGCGAAAGCTGGAGGAGAAGGGTTATCTGGCCCACGCGGTGACTGGCAGGACATTCGTTTACCGCGCCTCGGATACCAAAAGCAACGTGGCGGTGCAGGCGGCGCAGCAGCTTATCGACCGGTTCTGCGGCGGGTCCGTGGAGGAATTCCTGGTAGGGCTGGTGGATAACCAGGTGCTAAAGCCTAACCAGTTGCGGCGGCTGGCTGAGAAGATTGCATCGCGCAAGAAGGAGAAAGCATGAGCATATTACAGTTTGTGGCGGAGTGGGCGCTCCGTTCCTCCATCCTGATTGTTAGCGGGGCTCTGCTGCTCTGGGCGACGCGAGTGAGGTATCCGTCCATCCGTCTAGCTGCGTGGACGGCCATACTCTTCGGCTCTCTGGCGATGCCGCTGTTCACCGCTGTGGCGCCCAGGATGTGGGTACCCGTGATGCATACGGCGCCGCGCGCGGTCGAAGTACCAGTCGCGAACTATTCAACTACCTCGGGTCCGCCGGGTGGGATACGGCCGCATGAGACGCACGTCCCTCAGTCGTTCGACTGGGTGCGGGCTGGTGCGACGATATACGTTTTGGTTGCCGGCGCGCTGTTACTGCGTTTGTGCGTCGGCTTGGCGCTAAGTTTGCGCCTGCTACGCGGCAGCCGCGCCACCGGCAAGGCGACCGGCGCGACTGAGATCCGCGAATCGGACCGCGTGGTCTCGCCGGTGGCGCTCGGAATCGTACGCCCAGCCATCGTGCTCCCCGGCGATTGGCGCCAGTGGGATGAGATTAAGCTCGACGCGGTGCTGGCGCATGAAGGTTCGCACATTAGTCGCCGCGATCCGGCCGTGCAGTTGCTCTCGGCGATTCACCGCGCGCTGCTATGGCACAGCCCTATGAGTTGGCTTCTGCACCGGCGCATCGTACGGGTGGCCGAAGAAGCGTCGGACGATGCGGCCATAGCGGCCACGCGCGATCGCGCCTCATACGCCGAAATGCTGCTGCAATTCATGCAGCGCGGCGCGGGCGCCGAGAACTGGCCGGGAGTACCGATGGCGCGGTATGGCCGCCCCGACGGACGCATCCATCGCATTCTGGATGGGACAACCTTACCGCGCAAAGTAACGCGATGGACAGTGGCGGCGATTCTGGTAATCGGTTCGCCGCTCGCCTACGTGGCGGCTGCGGCGCATCCGCGGAGTGCGACGCAAACTCCGGTAGTGTCTGCTACCGCGATGCCCGCTCAGACGGCGCTGGAAATGTCGCCGCCTCAGCCGATTGCGATCCAATCCATGGCTCCGGCAACACCGCAACCGGCGCCTGTCTACATCACTGCTCTAGGCAGCGCCGCCGCCAATACAGTGACGGTGAGGCCACGGATCGACGGTCAGTTGATGTCAGTCAATTTCAAAGAAGGGGAACGGGTCCAAGCCGGGCAGGTGCTAGCGAACATCGATCCCCGGCCCTTTCAGGTCCAACTTGCCGAGGCTGAGGGCCAACTCGCCCGTGATCAGGCGCAACTCGCGGCCATCATGCTCAACCGCAACACAACTCCCAAAGACCAGTTTGATCCACAGGTCACGGCACTCCAGGGCAGTATCACAACCGATCAGGCCAAGCTCGATAACGCGAAGCTCCAGTTGAATTACACGCAGATCGTTTCGCCCATCGCCGGTGTTGCCGGTCTGCGTCTAGTCGATCCCGGCAATATAGTTCACGGCGCCGACACAACCGGCATCGTGATCGTAAACCAACTGCAGCCCATCGCGGTCGTGTTCAGTATCCCGGAGGACCGCCTGCCTCAGGTGCGTGCGCGGCTGCAGGGTTCAAGCCCGGTGGTGGAAGCGTGGAACCGCGACAACTCGGCAAAACTCGCCATCGGCCATCTGATCGCTATAGACAATCAGATAGATCAGGATACCGGGACGGTGCGACTCAAAGCCATTTTCGACAACAAGGATGGCGCGCTGTTCCCCAACCAGTTTGTGAACGTGCGCTTGTTCCTAAGGGCCAGGTAAGATTCTCGAATGCCATGGACCCGCTACGCTGCCTGCGCCATGGCCACGCTCTTGGGTTGCAGGCCGGCCTTGGCGAGAACCCAATAAATCGCAAATCCCGCGACGAAGCTGTAGAGCACTGCGGGCTGTGTGTAGCGTTGGACATCCGGCGGCAGCGGTAGGAAGGGTAAAATCCCCACAAAGAAGCCCACTGCCCAGGCGATATACCCGGCGAAATTGATGCCCTCGCGCGGTCCGGTCCAGCGCTTGCCCGCGAGCAGGTAGTCCGCCGCCATTGCGCCGCAGATCGGTCCAAATGACGCGCCCACAATCGTGAAGAACGAAATCAGATGCGTCGCGGCGCCCGTGACCGCGAGTACGATGCCCACGGCCGCGCCCGCCATGGTCGATGCGACGCGCGGCACGCCGGGAATCATGGTCGAGAAACTATTACCCGCGATAAAGGCGCAAAAGCATGTCGGCGGAACCGAGGCAATGGCGAACAGGAAAAACATGGCCGCGGCCACCGGTCCGCCGATAGCCTGAATCACGTCTGCATAATCGAAGCCCTGGCTCAGACCGGCGCCGTGCGCCCCCGCAATGGATGCGATCGGCAAGCCGCCGGCCACGATCACGGCCAGCACGATTCCCATAAAACCGCCCATCTTGACATCCGATTCATTACGCGAATTCATGCCGAAGTCCGCGCCGGCCGCACCTGCGGTGGCGAAGAAGCCGATCACGATAGCAAGCATCGTGGTGAACGCCACGAAATTGTCGGCATGCGCCGCGGGAACGTGGTAATTGCCGATGCCGCCCGCCGTCTGGAAGAACACAATCAGCAGCATGATCAGCGGAATGGCATTCAACAGCATGGAGACTTTCGCCACATATTGAATGCCTTTGGCCCCGACCCACGCCAGCGCCACGCCCCATATTAGACCCGTAATGATGAAGGGCGCATTCCCCGGCGTGGCGTCCGCGCCCAAGCCGCGCAGAATAAATTCACTGGCCACCGAGGTCGCCACCGCAAACCAGCCTATCTGCAGCAGCCCCATCAGCAGCCCCGGCATAACATAGCCCCCCACCGTGCCGAACGTGGAGCTGCCCACCACGTAAAGCGGCAGACCGGTCTTCATCCCCAACATCGCGGGCGCAAAATAGTAGAGCAAGTGGCACAGCAAACCCGCCACAACCAATCCCGCGAAACATACCGCCAGGCTTCCCACGGCCAGAGTGCCTCCGGCCATGGACCGGTAGAAAGCGATCCACAAAAATATTCCCGCATAGCTGGGCGCGGTGTTCGCATACCACGGGCCGCGATTACTCTTTGGGTTGGGTACGGTTTTGGTTATATAGTCCGGCAACATGGCCACTCCTTTGAAGGGGTAAGTATACTACGGGCGGCGGGTCGGTGCTCCCGGGGGGGGCGAGAGTGTCGACACCAAGTTCGCGACGGTCAGGCCAACGTTTCGATGCCGGACCCGGCAGCTGTTCGATATAATTCCTAACTACGCCCCGAGTATGGCGATCTTGCACATCAGTCCGGACTTGGCCAAGGCGGTACCGGCCCTGAAAGCCGACAACAATTCCTGGCGTGCGTATCGCGATACAGGATCGGTGATTGTTTTCGTCCACGGCGTCCTTTCGAACGCTCTGGCCTGCTGGTACAACAAGAGCGCCGACGTCTATTGGCCGGACATCGTGGCCAGCGACAAGAGTTTCGCCGGCTCCAGCATCTTCCTTGGGGGATACTACACAGCGTTCGATTCCACCGATTTCGGTCTGGACGACTGCGCCGAGTACCTATTCGCCGCCCTCGCAAGGAGGGAGCCAGACGGTCGTCGCGCCGTTATCGAACATTCCCGCCTGATCTTCGTCTGCCACAGCCTGGGCGGAATAGTGACGCGATACATGCTTACGAACTGGCAGAAAGAGTTTTATAACAAGAAGATCGGTTTGCTCCTGATCGCATCGCCTTCGGTCGGATCCCGTTACGCGAACATTCTGGGAGATCCAATCGCGATGCTGCGCCACGAGATCGGAAGGCAACTCGCCTGGCGTTCCGACACCCTGGACCAACTCGACAGGGTATTCAGCCGGTTGAAGGACACCAAAGTGATCGCCGATCTGATCGGCAAAGAGTTATGCGAACACCGGTTTATTGTCTACCACCGCTGGCTCGGACCGCTAAGCAAATGGTGGTTTCCACGCATCGTTTCGGAGGAATCGGCCGGCCGGTACTGGCGGCCGGCAGTGAAGATCCCGGGCACGAATCATTCAACGATCGTCAAGCCGGATTCGGTACATCACGATTCGCATCTGCGGCTGCGAGATTTTTACAATCAGGTTGAAAAAGATTTACCGCTCATCGCCGCGCAGAGTCTGCCGGCCGCTATCCCGCGGGCCCTCCAACCATTGGCTATCCCGGCAGTATCCACCGCGGAGACCGCGCCGCAGCAAGCGTTCGAATGCTCACGCCTGTCCTGGGACGTCGCGATCAACGAAGACGGCGACGCTCCGAACGAATTGACCTTCGAGAAGATTACCGAGGCCCGGGTGGGAGGAGAAGCCGTTTTTCCGATGACGACGATGTGGGTGCAGTCCGGACACACGTCGCGCTTCGAGATTGACGCCGACCGGTCCAGCCCTTATGTGGCTCTTCGGGAGGACGAGATCCAGTCGCGCCGGATCCGCCAGACGGCTGTTTTCGAAATCCCGCCCACTCCCGGCCAGCCACAAACCGTGGTCCTGCGCAGCATCGATTTCAACGTCTACAGCATGAACGTCACGGAATTCCAGCGCAAGAAGACGGAAAAGGCGGACGACCTCGATTACTTGCAGAAGAACATCCGCTGGGAAAAATTTGGCGAGCTGACCATGACCATCCATTTCCCGGAAGCGATGCAGTTGCGCGCGAACGCTCCGGTAAGCGTACGGGCTTTTCGTGTGGTGCAACGAGACTTGAATCCCGACCGTGTGGACGTGTACGACGAAGACCTGACATTCGAGGCCGGACGCTCATTTAATTATGATGCCGCGGGCCGGTTCGCGACGTTGCGCATAACCCAACCGCAGGCGTGGACGGCATATCGCATTTCTTGGCGGCTGGCTCCGTCCGGGACGCCGCCCGCTCCGGCGGCCCAACTGGCGGTTGTCGCTCAGAACCGCCGCGCGCTACTATCCATCCGGCCGCTCTTCGACGGGACTTCCGCGCCGTCCGCCGGCGACGATGCAAGAAAGGAAAAGGTTCTCACAGCGCTGGCTATGTTCGGAGCGCAAGTGGTCGCGGAAGTGAATCGCTGTCTGAAAGTAGTCAAGGCCGACGCTAATGCGTCCATCGACCTGACGCAACTTGATCTCAGCCTGATGGCCGTCGATTCAACCGCCGAGCCGGCGGAATACGAGGTCCTGCGGGTGGTCGCGGGCCTGAACGTGAAGGCTGCGTATTGGGGGCTGGAACTCGCCATGGGAGATGGCATCGCGGGTCGCGCCGCCAAGCGAGTTGAGCCGCGAAAGTACTGCCGCCGAACGGAACCCTCCTTGCAGAACGACGCCTACAGGGCCTTCGATGCCGAAATTCTAGCCGCGCAGCACTGCTGGCTTCTTTCCATTCCGCTTCACGAGGCCTGCTGCGGCCCCTATCCGTACGGCGTTATCAACATCGGCGCATTCGATTGGACCAACGCCCTTCTCCTCAACGCCCTGGATGAGAATTCGATGGACGTTCTCAACCGGTATGCGAATCTGGAATTTCTGAACGCGGTGTTGGATGCCGCCAAGTAGAATCGTGAGAGAATAAAGTCATGGCTGTCATTAGAAGACAGGTTTTGGGCGATGTTGTTACGGCCTACCAAGTGACCACGAACCGTTCGGATTCGAATCGGAAACCTGCGGAACCGGATGATGAAACGGTGCGGTACCTTTTTGAACGGCTTATGGACGAGTCGAAAAAGCTCGCTGAGGCGATTAAGCCTGACGCCGAGTCCTCATAGCTCGGCTTGCGCCCCCGGGTCTCTCATGAACCGGCGGCACAGGTGATTCAGTTCGACCTGGGCCAAATCCATTCAATGGTTGATTTCAGGCCGTTCCTCGCGACAGGCGCCGGGCCGGTCCGCCTCTGCTAAAATTCGTTCTAGAATCCGCCGGTCTCCACTGTGCTCAACCGCGTCTTCAAGGCCTTCCAATACCGCGACTTCCGCCTCATGTGGATCGGCGCCTGCACTTCCAGCATCGGAAGCTGGATGCAAATTATGGCGCAGGCGTGGCTGGTTTATAATCTCAGCCATCAATCGGCCTTCCTGCTGGGACTCGATGCCTTCCTCGGCAGTATTCCGATTTTCCTGTTCTCGCTGATCGGCGGCGTAATGGCCGATCGCTTCGACCGCCGACACGTGCTCCTCGGGTCGCAATACGTACAGATGATCGACGCGGCCATTCTCACCGTGCTGGTTTTCACGAACGCGGTTCACGTCTGGCATGTGCTCGTGCTTTCGTTCATTTCCGGTTTCGCGCAGGCATTCGGCGGCCCGGCCTATCAGGCGCTGATTCCGACCCTGGTTAATAAAGAGGACATGCCCAATGCGATCGCTCTCAATTCCATCCAATTCAATGTGGCGCGCATCCTCGGCCCGACGCTTGGCGGTCTTGCCATGGAGCACCTGGGCAATGCCTGGTGCTTTGGATTGAATGCGCTTTCGTTTCTGGCGCCGATCGTAACTCTAGTTATGATCCAGACCCGCTTTTCGCCTGTGAAGACGGGCGATTCCGTTCTTACCAGCATGAAGCAGGGCATCCGCTATATCCGCCGCCAGGAGGGCATGGAATCGCTCATGGTGCTGGCCTTCTGTATGACCGCTCTGGGCATCCCCATGATGACCTTTCTGCCGGTGTTCGTGAAGCGATTCCACGGCGATACCTCCGTCTACACCATGTTTCTGGTTTGCTCCGGACTGGGATCCATTACCGGATCGTTGGGCGTCGCCGCGCTTGGCAATATTGCCCGCAAGGGCCGGGTGGCGCTCACTCTGTTGATTTGTCTCGGCGCGGGTATCTCCGGCTTCGCGCTTTCGAACTCCGTGGTCCTCAGCGATCTGATGCTGTTCTTTTCCGGCGCCGCGCTGATCGGGGTCTTCGCGATGGTCAGCTCGCTGGTGCAGCTAATTGTGGCCAATGAGATGCGCGGCCGCGTGATGAGCGTATATAATTTCGCATTCCGCGGCGGCATGCCGTTCGGAAACCTGTTAACGGGCTGGCTCGTCCCCCTGTATTCGGCCCCGCTCGTGCTCACGTGCAACGGCATGCTATTGATGGTGGTGGGTCTCTATTTTCTTCTGGCGCACCGGCGGATTGCCGCTCTATGAAACAGACCGTTGCAAACTCATGACTCCCATACTCCTCATCGCGGCCTTTTTCGCCGCCAACCCGGCGCTTGAAACCGCGCGCGATCTGCAGGATCGCGCCGCCCTTCAAAAACTCGCCGCCGACCTCGCGGCCGCCGCGGAAAAGACGCCCAACGACGCGGAAGCGCAGTACCGCGCGGCGCTGGCGGATTCCTATCTGGCCGAAGTGGCCTTGGAAGTCAAGGATAAGAAAATGGCCCAAGAGGCTGCCGAACGCGGCATCAAGCCGGCCGAGCGCGCGATCGCTTTGAAACCCGATGTCGCCGCGTATTACGTAGTGCTCGGTACGTTATATGGCCAGGTGGTTCCCGCCAGCTTGCTGTCCGGTCTCAGCTATGGAAAGAAATCGAAAGACGCGATTCAGAAGGCCATTGAAAAAGATCCCAAGCTGGCCGCGGCCTATGAAGCGCGCGGCGTTGGCAATTACTATCTCCCCTCCGCGCTCGGTGGTGGATTCGAGCTGGCCATCGCCGATTTCCGTAAGTCCATCGAGCTCGATCCCAAGAACGCCGAAGCCTATCTTTGGCTGGGTCTCAGCTTGCGCAAAGAGAACAAAAATGCCGAAGCGCGCGAGGCTTTCCGTAAATCGCTCGAGCTCGATCCGCGCCGCGTCTGGACTAAGCAGCAGTTAGACAAGACGCCCGCGCAATGAGCCGCGCAGTGCCTGGAAGGCGCTACCTGAATGGGAGCGCCGCTGCTATCGGCGCGCTGGCTTTGCTGACTTACTTCCAGTTTCCCGGCCATACGTGGCTGCAGCAGGATTCGCAGATCTACGCGCCGATTCTCGAACATCGGTTCGATCCGTCGGCATTGCGCAACGACTTGCTGGCGCAGCATCCGCACGTGGCTTTTACGCTCTACGACGAAGCGGCCTTACTCTTACGCAATCTCAGCGGCCAGAACTTCCATGTCGTATTAGCGTTGCAACAATTGGCGACGCGCGCGCTGGGAATTTGGGGGCTGTATCTAATGGCGGCGGCATTGGGCTTTTCCGCTACCGCCGCGCTGACGGTGGCGGCAATCTGCTCCCTGGGCGCGGCCATCGCCGGGCCCGCCGTGCTTACTTTCGAATATGAGCCGACGCCGCGCGCTTTCGCCGTGCCGCTGTTGATTTTGGCCATAGGGTTGACGGCGCGCCTCCGATATTCATGGGCCGCCACAGCGGCGGGGGCCGCGTTTCTATATCATGCGCCTACTACCTGGCCATTCCTCGCGTTGTTTGTGCCGCTGGCGTGTTGGCGCAAGCAGTGGCGCGCGCTGGCGATCCTGGCATTTGCCGCCGCCATGTTGCTAATCGCGGCGCAAGGCGAGACCGGGCAAACTTTCGCCGGCCATCTGCCGCCGCTGCAGGAACAGCTTCAGCGCATGCGCACGGCATACGTTTGGATCTCGCTATGGCGCCCCGCGCTGCTGTTGCACTGGAGTTTGATATGGGTGTGCGGGCTAGCCGCGTGCCGGCGCTTGCGGCGTGAGATGCCGCCGCATCTCGCGATCTTCGCATTGGGCCTTCCAGCCTTGGGAATGGTCAGCATGCCTGTATCGTGGCTGCTGCTGGATCGCTGGAAGTGGGCCATCGTGCCCCAGGTTCAGCCCATGCGAGCGCTTCTCTTTACGGCGCTGTTCCTGCAGTTTCTGACCGGATGCGCAGGCGTGCGCGCGGCCATCAAACGGAACTGGCCCGAGGCGTTCGCATGGTTCGCCGCCGCCTATCTGCTGCCGCTGCAGGCGGACGTCACCAAAGATTGGTCGCTTCGCCGCACCGCCGTGCTGCTTGTGCTGGCGCTGTTTACGGCCGTGCTCTTTCGGAAGGCGCCGCGCTTCGCGCCGGCCGCCGCGCTGTCGGCGTTCTTCGCGATTCCGATGATCGCCGGCGTGGTGAATTATCCCAACTTACACACGCCGGAGTTAGCGGCATTGAATCGCTGGGCCCGCGCCTCCACGCCGCGCGACGCGGTTTTCTTGTTCCCCGCGGCCGGCCATCGGCTCGACCCCGGTATCTTTCGCGCCGAAGCCTTGCGCGCCGTGTACGTCGATTGGAAGGGCGGAGGACAGGTCAACTATTTGCAGGATCTCGCGACAGAGTGGTGGTTCCGTTGGCAGCAAACCATGCTCGGTTTCCACGCCGCGGATATGCCGCGATACGAAGCATTGGGAATCCGCTATGTGGTGTTGCCGGCGCAGGATCGATTACCGCAAACTCCCATTTTTGAAAACACCGGATACTCCGTCTACGCGCTCACTGCGGCCCGATTGCAGTGACGTTTAGAGTTCCCCTAATTACCTACGCGGTAGAGGTCAGGCTGGCCAAGCCTTCCATTCTCTCCAGAAACGCATGCACAATGTCCGGTTGTTCGGCGACATCCAGCAGAAATGAGTCATGGCCATAGCTGGATTGGACTTCGGTATAAGAAACGTCGCGGCCGACGGCTTCCAGCGCGCGTACCATCTCCTGCGATTGGTAACTCGGATAGAGCCAGTCCGAGCTGAAGCTGATCACCTGGAAGCGAGGCTTGCGCTCGCGCCAAAGTCTCTTCCAGAGTGCCGCGCCCCTGAGTGACATCGAAGCTATCCATCGCCTTGGTGATATAGAGGTACGAGTTAGCGTCGAAGCGATTGACAAACTGGCTGCCGCGATAGCGCAGATAGCTTTCTACTTCAAAATCCACCCCGAAACCGGCGGCCGGATTCTCTTTGGTGCGCAAGCGCCGGCCGAACTTTTCGCGCATCGAATGATCGCTCATATAAGTGATGTGGCCCACCATCCGTGCCACCGAGAGCCCGCCGGCGGGTAGCGCCTTGCCGTAATAATCGCCGTGGTTCCAGTTGGGGTCGAACATGATGGCCTGGCGGCCCACTTCGTTGAACGCGATCTGCTGCGCGCTGTGCCGCGTTGTGGAAGCGATCGGGATGGCCGAGACTACGCGATCCGGATAGGCAACCGCCCATTCGAGCGCCTGCATGCCGCCCATGGAACCGCCGGTCACGGCCAGCAGGCGCGGGATGCCAAACCAGTCGATGACCATCCTTTGCAGCCGGACCATGTCGCCAATCGTGATTACGGGAAACCGCAGCGCGTATGGACATCCAGTGGCGCGGTCGATCGACGACGGCCCGGTAGTGCCGCGGCATCCGCCGAGCACGTTGGTGCAAATGACGAAATACCGGTCCGTGTCGAAACCCTTCCCAGGACCGATCATGTTGTCCCACCATCCGGGTTTTCCGGTTTCAGGATCGACGCCGGCCGCGTGCGCGTCTCCCGAGAAGGCATGTTCAACCAGGATCGCGTTGGACCTGGCGGCGTTCAGCTTGCCATAGGTCTGATAGGCCACCTCGACCGGCGCAAGCGTGGAGCCGCTGTCGAGAGTGATCGAGTCAAAGCCGACGCTGCCGCGCTCAACAATCATCGGGGGAGATTCCATCATAGCAAGGGCGCCGCGATGGACCGCGTGCTCAACAACGCGGCCGGCGCGGCGGCGCCCACAAACTCTAGAACTGCCTACGAGCCTTCGAGAAATGTAGAGTAGTCACTGTTTAGCTCCCTTCACAAATTGCGGAAGCTGTTGCCGGAAACTCGCTAGCTTGGGTACGTCAAAGTGGTCGACATAGGGCTTGTTGGTGCATACGGGCAAATTCTGCCGGCAGTGAAGGACGTAGTCCTGATGGTAGTCTTCGGCGCGATAAAACGCCTGCAGCGGAGCGATCTTAGTCACGATGCGTTTCGGGAATTCGTGAGCGGCAGTCAACTGTTGAATGTATGCCTCGGCTACACGCTTTTGATCGTCCGTGGTGTAAAAGATCTCGGAGCGGTACTGTGTGCCTTCGTCGGGGTCTTGACGGTTCAACTGCGTCGGATCGTGTACGGAGAAAAAAATCTGTAACAACTGGCCGAAGGAGATTTGAGATGGATCGTATGTCACTTGAACCGATTCCGCGTGACCTGTGGTTCCGGTGCTCACGATTTCGTACTCGGCGCTTGCTTTGCTGCCCCCCGAGTAACCGGAGATGGCGCTCGATACGCCTTTGCTGGCATCAAAAACGGCTTGAATGCCCCAGAAACATCCTCCGGCGAAAACGGCGATTTCCGTTTTCTTATCCGTGGGCATCTGATCGACGGCCGGACTCGGTAGAGTGGCGGCGCTACAAAGCATTGCACATGCAGCGGCAACGACGCCGATCGTTGCAATCTGCGGTGAGGCAATACGTGAACGGGCCATGGACACCTCCGAATCTCAACATACCATTGGTGGTGAATATATACTTGACATGGTGTGCATGAACGACGGCGCCGATAACGCCATGGCTCTTACTCGATTTGACTCAATGAAAACGCGAATTGTATAGTAACGCATGGTCTTTTGCAGTCGATTTCTGGCCGTCTCCGCTTTTCCTACTGAGCGCGATCGCGGCCTCTGCGCAGCAATCCGCTCCCATCGTGCAGCCCGGCGCCCCGGCCAGCCGAGCAAATTCCTCAACGAAACAACTGTACGCATACCGCCCAAAGCCCCTTTCAAGGCCGACGTGGAGTTCATGCAGGGCATGATCATGCACCACTCTCAGGCCGTCGAAATGGTTGCGCTGCTCCGCACGCGCGGCAAGAGCCCAGCCCTGAAATCCTTCGGCGAAAAGATCGCCGTCTCGCAAAGCGACGAGATCGGCTTCATGAAGCGCTGGCTCGAAAGCCGTGGTAAACCCACTACCATGGAGATGGACCACAGCCACATGAGCGCGGCCGACATGAAAAACATGAACATGAACATGCTCATGCCGGGAATGCTGACGCCCGAACAAATGGCCGCCCTGGCCAAGGCGCGCGGCGCGCAGTTCGACCATCTCTTCCTTACCGGAATGATCCAGCATCATGGCGGCGCGCTCACCATGGTAGAGGAACTCTTCAACACCCCCGGCGCGGCTCAGGACCCGGTCTTGTTCGACTTCGCCACCGACATCGAGAACACCCAAAGCGCAGAAATCAAAATCATGCGCGGCATGCTTGACAAGGAGAAGAAATGACTCTAGGACGATATTCCAGCCGCTTTCGCGCCGGCTTCGCGTTCGCGGCAACCTTACCGGCTGCCCGCGCTCTGCATCGCGCAAAGGGGACCGCAGCCCGACCCCACCAAGGCTTTGCCGCCTGGCGTCTACTCCAACCCGCGCTCCGGCCCGGACGATCCCCGCATCGGCCTTAAGCCCGGCCTCTACGACGCCGGCGAGGCGATCTTCGGACTGCAGAAAGTCGCCAGCATGCAGAAGCCGCCCGGATTCGCGCCCGACCCAACGCTCCCGGAACCCCCTCCGCCTCCGACTCCACCTGCCAATGCGGCCGCCGCAGCGGCCGTGGCGGCCGCGGTCCCACCATCAATACCGGTTCGGTCAACTCCGACCTCGCCTTCAGCGGCAACCACCTCTTCGTCGGCAATTACAACGGCATCAATTTTTACGACATCGACAACCCGAGCTCAGATCAAACTCGGCACTTCGCTGGTCTGCCCCGGCGGACAGGGCGACGTCTCGGTCTACGGCCACTTGCTCTTCATGTCGGCCGAAGCCATGAACGGACGCATCGATTGCGGCACGCAGGGCATCCCTGTTCCCGCTAACGCGGCGCCGCCTGAACCGCCCGCCGAACCCGCCGCAGCGGCTGGCGGCGCCCGGAGCGGCCGCCGCCGGAGCCGGACGCGGCGGCCGCCGTCCCACGCCTCCAAGCCCCGACCGTTTCCGCGGCGTGCGCATTTTCGATATCAGCGATCATGGCAAGAACCCCAAGCAGGTTGCGGCCGTGCAAAGCTGCCGCGGATCGCACACGCACAGCCTTTTAGTCGATCCCAAGGATAAGGACAACGTTTACATCTATATCTCCGGCACCGGCCCGGTCCGTCAAGCCGAAGAGCTTGCCGGCTGCTCCGGCGGGGACCCGAAGGCCAACCCTGAGACCGCGCTCTTCCGCATCGACATCATCAAGGTACCCCTCGCTCATCCCGAGCAGGCCAAGATCGTTTCCAGCCCGCGCATCTTTACCGATACCCAGACCGGCGACGTGGATGGCCTCTGGAAGGGCGGCACGCACGGCGAAGGAACACAGGCGACTTCGACCACCAATCAGTGCCACGACATCACCATCTATTCCGCCATCGGCCTCGCCGCCGGCGCCTGCTCCGGCAACGGAATCCTGCTCGACATCTCCGACCCCGTCAACCCCAAGCGCATCGACGCCGTCAGCGATCCCAATTACGCCTACTGGCACTCGGCTACCTTCAGCAACGACGGCTCCAAAGTGGTCTTCACCGATGAATGGGGCGGTGGATCCCAGCCCCGTTGCCGTGCCGACCGACCCGATGCACTGGGGCGCGGACGCCATCTTCAATCTCTCGAACCGCAAGCTGACGCTGGCGTCGTATTACAAGATGCCGGCGCCGCAGACCGACCTCGAGAACTGCGTCGCTCACAACGGCTCGCTGGTGCCGATCCCCGGCCGCGACGTGTTCGTCCAGGCCTGGTATCAGGGCGGCGTCTCGATGGTCGATTTCACCGACGCCTCGCACCCCTTTGAAATCGCCTACTTCGATCGCGGACCGCTCGACGCCGTCAAGCGCGGCACCGGCGGCTTCTGGTCGGTCTATTGGTACAACGGCTACATTTATGGCTCCGAGATCGCGCGCGGCGTCGACGTCTTCCGCATGACGCCGAGTAAGTTCCTCACGCAGGAAGAGATCGACGCCTCGAACCAGGTGCACTTTGACATCCTCAACGTGCAGAGCCAGCCGAAAATTGTGTGGCCGCAAAATCTGATCGTTGGCAAGGCCTACGTCGCTCAGCTCGAGCGCAGCGGAACGCTTGCCTCCACGCGGCTTGCATCCCTGAAAGCCGCGATCGCCAAAGTCGAAAAGCCGGGAGCCAGCCGCAAAGACTCCTCGGACCTCAAGGCCATGGGCGAAGCTCTCGACAAAGATGCCGCAAAGGCGAAGTCCGCAACCGATGCAACCCGGATGCGCGCATTGGCGGCCATCCTGAAGCAGAACTAGCGCGGCGAATCGCCGGCGCCCTGCGGCGCGCCCAGGGCAGAGCCGGGCGCTACCATGGAGACATGGCTGGAGCGCCGCGGCGCGCGTTCATATTCATGCCGCTGGCGTTCGCCGGTTTGATGGCGGTATGGGTTCGCAAGCCGCGCCCGCTGCCCGATCCGGCGCGCGGCGGCACAGGCGCGCCCATCCAGCTCGCGCTCTTTGGCGCGGATCGAAAACGAAAGGGGATCGTCCAAGTGAATAAGATCGAGAAGACCGACGAGGAATGGCGCAAGGAACTTTCGCCCAACGAATTCGCGGTGACGCGCAAGAAGGGCACCGAGCCGGCGTTCACCGGAGAATATTGGGACAATCACAAGGCCGGCATGTACCGCTGCGTGTGCTGCGGGACCGCGCTATTCCGGTCGGATGAAAAGTTCGATTCCGGTACCGGATGGCCGAGTTTTTGCGCGCCGGCCGCGCCGGAAAACGTCGCAACCGAAAGCGACAAAAGCCTGTTCATGGAGCGCACGGAAGTGCTCTGCAGCAAGTGCAACGCGCATCTTGGGCATCTGTTCCCGGATGGTCCGGCGCCTACCGGTCTGCGTTACTGCATCAACTCGGCGGCGCTGCGGTTCGAGCCTGGCGGGGATAAAGGCGCATAGCCGCGCAGCAGTGGCCTAATAAACCGGCGCGCCCTCTTCCAGCTTGCCCTGGCGGATCTCCAGACACCCCTTTCCAGTGGGGAGCATCTTCCCGGGATTCAACCGCGCCTCGGGATCGAACAGGGCTTTCAAACGCGCCATCGTCTCCAGCGATGCCGGCGAAAATAGCGATGGCATCAAATCGATCTTTTCCATTCCCACGCCGTGCTCGCCGGTGATCGATCCGCCAGCGCTCACGCAGAACTTCAAAATGTCGTCGCCGCACGCGCGCGCCCTTTCCAGCTCGCCCGGTTTGCGCGGATCGAAAAGAATGATCGGATGCAAATTGCCATCTCCCGCATGAAAGATATTGCTGATCGCCAAACCGTGCCGCCGCGACATCTCGCCGATGAACTCCAGCGTGGGCGCGATCTTGGTGCGCGGCACCACGCCATCCTGCACGTAATACGTCGGGCTCACGCGCCCCACGGCGCCGAATGCATTCTTGCGTCCCTTCCACAGCAGTTCGCGCTCTTCGGCCGATTGCGCCACCCGCACCTCACGCGCGCCGCATTGCCCGCAAGCTTCGCGGATCTGCTCGACCTGCTCTTCCACCGCTTCGCGGATGCCTTCGAGCTCGATCAGCAGTACCGCCGCGGCGTCCATCGGATAGCCAGCGTGCGTGGCCTCTTCCACCATGCGCAGCATCACGCCGTCGAGCATCTCCACGGCCACCGGCGTGATGGCGCGCGCGGTGATTTCGGCCACGGTACGCCCGGCATCGCGGCTCGAGTTATAAATCGCCAGGATGGTCTTCACCATCTCCGGCTTGCGCATCAGCCGCACAGTGACTTTCGTCACCAGCGCCATAGTCCCTTCCGAGCCAGTGAGCAGCCCGGTGATGTCGTAGCCCGGGAGATCCGGCATGCCGCCGATAGAGATCACGCTGCCGTCGGCCAGCACCACTTCGAGGCCGAGCACATGGTTAGTCGTCACTCCATACGCCAGCGTGTGCGGGCCGCCCGGCGTTCTCCGCCACATTCCCGCCGATAGTACAGGCGCGCTGGCTGGATGGATCGGGCGCATAGAAGTAGCCCTTCGCCTCCACCGCCGCGGTGATATCGAGATTGACCACGCCCGGCTGGACCACCGCGCGCTCGTTTTCCAGATCGATTTCAAGTATCCGGTTCATGCGCGCGAACACAATGAGGATTCCGCCTTCGCGCGGAATCGCGCCGCCGGAAAGTCCCGTGCCCGCGCCGCGGCCCACCAGCGGAAGATGGAACTCGCGCGCGATGCGAACGATGCCGGCGACATCGTCGGTAGTTCGCGGGAACACCACCAGATCGGGCCGGCGCTTATCGATGCCGCCATCGTATTCGTAAAGAGCCAGGTCCTGGGCGCGGTCGAGGACGTTGCGCTCGCCGAGCAGGGCGATCAGGCGTTTCAGGAGGGACGGCGCCATTGGCCTCAGTGTACCGCCGCGGCCTTTTGACTCCGTCTTTACCCGATGGGTCATTTTACGCAGGCGGAACGGGTCGTGGCGCTGTTGTCGGTCCGCGTGCATAAACGTGTGGCTCTATAATTTCAACCCCTTCAAATACTCCCGGAACGGGCCGCCCAAGTCGTGGCGGCGCAGCGCATATTCCACCGTGGCTTTGAGGAACCCCAGTTTGTCGCCCGCGTCGTAGCGCGTGCCTTCGAAGCGGTAGGCGTAGATGGGCCGCCGCCGGCCCAGGTGACGGATCGCGTCGGTAAGTTGAATCTCGCCGCCCGATCCCGGATCGATGGCCTGCAGCGATTCGAAAATATCCGAGGTCAGCACATAACGCCCGATGATCGCCAGATTCGAGGGCGCGTCCGAAGGTTGCGGCTTCTCCACTAAGTCGCGGATGCGGTACACGCGATCATGGCTGCCATTGTGGACCACCGGTTCGGCGTCGATGCAGCCATAAGCGGAAATGCTCTCGCGCGGGACCTCCATCACGGCCAGCACCGGCGCGCTGAAGAAGTCGTAAATATCCAGAAGTTGGCGCAGGCAAGGCGTCTCCGCCTCAATCACATCGTCGGCGAGCACTACCGAGAACGGCTCGTCTCCCACCAGTTCGGAGGCGCGCAGCACCGCATGGCCCAAGCCCAACGCCTCCTTCTGGCGAACGTAAGCCACGTTGATCATGTCGGAAATTCCGCGCACGATCGCCAACAGGTCTTTCTTCTTCCGGCCCTCCAGCAGATACTCCAACTCGAAGCTCACGTCGAAATGGTCTTCAATAGCGCTCTTGCCGCGCCCGGTCACGATAATGATGTTTTGAATGCCCGAGTGCAGGGCCTCTTCCACGCCGTACTGGATGATCGGTTTATCCACGATCGGCAGCATCTCTTTGGGTTGCGCCTTGGTGGCGGGCAGGAATCGCGTACCCAGTCCCGCGGCGGGGAATACAGCCTTTCGCACTTTATCCGGCATCTACTTCAGCTTGGCGCCCGGGCGTCCGTTTAGCAACCGGCAATTGAGTTTCCCGCGGCGGCTGTGCTATCAATAAAGGTTCGGGACAAACATTTAAATGGCATACGTAATTGCGGAACCCTGCATCGGCACCAAAGACGCGGCGTGCGTGGACGCCTGTCCGGTGGATTGCATCCATCCCAAAAAGGACGAGGAGAAACACGCGGCCGTGGAGATGCTCTACATCGACCCGGTGGAATGCATCGATTGCGGCGCTTGCGTACCGGTTTGCCCGGTTTCCGCCATTTTCGCGCAGGACGACCTGCCCGAGAAATGGTCCCACTTTACCGAAAAGAACGCGGCGTTTTACGGGCGGTAAATCGCTCGCGGTTCGAATCGCACCGGTCTCAGCGGCAGCCCCCATTCACTGGTAGTCGCGTGATGGATCGCTCGAATTCTCCCACTCTTCCGTTGATCGCCCGCTTCCGCGCCTCCACCCATGCCGGAAATACAAGCGGGTTTTCCAGCCATACCAGCATCCACTGCGCCACCTCGCGTTTTTCAGCCTGCATTCCGGGCGCGGTTTTCGGATTCGTCGCCAAAAATTTGGCGCGGTCCTTGGCCGCGATCACCTGACGCCGGCAATAGCGCGCCAACTCGCGATCGCCCGCGCCGGCGGCTTCCGAATACACGGTAAGCAGATCCCGCAACGACCGCTCCAACTCCTCGAACGTATGCTGGCGAACTCCGGCGTAAGGCTGGTCGAAAGGCAGACCCGTCTGGCGCAAAAGATCGCGCAAATAGCTTTCCGATACCGGTGCGAACCGCATCAGCAACTCTCGCCAAACCGCGGCGGTTATCGCCGGGGGCCGCTGCGCTTCCAGATACTCGCGCAATTCCCGCTTGATGGATTTACTTCTGGGCACGGCGGTAGCGGCCGGTCGCGGCGTTGTGGGACGCGAGATCGTTCGAAAATGCGTGCCCACCGGACCCGTCTCCCCGGGCGACAAAGTAGAGCGCGTTGGACTCGGCCGGATGCAGCGCCGCGCGCAGCGCATCGAGGCCGGGATTGGCGATCGGTCCCGGCGGCAGGCCCCCGTGTCGATAGGTGTTATAAGGATCGGCGCTATCCAGATCGGAGCGGTGAATGGCGCCGCGGTAACGCCCTTCCAGCAGGGCCGCGTAAATCGTCGTCGGGTCGCAATCGAGCTTCATCCCGATACGCAACCGATTGTCGAAAACGGCGGCAATAAGAGGCCGCTCCTCGGGCAGCTTGGCTTCGCGCTCCACCATCGATGCCAGCGTAACCGTATCGTGTACATTGGCGCCCGCGCCGAGCGTGCGCCAGACCTCGCGAAACTTGGCTGTCATCATGGCGCACAGCGATTCGGGCGTGGCGTGGCGGCTCAGTTTATAAGTGTTGGGAAAGAGATATCCTTCCAGGGATGGGGCCAGCGGATCGAGATCGGCGATTTGCGCCGGGTTGCGCGCGGCCGCTAAAAATGCGTCCGCGGAAAATAGTTTCAGTTGCGCCGCCGCCGCTGCGACATCGAACATGTTCGCGCCTTCCGGCGCCACTAGCGTGTAATAGAAAACGTCGCCGCGCGCAATCCGATCCAGCACCTCCATAGCCGATGCGGGCCGGTCGAAGCGGTATTCGCCCGCTTGCAGCACCCGGCCGCGCTTCACCTCGCGCGCCAGCAGGAAATCCCATCGGCTGCGCACTACGCCCGCATCGGCCAACAGAATGGCCATGGCTTCGGTGGGAGTGCCGCGCGGAAACTCCACGAATTTTTGGCCATGGAATCCCTGGTAGGGCGTTGCCAGACGGTACGCTCCGTACTCGATGGCGAGCGCCGTCAGCACGATCAGATATCCCAGGCGCCGCGCCAGCTTCATAGGGAATCGAGATAACTCTGAAGCAGAATCACGGCCGAGAGGCGGTCGACAACCGCGGCGCGCTTCTCGATGCTGATGCCGCTGGCGCGGAGGACGCGGCCCGCTTCCACCGAGGTCAGCCGCTCATCCCAATACTTCACCGGCACTTCCGTCCACCGTGCGAGCTCCTCGCCGAATTCGCGTACCCATCCCGATTGGCGGCCCTCCGAGCCTCCCATATTGACCGGATTACCCATCAATATCAGACCTACTTCGCGTTCCCGGATCAGCGACTCCAGCGCGCCCAGATCGGTGCGCTTGTTGATTCGCACCAGATTCGGCAAGCCTTGCGCGGTGATTCTCAAAGGATCGCTAATCGCCAAACCGATGCGCTTCTTGCCGAGATCGAGCGCGAGAATGCGCTGTGCGGAGGGCGTCAAATCAATTTCATTATAAGCGAGCAAACAGCGCTTGCCGGCCGCGGCCCATGTTCGCGGTCCTGTTGTTGAGAAAGACCAAGCCGGTTAAGCAGAGTCAGGCGGGTTGCTGGTAAAGTCCGATCACGTTTCCCGCCGGGTCGCGAAATCGGGCCGTGATCTCGGGAGCGTCCGCGCCAATCGGCTGCACGATCTCGCCTCCCTGCGCCACCACCGCCTCGACGGTAGCGGCGACGCTATCTACCATCACATAAATGAGAAGGCCAGGCGCGGCGGCGGGCGCGCGTCCGAGCACCCACGTGCCGCTCACTTGGCCCACGCCGTCGTCGAAAGCCGTGCTGCCATCCTTGCGCTGCCTGACTTTCCAGCCGAAGACGCGGTTGTAAAACGCGGATGAGCGCGCAATATCGGTGGCGGGGATTTCGACGTAGCAGATCTTGCCATTTCCAAAAGTAGGCGGCATAGGTATCCAGTATAGGTCGTATATTTGAGTAGCTGGAGCGGGCGCCAACATGGCAAGGGCCGCTAGTGTTCCGCGATGGAATTCAGCGCTATTATAAAAGCTGATGAGGGCCCCACCTCAGATTGTGTTCCTCGAGGGCGGCACGCCCGCCGAACTCCTTGGCCGTGCCTTTCGCCGCGTGCTTACCCTGCCGAAATCGGAACTCCTAACAGAAGAGGCGCAGCCGTCAGCGAAGAGACGTAACTAAATGCGCCTCGCACTTTGTTTCGTAGGATTCGCAGTTGTACCTTTAGCTTTCCGGGCGCTCGATAACTGGTACCAAAAGCGTCGGCTAGCGTCCCGCTCTGTTAAGCAACCTAACTCTACCAATGTGATTCCTTAAGTAAGTTTTTGCCTTGGATCAGGGCATGGCCGGCCCCCCGCACCCCGACGCTTCACCGTAGGGCAATATTCTGTCCCACACGCGAACATTACATGCTATTCTCGTAATCCATTGATACTGGCGCCTATCGATTACCTGATTCTCGCGCTCTACTTCGCCCTGGTGCTGGGGATCGGCTGGAAGTTGCGCCGTAAGATCGCCACCAGCGGCGACTTCCTCACGGCGGGCCATTCCGTGCCGGTCTGGATCACCAGCCTCGCGTTTCTGGCGGCCAATCTGGGCGCGCAGGAACTGGTCGGCATGTCCGGCAACGGCGCCAAGTACGGCATCATGACCGCCCATTTTTATTGGGTGGGCGCGGTGCCCGCGATGATTTTCGTGGGCCTCTTCATGATGCCGTTCTATTACGGCAGCCGCGCGCGCTCCGTCCCCGAATACCTGAAACTGCGCTTCGACGAGAAGACGCGCGCTCTCAACGCCTGCACGTTCGCGGTGATGACCATCTTCTCCTCCGGGATCTCCATGTTCGCCTTGGGCCTGCTGTTGCAAGTGCTGTTCGGCTGGAGCTTCACCGGTTCGGTGCTCTGTTCGGCGGCCATCGTTCTGGCCTACACCTTTCTTGGCGGACTCACCAGCGCCATCTATAACGAAGTCCTGCAATTTTTTCTGATCGTCGTGGGCTTTTCGCCGCTGGCGATTCTGGCGGTGTCCAAGGCCGGCGGCTGGAGCGGCATGGCGGCGCGCGTCCCCGCGGTGATGACGCACAGTTGGCGGTACATGGGCAGTCCCTCCGAGAATCCGATGGGCATCGAAGCCTTCGGACTGATCGCCGGGCTGGGTTTTGTGCTTATCGTTCGGCTACTGGTGTACCGATTTTCTGGTGGTGCAGCGCGCTATGGCGGCCGATTCCATGTCCGCCGCGCAGCGCACGCCCGTGCTGGCCGCCCTGCCGAAAATGATGATGCCGTTCATCGTAATCGTCCCCGGCATCGCCGCCATCGCGCTGATGAAGATGAATATCGGCTACGCGCTGCCCATGCGCAACGGCGAGCCCGATTACAATCAGGCCATCACCACTCTGATGGCGCACTTCTATCCGGCAGGTATGTTGGGCGTCGGAATTACCGGGCTGATGGCGTCCTTTATGTCGGGCATGGCCGGCAACGTCACCGCCTTTAACACCGTTTGGACCTACGATATCTACCAGAGCTATATCCGCCCCGGCGCGCCCGACAGCCATTACCTGAAAGTCGGCCGCATCACCACCGTCGTGGGCGTGGCGCTTTCCATTCTGGCCGCCTATGTGGCCGGGCGCTACAACTCGATCAACGACTTATTGCAGCTTGTTTTCAGTTTCGTCAATGCGCCGCTGTTCGCGACGTTCTTATTGGGAATGTTTTGGAAACGCGCTACCGGCGACGGCGCGTTCACCGGGTTGCTGGCCGGTACTAGCGGCCGCGGCGCTGACCCATGGGTTAACCATGTCGGAGGGCAAAGGCGGCTGGATCGCCAATCTGCACACGTTCTCTTCTCCCATGGCGCAGAATTTCTGGATTGCCATCTTCGCCTGGACCGTTTGCTTCGTCGCGACCATCGCCATCAGCCTGGTCACGCGCCCGCGCGTACAATCGGAGCTTACCGGCCTGGTTTATGGCTTGACGAAAATGCCCCGGCAACGACGGGGTAAGCTGGTACAAACGGCCCGTGCCGGTGGCGATAGCGGTGGGCGTGCTGGCGATTTTTTTGAATATTTGGTTTGCCTGATATGCTCGACTTGAGATACCCCATCGGTGGATTTTTTGCCCTGATCGGTTTGATCGTGGCGGGCTGGGGAATCTTCGTGCCGGAGGCGCGCGCCACGTTAACCACCGCCAACGTGAACCTATACTGCGGTCTGGTTATGATCGCTTTTGGAGTTTTCTTTCTGCTGCTCGCCTGGCGGGCCGCGCATTCGCGTTCATGATCGATTCCTTCCGGAACCTGTTTGGCTCCGCCGAGGGCGTGCGTGTCTTTCGCGCGCCTGGACGCGTCAACCTCATCGGCGAGCATACCGACTACAACCTGGGATTCGTGCTGCCGATGGCGCTGCAGCTCGCCACGACAATCGCCATGGCGCCGGGGCGCGAGGGCAAGCTGCGCATCTACTCCGAGGATCACGGGGAGGTGCGCGAGTGGCGCGTCGTGGATATCGAAAATTTGCAACGTGCGGGCAATTGGAGCGATTACCCCATCGGCGTGGCGCGGGAGCTGATGCATGCCGGTTATGCCATCCACCCCGCCGATCTTCTGATTCGCAGCACCGTGCCGGAGGGCTCGGGCTTGAGCTCGTCGGCCGCGCTGGAGGTCTCGTCCGCCCTGGCTTTCCTTCACGGCCGCGCCATCGAACCGCTCGATCTGGCGCGCCTCTGCCAGCGCGCGGAAATCGAGTTCGTCGGCGTGCCCTGCGGCATTATGGACCAATATGTATCGGTTTACGGACGCGCCAACTCCGCCGTGGACATCGATTGCCGCAGCCTGGAACATCGCTACGTCGAACTGCCTTCGGACGTCGCTTTTCTCGCCACAAACACCATGGTGAAGCACGAGCTGGCCGGCTCCGCGTATCGCCAGCGCGTTCAGGAATGCGCCGCCGCCGTGGAACGCATCCGGCAGCGCTTCAACGGCGTGGAAAGTTTGCGCGATGTGACGCTCGAGCAGCTTGACGCCGTAGATCTGCCAGACCCTGTCGGCCGGCGCGCGCGCCATATCGTCACCGAGAACGCGCGTGTTCAGCAATTCGTTCAAGCGAGCGCGGCGGCCGATTTGCCGGCCATGGGGAAACTGCTGGTGGAATCGCACCGCAGCCTGCGGGACGATTACCAGGTGAGCTGCGCCGAGCTCGACTTCCTGGTAGACGCCGCGCTGCGCATCGAGGGCGTCTATGGGTCGCGCATGACCGGCGGCGGGTTCGGCGGCTGCACGGTAACGATGCTGTCTCCCAGGGCCATTCCGCGGTTTCAGCAAGAGGTCGCGCGCGGCTATGAGGGGGAGTTCCAAGTCACTCCGGCATTCTACGAGTGCAAGCCGTCGGCGGGCGCGGGCGAAATGGCGATTAAACACATAAACGAAAATAATTGAGACGAAATCCGGCGCTCCGGACTATCTAAGCAAAAGCACAAAGAGAATGTCCTCCGTGGCGGGGCGATTTTTGAGCGTTTCTCCTCGCCATGGATGGGCATGAATCTGCGCGATACACTCGTGTCAGATGCCCCCGTGGGTCAACCTTCCCAATATCCTCACCGGCGTTCGTCTCGCTCTGGTTCCGTTTATTGTACAAGCGATTCTAACCGGCCGTCACCAACTCGCCCTGGCGTTGTTCGCCTTCGCCGCCGCAACTGACATACTCGATGGCGCCGCCGCCCGCCGCGCCGGTCTCGCCACACAGGTTGGAGCCTACTTAGATCCCATCGCCGATAAGTGCCTGCTGAGCGGAGTTTTTGTGGCATTGGCCGCTGCGAGGATGATCCCATGGTGGCTGGCCGGGATCGTGATCGGGCGCGATCTGTATATTCTGCTGGGCGCGCTGACGGTGAGGGTAGCCACGGGCGTTAGGAAGTTCCCGCCAAGCGTATGGGGCAAAGCCGCGACCTTTGTGCAGATTTTGACCGTGGTGGTTTGGATCGCGCGCGACGCGTTTCCGGGGCGGGCGTTGGATCGAGCGGCGGCGGCGCTGATCTGGCCCTGCGTGGGGATTACGATTTGGAGCGGCGCGCATTATACGTGGCGGGGAGTGAGGGTGGCGCGGACGGCGAGGCCATCGGATCAACCCCTTGAGCGCAGCCGTCCTTGACACGAACCCACGCAGTTCCTAACCTGGAATTGGCATGGATGTAGTAGCTATCAAACCTGAGCGCAAAGCCCAATTGGAGGCTTATGCGCGCCGTCGCGGCCAGGACACCGCCGCGGCGCTGGATGAGGCTTTGGCCGACTATTTGGAATGGGAGAATCAGGACTTCCAGGAAGCGGTTGAAGGCATTCGTCGGGGCTTTGACGACGTAAAGGCCGGGCGCACCGAATCCGCCGAAGAAGCGTTTGAGGAATTGCGCGTGAAGCATGGCCTTCCGCGTTAAGCCAGCATCCACGCAAACGCGATCTGGACGCCATTCTCGGGTAGTTATTATCGCAAGAGGCTGGAGAAGCCGGCGTGCGCTGGTTTCACGGATTACGCGAAGCGGTAGCCTCTTTGGCGCATTCTCCCGGACGGTGTCCATTGGCTCCCGAAAACGCGGTCTTTCCATTCGAGGTGCGTCAGTTACTCTATGGGCGCAAACCGCACAGATACCGCATTCTTTACACAATCGAGGGAAATACCGTTTCTGTCCTGCACATTCATCATGGGCGCCGCAAGCCTATCACGGAGCGCTGAAGGATCGCGGTCCCTGATCTGCCATACGTGAGTAATGAAACCGATCGGGGCGCGCGGGCGAATGGACCGCGCCACGAAATACGCCGCAATCCAGCCGACGCTAAACACGGCCGGCCGCAGCCCAGTACCGCGCTAAACTTCTACCAATGAAGGCCATTCTGGTTCTGGCTATCGCCGCAGTCGAAATAGCGGCCGGTCAGACGCCATCCGCTGCGCCCGCCGGCGACCCCATCGTGGTCTCCACCGAACACCCGCGCCTCTTTCTGCGGCCCGCGCACTTGCGTTTACTGCGGCGCGAACGCGAGCGCGCCTCGCTGCGTTGGCGGCAATTCGACGCCTTGATGGCCGGCGGCGCTCCCATGCCCGAGCCCGGGTTCGCGGACGCGCTCTATTATCAAGTGGCGGGCGATAAAGCCGCGGGGCGTAAAGCTATCGCTTGGGCGCTCGGTCCGGAAGCCGATCTGCGGCAAATGGCCCTGGTCTACGATTGGTGCCAGGATCTGCTCGGGGATGCGGAGCGGCAGAGCTTCGCGGCGCGCCTCTCACGCCGCATGACCGATGCTCCCGCCGATTCGGGCGTGGCCGCCGCCCGATCCAGGGCGCTCGCGGCCGTGGCGCTCTTCGACGACTTTCCCGATACGCCGCGGCGCGAGTTGGAGCGCCTGATCCACCAGTGGTGGGAGGGTACGATTGTGCCGGCGCTCCGGAGCGGCCGCCACATCGTGGGCCGCGACGACGCCTATCCGCTTTATGAGCTGCTGCATGCTATTCAGGACAACGTCAAGCTGGATCTGCGCGAGAGCGATCCGCGCTTCTTCAAGGACTATCCCATCGAGCACCTGCTCAGCTATTATCCGGCCACGTATCCCGCGCCCGAGAACGACTATTACATCGGCGCGGAGCGCACTCCCGGCGAGCCGGACTTGCGATTGGCTTCGCTCTCGCGCGCGGCCGAATTAGCCATAGTCGCTTACGATGCCAATGCGCCCGAAACGCAGGTGCTGCAGGGTTGGCTTTTGCGCGACAAATACCTGATGCGCGGCGCCTTCGGAACCCCTTACGAGTTTCTCTGGGCCAATCCCTATCAGCCGGGTTTGAGCTATTACCACGTGCCGCTGATTTTCTACGCGCCCGAGTTCGGCCGCCTCTTTATACGCTCGAGCTGGGAGGATTCCGCCGGTTGGTTCGGCCACTTCGACGGCGTCATGCAGTCGTTCCACGATGGCAGCGTCACCGCGATTAGTCCGCAACGCCCGCCCATGCAGATGGATCTGACTGAGGCCGTAGTCTGCTTCGGAAAGGCGTCTGCCAGGTTTCAGTTCGATTTGGCGCAGGGGCAGCCGGTCTTCATTGTGGGGCTCGATCCGAAACGTATCTATCAAGTAGAGGTGGACGACGAAGAGATGGCCGAATACGCGACGGATATGGGCGGGATTCTCGAACTCGACGACGTGCCTTCCGGCAAGCCTGTCGGAGTGCGAATCGCAGAGCGGCGCTGAAACAAAATGGCCGGGCGGGCTGACGAGCCCACGCGGCTAAGACATGTACACCAATCGCCAGCCTCACTCGATATCCGTACCGGATCTTTTTCTTCGCATGCCGATCAGAATCAACCCGGCGCCAAGTGAGAGCAATGTGAGTGGTTCAGGCGTGGGCGACGCGACCACGCTCATGAATTGAGAGGTTCCCGGCGACGTAGTCGATGTCTGTACGAAGTATTCACCCGAACCGGAGGGAAAGTCAAACGTGATGGAATCCGTCGAAAGGTCGAGATGCAGGTCGGCCTGAAGGCTCGAACTTAGTCCCGTAAGGAGCGTATCATAGAGCGCTGTTGCCAGTCCGTTATCGGTCGCAGACGTCAGTTGGCCATATGTTAACGACGCGGATGAGTATGTCGAGCCGTCTACCCCGAATGACGCCGTGAACACACTTGCGGCGCCGTCAGTGCCTATGGCGGTGAGAGGTCCATCGAATCCCAGCGTGGCATAGGCGGGGGACCCTGGTAATGACAATCCCGAGTCCGCAACCTTGGTAACTTCAGTCGTTGTGTCGCCAGTTACCTCAATTTTCGATCCCGTCGCGCTTACCGTTGTAGCGCCGATGTAACCAAGATTTGGAACACTGTTCGTAGACAGGGCATTAAATATTGCGGTTGCCTTTTGGGCCGCCGTAGTCGCTACTGGGGGCGTGCCTTGAGTCGCTTTAATCGGCACGCTAATGTCCTTCGTAGATCCATCGGGTAAGGTCACATGAAGATCGAGCGATCCGTCCGAGCCAGGAGCGCCGGGTGTGATTGTGGCAGCTTGCAAGACCGATGCAAACAGCGTAATAGAGACAAGCCAACGGCCGAAACCGGGCGCTGGGCGTAAGTTGTAGCGAGACATGTTCAAAACCTCCTATCGATTTGGCGGCTAGCCGGCCGCTCATTCCTTTACGCGCCAGAACTTAAAAAATAGGATCAAGGATTAAAGTGCGGAGCCGAAGTGTATCGGCGTAAGTGCGCGCAGCGCAACCCTGGCCAGCCGGATGCTAAGCTTGCATTGATGCTACGCGTTGCGCCGGCGCTTACGCTTGCCTGTCTAATCTCTTCTCTCGCCCCGCTATACGCCACCGCTCCCGAGCGCGATTTTTCGGGCCAATGGTTTCTCGATGCCCGCGCCAGCGACACGCGGGCGCTACCCATCGCGCCGGAAGAGAGTTTGACCGTCTCGCAGCAGGATATCGCGCTGCATTGCTCTTCAACCGCCTCTGACGGTACGCTCTTGCAGTGGTCGTATCTGCTCGACGGAACGGAAACTCGCGTTCGGATCGGCGGCGAAACTCGCAGCAGTATCGTGAAGTGGGAAGGCGCCGCGCTCCTGGTCAACACGCAGGTTTCCGCATCGCCGGATTACACCATGATGGATCGTTGGAAGCTTTCGCCCGATCGCTCGGTCCTGACCATCACCCGGCAGGTAGTGCGCGACGGCCGCGAGGTGGAAGGCGCGCTGGTGTACTCCAGAGAACGGCAACCCGCCGCGGCGGGGA
Organism: Bryobacterales bacterium; assembly: GCA_963723015.1. Classification (GTDB taxonomy): domain Bacteria; phylum Acidobacteriota; class Terriglobia; order Bryobacterales; family Bryobacteraceae; genus PALSA-243. The sequence continues at coordinate 104,251 of CAVRPF010000027.1, forward strand.
CTCCGGACCGCCGGCCGGCCCCGACCCTGAGCCAGTGCTGCGCGCGCCGGTTCAACCTTCCCAACCCGCGCCTCGCGAGCTCGTTAAGCAGCCGGCCGGCGCTGCCGCCGGCGAGCTGACCGTCCATGCCGGCGTCCGCATCGCGCTCGCGCTCCGCAATGCCCTGGATACCAAACACACGCACGAAGGCGACCATGTGTACCTGGAGACGATCGAACCCATCGCCGTCGATGGACGCATCGTGATTCCGCGCGGCAGCTACGTGAATGGAACCGTGACCGAAAGCAAGCCGGCGCACGGAATTAAAGGTAAAGGCGAAATGTACATTCGCTTCGATTCGCTGCTGCTGCCCAACGGCGTCGCGCGCGATTTTCACTCGCGCCTGGTTTCGGCGGATGCTTCGGCGCGCGGCCAGGTGGATGCGAAAGAAGGCAAAGTCACCGGGGAGCGCGATGGCTCCGGCGATGCCCGCACAGTCGCCATAGGCACGGGCGTAGGCGCATCGGTGGGCGGAATCGCCGGATCGGCGGCGGGCCATCCGCTCGGCGGCGTCGGCATCGGGGCGGCGGCCGGAGCCGGCGTGGCGCTGGCGACAATCTTCCATGGCAAGCGTCCGGAAGCCGTTCTGCCGCGCGGAACCATCGTGGAGATGATTCTCGATCGGGACCTCAGCTTCAGCCCCAATGAGCTGTGGTAACCCTCACCGCCTCAGCCGGTAGATCTCAAAAATGTTTCGTCCGTAGCCGTCCGGGATCGTCGCCAGCGGCTCGCGGCGGTAGCCAAGTTTCGCCGCCGCCTCGATCACCTTCTCATTGTCTCCTACGAATGCCTCCGCCTCTTTGGAGTGCCCCACGAATATGTTGCTCGGATCGTTCAAAGCCCATTGGAGATCGGCAGGATCTTTCTCGGCGCCCATGCCGTTCCGTACCGGCGGCCGGTCGCGGTTGAGTAGTACTAGTGAATCGAAAATGCCCCAATCGGTGCAAAATACGTAATTCGCGCCGCTGCTCCGCACCCGTGCCGCCATCGGAAAAACCGCCGTACTCCAAACCGGCGCCCCGCCATTGCGCGCCATCTTGGTGAAATATTCATTGGTCACCAGCAGGCAGGATATGCATACCAGCGCTACCACTGCCGCCACTGCTGGAACCCCAAAGCGGCCCAACCGCCGCGAGATGCCTGCAAAGGAAATGGCGATCACGGCCTGGGGCCAGGGCCACAGCAGAATCGTGTGATGCACGCTGCCGCCAGTGTGCGGATTGGAGGCCATCTGCGCCCAGGCCACGGCCATCGCGATCACGAAGAATGCCACCGGGCGGAGCGCATTCGGGCCGGCGAAAGGCGCTAGGGCCGCGGCTGCGAAAAAGGCATACAACATCCAGCCCGACGACGCGTTGCCATCGAACGCTGCCAAGGCGGCGGAGGTTTTCTCCAGGAATCCGGCGGGTGGCTTCGGCTCAGGTGTATCCCGGTCGTCGGCATTGAAATATCCCATCAGGCTGCCGCCCCGGGCCGTGTCCACCAGGGTGTGGACTTTATTTGATATTTCAGCCGCATCCCATCCGGTGTTTTCCCGCAGCGTGGCTTCGTTTGTTCGCGCGTTATAAACGATTAGCGGTAGCGCCCCGATCGCCAGTCCGGCAATGGAAATGAGCACCCGCCGAAACCCGGTCACAGCAATTATTTGCCGCCAAAAAAGCAAAATTCCGGCGCTTCCCAACCCACCTAAGATCCATATTGCCAAGGCTTTATCCCATAACGCCAGCCCGAACAGGAAGAACCCTGCGGCAAGCGAAACACTTGACAACGTCTGGTAGAATCGTATTAATAGTAAGACCCCGCCCACAATCAGTAGATGTTGGAGCGCAACCGGCCCCCAATCAAAACAGGTGGTAAGCAGGTAGAGGGTATCTGCCGCTAGCAGGCAACCGCCTATGCAGGCGGCGCGGAGGCCGGCTATTCGGCGTAGCAGCAGGAAGAACAACCAAATGCTCACCGCGCCGATGAGCAGCGCCGGTTCCCGCGTGGCATAGGGGCCCACGCCGAAGAGGCGAAGAATCGGCCGGTAGAGCAGCGATTTCAGGCATCCCAAATAGCTCATCAGCATAATGGGAATCTGAAAATGGCCGATATGCCAGGAATATAACGCTGCTCCTCGCGAAAAGATCGGAGTGGCGAATAGAGCTTCGTCGTTTTGAATACCGAGGCGGGAGATGAATGGCTGGCCGGCGAGCAAGAAAAAAATACTTGCAAGAAAACCGGCTGCGTAGCACAGCTTAACTGTACGTGCTTGTATGCACGAATTAATTTTGCCGTCCAAGAATCAGATGGTAGCATCTGCCCCGGGGACACGAACGGAACGCCTGCTATGGCGCGGAAAATCACGGAATCGACGGCGTGGTTGCTTGGCACGAAGATTGCTTAAAACCAGCGAGTGAAGAAACGGCAGATAGGTAAAAAAACGTAAATAGCTCGAATGGAGCATGCCGGAATCTGCAACCTTTGGTTAAGAGCGTCGTCTATATGGTTGCGAAAGAAACGCGGTAAAAACCAAGAGTTAAAAAAACTTTACCGGCTGAACAGGAGATGGACCAATGACTCAGAATGAACTGAACAAATACAGAGCGGTACTCGAAGCGAAGCAGGCCGAACTTTCAAACGGCCTTCGCAATCGGGAAGACATCGCTATTGAAAAAACCCCGGACGCTTTGGATGAAGTGCAACTCGCGGGAGAGAGGGAGTTGGCCATCCGCAATCTCGACCGCGAATCGAATCTGCTCCGCAATGTCAAAGCCGCATTGTCGCGGATTGCGGACGGAAGTTTCGGAGTGTGCCTCCACTGCGAGGAGGATATCAAGCCAAAGCGCCTGGAAGCGGTGCCGTGGACTAAGTACTGCCTCCACTGCCAAGAGGCATCCGATCGCCACGAATTCGTGAGCGACACCGGCGACGGCATGGACGAGCTCCTGCTCAACGCGGCCTAATAGTTCGGAAGGGCGAAGGGCGCGGGGAAGTTCCCGCGCCCTTCGTGCGCTTGGTCTCTGGCGAACCTTGGTCTAATCCCGCTGAGTGTGATCGATGGAATTTTTACGCCGCGCATCCGGGAGCCCGCAACGTGTCGGCGTGTTACCGGGCGCGTTTAACCCGGTTACTGTGGCCCATTTGGCGCTCGCCCGTGCGGCTCTGTCACACTTCGGGCCGGAGGGCGCTGAAGTAGTTTTCGTTCTGCCGAAGCGTCTACCGCACAAGTCGTATAGTGGAGCGACACTGCTGGAGCGCCTTGAGATCTTGCGCGCGGCGCTGACGGACGGTCCCAGGTTTTCCATTGCGCTGGCGGAGGGAGGGCTCTTCGCCGAGATTGCCGCCGAGTGCCGCGAAGCCTACGGCCCAAACGCCAGTTGAGTCTCTTGTGCGGCCGCGATGCCGCCGAGCGCACCCTCAATTGGGACTATGCCGACCCGAACGCCGTCAGCGCCATGCTGCGGCAGTTCGATCTGCTGGTGGCTGCCCGCGATGGTCGGTTAGACGCACTGCCGAATGTTTCCCACGCTATCGGCCACTTGCCGTTACCGGAGAATTCGATCATGTTTCCTCTTCCGAGGTGCGCGAGAGGATAGCGCTGGGGCTGCCATGGGAACATCTGACGCCGGAGGGCGCGCGCGACCTGATAGGACGGCTCTATCGGAAGCGCTAAGTACCTATGCTATAGCGCCATCGGAGATCGGCATGGGGAAGACAGGTTTACCGTTAATGCTTCAAGGCGGCGATCGGCGATCGCTTGGACAATCGCCTCGCGTAGTGGCGATTGTTCTCGACGAGCCAAGCGATTTCCCGAGCTACTGGAATGTTTGTGGAGCCATGATCCCGTGGTCGCCATGCGCGCCGCCGATGCAGCCGAGAAAGTGTCGGCATTGAGGCCCGAGCTTCTGCACCCCTTCAAAGCGGAACTCTTAGGCTTCGCCGGCGAAACCCGTCAACCGGAGCTGCGATGGCATCTTGCACTCTATGATTCCCCGGCTTTCTTTGACCGTAGCCGAACGCAACCGTGGGATCGCATGTCTGAACGAATTTCTGAACGATCGCAGTTCGATTGTGAAGACGCTAGCACTCCAAGGGCTTGCGGAATTCGCGCAAGCCAATCCGGAGCTACGGCCGGCAGTGATCGCCATCCTCGAAAGCGCTTCCCGCGCCGGAACGCCGGCAATGAAAGCGCGTGCCCGTAAGTTGCTTCCGCGGCTGCGAACGCAGTTGCCCGCCTAGGAGTTATTGGCGCCTCCTCTTGCTTACCGAGCCTACCGAAGGTGGCGCATTCCGGATCTAAGGACGGAGCCCCGCCGCGAGTGGACCCGGTCGTCGTAATCGATAAGAAGCTGGCGCGCCAATCTGGTTTGCGTGCTAATGACGGCGGCGCTGCTGGCCGTTGGCTGCCCGCCCGGCGGGCGCTGCGGGCCGACCCGGCTGTAGTATGCTGACCCGGCTGTAGTATTGCGGTATGAATAGAAAGACAAACCGACTCGTTATCGCATTGGCCGTTGTTGCGGCGTCAGCGGCTGCGCAATCGCCGGAGAATCTGGACGTGACGGCCGTCGGTAAAGACCCGCGGTGGAAGATCGCCGGCCGCACCGCCGCGGTTGTCGATCTCAAAGGTAAGCGCGCTTTGAAGCTGAGCGAAGGGCCGGGTATGGGCGTCGTGTGGCTTGACGGGTATGACTTTGGCAATGGAGTCATTGAGATCGATCTACTGGGGCGCAGCCAGCCCGTTCAGGGCAGCTTTCTGGGCGTGGCATTCCGCGTCCTCGATGCGCAGACGCATGATGCGGTATATTTCCGGCCCTTCAACTTTCGCGCGTCTGATCCGGAGCGCCACAGCCATGGCGTGCAATACGTCTCTCATCCGCAACGGCCCTGGCAGACGCTCCGCACAGAGCACCCGGGCGAATATGAAAAGCCAGTAGTTCCCGAGCCCGATGGACGAATGGTTTCACGCCCGCATCGTTGTCGAGCGGCCCAACGTGAGCGTCTTTGTGAACGGCGCGAGCGCGCCCTGCCTGGTTATCAATGAATTGAGCGACCGTACCCACGGATCTGTTGGCCTCTGGGTTGGCGAAGGATCCGGCGGTTCCTTCGCCAATCTTCGTGTGACCAGAAAGCAGTCATACTGATGTAACTCCCGCCCACAATTGCCGGGGATACAATATAGGGACCGATGAAACCTTCCGCTCACGCCGTCCCCAGCCGGATTGCATTAGCGTTCGTGCTGTTATCTTTAGGAGCGTTGTTGAGCTCGCAAACCGCGCCCCGCGAACAGGTAGGGCCGCTCGCGACCGGTGGCTTTCTTCTCAACAGTGGATGGCGTTTGCAGCCCGTCGGCAAGCAGATCGCGCTCGACACGCTGCCGCTCTCCACCGTGGTCACTCCCGACGGCAAGTACATGCTGGTGCTGAATTGCGGATATAAGCCGCCATCTATTAGCGTGATCGATCTCGCCACCGGCGCGGTCACCGGCAGCGCGCCCGTTCCCGACGCATGGCTCGGTCTTGCGATCTCCCCCAAGGGAGATTCGTCTATGCCGGCGGCGGATCGCGTGCCTCGATTTTCGAATATAGCCTGACCGGCTCCACGCTCGCGCCGACGCGCGAGTTTCCGGTGGTCGATCGCATCCAAGCGCACCTGCACGACTTCATCGGCGATGTCACCTTCGATCGCGAAGGACACCTGCTCTACGCCGCCGATCTTTACAACGATTCCGTGGTCGTCGTCAATCCGCAATCGGGTCTGTAATCGGCCGAATCAAAACCGGACGCCGCCCTTATCGCATCCTCTTTCACCCCGATGGAAAATCATTTTTCGTTACCCATTGGGCCGATGGCACTCTGGGCCAATACGACCCTAGCAACAGCAGCCAGATCGGCCGCGCGCAGCGTATCGGCGCGCACCCCACGGACATGGTATGGCGCGCGGGCGGCCCGGCGGAACCGGTGGAAGGCGAGCCGCGCTTACACGGCGCGCCTGTTTGTGGCGGCCGCGAATACCAACAATGTATATGCGGTGGCCGTTACCGAAGGCAAGGAGTTGAGCGTCATCGAGAGCATCAATATTTCCATGACTCCGCGTCAGCCTCTCGGAATGACGCCCTCCGGCCTGGCCCTGAGCGCGGACAACCGGCGCCTCTTCGTGGCCTGCTCGGATGGAAATGTAGCGGCGGTGGTGGATATCTCGGCCGAGCGCAGCCGCGTCGAGGGATTCATTCCTACCGGCTGGTATCCCACCGCCGTGCGCGCGCTGCCCTCGGGAACGCTGATCGTCCTCAATGGCAAAGGGCTGCGATCGTATCCCAATCCTAACGGACCCAGCCCGAGACGCCGCGTCGAACCGGTGCACAAGGGCACTCCCGGCGGAGGAATATGTCGGCACGGCTGCAAACCGGAACGGCATCGTGGATCGACCCCTTCAGCGCCGGTCAGCTTCAGGAGTGGACGCGGCAAGCCATCGCGAACAGCCCGTATCGCGATTCCAAGCTGGACGAGCCAAGACACTCTGCCACCGATTCAGCACGTCATCTACATCGTGAAAGAGAATCGCACCTACGATCAGGTGCTGGGCGACATGAAGGAAGGCAACGGCGATTCGAACCTGACGCTGTTCGGCGAAAACGTCACCCCCAATCTTGCATAAGATCGCGCGCGAGTTCGTGCTGTTCGACAATTTCTACGTGAATGCCGACGTCAGCGCCGACGGCCATAACTGGTCCACCGCCGCCATCGCGCCCGATTACGTAGTCAAAAGCTCTGGCCCAACAGCTACGCCAACCGCCGCAAGACACTACGACTATGAAGAACAGGACGCGGCGTCGTATGCCGCCCGCCGGCTATTTATGGACCAACGCCAACGCCGCCGGGCCTCTCCATCCGCAATTTCGGCTACATGGTGGATAACAAGCCAGGCGCGAAGATTGGTGAAGAGCAAATCACCGGCGTTCACGACCCGGTGCTGGCGAAATGCACCAATCGCTTCTACCGCGGCTTTGATCTGTCGTATCCCGACATGGAGCGCGCTAAAGTCTTCCTCGCCGAGTTCCACCGAATACGAACAAAGCGGGGAGATGCCGCGGCTGGTCGTGATGCGCCTGGGTAACGATCACACCAACGGTACCGCGCGCCGGGCGCCTCTCGCCGCTCTCGTTCGCCGCCGATAACGATCAGGCCGTCGGCATGATTGTGGAAGCGGTTTCGAAATCGCGATTCTGGACCAGCACCGCCATCTTTATCGTGGAAGACGATGCGCAGAACGGCCCGGACCACGTGGATTCGCACCGCTCGCCGGCATATGTGATTTCGTCGTACATCAAGCGGCATACCGTGGATAGCACCATGTACAACACCACGTCGCTGTTGCGGACCATGGAACTCATGATCGGGCTCAAGCCGATGACGCAATTCGATGCCGCTTCGCGCGTGATGGCCGCCGCGTTCCAGCAGACGCCAGACCCCGCTCCATTCACCATAGAAAAGGCGCGCGTGCCGCTGGATGAGAAGAATCCGCCCAACGCTCCCGGCTCCGGCGAATCGGCGAAAATGGATTTCGCCAAGGCGGACGACGTGGACGAAGATCTGCTTAACGACATTCTTGTGGCGCGCCATCCGCAAGGATGCTCCGCCGCCGCCGACGCGCAGTTACTTTAGCCGGTAAACCAGATTGTATCGCTATCCTGTCTAGCCAAAATTCGTCTAATGATAACGGCTAGTACTCTGATCGGGTGATCTTGTGCTCTTGGGCGAAACCACGCCCTGACGGTCGTGGCTCTGACGGAGCCGCGCGCGTCAGCAAGCGGTTTCGCAGCTGCACCGAACGTTGCGATCGAGGAACTACTGAGGTCTTCGCGATGCGAATCCTCATAGCCGCCGAAGCCGCGGTGGCTGCTTGCGGCCTGTTTGGCCAGCCGGCAGCCAATTCAGCGGCCTTCGAAGTGGCTTCGGTGAAGCCGTCCACCGCGGATGAGAGAGTTATCGGGCTATTCACTTATACGGGAGGCCGAATCACGGCTACCAACTACACGCTGCAGATGCTGATCGAAGAAGCATATAGCGTTCAGACGTTTCAGGTGTCGGGCGGTTCGCGATGGATCCGAGAGGACCGGTATAGCATTGTCGCGAAGCCGCCGGCGTCCTCGAAATCGAGCAAGTCGATGCCGCCGTCTCCGAAGGCGCCGCCCAATGAAGAGCAATTGTCCATGCTGCAAACGCTATTGGCCGATCGCTTCCACTTGCAATTCCACCGCGAAACGAAGGAAGGCCCTGTTTATTGCTGACGGTGAGTGATAAGGATGTGAAACTGAAACCGGCCAAGAGCGCCGATGACTATCCCTGGGTCGGCGGCCCCCAAGGCGGCGGAATATCTGGGACCGGCATGGCCGGAACAAATGCCACTATGCAGCTTTTAGCGACACGCCTGACCAGGTATTTGCGGCGGCCGGTGATGGACCGGACGGGGCTAAAGGGCGCTTTCGATTTCAGGTTCGATTACGCCGCGGACGATACTCAACCCGATGTGATCGCTTCTATCTTCGCCTCGATTCAGGCGCTCGATCTGAAACTCGAAGCGGCCAAAGGACCGGTGGAGACGCTGGTCATCGATCATGCGGAGAAGCCGGCGGAAAACTAGGACTGAGCGCACCATCGGCTGTTAACGTTTTGCCTCCAATTCCGTCCTGCTAGCGTCAACTATCATGATTCCAGCGATGTTGGCGACTGACGAATCCACGGACGATGAGGACCTGATCCGCGCGGCGGCTACCGGCGACCGTTCGGCGTTCGGCGAGCTATACGTACGCTATGGGCGCATGGTGCATGGAATCCTGTTGGCCCGCGTTCCGCCCGCCGTGGCGGAAGACCTGGTGCAAGACGTGTTCCTTTCCGCTATGAAGCAACTCGGTAGGCTCCGCACAGCCGCCGCGTTTCGCGGTTGGCTCGGAGCCATTGCCCGCAACCGCGCCATGGACTATTTCCGCGGCGCGCGCGAACGCGAAGCGGCGCCGCTCGACGAGCGCAACACGGCCGGCCGCGGCGCCAGCGCCGAATCCTTCGCGGCGCTCGATGCCATCCGCAATCTGCCGGAAGCCTACCGTGAGACGATGCTGATGCGCCTGGTGGAGGGCATGACCGGTCTGGAGATCGCGCGGCAAACCGGCTTAACGCCGGATTCGGTGCGCGTCAACCTTTGCCGTGGCATGAAGTTGCTCCGCGAAGCGCTGGGGGCCGGGAGGCAATCATGAACGACGACTACCTATGGGACCGATCCGGGCCGCCGGATGCGGAAATCGCGCGGCTGGAAGAGACGCTCGCGCCGTTCCGTTTTCGCGCGACCACCGCGGGGCCTGGCGACGCGCAGCCTCGCAACCCTCCGCGCAAGCATTGGCGATGGATGGCCGCCGCCGCGGCGATTATCGCCGGCGCTGCCGCTATCCGTCTGTTTACGCCGTCAGCGCAGCCAACCGGGTGGCGGGTCGATCACACCGCGGGTGTAGCGCAGATCGGCAGGCAGCAGGCCGTCGTATCGCGCCGCGTATTGCATGGCGATATTCTCCGTACCGGCGCGGGCGCGCAGATCGCGCTTTCGGCGGAAGAGATCGGGCGCATCGAAATCGGGCCGCAGTCGGAGTTGCGCGCGTCCACCGGGCGCCAGGTGACGCTGAATAGGGGCACTCTGCACGCCTTTATCTGGGCGCCGCCGCGCGAGTTTGTCGTGGATACGCCATCCTCGCGCGCCGTCGATTTGGGCTGCGAATACACGTTGAACGTCGATGCGTCCGGCGATGGCCTCGTGCGCGTGTTGCTCGGATGGGTGGCTTTTCAATTTCACGAGAACGAATCGTTCATCCCCGCGGGCGCGGAATGCGTTACCCGGAAGGCAACCGGACCGGGAATCCCCTTCTATGAAGATGCGCCGGATGCATTGCGTGGAGCGCTCACTCGGTTTGAGCGGGGAGATACCGGATCGGTTGCGGCGATTCTCTCATCGGCCCGCGCGCGCGACGGGATCACGCTCTGGCATCTGCTGACGCGCGCGCCCGAGCGGGATCGCGGCGCGGTGTTCGACCGCTTCGCGGGGTTGGTATCCGTACCGCCGGAGGTAACCCGCGCGGGCATCCTGCGCAGGGATGCGCACATGATCGATCTGTGCTGGGACGCGCTGAACCTGGAAAATACCGAATGGTGGAGAGGTTGGGAGCGGCGCTGGAACTAACTATTCGACGGCGTGACTTACCGCACGAACTCCACTTCCACTTTCTTGTTGATAATGCCCGCTTCAAAGCCCAGATCGAGCAGCTTCTGGGCCGCTCTCGGCACTATCTCGCCCGCATCGAGCGTGTATTGATTGACGTACATGCCCACGAACTTGTCGGCCAGCCGGGCTTCCATATCGCGCGCAAACTGCAAGGCGTACTCTAGAGCCTCGGCGCGGTTATCGAGCGCATATTGAATGCTCTCGCGCATCATCCGGCAGCACTCGCTTTGCATCGCGGCGTCGAGCGATCGCAACAACGCATTCGCGCCCAGCGGCAACGGCAAAGCATACTTGCTCTTGAACCAGCGGCCCAAGTCGATAATCTTGTGAAATCCCTCCCGGTCGAACGTAAGCTGCGCCTCATGAATAATCAACCCAGCATCCACGCTGTGCTCGCGCACCGCCGCAGTAATCTTGTCAAACGGGGTCGCCACCGGCTCAAAATCGGGCTGAAATAGCCTGCACGCAAGATATGCAGTGGTCATTGTGCCGGGAATCGCAATGCGCTTTCCCTTCAACTCTTCAGGCTCCATTGGTCGCGAGGAAACGATCATGGGGCCGTAGCCATCGCCGATGCTCGATCCACTCGCCATCAGCACGTACTTGTCCGCCACATACGGGTAGGCGTGGTAGGAAATGGCGGTCAACTCGTAAGCGCCTTCCATGGCTTTTTGATTCAGCGTTTCGATGTCCGCGAGCACATGGCGGAACTTGATTTTCGACGACCGCACCTTCTTAGTGGCAAGAGCATAGAACATAAACGCGTCATCCGAATCGGGACTGTGCGCGCTTACGATTTCCTGGGGTGCGGATGAAGACATAGCGGGGAACAAGTTTTCAGTTTACACCACGGAGTCTTCAAAAGAGGCAGGTATTCAGAAACAGCGGAGGCAAAAGATTAAAGGGCGGTCACCCTGGATTCGCAAACTAAGAGAGTTCGGTGGCGATCATCCAAATTGCGCTTGAAGCGCCGCGTCAAAACCAATTGACGCCTATTTTCCGATCGCGCGGATCTCGCCGTGCTGCATGTTCGCTAATCCAGAATGAGGCCGCCCTCATACTGACCCGGTTCTATATGTCACCTCCCGCCAATCCTGGCGGATTGGCTTATTAGTCGGCGTCGGAATCGGAAAACCGGCCCCGATTCCAATTTCATTTTGGCGCCGCTCGGGAAAATAGTCAATGGTACTCAACAAGGAAAACGAAGGAAAAGGGACGATACAGGACACAAAAAAATCGGTGCGCCGCCTTGCGACCAGCAGCGGCGCACCGTGACCAAAAAGTTACTGCAAACTTACTGCGCTGAGGCGACGATGTGGATGCGGCGGTTCTTCTGCCAGCAGGCTTCGTCGTGCTCGTCGCAGATCGGCTTGTCCTTCCCATAACTGACTACAGCCAACTGATTCGGCGAGATTCCCACCTGGACTAAATAATCTTTGGCGGCCTTGGCGCGGGCATCGCCGAGCGCCAGGTTATAAGCCTCGGAGCCGCGCTCATCGCAGTGGCCCTCGATGGTGAGCTTGTAGTTCGGATATTGAACGATGATGTCGCGCAATTCCGTGGAGTCCGCTTGCAAAGCCTTGATAGCGTCGGGCCGAAGCGTGTGCTGATTGTAATCGAAGTAGGCGTCTTCAATCCGGGCCAGCAACTGATCGATACGCGCGCGCGTGGCGGCGTCGGGATATCGCGGCGCGGGATTATTAGCCGCGGCGGGCTGCTGCGGCTGAGTGGCCGCGCGTTGCGTAGGCGCCTGTTGCGGCGTGGTTGGCGTGGCCTGAACGGCGGGCTGCGGAGCGGGTGGCGTAGTCTTAGCTACGGGCTTCTTGGCGCATCCGGCGGCGCCCAACATCAGAACAGCGGCAAGAGAACGGTAACATGCGAGAGCTTATGTGTAACTGCTTCATAGTTCTTTGATAACTCTTTCAGAAAGAAAGATCTATCCTGTCAGGACAGGATTTTTCGGCCGTTCCAGTTTGACTACACTTGTGAATGAGAGGATACGCCCAATTGCCCGAACTGTGGCCACGCTGGGGAAGCGCCCCGCAAATAGCCTTGGCGCGACGCAAGGCGCCCTGGGTTGTGCTCGTAATCGGCTTCGGCGGTCTGCTGGCCTGCATTGTGGGCGCTGCGGTGGGGTCGGTCGGCGCGCTCGATCACGTGCGCCGGAATGAAAACCGCTCTCTGAGAGCGTATCTGGAGCGGCAGAGCGCCCTCGATCAGATCCGCTCACAGATTTATCTTTCCGGAACCTACGTGCGCGATTTGTTGCTAGCGCCGGACCCCAGCGGAGTAGCGGCGCAGAGCTCGCGGCTGGCTGGGCTGGAGCGCGATTCCAAGGCGGCGCTCGAAACCTACTCGCGCTCGCTCGATCCCGAAGAGAAGGAGCCGTTTCGCACGCTCGAATCGGAGATCGACGATTACTGGCAGGTGCTGCGCCGCACCGCGCAATGGACTCCGGAGGAGCGCAACCAGCGGCGCGATTCCTTTTTTTACGACGAGTTGGCCCCACGCCGCACCACCATGCTGCAGATTGCCGACCGGATCGCTTTGGTCAACGAGCGCGGCCTGACGCGCGCGGAAGACCAATTGGCCGCGTCCTCCGAGGGATTGCGCCACACGCTGATGTTCACCTTCGGCCTGGCGCTGGTCATCGGGCTGGCGCTGGCGGGCGTGACCAGCCTTTATACCCTGCGGCTGGAGCGCAAACTCGAGCGCGGCCTGGATGAGAACGCGCGCGCCCGCGGCGATCTGCAGGAACTCTCGGCCAAACTGGAGCGCGCGCAAGAGAACGAGCGGCGCACCCTGGCGCGCGAACTTCACGATGAGGTGGGTCAGTCGCTTTCCGCCATTTTGATGGAAACCGAAAACGCCGAGTGCGCCGGCGACGTGGATGAAATGCGGGCCCACCTGGCCGCGGTGAAAAAGCTGGCCGGCAAAGACGGTCAACGAGGTGCGCGATCTGGCGTTGCTGCTGCGGCCCTCCATGTTGGACGATTTCGGTTTGGCGCCCGCGCTCAACTGGCACGCCCGCGAAATGAGCAAGCGTACCGGCCTGAACGTAGTGGTTTCCGCCGACGACGATATCGACGATCTTCCCGACGAGCACAAAACCTGTATCTACCGGGCGGTGCAGGAAGCGGTCAACAATTCCGCGCGCCATGCCAACGCCCGGACCGTGGAAGTGGGGGTGAAGCGCGAAGATGGCCGCGTCCGCTTCCAGGTACGCGACGACGGCGTGGGCTTCGACGCCCGATCCGTGCGCGGACTGGGCTTGCTCGGCATGGAGGAGCGGGTGCGGCGGTTGGGCGGCGACCTCCGCCTGGAATCGCAGCGCGGACGCGGAACTCTGATAGCGGCCGATCTGCCGCTGGTTGAAATTAATCGCGCTGAAATCAGTCGCGCCGGGGACACTCTTGCCAAGATCAAGGGAAGGAACGGCGATGCCCATCCGCATCCTGTTAGCTGACGATCACACGGTTGTCCGAGACGGCCTGCGCGCTCTGCTCGAAAAGCAGCCGGATATGGTCGTGGTAGCGGAAGCCGGCGACGGCCGCGAAACGGTGCAATTGGCGGGCGAGCACCTGCCGGATGTAGTGGTGATGGATATTGCCATGCCCAACATGAATGGCATCGAGGCCACGCGGCGGATTGTGGGATCGCACCCATCGGTGGGGGTGGTGATTCTAAGCATGCATCAGGACGAGAGCTACGTATTGCGGTCGTTGAAAGCCGGAGCGCGCGGGTATCTGCTGAAGGATTCATTGCGCGGCGACGTGATTGACGCGATTCGCACGGTGGCCCAAGGGCGCTCGTTTCTGACCCGGCAGGTGAGCCGCCTGCTGCAGGAGGATTACATCCGCCAGATGGAGCGGCGCGGCCTGGAGGACAGTTACGACCTGCTGACCGACCGCGAGCGCGAGGTGCTGCAGCTTGTGGCGGAAGGGCGTACGAACAAGGAAGTGGCCAGCGTGTTGAACATCAGCCTGACTACGGTAGAGACCCACCGGACTCACACGCTGCAAAAGCTGGGCCTGCATAGTGTGCCGGAATTGATTCTCTACGCCGTGCGCAAAGGGATCATCGCCTGAGAACAATCTAGCGATGGCCGCCACGGGCTACGCCATGCGGAACCGCGTGAACAGGCGGGGCCACCGGACGTATGGGCGCGGGACGGCCAAGTGGAATCGAAGGATGGCCAACTGGAACCGAGGGACGCGGCAGCATAATTGGGCCAACTCCCGGCGAGAGGCCAATCCCCGATCCAACTCCTACCCGACGCGAAGGCGTATAGATGTAGCTCCCCAGCGGGCGCGCCCCGTATCCCAAATAAACAGGCATATATGTATAGCCGGGCAGATAGACCGAGTTGAACCCCGATTGATACGGAGTGTAGGAGCTGTACAGTCCGGAAGTTAAGCCGGCGGAAGGAAGGCCAATAATCGGAAAGTAGGTAAATCCGTCCAGTCCATCGACGGAATTTCTGGCGGCGGTATCCTCGTCAATTTGAGCGGCAATGGAGTTATCCGCTGAAATCGATTCATCGCGGCCATGATCCCAATCCGAGAGCGCGTCGGCCGGCGCATTGAGCGACCGCTCGGGCACTAGAACCGAGGCAAATGGCAGATACATTCCCTGTTCCACCGATACCGGCGTTGTGGTGCCGCCGCTAGATACTTCGGCAGTGCCCTGCTGGACCCACAATCGCGGGGGCTGGACGTCGAATCTGTAGACGCCCTTTTGCAGGAAGCGCACCTGCCAATCTTTGTAGAGCAGCGTCACCGATGTCCCCGGCGCGGGTTCCTGTGAATCGAGGATAGCCGACCCCGCCAGCATTTCGACGCGCGTGTCGGCGAGATCGTTGGCGGCCATGCGAATCGCGCTCCTCTCGCCCAGACGGAGGAACACGCCGGGCGTAAGCAGCACCTCAGCCCGGCCGTCGGCCGTGCGCAGTTCGGCTCCCACGGCAAGGCTCGGGAACCTGCCCAGATGCGGTTCCAGCGGCTCGCCGCCCAGATAGACGTTCCCGTCGAAAAAGTGAACCACGCCGGACCGGGCGGAGATCACCGACTGCGCGTCAGCGGGAACCGCCAGCATGGCGGCCACAGCCAACGTCGAAAACGAACACGCGCGGCCTATGACATAAGAATATCTCCTCCCTGAGTATCTGCCCGTCCGCCGCTCCCGTCAAGCGGGGTGGAGTGGAGGAAGGTGGAGGAATACGCGCTGCTACCATAAAAGCGCCCATGCATACCAATCGCCTGATCCACGAGAAGAGTCCGTATCTGCTGCAGCACGCCCACAATCCGGTGGATTGGTATCCCTGGGGACCGGAGGCCTTCGAAAAAGCGCGCGCCGAGAACAAGCCGATTTTCCTCTCCGTCGGCTACTCGACGTGCCACTGGTGTCACGTCATGGAGCGCGAGTCGTTTGAGAACGATCGAATCGCGGAATTGCTGAATCGCGATTTCGTGTCCATCAAAGTGGATCGCGAAGAGCGGCCGGACGTGGATCGCGTCTACATGACCTTCGTTCAGGCGACCACCGGCGGCGGCGGATGGCCTATGTCGGTCTGGCTTACGCCGGATCTGAAGCCGTTTTTCGGCGGCACCTATTTCCCGCCCGAGAATCGATATGGCCGTCCGGGTTTCGGCGTCGTTCTTTCGCAGGATCGCCGACGCGTGGCGGAACGACCGCAAGCGGATCGAGGAATCGGCGCGACGAGGTCATGGCGCAACTCGCAAAAGTCTACGACTGTGGAAGGCCGCGCGGAGCCGGCGAGCAGGCCATTCGCGAGGCTTTGGAGAGCGGATTTTCCAGTCTTCCGCCGCATCTTCGATTCGCAGCTGGGCGGCTTCGGCGGCGCGCCCAAATTCCCGCGGCCGTCGGTTCACAATTTCCTGCTGCGCTACTACGCGCGCACCGAGAACCGGCGAAGCGCTGGAGATGGTGTTGAAGACGCTGCGCGCGATGGCGAAGGGCGGCATGCACGATCAACTCGGCGGCGGGTTTCATCGCTACTCGGTGGACGAGCGCTGGTTCGTCCCGCATTTCGAGAAAATGCTCTACGACCAGGCGCAGCTTGCCGTCTCCTATCTGGAAGCGTTCCAGATCACCCGCGACGCCGCAGTATGCGGAAGTCGCCCGCGGCATGCTCGATTACGTGCTGCGCGATATGACCGATGCCGAAGGCGGCTTCTATTCGGCGGAAGATGCCGATAGCGCGATGGATGCCGCACATCCGCACGAAAAAGGCGAAGGCGCGTTTTACATCTGGAGCGCGGCGAGATTCGCGCGCTTGATTCCGCCAACAGGCCGAAGAGTTTTGCCGCCGGTATGGCGTCGAGGATGGCGGCAACGTGGCTAACGATCCGCACGGCGAGTTCACCGGCAAGAAATTCTCTACCAGGCGCAGACCGGCAGACGATCGATCTGGAGCCGGCGAGCCGCGTCCTGCTCGATGCCCGTGGCAATGCGTCCGCGTCCGCATCTCGACGACAAGATTCTCACCGCCTGGAACGGCCTCATGATTTCCGCGTTCGCGCTGGCGGCGCGGCGTTGAACGAGCCGCGTTATGCGGAAGCGGCGCGCCGCGCGGCCGAGTTCATCCTCGAGCGCATGTATAGCGGCGGCGTGTTGTTGCGCCGCTACCGCGCCGGCGATGCCGCAATTCCCGGCTTCCTCGACGATTACGCTGTGTTCACCCAGGCGCTTGCTCGACCTATATGAAACGCAGTTCGACCGGCGCCACCTGGAGCTGGCGATCGAGATCGTGGACCGGATGCGCGAGCGTTTCGAAGATCGCGAACAGGGCGGCTTCTTCAGCCAGCCGAAGGCGATTCCAGCTCTGCTGCTGCGCATGAAGGACGATTACGATGGCGCCGAGCCTCGGGGAATTCCGTCGCCGCTCATGAATCTGTTGCGCCTCGCGCAATTTACCAACCGGCCCGAATATCGGGAGGCCGCCGAACGAACCATCGCCGCCTTTGAGCCAAGGCTCTCGGTGGCATCGGCCGCGCTGCCGCAGATGTTGGCGGCTTGCGAGTTCCTCTCCGCGGAGCCCCAACAGATCGTGATCGTAGGCGAACGGGAGGCTGACGATACCCAAGCTTTGCTGCGTGCCGTATTCACAAAATTCTCGCCCTATCGCATTCTCATCCTCGTGGATTCGGAGGCAACGCGCGCATCGTTCGCCGCAATACCGTCGATTGCCGCCATGCAAAAAGTCGATGGGCGCGCCGCCGCATATGTGTGCCGCAATTATGCGTGCCAATTGCCCGTTTCCGACCCGGCGCAGTTAGCAGGGTTGCTGTTACATAACGCGCGCAGTGGCCAAAGCGTCCGGTCGTAGAGGCCGGCGGTTTTCGCGTTTGAGTGTCCGGCCATACGCTGCGCGACCGGGATAGCCCGAGCCATGGCGGGGCACGGGATAAGAAGGCCCGTTGTTTCCCGGGCGCTTGTGTTATCACCCATCGCACTAGGTAGGTTTTGCAACGCGCGGCCCTGTCAGTGAAATAAGCCCTTTCGGGATCTCATAATTCAGTCTCAAATCCGAATGCACGTCCTCGAGTTGGGCCACGGCGTCTGGTCAGCGCTGCTGAGTGGGCGCGCTCGCGATGCTGTCGAAAACCGCAGATTTCTGTCTCAAAGGCTGGCTGCAATTTCGGCTCGGACAATCAGGCCGGCGGTGAACACGCCCAAAGTATGCGCTGAGGTAAAGATCCACTGTGACCGCACCTGGCGTAGCCGGGACGCGCAGTCAGGGTGCGCCGACTCGCGTTTCCAATTGCTTTAAACGGCCGGCGGGGTGGTCACGTGCGCCTTCACGCGGACGGCGCCCTGGCCAACCGGGTTGCTACAATAACGATTCACTCACAACGGGAGGAATTATGGAAAGATCAGGAGCAACAACTCTTAAAGGAAATCCCCTTACTTTGATCGGCCCGGAGCTGAAGCCCGGCGATACGGCCCCGGATTTTACGGCGGTGGATAACGGACTGAAGCCGGTTACCCTCAAAGATACGGGCAACCAGGTGCGCATCATTAGCGTGGTTCCATCGCTCGATACGCCGGTTTGCGATGCGCAAACCAAACGCTTCAACGAAGAGGCCGCCAAGCTTCCGGACATCGGCATGGTCACTGTCAGCATGGATCTGCCGTTCGCGCAAAAGCGCTGGTGCAACGATTTTCAGGTGGACAGGGTCAAGATGCTTTCCGATCACAAGGACGGATCTTTCGGCGCGCACTACGGCACGCTTATCAAGGAGCTGCGCATCGAGAGCCGCGCCATATTTGTTTTGGACCGCGACAATAAAGTGGTCCACGTCGAATACGTGAAAGAAGTAGCCGATCATCCAAACTACGAAACCGCGCTGGCTGCCGCTAAAACCGCGGCGTCGGCCAAAGCGTCGGAATAGTTACGAACCCCAGCCCTTCATCGCCGGAACTAGCGGCGGACCGGCCCACGCAAAGGCCATTGTTGCGCGCTGCGGGAAGTCCGCTGGTTCGCGGCGGGCTTACCATCATGGCCGGCGTGCTCACCGGCAATGCGTTGGGCGTGGTGCGCGTCGGCCTGATCGCTTACCTGCTGGGTACGCACGGACGCGCCGATGCGCTGGCAGTGGCCATGGGGCCGCTCGACACGCTCAATTCGGTGTTGACCAACAGCATGGTGTTCGCTTTCGTGCCGCTGTTGACGGCGTGCGCCGCGGGCGAGCGCATCGCGCTATTCCGCCGGTTGAATCGCGGATTTCTGGTTGTGTTTGCCTGCGTTACTGTGTGCGTCTTGTTGTCCGCGCCATGGCTGATGCGCGCGCTCGCGCCGGGTTTGGCGGAGCCGTATTTCGGCAACGCCGTGGAGCTCCTGCGCATCCTGTCGCTTTCCACGTTCTTCGCCGGCGGCGCGGCCATCTATTGGGCCTTGCTCTACACAGACCGGCGCTTCGGTCTGGCCGCTTTCTATCAAGCTGCGGTGAATGTTTTCACCATCGCCGGCGCGCTCTGCCTCTGGAGGACCCTGGGCGTCTACGCGTTCGCCGTGGGATATACGACCGGCGCGGGCGCGCAACTGCTCGCGGTTTGGCTCGCCACCCGCCGCCAGTTGAGAATTCCGGCGCCGTTGCCAGACGCACTCGCGTTGCCGTTCCGCGACATCCTGGCCAAGCCCGCGTTCTTCATGCTTTATGCCGCCGGCTTGGCTCTCAACCTGACGTTCACGCGCGCTTATGCCACCCACGCGGGATCGGGAATGGCGGCCGCGCTGGATTATTGCATGCGCGGCGTGGGCGTGCCTCTGGCGCTGCTGGTGAGTCCGATTTCCAATTCTCTGTTACCGGAGCTGGCGCGCTTGCTAAGTCTGGCCCGGCTGCGCGATGCCTTGCGGCTGATCGATCGTACCGTGGCGCTGACGGCGCTCGCTGTCGTGGGCGGCTGCGGTTTCGCGATTCTGTTCCGCCATCCGGCGATCGCGCTCTTCTTCCAGCGCGGCAACTTCACCCCCGATTCCACGCGCTTGGTCGCGGCCGTTTTCCTCGGCATGGCTCCGAGCCTGGTGGGCTGGACGCTGATCGAGATCATGGCGCGTTCGCTGTTCTCGCTCAATCGCCCCTGGCCGCCGGTACTCGCCGCCGGACTCCCGCTGCTGGTCAATGTGACGCTGACTCTTCGCTTGCATTCGCATCGTCCGGAATTGATCGGGTTAGGCTCGTCAGTTGGTCTGTTAGCAGGATTCGCGGCGCTATTCGCGATGACGCACATCGGCCGGCGCGCTGGCTCAAACAGGGATAGACAAACTCCGCAGTGCAATCGGATACGTTCGATAAAATCGAAGCTCACCCTATGTCCATTCCCGAATCTGCCGCCATCTTCATGCGCGGGGTCGTCGAGCGCGCTCGCAAGCTGAACCGCACCATCGCATTTCCCGAGGGCGGCGATCCGCGCGTGCTGCAAGCTGCCGCCCGGCTGGCGCGCGATGGCGTGCTTCGGCCGGTGTTGATTGGCCCTAAGCCCGCCGCAGCCCCCGGACGGAGTTACTTTCCTCGATACCTCAACCGCGCCGCGGCTGCACGAATATGCGGCGCTCTATTACGAACGCCGGCGAGCAAAAGGCGTCACCCAGATCGAAGCCGCCGAAATCGCGCGCCAGCCGCTTTACTTCGCGGCGCTGATGGTCGCGGCCGGAGATGCCGGCGGCTTCGTAGGGGGCGCTGCGAATACCACCGCCGATACGGTTCGTGCGGCGCTGCACGCCATCGGTCCAGCGCCGCGCGCCAAGCTGGTTTCGGGCGTATTTCTGATGGCGTTGCAGGATCTGTCCCTTGGCCACAACGGGTTAATGGCTTTCGCCGATTGTGCCGTTGTAATTGAGCCTTGCTGCCGTCGAGCTGGCCGAGATCGCCATCGCCACCGCGGAAAGCACGCGCGTTCTCATGAACGTCGAACCCGCCGTAGCGCTGCTGAGCTTTTCCACCAAGGGCAGTGGCAAGCACGAGCAGGTGCACAAAGTCGTGGAAGCTCTGCGCATCGCGCGCGAGCGCGCGCCGGGGCTGAACATCGACGGAGAATTGCAAGCGGACGCCGCCGTCGTAGCAGCGGTCGGACAATCGAAAGCGCCGGGCTCGCGCGTCGCGGGCCGCGCCAACACTTTGATCTTTCCGAATCTGGCGGCGGCGAACATCTCGTGCAAGCTGGTGGAGCGGTTAGGGGACGCGGTGGCCATTGGTCCGTTTCTGCAGGGACTCGCCAAGCCGGCCAACGATCTTTCGCGCGGATGTTCGGCGGAAGATATCTACAATGTCGCGGCAGTGACTGCGCTGCAAGGAGAGACTTCCCGTTAAGCGTTGGAGCGTTGGAGCGGGGTACGGGATTCGAACCCGTGTAAATCAGCTTGGAAGGCTGACGCCCAACCACTAGGCCAACCCCGCGATGCGAACCGATTGGACAGCTTCCATTCTAGCAACGGATGCCGCTTGCGTGTTATCGCTTGCGTGATCGCGCGCAATCTTCGTACATTGAGCCATGACGGATTTTCCGCCGCTGAACGCGCTCATCTTCGCCGCTTTGGGCGTGGTCGCGTTCTTTATCGCGGCGGCTATCGCTATCAAGCTCGCGCCGTTCGACGTGTGGAAGCAGGTAGTGGAGGAACGCAACACCGCGGCGGGGGTTGTCGCCGGCGCGGTGGCGCTGGGATTATGTTGGATCATCGCGGCGGCAATGCATTAGAGGCTGCCCGCTTCAGCTTTGCCGAGAGGCGCTTGCGCGCCGCGGAATCCACCGCGCGATCCGCGGCCTTTCTCCACTCCACTTCAGCTTCCGCGCGGTTTCCGAGTTGCGCGTCCAGGTCGCCCATCTGCTCCAGCAGTTCGGGATTGCCGGGCGAGGATTCCGCCGCTTTGCGAAGTTCCGCCAGCGCCTGCTGCGGCTGGGCCTTTTGTAACCAGATCGCCGCTATCTTGCGATGCACGCCCCCATACAGCGGCCGGAGCTGCGCCACGCGCGCGTAGAGCGCCATCGCGTCGTCCGGCCTGCCGGTGCGCGCCAGATAATCGGCGTAGCCCAGCAGAGACGGCAAGTGATTCGGGTCCGACGCCAGATTCTGCCGCCAATTGTTCTCTGCGTCTTTCGATATGCCCGCGCGCGATTGCAGCAGCGCCAGGTTGTGGCGCGCGTTCAGCGATTGAGGAGTCGTCCTGCAAAGCCCGCCGGTAATCGTCTTCCGCTCTGGACCAATGCTTGCGGCCCGCTTCCAAGGTTCCCATCGCGTCCCAGATCTCGGCGCGCTCGGTCCAACGGTCGCCCAGTGGGCGTCTTGACGATGTGCGGATTGCGCTCGGCCACAGCTTTCGCCAGCTGATAGTTCTGCTCGGCCATGGGCCATTCGTTCAACTGCTGGTATAACAGGCCCAGGTTGTAAGGCAGATACGAGTATTGCGGCCCTAATGGCATGGTCTCTTTGTAAGTTCGAATCGCATCCGCATATGCGCCGCTCTGCGTATAGGTCAGCGCCAGATTGTGCCGCGGATAGGCCCAATACGGCGCAAACCGGATGGCATCGTGGAAGGCGCGAATAGCGGCATCGAAGCTGGAAGCATTGGATGCGATCTGTTCCAGATACGCGATACCCAATCCGTTATAAGCGTAGCTGCGCGCCGGGTCCAGACGGATCGACCGCTCGAGCAGAGTGCGCGCCTGCGCGTACGCGTGATCGAAGATCAAGGCGCGGCCCTGGCAGAACAGCATGCGCGCTTCATCGAAGATGGAATCGGGCGCCAGGTGCAGCGCCGCTTCGAAATAGGCGGCCCCGCGCACAAAGTCGTCCTTGCTTTGGGGAATCTGGTCGCCTTCCAGATACCGCAGTATGGTCTCCTGGCCGCGATCTTCCAGCGCCACCCGCAACCGCTCCCGCATATC
Source organism: Bryobacterales bacterium (assembly GCA_963723015.1). GTDB lineage: Bacteria > Acidobacteriota > Terriglobia > Bryobacterales > Bryobacteraceae > PALSA-243. The sequence goes on from CAVRPF010000027.1 coordinate 126,940, forward strand.
GTCCAATTGCGCGGCGGGAACGCTGCCCCGCAGCCTGTTCGAGATAGCCGGCTGGCGTTGCGCTCTTCGCTGGGCAATAAGACGCCCGCCGCCAATGCCTGCTCGAACGACGCCGGAGCGCTCGCGCGTCGGCGCTGTGCGCTTCCTGCGCGCTCTCCGCGATGGTAGCGTTGCCAGTTGGCTTGCTTTGCCGGTAATGAGCTGTCACTTCCGGGGGCAGCGGAAATGCCGGATCGAGCTGAATCCCGGGCTTGTTCTTGACATCCGGGACCACCAGCAGCGCCGGGTCGGGATCTATCGCTTCCGGCGTCTGCTTGCGGTTCGTGAGTTTCCTGACGCCGTCTCTCACAAAGCTGGCAAGGTCCTCGAATTCGACCGTCGAGGCGCTGCCGGCGGGCGCCGCGCCGCCGTTCCAGCCATTCACTACATAGTAAGTGAACGCGCCATGGCCATGGCCGAACAGATCGGATTCGAACGCCAGATCCTTGGTGGCCAGCATCATGCCGAATTCGCCAGTCTGCCCTGTGAAAACCCGGCGCACCGCCGGTTCCAGTTCCGGGCCGCTGGTGAGAGGCCCGATCTCATTGGCATGACACACATCGATAAATACCAGCACCCGGCCAAAATGCGCCGCTTGCGCCGCGATCAGCCGGCGGAATTCGTCTACGGGATATCCGGTAGTCTTGAGTTCCTGCGGGTTACTGTCATAAGTCAGGATGTAAGGCTCGCGATGAACGATCTTGTGTGTCACTGGGTCTTCTTCGGTGGGCAGATACGCGCCATGACCGGCGATGAACAAGACCAGAGTATTACTATCGGGCGATGCCGCGTTCTCTCGCGCCAGCCGCTCCACTTCATCGTCGATGGCAGCGCGCGTGGCGCCCTGGTTGGTCAAGACTCGTATATCGCCCGGAATCTTGAGACCACCGCCGCGCGGCGCCTGCAACAATTGCGCGAATAACTCCGCATCTTTGTCCGCGAACTGGAGCGATCCCGGCGGATCGTATTTATAGGTCGAGATACCGATCAGCAGTGCATAGGTTTTGCCGATGCTGGTGCGCGGGGACGGGCGCTCTTCGGTAAGCAGCTTCACGCCCCGAGTCCAGGTAGCTTCCGGCGCAAGCCTCGCGACAGCTTCAGCGGACGCGCGAACTTCCGTCGCCCGCCCGAACTCCTGCAGTAGCGCGGTGCGCGCCACACGGGCATTGAGGTCGTCCGGATACGCGGCAATCTCCGCATCGATCGGCATCAGGCGAGCGTCAAGTTCAGCCTGCCGTTCCGCGGATAGCGCAAGGGTAGACGGAGTTTCCGGCTCGCCCCGGCTAGCCGTGCCCGGCCGCGATATCAGCGGAAGCTGACAGAACGAGGGCCGTCCGGCGGGTTGCAATTGCGCCCCGCCGCCCTCAATGGCCTGACCGCGGAACGTAATCGCGCCGCCCGGCGCCAGGGTGAAGTCCGAATCTTTCCCGCAGAACGAAAACCGGACTGAGCCATTCACGTTGCGGAGCGTGTAGCCGGAAAACAGCGGCATACCCGCCGCCGCTGTCCATTGCGTCTCCGTTTGGTGCGTGTCGATGAAGACCCCGCCAGACGCAGCCACGATCATGCCCACCGGCTTTTCCAACGGCTCCGCGGCCGGCAGAGAAACAGCAGGCAGTAGTACCAATAGGACTAAAACGAGCCGAACCATCTAGATAGTTGTTACAATATTACCCGTTTTCCTTTAAGCTTGCGCTCATACAGACAGGAGCTCATATGTCAACCTCAGGTCGCGCCCGGATACTGCGCATCGCCCTTTTCGGTTTGTTCCTGGCGCCGTTGACTGCCCTCGGCGCCATAACCAGCCTCACGCCGTTTCCCAAAGCGATCACGATGTACGGCTATTCCAATGGGAGCTCGACCTCCAACGGTAAACCTAGATCCAATTCCGCCCCGATTGTGGTTGCGGCGGGCAGTAGTAGCGCGACCCTGACAGTCTCTACTTCGCCAAGCGGAAGCTGGCTCAGCGCCAGCCTTTTAGCGATCAAGCAGTTCGATCACGGCGGGTTCTTCCGTTGGCGTTACGATTACCGTGACTCCCGGCACAATGGCCGATAAGACATACACTGGCACAGTGACCGTATCGACTGGCTCCGTCAGCGCGGTCTTCAATATAACGTTTATAGTCTATCAAGGCGCCGACATACAACTGACTCCTTCTGGCGCCGACTTTTCCGGATCGGGCACGAAGTCCGTCACCTTTACAGGCGTAGGGCTGCCGGCGCTGCTTGCGAGCACTCACCTGGATGAGGGATCTGGCTGGCTTACGCCAAGCGCGGTCAGCAGTACAGGAATGACTGTCACCGTCAATGCGGCCGGTCTTGCTGCGGGATACTATACAGGACAAGTGCAGATCACGCAGTCTTCAGGTTCGCCCGTGCAGGCGGGCTTCGATGTGACCCTCACGGTAGCGGCTTCTCCCCCTTCGCTCTCCACTTTGAGCCCGGCTTCCGCCACCGCCGGTGGATCGGGATTTACGTTGACAGTGAACGGATCCGGGTTCCTTTCCGGGGCCACGGTATTGTGGAACAGTTCCTCTTTGACGACCATTTATGTAAACACAAGCCAATTGACAGCGTCTGTACCGGCGAGCCTGATTTCCTCGCATGGTACAGCCAGTGTAACGGCAACTAACCCCGGCGCCGCCGCATCCAATGCGCTGACATTTACCATTAACGCGCCGCCTGCCCCCACGCTTTCCAGTCTGTCGCCCAGTTCGGCGGTAGCGGCGGGCCCGCCCTTCACTTTGACCGTAAACGGCTCCGGGTTTGTCAACGGCTCCACGGTGTTGTGGAATGGCTCTACGGTGTCGACGAGTTATGTCGGTGGAAGTCAATTGACGGCTTCGATACCGGCCAATTTGATCGGCTCGCAAGGCAGCGCCAGTGTCACAGCAACCAACCCCGGCAGCGCGCCATCCAATGCGCTCACCTTTACGATCAATCCGCCTGCATCGTCGATCACTCTTACGTCGTATCCCAAAACGATCAAAATGTACGCCTCGGTCAAGCCTCGATGCGATGGCGCACCGATCGTGGTAGCGGCAGGCACTGGCGCCGCAACTTTAACACTGGCAACTTCAACAGGCGGAAGCGGAAGCTGGCTCAGTGCTTCGTTTTCGAGCCCCCCTGCCCCGTCGCCGCCAAGACCAGCACCACGATCACCGCGGGTTTTTCCGTCGGGCTAACTATTACCGTTGACCCTGCGCAAGTTGACACCAGCAAGGCGATATCGTCAGATTCAGATAGCTTCACATTTGCTGGCACAGTGACCGTATCGACTGGCTCCGTCAGCACAGGTTTCAATATAACGTTCATAGCTTATCAAGGAACCGATATACAACTAAGTCCAGCGAGCGCCGACTTTTCGGGGTCGCAGACGAAACAACCCGTGAGTTTTACAGGGGTAGGTTTGCCGCCGCTGGTTGCGAACCCTCACACGGATAATGGAGGCAACTGGCTCACGTCAAGCGCAGTCAGCAGTACCGGAATGACGGTCACGGTCAATTCGGCCGGTCTTGCTGCAGGAATCTATACGGGACAAGTGCAAATCACCAACTCTTCAGATTCACCCGTCCCCGTCCAAGCAGGCTTCGACGTGACCTTCACGGTGGCGGCTTCATCCCCTCCACCCCCTTCACTCTCCAGTCTGAGTCAGATTTCCGTTACCGCCGGCGGATCGGGATTCACGTTGACGGTAAGCGGCTCGGGCTTTGTCAACGGCTCAACCGTGCTGTGGAACGGCTCTGCACTTTCCACGAATTATACCAGCGCAGGCCAACTGACGGCTTCGATTCCCGCGAGTCTGATCGCCACGCAAGGTACTGCGAGCGTCACAGTAGCGAACCCCGGATCCGCTGCATCCAATGCACTCACCTTTACTATTAATGCGGCTACGCTATCGCTTTCCGGCCTGAGTCCCAGCTCCGCTACGGCCGGAGGCCAGGCTTTCACTCTCACGATCAACGGCTCCGGTTTCCTGACGAACTCCGTTGTGCAATGGAATGGATCGGCTTTATCGACTACCTACGTAAGCGCGAACCAGTTATCCGCTTCGGTCCCAGGGAGCCTGATCGCCGCACAGGGTACCGCAAACATCACAGTTATCAATGCGGGCGCGGTGACGTCCAACAGTATCCCGTTCGTCGTCACTCTAGCGACTGCGGCGATACAGACTATCTCTCATATTGCCGACGGCGCCGGCTGGAAAACGAGCATTATTCTGGTCAATACGGACACTGTTCCGGCGTCATACGCAATAAACTTCTGGCAAGATACGGGAACGCCTGGAAGCGGATCCACGGCTTACACGCCACCGTTGACGCTAGGCACAGCCAGCGGAACCATTCCGGTCGGAGGTTCCACTATTATCCAAACCGCCGATGCCGATCCAACCACTACAACCGAAGGTTGGGCGCAGGTGAGCAGCAGTCAATCGATCGGCGGCACAGCGATATTCCGCGCCGATACCCTCGGTCAGGAAGCGGCCGTTCCGCTGCTGACCACCGGCGGCACACGCCTGGAGATCCCTTACCAGGCTGGATTAACTTTGGGCGTGGCCCTTGCCAACCCGAGCGCCACTCAGACCGCCAATATCACCGAAAAGGTCTTTGATCAAAATGGCAATCAGCTGTCTGGTAATAACTTCACGCTAGCGCCACTCAGTCACATTCCCCAGGTGCTGAGTAATCTTACCGGGAATGGCGTCGTGGAGTACGATTCCACCGTGACTATTTATGCGCTCGGCATCCGCGGCAACAATGGAGCGTTCACGTCGGTTGATGCGGTCTTGCCGCAGTCCGCAGCCCTTAAGACCATCTCTCATATTGCCGACGGCGCCGGCTGGAAAACGAGCATTATTCTGGTCAATACGGACACTGTCCCGGCGTCATACGCAATAAATTTCTGGCAAGACACGGGAACGCCCGGAAGCGGATCCACGGCTTACACGCCGCCGTTGACCCTAGGCACAGCCAGCGGAACCATTTCGGTCGGAGGTTCCACTATTATCCAAACCGCCGATGCCGATCCCACTACGATCACCGAGGGTTGGGCCCAGGTGACCAGCAGTCAATCGATCGGCGGCACGGCGATATTCCGCGCCGATACCCTCGGGCAGGAAGCTGCCGTTCCGCTGCTCACAAGCGGCGGCACACGCCTGGAGATCCCTTACCAGGCTGGATTAACTTTGGGCGTGGCCCTTGCCAACCCGAGCGCCACTCAGACCGCCAATATCACCGAAAAGGTCTTCGACCAAAATGGCAATCAACTGTCTAGCAGCGCCTTCGCGCTAGCGCCGCTCAGTCACATTCCGCAGGTTCTGAGCAATCTTACGGGGAACGGCGTCGTGGAGTACGATTCCACCGTGACTATTTATGCGCTCGGAATCCGCGGCAACAATGGAGCTTTCACGTCGGTTCGAGCAGTTTATAAATAAGGCACGCTTGAGTGCTGTTTGGCCGGCGGGGAGCGCGTCTCCCTGCGACCACTATGCATGTCTTCCGCTTCTCCGCGCGGGCCCTCGTCACGCTCGTGGACCACACAGAATCATCGATTTGCACAAACGCTCACGAATTGGGTTCGTTTTTTCGCGCCTCTGTAAGGCATGGCGTTAGCCGTCTAAGCCCCGAGATTGGGTTCGCTTTTTCGCGCCCTCATGGCCTCTATCGTATTCCCATTCAAAAATAATGGCCAAATAATCTCGCCTTTTTTATTTTGTTTTTGAGATATTATTCCGGTTTTAGCACTAATGTATTAGTGAAAGTCTGTTTTAAAGATACGCGCGCGGTCTTCCCGCCACCTAGCCGCCCGATCAGCCTCCCCACAGCCCATTTTGATTCGGCAACTAATTCGCAAACATTCGGTCCACATGCAATTATCCATTCGTACTGATTTGTCTTTCAAATTCTTAAACTCTCTCGCCGCGCTTCTTTCGATTGCCGCAGCGGCGCCCTTTGCCTCCGCGCAGACTTTCGATCTCCGGCCTGAACCAATGGACGCGCGCCGCGGAGATGAGCGCTCCCCGATCACAGGCCTGTTCCGCCATTCTAAATGACGGTAGCCTCCTGGTCGCGGGCGGCTTGGGAGCGTCCGGCCCCGTCAATACCGCTGAAATTTATGCACCCGGCGGCGCGTTTACTGCGACCGCCTCCATGACCCAGGCGCGCTCCGGCGCCGCTTGCGCCACGCTACTGGACGGCCGCGTCCTGGTGACCGGTGGCAACGATGGTCAACGCGTCCTGGATACGGCTGAAATTTTCGATCCCATCGCCCAAACTTGGCAGACTACCGGCAGGCTCTCCGTGGCTCGCGAAGGTCATCTGGCGGTTCTAACCGCTTGGGGAGCGGTATGGGTGGCCGGCGGCGTCAACGCGGACGGCATCGTGGGCGCGCTGGAACAATATGATGTGGCGCCCGGCTCTTTCCGTCTCATGGGCACTCTGATCACTCCGCGCACCGGGTTTGCGATGGCATCGCTGCCCCGTCACCGCATTATGATTGCCGGCGGTACAAATGGCACTTCGACTCTCAGCTCCGTGGAGATTTACGACGGCATCATAGGCGCCCTGTCGGCAGGCGGATCCATGGCGGAAGCGCGCAGCGATTTTGCGGCGGCTGCACTGCCGGATGGAACGGTACTGATCGCCGGCGGCTTGGACGCCAATGGCGCGCTGCTGAGTTCCACCGAGATTTTCGATCCCGCGCGGGCCATTTCCACCGCCGGTCCCAATCTTCTCACTCCCCGCGCCCGCCATTTCGCTTACGCGCTGCCGGAAAACGGCGCCGTGCTGATCGGCGGCGGAATTGGGGATTCCGGCGCCCTCCAATCCACGGAAACCTACGCCCCCTGGACCGGCGGTTTGCAGGCGTCCGCGCCCATGAACGCCAGCCGCCGCGCGAACGTTGCCGCCATATTGCATCCCGGTAGCCTTTTAGTCGCCGGCGGCCGCAATGAAACCGGACCCCTAAGCGGGAGCGAATTGTTTCAATACGCGACCATTGCGACCGCTAAGTCCGCCTATACGCCCGGTATGCCGATAACCATTGCGGGCGCGGGCTGGGAGCCGGGCGAGCAAGTCGTCGTGCGGATTGCGCCTTTGCCGCTCAATCGCCGCCAAGTCGACTTCCAGGGCACGGCGGTTGCCGACGACGCAGGAAATGTGACGGTTGAAGGATTCCAGGCCGATCGAAGCCGCTTGGGCACTACGTTGATCGTTTCGGCCTCCGGGCGCCGCTCTCAGGCACAGACGTCGTTTACCGTTCAGATCGATCCCACTATTGGCTTTGTTTTTTCTCCTGCCTCCGCAGCGGTTCCTGGCAGCCCAGTTACCGTTCAGGTCACCTTCACGGGGGCGAGCGGCGTTCCCGGTGGCAATATCGTCCCGTGTATTAACAATACTTGCCCAACGCCTGGCTCCTCGCCGGTGGGCGCAACCTGCGATCCTGCCGGCCCGCAGCCACAGGAGTACAGTCTGGTTGCCGGCGCGTCCGCTTCCACGTGTACCTTTACTATTACTGCCATTCCGCCCGGCCAGAGCCTCATCGGCGTGGAATACAACGGTGATAGCAACTATAACCTCGAAACGGCGAATCAAAACAATGTGACTTACACCGCGCGATCCGCGAGCATCGCTATGCTCGCGCCGTTGAGCGCAGTCGTTCCATATGGATCGAGCGCTGCCTATGTGGCACAGGTAACCACCACTCCAGGCCTCGGACTTACAGTTGGCGTCCAGTTTCTGGTGAATGGCTCGCCTTACGGGCCGCCCGTGAGCCTCACGCCGGCGGGAGGCAATAATTACAACGCATCTTTCATCCCCAGTCCGCCATTGCCCGCTGGCGGGCCATATACAATTAACGCCAGCTTTCCCGGTGATCTGTCCAACCCGCCGATCTTATCTAATACTATTTCAATCACCGTCACGAATGGCGTTACCGCTACCACCGAAGGCTTTTCGGCGAATTCGATTGTCTATGGACAAGCGCTGACGGTAAGTGGAGTTGTGACCGCCCCCGGTGGCGGAACTCCCAGCGGCACAGTGACTGTTAGCGGCGTTCCCGGTTGCGTCAATGTGGCGCTCACTGGCCTGGGAACCTATTCCTGTACCGCGACTCCTTCCAACCCGGGTACTTTGGCAGTAACAGCAGCCTACATTCCGGCCGCCGGAAGCGGATTCCTGGCCAGCGCCAGTGGCGTGGCCAATGTAAATGTGACCGCCGTGAGCACCCAGGTGTCGCCGCCCATCGTGGTTAGCGCTTCTGGCGGCAACTTCACCTTTTCGGCAACGGTTACTACCCCACCTCCGGGTCAGGCCCCAGTGACTTCGGGGACTCTCTCTTTCTATGGCGTACTCAGCGCCGGCCCTCCCGCCAATGCCTGCACCACCACTGGAACTCCGCTGGCCGCTAACTTGCCAGTGAATTCATTCGGCACGGCAACTACTCCCACGATTGCCCTCGCTGCGGGAACGTATACGATTTGCGCCGCCTACACCCCGGGGAATGGGGGTTTCGGGCCTTCGGTATCGCCCGGAATCAATATCACCTCACCCGGCCCGGCCATTCTGGCCACGCTCCAGGCGCCAACGCAGCCTCTCGGCGCCATCACCTTCGGCGCAAGCACAACCATTACCGCGACCGTCACATCGACCGCCGCCGGCAATAGCGCGCCTGTCCCTGGAACGCTGACATTTTTCGATGCCAGCTACGGCAATGTGCAGATAGGCAGCCCCGCGGCCGTGGTGCAGATCGGCGGCAGTAATGCCGCATCGGCCTCTATCGTCGCATCAAACCTGACTGCCGGACCGCACCAGATTTATACTTCGTACACCAGCGGCAACGGGGCGTTTACGCCGCCTACGCCCAATAAATCTCCGAATGGCGCGATCCAGGTCAATCCGGCTTCGGCCAACTTTACAGTGGGCTCCGGCGCGCCCAGCGCTGTTTCCGCCGGCGCCAACGTGGCTGCGGGCGCCAGCGTCACCCTCATTGCCACTTACACGGGCGGTCTCTCGACCCCGCCCACTGGAACCGTGAACTTGATTAACGCGAGCTCTGGAAATGCCGTGGTGTGTACAGCTACTCTGAGTAGTGGCGTGGCCGCTTGCAACGCAACCGCCGTACCAGGGAGCAACCTTCCCAGCGGCGCTGAAAGTATCAACATCGCATACGCTGGTGACGCGAACTATACGCTTGGCGCTGTCACTCCATTCGCGTTCACAGTTGGCAAGGCGAGCACCACCACCCTTCTGACGCCCACTCCCAGTCCGGCGATCGCTGGACAGATAGTGACGCTAACCGCAACCGTTAGCTCTACGGTTTCCAATCCCAAGCCGACGGGTACCTACACCTTTGGCTTGAGCGGCGCCGTATCCAATTCGACCTGCGGCGCTCCCGTTACTGTCAACGCCCCCACGGGGACCGCCACCTGTACCTTCGAGATTCTTTCAGCCGGCAACCCCAGCTACACGGCCACCTATTCCGGCGACACTAGCTTTTCGACCAGCGCCGGCTCGGTCTCGCTGATCTCTCAAAAGGCCACTCCCGGAGCAATTTCAGTAACCGTATCTCCGGCCTCGTTAGTCTCTGGTCAGTCTTTCAGCATCGCGGTAGATACGTACCCGCGAGCGGATCGCCCGCGCTTTTACCTGTACCCACCGGAACGGTGACTTTCACCGGCAACGGCATCAATGCCACTCTTACACTGGTCAATGGAGCCGTAACTCTCTCCACCGGCGCCAGTCTGCCGGCACTGACAGCCGGCGCATATAACGTCACCGCGACTTATAATGGCGATGCCACTTATCTCACTGCCGCGAACAGCGCCGCGTTCACTGTCGCCAAAGGCGACACCACCACCACCGCCGTCTCTGTAAATGGCGTCGCCACAGTTACCGTGCTGCCAATCGCTCCCGGCGCCGGAACGCCCACGGGCCTGGTCAGCATCTACAGCGGCGCTGTCTTAGCCGGATCTCCCATCGCCACCGGACCGTTGACCAATGGCGCCTTTTCAACCGCAATATCGGCCACACAGTATTTTGCCGTCTATGCCGGAGATCAAAATTTCAACGGCAGTTCTTCGGCGGCATCGGCGGCGACGGCTCCCAAGCAGACCGTCACCAGCGCGGTTACTCTGACTTCCAGTTCAAGCCTGGTCTCGGCCAATCAATCCGTCACCCTGACCGCCTCGGTAATCGGTAGCGGCGGCCCCGGCGCGCCAACCGGCGCGGTAACCTTTACCGACAACGGTATTGCGTTGGGAACAACCGGCCTCTCGGGTAGCTTGGCCAATATTACTAGTACCTTCGCCAACGGCAACCACATTATTGTCGCAACCTATGGCGGCGATAGTGTATATCCCAGTGCCTCTGCGACTTATGCTTTGACAGTGGGCAAGCCGTCCGCCGCTATTACGTTCGCATCGAATCTGACGACCGCCGTATTCGGCCAACCGGTTATTTTAACCGCGCGCATCGCCGCGCAAGGTAGTACGGCCGTTCCCACAGGCACGGTTCAGTTCTTTGACGGCTCTATCTCACTCGGAACTGCTAGCGTGTCCAACGGCATCGCCGCTCTATCCGTAACCACTTTGCCGGTAGGTGTGAACAACTTGACTGCGGCCTATTCGGGCGATGCGACCTACGCTTCGGCTGTAGCCAGTGGCGTTTCCGTCACCGTCAATAAGGCGCAGACCGCGGCCATTCTAACCGCCAGCACCAATACCGGACAGGAAACGCTCTCCGCAGCTGTAGCCCCAGTCCCACCCGGAGGCGGAACGCCTACAGGCACGGTTCAATTCATCGATACCGTGACCTCCAATGTGGAGGGTTCGGCGGTGCTCGCGGGCGGCGTCGCCTCCATCGTTATTCCAGTGACTACGGATCCGATCGTGGCCGTATACTCTGGTGACTCCAACTTCAGTGCCGCTACGTCGGCGCAGCGCCTCTGCCATAGCGACCGTAAACGCGGCCTCTTACCTCATGAACTACTCTCCCGACGAGATTGTCACCGCGTTCGGGGCCGCCATGACCACTCAAACGGTAAGCGCGGCGGCTCTACCGCTGCCATTCACCCTCGGCGGAGTTTCAGTGACTGTCACCGATAGCGCCGGTACGCCCTGGCAGGCCGGCATATTCTATGCGTCGCCCACCCAGATCTCATTCGCGATTCCTTCGGGCGTAGTCACCGGGTCGGCCACTATCGCCGTTACCACGGATAGCTCGACCTTTACCGACGTTATTATAGTGACGGCCACCGGTCCGGGCGTATTCGCGGCGAATGCTAATGGAGCGGGACCTTTAGCCGCCCAAGTGGTCACGGTGCTTCCAAGCGGGGCGCAAACCTACACGGATACCGCCGGCTTAAACGGTAAAGCCTTCGTAAACGATCCCATTGGCTTGACGTCCACCGGCGATTCGTTCTATCTGCTCCTGTACGCTACCGGCATCCGCCATGGATCGTCAGTCACGGTCACCATCAACGGCGTCACGTACACGCCAACCTACTCCGGCGCGCAGGGATATTTCGATGGTCTCGATCAGATCAACCTGTTACTACCCGCCAGCTTGGTCGGCGCGGGCCCGGTAGCGGTAGGCATCACCGTCGATGGTCAGCTTTCGAATGCCGGAACTATCTCATTCCAGTAAGCGCCCCGCTCCTATGTGGGGCAGGATGGTATCCTGCGGCGGATTGTCAATCCGCCTCTTCGGCTTTGTAAGCGGCAGCCATAGACAAGCCCATTTCTTAAAGCTCGCTTCCCCCGGGCCGATACGGAATGCGTGGGACGAAGTGTTGTATATCTGGGGGCCATCGGCATTCTCTGTGTTTCGGCGCCCCTCGCGGCGCAGGCTCGCAAGACCGGCGCTCTGGACTATCGGCCGGCGCAACCCGTCTCGGCGTATGCTATCGAACGGCCGCCCAGCTTTGCGCTGCAGCCGACTGCGCTCACGCCGCAGCGGCTCGGCGCTCTCCATCCGGAAGAACTCACCGCCTTGCGCGCGGAATCGCGCAGCCGCGTCATTGGGGTGCAGCGGCAAGTGCCGCCCGCGCTGGCCCGCCAGGGCACATGGCGCGAAACCGACAATGGACGCGGCGCCTATCTGTTGGCGATCGTTTCCGACGGAGCGGCTGCCCTGCGTGTACACTTCTCGCAATTCGCCGCCCGCTCCGGCCGCGTCTGGATCTATAGCGCCGACCGCGTGGAAGTCCGTGGTCCATACACCGGCAGCGGCATCGACTCAAGCGGCGAGTTCTGGAGCCATACGATCCATGCCGATACGGTAGTGATCGAGTATGAACCTGATCCCGCATCGAGAGACATACCCTTCGACATATCTGCCGTCGGTCATGCTGTAGTGGGCCACGCGCTTCCCCCTGCCGATCTTGTCACTGCGTCTTGCGAGCTCGATGTCAGTTGCTATGCGGACTGGAGCGGCGCTGCCGGCGGGGTAGGCATGATTGACTTCATAAGCGGCGGTCAGATGAATCAGTGTACCGGGGCCTTGCTCAACAATGCCCGGAGTGACTTCACGCCTTATTTTCTCACCGCGGGTCACTGTATCCCGGACGCAGCCACAGCGCAAACCGTCGAAGTGGTGTGGCAGTATCAGACCGGCTCCTGCAACGGCGCGCATCCCGATCCCAACACATTGCCCGCCACGCTCGGAGCTACTTATCTTGTCAGTGCGGTGGCCGGTCCGCAACGCGCCGGCTCCAGCGACTTCAGCCTCCTGCGCCTCAGCTCTTTGCCGAACATGAACCTGGTCTTCTATGGCTGGAACCCCGATCCCAACGCCATCAGTGTGGGCGATGTGGTAGTTGCGATTCATCATCCCGGCGGGGATGTAAAGCGCGTGGCTTTTGGAACTCGAGCGCCGGATGTCCGCGACGCAAGCTGGCCATCCATCATTCTCTCGAACCCAGTGACCAGCTTCTACGAAATCCTCTTCAGCGGAACGGCCGCGGGAAGAGTCGAGCCGGGCTCGTCCGGGTCGCCGCTCCTCGCCCGGGACCGCACCATTGTCGGTTCGCTCAGCGCCGTGCCCTATCCGGTGGAGTATCAGGGCCAGGCGTGCGCCTACGATCCTTATGTCGTTCAGTACAGCCGGTTCTCCAATGCCTATCCAATGGTTGCGCCGTATCTCGGAGCGCCAACCTCAGCATCCACGTCCACCGCCGTGCAATCGCCGCCGTCGATTTCATCCAACGCGGCCCCCGCGGCGGTGACCGCTTCCCCGTCCTCGCTCTCGTGGTATTGGGCGCAAGCCAATCCCAGCCAAACCGCGCCCGTGTTTCTTACACTCGCTACCACTTCATCTGTGCCCCTCACGGTGGCGACTAGCGCCACACAGCCATGGATCGCACTCTCGGATCAAGCGCTCATCATCTCTCAATCGAACCCAGGATTCTTGCGCGTGTCTCTCAATCCGGACGGCCTCGTCAGTGGGGGCAATCTGACGGGCGCCATCACGCTAACTTCGGATGGTGCTCAAACGGTCATCCCCATAACTCTCACTGCCGACGTGGCTGCCATTGCCCCTTCTCTTGACGCCAATCTATCCGTATTCCCGCTGTTCGAAGCGGGTCCGGGCTTCAACAGCATCTTCACTCTTACCAACCCCTACTCATCGCCTACCACCGCTCTTCTGGCTTTCACCAATCTCGATAGTTCGCCGCTGTTAGTCGAAACCGTTTCGGAAGCCTATCCATCCGCCATGGCACAGGCCAACTTGTCCGCCAACCAGAGCATGGTAATTGCAACCATACCCGTAGCGCCTGTAAGGCAGGTTATGGCTCTTGCATGGACCGACGACTCTCAAAAGCAGCTCCTGGCGACGCTCTCGATCAATGGCGCGAATATACCAGCTGCTATGCCTGTGACTCTGCCGTTCTCATTGCCATTTGACGCGACACAAGGATCGACGCAACTCTTTGTGTACAATCGGGCATGGTACGGCGCCGCAAACCTCACCATTACGGGCTTTGACTCTACCGGATCGCTGATTGGAACAGCGAGCCTGAGCGTCCCCTCGCAACAGGCCGGAAGCCTTGTGCTATCGCCAGCCAGTAGCGTCTTTGCAGACCAAAAGGGAAGCCTCGTGGTAAGCGGCTCCGGTACAATCCTCGCCATGGGTATTCAAGTCGATGCCAACGGTGGTATCACGCCGGTGCCGCCGTCGCTTTCCAACCAGTAGTTGCGGTCATCGCCTCACTCATATCTCAGCGCCACCAGCGGACTCACCCGAGTCGCTCGCCGAGCCGGGATATAGCACGCCAATGCAGCCACCGCCAGCAGGACCAGCGTGGCTCCGATGCAGGTGAGCCGATCCACCGCGCCAACACCGAACAGGAGAGTCACTATCAATCTGGTCACTCCCCACGCTCCCAGCAATCCCGCCGCGGCGCCGATCGCCGCCGGAGCAAGACCCTCTCGTAACACCAGCAGCAGAATCTCGCCCGGCATGGCCCCGAGTGACATCCGGATAGCGATTTCTGAGGTTCGGCGAGTCACAGAAAAAGCCAGCACGCCATAGATCCCAATCGCCGCCATCGCCAGCGCCAACAGACCGAACGCCAGAGACAGCCGGGCCATCATGTGCTCGTTGAAAAGCTGCTCATCCACTTGCGCCGCTTCACTCTTGACGTTATCGACAATCAGATTCGGATTCACTTCATGCACCGCTCCGCGCACCGCTCCGGCGAGAGACTCCGGATCGGATGCGGTTCGAAGCACAAACACCCCGCCGCCAGGCGAAGGAGTGTAGATAGTCGGGGCCATCGAGCTGCGCAGGGCTTCGTATTTGGTATCGCCCACGATTCCGGCAATCTGGTATCTGTTCTTTCCCCTTACGATCACTCGCGCCAGAGGATCTGTCTTCGATCCGAGCGCCTCCGCGAAACGCCGATTGATCCAGACCGCGTTTGCATCGGGGTGGCAATCCTGCATACCCACACTGCGCCCGGCAATCACTGGAATTCCCATAGTTTCGAAGAACTGCGGGCCTACGCGCAGACTATCCACCTGGATATCGCCCAGATCGTTCCGGTCTGCCACTCGAACCGAAGTGGCCTCCAGGTTCCCAATGAGCAACAGCTCGCTCGCCCAACTCGTCGAGAGAACGCCCGGAAGCGCGGCAAGCCGCTCGCGCAACCCGGAATTCACCGGCTGAGGGATCTTAGGATCGTTCACATCGTGTGGCCGCGAGATTTGGAATGTCAGCAGGTGATCGCGGCGAAAGCCCGCGTCGGTCTTCTCCAGATTCACCAGCGTGCGCACGAACAGCCCGGCCCCAATCAGCAGCACCAGCGCCAGCGCCATTTCCGCCGTGACCAGCGCGCGCCCAAACCAGGAATGCCGGCCGGAAGCCCCGCCGCTCTTCAGCGCCGCGCCGGGCTTTTCGCGCGTACCCGCCAGGGCCGGCGCCAGTCCGAAGAGGATTGCCGCCAGGCACGCGATCCCCACCGTAAAAGACAAGACTATCGGATCGAGCCGGATATCGATCAGTGTGCGGTGGTTGTCCCGCGAAGCGAGGAATGCGGCCAGCGCACGGCTCGTCCAGAGCGCAAGCAACAGGCCCGCCACGGTCCCGAGCGCGGAAAGCAGAAAGCTCTCGGTGAGGAGCTGTTGCAATAATCGCGCGCGGCTACAGCCGATCGCCATTCGTACCGCCAGTTCCTTGCGCCGCACCGAGGCGCGCGTCAGCAGCAGGTTGGCGACGTTAGCGCATGCGATCAGCAGCACCAAACCCACCACCGCCATCAGGATAAGAAGCTGGTCCGAATACATCCGGCGCAGTCCCGATAAGCCGCGCGCAATACTGACCAGGGCCATGCTGGTTTCGACCTGCAGCGGGAACACTTCCGCCGAGCCGGGCGCCTGCCGCAGTAGCACGCTTATTTCGGTGCGCGCCTGGGCCGGTGGAACATCGGGCTTCAGGCGCCCGATGATGTACAGCCAACCATTTCCCGGCGCGAGCGAACTCCACCAGCCGTTACCCAAGCGTGCGCCGGAATGCACCGGAATCCAGAGATCCGGCAGTGAGTTGGGTTGTAGACCGAAGAACTCCTTGGCCGCGACGCCGATCACCCTGAAGGGAGCGCCATCGAGCGCGATGGTCTTCCCCACTATGCCCGGATCGTTTCCAAAATGCGCTTCCCAGTATCGCGAGCTCAGCACGGCCACCGGGGCGGCATCGGGCAGATCGTCATTCGCGTTTAGCGTCCGTCCCAATTGTGCGGAAACGCCAAGAACGCTGAAGAAGTCTCCGCTCACGAACTGGGCGCCCGCCCGCACAATCTCACCGCGGATGCGCGCCTGAAAGCCAGACGGTCCCGCGATCGCTGCCAAGCCGCCGAACAGCTTCGCATGCGAGCGGAAGTAGTCGAACATCGGATAGCTGAACGAACACCCACCGCTAACGGAGCGCATCTGCCCGGCATCGCGAATCTCACCGGAATCACAGCCGCCGTAGCTACTGACGCCCTGCCAGTTCGCTCTCTTGCTGGCGGTCCATTGCAGCATCACTAGTTGTTGCGGATCGCGCACCGGAAGGCGGCGCAGCTCCACCGCGTTCAGCAAACTGAAGATGGCGGTATTCGCTCCGATTCCCAGCGCCAGGGTGAGAATCGCCACCACGGTGAACCCGCGATTCCGGCCCAGCGTGCGCCAGGCGTAGCTGAGATCCTGCCAGAGCCTTTCCAAAAGCACCCATCGCGACATTTCCCGCACCTCCTCTTGAATCAAAGTCGTATTGCCGAAAGCGCGTTGGGCCGCAAAGCGCGCCCGATCCGCCGCAAGCCCGGCATCCCGCTGCTCCTCCGCTTCCAATTCCAAGTGCGAACGCATCTCGCGCTCCAAATCCTGCTCGCGCCGCTTCTTTCGCCACCACATCTCAACCCTCCTGGGCAGGCCACATGATGCGCGCGATCGCGCCGGTCATTTGCTTCCATTTCGATTCCTCGGCGACCAGTTGCTTCTTTCCAGCCGCGGTGAGGCGGTAGTATTTGAATTCGCGCTTCAGGTCCTTGCCGGCCGTCTCCCACTTGGCCGCGATCCAGCCTTTGCGCTCCAGCCGGTGCAGCGCGGGATAGAGCGATCCGTGCTCTACCTGGAGCAAATCGTCCGTGGTCCGCTGTATATGTTTCGCGACCTGATGGCCGTGAGCCGGGCCGAACAGGAGCGTCCGCAGGATCAACATGTCCAGCGTTCCCTGGAGAAGTTCAATACGATCTGACGGTTCTTTCGGCATATTAGAAGATATTCTACCCAGAATCCGCTTCTTCCGGGTAGACGATCTGCCGTCCCTTTGCTTAGCCGGAAAATAACAAAGCTGTGTAGACTGAAGCGTGGACGGAACTTTCTGGCAGCGATCCTTCGTCTTATGTGTTGTGAGGCGTGCAAGCGCCGCCGCGGCGGCATCTAGCGAGAGCCGGTAATGGCCGTCACCCGCAGCACAGTGGCCAGCCGCGGCAGCAGCGCCCGAGTGGTTGCCGGCGCTGGCTTTTGGCGCACCAGCGAGCTGATCTGGCTGGTGGCCGCAAGTCTGCTTGTGGCCGCCGGCCTCTACCTGGTCTACCAGGCCAAAGCCCCCGCGCCCCCCGCCGCGCCGCTGATCAACCTGAACGCCCTGAGCGCCCGCGAGGATCTGCTGCCCTCGCTCACCACGGTTTTCCCGGATCCGGCCACGCGCGACTTCGTGGCTCGCAAGATCTATTACGCTTCCGGCGGCCTCTCCAACACCGGCGCTTTGGCCCGCATTCGGGTCACCGCGGATGAGGTGGGAGGCGGTCGCGGCCTCAAGCCATTTCGCGACCGCCTGGCCGGCCGGCAATCCATGCCGCTGCTCACTGCCGATCAGTTCCGCCAATTGAAGCCGCTCTACATTGTCCGCACGGCCGCGCAATTCCGTCGCGCATTTCTGCTATGGACCGCGCTCTTCTTCGCCGCATATTTCGCCGCGCACATCTTCTGGAGCCTGCGCCGCTTTCCAGGCGATCGGACTCTGCTGCCCGCGATTCTGCTTCTGACCGGCATAGGCTTCATCCTGATGATAAGTCTGCGCGATCCGCTGCGTGACAACCTGCTCTTCGTCGATTTTGCGCAAGGCGTCGTCCTCGGTTGCGTCTTGTTGGCTGGTCTGAGCGCGCTCGATTATCAACGCCTTTTCGGCAAACTCAGCTTTGTGCCGTTGCTGCTCAGTTTTGCGCTTTCCGCTTTGCTGATCGTATTCGGATCGGGTCCTGGAACCAGCGATGCCAAAGTCAATCTCCTCGGATTTCAACCCGTCGAGATCGTCCGGCTGCTGCTGGTTTTCTTTCTCGCCGGCTACTTTGCCCAGAGGTGGGATGTGTTGCGCCACGCCCGCGAAACGCGCGCATCGCTGACGGCTCTCACCAGCCGTTTCGATATTCCGCCGGTTGAGTACACGCTGCCCGCAGTGATCTCGGTAGCGCTTTCACTCATCTTTTTCTTCCTGCAGAGAGACATGGGTCCGGCGCTGATTTTCGCTTGTCTATTTCTGGCGCTCTACGGCATCGCGCGCGGCAGCGCCTTTGTGCCTGCGATTGGCTTGGCCCTGGTGGTCGGCGGCTTCGCGGCCGGATATTTCCTTGGAGTGCCGCGCACCGTGGGAGAGCGCGTTTCCATGTGGCTCTCGCCGTGGAACAACCTCATTCATGGCGGCGATCAACTGGCGGACTCGTTGTGGGCGTTTGCCACCGGCGGCGTCGCCGGCACGGGGATCGGCCTGGGCGATCCGCAAATTGTCCCCGCCGTCCACACCGATCTGATTCTTTCCGCCCTCGGCGAGGAGTGGGGATTCCTGGGCGTTGCCGCGGTATTCGCGCTCTTCGCGTTTATCGTGTACCGCGCCTTGCGCATCGCTCTGCGGGCTCGCTCCGATTATGAATTTTTCCTGGCAACTGGCTTAGCCGCGGCTACGGCATTGCAGCTTCTGCTCATCTCCGGCGGCGCGCTGGGAGTGATGCCCCTATCGGGCGTGGTCACACCCTTCCTGAGCTATGGCCGTACGTCGATGCTCGCCAATTTCGTGGTGATTGCGATTCTGCTTTCCATCTCCGCCCGCCCGGCCGACGCGCAGCGCAACGCACCCTTTCGGATACCAGCGGCCGCGCTTGGAGCCATCCTCGCATTCGGCGGCGCTGCCGTTGTCGCCAAGGCGGCGTATGTGCAAGTGCTCCACAGCGATGCCGTAATGGGCCAGGGCACGCTCGTAGTGCAGGCCGATGGCGCGCGCCGCTATCAATACAATCCGCGCTTCCAGCTCGTGATGCAAGAGATCCCGATGGGCTCCATTTACGACCGCAACGGCTTGCCGCTCGCCACCAGCGATTGGGCCGAACTCGAAAAGCATCGCGCCGAATACCGGCAGCTCGGGATCGATATCGATCGCGCCTGCTCGCGCACCGAGGCGCGTCATTATCCCTTTGGCGGATTGACTTTCGATCTGCTGGGGGATCTGCGCACGCGCACCCGTTGGGGCGCGAGCAATACATCGTTTGTGGAGCGCGATTCCGCGCGCCGCCTGCGCGGTTATGACGACCGGCCCACGCTGGTCGACAGTCAAGAATCCCAAAACCGGCGCCACCGAGCGCGTAATTCGCTACGATTTCCGCGAGCTGGTTCCATTGCTGCGCCACCGCTACGATCCGCAGAACCCCGCCGTGCGCCGCGTGCTCGACCGGCCGCGCAATGTCCGCATGTCCATCGATGCGCGCCTGCAGACTCGCGTCGCCGAGATCCTCCGCAGGCAGTTGCAGCAGGCGCAACAGGATAAAGGCGCGGCCGTGGTGATGGATCCCGCCAGCGGCGACCTTCTGGCATCCGTAAGCTTCCCGCTGCCGGCTGACAATCAGGCCGATGCGGGGCAGGCGATTCCGCCCGCCAATCCCGATCCCGATTCCAACCCGTACCTCGACCGCGCGCGCTATGGCCTCTATCCGCCAGGCTCCACGTTCAAGGTAGTCACCGCCATGGCCGCGCTGCGCAAGGATCAGCAGTTGACGCACAAGACCTATGAGTGTATCCGGCTTCCCGATGGCCGCGTTGGCAATTACATCAAAGGCTGGCCGCGCCCCATTCGCGACGATGTGGAAGATAAGTCGCCGCACGGAACCGTCGATATGGAACGCGGCATTGTGGTCTCCTGCAACGCGTATTTCGCGCAGCTCGGAACCTATGAAGTGGGCGCGCAGCCGCTGCTCGATACCGCTAATCTGCTGGGGATCGCGGCAGCGTCGCCCAATACGGCCGCGCAGTTGAGGAAGAGCCTGCCGCAATCGTCATACGGACAAGGTCAGGTAGTCGCATCGCCGTTCCAGATGGCGCGTGTCGCCGCCACCATCGCCAACGCCGGCCAAATGCCGGAAGGCCGGTGGATCGTGGATGAAACCAACACGCGCACCAATTCGCCCGCAAACGTGTTGACGGCCGATCAGGCGCAGACCCTCGCGAAATTCATGCGCGAAGTGGTCACCTCCGGCACAGGCCGCCGGGCCGGGGCCGCTACCGTGCCCATGGCAGGCAAGACTGGCACTGCCGAGTTGCAGGATGCGCCCTCACACGCCTGGTTCATCGGCTTCGCGCCGTATGGCGCCGCCGCCCACCGCGTTGCCGTTTCTGTGTTGGTGGAAAATGGAGTGTATGGCGGAACCGCCGCCGCGCCCGCGGCCGCGGAGATCGTAAACGCCGCCCGCAAATTGGGGTTAATTCAGCCATGAGCGTGTTCTCAGGCATCGAAAAGAGCATCGAGCGCGGCTTTCAGCGCTGGACCGAGCGACTCTTCGGCGCGGCCGATTCCAACGAGCTGATGCTATTGCATCGCGCTATACTCGCAGAGATTGAAACCAGGATCGAGACGCTCGCGCGCGGACGCCGCATCTTTCCGTTCGCGCATCTCACGGTCACGCTGGTCTCGCCCGATGCCAACCGGCGGGCCATGCTCGAGACCGCATTCGGCGAGCGCCTGGAAGCGGACATTCGCGAAGCGCTGCAAGCCGCCGCGTGCGAGGCGCCGCGTGGATTTTCAGTGGATGTGCGCGCCGTCGAATCGGGCCCGAAGCCATTCGAAATCGAGTACGCCGCCCAGCCTGCCAACGAGGTGACGCCGTCTTCGCCAGCCGCGCCCGCGCGTTTGAGCGTGGTCAAAGGTTCGGCCGACCGCTCCGAATATATCTTGGACAAGGCGCGCACGAATATCGGCCGCATGGCGGAGTTGACCGATGCCGAGCATCGCGTGATCCGCCGCAACGACATCGTTTTCCAGGAAGGCGCCGATGAAGCCGCGGCGACTGTATCGCGCAAACACGCCCACATCCGCCGCGAGGATGGCGATTACCGGCTATGCGACGATGAGAGCGAATTCGGCACGCGCGTCTTCCGCGACGGCCGCGCCATTGAAGTCGCGCCGGGCAATCGCCGCGGCGAGAAACTTCGGCCCGGGGATGAGATCTATCTGGGGAGAGCTTGCCTGAGATTCGAACAGTGAGAGCGGTTGGGGCCGGGTTAATAGCCGCCCGATATCAACCTACAACCGCAGCTCCCCGGCGCTTTATCTTCAGCGCCAGCAACGCGGCTATAGCGGCCGCCGCGGGCAGTTCCGCCGGCTCAGGCACGATAGCAAGAGGGCCGGCCACACTACCGGAAAGCGTGCCTTCGCTCCCCGTTTGAACTTGGTAACCGATCGTTGCCGTTGTCGAGACGGATGAAATCACGCGCACAGCCGAAATGATTTGACTGGTGGTGAGCGGATCGAGTACGAACGGGGTCAGGTCGGTGATGGTTACCGAGGTGGCCGTGAAGACCGGGGTGGAATACGCAAAACTGAGGTCAGGTAGGACGCTCGCGCCAGTCACGCCGAATAGCCCGGTCAAGGCAATCTTGTCGCCGGCGACGATGGTCAATCCCCGATTCGCGTCCAATTCAATGCCATAGTCGTATTGCCCGCCGTTTTGCGCGATCAGTACCAAGCTGTCTCCATACGCGGCGCACCCCGATCCGGTAATAACGGCGGCCGCCAGCAGCAGATTGCGGAAATGGCATTGTAACTTCATAAAACCCTCAGCTTGCCACCGAGTCTACCACTCTGTGGAGACTTTCATCCGCTGCCGGACGGCCGGGATGTACTCATACGAACGCCCGCTGCTTACAGCTTACTGCCTCACTTTTAGCATCGGCGTTGTCTTTCCCTCAACAATCTGATAGCCGGCCGGCACTTGAAACAAGCTCGCGTCCGGCTCGGCGCGATTAATATTGGTGAGCCGCATGATCTCTTCGCCGCTGCGCGGGTCGCTGCGCCGCGTCATCACATCCACCTGCAGATCGGGCGAATACCAGCGCTCGTTGATAATCTGAATGGGCCGGTCATTGCCGATATCGCCGGTCTCAATGGTCCTGGTCTGCCGCTCGCCCTGCGCGGAGACGCCTTCCATGACTTGCGTTCCGAGGGACTCTTTATTCGAAGCCATGGTTTCGGTCTTGCCAGTCAATGTGATAGTGATGTCCTCGGTCGTCGTCTGGCTCGCAACCCGGATCTTGTCCCCAAGGCCGCTGCCGGCAGGTGGCATAGGCGCTTGCCCCGTCTGTTGAAAGTAATACAAGCCGCCCGAGCTCCCCGGCTTCATGGAAACCGATACCTGCATCGTTCTGGCAGTCAATTTCTGAGGGTCGAGGACATAGCGCAGGCCGGCGTTCGGATCCCAGATCGAGATCTCCTCGGGCGTTTCACGGCGGACGCGGCCCTGGGTATCGCGGTAGATGGTTACGCGATCCTCATTGTGGATGCGCGTGCCGTCGCCGAGGGTTTGCGTGAATTCTGTAATCTGGTCGGCGCGATAGGGAGCGTTCTTCACGTTCGACATCACGCCGCCCCCCATGCCAACCGTTGTGAGCTTCAGCGTCTGAAGCTCCGCCTTGACTTTTTTCTGTAGATCCTGTAAAGCCGCATCCTGCGCCGCCGCTACGAACGCAGAGAGGGCCGTCATCAGTTGCGATCCCGTAGATTCGTTTCATTCGATTCTCCTCTGATTCACTTAATTGGCCGAATGGCCCGCGGGCGCCCCTCGGCATCGAAAATCACGTCCGCCTGCATCCCTGTGCCATCGAAGGCTACCCGCATCACCACGCCGGTATCGATGGGTCCGTCGTCGAGCGCTAAATAATACTGCATCGGCGCCGCCTTCATGCGTTTGGGATTTTAGCCCTTCGAGGCAAACGTCCCGGCAACTCCACGGCGGCCGCGGCGGCTTGCTCAATTACATGGCGCATCGGCTCGACCTGCGGCGCCGCCGCGGGTTTCAGCAGCGTCGGCGCGCTTCGGAAGCAACGCAAACGCCAATGCGGCTGTCGCTGCGATCGCCAAACCCGCTGCCGCCAACCGGCGCGGCTTAAACCAAGGCTGCGCCGATGGCGCGGATGGGACCACCTGCCCCGCATCCGCCGTCAACGTCTCCATCAACGCCGCCACGCGCGCCGCGCGTCCGCTCAACTCGTTGTATCGCGCATGACACTGCGCGCAGCCGCCCAGATGAACCGCGATGCTCGTCATCTCCTCTGGCGGCAACTCGCGGTCGAGATACGCTCTCAACCCGCCTTCATCCCAGCATTCCTTCATATCCCCTCCCCATAACGGGCGCGAAATTTCCGTTCAAATTCCGCTTCCGCCCGCGCCAACAGCGTGCCGATGGAACTGGCCCGCACGCCCAGCGATTCCGCCAGCTCGCGATAGGCTAAGCCCTCCGCCCGCAGCGCCAAGAGTTGCGCATCGCGCGGCTTCATTTCCGCCAGCACCGCCTGCACGCGCTCGCGACGCTCTTCGCTCAGCATCCGCTCCAAAGCGCAGCTCCCCCGAGCCATCCGCAAGCTTTCCACGTGAGCCGCCTGCTCATGGCGGCGCCGGCGGGCATTAGTGCGCAACGCGTCTAATCCCGCGTTGGCGGCCACACGGTAGAGCCACGGTACATGCCGGTCGTCCGGTGCGGCCGCGCGCACCGAAAGCTTGCAAAACACGTCGGCGGCGATCTCTTCCGCCTGTCCGCGGTCGCCCGTTAACCGCGCCACCATCGCCACCAGGCGAGGATAATGTTGCCGGAAGAGCGCGTCGATCCACGCCGGCGCGCGGCGCCCGTTTCGGCCTCGGTGGGACTCACTGCCAGTTCCTTGGCGGGCTGCACAACTTTTAATACGATCTCCATTGCCCTTTTGTGACAAAACAGCGAGTCGATTGACTGGTCGCGGCAGGCCGATTGACAATCGGCCGCAGGTTGGCAACCTGCCCCACAAGTACAAGTGCGTAGCTATTTTCTGCCGTCGGCAGACTTCTCCGGCGGCATCGGCGGCTTGTCGTCGCCGTAATTCGCGACGAGGTATTCCAGAAGCGCCGCGCGGTCTTCGGGCTTGGCGCTCCAGCCCCAGCCGGCCATCTTGGTCAATTCCTTATCCCAGGTGGCGCGCGGGAGGCGTTGCGACTCGATCAAGCGCAGGCTGTGGCAGGGCAAGCAACTGGTCTGCTCCACTTTTTGACCGCGGTCGAGCGTGGCCTTGTCCGCGGCCATGGCGACCGCCAGCGCGAAGGCCGCGAAGCATAGCAATTTCGCGCTCATGCTTTTGCCTCCACGATAACGCCGATGCGGTCGATGCCGTTCCACAGATAGCCGGATGGGTTCCATGTGGGAACGAACGGCTGCACCCGTCCGGCGGTATCGGTGGCGCGCGAAAGGATAGTGTAGTAGCCCGGGGCCTTCGGGCTTCCAATCGACGCGCCACAGCCGCCAGGCGAAATGTAGCTTCTGCGGCGATAGAGTAGCGGCTTGCCAGCGGCTGCCGCCATCGAACGAGACATCCACGCGCTCAATCGCTTCTTCGCCCGCCCAGGCAATGCCATGGACGGCGATCGGCCCCTGGCGCGAATTTGGCGCCATCCTGCGGCAGCATGATCGACGACTTCACAGGCATGCCTTCGATCACTTCCAGTTCCGCGGGACGGGCCGGGGTTCCCGGCGGCAATGGGATGCGGGGTATGCGGTAGCCCGGGTTCATGAAAAAGCCGCCGCTCGGCTGCGCTTGCGGCGTCAAGCGCGTGACCCATTTGACCCAGCTTGTGCCGTCCCAGCCCGGCACTATCAAGCCGCGCGGGGAACCCGTGAATGGTCGGCGTCTCGCCGTTCATCTTCAAGGCCAAAATGGTGGCGGGATGCATGGCTTTCTTCATCGGCATGGAGCGTATGAAATCGGGCGTCTGGGCCACGCCAATGTCGGCGCCGTTGATTTCCACGTGCGCCGCGGCTTCACTCAATGCCGGCGAGCTTCAAAACATCGCTCAGGCGCGGGCCCTGCCATTCGGCGTTGCCTACGGCGCCGCGCTTCCATTGGATGCCGGGGACTTTTGGAGTATAAAAGCCGCGGCCGTTGCCGGTGCATTCGAGCGTCGCCGGTACCATGAATTGCGGCAGCGCCTTGAGGTCGGCCAGCGAAACCTCTCGCGGATGGGAGACCATGCCGTTGAGCGTCAGTTTGTAAGCCGCGGGGTCTATGGGCGCGGGGCGGGGAATATGTTGCCTGACGAAAAACGAATCGACGGGAGTGACCCAGGTTTGGAAATATTCGCCGGGACTTTCCAGGTCTTCGGGCCGGTCACTGTGAAGAATCATCGGGCGCTTGCCCGGAATGGCAACGCCGTCCTCCGACGTTGCGGTGGGCGCCGCGGCTGGCGTGGCCGCACCGGCGAGCAAAGCCGCGAACATCTCGCGGCGGGTAGGTGTCATGCCTCACATTGTACGCCGCTACTTGGCTTTGATGCCGAAATCCCAGACCTGCATGTTCAGCTTGCCTAGCGTGTACTCCACTACGGCGTACTCGCCGGGCGGCAGCGGATCTTTCGCCCAGATTTTGTAGAGGCCGCCGGGCGCGAGCTCCTGCTGGATGATGTCGATCAGGTAGGGCTCCTCTTGCACTTCTTTGGTCATCGATTCAAACGTCAGATTCTCCACCACGCGAACGCCGGTCTTGGACGGAGCGAGCTTAACAATGCCAAACGGTTCGGTATCCGAAAGTTGAATATAAAACTCCTGCTCCGGATCGGTGAATACGTTGAGCGAATGCGCGCCCTGAATCTCCAGCGTGCCCTTGCCATTCATCATTTGCGGCACGCCCGAAAGGTAGCGTAGAATCTTGCGGCCCTTATCGGTGTGTACGGTGGATTCCGCCGCTTTAAGCGATCGGGTCTCGCCGCCCTCCAGCCAATAGACACCGGGATTCTGCGGAATGCGCATGACCTCCTTTTGAAGAGCCTTACGTTCGGCGTCTTCTTCCGTAAGCGATTTGGCGTCTTTTTCGATCTGCTCCTGACGCGCGGCCGCTTCGGTTTGGGTGCGCTTCAGATCCACCAGGTCCACTGGGATTTCCTCCCATTGGCTGCGCTCGACGCTGTAGAAACGAACGCGGTCGCCTTGAACCTGGTATTCGCGGACCAGGTGAAAACCGCCGTCCTTCAGATACAACTTGACGTTGACGGCCGCCCACGCGGCCAGAACCACGAACAGCAGAATTGCCAGGATGCGGCGCATATGCCCTATTAACTACGATAGCGCGGGCGGAGCGCTCAGGGCGTTAACCGGCGTGAACCTGATGGCTGCTTTCGTAATGCGCCTTGAGCAGATCGCCGCCGAAATCGGCAGGTAAATCGCGCCAGACGGAGTGGATGTGGTTGGCGTTGTCCTGCGTCATATCCATTTCGATCAGGAACGTGGGCGCCTGTACCCGATAATAATGCGGGTCGCCTGGCTTGGTCCCCCCGGCCCATGCGAACCAGGTATTGCGGCCGGCCTTGTTGATCTGATCGAGGCGGCGTTGAGCTATATCATCGGGAAGGTTGTGCGCGTAAAGTTCCGACAACGCGCGCAGCGCGTCGAACTGCCGGGCGTTCATCTTGGAGGCGGAAAGACCCGATGGCTGGCCCTTAAGCGCGGCGGTGCGCGAGTTTGTCGTCAGGATGTCGGCATAGGCCTTGGCATCGACGATAGCGGTCTTTTGCAGCGGTTCGTCGAGCGCATGGATCACCTCGAAACCCAGATCGTCTTCGCGCGGGGAGCGCCCGCAGCCCTTTGCGAGGCCCCTGTTTGACTTCCGCCGGGTTGGAACCGAAGAAACTTGGTCCATCCACCACTTGACCGTTCGTCACTGTATAGTTCTGGCTGACGTGATGGCCCTCTACGCGATATCCCCACGTGGCGCTGTCGGAGGGTGCGCCGAAAATCGAGAAGTGATAGTTTTCGGGATTGCGGCGGACTCCGCTGTCGTTCTCCATAACTTTTAAAACGTCTTCGAGGCTCATGATGGTGACCGCTTTGATGTAGCCGACCTGGCTCAACCCGGATGCGAGCAGCGCGCTGGCCAAGTGCCTCTGGTAGGGACTCATTTCGCCCCACGTAATGCCTTTGCGGTCGATCGGCACGTAGAACCAGTGCATGCGCTCTTCGTCGTTGAACGGAAAGGTTGCCTTGGCTTTCTGTTCCGGGCTAAGCGCCGCCAGCAGGCGATTGGCGGTCTCCGTCATCAACGAAACCGTATGCACATGGTTATGCATACCGCTGGCGGGGCTGGAGGCGTGGTTCTGCGCATGTCCGTGCTGGCCCGCGATCAAACCGCCTCCCAAAAGCGTTGCGGACGAACCTAGAAAGGACCGCCGCTTCATCTGGCACATAAGTTCCGCTCCTTAGGCTTGATACTTACAATAGATTGCGGGCAGAGTCAAGCTCGACGTGTTTGTGCCCAATCGCCATCGGCGCAAAAACGGCACATGCGCGTATGCGGTACGCGAGTATCTGGTAGAGAATTTTCGCCTGGACGATACCAGGGGCGGGAATTAAGAATCGTTCGTTTAGCGATGCCGTAGCGGTTGAGTACGTTGATAGACCCTGACGTAATCGACGATCATCTGCTGCGGAAAGGGCGTACTCGCATCGGGATAACCGACCGGCGCAGGGCTCCCTCCCACCGCGAGATTCAGCAGAAGAAACATTGGATTGTTATCGAAGACCCACTGGCCTCCGCGCGGTAGCGATGCCGGTGTGGTCTTGAGGTACGAGACCCCTTCTACGAAAAACTCTATCCTGCCGGGCTCCCACTCTATCGAGAAACTGTGGAAGTCGGCCGAAATGGCCTGATTTCCTGGGAGCGTATACGTGGCAGTGACACCCGTGCCGGCGTAATTCGGCCCATGGATCGTCCCATGGTTCACGGAGGCGTCGTTATCCTGAACGCCGAAATTTTCGACTACATCCACTTCGCCGCACGCCGGCCACTGGACTCCGCGGGAGATATCCGCGCCCAAAAGCCAGAATGCAGGCCATATTCCCTGCGCGTAAGGCAGTTTGATACGCGCTTCAACCTTGCCATAAGTGAAGGTGAAGGTGTTCTGTGTCTTGATGCGCCCGGAAGTGTAAGCGCCATTGTTGTTCAAGGCCTGAATGACTAAGTGGCCGTTGCCGTCCTGAAACGCGTTGGAAGTGGAGGTAGTGTAGACTTCTTTCTCGTTATTTCCCCAACCGGGATTACCGGGAGAGCCGTCCCCGATGTCGTATCCCCATTTAGCGGGATCGGGTGGAGAATTTGCGGCGCCGTCGAATTCATCCGCCCAGACGACTCTCCATCCCGTAGCGGCCTGCGCCCAAACGATTCGAGGCGCGACTAATAGGCCAAGAAAGACGCGACGGATCATAAATTTCTTCAACCTCTACTTACCCGGCCGACAATGCCAAATCTTCCAGCTTCAGGCGGCCGGTGTACATCGCCATGCCGATGGCGACGTTTATGCGGAGGCCGAGTAGGGCTCGCACATCCTCCATCGTGGTCACTCCTCCGGCGGCGGTCAACTCCAGCGAAGTGGCCGCGCGCAGCCGCGCAAACCAGTCTAGGTCGGTGCCTTGCATCATGCCTTCCTTATCGACGTACGTGCAGAGAAACCCGGAGCAGTACGGTTCGAGCGCGCTCAAGACCTCTTCGGCGGTCAGCGCTGTGGATTCGCGCCAGCCTTTCACCACGATGCGGCCATTCCTGGAATCGAGCGCCACAATCAGCCGCTCGCGTCCAATGCTATCGCCGCAGCGCCGCCAGAAACGGCTCGTTAATGCCCGACTTGGCGAATGCCGCGGTGCCCACGATCACTTTACGCGCGCCTTGATCCGCCAGCGCCCGCGCGCGCTCCACCGTGCGCACGCCGCCGCCGGCGCGGATGGCGGCTTGCGAGGCCAGCCGGCGCACCAATTCGTCGTTGGAGCCGCGGCCCATGGCGGCGTCCAGGTCGATCACCTGAATTTCCGGGAATGCGGCGAATTTGCGCAGCATCTCTTCGGGCGCATCGGCCTCGAGCGCCTTCTCGCGTCCCTGCACAAGCTGCACGGCCTTGCCGTCCATGATGTCGATGCAAGGGAAAATCACGCCGGCCTCACGGGAATGCCGCGCCGGGCCAGCTCTTCCTTCAATTGATTGATGCGTGTAGGTTCCGTAATGAAAGATGGACGCCGCCAGCGCCGCGTCCGCGCATCCATCCGTCAGCACGCGGACGAAATGCTCGGGCTTTCCCGCCCCGCCGCTGGCGATCACCGGCACGTGGGTCGCGCGGGAAACCGCGGCCTGTGAGCGCGCAATCGAAGCCTTCCTGCACGCCATCGGTATCCATTGAGGTCAGCAGAATTTCGCCTGCGCCGAGTTCCTCGCCGCGCGCGGCCCATGCCACTGCGTCGATGCCTTCATCGTCGCGGCCGCCGCGCGTATAAACGTGCCACTGCCCCGCGGCGTGGCGGCGCGCGTCAATGGCCAGCACCACGGCTTGCGCGCCGAATTCGCGGCTAAGTTCGGTGATCAGTTCGGGCCGCCGCACCGCGGCCGTGTTGACCGAAACCTTGTCCGCGCCCGCCAGCAGAATGCGCCGCGCATCGGCCACCGAGCGGATGCCGCCGCCCACGGCCAGCGGGATGAAGACGTTGCGCGCGGTGCGCGCCACCACGTCCGCCATGATCTCGCGCGCATCGCTGGATGCGGTGATATCGAGGAAGACCAGCTCGTCGGCGCCCTCGCGATTGTAGCGATCGGCCAGTTCCACCGGGTCGCCGGCATCGCGCAGATTGACAAAGTTGACGCCTTTGACGACGCGGCCATCGGTCACGTCCAGGCACGGGATGATGCGTTTGGCTAACACGCGGCGAAATTCCTCATAATCGCCAGCCCCGCGGCGCCCGATTTCTCCGGGATGGAACTGCACGCCAAAAACGTTGCCCTCTTCGAGCGCCGCGGTGTAGGGAACCTCATAGCGTGCAGATAGCGCTGGCATACTGCGTCTTCGGGCGCATAATAACTGTGGGCGAAATAGACGAACGGGTCTGCGTTCAGGCCGCGCAATAGCTTCGATTCGCCGCTGCAGCTCCAGTTGATTCCAGCCCATGTGCGGCACGCGCGCATGCGCCGGAAAACGCCGAACCATGCCTTCGAAGATGCCCAGGCCGCGCACTTCCGGGGCCTCTTCGCTGGCCTCGAATAGCGCCTGCAACCCGAGACAGATTCCCAGGAACGGCACGCCCGCGCCAATGCGATTCCAGCAGCGTATCGCGCACTTGCAGCGCATCCAGCGCGCGCATCATCTGGCCGAAATGGCCCACGCCCGGCAGCAAAATCTTCGACGCCGCGCCGCAGTCCGGCCGGCGTCGCGCACCAGCCGGTACTCGCAGCCGATCGCTTCGAGCGTGTTGCTGCACCGACTGCAGATTGCCCGCGCCATAATCGAGAATCGCGATCACAGCAGCCCCTTGGTGGAAGGAAGCTGATCCTTAAGCCGCGCATCTTTGGAACATGCGTACTTCATGGCGCGCGCAAAGCACTTGAAAATCGCCTCGATCTTGTGATGGCTGGAGCGGCCGTAGAGAACTTTGGCGTGCAGATTGGCGCCGGCGTGGTTCACGAATCCGCCGAAGAAATCTTCCACCAGCTCGGTTTGCAGATCGCCCACGCGCCCACTTTCACGCGATCTTTGTAGACCAGCGCCGGCCGGCCGCCCAGATCCACCGCCACTAACGCCAGCGTTTCATCCATCGGCAGGACGAAGTATCCGGCGCGGTTGATGCCCTTGCGGTCGCCGAGCGCTTGCGCGAATAACTGGCCCAGCACGATGCCCACATCTTCCACCGTATGGTGCTGGTCCACATCCAGATCGCCTTCGGCCCGGAGCTTCAAATCGAAACCGCCATGCCTGGTGAACAGCTCCAGCATGTGATCGAGGAAACGAATGCCGGTGGCGATATCATACCGGCCGCGGCCTTCAATTTTCAACGCGCCGCTCGATGCGCGTTTCTTTGGTGTTGCGCTGAATAGGCCGCTCGGCGTTTCTCATAACGCGAAAACCTCTTCCAGATAATTGATATCGTCGACAATGGCGAACGCGCCTTCGGCCTGGAACAGGAAAACCAAATCGAGGTAAGAGCGGATTCGACGGCGCGGCAATCCCGATAAACCGCACGCCCGCGGCCCTGGCGCAGCGCGCATCGTCCACGCGTATCGCCAACATAGATCAATTTCGCGCTCGCGTTTCAGAATTTGCAGCAGCCCATCGGGCGCGGGCTTGCGATTCTCCACTTCATCCATGCCCACGATGGGGTCGAAGATCAGCTCCGGCGCAAACCGCTTCAGCGTCATCTCGGCTTCCCATTTCGGACGGCCGGTGAACACCGCGAACCGAAACCGCCGGTTGAGTTTTTCCAGCGCGCCCGGGCCGCGCCACCCACTGTTCGCGCAATATCAATCCATCCGTGCCGTCGCCATGGAACAGCTTTTGAAAGTGCGCTGTCACATCTTCAAACGCGGCGTCCACGCCGGCTTCGCGAACCATGTGATGCGAAAGCTGCCAATCGTCGTTCCATCCGCCCGCGTTTTTATACTCCTGAATGCGTTCGCGCGTGGGCCGCGCGCCGGTGAAATGCTCGACGGTGCGGGCGATGGTCTCGCGATAGGATTCGGTGACTTCCACCAGCACGCCATCCATATCGAAAACCAGCATGGGTGCGCTCATCGGATCCAAATCTCTTCGAGCGCCGCCAGCAGCCGCCGCGTCTGCTCGCGCGTCCCGACGGTGATGCGCACGCAGCCGGGCGCTTCATAGCTGCGGTCGCGCACCAGAATGCCGCGCTCGCGCAGGGCATCGCGCACTTCGATGGCGCGCGCGCCAAACCGCCCGAGCACGAAATTTGCCGAGCTGGGCACGTAGCCGAATGCCCAATTTTTCCAGCCCGATCGACAGCAACTCGCGCGCGGCCAGCGCTTCGGCGACGTAGTTCTGCACGTAAGCCGTATCTTCCACCGCCGCTTGCGCCGCCATCACCGCCAGCATGTTCACGCTGTACGGCGATTGCGCTTTGTGCAGAAAGTGAATATTGGCCTCATGCGAGAACAGACAGCCCAGCCGCATCGCCGCCATGCCGAAGACTTTAGAAAAGGTGCGGCACACGAAAAGGTTCGGCGCCCGCGCGATTTCCGGCAGCGCCGTGATGCCCGAAAATTCGTAATAGGCCTCGTCGATCAGCACCGCCGCCTTGCGCGCCCTGCCGCAGAATCCGCGCGATTCCCTCGAGCGAAATCGCCGCTGCCCGGTAGGGTTATTGGGATTCGCCAGCAGACTGCGCGCGTGTCCGCGGCGTGATGGCATGGAGCACCGCATCCAGCGGAAATTCCATGATCCGGCTGCGGGTACGGGAACCTCGACCACCTTCGCGCCCGCGACCTCGGCATAGAAGCGGTACATCGCGTAGGCGGGCTTGAGCGTCGACCACTTCCTGCCCGTCATCCACGTAGGTGTTGATGAAAACCTGAATGGCCTCGTCGGTGCCGTTGGTAAAAACGAATTGCTCCGGCGCTACCTGGAAATAATTCGCGATCGCGTTCTTGGCCTCGCCGTATTCCGGATAGACCGCGAGATCCTCGGCTGCCACGCCGCTGCCGGATGGCTTCGATCACGCGCGGCGAGCAGCCGACGGTGTTCTCGTTGAAATCGAGCCGCAGCTTGCCCGCGCGGCCGCCCGTGGGCGGCGAGTAAGGCGCCATGGCGATCACGGCCGGCCGGGGCCGGATAGCGCCTCGAGGGAATTTGGCCGCTTTACCGCTCACCGTTTCACCAAAACGCGGAACCTCCACTGAACGCGCATGGCGCCTCGAGGCCCTCGGCGCGCGCCAGCGTCGTGATCGCCGGCGTACAAGCCGCCGCAGGGCCGAGGCGCTCAATTGCTGCACGGAAATCACCTTCAGATAATCGGTTACCGAGAGGCCGCCCCGCTGCCGCGCGGCCCCGCCGGTGGGCAGCACGTGGTTCGGTCCCGAAGCATAATCTCCCGCCGCTTCCGGCGAAAACGGGCCTACGAATACGCTCCCCGCGTGCCGGATCTTCGGCAGCAGCGTCTCATCCGGGAATACTCAAATGCTCCGGCGCAAAGCGGTTGGAAATCTCCACCGCCTCATCGAGCGAACCGCACCAGCACAATCGCCGAATTTCGCTGAATCGCTTTGCGCGCCACTGCCGCCGTCGGCAGCGAGGCCAACTGCCGCTCCACTTCCTTCGCCACTGCCGCCGCCAGCTTCTTTGATGTGGTCAGCAGCACGGCCGATGCATCCACGTCGTGTTCCGCCTGCGCCAGCATGTCGGCCGCGAAGTGCCGCGGATCGCCATCCGCCGCAACGATCAGGATCTCCGTGGGCCCCGCAATGAAATCGATTCCCACTTCGCCCGCCAGCAGCTTCTTCGCCGCCGCTACATAGATATTTCCCGGCCCCACGATGCGGTCCGCGCGCGGTACCGTGCGGGTCCCATAAGCGAACGCCGCAATGGCCTGCGCGCCGCCCATTTCGAAGACATTGCTCACGCCCAGCATGGCGGCCGTTCCCAGCACCTCCGCCGCAGGCTTCGGCGACGCTACGCATATATTCGGAACGCCCGCCACCTGCGCCGGAATCACCGTCATCATCACCGTGGATGGCAACGGATAGCGGCCCGCCGGCACATACGCCGCCACCGTGTCGAGCGGCCGCACAATTTGCCCCACGCGCAGCCCACGCACGAGCTCGAAGTGCCATTCATGCGGCATCTGCCGCTTGGCGTAGGCGCGGATATTGGCCGCGGCCGTCTCCACCGCGCCGCGAAAATCCGGCGATCAGCCGGGCGGCCGCGGCGTCCAACTCGCGCTTCCGGCACGCGGACGCTCTTGCGCGCGAATCCATCGAATCGGCGCGCATATTCCAGCAGCGCCTTATCGCCGCGCTTGCGAACCGCTTCCAGAATCGGCCGTACTGTCTCTTCCGCCTCGGTGAGCCGCGCCGCCTTCCGCGCCAACAGGCGACCGATATTCTTGCTTTCAATAATCCGGATCACAGGAAAATCTTTCGAATCACAGCACGATCTTGTTGAGCGGGTATTCCACGATTCCCTCGCCACCCGCCTGTTTCAAGCGCGGAATAATATCGCGCACGGTGGTTTCATCCAGAATGGTATTCACCGCCAGCCACTCTTCGTCGCTGAGGTGCGAGATGGTGGGGCGCTTCAGCGCGGGCAGTACCTTTAATATCGCGGCGAGGTTGTCTTTATGCACATTGAGCATCAATCCCACTTTGCCCAGCGCGTTGATGGCGCCTTCCAGCAACATCTTTATGTCTTCCAGTTTGCGGCGCTTGTCGATGGTCCCCCCACGCGAGCCGGTTGGCGATCAACTGCGTGTTGGATTCGAGTATCTCGCCGATGATCTTGAGCTTGTTAGCGCGCAGCGACGAGCCTGTCTCAGTGACTTCCACAATCGCATCGGCCAGCACCGGCGGCTTCACTTCCGTGGCTCCCCAACTGAACTCCACCTTGGCGCGGACGCCATTGGCTGCCAGATATCGCTTGGTAGTCTCCACTAACTCGGTGGCGATCACCTTGCCTTCGAGATCCTTTACGCTGCAAAAACCCGACGCTTCAGGTACCGCCAGGACCCAGCGCACTTTGCCGAAGCTCTGCTTGGCATAAACCAGGTCCGCGACGGCCACAACGCCGGCCTGATTTTCTTCCACCCAGTCACGGCCGGTCAGCCCCGCGTCCAGAACTCCATCCTCCACGTAGCGCGCCATCTCCTGCGCGCGGATCAGCATGCATTCGATTTCCGGATCGTCAATCGCCGGAAAATACGAGCGGCTGCCGGTGACAATGGTAAAGCCCGCGCGCCGGAAGAGCTCGACCGTAGCGGTCTCCAAGGCTGCCCTTGGGGATTCCGAGCTTGAGCTTCACCTGAGGCCACCGTAAACTTCCGCGGGGTCGTATGCGCGCTCGTCCGCAACTTTCCATTCGCCATTTTCCAGGCGGCGGAAGAAGCAGCTTGTCGTATCCTTCATGGCAGACGCCCGGCCCCAGAGCTTCCACACGCACCAGGACGGCGTCCAGGTCGCAATCGGCTGCGATCTCTTTCACGACCAATCGATGCCCGGAGCTCTCGCCTTTGACCCACAGCTTCTGCCGCGAGCGGCTGTAGAAGGTCGTAAAACCTGTCTTGACGGTTAAATCAAACGCCTCCGCATTCATGTAACCCGACCATCAAAACGCGGCCGGTAGCATGGTCTTGGACAACCGCCGTCACCAAGCCGCCCGATTTTTCAAAATCCAGAGTCATCGCCCAAAAATAAAAAGCCCGCCGTTTGGGAGCGGCGGGCATCCTTTCGAGTTCTTTAGGATTGCACTCAGGGTAACGCCCGTCGCAAGCTGGCATGAGTATGACGATGCCGCGCGAGGGTGAATGCTGCCATAAGCCGCCAGTTTAGCACATACTGGTGGGAATGCGCGTCGTCATCGACGCCGTACCTCTGCTCATCCGCAGCGCCGGTGTCAAGAACTATCTCTACTATTGGATCGATCACCTGCGTCGCGCTGCCGGAGGCGAATCTATCCGCACGTTTCCGCCGCTCGGCGGACTGGGAGCCTTGAACCATGAAGCTTCGATCGCGGGGCCTCTGCGCACTTTTTGCGGCTTGGGCGGCCTCGCGCTTTCCAACTACGCGCGGCTGCCGGTGCTCGATTGGGCGGCGGGCGGCGCCGATATTTTTCACGCGAGCAATCTGGTGCGCCATCCGCCGCGCCGTCCGCGCCTCACTTCCACCATTCACGATATGACCAGTTGGACCATGCCCGAGCTGCACACTGCCGGCCACCCGCCGGGCAGACCGCGCCGCGGCCGAGCTGCTGCGCCGTGCGCACCGCTTGATTGCCGTTTCCGAATGCACCAAGCGCGACGCCGTGCGCATCCTTGGCATTTCGCCCGAGCGCATCGCGGTAATCTACTCCGGCATTCCCGGCCGGTTCTTCGATGTGAAGCCCGAAGCTATCGCCGACGTGCGCGCGCGATATCGGTTAGGGCGGCCATTCGTGCTGGCGCTGGGAGCTATCGAGCCACGCAAAAATATTCCGGCGCTGATCGACGCGTTCGAGTCGCTGTCCGGTTCCCTGCGCGATGAATTCGAGCTGGTGGTGGCAGGTCCCATGGGGTGGGCCGATGAGGCCACGCGCGCACGCCTCCGCAGTGTGCGCTATCTGGGCTATATTCCGGAAGCCGATCTCGCGCCGCTCACCGCCTCAGCGACCGTCTTCGCATATCCCTCGCTGTATGAAGGCTTTGGATTTCCGCTGGCGCAGGCGATGGCGGCGGGGACGCCGGCGGTTACGTCGAATGTCTCCTCACTGCCGGAAATCGCGGGCGATGCGGCGTTGCTCATAGACCCTCGCAGCGTAGGCGAATTGCGGGACGCCCTCGAGAAGCTGCTGCTCTCGCCTACGCTGCGCGCCGAACTCGGCGTTAGAGGCCGCGCGCGCGCAGGCCGATTCACGTGGGAAGCTGCGGCAGCGGCGTCGATTAAGTTCTTCGAGGAGGCGGCGAGTTAGGGAGCGTGCCGGCGGGCGGAGTCTTTTAAACGCTTGACGGCCCTAGGCTGCAGGCGCGATGGCGTTCGCGGCGCCAACTGCGCGCGATCTTTCCGCGGCAGCATGTGGTCCTTCAACCAATCCCGGCCTTTTTCCCAGCGGTGCCGGACCTGGCGTACGCTCAGCCCGGTAATTTCAGCGATCTCTTCCAGAGAGAAGCCCGCGAAGTAGTGCATGTCGACCACCTGCACCGAACCGGGCCGGGCCTTCGCCATCTTTTCCATCAGAAGCCCGATCTCGACGATTTGCGCGGCGCTATTGGGATCGGGTTGATTGGCCGCCACTGCCTGGTCGAGTGGCACCGGTGGATCGAACGCGCCGCGCTTGAGCGCCAAACGGCTGCGCGCGAAATCCACCAGCACGCGGCGCATGGCGCGCCCGGCAATGGCGTAGAAATGCTCTCGGCTTCTAATGTGCCAGCCGCCCTGGTGCATCTGCCGTAGCCAGATTTCGTTGATCAGCTCCGTCGGTGAAACGGGCGCGAGGTAGCGCTCCTTCTCCAAATGCCGCGCGGCCAACTCATGTAACTTCGGCATGATCGCGCGCAGGACCGCATCCGCCATCTCTCGGTCGCCGTTGGCGAAGGCCTGAAGCTGTTCCGTGAGCGAAATTGCCGGGGACATTCGGGTTTGAGGATAGGCTAACATGAACCAAAAATTCTTGGCGCGAAGGCGGGCAGTTTGCGCAGATTAATTAAGAAAGAAGGAGCGATTTCCCATGCCGACTAGAAAAGATATGACTTTGATCGCGATTCGTGGGGCTTGCATGATGTTTTTTGCGCTCGCCGGTGCGCTCAACGCCAGCAGTATCGGGGTTGCCGTAAACGGTACGTGCGAAGTTGGAAGCTGTCCGGCTACGCCGCTGGCCTTTAACTCCACCGGCTCCCTGACACCGGATTTCACTATAACGTTGCCCGATACCGATACGTACCTGATTTATGGATCGTTTACCGATTCCAATAACAGCGACGGGAGCGGTTTTGCCGCGGGCCATGACTTCCAGGTGGTTTACGAGGGGAACGCCGTCGGCGGCCCTTCTGCCGCCGATACCGTAACCGTCCAAGCCTATTATGCGTTTCAGGCCGCAGTGGCTTCCACGACCTTTAGCCGGGGTCTGATAGGCGCCTTCGGGCCGACGATCGCCCCGGCTAGCTCGGCCAGTTCTTGTGTAAACGGGACATTGGCCTGCCTCGGCCCGGTCACGCCGCCCGGATCGTTTAGTCTCGCAACGAGCGTCCTTTTGACCAGCAGCGGCGGCGCGTTCACGTGGGATCCCGCCTATACCGGCAGCTTTGGGGCTGGTTCGGCAGTGGGCTCCTACATTGTCTGGGGCCAGACGACGCCGCTCGCGGCGCCCACGCCTGAGCCGGCTCCTCTGACTCTACTCGCGTTCACTCTCGCCGGATGGATCGTCGCTCGCCGTAAGATCGTGTACGCAATCGGCTTCGGCCGGTAACGCCCGTTTTGCCGGCTGGGCGCTTCCAAAGCGCGGAACGCGAAACGGTAGCGGCCGAACTCGAACGCGATCGGCGACAAAATATTCGCGCCGATTCGCATCCGATTCGGATGCTTCCGCGCTTGCCGTGGAATTCCGCTGTTGTATAATGTTAGAGCATTTGGCTCTTGATTTCCGCTTCGTAATGAATAAGGGGTTGCGTGAGTCCATTCCGCAGCCCCTTTTTGTTAGGTGGCGGCGCCGGAGCCGAAGCGAAGTTCAGTTCAAGCAAGAAGGAATATAGGCAGATGAAAGAAAAAGGTACAGTGAAATGGTTCAACGCAGCCAAGGGCTACGGCTTTATCCAGCGGGAAAACGGTGAAGATGTCTTCGTACACTTCTCCGCGATCCAGTCGCAGGGTTATAAGTCTCTCGATGAAGGATCCGAGAGTGGAATTTGAAGTAACAACGGGCCCCAAAGGCCTGCAGGCAACCAACGTCTCGGTAGCCTAGTAAAATCGCGGACCGGCCTGGAAAATGTTCCCGGCCGGTCCGCTCAATCCGGAGGGTTATGAGCAAAGAGGACTGCATAGAAGTAACTGGAACGGTTCTTGAAAAATTTCCCAGCGGACTATTTAGCGTTCAGTTGGAGCACGAGCGCGTGGTATTGGCTCATCTGGCGGGCAGGCTGCGGCGGAATCGTATCCGCGTCCTGGCGGGCGATAAAGTCACGCTGGAATTATCCCCTTACGATTTGACCAAAGGCCGGATTACGTTCCGGCATCGTTGATTTCTCCCTTCCGGATTCTTGCTTTGCCATGTAGGCCGTAGTACCACTTTCGGCGAATTCATACCCAATTCGGCCATGAGGCGTGTTACAAGAGCATTTGTCAGTCACAGGACTTTCAGGTATTTTTTTCGATGGCCGGATCGATTTTCGCAAGTGGTAGATTTGAAACAGGTAAGGTCGATTAAATGAAAGAGCCAAACCGGCCCGAGCAGCGCCGCCGTAGCCGGGTTAAGAACAACCCGCCTCCTATAATTAAAGCGGAGGCAGGAGTGGAAAAACCGAAGAATTCGCAAAAAGGATCGAAGAAGCAGGCAGCGGACCCAATCGCCGACCTGAGCCGCATCCTGTCGCAGAAAGTGGTGGGCCAACCGGACGCTACCCGGATCATCGTTCCTTATATTCAGATGTTCCAGGCCGGTCTATCGCCGGAGGGACGGCCGGTCGGCGTGTTTCTGCTGCTTGGGCCTACGGGTACCGGTAAGACCAAAACCGTGGAAGCGCTCGCTGAAGTGCTGCACGGGTCCGCCAAGAACGTATTGAAAGTGGATTGCGGCGAATTCCAGATGGAGCACGAAGTCGCCAAGCTCATCGGCGCGCCTCCCGGGTATCTGGGCCATCGCGAAACGCAGCCGATGCTGACTCAACAGAAGCTGAACGCCGTTACCAGCGAAGGCTGCGATCTCTCGCTGGTGCTCTTCGATGAAATCGAAAAAGCCGCGCCCTCCATGACGCGGTTGCTGCTAGGCGTGCTCGATAAGGGAATCTTGCGGCTGGGCGATAACTCCACCGTGAATTTCGAAAAAAGCCTGGTATTTCTTACCAGCAATCTGGGCGCGCGGGAAATGATGAAGGAGATCAACCCCGATTTCGGCTTCCAATCGTTCCAAGGCGCGGACCGCGGCGAACTGTCCGGCAAACTCCAAAACATCGCGCTGGCATCGGTGCGCAAGCGCTTTTCGCCGGAATTCGTCAATCGCATCGACGCCGTCATCACCTATCAGCCGCTCTCCACCGAGTCGCTTACGGCGATTCTTGAGCAGCAGATTGCCGATCTGCAGCGCCACGTAAATACGCGTTTAGGCAACCGGTCGTTCAATCTCGAAGTACCGCAGGAAGCGCGGCAGTTTCTCCTTAAAAACGGGACTAGCTCCGAGTACGGCGCGCGCGAGTTGAATCGCACCATTCACCGGCATCTCACGCAGCCTCTCGCTACTCTGGTAGCGGCCAATCAGGTGAACCCGGGGGCGCAGGTGCGGGTGGAAGTGGCCCCGGGCGGCGAAAGCTTAAATATTCGCGCCGCCGACACCACTCCGGCACCCGCCCAGGTCAATCCAACCGTGCTGCTGGTGGACGATAATCGCGATCTGTTGCATTTCCTGGAGCGGCTCATGGCGGACGCCGGTTGGCGCCTGCTGACCGCCGAATCCGCCGCGGCCGCCAAGAAACTGGTGCTGGAACATAAGCCCGACGCCGCGCTGCTCGATTACATGTTGCCCGACGGCAACGGGGTGGAACTGGGAGCGGAATTTCTACAAACCAAGCCGGACATGCTCGTGATCGTCATGACCGGCACCATTCTTCCTCCCGAGGAGGAAGCGCTCTGCGAAGAGCATAATTTCCCCGTATTGCGCAAGCCCTTCCTGGCCTCGGATGTCATGGCTCAGATCCGCAGCCGGTTGAAGGCGGCGACCGGCGCCTAAGCGCGATCACTCAGCCGTCGCCATATGGCAACGTCACCATAAACGTGCTTCCCGCGCCTGGCCGGCTGGCCAGGTCCACGGCGCCGCGGTGTGATTCGGCGATCCACTTTACGATCGCCAGACCCAGCCCGAATCCGCCATTGCCGCGCGCTCGCGCCGGGTCCGCGCGAAAAAAGCGCTCGAAGACGTGCGCCGCAGCGTCGGGACCGATGCCAATGCCCGTATCCGATATCCGGATGCGCACGCCTCCGGCATCCGCTTCGAGATCCGCCAGAACCTTACCGCCTGGCGGCGTGTAGCGGATGGCGTTGTCGAGCAGGTTGAGCGTCATCCGCCGCAGCAGTTCTTCGTCGCCGCAGAACGGTGTGTCGGCCGCGCACCGGCACTCCAGTTCGATCCGCCGCGCGGCCGCCAGCGATTGCACCGAGCGGCAACATTCAGGTAATAGATCGTTCCAGTAGAACTCCTGCGCCTGCAACTTGACGCGTCCCGCATCCGCCCGCGCCAGGTTCAACAGATCGTCTACCAGCCGTGAGAGACGGCGCGATTCGTCCAGAATAATCGCCAGCGATTCCCGGTACTCGGCCGCGCTTCGCTCGTTCCCCAGCGCCACGTCCGCTTCGCCGCGGATCACCGCTAGCGGGGTACGCAGCTCGTGGGAAGCGTCGGCCACGAAGCGGCGCATATTTTCGAACGATTGATCGAGCCGCCCCAGCAGTTCATTGAACGACTCCGACAAGGCTGTCAACTCATTCGGCCGCATCGCCAATCTCCAGCCGCGCGTCCAGATTGCGTCTCTGTAATGCGCCGCGCCTGCGCCGCCATAGCATCGAGCGGCGCCATTCCCCGGGAGGCGAACCAATACCCGCCGGCGCCCGCGATCGCCAGAATCAGTGGAATCGCCAGCAGCATCGCACGCCGGATGGCCGCCAGAGTGGCGTTGATAGCATCGAGCGGCTCGGCGGCCACAGCGATGTACGCACCGCCATCGAGCGTAAAGCGATGACTCGCGGCGCGCGCTCCGGGAATCGAAAACGCCGACTCCTGAGCGGCGCCGGCCATGCGCGCCGCCCCGGTAGCATCGAAGGGCGCGCTCGCCGCCAGCACGCGCGTCCCTTCCAGCAGCGCCGCTTTCGCTGCGCGCAGCCGCATGTCGGAAACCGCTTCCCCCGCCGACTTTTCGCGGTCGCCTTTGGTCTCCTCCATCTCATCCTGGAACAGCGCCGATGCCGTGGCCGCTTGCGAGAGCAGCGATTCATCCAGCCGCCCGGTCAGTGATCGTGAGAGCACGCCGTACAACATAGCCGCGAGCAGCGTGAACAGGATCGCGAAGCATCCCACATACCACGCCGTCAGCCGCAAGCGAAAGCTACGAATCATCGGCCTCCTCCAGGCTCGCGCTCAGTACATATCCTTCGCCGCGCCGCGTGTGGATCAGACGCCGCCCGAATCCCGCGTCGATCTTCTGGCGCAGGCGCTTGATATACACGTCGATCACATTGGAAAACGGATCGAAGCTCTCGTCCCAAACGTGCTGCGCGATCCGCTCCCGCCCCATGACGCGGTCCTGGTTCAACACCAGAAATTCCAGCAGCGCGTATTCCTTCGCGGTC
This sequence comes from Bryobacterales bacterium, assembly GCA_963723015.1. Lineage (GTDB taxonomy): Bacteria > Acidobacteriota > Terriglobia > Bryobacterales > Bryobacteraceae > PALSA-243. The sequence goes on from CAVRPF010000027.1 coordinate 169,498, forward strand.
AGGCTCACTGGAACGCCCGCGCGCATGGCCGCGTGACTGGCGGTATTGAGCGTCAAATCGCCCGCGTTCAGCATGTCTACGCGCAGCGGCTCCGGCCGCCGCAGCAGCGCGCGAAGCCGCGCCAGCAGCTCCTTGAAATCGAACGGTTTTACGAGATAATCGTCGGCGCCGCAATCGAGGCCGGCTATGCGGTCGTCCACCGATCCGCGCGCCGTCAACATAAGGATCGGCGCGCGGAATCCGGAGGCGCGCAGTTCGCGGCATACCGCATACCCGTCCTTCACCGGCACCATCACATCGAGCACCACCACATCGTATTCGTTGACGGCCGCGCGATACAGCGCCTGTTCGCCATCCCTCGCCAGGTCTACTGCGTAAGCCTGCTCGCGCAGCCCTTTGGCAATGAAGCCGGCCACGCGTTCTTCGTCCTCGACTAACAGAATCCGCACCTGTTCCCCATTTTCACAAATCCTTTACAGTCTTCATTCCGCGGTGGTAGTTACTCGGCATCGCTTGACACAGTATACGTGATTCCCTTAATATGTGATTAGCCGCGAGCCTCAAGACGGAGCCACTATGAATGTCACCCTTTCACTCGACGAGGATCTTCTGAAAAAGGTCCGAAAAATCGCCGTCGATCGGGACACCACCTTGACCGGCATGATTCGCGTTTATCTTGAAAACGTCGCCGCCGAAAGCGCCGCCGCCGGTCGCCAACGCCGCGAGCGCGAAACCTTAGAGCGGAGCTTCGAGCGCTTCCAGTTCAAAGTCGGCAAGCGCACCTGGACGCGGGCGGATCTCTATGACCGCTCGTGAATTCCTGGATACTAACGTCTTGGTGTACGCTTACGACTCGAGCGACCGGCGCAAACAGCGGGCCGCGCAAGATCTCGTAAGGAGAGCGTTGGCGGGGGAGATCGTGATCTCCGCTCAAGTTTTGGCCGAGTTCGCGGTCACGCTGCTGCACAAAATCTCTCCCGCGGCTTCTCCCGAAGATGTGGCTGCGGTGTTGGACGCGCTGGGACCGATCGGCGTGATCGCGCCCGATGGCGATCTCGTCCGCCGCGCTGTGGAGGCGCGCGGGCTATACGGCATTCATTTCTATGATGGAATGATAGTCGCGGCTGCCGAGCGCGGCGGTTGTGAACGCCTCTGGTCGGAAGATCTGAACGCCGGACAGAAGTACTTCGGGGTTACGGTAGAAAACCCGTTCCGTTAACCGGCCGCAATCACACATTGGCCTGGGGTTCCAGGCTGCGCCACAGATACCAGCTCGCCACCGTGCAGTAAGGATGCCACTTTGCGGCTATGGCTTCCACATCCTTTGGCGTCGGCATGTCTTCTAGCGCATATGCTTTGCGCAGGGCATTGCGAATCCCCAAGTCGCCCACCGGCAATACGTTGGTGCGGCGAAGCGCGAACATCAGGAACATGTGGGCGGTCCAGACGCCGACGCCTTTGACTTTCGTGAGGCGGGCGATTACCTCTTCATCCGGCAATCCGGCAAGCTCCTCGAAGACGATGACCCCGTCGCGAGTGTGCCGCGCCAGATCGCGAATGTAGGCCGTTTTCGATCCCGAGAGGCCCAGCTTGCGCATGCGCGCAGGCCGCAGCTTCAGAATATTCGCCGGCGTAATCTCGCCGCCCACCGCGGCCGAAAGGCGTCCGAAAATTACGGCTGCCACGCGTCCGCTCAGTTGCTGATTAACGATGGATCGTACCAGCGACTCGAAATTCGGCTCGCGAAATCGGATACTATATTCTCCAACGCGGCCAATAATAGCGGAAAGCACCGGGTCGGATCGTTTGAGGTGTTGAATGGCTTTTTTCATACTGAAACAATTACGCGCGGGAGTACGTCACCCCATTGTACCGGTATGTCCAGACTGATCCTGATTGGCCTTACAGCCGCGCTGTGCGCGCAACAAACGCAACCACAACAGCAGCCTCAAAAACCCGCCGAAGGCGGGCTAGATACCATCAAAGTGGAGGTGAATGTCGTCAACGTTCTTGCCTCCGTGCGCGACAAGAAAGGCGCGTTGATTCCGAACCTCGAAAAGCAGGACTTCGTCGTTTTGGAAGATGGAAAGCCGCAAACCATCAAGTATTTCACGCGCGAAACCGATCTGCCGCTCACCATCGGAATGCTGGTGGATACCAGCGGCAGTCAGGTGAACCTGATCGGCATTGAGCGTAACGCCGCGTCGCAATTCTTCTCGCAGGTGCTGGGCAAGAAGGACGAGGCTTTTCTGATGATGTTCGGTGAAGAATCGGAGCTGCTGCAGGACTATACCAATTCCATCCGGTTACTGAATGAAGGGCTGAATCAGTTGCGCCTTAGCGCGCCCGTGGGCGGACTTGGCCCGGGCCCCGTTCCGACCGTGGGCCAGCCGCGCGGGACTGTCCTCTACGACGCGGTGTATCTGGCGGCCAGCGAGAAATTGCGCCAGGAGGTCGGCCGCAAAGTCATCGTAGTGATTACCGACGGCGTGGACGAGGGCAGCAAGCTCCCGATCGACGAAGCCATCCAGGCGGCGCAGAAATCCGATGCGGTAATCTACAGCATTCTGTATGAGGACCGCGGATTCTACTCGCGGTTCGGCGGCATCAATTTCGGCGGCGGCGGAGAGTCGGCACTGCACAAAATGTCCGACGCGACTGGCGGGCACGTTTTCCGCGTGGACAGCCGCCATCCGCTGGATGAGGTTTTCCGCGAATTGCAGGAGGAGATGCGTACCCAGTACGCCATCGGTTACACGCCGACCAACGATGTCCGCGACGGAACCTACCGCAAGCTCGATATCAAGACGACCAACAAAGACCTGAAGGTGCAAGCGCGCAAGGGCTATTACGCCATGAAGACGGAATAGCTTATCGCCGTAAACAGGCTGGTTAAAGCCTTTTGAGCGCCTTCGACCCTGGCGAGGCGCCGTCGAATGTGCCACCAGAAATCGCTCTCAGCGCTCTGCGTCCTACACGGCATCCCAACGCTGATATTGTCTTATTGCGGGCGAATCGGTCGGCGGCGGCCGGTTTGCTCAAACTCCGATCTTTATCTGTTTCCATTCAGCCGGTCAGGACGATTTGAATCACCGCCGCTGGAGGTCCAGAAGCACCACATCCGACCGCTCCTGCACCCGTTCCAGGACCACTTCACGGCCATCCGGGGAAATATCGTAATCGCGTATCTCGAAGTCGGGAGCGACATTGGTCAACTGGCGCTCGGCACGGGTATCGAGGTTAATAAGCCAAAGATTCTTGTGTTGAATCTCTCCTCTCAGAAGCACCAGTTCCCGCCCTCCAGCCAGGAACGTCAGGTGCCGGGCGCCGCGAGTCAGCGTGAGGGCCGGCAGGGGAGAGGCGGCTGCGTCGGCCGTGACGGCTTTGACGGAGAATGTAGTGCCGACGTCGGCGCCCGAGTACACCAGTAGCCGGCCGTCGGGCGACAAAGCCGGATCGAGCGAGTACTCCTGAACAAACGCAGCGGGGGTTCGACCGTCGAGCGGTATGCGAAAGAGATGCGGGACGCCGCGATCGTCCGCTGCCGAGACGATCGACCGGCCATCGGGCGCCCACGCCGGAGATCCCTGCAAGTGGAGTGAATCGGCAACCACCCGCGCGTTCGTGCCATCGGCCTGCATCGTGTACAGCAGGGTCTGCCTGTGTCTGCCTGAACCGAGAATGCGATATACCGCCCATCGGCCGAGATTGCCGGACCGCCAAAGACTTGCGCGTCCTGGCCACTCCACAACTCCGTGCCGGCTCCGTTGGCCAGCTTCCAGATACTCTCGCCCGTTCCGGCTGCGGAGACATAAAGAAGATAATTTGGGCCTAGCCGTGGAGAGAAACCCGCGCTGGTTGTCAGAGAAATTCGCGATGCGGCCGCTGCGCCGCGGCGGGTGAATCGTCAATAGGTAAGCGCCAGAGGGTTCTCTTCCGGCTTGCGAGCGTCGCGACCAGGCGGCGCCCGTCGGCGCTGGCAGCCAGCGACGTGTACCTGTCCGGACCAGAGGTGAGCCGGTGAGGAATCCGGCGTTCGACATCCATACTATAAAGCCATGGACCCGAGCCATCGGCATCGCTGGCCAAATATATCAGCGTGCGCCGGTCCAATAGCACCGGATGGCTCACGCGCGCGTTGTGCGACGTGATCCGTTCGGGCTTGCCGCCGGTCGGACGAATACGCCAGATATCCAATTTGTCCGGGAGGGAACCGTGGACGAAATAGATGAATTGCGAGTCCGGCGACCACACCTGAAAGTGGGAGTGGAGTCCGGGAGGCGCCCTGAAAATGGGCCGGCCCTCGGGAGGTCCACTGCCATCCGACACGAACATCGGATCGCCGGGTCCGGGCGTGTGGTAGACCATCCGTTTGCCGTTGTGCGACCAGTCGAATTCGGCTACGCCGTCAAGGTACGGCTTGGGCTGCCCACCCAATATGGGCGCCGCCCAGACGCCGATGCCGCCACCGTTTGGGCCCTCATGCCTGCGCGACCAGAACGTCACAAAAGAGCCATCGGGCGAAAACCCCAGGCTGCGAACATCCGGATTGGCAATATTCGGCGCGCTCCCGTGGGTTAAGTTGTGGAACTGTCCCGAACCGGCCTGCGTGACCCACACGTCCGGCTGCCCGTCCCGATCCGACTGAAAAGCCACGAAATGACCGTCGCGCGATACCGCGGCCGCCTGGGCGGCCGCATCGAAATCCGTGACCGTCTGAAACCGGGCGCCCGCGATGGGATTCCGCCAGAAATACTCCGTCTTCCGGAACCAAAGGCCGCCGCCAACCTCCAGTGCGGCTCCAATTATCACCAGCACTGCGAAATGCTGCCAGCGCGCTGTCTTTTGGTTGATAGCGGCGGCCGGAGGGACGCCGTTTGCCCGCGAGCTTTCCACCGGTTGATCCGCTACGGGATTAGTCGTCGCCGGATGGCTGAGGGGTGCGATGAAGCGGTAGCCTTGCCGCGGAAGCGTCTCAACGAACCGGGGTGCGTCGGCAGAGTCGCCCAGGGCCGCCCGAAGTCTCTTAACCGCGGCGTTCAGGCTGTGCTCGAAATCCACGTGCGTATCGGCCGGCCAGAGCCGTTTCTGCAGACTCTTCACGGCTGACCACTTCGCCGGCATGCTCGATAAGCATCGACAGCACGCCAATCGGCTGGCCCTTGCAGTTTGATGCGCAAACCATGTTTGCGCAACTCGCCTGTTCCGGGATCGAATTCGAACGCTGCAAACCGGCATGATCCGCCGGAAGCCGCCGGTGTCCGTCATTGCAGGTCGTGCCGCCATGTCCGCTGCGTAATTTTAACATTTCATCGCGCGCCGCAACTCTGCCAAGCTCAATGACATACCGTAGTCGCCTACATTTACCCTCCGTGGCATTGCAGAATTTGCGGCAATCCAGTCATGCTGCGTTCGTAAGGAGACTACTCATGACGGAAACGCTATTTCGCCGGGCACAAGGCGCAGCGAGCCACAGGAAAGCACTAGGAGTTCTAGCGGGACTGACGCTCTTCTGCGGAACCGCTTTACCCACGCCGCAAATCGGCTACACATCTACAGTCAACGCGCACGCCGATTACCTCTAATCTGTATTCAACCCAGTGGGGATCATCGCCCCTCTTCAATTTCGTCCTGCAAACGTCCTCGGACACATGGGGGTACGATCTGATCCATGCGACGAACACATTTGCTGCCGCGGCGGCGGACGGCACGCCATCCCAAAGCGGCTGGCACGATCATCCGGTGCCGATCGGGCTGGTGCAAGTGGTCCAGGGAGGCGTGTGGAAACAGGAACAATCTACCCCGAATTGCCTCAATTATTATCCAACCGGGTCTATGTTCGTCGAAAGCTCCGGGCATATTCACAACGTTTTTAATTTCGATAAGACGACCGCGGCGGTAACAACTGCGACTTGGTTCCTGGAGCGTTACATATCGAGCACTCGCAGAGACCAACCAGACCCAACCACCGGCAACCCTAACCAGGCGTCCACTCCGCCAACCGCCTTATGTCCTGGCAGCGCAATTCCTCCAGCTAGTCATTTGGCACATTAAAGCTGCAGCCACATTAGAGCTGGCGGGCTGGCGAATCATTGCGTACCGCGTCCACTGCTACACTGAAATTCGTGGCGCGCGTGTACACTCGCGAGGAACTGGTCCGCCAGCGCGAGCGTTGGCGGCGCGAACGGAAGAGCGTTGTCTTCACCAATGGTTGCTTCGACCTTCTGCACCCGGGCCACATTCGTCTGCTGGAGCGGGCGCGCTCGCTCGGTGACGCGCTGATCGTGGCCTTGAACTCCGATAGCAGTGTGCGCCGTTCCAAAGGCCCGGGACGGCCGCTGATTCCAGAAGGTGAGCGTTGTGCGCTGGCCGCGGCGCTTGAAGCTGTGGATGCGGTCACGCTCTTCGACGAAGAAACTCCGCGTGAATTGATCGCCGCCGTGCTGCCGGATATCCTGGTAAAGGGCGCCGATTGGTCGCACTTCGTTGCCGGCCGCGAGGAGGTTGAGGCGGCCGGCGGAAAAGTTGCGATCCTCGATCTGGAGCCAGGTTTCTCAAGTACAAATATCGTGGAAAGAATTCTAGCCCAGCCTTGATTCATCCAGCCGTTCGCGACGTATTTCTCGATCTGGCGCGTCACCCGGCATTTCAACAGGCTCTCCGGTCGCTGGCGGCAGGCGGCAATAGCTCCATTTCCGGACTGACGACTACAGCGAAGGCCGCTTACTCCGTCTTGCTGTGGCAGGCTACCGGTCGCCCGTTGATGATCGTAGTAGACGGTAACAAAGAGGCTGAATCGCTGGCCGAAACCGTCGAAACGTTCTTCCAATTGATCATTGCGGCGGACGCCGGCGCCCCCCAATTGCTTCCCGCGCTCGATGTGCTTCCCGATGCAGAACCTCTCGCCGCATGCGGAAATCTGCGAGGCGCGCGCGATTGGGCTGTGGCGCCTGGCGGCGAACCGCGTGCCCGTAACGATTCTGCCGGTGGCCTCGGCGCTGCTGCGAATCGAGCCTGCCGAGTATTACCGGCAACTCGCGCTGAGGCTGAAGCCGGGCGATGAACTGCCGCTGGAGGATGTCGTTTCGCACCTGGAAAGCATCGGCTACGAGCGCCGCGAACCGGTGGAGATGGTAGGCGAATACTCCGTCCGCGGCGGCATCCTGGACGTCTTCTCGCCCGAATCGCAGAAGCCGGTGCGCATCGATATGTTCGGCGACCTGGTGGAGTCGATTCGCCGTTTCGATGTGGAATCGCAGCGGTCGGTCTTGAAGGTGGACGACTGCACGCTGCTGCCGCTGACGGAATATCAGAAATCGCGGCCACTGCTGGCGCAATTGGGCGAGCTGCTGCGCGAGGCGGGCATCCCCGGGCGCGATCTTCCGCCGCCTGGTGAACCGTTTCCCGGCTGGGAATTGATCGAGCCGATGCTGCGGTCCCGTAGCGCATCCGTGTTCGATCTGCTCAACAAGCCGGTGGTGATCTGGGACGAACCCGAGCAGATCCGGTCGGCCGCGGAGCGTTTCTGGAAACGATTGGAGCAGATTGAGCGGTCCGCGGCTTGCGACCCGGATCGCGTCTATTTCCGTTGGGAAGACTTGGAGCGGCAGGCCGCCGCCGCGCCCCAGCTCAGCGTCAAGGAGCTCGAAATTGGCGTCGATCCCGGCGTCCTCCACATCGCCACGCGGCCCTCGCAAGCCTTCCACGGAAACATGCAGGTGGCCATTGCGGAGGCGCGGACCCTGGTGGAGGCGGGGAATCGCGTCGCCTTTTTTGCATTTTCTACAGGTGAAGTAGAGCGTATTGCGGACATTCTGAACGAGTACGGCGTTCCGTTCCAACTGGGCTTGGAGCAGGTGGAGAACACGCCCGCGTATCTTGCTGAGCGAGCCTACATGGCAGGTTCGATTGCCAGCATTTACGTTATCAAGGGGCAGGTCCGGCGCGGCACGACATTTGTAGATTCGAACATCGTGGTGTTTGGCGCAGAGGACCTTTTCGAAACATCGGAGATGGTAGCGCGGGCACCCTCTTCCAAGTCGCATCTCGCCACCTTTTCGGCCGACCTGATCGATTTGAAGCCGGGCGATCACGTGGTCCACTCCGAGCACGGCGTCGGCCTGTATTTGGGCTTGCGCGAGATCTCGCGGGGCGACGCCCAGGGCGATTACATGTTGGTGGAATACGCCGGCGGCGCCAAGCTTTACGTGCCGTTGACGCGGATGGATCTGGTGCAGCGGTTCCGCGGCGGAGGCGAAGCCATACCAGCGCTCGATCGCATGGGCGGCGCTACCTGGACCCGCACCAAAACGAAAATCAAAGCCAAAATGCGCGATATGGCGGACGAGCTCTTGAAGCTCTACGCCTCACGCAAGATGGCGGAGGGATTCAATTTCTCAGCCGACAGCAATTGGCAGCGCGAGTTTGAAGACGCGTTCGAGTTCACTGAAACCCGCGATCAGCTCAATGCGGCAAAGGAGATCAAGCGCGACATGGAGAGCCCTCATCCCATGGACCGGCTGCTTTGCGGCGACGTGGGCTTCGGTAAGACTGAGGTGGTGATGCGGGCGGCTTTTAAGGCCTTGGGAGATGGCAAGCAGGTGGCCGTATTAGCTCCCACTACAGTGTTAGTATTTCAACACTTCGAGACATTTAAGCGGCGCTTTCAGCCCTTCCCGGTGCGCGTGGAAATGTTCAGCCGCTTCCGCACCCCCAAGGAACTCGCGGCGGCGCTGGGCGATTTGGCCGAAGGCAAAGTAGATCTCGCGATCGGCACGCATCGGCTGTTATCCAAAGACGTCCAGTTCCGCGATCTTGGCTTGGTGATCGTGGATGAAGAGCAACGCTTCGGCGTTAAACACAAAGAGCGGCTGAAGCAGTTGAAGCAATCGGTGGACGTAGTGACTATGAGCGCCACGCCTATTCCTCGCACTCTACACATGTCGTTACTTGGCCTGCGGGATATGTCGGTGATCGAGACCCCGCCTAAGGACCGGCTCTCGATTCACACCGTGGTGGCGCCGTTTCAGCCCGAATTGATCCGCTCAGCCGTTGAGCTGGAGCTGGCGCGGGGAGGCCAAATCTATTTTCTACATAACCGCGTGGACTCGATCTGGGAGCGCGCCCACACGATCCAGCAACTGGTTCCCAGTGCCCGCATCGGCGTAGGACATGGGCAGATGGGTGAGGCCGAGCTGGAGAAGACTATGCTGCAGTTCATGCGCCACGAGTTCGATGTCCTGGTTTGTACTACTATTATAGAAAATGGCCTGGATATTCCTCTGGCTAATACGATGCTTGTAGAACATGCCGAGCGCTACGGCCTTTCGGAACTCTATCAATTGCGTGGCCGGGTGGGCCGCTCCAACCGCCGTGCCTATGCCTATCTGCTGGTACCGCCGGACACCGAACTGACCGAAATCGCGCGCAAGCGGCTGGCCGCATTAAAGGAGTTCAGCGATCTGGGGGCCGGTTTCAAAATCGCGGCGCTCGACCTTGAACTGCGGGGTGCGGGGAATCTTCTGGGAGGCGAACAACACGGGCACATCAATTCCGTCGGGTTCGACACCTACGTGCGGCTATTAGAAGAGACAGTACGCGAGCTCAAAGGCGAGGAGATTGTGCCGGAGATCCATTCGGCGTTGAACCTGAACCTCGATATCCGCATCCCTCCCGATTACATCGCCGACGAGAATCAGCGCTTGCGCGCCTACCGGCAGATCGCGAACGCGGCTGACGCCGCCGCTCGCGAGCGCGCCGAAAAGGAGCTGGCAGACCGTTACGGACCAGTGCCCGACGCAGTGCGCAATCTCCTGCAATATTCGGCGCTCAAGACGCTCGCCGAGCAGGCCGGGATCGAAGCCGTCGATCGCCGCAACACGCTGCTCAGCGTCAAATTCCATGCGGAAACGCGGGCGGAGCCGGCCCGATTGATGAACATAGTATCCAAGACCAAGGGAGCGCAGTTCACTCCGGCGGGCGTGCTGATTTTGCCACTGCCGGGCCAAATCGGCGCGGGCGAGGTTTTGCAGTTTCTCGAAGAAAAACTGGCCCAACTAAGGGCCTGAAGATTGCTAGAATGGATCTTAACCTATGATTCGTTGTTGCTTAGCATTGCTGATGGCTTCGGCGGCTTTTTCCGCCGAGGTGAGAATTGTGGAGGAGATCGCCGTTAAAGTGAACGGCGATATTATCACCCGCGGCGACATTCAGGAGCGCGAGCGTCAAAGCGCGCAGGCTATCCAGCAGGAGGAGCATCTTAGCGGCGCCGCCCTGCAGGCGGCTGTTGCTCAACAGACCAAAGACCTGCTCTGCAAGATGATCGACGAGCGCCTGCTGGTGCATAAGGCCAAGGAGCTCGACATCAAAGTGGACCCGGATGTTACTCGCAAGATGGCCGAATACCAACTGATGAGCGGCCAATCGGATCCCGACAAGTTTCATGAGTGGATCCGCCAGCAAACCGGCATGACCTTTGAAGATTTCAAGCAGAAGACCACCGACCAATTTCTGGCGCAACGCCTGGTGGGCGCCGAGGTCAGCTCGCATATCGCCGTGCCCGAGCAAGACGTGCAGAAATATTACGACGAGCACAAGGCGGAGTTCGTCCGCAAGGATCAGGTCTATCTCAGCCAGCTCTTGATTTCCACCCAGGGCAAGACGCCCGAGCAGGCCGCCGCGGCGGAGAAAAAAGCGAAGGACCTGGTGGCGCGCGCGCGCCGCGGCGAAAAGTTCAGCGAACTGGTTATCGCCAATTCCGACGACCCGGAGACCTCGCGCACCGGCGGTCAGTTGCCGCCCTCGGACAAAGGCATCATGCGGCAGGAGATTGAGCAAATCGTGTTCAATCCCAAGAACCCGAAAGGTTACGTCACCGATCCGATCAAGATCGACGGCGGTTTTCTGATTCTGCGCATCGACGACCGCACCGAGGCCGGACAGGCATCGTTCGACGAAGCCAAGGAGCAGATCCAGGAAGTGCTGGCGCGTCCCAAAATCGAGCCGAAGTTGCGGGAGTATCTGAATAAGCTGCGCCAGGAAGCGTTCCTCGAAATCAAGGATGGATACGTGGACACCGGCGCCGTTCCGGGCAAGGATACGCGCTGGCATGAAGTGGTGGGGCTGAAACCGGAAACGACCACCAAGGAAGAGGTCGCCGCGCACCGCAAGCGCAAGAAGTTCCTGGGAGTCATTCCGCACGGCAGCGTTGCGCCCGGAACGAAAGAAACATCCGGTGCCAAGGGGATCACGCCGCCGCCGGATACCACCCCGCCCGCGCCGCCCGTTATTAAACAATGAAGTCGCCCTATATAAGCGGATTGGAGCCCAACCGCGTCATCACCAGTAGCTTTCTGGTGCACTCAAAGGAAATCCGGCAGAAAAAGACCGGCGAACTGTACCTTTCGCTGATGCTGGGCGACCGTACCGGCGAGCTGGACGCGAAGATGTGGGACAACGTGACCGAGGTGGTGGATGCCTTCGACCGCGACGACTTCGTCAAGGTCAAGGGTCTGGTTCAGATCTTTCACAACCGGCCGCAGTTGACGGTCCACAAACTGCGACGCATGGACGATGGCGAAATCGATTTCGCCGACTACTTTCCATCTTCCAAGCGCGATCCGGATGAGATGTGGGCCGAGCTGCACGGCATGGTCGCGGCCATGTCCAATGCGCATCTAAAAGGGCTGCTGGAGGCTTTTCTTAGCGATGCGGATGTTGCCCAACGCTATCGCCGCGCGCCCGCCGCCAAAAGCATCCACCATGCGTTTCTGGGCGGGTTGCTGGAACATGTTTTGTCGCTGTGCGCGTTGGCGAAGCTGGCCGCCGCGCATTACAGGAATATCGATGGCGATCTGCTGCTCACGGGCGTGGTGCTGCACGATATCGGCAAGATTTACGAGCTGAATTACGATCGCGGTTTTTCCTATTCAACCGATGGACAGTTGCTTGGCCACATCACCATAGCCGTGCGCCTGATCGGCGAGAAGCTTCGCGCGCTGCCCGATTTTCCGCCGCGCCTCCGCGTGCTGGTGGAGCACATGATCTTGAGCCATCACGGGCGCATGGAATTCGGATCGCCCAGAATTCCGCAATTTCCCGAAGCGGTGCTGCTGCATTATCTCGACGATCTGGATTCGAAGATGGAGTGCATGCGCGCGCTGATCGAAAATGACCGCCAAGTACAAGGCTGCTTTACCAACTACAGCACGACGCTGGAGCGGACTGCGTTGAAGATGGAGCGCTACTGGGAAGACGGCGTCGCGCCGTCGCCGGCTGCCGCTCAAGCGGCCGCGGTCGCCGGGACGGAGGCGGCTAATGGCGCCGCAGTGAAAATACCGCCGGCAATCGGCGCACCGCTCACGCCGGCACAGGCTCCGCAAGCTTCTCTTTTCGCCCCCCCACCCGATTCGCATTTCGCCGACAAGCTGCGAGAGGCGCTAAAACCGGTAGCCGCCGAACAGGAGCGTTAATGCCCAGAACCGCGCGCGATATTCCGCCACCACTTGAACTGCTTTGCCTGAAGTCGCTCTGGTCATTGGGCGAAGGCAATGTGAGAGACGTACAGCAAATCGTAATGCAAACCCGCCCGCTGGCTTACACCACGATCATGACCGTGCTGGAGCGTCTGGTGCGCAAGGGCAAAATATCGCGCCGCAAAGTGGGCCGGGCGTTCCTTTACCGGCCGGAAGCTTCGCGGGATGAGCTGCGTCGCGCCGCCGTCGCGGAACTGCTGGACGGCTTCTTCGATGGCTCGGAGCGGGAACTGATCGCATTTCTGGAGCCGCCCGAGAAAAGGGCGGTGGCGGCGGCCGCTGGCGGCGAGGAGCGCGGGAGCATCGATACGGTACTGCTGTAAGAATGGTATTGCTGTAAATGCAGGGCGTTCTCCCAGTTCTTTGCTTCATTGCCGGTTTCGCCCTGGCGTGGCTCGTATTGCGCGCGCGCAAGCGGGAGATGTCGGCCGCGATCCAATCGCTTTCCACCGACGCGCTGGCGCGCAATGCGCAGACCATCGCGGGAGTGGTAGCGCCGGTGCAGGCGTCGCTCGATAAGGTGGACGCGAAAATCCATGAGCTGGAGAAAACGCGCGCCGGCGCATACGCCACGCTGCACGAACAGGTGCGCAATCTTCTGGAAACGCAGGCGCTGCTGCGCACCGAGACCGGAAAGCTGGTGACGGCGCTGCGCACTCCGCATGTGCGCGGCCACTGGGGCGAGATTCAGTTGCGCCGCGTGGTGGAACTCGCGGGCATGCTGGATCGCTGCGATTTTACTTCCCAGAACACCGTGGGGCCGGAGGAAGGCCGTCTGCGGCCGGACCTGCTGGTGCGACTGCCGGCCGGGAAAACCATCGTTGTGGACGCAAAGACGCCGCTGGGCGGCTATCTGAATGCCCTTGAATGCACGGACGATGCCCGGCGCCGCACATGCATGGCCGACCACGCCCGCCAGGTGCGCGCGCATATTACGGCGCTGGGGCGGAAATCCTATTGGGAGCAATTCGACCATGCGCCGGAATTCGCGGTGCTGTTTCTGCCGGGAGAATGCTTCTTCAGCGCCGCGCTCGAGAGCGACCCATCGCTGCTGGAGTTCGGCGTGGAGCAGAACATCATTCTGGCGACGCCGACCACGCTGATCGCGCTGTTACGCGCGGTAGCGTATGGCTGGAGGCAGGAGAACCTGGCGCAGAACGCCGCCGAAATCAGCGCGCTGGGCAAGGAACTCTACAAGCGCCTCTCGGACATGGGCGACCACTGGAACAAAGCGGGCCGCGCGCTGGAGCGCGCGGTGGACGCCTACAATTCGGCGGTGGGATCGCTCGAAGGCCGCGTGATGGTGAGCGCGCGCAAGTTCGCCGAGCTGAAGACGGCGCCGCTGGGAGTGGAGATCGCGCCGCTGGAACCGGTGGAGAAGAAGGTGCGGGCGATGGAGGGGGATTGAGGGAGGCCAGTCAGTTCTCCGAAGGTACTCTTTCAGCGTGATCGACGACAACCACGTCAAATGCGGCTTTCTTATCCTCCAACTTCAACCCAAGCTGGTCCAGCAACGCATCGAAGAGACTGGGGACCGGATCGTCGCCGGGCGCGCCCGTCAATTCCCGAACGCTAAATTCCAAGGTGAAGTCGTATTTTCCGGTCAACCCGGTCTTATCGAGGACCTGACGGCCCGCAGAGTTCCGCAACATTTTGCACAGTACCGGAATGGGCTCCTCACGGGCAGCCAGACGAGCGCGGTCGGTCCCGAAATTCACCGCCATACCTGGCCGTCCGGCGGGCAAAGCCGGGAAGCCGTCTTTCGCCTCGGCTGGAGCAGTCCCCGTCGATTCCTTCAGCTTGGGCCCGTTCTTTCCGACCACTAACTCGTACACGGGAAAGTCCTTCGTCAGGTGATGGACGGTTAGCTTGAACCTTTCCTCCAGCAGGCCTTTCATCATCATCTGGAATCGCTCCTTGGTGGTCCTCTTTGGGATTTTGGCAAAGATGTCATAGGGATCGGCGTCAAGCCAAGCCGGACCGGAAATCTGCTCAAAATCGTTCAGCCCATAGGCCTGATATATCAGATCGCGCAGGGTGGCGCGGGAATAAGAAATCATCCCGGGATCACTGGTACCGGGACCACCGTCAAACATGCGGACGCTTTTCGGACTTGACGGCTTCACAGATGCCGCTTCGAAAGTCGGCGGCGGATTCTGCGCCAAAGCGGCGCGCCGGAAGCGAAGGCGAAGATCAGAATCGAAAAGCGCATAGACGGCCCAGAGACACCAGGACGCGGAAGGCTCAACAATGGGCGCCGCACACTGTACATCGTATCAGCCGCGTCCGATGACGAACGTCCAAGCCCATGCCGATAAGTGTGCCGCGGCCTTACGATCGCTACGGCCTGACGCGTACAATTCGGCCGTGGGATCGTTCGGGGCAGTGTGATGGTGACCGCGCCGTCGTCAGCGAGAAGAAGGTGCGGGCGATGGGCATTGAATCAGGCCTTCAATCCCAGGTCCGCCATTGCGTCGGGACTGTCTTCATATATCAATTTCGCTTCGCCCCAACCTTCCCGGCGAAGATGCCGCAAGTACAACCAGGCAACGGCGAAGACCGACCCCAGCATCGCAAAGATCACCGGAATCTGGCTGTAGGTGGCGATCAGGATAGCCAGCGGCGGCGCGGCCATGAAGATCGCTGCCAGATATTTGCCCAGGATTGTCATCACCGGCCGCTGGCCGGGAGCGTACGAGCAGGCAAACGGAAGCTGTTGCCAACTGTAGAAGAGCGCTTCGAACATCGCCATCGAAGCCAACGCTTGCAAGACGAGCAGCCGCGCAGCCAGGCTCCAACCGAGCACGGTCACGGCCGCGGGCGCGGTCAGCAGATAGATCGGAAGGATGGCGTAGACCACGATTACGCGCTCCACCGCGGACATCCACGCCGCGCGGCCTTGACTCTCCGTGATACGGAACAGCCAGTTAGCGCCCAACTCAGCGGGCAGGCGGAACAGGTGGCGTACGCCGGGGATCACGATCATCGAGGCGACAATGGGCCAATAATAGACCATGAACTTAAGCGTGTAAGCGGCATTTGCCTGCCAATGCGTTACAGCCTGCGCGAGGATGGCGCTATTGATCAGTATGCCCGCCGCGGAGCCGGCATACGCCAATAAGACCAGGCGATGAGTGCGGCTGCGGGCCATGGTCTTAGCCATGAAATCGACGATGGCGGCTTGTCTCGGAGCGCGCGCCAGCAGGGTGAGAATGCTCCATCGCGGCCGCCTTCGCGGCGCGGCTTCATGCGGCGTTTCGAGCAGCAGCACGCGATAACGGCGATAGCTGACAAGGTACGACGCGACGGCCAGCAGGAGACAACCTGCGAACGCGAATATCGCTCGCGCCGCAAACGCGCGCATGGCGGGATCACGGCTGCCGCCGACGGTCTGCTCCAGCCCAGCGAACCACATTGGGGGTGCCCAGGCGAAACGTCGCAGCAGCGTTTCCCGGTCCGGCGCCCAGGCTGATACATGAAAGCTGCTCAACGCGCCCAGAAGGAACGCGCAGCTCAAAACAGCTTGCGCCATGGAAGCCGCGCGTGCGTGCCAGCGGGCGTTCAACGCATTCAATAGCAACGCTTGCAGGCCGACCATCGCGAAGAACGGGAAATAGCAAGCCAGCGCCCAAGCCACGCCGCTGGCGAAGGGAGCCGGGGCCAGCAATGCCGGAAGCGCGTTGAGCGCCAACGTCACGACAGTGGCGAAAAGGCAGAACGTAAAAAATCGCGCGATGAAGATCTGGCGCGGGCGCACCGGCAGCGATGCCAGCGCAAAATAGTCGGCACGGCTGGGCAGCAGCATCTGCCATTGCAGAATTGCGATCAGGCCACAGACGCACATCAGCAGAACCAGCGAGCCCAGTTTGCTGAAGAAATGCGCGGCGAGAATTGCTTCCGCGGAAAGGCGGCTGTGATTCAGATGCGGATCGAGCAACGCCATGCGCGCGGTCAACAGCGTGGCCAAGCAGCCGATGGCCACTGTCCGCCACTGCCCGGGAGCCGCAAAGAGCTCGCTATCGAAGATACGCGCCAGGAAATGGCGCGTCAGCTCGAACACAGGGCCGTGAGTTTCGTCCAGCGCCTTCACCTTGCATAGCTCCTTCACGACTGCATGGCTTCGATGATGCGGCCGGCGACGGTTTCAGTATCGAACTCCTGCGTCAGCCGGGCGAAAATTTCTTCGAGTGAGGGCAGCCGCATCAATTCGCGCAGGCGCTCGATGGAATCATCGGCGGCCACGCGCCCTTTGCTCAGGATCACCACGCGCGAACAGATCTTCTCCACAATCTCCAGCACGTGCGAACAGAGTAGTATGGTCTTGCCCTGGGCCGCCAGCTTGCGGACGAGCTCGCGCAACATCAGGATTGCGCCGGCGTCCAGGCCGGACATCGGTTCATCGAGAATGAGCACATCCGGATTGTGGAGCAGCGCGGCGGAAAGGAGAATCTTCTGTCGCATTCCTTTGGAATAGGAGGTGACCGGCGCGTAGCTGTCCGCCCCCAGCGAGAACAGCTTAAGGAATTGGTCGATCTTCGGTTCCAGAATCGCCCGTGGGATGCCCCGCAAGCGCCCCGCGAGCTGCAGGTATTCGCGGCCGGAAAGGTGGGGGTAGAGGTTCGGCTCCTCCGGAACGTATCCGATGCGCCGTTGAAAGGCGGGAAGATCGTCGAGGATGCTCTGGCCTTGGAAGAGAATCTTTCCCTCGCCTGGCTCCAGCAATCCCACAAGGATCTTGACGGTTGTGCTCTTACCGGCTCCGTTGGGACCCAGATAACCCAGAATCTCACCGGGGTGGACGGTGAAACTGACGTCCTGAATCGCGGGAATGCCGTGGTACCGCTTGCCGAGCGACCGGACCTCGATCATGGGGGTTAGACAGCGCGGCGCCGGGAATTGTTCCCGCGGCCGATCACTCGTTCACCAAGACGAGGCCCGAAGGCAGCTCCTCTCCGAAGATGCGGCCGAGCGTGCCTTCGTCTTCTTCTTCGCCGTCGAAGATCGCCAGCAGCCGCGCGGCATGCGGCGCCGATTGCAGCTTGGCGCGGATGTTCTGGCGGGTGGGCGGCGGCAGATCGCGCGTGGGATCGCCAGTGCTACGTCCCAGAGCGGCGAGCGCATCGCCGGCATTGGCCACCTTAAGCAGCGCTTCGGCCCATCGGGTGGCGACGGCCGGCGGGATTACCAGATTGATGGGTCCATAAAACAGCTTGCGCGCGCCAAGCCGCGCCAGGCACCATAGCTCGCTCTCTTTATAGTCGCCCGCCTTGACGCGCTTGATCAGGGCCTCGCCTAACTCGGTCTTGGTGCCCACGGGCAATAGCTCCAGGCTGGAGGCGGTGCGCCACATTTCGCGTAGCAGCGCCGAATTGATGCGCTGCGGCTTCTTGTTTCCGCGCGGAAGCAGCGATGCCGCCAAACGCTGATAGATATCGGTCTGCTGGTTGCGGTTGAATCCGCCGGCGACGCGGCCCCAGAAGATCCACCAATCGATCTCGCACTGCGATCTGGTTGGCGTAGGTCAAGCCGCCGGCATAGATCTTGCGCACCTGCTCGATGCGGAAATCGTCGCCGGGATATCCGAAGCCGGGACGCATACAGAACCCGCACAGATTGAGCCAGCGCGCCTCATAAGCGGGGCTCTTCTTGCGGCCGTCGGCGACGGCGAGGAAGGCGTCGGCCATCTGGCGAATCGCGGCGACGGGCCATGAGTTGCGGCCGAGCCCCATGGTCTGCTCGAGCTTGGACGGCAGCTCTTCCGGCGCGACGGCTGCAGCTCCCGAATGTGCACCGGGCGAAAACACGGCCGGGATCAACTCCAGCGACGATTGCAACGCGTGTTCGCTCACCACCGCCGCGGCTTTGCGCTCGGCGGGCTGGAGCGCGGCCTGTTTACGCAGCTCGAATTGCAAGCGCCAGCGGTTTTCGCTGATTTTCGATTCGCACCATGTTTCGAGCGTGCCGAGCTCGGTGAGGCGCGCGCCGAGCTTCACCGGAATCAGCCGCTCTTCGACTTTTTTCCCGAAGCGGATCACGGCGTGCAGCGGCGCGTGAGTGTGCAAGGAATCGTCGTCCGCGCTGAACTCAATCACATCGCCGAGGCTGTCTTCAGTGCGCGTCAACGAACTGTAGAGGCGGAACGAAACCGGACGGTTGGCGACCAGTTGCAGAGCGGAGTTATCCACTTCCACCGTGGCGCCTTCTTCGGCGCCGCGCGGAACCAGACAGACGGCGGAAAATTTGCCATCGTGCGCCTCGCCGAGACGGATGTAATAGGTGCGCGGCAAGCCGCCGCGGACCAGCACGCCGCTGCCGGTGGAGCGAACGTACGAGTAGTATGCGGCGCCGCGCGCTACCGCGAGATCCAGATCGATATTCTCCAGAATCTCCGGCCGCCGTGCCGTACCAGCGGCCGAGCGCATCGGCCACGCGCTCCTGCAGGATCACCGGAATGAAGAAGCCGCCGTTGAAGAGAATGGCGTCCGGCGTTTCGCCCGTGGGCTCCAGAAAGGCGTTCAGGTGGCGGGTGATGGCGGCATCGGAAACGTATGGCAGGCCCAGCTCGCGGAAGAGGCTGCGCTTTTCTTCCTTGGGCGCCTCGCCGCGTTCGGTGAAAGGCAGAAAGCCTTCGAGCGCCAGCTCCAGCGCTTCTTCGCGCAGAATTTCGGTTTTGAGCGATTTGCCGATCAGGGCCGAGCCCGTGCCCAAGACGGTGATCTCGACGCTTTTCAAATGCGGATCGTTGAGCAGCTTCTCCTTGGCCGCGGTACACTGCCGCCGCAGACCGCTGCGCTGGCGGATGGTGAGCTGGGCGTTGAGCTTGGTTTCGACGAGCCAGGCCAGCGTGAGATCGAGATTGTCGCCGCCCAGCAGCAAATGCTTGCCGACGGCAGTGCGCGTGAAGTTCACCAGATCGCCCTGGCGGGCGACGCGAATCAGGCTGAAATCGCTGGTGCCGCCGCCGACGTCGCAGACCAGCACAACTTGGCCATCGAACAGCTTCTTACGCGATTGCGCGAGGTTGTTGGCGATCCACGAGTAGAACGCCGCGGCGGGCTCTTCGAGCAGCGTGAGGCGCTCGATGCCGGCTTCTTTCGCCGCCATGACCGTGAGCTCGCGGGCCTCTTCGTCGAACGAAGCTGGGACGGTGAGCACGATGTCCTGTTCGGCGAGGGGAGCGGCCTTGGCGCGGTCCCACTCTTCGCGGAACTTGGCGATATATCGCGCCGAGACTTCCACGGGCGAGAGCACGCGACCGGTCTCGGGAGAATCCCAAGGCAGGATCTTGGCGGTGCGGTCGACGTCGGGATTGGAGAGCCACGATTTGGCCGAATGCACCAGGCGGGTGGGGACGAGCGCGCCCTGATCGCGGGCATAGGCGCCGACGGGTTGACCGTCTTCGAGAAAGAGAAACGATGGCAGAGTGCGGCGCGGCTCGACGCGGCCGGGGGCCACCAGTTGCGGGGTATCAAAGACGTGGACGGGCGGGAAATCGAGATCTTCGGCTTCGCCGGGGTCGATATAGGCGAGGGCGGAGTTGGTGGTGCCGAGATCGATGCCGATTTTCATAAGTGTCTCAAATGAGAGGGCTTTTGGACGCTGAGGCGCTGAGACGCGGAGGGTGGAATGCGGTTGAAAAAACGAAGCCACCGGGGATGATTGAGTGTTCGGAAATGGGATTGGGTTCGTTCTGCATTTTTGTTTTCATCGGCGTGGGCGAGCGGCGTTGCCAGGCGGGAGCGGCTGTCCGGGAGTGGGACGAAAAAACGAAGCCATTCTGTATTTTTGTGCAACCGGCGGGCGAAGGGGATTTGAGCAGGAACATAGCAGCTAATACCAGTTTACTACGCGGGACTTAGGAAATTAATGTAACCCGTTGAATCTAAGGAGGAAAATAGTTGAAATGGGATTTGCGGGCGGAATGAATTAAACTGGTAGGCTCCTTGTAACCCCCCGGCAACGTTTGAGGAAGCTCAAGCGGCTGGTATTGACTTAGAGTGAAAATCGAATGCGCCTAAGTTGGAACGAGATCCGAGCGCGCGCGGCGCGGTTTGCGGACGAATGGAAGGACGCGCATTACGAAAGAGGCGAAAGCCAGACCTTTTACAATGAGTTCTTCGAGGTGTTTGGGGTCACGCGACGGCGCGTCGCCAGCTTCGAAGAGCCTGTCAAAAAGCTTGGAGACGATCGGGGATTTATCGACCTGTTTTGGAAGGGTGTACTGCTGATTGAGCAGAAGAGCGCCGGGCGGGACCTGATCAAAGCCAAGCAGCAGGCGCTCGGCTATTTCCCCGGCCTGAAGGAGCATGAACTTCCGCGATATCTCCTGGTGAGCGATTTTCAGAGCTTCGAGCTTTGCGACCTCGATGAGAGTACCACCAGCCGCTTCGCACTGCGCCAGCTTCCAGACCATCTCGAGGAGTTCGGTTTCATTCTCGGCGTCCAGAAACGTTCATTCCGCGATCAGGACCCGGTGAACGTTGAAGCCTCGGAAATAATGGGCAAGCTGCATGATGCCCTAAAGGATTCCGGCTATGTGGGCCACGATCTGGAGCGATTTCTGGTGCGTCTGGTGTTCTGCCTGTTCGCGGACGATACCGGCATCTTCGAGCCCCGAGACATTTTCTCCGAGCTGATTACGCAGCGCACTAATCCGGACGGAAGCGACACGGGGCTGTGGCTTGGCCAGCTCTTCGATGTTTTGAGTAAGCCGGTTGCGCAGCGGCAGAAAAACCTCGATCAGGACCTGTCTCAGTTTCCCTATGTCAATGGCGACCTGTTTCAGGAGCGGCTTTCGCTACCCTCGTTTAATGCCGCGATGCGCTCGCACCTGATCGACGCTCTCGATTTCAGTTGGGACGCGATATCCCCGGCTATATTCGGCTCGCTCTTCCAATCCGTTATGAATCCGCGCGAGCGCCGGGCAAAGGGGGCGCACTATACCACCGAGAGAAATATTCTCAAGGTGATCGAGCCGCTTTTCATGGACGAGCTACGCGCCGAGTTTCAAGGGCCTGACGGAACGGCGGGACAGCGGCCGGCGTAAGGCGATTGAGGCCTTTCACAAAAAGCTTTCGGCCTTACGTTTTTTCGATCCTGCATGTGGTTGCGGAAACTTCCTCATTATTTCGTACCGTGAGCTTCGAATCCTCGAAATCGACTTGCTAAAGGCCCTCCGTAAGGATGGCCAGTTGGTTTTTGATGTGTCGGAGATGAGCAAGATCGACGTGGACCAGTTTTACGGCATCGAGCTTGAAGAGTTTCCGGCGCGGATTGCCGAAGTCGCTCTTTGGATGATGGACCACATGATGAACAACAAGCTCTCGCTGGAATTCGGCGAAAGCTACGTCCGCATTCCATTGAAGAAGTCGCCGCACATCCGGCATGACGATGCGCTGGAAATCGACTGGGCTGGTTTGATTGCGCCCGCCGATTGCTCCTATGTGCTCGGCAATCCACCCTTTGGGGGCGCAAAATACCAAAACGAGAAACAAAGGGAGCAAGTGCGCCGTATAGCCCGGCTCGGCGGCAGCGGAGGCACTCTCGACTACGTGACGGCCTGGTTTATTAAAGCTGGAGAGTATTTACGGCAGTCACAGGCAAACTGGATTCGTCGCCACTAACTCGATCACGCAGGGCGAGCAAGTCGCGCAGCTCTGGCCGGTTCTCTTTGACCGCTACGGGCTTGAAATCAGCTTCGCTCACCGTACTTTCGCCTGGGGGAGCGACGCCCGAGGGATGGCGCACGTTCATGTCGTTATCATCGGGTTGACTCGCCACGATAGGGAGCCGCCCCTCAAGCGCCTGTTCAGCTATAGCGACATTAATGGCGACCCGACTGAGAGTGAGCATGCAGGCGCTAACGCCTTATCTTTTTGATGCGGGTGCCGTGGTGAACCGCCATCTTGTAGTTGAAGAGACAAATCGTCCTCTCTGCGACTATCCCCAAACTGGTTATCGGCTCCAAACCGATTGACGAAGGGCAGTATATATTTTCCGGCGACAGAGCGCGGCGAATTTCTGAACAGAGGAACCTCAGGCCGAAGAAATACTATGCACCCGTTCATCGGCGCCGACGAATTCCTCTATGGCATTGAGAGATGGATTCTGTACCTCGATGGCGCCCCGCCGGCTGACATTCGAACCATGCCCACAGTCAAGGAACGCATCGCGGCCGTTCGCCAATTTCGTCACGAGGAGCAAAAGCCCCGGCACGCAAAAGCTCGCCGAAACGCCCACACGTTTCCATGTGACGGTTGTTCCAGATAGGCCGTTTCTTGGTGATTCCTAAAGTGAGTTCAGAGCGGCGGGACTATGTTCCAATCGGCTGGCTGAATCCGCCGATCATACCTAGCAATCTTGTGTTCGGTACTCTCAGATGCCGACTTATGGCACTTTGGCGTCCTGACATCTGCGATGCACATGGCCTGGTTACGTCAGATTGGCGGCCGGCTGAAGAGCGACTATCGGTATTCCGTAGGAATTGTCTACAACACTTTCCCTTGGCCTGAAGCGACGGACCAGCAGCGCGCCAAGATCCGTTCGCTGGCGCAGGCTGTCCTTGATGCACGGGCCCAGTTTCCGAGCTCAACACTGGCCGATCTGTACGACGTCGATGCCATGCCGCCGCAGTTGCGAAAGGCCCACCAAGCGCTCGATAACGCTGTGGACAAGCTCTACCGCTCCGCGCCCTTTACTGGCGACCGGGATCGAGCGGAGCATCTCTTCGGACTTTATGAAAGACTGGTAGCGCCGCTGGTTACCGCGGCGCTTCAGCCGGCGCGCCGACCGGGGAGAAGAACGTAAAATGGCCGATATCAATCTCACGCAGAGTGAAGCCGAAACTTATGGCAATGGAAAAGCGTTCCGCTGAGGACGTTCAATATCTGTTCCCGGCGCCCGGCCAGCGGATAACAATTCCGCTGACTTCGCTAGATAAGCGGGAAAATTTCATGCTCGACGTGACCCGCGCGCAAATCAAGCTCACGAAAGCCACTTACCAGAACCGCGCGAGGGCCGCGATTATACTTCTGCGTTTGGATCTTGACGGCCCACCACACCGGAACGCGACGGCGAGGAAATCCCCTGTCCGCACCTTCACGTCTAGCGTGAAGATTACGGCGATAGGTGGGCGATACCGGCCCCCATTGCCAGATATACGAACACTTTGGACCTGGATTTGACATTCGAAGCATTCTTGCAGCAGTGCAACATTACCGGGCCGCTTAATATTCAGAAAGCGCTTTTCTAATGACAACCGCGCAAGAGATCGAGAAGCTTCTGAACGATTACCGGGCGTGGCTGAAGGAGAAGACGACGCTACGCGAAGTGAATGGCTGCTGGGTTGAGATCACGACACCTTACCTCGACCGCCATAACGACGCGCTGCAAATCTACGTCCGCGCGGAAAACGGCGGCTATGTTCTGACCGACGATAGCTATACTATCCATGATCTGGAGGCGTCCGGCTGCAATCTCAAAACAGAAAAGCGCCAGGACCTTTTGAAGATGACGCTGAATGGGTTTGGCGTCCGGATGACCAACGAAGCCCTTGAGGTTCACGCGTCGCCGGAGAACTTCCCGGCGCGGAAACATAATCTCATTCAGGCCATTCTTGCCGTGAACGATCTTTTTTACCTCGCCAAGCCAATTGTTGAGAGTCTGTTTGTTGAAGACGTGATTGCCTGGCTTGAGGCAAACGATATCCGCTTCACGCCAAAGGTGAAGTTCACTGGCATCAGCGGGTTTGACCATCTATTCGATTTTGTGATTCCGAAGTCGCCACGCAAGCAGCCGGAGCGGATCATCCAGGCGATCAATCGCCCGACGCACGACAATGCGGAAGCGTTCATCTTTGCCTGGAGCGACACTCGCGAGGTCCGGCCGCCCGAATCAAAGGCGTACGCGGTTCTCAACGATGTGGAGCAACCGATTGCAGGCGGCGTGCTGGAGGCATTTCGGAATTATCAGATACGGCCGGTTCCATGGAGCCAGCGAGCCGAAGTGGTCACGGAGCTTGCGGCGTAGCCCGATACTGTCCTCCATGAGTACAAAGGTGGAAGAGAAGGTTACGTCGATGCCGGTCACCATGCCTGCCGCGGGCCGCCCTTCCGGCCGAGGCGTATCTTCAGTACAAGCTCGACTGGACTGCCCGGTTACCGGCGAAGATCTTTGGGCGTAGGGTACTGAGCCATAGGCGGCATCTTTCCGCTGCCGGAAAGCCGGCAAGGGCGCGGCTCGGGACGCCATCGAACCAATTGTGTCATACGGACACAGACCCTGCCCAGCCTGCCTCGCAATGGCAGCCGAATTATGCAGAAACTATTTGATTTAAAAAGGGTTGCTAAGCATTGACACGTGGCTTCCCGATTGCTATTTCTAGTGGTGAATTGACGAAGTAACGCTTAACCTGCCCTCTGCTGCAATCGGCAGCGGGAAGAAGAGTGAGTTGATAAAACAACGTGCTTGCGGGAGCCGGTGTTGCAGGAATCGATGCTCGCTAGTCTTCCTTTGTTAGTTGCATGCAGAGGGGTTTTTTGTACTTGATGGCTTTATACAATCTCTCCAGTGGGTCTAGGTAGCGGTAGTTGTTTGGACGCTCCTGGTCGGGAAGTTTGGACGCGGAACCGACCAGGGGCGTACCGGTTAACCTTTATAGCCAGACAGCCCGACGCCGGATCCAAGCCCACACCCAGGGCGAGCCGCATCGGATCGAGTCCCGCAAGTCTTGGGACAGTCCGATGCGGTTTTTTCGTTGGGGCGGGGGAGGGGCCGCGCATGGCTCGCCTCCAGATCAGCGACCGCTCACGGCCGCAAGATCACCTTCATGAGGTTCGGCTCTCTCCGGTACAACTTTCCAAACCACTCGGCCCCCTCCGCCAGCGGCGCCACCGCGCTGATCAGCGGGTCCACCTTGATCATGCCCTGCGCCATCAGGCGGATCACAGCGGGATACTCTCCATTTGACGCGCACGAACCCTGCAGCCGGATTTGGCGGGTCACCACCTCCTGCAATGGCAGCTCGACAATCGGCGCCACATTGCCTACCAGCGTGACAGCGCCGCCTTTGCGCACGGACGAAATCGCCGCGCGCACGGCATCCTTGTTACCAACGCATTCAATCGCCACATCGGCGTTCAAGTGCTCCGGCGCGGCCGGCAGACATTCGGTAGCGCCGAGCTGCCGCGCCATTGCCAGGCGCTCCTGGTTCGGATCGACGGCGATCACGCGCACGCATCCGGCGGCGCGCAGGGCCTGAATCGTCAATACGCCGATCATGCCGCTGCCGATCACCACCGCTGTGTCCGCCAATCGCACAGGCGTGAGATTCACCGCATGCAGCGCCACCGAGGCCGCTTCGATCATCGCCGCCTGCTCGTAACTGAGGGCATCGGGCAAGCGATAAATAATGCGGCGCGGCACGGCGACGTATTCGGCGAAGGCGCCGTGGCGGCGATAGGGTCCGGGCGACACGCCCATGACCTGGCGGTTGTCGCAAAGGTTTACCTCGCCCCGCGCGCAATAAAAACAGTGACCGCAATAGATGGTGGAATCGAAAGTGACTCGATCGCCCGCATGCAGGTCGCGGACATTCGCGCCGGCGGCGGCCACTTCACCGGCCGCTTCGTGGCCCATGACTAACGGCGGGATGCGGCGGCCCGTCGACCCATCGAGTCCGTGTACGTCGCTGCCGCAAATGCCGCAGGCGCGTACGCGGATCAGGACGTCGTCCGGGCCGATCTCCGGCTCCGGCATCGGCGCGATTTCGAGCTTCATGTACTCCTTCATCAGCAGTGCATTCATACCCAGATGGTAACAGCGGGAACCTCGGGCCATAGAACGGCGCCGACGATGACAGAGCGCTCGACTGGGGAGACTTCGGGTGGGACGCTGCTGAGTGAACCCTGTTGCCGCTAAGCTCGATCTAACCTAATACAAAATCCGCGTCCGAATCGTTCCCGGCACCAGGTCCAATAGCCGCCTGGCTTCCATGGTCGCCGCGCGGTCGTCGGCTTCCACGTCGATCACCACATATCCGATGCGCGCATTGGTCTGCAAATATTCGCCCGCGATGTTGATCCGCCGCTCCGAAAAGATCGCGTTGATCTGCGACAGCACGCCCGGTTGATTGCGATGAATGTGCAAGAGCCGGTGCTTGCCGGGATGTTCGGGCAGCGAGACTTCGGGAAAATTGACCGCGCTCAAAGTCGAGCCGTTGTTGCTGTACTTGATCAGCTTGCCCGCAACTTCAATGCCGATATTTTGTTGCGCCTCTTCGGTGCTGCCGCCGACGTGCGGGGTCAGAATCACGTTATCGAACGCGCGCAGCGGCGAAACAAATTCATCGGACGCGGTCTTAGGCTCGGCTGGAAAAACGTCGATGGCAGCGCCGGCCAAGTTGCCCGGAGACGTAACGCCTCCACCAGCGCTTCGATATCCACCACCGTGCCGCGCGACGCGTTGATCAGGTGCGCGCCCGGCTTCATGCGGGCCAACTGCGCGGCGCCGATCATGCGCTGCGTCTGCGGCGTCTCCGGCACGTGCAGCGTCACTACGTCGGCGGCTTCGAGCAACGCGTCGAGCGATGGCATCGAGCGCGCATTGCCCATGGCCAGCTTGGTCTCGATGTCGTAGAACATCACCTGCATTCCCAGCATCTCGGCCAGCACGCTGATCTGCGAGCCGATGTGGCCATAGCCCACAATGCCCAGCCTCTTGCCGCGAGCCTCGCGCGAACCGGCCGCAGTCTTTAGCCAGCCGCCTCGCCTGCGCCGCGGCGCTGCGATGCGGAATGCCGCGCAGCAACATGATGGTTTCCGCCAATACCAGCTCGGCCACGCTGCGCGTATTGGAAAACGGCGCATTGAAAACCGGGATGCCTTTATCCTGCGCGGCCTCAAGATCCACCTGGTTGACGCCGATGCAGAAACAGCCCACGCCCGCCAGGCGCGTGGCGCGCTCGAAGAATTCCGCATTCAGGTGCGTGGCCGAGCGGATGCCTACGAAGTGCGCATCCTGCGCGGCGGCCAAAAGATCCGCCGGCGCCAGCGACTTGGCGATGATATTCGATGTTGCTGTAGCCATCCTCGCGGAACGCTTCGACGGCGCTCTGATGAATGCCTTCGAGCAACAGGATCTTGATTTTGCCCTTATCGAAAGAAGTACGCGGTCACGGTTTCACTACCATTTTTCCAACTCCGTCGGCGTAATCGTTGGCGATCGCGAATGCCTCGCTCGATTCGCTCCATGGGCCGCGTATGCGTCACCAAGGGCGCGAACAGACGGGCGTGCTCGATCAGCAGGACCAAAGCCGCCGGCGTTTCGTCGTTGGAGCGGCGCACATTGAATATCGTTAGTTCCTTGCGCCGCATCGGCGACATCTCGAACGGCACGTGCGTATCGGAGTGGATGCCCGTGATCGCCACGCGGCCAGCGTTGCGAGATGCGCGGATGGCATCATTGGTGGTGTGGTGTTTGGCGGCGCAATCGATGGCGCAATCGACGCCGCGTCCGCCGGTATCGGTTCGGATCTGGTCGCGCCGCGCTGCTCAGCGTCGAGCGCCGCATCGGCGCCCATCTGCTTGGCCAAGTCCCGCCGGTGCGCCACCGGGTCCACGGCCCAGATGCGCTTGGCGCCGGCGATCTTCAAGCAGGCGATGGTAAGCAGACCGATAGGTCCCGCGCCAAATACCGCCGCGGTCTCGCCCGCTTCCATCGCCGCGAATTTAATGGAGTGAAGCGCTACGGCCAGCGGTTCCGCGAGCGTCGCGAGTTCCATCGACATTTCTTTGGGAATCGGCCAGCAGATTGGCGACTGGGCAGGTTGACGAATTCCCGGAAGAACCCGGGATGACCGGGCGTGCTCAAAAAACGAATATTGGCGCACACGTTGTAATGGCCGGTGCGGCAAAACTCGCAGTGATAGCAGTAGAGGGCCGGCTCTAACGCGGCGCGGTCTCCAGGCGACCATCCAGTAACGCCGGCGCCACACTTCACCACCGTGCCCGAAGGCTCATGCCCCAATACCATTGGGAAAACGCATGGCGTATCGCCAATCGCTCCTTCGGAATAGTAATGCAGGTCCGAACCGCACACGCCCACGGCCTCCACACGCACCTGCACGTGGCCCGGCGCGGGATCGGCGGAGGGTATTTCGGCCAATCGGAATTGACGCGGGGAGACCAGTTCGGCGGCTTTCATGGATTTTGCGGGCTATGCCACAATATACCCATAGATGCTGAATTTTCGCCAGTTCGAGGCCGGCCCGGACCCCTTCGGCCGCAAATTCCAGGTGATGCTTAAGTGGTTGCAAACCGCCATTTCCATTCGTCATGCGGACACCGTCGATGTGAAGTTCATTATCGTGGATGAAAACCAATCCCGCTCCGAAAAGACCATCGCCTTGCCGAACGCGGATCTGCTCACCCTAAGCACCGAGACCTCGCGCACGCTGGACGACTCCTGGTGCGCCAGGCTCGCGGCGCTGCATCTAAAATATCTGATTGAAACCGGCGAAGACATGGAAAAAGATCTGGTCACGGTAACGCTGCCCGAGCTCCGCCGCTACGCGGAAAGCGAAAAACGCGCCGAGTTTGAAGCCGTGCATTCCAAATAGATTTACAAGTGTTTGCGTGCAGGGCACGGCAGCATCGCGGAGTGTGCCACATTATAGGTGGAGAATTCGTGAGTTCGCGATCCCTGCTGTTGATCGATGCCGATCCCGCCGTCCACCAAACGCTTACCGAATTGCTGCGGCGCAACGACCGGAATATTCAAGACGTTTACGACGGCTCGGAAGCATTGGCCTTGCTGCGGCGCTCGCCCTTCGACGTGGTATTAGCCGGTCAGGGACGCAATGGACTCGATAATCTGCAACTGTTACGCCGCGTGCGGGCGATGTTGCCGAAGACGCGGGTAATACTCGCGGGCGATGCGAACCCCGGCAGCGTGGTGCGCGCCATACGCGACCGCGCGTACAGCTATTTCCATAAGCCGTTCGGCAGCCAACCGATTGCCGACATGGTGCAACAGGCGCTCGACGCAGATTCATGGCTGAACGATATTCGCGTGATCTCCGCGCGGCCGGAGTGGATCACCATCGACATATTATGTAAAATGCCGGCGGCGGAGCGCGCCACTCAATTCCTGCGCGAGCTCCATGCGGATTTACCGCAGGGAGCGTGCGAGGATATCGCCGCGGCGTTCCGCGAGCTGCTGTTGAACGGCATGGAGCACGGCGCCAAGTCCGATCCGCGCAAGCGCGTGCGCGCATCGATTCTGCGGACGTCGCGATCGGTGATTGTTCACGTCCACGACCCCGGAAAGGGATTTTCGCTCGATCTGCTGCCGCACGCGGCCATTTCCAATCCCGCCGATTCGCCGGTGCGCCATGTGGAGTTCCGCGAGGAGCAGGGGCGGCGGCCGGGTGGTTTCGGCATTCTGATGGCGCGCAACATGGTGGACGATCTGCTCTATAACGAGCGTGGCAACGCGGCGCTATTCGTGAAGTATTTGAAGCGGCGGTAAAGCCGATAGACGACCGCTATGGGCAGCCCCACTACATTGAAGTAACAGCCCTCGATCCTCTCGACGAATTTCGACGCCAGACCTTGAATCGCGTACGCGCCGGCTTTGTCCATGGGCTCGCCGCTGGCGGCGTATTCGTCGATTTCGGCGGCGCTCATCGGCGCAAACCAGACGGTAGTAATGGCGCAATCGCGCACAGTTTCCGCGCCGCTCTTCAGACAGATGCCGGTCATCACCCGATGGCTGCGGCCCTGCGAGCAGCGCCAACATACGACGCGCATCGGCCGCATCGGCCGGCTTGCCCAGAATTTCGCCGTCCACGACCACCGTCGTATCCGCGCCCAGTACGACCTCGTCCGGGGCGGATGCGATGGCGAGCGCTTTCGTTTCCGCCAGACGCTGCACGTAATCTTCGGGCCGCTCGCCGGGAAGAGGCGTTTCATCCACGTGCGCGGCCCTGACGGTGAAAGGGATTCCAGCCTGCCGCAGAATTTCGCTGCGCCGGGGCGAAGCGGAGGCAAGCACTAACATGCATTCAGTGTAGAATGAGTGCCGGATGAAACATCTGGCGCACGAGTTGGCCGTCCCAGCGGGCGCGCGATTCAAGCTTTCGGCAGTGGATGCCGCCGATACCCATGGGGTGGATAAAGAGGCGCCGAAGCGCGGCTGGAGAAGAATCGAAAGCGTCTTTCCGTGCTGCAGTTCCAACTCTACGCGGAATCGCATCGAGCGCTGCTGGTGGTGCTGCAGGGGATTGACGCGGGCGGCAAGGATGGAACCATCAGTCATGTCATGACGGGTATGAATCCGCAAGGCGTCGAGGTGACGGCGTTCAAAGTTCCCGAAGGCGCGGAGAAACGCCACGATTATCTGTGGCGCGTTCACAATGCCGTTCCGGAATACGGGAAGATCGGCATCTTCAACCGCTCACATTATGAGGACGTGCTGGTAGTGCGCGTACATAATCTTGCGCCGCAGCCGGTCTGGTCGAAGCGTTACCAGCAGATCAACGACTTTGAGCGGATGCTCAGCGAGAATCGCGTTCACGTGGTGAAATTTCTGCTGTATATCAGCAAAGATGAGCAGGCTGAGCGCTTCCGCGCGCGACTGGACGATAAGACGAAAGTCTGGAAATTTTCCGAAGCGGATCTCAAGGAGCGCGCGTATTGGGACCAATACATCGAGGCTTACAATGACGCGCTGCGAAAGTGCAGCACGCCATACGCGCCGTGGTACGTGATTCCGGCGAATAAGAAGTGGTTCCGGAACCTGGCTGTCTCCGAGATTCTGATCCATACGCTGGAAGGGATGAAAATGAAATTCCCCAAGGCGCCTGCGGATTTGTCCCATATCAAGTTTGAATGAGGGGGCTTGCTTTGTGCGGCATTGCCGATACCAACCCGGCTTTTTACGCTACACTACCTGTAGGCTACTCTGTAGTGCTACTGTGTAGTGCTACTCTGTAGCCGTACCGCCGGCGGGCCAACGGCCTTCCAAGAATGCGGCGGACCTCGCGGTCCGATGCGTTACTGCCGGCATTAAGGAATTAGTAAATGGAACAAAAACTAAAGATCGCCGTGTTTATCGATTTCGATAACATCGAGATCGGCGTGAAGTCCACTTTGCACCGCGAATTCGACGTGGCTGCGGTTTTGGACGCGCTGAAGGAACGCGGCGAAATTGTCACCAAGTTCGCCTATGCGAATTGGGGCAGACAGGAATCGGCCACGCGCGCGCTTTCCGAGCACGCGGTGCAAATGGTGCAGCGCGATCCATCGCCGCGCGGGGATAAAAACGGCGCCGACATCAATCTGGCGCTGGACGCGCTTGAAATGGCATTCACCCACGATCACATCAACGCCTTCGCCATCGTTAGCGGGGACAGCGATTTCATCGCCCTGGTGAATAAACTGAAGCAGTACGACAAGCGGATTTTTGTAGTGGGCGGACGCGCATTCACCAGCACGATTCTGCAAAAGAATTGTCACGAATTCGTGGCGTATGAATCGGTGATCGATGAGCCGCGCGACGCGGCCGGCCCACCATGCGCCGCAGGAGCGGCCACCGCAGCCTTTGGGCGAGAAGCCGCCACAACAACAACAACCGCAACAACAACAACAGCGGCAACCGCACAAGCGGCAGTCGCTGGATCTGACGCAGGCCATGCCCCTGGTGGAGCGCGCGCTGGGCGTACTGGAGCGGCGTGAAGTGCGTCCGCAGCTAGGATTGCTGAAATCCACCATGCTACAGCTCGATTCCACGTTCAACGAGCGCGCCTACGGGGCCAGCACCTTTACCGATTTCGTGGAGAAGCTGCAAAAGGCCGATTATGTAGAGGTGACCGGCGGCGAAGGCCGGTACATGATTCGCATGAAAGGCTCGGCGCCGGAGAAGCCGGGATCCAAGCCGGAGGAGGCCATTCCGATTTTGCGCGATGTGCTGGAAACGCATCGCATGGAAGTGGACAACGGCGCGCTGGCCGAGGATCTGGCGGAATGGGTTCGGCAGGATCGGCCCAATTTCAATTGGACCGAATACGGCTTCCAGGAGTTCGGCGAGCTGCTCAATTACGCGCAGGATAAGAGCCTGGTTCGCATCCAGGCCGACGAGGAGAAGGGCCTCATCGTATTCCTGGGCGCCGAGTTTCATCCTCCGGCGGCGCCGCCCGAGCCGGAAGAACCGGCGATTGTCGAAGAAGAAGAGGACGAGCCGCAACCCATCGTACCTGGCCAGCCCACGGCCACCGGGGAAATTCCCGAGCCGCTGCCGCCGCCTAAGGCGCAGCGCCGTCCGCGGGTTCCGCGTAAGCAGCAGGGCGATGGGTCGAAGAAGCGAAGCCCGCGGCCGCGCAAAAAGCCGCCAAATGGGTAAGGTTGCACACCACCACTTCATTCGTGTATGATTGAAAAGTTCCGCGAGTTTAGCTTTCTGCTCCCGTGCTACCACTGGTCCGAAGTCGGGGCGAGTCCGGCCGGGGGTGAGGTCCCGAGGTTCCTGCGGTTACGCCGTTAGGGACATGGACCTGTCCAAAGCAGATTAATCCTCGCTTTTGCGATTCCAGGGGTTGTTGGTAGGCGTTTTCCCTGGGTTGCCCAACTTTTGGTTTCGGACAGACTGTTTAGATCGAAGAGGAAGAGCGTGCCGACGTTTAATCAACTTGTGCGTAATGGGCGCAAACCGCCAGCCTGGAAGACTTCCAGTCCGGCGCTGAATAGCTGCCCGCAGAAGCGCGGGGTTTGTACGCGCGTGTATACGTCCACTCCCAAGAAGCCGAATTCGGCGCTGCGGAAAGTGGCGCGCGTGCGGCTTACCAACGGCATCGAGGTAACCACTTATATACCTGGCGTCGGCCACAACCTGCAGGAACACTCGATCGTGCTGATCCGTGGGGGCCGCGTGAAGGATCTCCCCGGGGTCCGCTATCACGTGATCCGCGGCGCGCTCGATACCGCCGGGGTCGCCAACCGTAAGCAGGGAAGGTCGAAGTACGGGGCCAAGCGGCCCAAATCGTAGGTACAGTATGCCACGCAGACGTAGAGCCGTAATTCGTGAAATAGAGCCGGACGCGGTTTACAACTCCTCCCTGGTGGAGAAGTTCGTGAACTCCATGATGTGGGACGGCAAGAAGAATACCGCCCAGGGAATCTTTTACGACGCTATGGAGAAGCTCAAAGAGCGCACCAGCGACGATCCGCTGAAGGCCTTCAAGAAGGCAGTGGAGAACGCCAAGCCGCTGCTCGAAGTGAAGACGCGGCGCGTGGGCGGCGCGAATTATCAGGTGCCCATCGAGGTGCCGCAGAATCGCCGGACATCGCTGGCCATGCGCTGGATCATCACCCAAGGCGCGCGGGCGGGCGGAGAAGGGCATGGCTGAGAAACTGGCGAACGAATTGAACGACGCCGCGAATCTGAGGGGCGGCGCGATTAAGAAAAGGGACGACGTACACCGCATGGCCGAGGCCAACAAAGCCTTCGCGCACTACCGGTGGTGAGAACAAGAAGATTTGGGCCACGAATGAACACGAATAAACACGAATGGAACACGGAAGCTTTTTCTTATTCGTGTGAATTCGTGTTTATTCGTGGCTAAAAGGTTTTAGTTTTTTATGGCAAGAACCACACCGCTCGAAAGGATGAGAAATATCGGCATCGCCGCGCATATCGATGCCGGTAAGACCACCACGACCGAGCGGATTCTATATTACACCGGACGCACGCACAAGCTCGGCGAAGTGCATGAGGGCACCGCCACCATGGACTGGATGGAGCAGGAGCAGGAGCGTGGAATCACGATCACCTCCGCCGCCACCACGTGCGAATGGCGCGATATCCAGATCAACATTATCGATACTCCCGGCCATGTGGATTTCACGGCCGAGGTGGAGCGCAGCCTGCGCGTGCTCGATGGCGCGGTGGCGGTGTTCGACGCCGTCGCGGGAGTGCAGCCGCAATCGGAAACCGTATGGCGGCAGGCGGATAAATATAGCGTTCCGCGCATTTGCTTCATCAATAAGATGGATCGCGTGGGCGCGGATTTCTTCCACTCCGTGGATACTATTGTGGACCGGCTGAAGTGCCGTCCCGTGCCGATCCAGTTGCCGATCGGCGCGGAAGACAAGTTCCTGGGCGTGGTCGATCTGGTAGCGATGAAGGGCGTGGTGTGGCGCGATGAGACGTTGGGCTCCGAGTACGACATTGTCGATATTCCCGGCGGATCTGGTGGAGAAGGCGAAGGAATACCGCGCGCATCTGATCGAAGCCGTTTCGGAATTCGACGACCAGCTGTTCGAAAAATTCGTCGAAGGCCAGGCGATCACCACCGACGAACTGCGCGCCGGTATTCGCAAAGCCACGATCGCCATGAAGATTTTCCCGGTGATTTGCGGCACGGCATTTAAGAACAAAGGCGTTCAGACGATGCTGGACGCGGTGGTGGATTACCTGCCATCGCCGCTCGACATCCCGCCGGTCGAAGGTCATGACGTAGACGATCCGGAAAAAATCGTGATCCGCCACGCCTCCGATAAGGAGCCGTTCGCGGCGCTGGTTTTCAAGATCATGACGGACCCGTACGTGGGCCAGTTGGCGTTTTTCCGCGTGTATTCGGGCACGCTGAAATCCGGCGATTCGGTGTATAACGTTGCCAAGCGGCGCAAGGAGCGCATCGGGCGTCTGCTGCGCATGCATGCCAATAAGCGCGAAGACATTCAGGAAATTCTGGCGGGCGATATTTGCGCGGCGGTGGGATTGAAGACCGTTTCCACCGGCGACACCATCTGCGACGATCAGCACCCGGTGGTTCTGGAATCGATCGATTTCCCCATGCCGGTAATTCAATTGGCGGTGGAACCGAAGACCAAGGCCGACCAGGAAAAGCTGGGGATGGCGATCCAGAAACTGGCGCAGGAAGATCCCACGTTCCGCGTCAATACCGATACCGGAAACCGGCCAGACCATTCTTTCGGGAATGGGCGAGCTCCACCTGGAAATCATCGTCGACCGCATGATGCGCGAGTTCGGCGTCGGCGCTAATGTCGGCAAGCCGCAGGTGGCGTACCGCGAAACTATTCGCAAGACCGCCGAAGCCGAAGGCCGCCACGTTAAGCAGACCGGCGGCCACGGCCAGTACGGGCACGTGAAGATCAAAGTGGAGCCGCTGCCTACCGGCGCGGGGTTCGAATTCGTCAACGATGTCACCGGCGGACGCGTTCCCAAGGAATATATCAATCCGGCCGAGGCCGGCATCAAGGAAGCGCTCGAGGGCGGCATCCTGGCGGGCTATCCCATGTCGGACGTGAAGGTAATTCTGTACGACGGCAGCTACCACGATGTGGACTCGTCGGAAATGGCTTTCAAGATCGCCGGTTCCATGGCCATCAAAGAGGCTGCCCGGCGCGCCAAACCGGTATTGCTGGAGCCGATTATGGCGGTGGAAGTGGTGGTGCCCGACGAGTATAACGGGACCGTGATGGGCGATTTGAATTCGCGCCGCGGCCGCATCGAGGGTATGGACCTGCGCGGCACCACGCAGATCATCAAGGCCTTCGTGCCGCTGTCGGAAATGTTCGGCTATGCGACCGATATTCGCTCGCGCACGCAGGGCCGCGGCAGCTTCACCATGCATTTTGGAAGATACGAAGAGGTTCCTGGCGCGCTCGCCGAGGAGATCGTGAGCAAGGTCCAGGGCAAGACTACGAAATAGGAGAGCTTTTTCTATGGCAAAGGAAAAATTCGACCGCAGTAAGCCGCACATCAACATCGGGACGATCGGCCATATCGATCACGGCAAGACCACCCTGACGGCGGCCATCACCAAAGTGCTGGCCAAGCACAATCCCAAAAACAAGTTCCGCAGCTTCGATTCCATCGATAACGCGCCGGAAGAAAAGGCCCGCGGCATCACCATCGCGGTGGCGCACGTGGAGTATGAGACCGCCAAGCGGCACTACGCCCACGTGGATTGCCCCGGCCACGCCGACTACATCAAGAACATGATCACCGGCGCGGCGCAGATGGATGGCGCCATCGTGGTGGTGGCGGCTACCGACGGCCCCATGCCGCAGACGCGCGAGCACATTCTGCTGGCGCGGCAGGTAGGCGTGCCCTACATCGTGGTGGCTATGAATAAAGTGGACATGGTGGACGACCCGGAGCTGCTCGATCTGGTGGAGCTGGAAGTGCGCGAGCTGCTCAAGAGCTATCGAATTTCCGGGCGACGATCTGCCGGTGGTGCGGGTCTCGGCGCTGGGAGCGCTGAACGGCGAGCCGCAGTGGGAAAAGACGGTAGACGAGCTGATGGATGCGGTGGACAACTACATTCCGATGCCGGAGCGGGTGATCGACAAGCCGTTCATCATGCCGATCGAAGATATCTTCTCGATTCAGGGGCGCGGCACGGTGGTGACGGGGCGGATCGAGCGCGGGATTTGCAAAGTGGGCGAGGAAATGGAAATCGTGGGTTTCCGCGACACGCGCAAGACGGTGGTGACGGGCGTGGAAATGTTCAAGAAGCTATTGGACGAAGGGCGCGCCGGAGACAACGTGGGGCTGCTGCTGCGCGGGGTGGAAAAGGACGAAGTGGAGCGCGGGCAGGTGATTGCGAAGCCGGGGTCGATCACGCCGCACACCAAGTTCAAGGCGGAAGTGTACGTATTGAGCAAGGAAGAGGGCGGGCGGCACACGCCGTTCTTCAAGGGCTACCGGCCGCAGTTTTATTTCCGCACGACGGACGTGACGGGGGTGGCGCAGTTGCCGGAAGGCACGGAGATGGTGATGCCGGGGGACAACGTGTCGCTGGAAGTGGAGCTGATCACGCCGGTGGCCATGGACAAGGGATTGCGGTTCGCGATCCGTGAAGGCGGCCGTACGGTGGGCGCGGGCACGGTCAGCGAGATTGTGAAATAGCAGATGGCGCTTAGAGAACGCATTCGCATCCGTTTGAAGGCGTACGATCACCGGATTCTCGATCAATCGACCTCGGAGATCGTAGATACCGCGAAGCGGACCGGCGCTAGCGTGGCCGGGCCTATTCCGCTGCCGACCTCGCGCAGCATCACGACGGTGTTGCGCTCGCCGCACGTCGATAAGAAATCGCGCGAACAGTTTGAGATCCGGACGCACAAGCGGCTGCTGGATATTTTGGAGCCAACGCAACAAACGGTGGATGCGCTGATGAAGCTGGATCTGCCGGCGGGCGTGGATGTAGAGATCAAGGCGTTCGGAAAATAGAGAGCATGATTTCGACGCAGAGACGCAGAGACGCTGAGATCGGCGCAGAGAAAATTCAAAGAAGTCTTCTCTGCGTTTATCTCCGCGCCTCAGCGTCTCTGCGTCGAATGCCCTTTTTAATGAAGGATCGAATTATGAGCCCAGGAATCCTTGGCAAGAAAATTGGAATGACGCAGATGTTCCGGCCGGACGGGCAAGCCGTGCCGGTGACGCTGCTCAAGGCCGGTCCATGCATGGTGGTGCAGCGTAAGACGCCCACCACCGATGGCTACAACTCGGTGCAGCTTGGGCTGCTCGAGTTCGTCAAGCCGCAGCGCATCAATAAGCCGGCTACGGGGCACTTGAAAAAGGCGGGCGTCGAAGGCGCGAAATTCATGCGCGAGCTGAAATTGAGACCTGGCGACGACGATCTCAAGACCGGCGATAAGGTGCTGGTGGACCAGTTTAAGCCCAAGGATAAGGTGGACGTAATCGGCATTTCCAAGGGCCGCGGGTTCGCGGGCGTGGTGAAGCGCCATCACTTTCGCGGCGGCGAGGGATCGCACGGCTCCATGTTCCACCGCGCTCCCGGTTCTATCGGCGCATCCAGTTTTCCCTCGCGCGTGGTTCCCGGTATGCGCATGGGCGGCCACATGGGTAACGACCGGGTGACGGTGCGCAATCTGGAAGTGATGGAAGTGGATGCCGAGGACAACGTGCTGGTGGTGAAGGGCGCGGTTCCGGGCCCTAACGGCGGATACGTGGTCGTGCGGAGGGCCAAGAGGTAAGTGCCATGCCGACAGTCGACATATTGGATTTAAACAATCAGAAGGTCGGGTCGCTCGATCTGGCCGATGAAGTTTTCGGCGCGGAAGTCAACGAGGCGCTGCTCTATGAAGCGGTCCGGCATTATCAGGCGGGGGAGCGCGCGGGCACTCACAAGACTAAGGTTCGGCGGGAAGTCGCCGGTTCCGGTAAGAAGCTGTGGAAGCAGAAGGGTACCGGCCGCGCGCGCGTGGGCTCGGTGCGGTCGCCTTTGTGGCGGCATGGCGGCACGGTGCATGGACCGGTGCCGCGCGATTACAGCTACAGTCTGAATAAGAAAATGATACTCGGCGCATTGCGCTCGGCGCTCTCCGCCAAGCTGCGCGATGGCGAGCTCAAAGTGGTGCAGGCTTTCGATTTCGCCGATCACAAAACCAAGGGCGCCCAGGGCGCGCTGGCCAAGCTGGAGCTGGGCCGCACCACGTTGCTGGTGGATAACGGCGAGAACCGTAACTTGACGCTGGGCGTGCGCAATCTCAAGGGAGTCACCCTGCTGCCCACCAAGGCGGTGGGCGCGTATCATCTGCTGGGACATCAGAGCGTGCTGTTGAGCGAAGCGGCGGCGCGGAAATTTTCGGAGGCGCTCGCGAAATGACCATTTACGACATACTGATCCGGCCGCTGGTCAC
Source organism: Bryobacterales bacterium (assembly GCA_963723015.1). Lineage (GTDB taxonomy): Bacteria > Acidobacteriota > Terriglobia > Bryobacterales > Bryobacteraceae > PALSA-243. The sequence continues at coordinate 208,718 of CAVRPF010000027.1, forward strand.
CGAAAAGGGCGTAGCCAAGAAGGATAACGAGCGCACGCTTTGTTTCCAGGTTGCGGCCGGGGCCAACAAAACCCAGGTTAAAACGGCCGTGGAAAAGCTCTTCAAGGTGAAAGTGCAGGAAGTACGCACGGCTTCGTTTGAAGGCAAGCTGCGGCGGCGCGGAAGATTCGCGGGGTACCGCTCGGATTGGAAGAAGGCTTACGTGAAGCTGAAGGCGGGCGAAAAAGTGCCCGAGTTCGCGGAGATCTAGTCATGCCCATTAAGACTTACAGACCAACCACGCCCACGCGGCGGTTCCAGACGGTGGTCTCGCGCGAGGATATCACGCGCGACCGTCCGGAGAAGTCGCTGGTGGAGAAGAAGCAGCGTACCGGCGGGCGCAACAGCACCGGCCGCGTGACGTCGCGCTTTATCGGGGGCGGCGCCAAGCAGGCCTATCGCGTGATCGATTTCAAGCGCGACAAATATGGAGTTCCGGCCACGGTAGCGAGTATCGAATACGATCCCAATCGTTCGTCGCGCATCGCTCTCTTGCATTACGCCGATGGCGAGAAGCGCTATATTCTGCAGCCCGACGGATTGAAGGTCGGGCAAAAGGTGATGTCCGGGCCGACCGCCGACATCCTGCTGGGCAACGCGCTGCCATTGAAGAATATGCCGGCCGGCATGGTGGTCCATAACATCGAATTGAGGCCCGGAAAGGGCGGCCAGATGGCGCGCTCAGCCGGATCGCAGGCGCAGCTCGTTTCCAAGGAAGGCGGCATGGCGCTGCTCAAGCTGCCTTCGGCCGAAATTCGCCGCGTGCCGCTCGAATGCATGGCCACCATCGGCCAGGTGGGCAATGTCGAGCATGAAAACGTTTCTCTGGGCAAGGCGGGACGCAAGCGGTGGCTGGGCAAGATGCCGCACAACCGCGGCGTCACTATGAATCCGGTGGATCACCCGCATGGCGGCGGCGAGGGCAAAACTTCCGGCGGACGCCATCCGGTTACCCCATGGGGCCAGCCGACCCGCGGATATAAGACGCGGAACAACAAGCGCACCGACAAGTGGATCGTGACGCGCAAGAGTAAGAAGAGGTAAGCGAATGGGCAGATCCGTCAAGAAGGGACCTTTTACCGACACGCATTTGGAAGCGAAGCTGGCCGTGCTGGTCGCGGCCAACGAGAAGAAAGTGGTGCGCACATGGTCGCGCCGCTCCACCATCCTTCCGGAGTTTGTCGGCCAAACGGTCGCGGTTCACAACGGAAAGAAATTCATTCCGGTTTACATCACCGAGAACATGGTGGGGCATAAGCTGGGCGAGTTTTCGCCCACGCGCATTTTTAAGGGCCATTCGGTGAAGGCGGCCACGGAAAAGGCGGCTAAGCCGGCTTAAAAATTGTTGGTAACGGGGAATTATGAAAGCGAAAGCGGAAGCCAGATATATCCGGGTATCGGCGCAGAAGGCGCGGCTGGTGGTCGATTTGATCCGCGGCCAGAAGGCCGGCGCGGCGCTCAACACGCTGCGCGCCGCCAACAAGCGCATCGCCCCCACGGTGGAGAAGGTGCTGCAATCGGCTATCGCCAATGCGGTGAATCTGAATGAAGACGTGGATGTGGATTCGCTGGTGGTGAGCGAAGCCTACGTTAATGAAGGGCCGCGCATGAAGCGCGTACGCCCGGCGCCGATGGGGCGCGCCTACCGGTATCAACGGCGCATGTCGCATATCGTCGTCAAAGTGGCGGATAAGGAAAAATAGATGGGACAGAAAGTTCACCCGTACGGATTCCGGCTGGGCTTCAACAAGCCGTGGCGCTCGCGTTGGTTCGCTACCCACGGCTACGCCAAGCTGTTGCAGGAGGATCTCGAGCTCAAAGAGACCTTGCGCGAGCGGTTGAAGTCCGCCGGCGTCAGCTCAATTGAAGTCGACCGGCCGGGCAATAAGTTGCGGGTCACCATCCGCACTTCGCGTCCGGGCATCATCATCGGGCGCAAGGGCGCGGAGATCGAAAAGCTCAAGACGGACATGGCGAAGAGGACCAAGCGCGAAGTCTTCATCGATATTCAGGAAGTTCACAAGCCGGAGCTCGACGCGCAACTGGTTTCCGAATCCATCGCGCTGCAATTGGAAAAACGCGTGGCATTCCGCCGCGCCATGCGCAAGGCCGTCGATTCGGCGCTGCGCTTCGGCTGCAAGGGCATCAAAGTGCGGGTGTCCGGCCGTTTAAACGGCGCTGAAATCGCGCGCTCCGAATGGTATCTGCAAGGGCAGCTGCCCCTGCACACGCTGCGCGCCGATATCGACTACGGCTTCGCGGAAGCGCACACCACTTACGGTGTTATCGGCGTCAAGGCGTGGCTGTATAAGGGCGAGATTCTCGACCTGACCAAGCGCCGCGGTCTTCTACCCGAGCCGGAACCGCGCCGCGACCGCGGCGACCGGCGCGAGCGCAGTCCGCGCGATCGCGATCGGGACCGTGACCGCGAGCGTGGTCCGCGCGAGCGGCAACCGGCAGCCGCTTCACCGGCTGGACCGGTGACGCAGGCGCCACCCTCAGACTTGCCTCGTCCGGCAGCCCGAACCGGCGCGCCGATTCTGCCGCCGCTGATGGCGCCCCACCAGCCTTCGTGGAAGCAGGAAAGCAAGCCGGAAGCCGAAGCGCCGAAACTAGAGACTCCAACGGCCAAGGTAGAAGCACCTGAGCCGGAAAACAAAGTAGAGCAGGCGCTTCCGCCTGCCAACCCGGAGCCAACTCCGGCCGGGAAACTCCGGCGCCGGAGACCGGAGCGCCCGACAAGCCGGCCGGCAGTGAATAAGGATTAACCGCCATGATGATGCCAAAGAAGGTTAAATTCAGGAAGCAACAGCGCGGACGCATGGCCGGCAAGGCTTGGCGTGGGTCGTCCATCTCCTTTGGGGAATTCGGCCTGAAGGCGCTTGAGTGCGCCTGGATCACGGACCGGGAGATCGAAGCCGCGCGCGTGGCCATGACGCGCTCGATCAAGCGCGGCGGCAAGGTGTGGATCCGGTTGTTTCCCGATAAACCGATCACCAAAAAACCCGCCGAAACCCGCATGGGCAAAGGCAAGGGCGCGCCCGAGCAATGGGTGGCGGTGATCCGGCCGGGGAAAATATTATTCGAAATGGAAGGCGTGGATCGGCCCACCGCGGCGGCGGCCATGCGTTTGGCCGCTCACAAGCTGTCGATCCGGACCAAGTTCATCAGCCGCGAGGATGGGGAGTAAGGATATGAAGGGTTTTAAGGCCGCGGAGCTGGACGACAAAGAGCTAACTCATCGGCTTTCGGAAATGGAAGACCAGTTCTTCCGTCTCAAGTTTCAGAAGTCCATGGGACAGATGGATGGATTGAAGAAGATACGGATAATGCGGAAAGACCGGGCGCGTATTCTGACTACGCTGCGGCAGCGGGAGTTGGCGGGAGCGAAGAAATAACATGGCCGAGCCACACGGATTCAAGAACGAAAAGGTCGGCGAAGTGGTCTCGACCAAAATGACCAAGACCATTGTGGTGGAAGTAAGCCGCCGCGTGCCGCACCCGTTATACAAGCGCATTATCGGCAAGCGCAAAAAGTTCTACGCGCACGATGAAGAAGGCAAGGCCAGGATGGGCGATGTGGTCCGAATCGTAGAATGCCGGCCTTTGAGCAAGATGAAGCGGTGGCAACTCGCCGAAGTGGTGCGCCAGGCGCCGCAGGTGGCGGTGGCGCCGAAGGATCTGGACGTGGCGCTGTAGACGTCCGGCGTAAGGAAGCGAGCTAACTATGATTGGAATGCGAACGATTCTCGAGGTGGCCGACAACTCCGGCGCGCGCAGGCTCTCCTGCATTCTGCCGCGCGGCGGCGATCTCGGTTTGCGCGCCGGCCTGGGCGACGTGGTCACCGCGGCCGTGAAAGAGGCCGCGCCCGATTCGGCCATCAAGAAAGGTAAAGTAGTGCGCTGCGTGATCGTTCGCATGCGCAAGGAAACGCGGCGCAAGGATGGCACTTACATCCGCTTCGATTCCAACGCCGCGGTCCTGATCAGCGATGTGGGCGAACCGGTGGGAACGCGCGTCTTCGGTCCGGTGGCCAGAGAGCTGCGCGAGAAAAAGTTCATGAAAATCGTTTCGCTGGCCCCAGAGGTAATCTAATGGCGGTTGCAAAGAAAATGCCGGCCCCGCCGGCGCGTATCGAGTTGAAGAAGGAAGACACCGTGCGAGGTGATCGCGGGCCGCGATAAAGGGAAGACCGGCCGCGTGCTGCAGGTGCAGAGAGAGAGAGGGCGCATTCTGGTGGAGCACGTAGGCATGATCAAGCGCCACACGCGACCCAATCCACAGAAGCAGATCAAGGGCGGCATTGCCGAGCGCGAAGGCTCGATCGCCCTTTCCAACGTCATGATCGTATGCCCGGGCTGCAACAAGGCGGTCCGGATCAAGCATCATATCGAGCATCTGGCGGGTGGAAAAGCGCGGCGTACCCGCGTCTGCCGCAAGTGCGGGCAGAGCTTGGACAAGAAATAGAGGACCAGATGGCGGCACGTTTGATCGAGCATTATCAGAAGAAAGTAGTTCCGGCGCTGACCAAGGAGTTCGGCTATAAGAACGTCATGGCCGTGCCCAGGATCGAGAAGATTTCGATCAATATCGGTTTGGGCGAGGCCACGCAAAATGCCAAGTTGATGGATGGCGCCGTTAACGAGTTGGCGCAGATCGCCGGTCAGAAGCCGGTGATTACCAAGGCCACCAAATCCATCGCGCAATTCAAGCTGCGCGAGGGACAGTCTATCGGCTGCATGGTGACGCTGCGCGGCCACCGCATGTACGAGTTTTTCGACCGTCTGGTGAATGTGGCGCTGCCGCGCGTGCGCGATTTCCGCGGCATTTCAACCAAGAGCTTCGACGGCCGCGGCAATTATACCCTGGGGATCAGGGATCAGTTGATTTTCCCCGAGATCGACTATGCCAAGGTGGAGAAGACCAAGGGCATGAATGTTTCCATCACGACCACGGCGCGCACGGACGCCGAGGGCGTGGCGCTGTTGCGCCAAATGGGAATGCCGTTCCGGCAGTAAACAGGAGAGATATGGCAACTACCGCAAAGATGGCCCGGGATATTCGGCTGGACGCCGCCCGCAAAGCCAAAACGCCCAAATTGCAATGCCGGCATCGCAACCGCTGCTGGCGCTGCGGCCGTCCGCGCGCATTTCTGCGCAAGTTCGGCATTTGCCGTCTGTGCTTCCGCCAGCTCGCGTTGAACGGCGAGATTCCTGGCGTAGTGAAGGCTAGCTGGTAGGGCTGAGTAGGAGAACTATGACGAGCGACCCCATTGCCGACATGCTGACTCGCGTACGCAACGCGATGCAGGCCCGCCACCCGAAGGTGGACGTGCCGGCCTCGAAGTTAAAGACCGAAATCGCGCGAATCTTAAAAGAAGAGGGCTATATAGTCAACTTCAAGGTGGCCGAGGAAGGCATCAAGAAGGTCATCAAGATCTATCTGAAATACAACACCGGTAATGAGCCGGTGATCTCGGCCATCGAGCGCGTATCGCGCCCCGGTTGCCGCGTTTATGTCGGCCAGACCGGTATCCCGCGCGTGCTCGGCGGGATGGGAATCAATATCCTGACCACCCCGCGCGGCGTAATGACCGGCCGCGACGCTCATAAAGAGCATCTGGGCGGCGAGATTCTGTGTAGGGTGTGGTGATGAGAATGATCGACGCAGAGACGCTGAGACGCAGAGGCAAGCGCAGAGAAGATATTTGTAATGTGTTCTCTGCGCTGATCTCAGCGTCTCAGCGTCTCTGCGTCGAAAGACTTTGTCAAGGTTTGAACTATGTCTAGAATTGGTAAAAAGCCGATCCCGCTGCCGGGCGGCGTCAAGGTACAGATCGGTGAACAATTGCAAGTCACCGGTCCCAAGGGATCGCTGACGGTCCCCATACCTGCGGGCATCAAGATCGAGCAGAAAGACGGCAAGCTGGAGCTGCTGCGCGCATCCGACGATCATGCCGCGCTGCACGGGCTGACGCGCGCGCTGGCGGCCAATGCCGTACAGGGCGTGTCGACTGGATTCACTCGTGAGCTCGATATCGTCGGGATCGGGTATCGCGCCGATGTGAAAGGCAACGTTGCCACGTTTACCCTGGGTTATTCCCACCCCATCGAAGTCTTGCTTCCCGATGGCGTCGATCTCAAAATCGATAAGCAGACCCACCTGGTGCTGACTGGGTACGACCGGCAGCTTCTGGGCCAGGTGGCGGCGAACATCCGGGCGCTTCGCAAGCCCGATCCGTATAAGAATAAGGGCGTCCGCTTCACCGGCGAAGCGTTGCGCAAGAAGGTCGGTAAGACCGGGGCAGGCGCGAAATGATTCGTAAACTCGAAAAGAAAAAGATCCGCAGCCGCATTCACCAGCGCATCCGGCGCAAGCTCAGCGGCACTAAAGAGCGTCCGCGTCTGGCCGTATTCCGCAGCGTGGCGCATATTTACGCGCAGGTCATCGACGACGTCGAGGGCAGGACGCTGGTCTCGGCGTCATCAGTGGATAAAGAAGGAAAGACCAAGGGCGGCAACGTGGCCGCCGCGAAAGCTATCGGCAAACTGGTCGCCGACCGCGCCCGGGAAAAAGGCGTTAAACAAGTAGTGTTCGATCGCGGCGGATATCAATATCATGGCCGCATTAAAGCGCTGGCCGATGCGGCGCGTGAAGCGGGACTGGAGTTTTAATCGTGCAGGCACCCAAACGTATCGACGCCGGATCGCTCAATCTGAAAGAACAGGTGGTGGCCATTAATCGCGTCACCAAAGTGGTCAAGGGCGGCAAGAATATGAGCTTTTCGGCGCTGGTGGTAATCGGCGATCCATCGGCCAAGGTGGTCGGCTACGGCGTTGGTAAAGCCAAGGAGGTACCGTCGGCCATCCGCAAGGGCATCGAGGCGGCTAAGAAGACGCTGCGCCGCGTAAATGTGCTCGAAGGGACTATCCCGCACCAGGTGCTGGGCAAGTATGAAAGCTCGCAGGTGCTGTTGAAGCCAGCGCCCGCCGGAACCGGCGTGATCGCGGGCGGCGCGGTGCGCGCGGTCATTTCGGCTTGCGGCATTCCCAACGTACTCACGAAATCGATTGGCCGGCGCAACGCCCATAACGTCGTCAAGGCGACCATCGTGGCACTGGAGTCGCTCCGTGAGCGAGGCCAGGTCGCGGAGATGCGCGGCTTGGCAGTGGAGAAACTCTGATGGAAGGTACAATCAAAATTAAGCTGGTCCGCAGTCCGATTTGCACTCCCGTGCATCATAAGCGCGTGGTCAAAGGGCTAGGGTTGCGTAAGCTTAACCAGATCGTGGTGCGGCCGGACACGCCGGTTTTCCGGGGCATGGTGAAGATGTGTCCGCACCTGTTACATATAGTGGAATAAAAGAATTGGGCCACGAATGAACACGAATTCACACGAATAAGAAAAACAAGGACTGTGTTATTCGTGTTAATTCGTGTTCATTCGTGGCTAATTAAGGTTTTGACTTTATGAATCTCAGCGATTTACGACCGCCCGCCGGCCAGACCAAACCCCGCAAGCGCGTGGGCCGCGGCATGGGCTCGGGTACCGGCAAATACTCCACGCGCGGCGCCAAGGGCCAGCGTTCCATCTCTGGGTTCGGCCAGAAACGCGGGTTTGAAGGCGGCCAGATGCCGCTGCATCGCCGCCTTCCGAAGCGCGGCTTTACCAATATCTTTAAGAAGCAGTTCGCTATTGTGAACCTGGGCAGCCTCGAAAAACTCGAGGGCGACGCATTCGACGGCGCCCGGCTGATGCAACTCGGCGTGATCAAAAAGCTGCACGATGGCCTCAAGATTTTGGGCGGCGGCGAATTGACGCGCAAGATCACGGTGGAGGCCCATCACTTTTCGAAGTCGGCATTGGATAAGATCCAGAAAGCCGGCGGAACGGCCCAGACTATCGGCGCGGCTGGCGAACCGTAGCGCCGGAAGGGAACCATGGTTCAGAAGTTTATAGAAGCGTTCGCGAACATCTTTCGCATTCCCGATCTGCGCAAGCGGCTCATGTTCACGCTGGGCCTGCTGGCGGTATACCGTCTGGGAAGCCAGGTGCCCACGCCCGGCATCAACGTGCAGAAATGGGAAACCATTTTCAGCTCGGCGGCGGGATCTATCTTCGGGTTCTTCGATCTGTTCGCCGGCGGCAATATCCGCAAGCTCACCATCTTCGCGCTGGGCATCATGCCGTACATTACGGCATCCATCATTTTGCAGTTGCTCACGGTAGTCGTTCCGACGCTTGAAAAGCTCCAGAAGGAGGGCGAACTCGGCCGCCGCAAGATCACGCAGTGGACCCGTTACCTCACGATTATTCTTTCGGTCATCCAATCCTTCGGCATCTCCCAGGCGCTCATGGGTATGCAGCAGGGCGTGGTGATCGACCCCGGGTTCGGCTTCGTGCTGCTGACCATCCTTTCGCTCACCACCGGATCGGCGTTCATCATGTGGCTGGGCGAACAGATCACCGAACGCGGCGTGGGTAATGGCATGTCGTTGATCATCTTCACCGGAATCGTGGTCGGCCTGCCGCGACGCGATCGGCAGCATCTACACCAACGTGTTCGTCACGCGCGAATGGAATGCGCTGCAACTGATCCTGCTGGTGATCATGATGATCGCGGTGGTTGCGTTCATCGTGCTGGTAGAGCGGGGCGAACGGCGGATCCCGGTACAATACGCCAAGCGCGTCATCGGCCGCCGGGTCATGGGCGGGCAGTCCACGCACATGCCGCTCAAAGTCAACGCGGGCGGGGTGATTCCGGTAATTTTCGCATCTTCGATTCTGGCGTTTCCACAAACGCTCACGCAAGTGGGTGTGGTGAAGAGTATGCCCTGGGCCATGAACACGTTGAAGAATATTCAACATGGCATGCCGTTATATTACGTGTTGTTCGTGACCGGCATTATCTTTTTCTGCTTCTTCTACGTTTCCATTATTTTCAATCCTAATGAAGCCGCGGACAATATGCGCAAGTACGGCGGCTTCATACCGGGAATCCGTCCGGGGCGTAACACGGCCGACTACATGAACCAGGTGCTCACCAAGATTACGGTGGTGGGCGGTATTTACCTCTCGATTCTCTGCCTGATCCCGGACATCATGATTTCGGGGATCAAGCTGCAAACGCTGCCCCTGGTCGGGGGATGGATCGATGCTCATTTCCCGCGCGCGATTCTGGACGGGATGGGCGTGAATTTTTACTTCGGCGGCACCTCGCTGTTGATCGTAGTGGGCGTGGCCATGGATACGGTCAACCAGATCGAAGCCCAGCTTATCATGCGCCACTACGAAGGCTTTACCCCGCGGTCGGGGCGGATACGCGGGCGCAGGAGCTCCTTCTAATTGGTGAAAGCCATTGTTTTATTCGGTTCGCCCGGATCTGGCAAAGGCACCCAGGCGAAGCTCCTGAAAGCGCGGCTTCAGGTTCCTCACATCTCGACTGGCGATATGCTGCGGGCGCGAATTGCGCAAGGAACGGAATTGGGCGAGAGAGTAGCGGCCAAAATGCACGCGGGAGTGCTGGTTTTGGACGAGGTAGTGAATGAAATGGTCGCGGAGCGGCTCGATCAACCAGATGCAGCGCAGGGATTTATTTTGGACGGTTATCCGCGTACCATCCCGCAGGCGCAATTCCTGGGCGATTGGCTGGACGGGCGCGGCATCGCCGAGGTGGTGATTCATCTCGCAGTCGATTACAATAGTATTATCGACCGGTTGACTGGACGCCGCCAGTGCCCCCGCTGTGGAACTCTATACAATATGGCCTCCCGGCCGCCCAAGTGCGACGGATTGTGCGATCTGGATGGAGAGAGGCTGGCGATTCGCGACGACGACCGCGAGGAAGTGATTCGTAAGCGGTTGAACGAGTATGAGCGCCAGACGCGGCCGGTGCTCGAGTATTACCGGTGCGCCGGCAGGCGGCTGTTGGAAGTGGATGCGAGCTCCGATCCGCCGGAAGCGGTGTTTCAAAAGATTTGCCAGGCCATAGACATACATGATCGTGCGCAAGACGCAAGCTGAACTGGAGAAGATGCGGCGCAGCGGCATGCTTGTTTATCGGTTGCTGGAGAGGTTGAAGGAAATGGCGGTGGAAGGGTGCTCCACGATGGAGCTGGAAATCGCCGCCGAGAAGATGATCGCCGATGCCGGCGCGCGGCCCGCTTTCAAGGGGTATTATGTTCCGGCTGCAGGCGAGACGTATAAGTTTGCGTTGTGTACTTCGGTGAACAACGAGGTGATTCATGGGATGCCGAATCCCAAGCGCACCCTGAAGAAGGGCGACATTCTCTCGATTGACACCGGCGTGAAGCTGGATGGGTATTACGGCGATTCGGCCGTTACGCTTCCAGTAGGCGAAGTGAGCGAGGCGACAAAGAAACTGCTGCGGGTGACGTTGGAATCGCTCGAGCTCGCCATTGACCGGGTTCGCAATGGCAACCGGCTGTTCGATGTTTGCGGAACGGTGGAACAGCACGTGAAGGCGAACGGATTTTCGATTGTACGGGAGTTTGTGGGCCATGGCATCGGCACGCAGCTTCATGAAGAGCCGCAGGTTCCTAATTACGTGGACCGCCGCAATGAAAATCCACGGCTGAAACCGGGGATGGTGCTGGCGGTGGAACCGATGGTATGCGCCGGTAAGCCGGACACTGTGGTATTGAAAGACCGCTGGACGGCGGTGACCAAGGATGGGTCGAATTCGGCTCACTTCGAGCACTGCATCGCGGTTACTGAGAATGGGCCGTGGGTATTGACAAGGCCGTAAGAAACTGGGCCACGAATGAACGCGAATAGACACGAATAAATCGGCTATTCTTATTCGTGTTCATTGGTGTTCATTCGTGGCTGAAATGGGTTAGATTTTATGAAAGTTCGAGCGTCGGTGAAGAAGATTTGCGATAAATGCAAGGTGATCCATCGCGAGGGCGTGGTGCGGGTCATCTGCGTAAACCCGAAACATAAACAGAGGCAGGGATAACCATATGGCGCGTATTGCAGGCGTGGATTTGCCGGCAGCCAAGAGATCTGAGATCGGGCTGACTTATATCTACGGGGTGGGCCGTACCCGCTCCCGCTCGCTCCTTTACCGGGCCGGTATCGATTTCGATAAGAAGATCAGGGACCTGACTGAAGACGAGGTGAACAAGGTCCGTCAGATTTTGGAAGAGGAAGGCGCCGTAGAAGGCGACCTTCGCAAGGAAATCTCGATGAACATCAAGCGTCACATCGAGATGGGATCGTATCGAGGCCTGCGGCACCGCCGCGGCCTGCCGGTACGCGGCCAGCGCACTCACACTAACGCCCGCACCCGCAAGGGACCGCGCCGCGGCACGGTGGCCAATAAGAAGAAGGCGACGGGTAAGACATAATGGCAAAGGCAGCCGCAAAATCAGCCGCAAAAGCACCCGCAAAGGGCGGCAAGAAGAAGAGTTTCAAGAAGAAGGAAAAGCGCGTCGTCCATTCGGGCATCGTGCATATCCAGGCGACGTTTAACAACACCATCGTGACCATCGCCGATCAGGAAGGCCATACTATCGCCTGGTCGAGCGCGGGTTCGCTGGGATTCCGCGGATCGCGCAAAGGCACCCCGTTCGCCGCTCAACAGGCGGCCATGACGGCGGCCAATAAAGCCGGCGAGAGCGGCTTGCGTACCGTGGAAGTGCGGATCAGCGGACCCGGATCGGGCCGCGAATCGGCCGTGCGCGCCCTGGCTACGGCGGGTATCGAAGTGCGGTCTATCAAGGATGTGACTCCGATTCCCCACAACGGGTGCCGGCCGCCCAAGAAGCGGAGAGTCTAAAGAATTGGGCCACGAATGAACACGAATAAACACGAATCAGAAGACTCCTGTTTTATTCGTGTCTCATTGCGTGTTCAGTTCGTGGCCAAACGGATTTCTTGTAAGGTAAGGAGAGAGACATTTGGCAAGATATATTGGCCCGGTTTGCCGGCAATGCCGGCGCGAGGGCATGAAGCTTTATCTCAAGGGCGAGCGTTGCCACACCGAAAAGTGCGCCATCGAAAAGCGCAACTTCGTCCCCGGGCAGCACGGTAAGGATCGCAAGCAGAAAATCGTCGGCTACGGTCTGCAGCTTCGTGAAAAGCAGAAGGTCCGCCGCATTTATGGCGTGCTGGAAGCGCAGTTCCGCGGCGCTTATGAAAAGGCCGCGGCGGCCAAAGGCATTACCGGCGAAAATCTGATGTCCGGCCTGGAGCGCCGTCTGGATAGCGTGCTCTACCGCATGGGCTTTGGCTCCAGCCGCGCTCAATCGCGCCAGATTGTGCGCCACGGTCACGTCGACGTCAACGGACGCAAGTGCAATATTCCCTCGGCGCAAGTGAAAATCGGGGACGTGGTATCGGTCCGCGAATCGAGCAAAAACAATCCGGCTATTCTTAGCTCGCGCGACGCCACGGCTCACGCGCCCGCGCCCAACTGGATCGATGTGGACCGGGAAGGTTTAAAGGGACGCATCACCAGCCTGCCGCAACGCAGCGATCTGGTGCAGATCCAATTGAACGAGCAACTCATCGTCGAACTGTATTCGAAGTAGCGGCCGGAGATCGCCGGCCTTTTGAGGACATTTATGTTTAAGGGATTCCAGAAACCCAAGCGTTTAGTATCCAATACCGAAACCCTTACGGAACGGTATGGAATGTTTACCGCCCAGCCGTTTCAACGCGGCTTCGGCACAACCATCGGCAACAGCCTGCGCCGCGTCCTGTTGAGCTCCATTGAAGGCGCGGCCATCACCGCCGTGCGCATCGAAGGCGTAGAGCACGAATTCAGCCCCATTCCGGGCGTGGTCGAGGACGCAACCGATATCATCCTCAACCTCAAGCAGATTCCATTCAAGATCATGGGCGAGGGAATCAAGACCGTGCGTTTGAACATCGATCGCCAGGGCGATGTCCGCAGCGGCCAGATAGAGACCGACGCCGATGTCGAAGTGCTCGACCGCGACGTACACGTCGCTACCGTCAGCGAAGGCGGCAAGCTTTCTATCGAGATGCGTCTCAAGAGCGGCCGCGGCTACGTCAGCGCCGACAAGAACTTCGACGAGGATCTGGCGCTCGGATATATTCCGATCGACTCGGTTCATTCGCCCGTGCGCAAAGTGAACTTCGCGGTGGAGGCCGCGCGCCTGGGCCAGATGACCGATTACGACAAGCTGACCCTGGAAGTCTGGACCAATGGCGCGGTTTCGCCGCAGGATGCCATCGGCTACGCCGCCAAGCTGCTCAAAGACCACATGACGATCTTCATCAATTTCGAAGAAGTCGCCGAGCAGACCGAAGAGGTATCCGAGCGCGGCATGGACAAGATCAACGAGGTGCTCAACCGCTCTGTGGAAGAGCTGGAATTGAGCGTGCGCTCGTATAACTGCCTCAAGAACGCCAATATCCAGACTATCGGCGAATTGGTGCAAAAGAGCGAAGCCGAGATGCTGCGCACCAAGAATTTCGGCCGCAAGTCGCTCAACGAAATCAAGGAGATCCTTACCAATATGGGGCTCTCTTTGGGTATGCGCATCGACGCCCATGGCCGCCTGGTAGCGCCGCCGCCGCCCCCGCCCGGCTCGGTTCCCGATTACAGCCTCGCCGACGAACTGGATCAGGACCAGATCGGGGAATAGCATCCATGAGACACAAGGTTGCCGGATACAAACTCAAGCGGCCGGTGGATAGCCGCAATGCGCTCCTGCGCAATCTCGTCACCAGCGTGATTCAGGAAGAGCGCATCGTCACCACCGTGCCCAAAGCCAAGGCGGTGCGCCCGCTGGTGGAGAAGATGATCACGCTGGCGAAGAAGGACACGCTGCACACGCGCCGCCAGGCGGCCATGGTGCTGCGTACCCCGGGCTCGCTCAAGAAGCTGTTCGATACCCTGGGCACGCGCTTCGGCCAGCGCCCGGGCGGCTACACCCGCATCACGCGCCTGGGCCCGCGCAAGGGCGATGGGGCCGAGCAGGCCATTTTGGAGTTGGTGGGTTCCGAACTGGTGAAGCGCGCTGCCGACCGCGCCAAGCGCCGCGAAGAGCGGCTCAAAGCGCAGCGGGAAGGCCGCGAGGAAGAGGAACCTAAAGAAGAATAGTCTGCGCGTGGCCAGCCGGCCTTGGCGGTCGATGTGATGTGTCCGGTGGCAGGGGTCAGGCCAACATCCCGCTCGCCGCGATGGCAACGCCGGTGATTCCCGCGACGATTCCAATGACCGGGAACATCGGCTTGCGCGAAATGAAGTACATCGAGCTTAAGACGAGCGCAATCTCCAGCAGGCCCTCTCCGAAATCGTAGCGCAGCGCCCGGTTTTCCGCCGCTTCGGCTGCGTGACTGTCGCGATCCGCTTCGGCCTGAATATCCTTTGCCTGTTTGTCATACTTTTTCATCTGCGACGCCGTGTCCGCCAGCATGGCGTCGGCCGCGCCACTCTTCGCGCCGAAAACCTTGACCAGAGTCTGTCCCAGTTCCAGATTGTGATACTTCATTCGCGTAGCCTGATAGTGTGCCCAAGCGTCGTTGGCGGAGGACTTGGAGATGATGGCGGCGGTGTGCGTGCGATGCGAAGCGATGGTCACAATAGCTAACGCAACTGCCAGGATTGCCGCCAGGATACCGACTTTCTGGCCGGTGGGGTCCGTCTTGTGTTCGCTCTCATGATGGATTTCGAGTTCAGCCATAGGAAAATTCCGTGCAAATTCCGTATTATAGCGAGTGTCCCTGCACGAGTCCTTTATGCGGGAAGCCATTGCGTTGGCGCGGGCAGCGGCGGCTGCGGGAGAAGTTCCGGTAGGCGCGGTAGTGGAGTTGGCCGGCGAGATTGCCGGAAGGGGCGCAAATTCGCCTATCTCGCGCAACGATCCCACGGCGCACGCCGAGATTCTCGCGCTGCGCGAAGCCGCCGCCCGGCTCGGTAACTATCGTTTGGAGAATGCGACGCTTTACTGCACGCTCGAGCCGTGCGCGATGTGCGCCGGAGCGCTGGTGGCCGCGCGTATCCAATGCGTAGTTTTCGCCGCGCGGGATTTGCGTTTCGGCGGAATCCGTAGCAAGTTTCAGATCGCGGATTCCGGCGTATTGAACCACAAAGTGGAGGTCGTTGAAGGCGTGTTGGCGGTGGAATGCGTCGAACTTCTGCGGAAGTTCTTCGAGCGCAAGCGCGAACAACTATCGCAGCAACGCCTCCGCGCCACGTAAGATCAGCGCCGCGCCGGCTATTCCGGAAGTCGCCGCCAGGAATACCTGCCTTGCCCCGTACCTCCTCCACTCTTCATTCAGGGCATGGCGCCCCAAATAACATAACCAGCCGGCCGCGGCTCCCAAAGGGTAGCTGACCCACAGGGTACCCAAGGACGGCGCCAGCCATAAGCCAAGGGCGCCCCCCGCCAGTGTAGCCCCTTCGGCCAAAGCGGCGCAGGCCAGCGCGGACCCGCGGGATTTCATGGAGGCCAGGAGAATTCCGCCAAGGGCAATACCCTCCGGGACTTTGTGCAATGCAATCGCAAGAGGCGCCGCGAGCCGCAGTCCTAATGGGCCGGCCGATTGCGCCGTGGCAATGCTCCAACCATCGAGAAAGCTATGCACTGTGGCCGCGGCTAGCAAAGGAACGGCAAAGCCATGCAATTCAGCGGAACACGATGCAAGATCACGATCGTGCGAACATGCCGTGAATAAGGAATATCCGGAGCGATCCAAAAGAACCAGCAGGCTATATCCCACGCCGGATACGAGGAGAGTCTTAACCCAGCCGAGATCTTTCGCCAACTCGGGTAACAGGCCGAAAAGCACCACACCCAACAACATGCCCGCGACCAGCGGAATCATGGGGCGCGTACGCTCGCGCATCCACGTCAGACGGATTCCCAGCGCAACACCAGCAACGCCGGCGACTGTTGCGAACGCAAGCGCCGCTACGCCTGAGGTTATCCAAAGAGGGATCAAACCACCACTGTAGCAGCCGCGCGCGTTGCTAACTGACGCTGGAAATTCGGAGTTGGGGTCTTGGGTTTATCTGGTGACAGGTAATACAAAAGGCCGAGGAGTATGGCTGGGACGCAGGGATTCGAACCCCGATACGCAGCTCCAGAGGCTGCAGTCTTACCGTTAGACGACGTCCCAACTGCGGACCATTTTAGCAAACGGGGCGTGTCGCGTGGATCGGGGCGTCGTGGATCGGGGCGCGGCGCGCCTCGGCGGTTATTAACGCGCACTCACCAAGCCGTCGCGTAGAATGATTCGACGGTCCGCGCACTCCGCCAGGGATTGCTCATGCGTCACCAGCACCATAGTCGCATTCTCTTCGCGGTGCAACGCCAGGATGAGCTCCAGAACCACCGCTCCGGTAGCGCTGTCCAGATTGCCGGTAGGCTCATCGGCGAGCAGTATCGGGGGGCGGAGCGCGAAGGCGCGCGCCAGGGCTACGCGTTGCTGCTCGCCACCCGAGAGTTGGACCGGGTAGTGTTCGAAGCGATCCTTCAGCCCCACGCGGGCCAGCAATTCGCGGGCGCGCGCCCGGCCGCCGCGGTCGCGCCCTGCCAGTTCCATCGGCAGCAGCACGTTCTCTTCAGCGGTAAGCGTGGAAATCAGGTGGTAAGACTGAAACACGAAGCCGATTTTCTGCCCGCGCAGCACGGCCATACGATCTTCGCTAAGCTGGGTAATATCCTCGCCATCGAGCAGCACTTGACCGGTGGTGGGGCTGTCGAGGCCCGCCAGGAGTCCGAGCAAAGTGCTTTTTCCACTGCCGGACGGCCCCATAATGGCGGCGAACTGGCCGCGTGGAATTTCCAGATCGATGCCTTTGAGAATTTCAACACGGTGCGTTCCCGTGTGAATGGATTTGGTGAGCCCACGGACCTGAATCAACTTTTATTATGGCATTGGGATGAGAATACTCAGGTACGCGCACGCGTTAATGGCGCTGGCAGCCGGTCTATATGGGGCCGATACGCGCCCCGTGATCGTGTGCTTCGGCGATAGCCTGACCGCGGGCTTCGGGCTCGATGCCGGCCAGAGCTATCCCGACCTGCTACAACGGGAACTCGACCGCCGCGGCTATAAGTATCGGGTGGAGAATCTCGGGGTCAACGGCGATACGACGCAAGATGGACTCGAGCGCGTTTCGATGGCGCTGGCGTTGAAACCGGCGATTGTGATCCTGGAGCTCGGCGCTAACGACGGTCTGCGCGGCCAGCCTGTTTCGGGCATCGAGCGCAACTTAGGGCAGATGATAGAGATGTTTCAACAGGCTAAAGTGAATCTGTTACTTGTGGGCATTACGCTGCCGCCGAACTATGGGCCGGATTATATTAAGCGATTCGCCGCGATCTATCCGGCTCTGGCAGCGAAGTACAAGGTGCGGCTCCTTGGTTTTCTGCTTGCGGGCGTAGGGGGCAACGCGAGCTTAATGCAGCGGGACGGATTGCACCCGAACGCCGAGGGAACGCGCATCGTGGCCGCGACCGTGTTCCGCGCTTTGGAGCCGATGCTGAAGCAGCGGTAGGGCTGGACTGCATCAATGCTGTTCATTTAAGGCTAGGCATCCCGACACTTTCCAGCCCACGCGTAGCCGCATAGCGTGGAGCTATCGCCGGCCCGCAAAATGGGTAAGTTCCGGAGAACCGAGAACCCTACGGATTAGGGCTGGAATTGGACAGGCGAAAGACCTAGGCCACGCGCAACCGTTGCTGCTCGAGCCAGTCGAGCGTTGGATGGCGGCAACGGATTCAACACTCGATAGGTATCGGCTCCAAGGTCAGGCTGTTGAGTATCCAAAGATCCCTCTCCAGAATTGGTCGAGTTCTTGTCCATGCTCGGTTCTAGCACAGAAAGCGTTTTCCGCGCGAGGGCAATTTTATGCCTTCCCGCCGTTTCCGTAAGCGTTGTCATGCCGATGACGCTGCCCCCTTGCGCTTCGATGTACCGGCACAGGTTGGCGAGAGTGCCGCCCAACATTGCGGCTACCGGCGCGAGCAGCGGTTTCCGCTCTACGATCAGAGCCGCCACGCGCCTGAAACTTTCCTCGTTCAGCACGTCGGTAACGAACGCACACGCCGCCATCGCATCGCCCGACTGCCCGCTGCATAGGCCGGATGACGATTGCGGGCTTTCAAATCCATATGCACCACCACATCAGGAAAATCGGGTGGCCACGGCGCGCGCTGAATTTCGTTCGTCATCCGTCCTTCATGCACCAGCTTGCCTTATCGGTCAAGCTTTTCGCACACATCGAACAAAGCCACCTCGATTCTCAAAATCGGTAAATTTTGAGATTCCGGCCCTGCCCTTTGTCGCGTGACGCCGCGGCATTTTCTCATTGAAGGATGAGCCTGAAACCGGTAGGGGGTGCTGAGTCTCCTTTCCGACAATGTTTCGAAGCCCCGCGGCCGACCAGCGGGAGGGTGCGCGAGACCGACAATCCTTTTCTGCTTTTCTTTGCGCTGCGGCGCTTATTTTCCTGCTTGGTATTGGGTTTGCGCCTCGGACCGGATCAGACCACCGGTCGCCGGCCAACGCGAGGCGCGGGCTGCTGCGGCTTGCGGTGTGCGCAATCCCAATACGGGAATGCGGATGGGGAAGGTTCCGGTAGATAAGTTGGACGCCGGCTCTTACAAGCTCGAAGTGACTACGCTCGATTCGGCGGGGAAGTCGGTCAAGAAGACTACTGGTTAACGGTGGAGTGAGACCGGTTTAGCGGCAAAGGGTTTGAGTTAACGGCACAGCCAGCCTTGGCCCCGAATCGCTTTATCTGGGCAGGCGAATTGATGGTGACAGGGCCCGCAGCCGCCACGGCAGTTCGGTTCTCCTAAGTTGAGGCTGAAGCGCTCTGATCAGAGGGCTTCATGGGCACTCCAGGGCGCGTCTCGACCCAGAGGCGAAGTTGATTGAGATCCGAGATGCTGATCGCGCAATCACGCATCGCTCTATCAGATGTTGCCGTACCCCTTCGGGGCAGGCTGTCCCAGCGTTCGAGCTGCGGCATTAGCCGCCGAAGACCATTCTGCCGAGTTCATCACCCAACCGGTGAGCCGCGTCCGGATCCTGCTCGTTGCGGAAACGCTCAGCCAGGGCAAAAAACTGCTGCTGCTTTCGCTTCTCTGCGTCGATTCCGTTCTCGATCAGCTCCAACAACATGCGATTCTTGCTCAGCTTTCGGCTCTTGGCCATACTACCCACCTGCTTCGCCAACCTGGGCGGCAGACTGACGCTCTGGCGAACCGCCTTCTCAGCCACTTTCATGACACCATTATGCACCAAAATGGTGTATGGGATCAGAAGCCCATTCCTCGTGGCGCCGTGGCAGGATTCTTCGAGCGCCAAACCAGCGGCGGTCAAGGAGGCTGCGTGACAGGGCGCAGCCCCGACGGATCAGCCTCAGTTCGACGCTAGCGAATACTTAGGCGCTCTCGGTGGCCCCACCCGGTAAGTGCTAGCACTCGATGTACTCGGCGAAGGTTGCGACCGCCACGGTCCACATTGCCGGCGGGGGGTGAGACCCCATAGGGAACCGCTAGAATGAATTTGAGTAAGACAGACGGAGGAAAGAAAAATGGCGAGCGTACGAAGGGCAGCAAACGGAATCACCCTGATGTTTATCGGTGTTTGGATCGTGACGACCGGGAATATCTTCGCGGGTCCGACGGAAAAGGCGCCCGACACGAAATCAGCCAAGGCA
The DNA here is from genome assembly GCA_963723015.1 of Bryobacterales bacterium. Classification (GTDB taxonomy): domain Bacteria; phylum Acidobacteriota; class Terriglobia; order Bryobacterales; family Bryobacteraceae; genus PALSA-243. The sequence goes on from CAVRPF010000027.1 coordinate 228,433, forward strand.
GCCCTGCTGGGCGCGCCCCTAAATTTCGAGGCCAATCAGGGCCAAACGGACAGCCGGGTAAAGTTTCTATCCCACGGCGATGGCTACGCATTGTTTCTGACATCGCACGAAGCTGTCTTCACGTTGCGGCCGCCGGCAGGCGCCAAAGCTCCGCCCACGGTTTTCCGTATGGAACTGCGGGGAGCCAATCGTGCAGCTCAGGTTACCGGCGCCGATAAGCTGGCGGGCGTAGCCAACTATTACATTGGGAACGACGCGAAGAAGTGGCGCAGCGGAATCGCCACTTACGGCAAAGTGAAGTATGAGGGCATCTACCCTGGCGTCGATGCGGTGTTTTACGGCAATCAGCGCCAATTGGAGTATGACTTTGTTGTCGCGCCCGGCGCCGACCCGAGGCAAATTTCGCTCGGTTTGACTGGCTCCGCGCCGAGTCTCGATGCCGACGGGAATGTCGTCCTGAAGCTGGCTGATGGCAGCCTAGCGTTGAAAAAGCCCGTGGCTTATCAAAATATTGCCGGCGAAAAGAAGCCCGTAGACGCTGGCTACATGCTTGCAGGCAACAAGGTCCGCTTCCATCTCGGCAAATACGACCACAACCAGACACTGGTGATCGATCCCGTGTTTACGTATCTGACGTATTTGGGCGGTTCGAGCGTGGACTACATCGGTGGCATCACAGCCGTGGGTCAGGTTGGTAGTCCCAACCAGGCTTTGGCGATTGACTCTGCCGGGAATGTCTACGTTGCCGGAGAAACTATTTCAACGGATTTTCCCGTGGCCAACGCCTATCAATCCACCAGAAACGAACCCGGAGGCTTTTACACGGCCTTTGTGAGCGCACTGAACTCAACCGGCGCCGCGCTGTTGTACAGCACCTATCTGGGTGGGTCCGTTGAGCGGCGGAGGGAACCCCGGTTCGGTCATAGCCTCCTCGATCGCCTGGGATAGCTTCGATAACGCAGTCTACGTTGTTGGTACTGCCGCCAACGCCGGATTTTCCGACTACGCCGGGCGCATACCAAACTAAGAACCCTAATGGCCAATACTTCCCCTTTGTGGCCAAATTCAGCGCCTCAGGCCAACTTACTAACTCGACATTTTTGGCCGCCGGCGGCGGCGGCTACCAGTATGGGCTCGGCGTAGCGGCGGACTCCCTGGGACAAGCCTACATCGTTGGTTTTACCTCATACGATCAATTGCACGGCGCAATCGTCGCAGAACTGCTTCCCCACAACGCGGGAGCCGTGATTGCCGGCTCCAGCACCGCGGCCGGCACGAATTAGGGAAATGGCTTCGTATCCGTTTTGAACCCCTCCTTGTCAACGCTCTTGTATTCCACGCTGCTTGGCGATCCCAATGGCGCATCTAATGGCTACGGTACGGAAGCCTTTGGCGTGACAGTGGACCCGAGTGGGAATTTTTATGTGGTTGGGCAAACGGGCGCGGCAACCCTGCCGGTCACTTCAGGCGCATTCCAGAAGACCCTTATATCGCCCAGCAGTATTCCGGTTGTAGGCTTTGCCGCGAAGTTCGGGCCGGTAAGCGCCAAGGGGGCGTCGCTCCTTTATCTCACCTATCTGGAAGCCACGGGCGAAAGCATCACCGACGTCGCCACCGGCGTGGCCGCCGACAGCCAAGGCAATGCTTATATTGGGGGCTGGACACTTTCGCCGACATTCCCCACAACTTCGGGCGCCATCCAAAACGTCTGCAACCCCAACACTTTCCCATACAATTGCGCATTCGTGGCCAAATTGAATCCCACCGGGACAGCTTTGGTCTGGTCCACGCTTGTGGAACCCGCTCACTCCCTCACCGCCATTCAGCTCGATACGCAAGGGAATGTATATGTGGCCGGTAACAACAACGGCTTTTTTCAAGCAGTGAACGCAGTGGAGCCTAACCTAAACCAGGGCGGAGCGTTCGTTGCGAAAATCAATTCGACAGGAAGCGCGCTGCTGTTTGCTTCCCTGATCGGGGGGACGGATGGCGTTGGGAGTCTGGCGGTGACGGGCCTGGCTGCGGACGCGTCCGGGAACATCTACATAGCGGGCTACGACAGGGACACTACACTTCCTACGACACCCGGCGCGTTGCAGCCTGCCTTAAAGAACCCCGGTACCGGTAACAGCTACGACGGCTACATCGGCAAGATCAGCCTGGCGCCCTCGATCATGGCCGGCGGCATCGTACCCAATGACAGTTCCATTAGCTCGATCGAGGCCGGCGAATGGATTTCAATCTACGGCGTCAATCTCGCCAGCGCCCCCGCAACCTGGACCGGCAACTTCCCGGTATCGCTCGGCGGCGTTAGCGTCACCATCGCCGGACAACAGGCTTATTTGTGGTATGTCAGTCCCACTCAGATCAACCTGCAAGTTCCGAACATCACAGCGACGGGACCAGTCACCGTGGTGGTCACAGGGCCGAACGGAACTGTATCATCCACCGTTACACTCGCCCAATTTGCTCCTGCGTTCAACTTGCTCGATGCTAAACACGTGGCGGGCATCATTCTGAGGTCGAACGGCTCCGGCGCTTACGGCGGAGGCTCCTATGACGTCATCGGCCCGACCGGAAGCTCGCTTGGTTATGCGACAGTTGCGGCGAAAGCGGGCGACGTCGTTGAGCTTTTCGGCGTCGGATTCGGACCGACTAGTCCGGCAGTTGCCCCGGGCGCGGTATTCACTGGTTCGGCAGCCACTACTAACGCCGTTAGCCTCCGCATCAACAACGTGAGCGTCAGTCCGTCCTTCGCCGGATTGTCCGCGGCCGGCCTCTATCAGATCAATTTCACCGTCCCGCCGGGCCTTGGCACGGGCGACGTCGCGCTCGTGGCAACCGTCGGAGGCGTGTCGACACAACCGAACGTCGTCATCTCACTGCAGTAAGAGGCTCTCTGATTGCGGCGGTTTCTAGTCCCGGTTGTCGACGGCCGGCCGCCGACAACTCCTCTCTGACGGCGCAACCGCGCCGCCCAACGCGCTTTGGCCCTACCGTGGACGCAATGGCTCTAAGGCTGGAGTGAGTTTGATCCGCGGTACCACTCGAGCGTCCGCCGCATGCCTTCTTCAAAGGTATACTGCGGCGCGTGGCCCAGGTCGCGCACCGCGGCCGTGGTATCGGCTTGGGAATCGCGCACATCGCCACGCCGCGGCGGCTCGTACCGGGCGGGAATCTCGACGCCTTCCAGTCTCTGAATCAGCGCCCAGGCTTGATTGAGGGTAATGCGCTCGCCGTTACCGGCGTTGTAGACGTTCCCCGATACGTTGGGCGCGCGCGCGGCCTTCAGGTTCAACTCCGCGACATCGTCCACGAAGGTGAAGTCGCGCGATTGCTCTCCATCTCCGAATATCGCCGGCGCCTTGCGCTCCAGAACCGCTTTCATGAAGAGCGATAGCACTCCCGAATACGCGCTCGATGGGTCCTGCCGCGGACCATAAACATTAAAGTAGCGCAAGGCTACTGTCTCTAGTCCGTAGACGGAGGAGAAAACGCCGGCGTAATACTCACCCACCAGCTTCTGCAGCGCATAGGGCGATTTGGGCCGCGGCGCCATGCTTTCCTCCTTGGGCAGCACTTCCGTATCGCCATACGCCGATGAAGACGCGGCGTAGACTACGCGCCCGGCTTTGCCTTCCTGCGCGGCGCGCAGGACGTTGAACGTACCGTTAATATTGCAGTCGTGAGAAGGAACCGGATCGTCGATGGATCGCGGCACTGAGGGGATGGCAGCCTCATGGAACACCACCGCCGCGCCGCGAATAAGAGGCGCGATTCCTTCATAGTCGCGGATATCGATGCGATGGAGATCCACCGATGCGCGCACTTCCTCCAGATTGCTCTCGTGGCCCGTGAGCAGATTGTCGATCACGACCACTTTCCGCGCGCCTTCAGCGAGCAGACGGCGCACAATAGCGGAGCCGATAAAGCCCGCCCCTCCCGTTACCACGTAATGACTCATGATTGTTGCGATTCCAGATGACGCAGCGATTCCGCCGCCAACCGCTCGGCGCCGTAACTGAAGTCAAAAGCCTCCAGGGAAATCCAGCCGCTGTAGCGCAGGCGCGCCAGCGTCTCTAAGACCGGACGGAAATCGTAATCGCGGGCACCGCAGTGGCTTCCATCGAGCTCATTGACATGGACGTGCCGAATGTGTCCGAAGTAGCGCTCGATCAGCGCGGCGTGCGGCTCTTGCTCGTCAATGGCGTTATGGACGTCGAACATGGTTTGAACAGCCGGACTATTGATCTCTTCGACAATCCCTGCCGCCTCCTTTAACGACTGCACCACATCGCATTGGTTCAAGGGCAAGGCTTCGAGCAATACCGTAACGCCGCGCGCGGCCGCAAGCGGCGCGACGGAGGCAAGACCCTCGGCCATGTGGCGCGTGGCCTCAGCGCGCGAAAGTCCTCCGGTCGAGCCACGCTGCTTCGGCGACCCGAACACCATCACGCCATCCGGACCAAGGTCGGCGCACAGATCGATCAGATGGCGGATATGTTCCCAACTGGCGCGGCGCAGCCCGGCATCGGCGGTAGTGACGTGTAACCCCGGCGGACTCACCATTAGCCAGTGCAGGCCCACAAAGGCTAGCCCCTCGGATTGCATAATGCCGGCATATTCCTTGCGCGCGGCGGTGCTTACATTCACGGGCTTATCCGCGAGCGTATAGGGCGCGATTTCGATCCCCGTGTAGCCGATTTTGGCAATGGCGCGGCAGGCATCGGCGAAGGGATATTTTTCAAATGCCTCGTTGCAGATAGAATGGCGAAAGGTCAATTAAACAGTCTACCGTGCCAGCTTTCCGGCGCGGCGCTTAATTTCAATCCGCAAGCGCCCGGGGATCGGTGCTCTGCAGCTCGATCCATCCCTGCTGCGGCACGGCGTCCATGGGCAGTCCGCTCTCCCAGATCGACAGTTGAAAGCGCACGCCGCGGCCCGGACTGACGCCGACGGATACCAATGGAATGCCGATCTCGAGCACGCTGCCGAGCGCGCACTCGACGGACTCGATGCCATCGGCGCGCGCCAGTCCGTGTCCGATCGCGATAGACATCTGGCTCGACCTGCCGCTATCCATCCCCACTGCCGTGAAGCGCACCTCCATGCCCGGCAATGCCTGTTCATAGCCCTGATGGAAATCGACGCGCGCGAACAGATGGGCGCCGTCGCTGCCAAACTGCACCTCCTTCACCAGAAATTTCTTGCCGTGCATGGAGCCGGAGCGCTCATCCACGCGATAGATTCCCGCTCCCATCCATTCAAAATAAGACGTCACCTCGCCGTCGATCACAGGCGAGATGGGTCCCGAAGGCGGAATCTGTACCGCCTCCACGGCGATGCGCAGAATGGGCCGCGACAATTCTTCGGGCGGCATCAGGTTCAGAAAGCGGTAAACGTTCGCGAGATGGCTGCGGTAGAGCTGGTCGAACTCTTCGCGGTTGGCCGAATCGTGCTCCGGGCCATACCACCAGCACCAGTCGCTGCCCTCGGCGATCAGCAGTTCTTCGAAGGCGAGCTTCCGTTCTTTCTCGGGTGCGCCGGCGGCGGCCTGGTCGTACGTCTCTCGGGCGCGCAGCAACTGTGCCCAGGCCTGATTATCCTCGTCGGCGCCGATCCACACGTCGAAGTTCGCGTCGATCCACGAGCCGGGGAAGATGTGGTCGACGCGCTCGGGCTCCATCAGTTTGAAAGCCTCGCTCACGGTGACGGCTTGCATCTGCTCGTCCTCGGAAATGCGGCGGTAGAGCTCGCGCAAAAACGGGCGTCCGTTGCGTTCGTAGTATTCCCAGGCATTCTCGCCATCGAGAATAATAGGGACGAGCGCATCGCGGCCGGATGCGGTAATGGCGCTGCAATTCTCGCGAATACGGCGCAAAAAATCGACCGCCGCGGCGGCGGCATCCATTTTGGAATACACGAACCCGATCAGGTCGCTCAGGAAGTGATCGCGGAACAGCACGCCGAGAGAGCGGCCGCCCTGCTGCCAGCAATACGGACGGTACAGGCCCTCCACGCCAACCGGCCGCGAGAGCGTGCGGTTCAAGATGCCGCTATCGGTGGCGCTCCATTGAAACCCCAGTTCGGAGGCGATCTGGAACACTTCGTCGGAGACGGATCCTTCCGAAGGCCACACGCCGGCGGGAGCGGCGCCGAATTGATTGGCAATGTATTCGCGCGCCATGACGAGTTGCCGGCGGGCGTCCTGAGGATAGCGAAAACGAGGCGGCAGCGAAACCTTAGGGTGGGCCATGCTGGCGACGTTGGAATCGCAAATCAGCGGCAGAATCGGATGATAGAACGGCGTAGTGGAGATTTCGATTTGCCCGGAAGCCGCCCTCTTGCGATATTCGGGAATCACCTGCCCGAGAATGTCGCGCTGCTTTTCGCCCAGGCGGTATTGATCGGCGAGGGTAAAATTGCGGCCTCGCTGGACCCATTCGCGCACTTCCGCGTCGCCCTCCTTAAATTCCTCGTCGAACCAGGCGAGCTGGGACCAGATTTGCAGATCGCGGAATTCCTGCGCGCCGAAGAGGCTGCGAGACGCGGTATTCCGCTGCGCTTGCCATGCATTATAGAGCTCGCCGTATCGAGGATAACGGTAGATCATATGCTGCGCATCCGAATAGAAGGAATGCCGCAAAATAAAGGCGCGGTCTGCGTCGGTAAGGCTCTCGGCGGGTTTCAGCGCGGCGTCGAGAAAGGGGTCGGCCGCCTCTCCCGCCGCATATTCCACCACCTGCGCCAGCATCGATGGAACCAGATTGAAGGTCTGGTGGATCTTGGGGAACTCTTCGAGAATGCGCGCCATGCCGTAATAGTCCTTGAGGGCATGCATGCGTGTCCACGGAAGCTTGTACTCGCCGGAAATCAGGTCCTTGTAGAAGGGCTGGTGCATGTGCCACAGAAAGCACAGGTGGATTTGAGGCATCTCACTTTAGTGTAGATGGCGATGAAGATGTTCCGGATGGCGCAGACCTGAGTACCGGTAGACCACTTGGCGCCCCGCCCGGCGCGGATGATTACCAGGTGATCCGGACGAGCGATAGCGCCTGGCGCGGTAGATCGAATGCGAGTTCGAGCTGCCGATTCGCGGTAGCCCGCCATGCGGGGGAAGTCAGCAGTTGCAGTTGACCGGCGGCTTCGAGCGCGGCATATTGTTCGGCCGTGGGGTGCTGCGGCGACCCCATCCGTTGCCAGGCTGTGTAGGCGTTGCTGTGGGTCTGATCGATGCGGTAATGCTCCACCAGCGCATGCGCGGCGGGCACGCCGGTGATGGCCAGATGTACCGGCGAAGCGGGCGCGGGCACATCGTCGTCGTGATAATTCCAGACCAGAATGGATATTTCGCGCTCGGCGCGGGTGGCGATGCCATCGACCTCCGGCGCTTCATGTATGCCGTTCTGCAGCACGGCATCGAGAGGAATGGCGCCGGCGCTCTGCAGATCCACGCGGTCGCCGCGCAACAGGCCTGCCATGCGAAACAGATTCAGAATGGGCTTATCGATTCCATTGGTGGCCAGCGTGCGGTAGCCCTCGAAATACGGTTGGCCCTCGAATTCAAATGCCCACGTCAGCATGCCGGCGATATCGGCGTGGTAGCGGTCCGAGAGTTGCAGAATCCCAGCCATGGCGGCGGCGGCGTAACTGGGATACAGCGTTGTGTTGCGGTAGCCGTTTTCAGGATGCTCGCTGGCGACGCAAGCGGCGCAGCCTTCGGGATCGGATTCGCTCAGTACGATGGGCAGTGAACGGAACTGGGGATAATCTTTGATGATTTCCAGACCGCGCTGCACGTTGAGGAGTTGGTTGCGCAGGCCCATGCGGACATGGCCTTCGACAATCCGCGGCGCGCCTTTGGCGTGATAGCTAATGAAATCGAGCGGCGCGCCGGTCTTGCCGGTGACGGCGTTGGTTCCGTGGGCGCAGTGTTCGAGGAATTGCTTGAGATACGCCGCCGATTTCGATGCGGCGGGGCCAGGGCCGGTGGTACCGGGGCCGCCTACGCGCGCGGTGGGCAGAGCGCGCTTGACGGCGTCGGCGGTATAGTCGTAAAGCTTGTCGTACTCTTCCGGCGTGCCGCGCCAGTAGAAGATGTCAGGCTCATTCCAGAGCTCCCACGACCACTGTTCCACTTCGGACTTGCCGTAGCGCTCGACAGAGTGCAACACCCAGCGATGCACCAACTCGGCCCACGCCGCATAGTCCTTAGGCGGCTCGGCCCAGCCTTTGCCATCGTCCGGCTTAGGCCAGTGGCGCGTATACGGCTCGGGCGCGCGCGAGAGGGCTTCGGGCATGAAGCCAATCTCAACAAACGGACGCGCGTTGGCCTGCATGTAGGTGTCGAAAATGCGGTCGATGATAGTCCAATCGTAGACGGGCTGGCCCATGGAATCGAGGGTATAGGCGTTGGTCGAGCCCCATTTCATGGCTGGCACGCCATCGCCGGTCACCAGCAGATGATGCGCGCGGATTTGGGCGCGGACTGGACTGAGTGCGCCCAATTCGGAGATCAGCTTCTTGCCGTCGGCGGTATAAGTGTAGTTGGGTTCGTCATAGCCGAAGTAATCGTAAAGAGGGTGGAACGGGCCGTGGGAAGCGGCGGCGTTGACGCGGATCTCAACCGGTTGGGTGTGCGCCCAGGCTGCGCAGAGGCAGAGACATGCAAGCGTTTTCACGGCATTCGTAGTATATATCAGGGAGATGAGACGGATTTTGTTTCTTGGAATCGCCTGCAGCGTCGCAGCGACGTCGCTGATGGGTTGGCAGGCGGAAGGGCCTGCCCAACGTCCGCCGATGGGCTGGAACAGTTGGGACGCGTACGGGACCACGGTGACTGAAGCCGAGGTGAAAGCCAATGCCGATTACATGGCTGGGCACTTGAAGAGCCATGGATGGCAATACATCGTGGTGGACATTCAATGGTCGGACCCGGGTGCGCGGGCCCATGGGTATCGGCCGGATGCGGAACTGGCGATGGATGGCTTCGGGCGGCTAATTCCGGCGGAAAACCGGTTCCCATCGTCCGCCAAGGGCGCCGGATTCAGGCCGCTGGCGGATTACATTCACGGCAAGGGATTGAAGTTCGGCATCCACATTATGCGCGGCATTCCGCGCCGGGCAGTAGCGGCGAACCTGCCAGTGCAGGGGAGCGCGGCGCACGCGGCGGAGATCGCCGACATGACGTCCACCTGTAAGTGGAACTCGGACATGTATGGGCTGGACATGAGCAAGCTGGGCGCGCAGGCTTACTACGATTCGGTTGTGCGGCTCTACGCAGGCTGGGGCGTGGATTACATCAAAGCGGATGATATGGCGGCGCCGTTCCACGGCGAAGAGATCGCGGCATTGCACCAGGCGATAGTGAAGTCGGGACGCGGTATCGTGCTCAGCCTGTCGCCGGGGCCCGCGGATCTTTCGAAAGCCGATTTCTACGCCGCTAACGCGAATCTCTGGAGAATGGGCAACGATCTATGGGACCGATGGGCGGACGTGCGGCGCGAGTTCGACCTGATCGACAAATGGAGCGCCTACGCGCGTCCGGGCGCATGGCCGGACGCCGACATGCTGCCGCTGGGCCGCATCGGCATCCGCGCCGAACGCGGCGACGACCGCCAGACGCGGCTCACTCCGGACGAGCAGCGCACGCTGATGACACTTTGGACCATAGCGCGCCAGCCACTAATGTTCGGCGGCGATTTGCCCAGCCTGGATGAGCCAACGCTGGCGCTGATTACCAACGATGAAGTGTTGGAGGCGGATCAAAGGGCGACCGCCAGCCGCAAGCTTTACGAACGCGGAGAGCAGATCGCGTGGACGTCCACGGCCGAGAGGCCGGCCGGCCGGTACGTGGCGGTGTTTCACGTGGGCGACGGGGCGCCGGCTACGATGCGCGTTGAATGGAAAGACCTAGGATTGAGCGGCCCACACGCAACGCGCGACTTATGGGAGCGGCGCGAGCTGGGCCGCGTGGATGATGCGCTGGTGGTTACCCTGCCACCGCACGCAGCGGGGATGTATCTGATTCGGTGAGCGGAGCTTCGACGGGTGCGGCTTCGACGAGCGGGGCGAGCCACTTTTCGAGCATGGCATCGACCGAAGCGGCGCTGAGCGGTTTCATCAGGTGATCGGCCATGCCCGCGTGCAGACACGCCTGGCGATCCTGGTGCATGGCGCGCGCGGTGACGGCGATGATGCCCGGGGCCCTATCCCCCAGGGCTGAGCGCACGCGGCGGGTGGCTTCGAAGCCGTCCATCTCCGGCATCTCGCAATCCATCAGAATCAAGGCATAGCTGGACGCCAACGCGAGTTCCACGGCCTGTTTGCCATTGGAAGCGACATCGGCGATGCAACCGCGGCGCTCCAGGATGCGACGCAGCAGTTTCCGATTAGTTACGTTGTCCTCGGCGATGAGTATCCGCGCGCCTGGGAAGTTCCGCAGCGCGGGCGCGGCGGCCGGTGCGGCGGCGTTTACGGCGGCTACGGTAGGTACGGTGGGAGTGAGCGGAAGGTCGAAATAGAATCGCGAACCCGCGCCTTCGACGCTGGCAAGTCCGATCACGCCGCCCATCAGCTCGACGAGTTGTTTGGAGATCGCCAGACCGAGGCCGGTACCGCCATACTTGCGGGTGGTGGAAGCGTCGGCCTGCGTGAACTTTTGGAATAAGGCAGCTTGGGCGCCGGCGGGGATGCCGATTCCGGTATCTTCCACGGTGAAACGGATGAACGATTCCGTAGCGAGCTCGACCGAAACTGTGACCCGCCCTTGGGCGGTGAACTTGACCGCATTAGCCGTCAAATTAAGCAACACCTGGCGGACGCGCACGGCATCGCCGATGTAGTGGCTCCGAATACCGGGCGCGACGAACACGTTAAATCCGATACCCTGCTGTTTGGCGCGGGGGGCCAGCAGCACGGTCACATTATCCAACAATTCCGCGAGATCGAAGGGCTCCGGATGGATCTCCAGGCGGCCCGATTCGATCTTAGAGACATCGAGGATATCGTTGAGGATCTCAAGCAGCGCGCGCGCGGAACTGAGAATGGTTTCCCCGTACTCGGCCTGCTCGCTATTCAGCGGAGTATCGAGGAGCAGTTCGCAAGTCCCCATGATGCCATTCATGGGTGTGCGGATCTCATGACTCATGTTGGCGAGGAACTCGGACTTGACGGCGGCGGCGCGGTTAGCGCTGGCCGCGGACTCTTCGGCGCGGCGGCGGGTGGCGTGCAGACGCCGGTTCTGCCATCCAACCACGGCGGCGATCATAACCACAAGGAAGAAGGCAACCGCGAGGAGAATGCTGCGGCGCCTGGCGTCCTGAATCAGATCGATGGTAAGGGTATCGTCGGTGGATTGCTTGACCCAGGCAAAGTAGGCGCTGGAGATTGTCCCATCGCCGGAAAGTTTACTGAGCTCGTCGCGGAGCGCCTCGGCGGCCCATCGCGCGTCCGGATTTCGCAGACTGGCGCCGATGCCGAAATGGACGACGGCATCTCCCATTCCTAGATAGCGAAAGCTTTTGCCCTGGCACGCAGCCGGCAAGTCTACGACTACGGAACGGCCGGCCCGTTCGGAAACGAAGGCCGCATCCGCTTGCCCCGAGCACACGGCAGCCGTGGCGTCACCAACACTGTTCCGGCGGAGGATGCGGACACCGGGTAACGATTCGCGCGCGATGGTCTCCGCCGTTCCGGGATAGCGCAAGGCGAGGAGCCGTCCGGCGATCTGGCTTTGCCGGTGGACGTCGCTCCCGGCGTCCACTAAGAGCCAGAATCGCTGGGTAGCCCAGGGTTTGCTGATAAAGAAGCGGCCGGCGCGATCGCGCAAATTGCCGAAGATGGGCCAGAGATCCACGGCGCCGCTCGACATGGCGGCCTCGGGGCCATTGCGCATATGGATCCACTGCAGGTGGATGTTACGGCGGCGGGCCGCTTCCTGAACCACCTCAATAGCGGGCCCGATGGGCGTTTCGCCGGGACCGACGCCCTGATCGGGCATGCTCTGCTCGAAGCCGATGCGAAAGGTGCGGCCGGAGGGATCGTGCCTGCGATGCTCCACCAACAGCGCTATTAGCACGGCGACGGCAGTGATCGTGAGAACTCGGAGGGCGCGGCGGAGGCTCGGCAAAATACGTCACATCCCGATCAGACATATCGGCGGAATGGAAAGAAGCTTTAAAGGACAGACGACATGGCGCAAGCCGTTCCGCAAGAGCCGAATGGTTTTCGTCACTCGCGGGAGGCGGATTACCAATCCGCCGGACCCAGAGGGTACCCCTGCCATCCTGCCCCACATAAGGTCGCGGCACGCGAACAAACATGTAGTACAAAAAGTCGGGCGGCTAGGCGGGTTCGATCTCCGCCGACATCGATCCTTTGGACCGCGGCAGACGCCAGTCGGGTCCATAGGCGTGGATCTGGTCGCGCGCGAACTCCGCGGCGGCGAGATCGCAACGCATTACTACGGTGCGCCCGCAACGGTCCACTTCTTCGGCGTGTTGATACGCTTCGTCCAGGCTGTGGATGAAGATTTTCTGCAGCATCTCAATCACATAGTCGTAAGTGTGATCGTTATCGTCCAGCAAAACGACGCTGTACAGAGGAACCTGATCGATGCGTTCCGCCGTTTCGGTCCCGGGTAAGATGAGAGGTCTCGCCATACCTTCCAAGGTCTAGTATATGTCACTGTCGTAAACTACTGTCTATGAATAATACGGCAGTGGCCCTCCCGCCGGGATTAATAGAGTTAGGGGCAGGTCCGGTGGACGATTTCATGCGCGCCGCCCTGGCCCGGCAATTGGCTACCGCGCAAGCGCCAGGCGTCACCTGGTTCGCGCAATCGCTCTGCCGGGCCGGCGATGCTTTGTTCATCGCATTTGAAGAGAACGGCGCGCCGTTGCTGCTGCAATACGGCGGAGCGGCCGGCGCGTGCGGTTTGACCAATGCCAGCGAACGCGCGTGCAACGGCGCCGCGGTCTACATCTATCCCTTTGCCGCCGATGATCGCCAGAACGTGGATTCGTTCGCCGAACGCATCGACCGCACGGTATTACCCCGTCCGCAGCGCGACCGACCGGCCATCGCGTGCGGCAACCGCCACCCCGAGATCAGCTTGCCCGCTGTATTCGATGGGTTCCGCGAAATCCTGCGGGATACCGGAATGAATCTCGCCAGCACGGTGCAGCTTTCGGCTACGCGGGAGATGACGACCGACGAGGAAATCGCGCGCCGCGACGGGTCGAGCCCAACCGCCGCCGGACACACTCGCGTGAGCATCCGCCATCTGTATCACGCCGGTTTGTGGGCCGCCATTCGCGCGGGATACCGGTATGGTTATACCGCCGAGGCCGATCACTTCATCGTCAGCGGCGCCAACGACTCTGAAATCGCAAAATCGGTGCAGTGGGTCAAGGAGGCGATCCGCCATGCCGCCGGGTATACCAAATTCACAACCGACACCTCGCGCGTATTCGATCTGCGCGCCGATACGCGCCATCCGCGGCCGCTGTCCGAATGGCGCAGATCGACGAGCTATTCGAGCAGCGCCTCACGCCCGAAGAGCGGGCCTGGGTACACGCGGCATTCTCAAAACCGTTCGATTGCGAAACCGCGTCGTACCGGTTTGACGCCGCCGAGATCAAGCGCATGGCGGTCAAATTCGCATCGAGCCTTAAGCTTAATGAGGAGCTGTTCGATTCTATTCTGGAGGCGCGGCACGGCGCCGCATTTGATTTCGAGCCATCGCTCGACGAAGCCGACACTCTGACCAGCGCGAAGGAATTAGTCTTCTATATGCACTGGCTCAAGGAGCGCGGCCGGCCGGCGCAACTCGTGCCGCCGAATCTGGGATTCAAAAAGCGGCAGGCGTATCCGGAATCGCGGGCCGCGCTGGAGAACTATTCTCATCACAAGATGTGGCCGGAAGTGATGCCCCGCGTGGATGGCGAATTCGGTGGCAATCCCATTCCCGAGCTAAAGGACCGGGTGCGCGAACTCGCCGACGTAGCCCGATTCTTCGACGGCACGCTCAGCATCCATTCCGGAAGCGGCAAGCAGCCCGAGGTGCTGCGCTCCATCGGCTCGGCCACGCGCGGACGGCTGAATTATAAGATTTCGGGCGAGCTGCAGCTCCAGCTTTTCGATGTGCTCTCCGAAGCCCGCGAAGGGTCGCCCGAGCGGCGGCTTTACGATCGCATGGTGGAGGCCTGCGAGCGTTTTGCCGCGCAAGGCGCGTTCGGCGAAGAGAGCGCGTTGGCCGCGCAATACCGGGCATCGGGTCACGGCTCGTATTTAGGCGATGCCGCCAGCGGCCGGGTGGATGGCAACCTGTTCCTGGTTTTCTGGCTCGGCAACATGGTGGGCTGCAGAGACGAGGACGGCAGATTCTTCAAGGAAAAAATCGACGAGCTGCCGCGCACAATCGTCGAGGAGACTCAGCGACGGAACAAAGAGTATGTCAAATGGCTTGCGAGTCACTTATTCGCGCAATACCCGCCAGAGTAGTTTAGTCGAAGCGATATACTGCACTTATGCTTCTGGCGGCAGCGCTGATACAGATGGCGATGTGGCTGGGTTGGCAGGCGGAAGCGCCGGCGCAAGCGCCTGCCCGACAAAGCTCCGGGCAGCCTTACGACGTGGTGGTGCGCCATGGCCGCATCATCGACGGCACGGGCTCGCCCTGGTATGCGGGAGACGTTGGGATTCGCGGCGGGAAGATCGCGGGTATCGGGCATTTGGAAGGCGCACCAGCACGGCGAAGCATCGACGCGCATGGGATGGTGGTGGCGCCCGGCTTTATCGACATGCTGGGTCAATCGGAACTTACCATCCTGGTGGATCCGCGGCTGCCATCGAAGATTTATCAGGGCATCACCACCGAGATTACGGGCGAAGGTGGATCGGTCGCGCCGTTGAACGAAGCCATCATCAAGGCCGACCATGTCACCTACGAGCACTTCGGCATTAAGCCCACCTGGCGCACGCTGAGCGAATACTTCGCGCGCCTGCGCCAACAAGGGATGGGTATCAACCTGGCGACTTACGCCGGGGCTACGCAGATTCGCCGAGCCGTTTTAGGAGACGGCGATCGCGCGCCCAACGCGGCGGAATTAGAGCGCATGAAAGCAATTGTTCGCGAGGAGATGCGCGATGGCGCCATGGGCGTTTCCACGTCATTGCAATACGCGCCGGCGCCATACGCGAAAACCGAAGAGCTGATCGCGCTGGCTACGGAGGCGGCGAAATATGGCGGCATATACGCATCGCACATCCGCGACGAGGGCAACGGGATCGCGAGCGCGTTGGATGAGGCGTTTCGAATCGGGCGTGAAGCTGGAATTCCGGTTGAGATCTGGCACCTGAAGGCCGCGGGAAAATCGAACTGGGGCCGAATGCCCGAGATCGTCGCCAAAATCGATGCGGCGCGAAAATCCGGCGTCGATGTGGCCGCCGACACGTATGCGTATACGGCTTCGTTCAATTCATTGAGCGCCGCGATTCCGCCTTGGGCGCACGATGGCGGCGACCGCAAACTGATCGAGCGGCTGAAAGACCCGGCCATGCGCGCGCGCATTCGGAAGGAAATGGAGACGCCGGGCGGCGATTGGAACAACGAATGGCAGGAAGTGCCGGGGCCGGAGGCGATTCAACTCTGCGCCGTACAGAACCCAAAACTCGCGCCGCTGCAAGGCAAGACGATCGCAGAGATCGCGAAGCTGTGGAACAAAGATCCGATCGATACTGTTTTCGACATACTGATCGAAGACGAAGCCTTCACTGAGGTGGCGATGTTTGCCATGTCCGAGCCGGACGTGACGCTGGCGCTGCAGCAGCCGTGGGTGTCCATCTGCAACGATTCGCAAGGGACCTCGCCCGAAGGCCGCCTGGGCAAGGAGCATCCGCATCCACGCGCCTATGGAACGTTTCCGCGCATTCTGCGCAAGTACGTGCGCGAAGAACATAAGCTGACACTCGAGGATGCGATTCGAAAATTTACAGCGCTGCCCGCGGGACGGATGCGGATCGCGGACCGCGGCGTTCTGAAAGCGGGGATGTGGGCGGACCTGGTAGTATTCGATCCGGAGAGCATTCGCGATCTGGCGACGTTTGAAAAGCCGAATCAGTTATCCGAGGGAATGAGGTTCGTACTGGTGAATGGCGTCCCGGTGATTGAGGAAGGCAAGATGACCGGTAAGTTGCCTGGGAGAGTGATCCTTGGGCGTGGAGCTTCGGCGGGCCAATAACTGAAGCGAAGTTTACCAATCCAACTGAGACGGAAAGTACTCCGCGACTAAGTCTTCATAATACGGATTAGTTCTTTTACGTTCGGACGTTCGGCGCTCTTGGAATAGAGATCGTAAGGATTGAACTTCCGCACCCATTCGAACATGCGCTCATCCTGGTTGTTCATTAAATGCCGGTAGGCGCCGTGGCGGTGGGCGGCGTAGAACGAGTGATACCGTAACATATACTGCGCTTCTTCGGGCAGATAACTTCGTGTTACTTGATAGATATACTCATCGTGTCCCCAGGACATGTATACTTCGTCGAGACCGCAGCGTTCCTGGTAAATGCCGCAGGGAGTTTGATACTCCGGCACGCGACTATCCGGATTGGCCGCGAAGTATTCCGGATATACAATCTCGCGCGACCAGGCGCAGCCCACGGAAATGTATCGCCCACCACCGCCCACTGCGGCTCGCCCTCGAGACAGAGCGTTTTGCCTAAGTCGTGAACGAAGCCGGCAAGAATGAACCAGCGCGGATGGCCATCGTGCCGGATGGCCTCAGCGGTCTGCATCAGGTGCTCGATTTGGGAAAGGTCCGTGTCGGGATCGCTGTCGTCCACCAGCGTGTTCAGGTAATCGGCGGCTTCCCAAATGCTCCTTTTGGCGCGGCGAGGGGGTAGATACTGTGCGCGCTTCGCTAACACGAAATCCAGCGTCTGGTGGGCGTGATTCTGGCGATAGAACTCGGCCACGCCGGGATTCGACTCCTCGGAATAGTTGCGAAACTCATCCTGCGATTTGCCCTGACGGTAGCGGGAGGCGACGAAATCGTCCCACTCGTCGAGATTTTGCAATGGACCGGGATTGGCGGTTCTGGCGATCATAAGCGGCCTCACTGATTAATGATCGCACAGCCGGCGTGGCGAATCACAGGTGTATCATGAGTACGTATGAGCGCGACCACCGGCCTGATGACGTTTAAGGATTTCGTGCGAATGCCCGAGCCCGATGAACCTGTCAAGCAGGAACTTCTGGACGGAGAATTGATCGAAATGCCGCCTGCTTTTCTAGACCACATGGACATTGCTCATGAACTGTTCCTGATACTGGTGCAGACGGTAAAGACCGATTGAATCGCTCCAGCCGGCATCTGGGCAGAGCGTACATCGAGACCGGCTACAAAATTGGTCCGAATACCTGGTTGATACCGGATGTGAGCATCACACACGCCAATCAGGCTCGCGGCAAATATCTGGAGGGCGCTCCCGCTCTGGCAGTGGAAATCATCAGCGAATCAAACCGGGCGGAAGATATGGACCATAAAGTGAAAAAGTATCTCGCCAATGGCGGAACGTCGAAGTCTGGGTGGTCTACCCGAAGACGCAATGCGTCTGGGTTTTCCGCCAAGGACACGGCGAGGAATTTCGCGGCGAGCTGCGGTCCGAGATCATTCCGGGGCTGAAGATCGATCTGAATCGGCTGTTTACACCGCGTCCAGCTTGAAGATCCGTTCCATCCGAATCCACTTCTCGCCCGGCTTGGCTTGCGGCAGCGGGCGCTGAAACTTCCACATCAGCCGCTCCCACTCCTGCACTTTGGGGTTGTCGCGGTCGGCTGCGGACTTTCGCCTCAAACGAAAACCGCTCGTTCACTTCCATAATCATGAACAGCGCGTGTCCCAAGAAGATATATCTCCATATCTTCGATGCCGGAGTCGCGGATGCTCTGAGTGATCTCCGGCCAGACACGCTCGTGATAGCGCCGGTACTCGGCGATCAGTCGCGGGTCGTCTTGTAAGTCGAGCGTGAGACAGTAGCGCCGGTTCATGCGATTTCAGTCACCGGACGAGATCCCTTGGCGGCGAAGTACCAGATATAGAGATAGCAGAACAACGGCACGGCAAACGCCGTCCGGATGCTGGTCAGATCCGAGACATAGCCCATGAGCGCCGGGAAAACCGCGCCGCCGATAATGGCCATCACCAGCAGCGAGGAACCGAGTTTGGTATACGGCCCGAGGCCCTTGATGCCGAGCGCGAAAATGGTGGGAAACATGATCGAGTGGAAAAATCCGATCATGACCAGACCCCAGATGGGCAGCGTTCCGGAGGCGACCAGCGCGAGACACGCGCATAAGAAAGCGCCGCCCGCAAAAGGCTCAGCAGCCGCGAAGGCTGAATGTATTTCATCAGAAACGATCCCGCGAAACGGCCGATCATGAATCCGATCCAGTGATACTTCAGATAATCGGCCGCAACTTTGTCCGAAGTGCCCGGAGTCAGAAATTCGGCAAAGCGAATGATGAAACTTCCTACGCCTACTTGCGCGCCCACATACGCGAATTGCGCGATCACGCCCTTGGCTAAGCTGAGGGTGGCGCAGGGCATCCGATCAGCTTGGGCTGCTCGCCGACTTCATCCTTCACCTCGCGTTCGGTGTTTCCGGAAGGCGGGTCAGCAGAATCATCACCGCCACCAGCAGGAACACGCCGGCGATCACCGCGTACGGACCGATGACGGTCTTTACTTCTTCCGTGGCCGCCGCGCCGGCCTTGGTGTTGGTGAGAATGAACGCTGCGCCGATATAGGGAGTCACCACCGCGCCTACGGAATTGAACGACTGCGCCAGGTTGAGCCGGCGCTCCGAGCTTTCCGGCGGCCCGAGAATCGTCACATACGGATTCGCCGCCACTTCCAGAAAACTCTGTCCGCAGGCCATTACAAAGAGCGCAAACAGAAGAAGCGTATACAGCAGCGAACTCGCCGCGGGGATGAAGAGCAGCGCGCCCGTGGCGCAGATTATGAGACCGGTGAGAATTCCTTTTTTGTAGCCGATGCGCTCCATCAACCAGCCGGCCGGCAGCGCCGCCAGGAAATAGCCGCCGAAGAAAGCCGCCTGAATCAGCGACGATTGCAGATCGGTTAGTTGGAACGCCTTCTTAAAATGTGGAATCAGAATGTCATTCAGGTTGACGCCGAATGCCCACAGAAAAAACAGGCTGGTGATCAGGATCAAGCGGCAGCAGCATACTTACGCTCGGTAAGTGGGACGGCGCGGCCGGCGATTGGTGCGGTTGCCATGGCTAAGCTAGCGAGCGGTCCAGGTGTACGTAGCCGCCATCCACATAGACATGCTGGCCGGTGGTGTGACTCGATTGATTCGAAATCAGGAAGAGCGCGGCGGCCGCGATCTCTTCCGGCGTAGTCATGCGCTTACCAAGCGGAATCCGAGAGACGATCTCGTTCAGCTTGTCATCGGGGTTCTCGAAATCCCGCGAGCCAGTTCTGGTACATAGGCGTCATCACTTCCGCGGGCAGCACGGCGTTCACGCGGATTTCATAGGGCAGCAGTTCCACCGCCCATTCGCGCGTCAGCGCGAGAATGGCGCCCTTGGACGAAGCGTAGCCCGAAGTTCCGCCCTGCCCAGTAACCGCCGTTTTGGAGGCGATGTTCACGATAGCGCCTTGCGATTTCTTGAGGGCGGGTAGCGCATAGTGGGCCATGTTGTAGTAGTGCAGCAGATTGCGCTCGATGGAGGCGACAGGTATGCCGCCGGACTGCCATGTTCCAAGCCAACGCGGTCGTTGAGCCCGCATTGTTCACCAAGTGCATCCAGGCGGCCGAAGCGATCGAGCGTCTCTTCCACCACGCGTTTGCAATTCTGCGGCGACACCAGATCGATCGCCAGATAGCAAGCGCCGCGCCGCCGCCGGCGCGCACCTGTTCTTCCATCAGAGCGGCGGCTTCGGCGCAGCGATCCACAATCACCGGGATGGCGCCTTCCCGCGCGGCGCCGCACACAATCGCCGCGCCGATGCCGCTGGCGCCGCCCGGTAATCACCACGACCTTATCCTTGAGCTGTAAGTCCATGAGCTACTTTCAGACCATAAAAGCGCGCGGCGTTCTCTCCGAAAATCTTCGACCGTTCCGCCGCCGGCCGGCCGCCAAGAAAATCCGCCACCAACCGCTTCACTCGATCGATACGACCCCGCCAGCAGACATACCGGCCAATCGGAGCCGAACATCAGCCGGTCCGCGCCGAATGCATCGAGCGACTGTCGCCAGATACGGCTCGAAGAGGTCCCGGCTCCAATTACCCCAATCGGCCTCGGTGATCAATGCCCGAGAGCTTGCAGAACACATTCGGGATGGGCCGCGAGGGCGCGCATGTGCCGCTCCCACACGTCGATTTCGCGCGCCGCAATGGCGGGCTTGGCGATGTGATCGACGATGAATGGCTGGTCCGGGAATCGCTCGACGAATTCCACCGCGGCCGGCAATTGACGCGCGTAGATCAGATATGTCGTAAGTGAAGCCGAATTCGCGCAGCCGCGCGATGCCGCGGCAGAAATCGTTCGCGCAGCAGAAACCGGTCGTCCGGTTCGCTTTGTACCACGTGACGAAAGCCGCGCAATTTATCGAATTGCGAAAAATATTCCAGACGCTGGGGAAGATTCGCCGCGCGCAGATCCACCCAGCCGACGACGCCCGCGATAAATGGATTGCGCTCCGCCAGATCCAAGCAGAAACTGCGTCTCGTCTTCGGATTGATCGGCCTGCACGGCCACCGTGGCATCGATCCCCTTGGCGGTCAATTCCGGGCGCGAGATGCTCGGGCAGAAAATCGCGCCGCAGCGCGCGCATCTCGTCAGTGATCCACGCATCGCGCGCCGCATCATAGCGCCAGAAGTGTTGATGAGAATCGATGTGCATCCGTCAACCCCGTAGGTTGAAGAACCCGCCATCCAGAGGATAGTCGCAGCCGGTGATAAAGGATGCGGCGTCCGAGCAGAGATAGAGCGCCAGCATGGCTACCTCTTCCGGTTTGCCCATGCGCCCAATGGGCTGCGCGGCGGAGAGACCTTGATACATTTCTTCTTCGCGGCCGGGATAAGTGTTGCGCAGGTAACCATCCACGAAAGGCGTATGGACGCGCGCCGGAGAAATGCAATTGCAGCGAATATTGTCGTGCAGAAAATCGCGCGCCACCGAATAGGTCATAGCGATCACGGCGCCTTTGCTGGTGGAGTAGGCGAAACGGTCGGCGAGGCCGCACGATCCGGAGATCGAGGCCATGTTGAGAATCACTCCGCCGCCAGAAGCCTTCATGTGTCCCACCACGGCTTTAGTGGCGTAGAAATAGCTGTTCACGTTGATGCGCATCACGCGCTCGAAATCGGCGGCCGAAGTGGTTTCGACGGTGCCGATGTGCGCCGTGCCGACATTGTTCACCAGGATATCGATGCGGCCTTGCGCGATCAGCGACGCGAGGACCGCGGTTGGCGGCGGCTTCATCGGCCAGGTCGCATTCATGCGCCGAAGCATGGCCGCCGGATGAGCCGATTTCCTGCGCGGCGGCTTCCGCGCGTTCGCCGCTGAGATCAAGGATACGGATGGAAGCTCCGGCCGCCGCGAAGGTGCGCGCGATGGCTAATCCGATGCCGCTGGCGCCTCCGGTAACAACGGCAGTCTTGCCATCCAACCGCAGAGTGGGTGATTGGGTCATGGGGTGGAAGTGTTAGCAGTATAGTTTGCCGCCGTAAATGCTGTCAAGCTTACTTTAGCGTAAAAGGCAATGAATTAAGCGCCTCGCGCTCGGAACTGCTATTATATACGCCGGAGGTCTTATGTCCGAAGAACTCAATCGGCGCGATTTCCTGAAAGCGGCCGCGATTGCCGCCGGGCCCGCCGTTATCTCCGCCCGCGGAGCGAACGACAAGATCAATATCGGCTGGATTGGGGTGGGCACGCGCGGCTACGCGGCCCTCGATTGGCTGCACACCGCCGCGCCCAACGACGTGCAGATCACAGCCATCTGCGATACCTATCAGGGCTACATCGCGCGCGCTCAGGATCGCATGAAGACCGTCTGGGGCAACACTCCCAAAGTTTATGCCGACTACCGCGAGCTGCTGGCCGACCCCTCCATCGACGCCGTCTACATCATGACGCCCGAACATCTGCATCATGAGATGGGCGTGGCCGCGATGAAGGCCAACAAGCACATGTACATCGAGAAGCCTCTGGCGCACACCATCGAGGAAGGCTTCGATATCGTACACGCATGGGAGAAATCCGGCAAGATCGCGCAGGTGGGCACGCAGAATCGCAGCTCGTCGATCTACAAGCGCGCCAAAGAGCTGATCGATAAGGGCATGATCGGCGACGTGCATTTCGTGCGCGCCTTCTGGTATCGCAACTCGCTGCCGAGCGATCCCGCATGGCGCTACGTCATTCCGCCCGAAGCTTCGGCGGCGAATACCGATTGGAACCGCTTCCTGGGTCCGGCGCCGAAGCGGCCATGGAGTCCGGAGCGTTACTTCCAGTGGCGTCTTTACTGGGATTATTCCGGCGGCATCTCTACGGACTTACTGGTGCATCAGACCGACATCGTGAACTATCTCTGCGGCAAGGTCGTGCCTAAGTCGTGCATGGCTTCCGGCGGCATCTATCGCTGGACCGATAAGAATGACGACCGCGAGGTGCCGGATACTTTCAGCGCTATTTACGAATATCCCGATAACTTCCACATCAATTACAGCTGCTACTTCGGCAACGATCATTACGGTTATGGCGAGCAGATCTGCGGCAACGAAGGAACCATCGAAGTGATGAACCGCCAGGACCTTTACTTCACTCCGGAAGCTTTCAAAGGGAACGCGCCCCCCGCGGTGAAAGCGCGCGAGCCGATCCACCTGAACGGCAAAGCCGATTTCAACGAGGGCGACGGCGCTATCAACCACTTTCGTAATTACATCCAATCGATTCTGGGCGTGGAAAAGCCTATCGCTCCGCCGACCATCGGCCAGCAGGCCGCTATTTCCGGTCATATGGCAACCATCTCCTTCAAGAGCCAGAAAAAGGTGATTTGGGACGATGCCGCCGGCAAAGTCCATTTCGCGTAGACGCTTATGGCCGCCGTCGCCCTTACCGCGCCTGCGGTAACCCGCGCCGGGCCGCGATGGATCATTGGCCGCGGCGTGGACTTATCGCTGGTCATCGGCAGCTCCGCCGCCGGTTACGCGTACTTACTGCTGTATGCGGCGATGCACGTTCCTATCACGTATCTGTGGTGGTTCTGGTCGGTTGGGCTTGACGGCACTCACATCTTCGGTACGGCTTCGCGGACGTTCTTCGATAGCGAAGCGCGCGCAAAGTATCCCAAGTTATTGTTCGGCAGTCTGCTGTTCTTTTTTGCGCTGGGTCCGGTTATGGTGATTGCCGGTCTCAAAGGCTGGCTGGCGTTGTTAGTGGGAGTATGGGCTTACTATCATGTGGTGCAACAGCACTACGGCTTCATGGTTCTTTACAAGGTCAAGAATCACGATTTAGCCCGGCTGGATAATATACTCGACCGTTTATTTCTGATGGTGATGATGATCTTCCCGCCTTTCCGCCGCTTCTTTCTGGAGCATCCGCGGGAGTTGGGGCTGCCATTTGGTCCGCTGCACAGCCTCGCAGGGCCATGCTGGGCTATCGTGATCGCTGTCGCCGCGGCATATCTCGGACGTCAGACGATGCGTTTCCGCGCGGGCGAACGGATAAATATACCGAAGTTCCTGCTGTTTGCCGGAGTGATACCGCTGCACTGGCTGACCTTTACTTACATGAGCTGGCAGGCCGCCGTACCGACCGTTACTATCGTGCATAACTTGCAGTATCATGCACTGATCTGGTTCCACAATCGCAACCGCTATGGCGTGGCGGATAGCGCGCGGGATCACGGGGCCGTGCCGGCGGCGGTGGGACGTCACTTACTCGCCTATATTGTCATCGCGCTGGCATTCAGCGCGCTATACCGCATCCCGGGGTTTCAGCTGGGAAAGACCAGCGATCTGGCTTTTGGTCTGTTCTGCGGCTTTGGGATGACTCACTACTATCTCGATAGCCGCATCTGGAGGGTGCGGCGCGATCCGGGGCTGCGCATGGCGCTGCGGATGGGGTGAGGATAGCGACAGGCCGATTGACAATCGGCCGCGCTGCTAACCTGCCCCACATAGAATCGGCGTTAACGTCCGCCGCGCCGGCCCCCTCCGCCTCCGCTGCCAGCGTCGGGCGGCATCTCGGACTCGGGCGGCGGCGCCGGAAAATCGTTAAAGTTGAGAATCGAATTCGCCAGCATATTGAATTCGCCCAGGTTCTGCCAGCGGTACGCGGGATTAGTCGCGAAAAGGATGACGCGACCTTGTCCAATCGGAACGTCCACTATCGCGGGACGGTTGCGGATCTCTTGCGCTCCCTTCATCAATCCGCTCATCACCGACTCGTCGCCGCCCGGAAACTGCGCCAGCACCCAGCGCCGCCCCGTCTGCGGGACACGCAGCAGCGGACCGCTCGCCCATCGTACCGGCATAATCTTTTCCGTGTATCCATAGAAGATGGGATGCGTAGGCCGGGTAACGCTCATCTGCACGATCGGCCCCGGCGCGTAGAAAGCGGCACTAGGGCGCGCCGCTTCGACGGTACGCGCGATGCCGAATTCGGCGGGGAAGTAACTGGCGCCGCCGAGAGTAATCAGCATGCCGCCCTGGTTAACGAACTTATCGAACTCGTACACGCCCTCCAGCCCCATGCCCCCGGTGATATCTTCCGATTCGCCGTACATGCCCAGCGTTTTGAACTCCGGAGATTTCACATACGCCAGCGGCTTGCCCTTCGGCTCGATATCGAAAACCAGCGATTTCGCGCTGCCGCGCCCGCCGTTGGGGATCACAATCGCATCGTAGGAATCGCGCAGCCGGCCCTTGCGCACCTGATCTTTATAAATAAGATCGTAAGACACTTCGAAATGGTCGAGCGCATACCGCACCCAACCTACATCCTGCGTGCTGCCCCACGTGCTGTAGACGGCCAACCGCGGCAGATCGAGCAGGTGTTTGGGAACGTCTGGCGCGCGCGCCAAGGCAACCGCCTGTAACCCGAGCTTTTCGATTTCGCTCTTGACGCGCGGGCTCGACGCGACTATCAACGATCCGGCCGGAATCTCCGTATCGCCCGATTTAGACGCTTGCTCCAGCGCCTCGAATTTAAGATCTTTCAGCCGGTATCGCAGCGTGATGAGAGAGTTCGCGCCATTGTGCAGCACTACCGTCACGGGACCCTCGCCCTTTAGCGCGCCGGTGATCGTGAGCGTATCCACCGGCTGCACCGGAACGTCGAGAATGCGCTTGTCGGCAATCTCGCGTACTTCGGCGTGACTCATCATGCCCATGGTCCAGCCAGTGTCGTCGTAAGTGCGCAGGTTGGGATCGGGAAAGTTCTGTTTCTCCAGAAGAATTTTCGCCAGACGGCCATAGGGCTGATCGCGCTTCACAATCAGCGAACCGGCGGGAAATGTCCCCTCGCTGAGCTTCACTTCACCGGTAGCGCGGCCTACCTCAATACCCTGCGTACGCAGAATATTCACGATGAAGGCCACGCGCGTCATATCGCGCTGGCCCGCCGGCAAGATGTACCCAAATGGCGCCTCGGTCTTTCCTGATTGAATCGAGTTACGGCTCTTATCGTAGAAATTCTCGAGCACCGTCTTCGAGAAACTGGATGTGAGTTCGAGCGCCGACAAAATCGCCGATTCCATGTAATTGGTGTTATTGCGCATGGACCACACCACGTTGCGGTAGGGCGGCAGCGGCCGGTACCATTCGCGTGAAGTCATGCTGCCGCCCGCGCCCTCGGGGCCGCCTCCGCCGCCTGCGCCGCCGCCGACGGTGCGCCGCATGGTGTTGGCGCCGCCGTTGCCGAAAGTTTCATACATCCGCAGTATGCCGTTGTGATTCGACGACATGAAGCCCAGATATCCCGGCGACCACATATCTACGAACGCGTGAGTCCACACGCCGGGCACTCCCCAGCCGATCATCTTGGTCATCTCGAAGTTCGGAAACAAGGGCATTTCGGCGTAGAGGATCGGATCTAGCGTGGGATTCTGCGGCGCCTGTCCGCTGAAGGTATAAAGGAACGGCTCGGACTCATGCAGGTCATGCATGATAGGCGGGTGCCATTGCAGGTAAAACTTGAGCCAGTTAGTCATAGTAACCTGCGAGTAGTTGATGTCGCGGTTATTATCGTGGAAGATATACTTACCCCAGTAAGGCGGCCCGCCCATGTTATCGGCTTCCGTCTCCTCCGCTATCTTGTACTTGTAATACCAGTCGACATAGCGGTCGCGTCCGTCCGGCTCGGCGACCGCCGTCATCATCACGATGACGTTCTTGCGAATCTGCTCGATCAGCGGCGAATCTTCCGTAGCGAGGCGGTATGCCAGTTCCATCAGCATCTCCGGCGGCCCGGTCTCGGCGGAGTGCAGTCCGCCGAAGAAGAAATAGATCGGCTTGGCCTGGGCGATGATGGCTTTCGCCGACGGCGTCGTCAACCCGCGGGGATCGGCAAGCTTCGCCAGATAGCCTTTGTAGGTATCCAGATTGCGGATGGTCTCTTCGTCGGCCACCGCGATCACCAGACACTGCACGGCCTTCATCCGTCAGGCCCGCTTCGAAGACCTTGACGCGCGGCGAGGCGGCGGCCAGCGCGCGATAATAGCGCGCCAGACCGTCGGTATTGGTCAGCTTCTTCGGCGCGCCCGCGTAGTAGCCCAGCACGTCCTTTGTGCTGGGTACGCCCGCAACTTTCGGCAGATGATCCACCAGCGGAGTCATAAATTCCGGCCGGGTGGTCCATTCCTTAACCAGACGGGCGAATTCGTCGTCCGGAACCGGCTTGGATTGGGCGAAGCATAGCTCCGGCCGCCAAAAGGGAAAGAGCAAAGCGTGCGATCCTCATAGATTTTGCAGTTTAACATTATGGGAGCGGAACGGGTCCGGTATGCAGGGGTGTGCCCACCCGGGATTGTACACCGACTGAGCAGAAGCTACGTTTCGCTAAAAAAAAACAGGGTCTGAATGCAGTAACCACAATGCGAGTTCAGGAATAGCACGACATTTCTTTTGGACCACGCGGCAGCGGGCCCTGGCAGTTCGAGGCGCTTCCCGACAAGTGTGTTCTCATCAACGCCCCTACCCGGTACAGACGCGTCTGTAGGCCTCGAATGGAATCTGCGCTCCACTAGAAGTCCAAGCGACAGAATTGCCACGCCTGTCAAGGCGATATGAGAAAACTTTTCGAGCGGATGCACTTGCTTCTACCCTCCCCGGAACTGGTACCTTGCTGAGGTCTAAAGATATTTAAAGTCTTGCGGCAATTGTATCCGCCCCCCCGTCAACTGTATTCGTGTTTATTTATATACTGGATGCCGTATTCGTTTGCGGCTCCCGTCTGCGCCACATAAACTGGTTATTTCCGCTATGAAACTCCAAAGCTACACCATCACGCAAGGCAAGGATCGCGCCGGCGCGCGCTCCATGCTGAAGGCCATCGGCTTCACCGATGAGGACCTCGCCAAACCCATCATCGGCGTTGCCAATACCTGGATCGAGACCATGCCGTGTAATTTCAATCTGCGCGACTTGGCCGTGAAGGTAAAGGAAGGCATCCGCGCCGCCGGCGGCACGCCCATGGAGTTCAACACCATCGCCATCAGCGATGGCGTCACCATGGGTACCGAAGGCATGAAGGCTTCGCTCATCAGCCGCGAAGTAATCGCCGATTCCATCGAGCTGCTGGTCCGCGGCCACATGTTCGATGGCATTGTCGCGCTGGTTGCCTGCGATAAAACCACGCCCGGCGCCGCCATGGCCCTGCTGCGCACCAACGTGCCCGGCGTCATCCTCTACGGCGGCTCCATCATGCCCGGCAGGTACAAAGGTAAGGACATCAGCATTCAAGATGTCTATGAAGCCATCGGCGCCAATGCCGCCGGCAAAATCAGCGACGATGAGCTGCGCGAAATCGAAAACCGCGCCTGCCCCGGCGCGGGCGCCTGTGGCGGCCAATTCACCGCCAATACCATGGCCACTGCGTCCGAGCTGATTGGGCTCGCGCCGATGGGTAGCGCTTCGGTTCCACAAGTGGATAGCCGTAAGGAAGCCGTCGCCTACCGCTGCGGCCGGATCGTCATGGACGCGGTTCGCAACAATCTGCGTCCGCGCGATATCTGCACGCGCCAGGCTTTCGAGAACGCCATCGCCGGCGTCGCTATGAGCGGCGGTTCCACCAATGCCGTGCTTCACCTTCTCGCCATGGCGCGCGAAGCTGAAGTGCCGCTCTCAATCGACGATTTCGAGAAAGTCTTTGCCCGCACACCGGTGCTCGCCGATCTGAAGCCCGCCGGCCGCTTTATGGCTGCCGACGTGGATGCGGCCGGCGGCATTGGGTTGATCGCGCGGCGGCTGCTCGAGGGAAAGCTGGCGGATGGTTCCACCCTCACCGTCACCGGACGTACGCTCGGCGAAGAAGCCGCCGATGTGAAGGAAACTCGCGGACAGGAAGTAATCCGAGCGTCGGGCAATCCGATCAAACCCCGCGCGGGACTCTCTATTCTACGGGGCAGTCTGGCGCCGGAGGGTTGCGTGATCAAGCTCTCCGGCGTGGACAGGAAGGTCCACAAGGGACCGGCGCGCGTGTTCAACTGCGAAGAAGATGCTAGAAAATCCGTGCTCTCCGGCGTTATTAGGCCGGGCGACGTGGTGATCATCCGCTACGAAGGCCCGCGCGGCGGACCTGGAATGCAGGAAATGCTTGGAGTTACCGGCGCTATCGTGGGCATGGGCCTGTCAGACAGCGTGGCGCTGGTTACCGACGGCCGCTTCAGCGGCGCCACCCATGGATTTATGATCGGACATGTCGCTCCGGAGGCTTATAACGGCGGACCCATCGCGGCGGTGCGGGAAGGCGATCCCATCACCATCGACGCCAGCCGGAATGCGATCGACCTCGATATCGACCCTGACGAACTGCAGCGCCGCCTTGCCGGATGGCGTGCGCCGGCGCCGCATTACACTACCGGCGTATTCGCCAAATATTCCAAGCTGGTCTCGTCGGCTTCGGAGGGAGCCGTGACTCGCGCATAGCGCGCGCGTGGATCGCGGTTACGCCGTTCCCGCCCGATACACGGCATGGGCGGTATCCGTCTCCCAAAGGCGAACCGATCCCAGCCGCACATCGGGCTTCATCTTGAGCCCGGTGCGCACTTCATCGTAGATATACTTGGCGATGTTCTCCGCCGAAGGATTCAATTTATCGAACGGCGGATAGTCGTTCAGCCACTGATGATCCAAGCGGTCGATAACGGAATGCACCACGCGCTTTAACTCCACAAAATCCACCAGCAGGCCGATTTCGTCGAGTTCGCTGCCCTCCACCATCACCTGGCAGCGGTAATTATGGCCGTGGACGTTCTCGCATTTGCCGCGATAGTTGCGCAGCGCGTGTCCGGCGGAAAATGTCTCTTCAATCGTAACTTCAAACATCGAAAAATTTCTCCACGTCTTCCAGTCGGGTGGTAAATCCGTAGTCCGGCAGACTGTCGAAAAATACCTGGCCGTAGCGCTGTCTGGTGATGCGATTATCCAGCAGAACCAGCACGCCGCGGTCCGATTTGCTGCGGATCAGCCGTGCCGAATCCCTGCTTAAGCGCGATGGCCGCCTGCGGAATCTGATAATCGTAGAACGGATTGCCCCCGGAGTTGCGGATGCTCTCGATGCGCGCATTGACTACGGGATCGTTCGGCGCCGCGAATGGCAATTTATCGATAATAACGCAGCTCAATTGCTCGCCCGGCACGTCCACGCCCTGCCAAAACGAAGCGGTCGCGAACAGCACGCAATTGGGAGTGGAGCGGAACTGGTCGAGCAGCACGCTCCGCGGCGCCGTTCCTTGCAAGCAGCGTCGGATATTCGATCTCAAACGAAACTGCCTCATAGACCAGCCGCATCTGCTGATAGCTGGTGAAGAGCACAAACGCCCGCCCCCGGCTATGTCCCAGAATTTTAGTCACTTGCTTCGGACGCCGCCTTGGTGAACGCCGGGCTGCGCGGTTCCGGCATATCCTGAGGAACATAGAGCAGCGCCTGCTTCGATAATCGAAATGCCCGGGCACGATCAGCGTGCGCGCATTCTCCAACGCCCAGGCGTTTCTCGACGAAATCGAAGCCGCCCGATACCGCCAGCGTCGCCGATGTCAGCACGATGGTATCTACCTGATGAAAAAGCTTCTCCGCCAGAATATTCGAAACATCGATAGGCGTGGCTTGCAGGAAACAGCCGCGGCCGCGCTTCTCCATCCAGTAGACGTAGCGTCGATCGTTCTCTTCCAATACGAAGCGCAGGCCCAGGGAAAGTTCCATGGCGCGCCGGAACAGCGGCTGAATCTCTTCAGGCGGGTTTTGCAGCAGCTTGAGGTGCGAGCCGATCAGATCGAGCGCGGCCAGCAGGTCCGAGTAAATTTCCTCGTTGTCCTCGCGGAAAGCGTCGCGGCCGGTGAATGCGACGCGCCGGTCTCCTTCGCCGAACAGGCCGAAAAATTGGGCGCTCAGCTCGTCCAGCCGGTGCAGGATGCGGTCCAGCTCGGGCGAGCCAAACTTCTTCATGCGTCCGATAGCGGAAACGTCGCGGCGCAAATCCTGGAGCTTGTAATTGCTCACCGACGTGCCGAAATAATCGCCCGGCCACGCTTTCAATCTCGTGCGCTTCATCGAATACCACGGCGTGATATTCGGGCAGAATTCCGCCCTCGTAATTCGCGTCCTTAAGGGAAAGATCGGCGAAAAACAGATGATGATTGACGATGATGATATCGCTCTCCATCGCCCGCTGATGCATCAACGTAATGAAGCAGCGCTCGTAATTCGGGCACTTCTGGCCGGTGCAGAGATCGGTGCGCGCATCCACCTTGGCCCACGCCGAGCTGGCTTCGGGCAGCGATTTGATTTCGGCCCGGTCGCCGAATTCGGTGGTCTTTTCCCATTCGCGGATGGCCTGGAAATCCGCCACTTCCTCCAGACCGGTGAGCACTGGCTCCTTATCCATGTCGTAGATTTTCTGGCGGCAGGCGTAGTTGGCGCGGCCTTTCATGTAGCAGACTTTGAGTGGCCGCG
Organism: Bryobacterales bacterium; assembly: GCA_963723015.1. GTDB lineage: Bacteria > Acidobacteriota > Terriglobia > Bryobacterales > Bryobacteraceae > PALSA-243. The sequence goes on from CAVRPF010000027.1 coordinate 259,652, forward strand.
AAAAGTGCTCCTGCAGGAACGGAACGTCCTTGAAAAAGAGTTGCTCCTGCAGGTTCTTGGTGCCGGTGGAGACTACGATGCGCTGGCCCGAAAGCAGCGCTGGAACCAGGTAGGCTAGCGTCTTCCCGGTGCCTGTGCCCGCTTCCACAATCAAATGCCGCTTATCGGCGATGGCGGACGCAACCGCTTCGGCCATCTCCGCCTGTCCGGCGCGGAACTCGTAATTTGGGTGCCACTTTGAGAGCGTGCCGCCGCGGGAAAAAAATTGGCGCGCCGAAGCAGGTCGCGTCGCGGTAACGGTCTGAGTGGGCATTGGATGCTTACGATTCTAGCAAGCATCCAATGCGCGCTCCGTCAGTTCGCCGTCGTGACCGGCGTGACCACGCCGGGGATGGCCGCCGCGCGGCCTGGAGTTACCACCGGAAACGGCCAGCGATTGACCGCGGCAGCCCCTTAAGGAGATTCCCGCACTTCACATTACGGCCAGTCGATCAAACGGCCCGCGGCTGGATCAATCGGGCGCTCTCTCCATCGGGCGAGAAATTGCTCCCGATATTGAGGCCAACGCCGTTGCGGAATATTCACCACGACGACAGCGAAATGCGGGAAGAGCTTAAGCGCAGTGGCAGCAGATTCGCCGAAGAGACGGTCCCGAGTGAACAGACACTGGAAACCAGCGTTTACTGCCGCCTTCACCAGATCGCCATTAGATAGTGCCTTCCAGCCGCGATTCCCCGCGGTGTCGCATTCAATTTCGAGAGCAGTTAGGACGGACGTCAGATGCACATCCATGTTCGCATCAAGCAGCCACATGGAAGGAATCGGCGAGTTCGGAGGCAACCTTTAAAACTTCAGGTAAAGCCTCCCTGGGAAAGGCCGAGCCGAAGGAGTCGTTGATCTCCTCGATAGACATGCCGTCGGCCAGGCATTCGAGAATTAAGGAGACGGCTAAACGCGTACCGCGAACGGCCAATTTTCCGCCCAGCAGTTCGGGATCGGCTACAATCCATCGATAATCCTTGTAAGCTGCGGGTTGCCAGTCCGCCATCGCGTTCACGACTCCATTCTACACGGCCCTTGTAGGCGCCTTGAAGTGCCGAGCATCAGTTGAGGGGTTGATCCGCAAGGACCATTGTTTTGATCCGCGGCCACTCCGAATCCAGCCCGTCTAGCGCCGCTGACGCGAAGCCCGGGGAGACGCGCGGCTAGCCCTGCACCGGCGGTACGAGTGTCTTGAGGAATTCGTGCGCCTGCCGGAAGCCGCGCTTGAAGTTCTCCGTAAAGTTCCCCTGTTGATCGTACGACGGGCCGTAAAAAGGGTCTTCATTCTCAATATTCATCGCGCCCTGATAACCCGACTCGGCCAGCACCGAGAAGAAGCCCTTCCAATCCACCGATCCATAACCCGGCACGCGGAATCTCCACCACCGCGAATTATCCACCGGCTCTATTCCTGTGCGGCGGAGCACGTGCCAGAGAATCTCCGTGTCCTTTAGATGCACGTCGTAAATCTTGCTCACGAAATCCCGCGCCGCCTGCACCGGGTCCATCATTTGCCACACCAGGTGCGAGGGATCGAATTGCAGGCCGACATTGGGGCTATCGTGAAACGCCTTGAACAGCGCCTCCCAACCCACCGGACCGGTGGCGATATTCGGGCCGCCCGCATACGGCTCCCAAAGAACTTTCACCTTATACTTTTCGCACAGCGGAAAGTAGTTTTCCGTGTAGACCTTGACCACCTGATCCACCTGCTGCTGCAGCGGCTGGCCCACGATCTTGCCGGATTGGCCCGCAATCGCCGGAATTCCGAGCTGGCCGCAGACTTCGATGGACTTCGTGGCGATCTGAATTTGCCGTGCGCGCCGGGCCGGGTCGGGATCGATGTGATTGCCGTCGCAAGCCAGCGAAGAGAAGTAAAGCCCCGATTGTTCCATCTTCTTCTTGATAGCGGCGAGCGCGGCATCGTCCTGCTTCATGGGATCCAGGCGCAGCTCCATGCTGGTGAAGCCTTCGGCCTTGGTGAAATCGACATTGGCTTCGCTATAATTTCCCAGCGTGCCCAATCTCGGCTTCCAACTAGGGACGCGGTTGCGTTGGGCTTGAGCCGCCGCGGCGGTGGCGACGGCGGTTAGGATAGTTCGTCGAGTGACGGTCACCAGACGAAGATACTTCGGAATGGCGCCAGTTGCAAGCCGGCCGGTATGAGTTCGGCCGATTATCCGCTTTCCACGCCGCCCCTCCCGCGCATAGTACACTGAGCTTCGATATGAAGCGGCAAGCGCGGCTGGCAGCCGCCATATGGTGGTGCGCGTCGGCTGCGTGGGCGGTGGATTGGACAGCCCTAAAGCCGCAAGGCTACGTCAGCGACTTCGCGGGAGTTGTTGACGCCTCCAGTAAGAGCCAGTTGGACTCCTACTGCGCGGCCGTGGAGCGCGCTACCGGCGCGCGCATCGACCTGGTGACTATTTCCTCGTTACAGAATGAGCCGATCGAGGACGTCGCTCACACCCTGTTTCGCGCCTGGGACCTCGATCGCCGTCCGCCAAGCAACGGGGTCATGTGGCTGGTGGCCATAGATGACCGCCGCGACTACGTCGAAACCGCCCGCGGACTGGCGGCGGTCTTAACCGAAAGCGAAATAGCCGCCATACTTCGCGAGGCGCGGCCCGCGTTGGCGCGCCGGCAATACGCACAGGCGCTGATGGCGGCTGCGGATGAGATCGGGACCCGAATCGCGGCGGCGCGGCACAAGCGTATCGCGGAGCGGCTTCCATTGCGCGCGCATCAGTCGTGGGCTGATTCTATTCCCTGGCTTTTGGCGGCAGGCGCTTTGCTTGTATGCGCCTGGTTGTTCCACATACTTCGCCGTCCGTCGCGCAAGATTCCGGTCGCGGGCGGGTTCGGCAGTGATGAAGTCTGAGAGCGAAATGGAAAAACTGCTCACTCAATTAGTGGAGAAACTGCAAAAAGCGTACGGCGAACGTCTGATTTCCGTAGTGCTATATGGCTCGGCCGCCGCCGGCGACTTCCAGCCGAAATTTTCCGATATCAATGTGCTGTGCGTGTTCGCCGCCATTACGCCGCGCGAACTCGCCGCCGCCGAGGAGATTTCCCACTGGTGGCGCGAGCGCGCCAACTCCGCGCTGCTGCTGATGGAAGAGCGGGAAGCCGCCGAAGCCGCCGATTGCTTCGCCGTGGAGTTCACCGATATTCAGCGCTGCCATCGGCTGTTGTACGGCCAAGACGTGATATCGCGCCTGGTTATCGGCCGGCAGTTTTACCGCGCGCAAGTGGAGCGCGATTCGCGAGCGAAACTGCTGCGCCTGCGATGCAAGGCCGCGGCCGTGATCGGCCATCCCGATCTGCTGCGGCGGCTGCTGCTCGATTCGGTCTCGACGTTCTGCGTGCTGTTCCGCCACGCGCTGGCGCTGCGCGGAGTGGATGCGCCTCCCAAAAAACGCGAAACCTTGGCTCTGTGCCGCGAGCATTTCCAAATCGATCCCGCGCCATTCGAAAGATTGCTCGATGTGCGCGAGGGCCGCCTCAAGCCGAGGCAAGCGGACCCGCAGGCGCTGCTCGGTCCATATCTCGAAGGCATCCGCCAAGCGATCGCCAGGATGGAAAGGTAGAAGCCCGGCTTGATCCGCGCGCTCATCGCGATTGTGGCGCTGATAGCGTTGGCGCTGGCCGCCGGTGGACTGTTGGGCGCCCGGAGGGGCCTGATCTCGCAGCGGGAAGCCATCCATTCCGAATGGCCGAAGGTTGTGACGGCAATGCAGGAACGCGCGGATCTCGCCATCAAGCTTGCGCAGACGGTGAAAGCCGCGACTCGCCAGCCGAATCCCGTTTTCGACGATCTCGCCGGCGCGCGCGCGGCTCTCTCCAGCGGCTCCACGCCGCAGCGGCAGATTCAAGCTAACTCACGGCTCATGCAAGCGTGCGCGCGCCTCTTTCTTGTAGCCGAGGAATATCCGAAACTGAGATCCGACCGCGACTATCGCCGGATCTCCGAAGAGTTGACGGAAGCCGAGAATGAGGTCGCTATCGAGCGGCGTAAGTACAATGAGCTACTGGAACACTATAATGCGCAGCTTCAGCGGTTTCCGGATAATCTGGTGGCCGCCGTGTCGGGCTTTTCGCGTATCGATGCGTATGTGGTTACCGAACAGGAGATTCGTTAGATCTGCGTCAATCTAGAACCAAATTAGGGTATTGCGACTTGCAAGCGTCGAAGATGGATTCCGCGAAGCAGCAATACGATTGCACGCCGTCTCCGCCGATCAGCATCCCGTCCCAGCCGACAATGCCGTTGTCCTGGTTCAGCACCCAGGCTCCGGAATCGCCCGGCCGCGACAGCTTAGGGCGGAAATACCAGCTCAGCGCAGGCTCTATCGTGAACATGTCGCCAACGCAATGCGGAGCGCCTTCGATCTGAATCTCGCGCCAGAGATTCAAAGACCCGACCTTCGCCTGCACGGCGCCGCTGGACGCTCCGTAGAAGCTGACAGCGTCATCCTCCGTCATGTCGGCGATCGGCGTTACCCGATTTACCTTGCCAAGCTGGCGGTGCGAAGAGTCGTAGCCCGTTCCTGCCAACTCCGCCAAGGCTACGTCCGGGACGGGTAGCGGCTGCCTGACGCGGTTGCATTTACTGGCAGGCTTGGAAGCGGCTGGGGCAATCGCGAACCGCACGGCGGCAATCGGCGCGGCGTTCCGCAAGACCTTCGGAACCGGATGGAGTACGGTGTTGCCCGGCCCTCCACAGACGTGCTCGCAACTGACCAGAAACACCGCCCCGGTCGTGGAATCGCGCAGAAATCCACCAGCGGTACCGCTGGTAGGGGTCCCCGACGCCAATATTCCCACTACTGCCACTTCATCGCCAGGCGAGAGCGGCGTGGCGCCATGCGCGACACAGGGCTCGCGCGCCTCGTAGCGGATGGGATAAGACTGATAGGAACGGGCGCCTCGGCCAGGAATCCGGCGTCGGGCCGCTCTCGCAGCAGCACGTCGATTACCACCGGTTGCGCGTTCTCCGGATAGCCCAGCGTTGCGCAATGGCGGTTCCACCCGGCGGGCCGCCATTTGAAATCGAGCGTTTTCCCCACCGCCATCCGTCTCGTTCTGAAACTGAAGCCGGCCGGCGTTCCCTCGGTGTGCCATGCGTATTGCGAGCGGTAGGTGCGCAACCAGTAACGGTCGATGGAGAGATTCACGCCCTGAACGCGCTCTGTGGAGAGCAGATACGGAGGGTCCACAATGAATCCTTGCAGCGTGGTCGCCGCCAGATCGCGTAATTCCTGCATGAGCGTCGTCTCCGGATATGGGAATTAACCTGGATTTTTGCCCACCGCGGTCATTGCAGTCGCAAACAGCGATTGCCATCCCATGCCCGCGGCGAAGATCGCGCAGAACTGGAGAAACAGAGGGCTTTGCGGATCGAAGGTCTTCTTGTACACGGCCGGAAACACTACCAGCCCCACCAGAAACGCGAAGACCAGCCAGCCTTGCCATCCACTCACGTTCCACGCGTGGCTCTTCTGATAGGCCGAGAGATACGGCTGCACCGCAATGCCGAGAACCAATGCCAGATATTGCGGGATTACCGGCAGCGAAGGTCCGGATTCGCCCTTCGACTGGGCCACCACCTTCTGCCGGCGGCTGCCCGACTGCAAATCGAAATAACGGATCAGCTCGTTCATCTCTCGAATCCTTTCCTTTGCATTGGTCGTGCAAGCGATTTCCGCCTATGATACACCCGCCGCTTGGCAGGCGAAAGCGCCCAGTGAAGCCGCTCGGCGAAGCCGCCCGTCCGACGCAATTGGCACTCCCTCCCATTCAAATTATTTTCTTGCAATCACTCACGCTCTCGGATAGACTTCTTAGAACCTGCTAAATCCGAGGGGGATATACATGTCTAAAGTTTTTGGGATGCTGCTTGTCGTAGCGGCTCTCGCCTATTCGCAAGGCACCACCGCGCTGCTCAGCGGGACGGTGCAGGATCCAACCGGCGCGGCCGTTCCCGGCGCGGCCATCACTGTGACCAATTCGGAGACCGGCCAAATCGTCAAAACCGAAACTAACGAGAAGGGCGAATACGCTCTCCCCTCCATGCCTCCGGGCACGTATCGCGTAAGCGTCGCCAAGCCGGGGTTCAAGGCCGAGATCAAAGAAAACGTGGTGATTGAATCGGGCGTGGCCGCCACTGTCAATGTGAAGCTCGAGGTAGGCCAGTCGGCGGAGACCGTGGTGGTGCAGGGCGGCGCGGAGATCGTCCAGACCACCAACGCGGAGCTGAGCAGCACCATTACCGGGCGCCAGATTAACGAACTGCCCACGGCCACGCGCAACGGCATGGAATCGTTCGTGCAACTTCCGGGGACGCAGACTACCACCGGCTTCCGCGCCACCTATGTCAACGGACTGCCGCTCGAATCGATCAACGTCACTATCGATGGAATCAACACCAACGATAACTGGCTCAAGAGCAGCGATGGGTTCTTCAGTTACATCATGCCCTCGGTGGACTCCCTCGAAGAAGTTACTCTCAGCACTTCTGCCGGGTGGAGTCGATTCGACTGCGCAGGGCGGCGCCCAGCTCAAGTTTGTCACTAAGAGCGGAACGAATCAGTATCATGGCGGCGTCTTCTGGCAGCACCGCAATACCTTTTTTGACGCGAACTACTATTTCAATAACATCAATGGGCTGCCGCGCGATATCATCAAGCTGAATCAGGGCGGCGGCCATATCGGCGGGCCCATTAAGAAGGACAAGCTATTCTTCTTTCTCAACTACGAGATTCGCCGGCTGCCGAGTTCCGCGACGGAGACGCGTACCGTTCTGCCGCCCTCCGGGTTTGGCGGCAACTTCACTTACAAAGAGTCGAACGGCACGGTAAACACCGTGAACCTCTTCGCCCTGGCTCAGGCCGCTAACGCCAATCTCCCGGCGGGCGTGCGCGCTTACCGCACCACCATCGATCCCATTGTGGCGCAAACTCTCAATCAGATCTGGGGCTTTGCCGGAACGGGCAATCTGAAGACTCTGATTGCCAGCAGTAACGATTACAACCGGGAAACCTATAGCGAGCAGCCCACCAGTCTGGACGCCCGCACCTTCTGGACCGGCCGCATGGATTACAACCTGACTCAGAAGCATCATCTGACTTACACCATGAATTATGATGTCTATACTTCGACTCCCGACCTGCTGAATGGCGTCTATCCGGTGTTTCCGGGCACCGGCACCGTACTTGGCAGCACGATTGATGCAGGGCAGCGAAGCCGCAGGTTTGCCGGTACCCTGGCGTTGCGCTCAGCCCTCAGCGCGCGATTGACCAATGAGATACGCGTAGGGGTCAGCGGCGGAACGGTTCTTTTCGCGGACGGCGCCGCCACGCCGTCGCTCTACACGGAGTGGAAGGGGTACAACCCAAGCCTCGGAGACGGTCTTTCCGGCGTGACCACCGCTTCATCCAACTCGCGCCGCAATGCCCCGGTCAAAGACTTATCCGAAACGCTCTCCTGGGTCAAGGGAACGCATCAGTTCAGCTTTGGCGGCACCTGGCAATCGACGTCCACCTGGCAGCAGAGCGTCGGTAGCGAAACGCTTCCGGGAATCTCGTTTGGCATGGCCACCGGCGACCCGGCGACTACCGGACCCAACGCTTGGCTCACCTCCACCAACTTACCCGGTATTACCAGTTCAGATTTGTCCACGGCCGGCTCTATGTACGCGATGCTCACCGGCCGCGTTTCGTCGATCAGCTCTCAGGTCGTGCAGGATGAGAATACGCACACCTACGCGCACAATCCGGCCATCGACCGGAATCGCATGCGCGAGTTCGGGCTGTTCGCGCAGGATACGTGGCGCATTGCGCCCAACCTGACTGCCACAATCGGCGCGCGCCTCGAAGATCAATTGCCATTCGTTAATGTAAACGGCACTTATAGCTATGTCGGCCTCGCTGGCATCTACGGAATCTCCGGAATCGGCAATCTTTTCGAACCCGGCGTTATGACTGGCGTGCAGCCTACCTTCAAAGCTATCAGCGGACACAATGCCTATAGCTCGCCGGCTCAGATTCTGCCCTCGCTGGGACTTGCATACCAATTGCACGCGGCGGAAGGCCCGCTGGCCATTCTGACCGGGCATCACGCTGGGGCCGCAGTCCTGCGCGGGGGTTACTCCATCTCCAGCACGCGGCCGGGTGGCTATAATTTCCAGAGCATCTGGGGTTCGAACAAAGGATTGTATTACAGCACCTCGGTGGATCCTACTAACTTCCCGCAGTACTTCGGCGCGCCGGGCAGCGTGTACTTCAGCGATCCAAGCTTTCCCTCGCAGCCATATCCGGCGGCGCCTCAATATCCCCTGACTCCAGCGTTCTCGGACTCGTTGAACGACTTCGATCCGAATCTAAAGATGGGCTACGTGCAAAGCTGGAACATCGGCTATCAAAGAGAGTTAACGCACGACACTGTGATGGAAGTCCGCTACACCGGAAATCATGGCCTGCATGAGTGGAGACAGGTAAATCTTAACGAAGTCAATATCTTCGAGAATGGCTTCCTGAACGAAGAGACGATCGCTCAAAATAACCTGGCGATCGCCAACGGCGTGACTGTGGCGCAGTTGCCGTTTCAGGCTACGCTCAAGTCCAACAACTTCGGTAACCAGGGGCTGCCAGGGCAACAAAATCTCAAGATTCTGCCGATCGCATTGGGCACGGCCTGCTGCACCGATACCACTACGGCCACCAGCCTGGCGCATAACTCCCTCGGTTCCGTTGCTTCGTCCATCGCCACCAATGTGACACGATTGGGGAACATGACTGCCGCCGGATATCCCGCTAATTTCTTTCAGGTGAACCCCGCGGTGGGCAGCGGCGGCACTTACTTGATGACTAACTGGGGCGATTCGCTCTACGACGCCCTGCAAGTGGAAGTCCGGCGCCGGCTGGCGAAAGGGCTGCTGCTCCAAGGCAGTTATGTATGGGGTAAATCGCTTGTGGATGGGGCCTCGGCCAGTTCTACCGATTCCAGCCAGCCGACTACCCTGCGCAACCTCGGCCTGGACAAAGTCACTCCAACTTACGATATCCGCCACACGTTTAAAGCCAACTGGATTTACGAATTCCCGCTCGGCGCCGGCCGCTCGTATCTCAGCTCGGTACACAATGTGGTCGCGCGGAAGGCTCTCGAGGGGTGGGAAATGGCAGCCACAACCCGCATCCAATCCGGCCAGCCCAGCTAAATTCAGCAGCGGCCGGGACACCATCAACGGCAATGAGAGCGGCGTGGTGCTGCACAATATCACTCTGCAAGCAACTGCAGAATGAAGTCGGCGTTTACAAGACCACCGGATCGAATGGCGTCGGGATTCTATACGACCTGCCCATCAATCTGATCCATAACACGGAAGCCGCGTTTAACAATGGCGGCTATACGCTGGATACCAACGCGCCCTATATTGGGCCGCCGACTTCCCCCGGGCAGTTGGGTTACTTCGATTACCTTCGCGGTCCGTGGCAGAAGCACCTGGATGTCAGTCTGATCAAAAAAACGAGGATTCGTGAGTCGGTGAATTGCGAGTTCCGCGCACAGGCGCTCAATATCATGAACATCACGAATTTCTATCTTGGCAGCCAGTCGGCCAGCAGCACCGCGTTCGGCCAGATCACTTCGGCCTATCGCGATACCTCGAACGCCGTCGATCCGGGCGGGCGGATTTTGGAGTTTGTGGCGCGTATTAACTTCTAGGTAACCCGGGGGGGCGGGCCTATTGCCGCCCCCGCCCCCGCCGTCCGCGCACTTCCGCATACAGCAACAGTACTGCTCCGATGGGCCTATTTGCGTTTGGAATGGAAACGCTATCGTTCCCCCCGTCACTACCATTTGTCTCTCAGCATAGAGAGCAAAGGAGAATTTGATGACCACCAAGCAAGAATATGACTTTAAAGCTCCCTCCCATATGGGGGAGGGTGCGACCACAGCGGCCAACGTGTCGCCCGCACCGCTGTTAGGCGTCTGGAACAACGTCGACAAGTCCACCCGGGACATCGTAAAAGTAGTGATCGCCGCTTCAGGCGCCGGTATTTCGGTCGATGTCTTCGGCGCCTGCAGTCCAACTCCCTGCAACTGGGGTTCGGTATCGGGCATGGCGTACGCCGCCAATGTGGGAGCGATCCCCGCCGTCGCCTTCAGCGCTCAATACAAGTTCAGCTTCGCGCTGGTAACGGTTGTCGGCGATCTTCAGGGCAGTCAGCTTGCTCTCGAGACGTTCACGCAATTTACCGATGGCAGCGGCAGATCCAATCTCTACACCACCGACCAAATGGTTAAGTGATCGCCTCTTGGGAATCGAGACCCTGTGGTTCGCCCCAGGGTCCGTCCCGCTAAAGTCGCACGCACATGCCGCTTCAATTCGCCGTGGGCTTCTCCACATGATCCACGACGGTGATCTCGACCGGGCTGGTGCGGGCTTCTAACCTTAGGCCTAGTTCAGATTGCACAGCGTCGAAGACAGTCGGACTAGTGTCAGAGCCGGGATACCCGTCGACAGCGCACAGGAGTCGGATATCGAAGTTGCCGGCGATACCCGTACGGTCGATCACTGGCCGTTCCACGACGCGGGTAAGAAAATCGGAAAGCTGGCCCAGGCTGCCATAGCCGCGCAGTTCCGTGGCCCCGCCTGGGAGCGGCGCCATCCTGAAATTAGAGTACAGCTCGAAGGGAGCCGGCAGGTTCTCGTCCAACGAGCACGTAGCTTCTTCATTGGCAGGATATCCACCGGCTTTTTGGACGCGTTTGTGCCGTCGGCGGTTAGGCAGAAGCCGCCAAACCGCTCTCCTCAGTCCGGAAAATGCCGAAATTGTTCAAAAATTCCGCGTTGCCTTCGCTCTCCGCGTATCCGCGTTGAAAGTTCCCTTCCCAAGTTTCTCTCTCCCTCCAAAGATCTCCCCAGTCTTTGGTATACTTCCCGAACGCCGCGTTGCTGCATTTCGATGCGAGCCTTCGCGGCGGGAGGATGATGTTTCGCCGCGCCGTAACGCCTGAGATCGAGATCCGTCTCTTCGCGCCCGCCGATGCCGAGGAGGCTTACGCGGTGGTCGAGCGAAATCGCGCCTACCTTCGCCAATGGCTGCCCTGGGTGGATCTCACCCATTCGCCGGATGCCATTCGCCACTTCATCGTCAACATCGCTATTCCGCAATATGAAGCCAACAACGGCCCCAACTGCGGCATCTGGATCGCCGGCCAATTCGCCGGCGGCATAGGCTGCCACGCAATCGACTGGTCCAATCGAAACTGCAGCATCGGCTATTGGGTGGATGCCGCGCATCAGGGCAAAGGCATTGTCACCCAGTGCTGCGCCGCCATGCTCGCATATCTGTTCGACGATTTGGGGCTGCACCGGGTAGCAATTGAATGCGGCACGTCGAATACGCGGAGCTGCGCCATCCCGGAGCGCATGGGATTCGTGCTCGAGGGCGTCAAGCGGCAAGCGCAATGGGTCGCCGGGCGTTGGTTGGATCTGATGCTTTGGGCCATGCTGGAGGATCGATGGCGTGAGCGATCCCAGGTGTAATCACTGCGGGAGCGGACGCGGGTGAAGCGGATGGCATCGATTTCGTTGCCGCGCTATGCCGCAATCGCGCTCGCGCTCGCCGCCGTCGGCAGCTATTACTTCTGGCAATCGCGCGCCGCCGGCAGCAAGTTCTATTGGCGCTACGATCTCGACGGGTACTACGATTATTTAGGCCGGGCTTTTGCGGGCGGCCATTTATACCTGCCGGTCCGGGTGTTGCCCCAATTGCTGGCCCTGCCGAACCCCTACGACCCCACCATCGACTGGTCGATTAAGGAGCAGGACATGGTCTTGTACCACGGCCGCTACTACCTGTATTTCGGCGCCGGGCCGGCCGTGCTCCTCTTCACCCCGTGGCGCCTGCTCACGCATCACGATCTGCCGGAAAACTTTGGCCTGTTTCTCTTTTGTCTTGGCGGATTTCTATTCTCCTGCGGCGCTCTGCTGCGGATACTCCACCTTGCGGACGCGCGGCCCGGTCCTGCCTTGACCGCGCTCTTAGTGCTGGCTTTAGGACTCTGTCAAGGCGTGCCGTTCCTGTTGAACCGCACCGCAGTGTATGAGATCGCAATCGGCGGCGGTTACTTCTGCATCTCCGCCGCCATTTTCTTCCTGGTACGCGGTATGCGAACGGCGCGCCCCGAGCTTTGGTACGCCGCCTCGGGATTGATGTTCGGGTTCGCCATCGCCTGCCGCCCACACCTCGGATTGGCGGGAGCGATCGCGTTCACCGTTCTGGCCATATCGCGGTCGCGACGGCGTGAATTGCTCTGCTTTGCCGCTCCGCTGGTCCTCGCGGGCGCCGCTATCGCCGCCTATAATTTCGCGCGCTTCGGGAACCCCTTCGAATTCGGTTTCCGCTATCAGCTCGCCGGTCTGGGGCAGAATCGCATCGGCCTCTCGCCGCGCAACCTGCCCATCGGCTTCTTTTTCATGCTCCTGTGTCCGCCCCATTTCAGTCGCGTTTTTCCATGGTTCCGGATGATGTTCAGCCTTCCCTTTGGCTCGGAAGCTTATGGATTCCCGCCCGAATTCTTCATCGAGCCCACCGTGGGCGCGTTGTGGGGAGCGCCATTTCTTTTTTTTTGCGCTATTTCCACAGCGCTCGATAGCGCCGGAAGCGCGCGCGGCGCTGCGGATCGCCGGCCTGTCATCCGCCGCGGTGCTGCTGTTTCTTGCCTCTACGCATCTGCAGTCCCACCGGTATGAAATCGATTTCCTGCCCTTAGCCGTGCTGTCGGCCCTTGCGGCCGCGGCTATCCGTATCTGTCGCAGCCGTGGATTTTCCAGGATCGCGCTAATTGCGGCCCTCGGCGTGGCCGCGGCGTTCGGTTGCGTGGTGAATCTGGCGTTCGGAATCGCCGGACCATACAATGACATGTCTGAAGCATCGGCCGCGCCGCTTCTTCACGATCGCGCGCTGGTTTAGCCCAAATCCGGATTTGCGGCCGCTCTATAATCCTCAAGTCGATGCCGCGTTTACCGTGCGGTTCGCCGCGCGGCCCGACGGTTTTAGGGAGCCGCTGCTCGTTATAGGCGAGCAGACGTTTTGTGGGTTCGTTTATGCGGAACACCAGCCTGGCGGTTTGCGCATTGTCTCTCAAGCCGGCAAATCGCAAGCCATGGCGGACCTGCCGCTCGAGACCGGCTCGATCGAGTTCAGAATCGTGTATGCGCCCGCAACGGGCGACCTTATGGTGTTCAACAACGGCCGCCTGGCGCTCACGCACCACATCGGTATCTTGGTCGCCGCGCCCTCGCAGGTTACTGTCGGTGAAAACCACGCCGACCGTTATATCTGCAATACCAGATTCACCGGCGCGCTGGATGCGGTCGCCATAACAGTTCGGGATTCCGGAATAAAGCCTCCACGCGAACTCGATTGAAAGCAGCGTATCGGACGGCGGCGCAGGCACTCGCTCGCCTCCGAACCATTCGCCTACAGTAATGTTTTTACTCAAATCCAGCCGCTCCGCACAACCCCGTGTTGGAGCGTGGCTTCGTTTTTTCACGGCTACGCCGCCCGCTTTCGTCTCCGCGCGCTGGTCCGCACGCGATATGGCGAAACTTAACCGAAGCCAAATACCCAGTCACACAAAAGTTAAAAATATTCTCGCTTTGCTATCAATAACTTATCATTCCTACTTCAAAGTAATCATATTCGTCGCGCGTTAGATTCAAATTGCGGGGTCTGTAGGACTTTAATGATCCCGCCGATAGAACGAGCGAGAGAAAACAATGGATCCGATTATCATTATTATGACCGGCTTGTTGTGGTTCGCTTTTCGCTTCTAAATCACGCTACCCACAGCGCGCAACCTTAATAACCCTCAACGGAGGGTAACTATTTGAGTTAAAAACCTGATACTATTCTTTGGGGGTATTTCCACACGGAAATATTCCCAGGGAAAGGCCAGACAGGTTTTTCCCATTAGAACTGCGGAGTCGATTTCTTGAAAGCCGCCCGGTTCGTGGCTTTTTGCCTGCTCGTAATTCCGCTCGCCGGCCCCCGTTTACGGACCGTTTCGAAACTTGAGGCGTCGCCCTCGAAGGCTCTGAAAGACGCATCTTCGGATCGTCTATGGCAAGCCGCGCTTATCGAAGGCCGCGATCTCTTTGCCGAGGGCCGGTACGCCGCCGCCGCCACGCAATTCGATCAAGTCTCGAAGCGCGCCGCAAGCGCTCACAACCTCGGCATCGCCGCGCGGGCTCGCGGCAATGTGGGTGGCGCGCAATTCGCCATGCATCAGTATCGAGCCGCGCTAAGTTCATTCCTCGACGCGCGCGGCCTGGCCGAATCGGCCGGCGACGCCAGCATCCTTGCCATGGTGGACGCGAACCTCGCTTCTCTCTGCCTCGAAATGCACGATTTTGAGGGCGCTGCCCGCTGGATACAAGGCACGCTGGACCGCATGGCCAGAAGCGACGCCGACGATCATTTCGCGCAGGTGGAGATTCAGCTCGCTACCGTGCGCGCGCGCCAAAAGCGCATGCCGGAAGCGTTGGTTTTATTCCGCAGGGAATCGATGCCGCCGCCCACGCGGGTAATTGGAATCTCTATGCGGTCGGCTGGAATCGTCTCGGCTTCGAGTATCTCGAGCGCGGCGAGCCGAATCGCGCCGAGGGCCCGCTCCTCGAAGCCTACCGCGTGCGCTCGCTGCGCGATCTGCCGCTCGAAACATCTTACCGGAACTTGGGCCGTCTCAGGCTGGAACAGGGCGACCTGCGGACCGCATCGGTTCTCCTGGATCGCGCCGTCGAGCGTTCCGCGCAGCCTAACGGCCCCATTCCCGCCTGGGACGCCTATCATTACCGCGGCCGCGTGCGCATTGCTCAGGGACGCCTCCGCGACGGGCTCGCCGATCTGCGTGTGGCGATTCGCCTGGCGCGCGCCTGGCGCTGGTCCGCGCCTCCCGACGATGGTATGCGCGTCGGCGCTGAAGGCTGGATCGACTTGGTCCACTCCGCGCTAATCGAAGCCGGGAACCGTCTGTATATCGAGACCGGCGACGCCGCCCTCATCCGCGAAACCTTCGAAGCCGCCGAGGAAAACCGCGCCAACAGCTTGCGCGCCTTAGTCGAGGAACGTGGCAATGCCGCCGCGCCTCTTCCAGCGTCCTACTGGGAAGCGCTGCTGGGCCTGCAGCGCGCCGAAGTCGCCGATCTGCGCCATTCTACTCCCGTATCCGAAGAAGCCGTACGCGGCGCGCGCGCCCAAGTGGCGCAAATCGAAGCGGCCTCCGGGGCCGGCTCCGCTGGCGGCACGCTTCCGCTCTCTGAGGACCTGCTGCGGCGCGCGCGCGGCGCGCTCGATCGCGATAGCGCCATCATTGGCTTTCACCTGGGAGACCAGTCCTCCTGGATGTGGGCCATGGACGCGGATGGCATCGCGCTCTATCGCCTGGCGGCCGGCGATGCCCTCCAGCCTCTCATAGAGAACGCATCGCGAGCGATCCGTCAAGACGATGACAATGCCGTGTCCGCCGGCGCGGCCCTATACCAGGCGCTATTTGGTTCGTTGGCGCCGCGGTTCCTGGGCAAGTCGCGCTGGCTGCTGGCGCTCGATGGCCAGCTCTTCGACGTCCCCTTTGCCGCGCTGCCTGTGCCGTCTGAAGACGGTTCTCCCCGGCAGCGGTTTATGATCGAGCGGCGCGTTGTCCAGGTCATCCCCAGCGTCGCCTACTGGCTGGCGCGCGGCAACCCGCCGGCCCGCCGCGAGGCCGCTCTCTTTTTGGGAGTTGGCGATCCCATCTACAATTCGGCCGATCCACGGCTTCCCAGGAAAGCCGGTGACGCCCGCCGGCAACCTTCGCCTCTCGATGTTTCCGCCGCACTGGCGCCGCCTTTACCGCGCCTGGTGGCGAGCGCGGCCGAGCTCAAGGCCTGCGCGCGCGCATGGCAGGGCGATCGGGTTCTCCTCGAAGGCGCCGCTGCATCGCCCAATGCAATCGAAGACCAGTTCGGCCGCCATCCGGACGTGCTGCATTTCGCCACGCACTTCGTTTCCTCCGCGGATCCGGATGCGCAAGCGGGTATCGCTCTCAGCCTTACTCCCACCGGCGCCGCCGGCGTTCTGGAACCTTCCGAGATCGCGCGCTGGCATATCGACGCGCAGCTGGTTGTCCTTAGCGGTTGCCATTCGGCCGCCGGCGCGGTATTGCCGGGGACCGGATTGCTTGGCCTGAACCGCGCCTGGCTCGCCGCCGGCGCACGTAACGTAATTGGCAGCCATTGGGCGGTCCCGGACGAAAACGGATCCCTTTTTGCCGCTCTTTACCGGAACCTGAGCGCCCGCGGGCTGTCGGCTACGGGGGCGCTGCGCGCCGCGCAATTGGAGATGTTGCACTCCGGCGGCTGGCGCGCCCACCCTCAATATTGGGGCGCGTATTTCGCAATGGGAAAGGATTAACGTGGCTACTCAAGCAGGCCCTCAATTGTCGTCGGTACCGGGTCTCTCCAATTGGTCCCGGCTGGTCGAGCGCGTCCGCGACCGCGATCCGTCCGCCATGGAAGAGCTGTACAAAATGTTTTCCACTGGCATCCGTTTCCTGTTGTATCGCCAGCTTGGTCCGCAAGACCTGGACGATAAGGTCCACGACGTTTTTGTGATCATCGCCGAAGCCATTTGCAGCGGCGAGCTGCGGGATCCCGAGAGGCTGATGGGCTATGTTCATACGGTGGTCCGCCGTCAGGTGGCCTCCCATATCGATCGCGCCATCCATCTGCGCCGCAACTGCGTCGATGTGGATTTTCAAGAGGCTGTGTCCGATCAGCGCCCCGATCCCGAGCGCGAAGCCATCGAGCGCGAAAGCCTGACTCTGGCTATGCGCGTCCTGCAAGGCATCCCCAAGCGCGACCGCGAAGTGCTTACCCGCTTCTATCTGAACGAGGAATCGGCTGAAGAGATCTGCCAAGCGATGGCCCTGAGCGAAACCCAATTCCGCTTAATCAAATCGCGGGCCAAGGCCCGGTTCGGCGAACTGGGGAAACGGCGGCTGGCGAACCGCCATGGGTTCCATCTGTAGCAGTTATTTATTCTGAGAATTTTTCCCTCCTGGAGTACTATCAGTACGGGGGAACAATTGGAGATCGACAACCGTCACATCGAGGACGATAACCTCGAAAAATATTCGATGCGATCTCTGCCTAAGAACATGGCGGAGCAAGTCGAGCTGCATCTCTTGACCTGTGGAATCTGCAGGGACCGGCTGGTCGAGGCGGAAGATTATATCGCGTCCATGAAGGATGCCGCGCGCGGCCTTGCAAAGCCCGAGCCGGCCAAAAAACCGCGGCCGTGGAGCTTCCCCCGGCTAATTCCGGCCTTCGCAGCACTGGCCTTGCTCACGATTGCGGCAGTCCTCATACCAGTGGCCCGTCACAATCCAGCCGCGCCGTTTGCCGTGAGCCTGCAGACTATGCGCGGCCCTTCAGATCTACCCCTGGCGCCTACTCGCCGGCCCTTGCTTCTCGAGCTTGATCTGACCGGCTTGACGCCATCGCCATCCTACGGCATCGAAGTCGTGGACCGGTCGGGCGATCGCGTTTGGCAAAGCGCATTCAACAGCCGTGGATCGACCGCTGCCGTCGCGGTCCCGCCGCAAAACCACGGGATATATTTCGTGCGCGTCGCTCTACCTTCGGGCGAAACCTTGCGCGAG
Source organism: Bryobacterales bacterium (assembly GCA_963723015.1). Taxonomy (GTDB): domain Bacteria; phylum Acidobacteriota; class Terriglobia; order Bryobacterales; family Bryobacteraceae; genus PALSA-243. The sequence continues at coordinate 277,403 of CAVRPF010000027.1, forward strand.
TACGGGTTGGAAGTTCGCGGAACCGATTAGGCCTGGCTTCTACCTGCAGCGCTTAGCGGCCATCTTTCGTTCCAGGGCGGCCATCAGCCGTTCCTGCACATCCGCCGGAACCGGATACGGGTCCATCCCTTTGTAGATCTGGACGGTCCTCCGCGTGGTGTCGGCAATCACCCAGCAGTTAGGGCACGCGGCGATGTGCTCTTCCAGATTGGTCCGTATTTGCGCATCCAGCGATTCGTCCAGATACTCGCTCAGCTCGCGCAGAAAGTCCTTACATGTAAGCAAAGGCGTCATCTCCCTTGCGCTTAAATTGGCGGGTCAGTTTCTCTCGCAATTGCAAGCGCGCCCGCAAAAGTCTGCTCTTTACCGCCGGAATGGAGAGTCCCAGCGCATCCGCGGTTTCTTCTGTCGAGAGGTCCTCGATGTCGCGCAGCACGAATACCGATCGGTAGGGCGGTTCCAGCCCCTGCACGGCGGAGTTGAGGATCTCCCCCAGTTCCTCCCGCGAAAAACGCTCTTCGGGATCTTCCCCCCAAGCGGCGATTTCGCGCACGATGTTGTCCTCGCCGGTATCGATGGTTTCATCGAGCGAGACGGATCGATCGGTCTTGCGGCGCCGGAGTTTCATCAGCGCCTGATTCACCGCGATGCGCACGATCCAGGTGTAAAATTTCGAGTTGCCCTGGAATTGATCCAGGTGTTCGTAGGCCTTGAGAAAGGTCTCCTGCAGCACGTCTTCGGCGTCTTCCCGGTTCTGCGTGATATGCTGCGCCAGGCGGAAAATCTTGCTCTGGTAACGGCGGACCAGCTCGCTGAATGCGACCGTATCGCCCTCGCGGGCCTGGGCCACCAGAGTCGATTCGTCGATGTTGGCTTGACTGGAAACCGCCATGAGAGACTAAGGCCATCATAGCGCCAATCGCCCGACGTTTTTGACCTTCCCCGAAGGTGTAAGATTGATGACGTAACGGAATGCGGAAACTCGTTCTCCTTACGGCACTGTTTTGCGCCGCGCTGCCGGCGCAAAACGGAGCGGGCCTGAAGCTTGCGCCGTACTATCCAACGCCTCAGACCATCGTTGAAAAGATGCTGGAACTGGGTGGCCTCAAAGCGGGCGAGAAGATGTTCGATCTGGGTTCTGGCGATGGACGGATCGTCATCATGGCCGCCCAAAAATTCCACGCCGACGCGGTTGGTATTGAGATCGAGCGCGATCTTTGGACGCAAAGCATGAACCGCATCCATAAGCTGGGTTTGGAAAAAACGGCCCGCATCGTGAATGGCGATTTGCTGCAGCAGAATTACAGCTCGGCCGATCTGGTTACGGTATATCTGATGCCGGAATCCATGGATACCAAGGTGCAGCCTCTGCTCGATCGCCAGTTGCGGAAGGGCGCGCGGGTGGTGTCGCACGATTTCGAGTTTCGCAACTGGATTCCGGATAAGGTCGAATCCATTGCGGACGATGGCGAGGGGCGCAGCCATTCCATTTATCTTTATAGGAAGTAAACCCATGCCATTCCCGCCCGAGATTATGTGGCCCAGAGCCATGGCTTGGACGCGGGTGGCGCTCGCGGCGGCGGCTCTCGGCTGGGGCTATTTCGATCTGCCGCGGCAGCCGTCCCTCTATGAAGGATTGTTCGGCCTTTTTCTGGTCTATAGCATTTTCGCCGCGATCGGAGGCGGCTCGCGCAGCGGCATGTTGGACTTGCTGGCGCTGTTCGGGGACGCGATCTATTTCCTGATCGTCGCCAGCCGCGGTCCGGCAATGGAGTGGCTGGCTGCGGCATTCTTGCTTTACGCGCTCACTGAAGCGATTTCTTTCGGGCGCCATCCAGGTCATCGTAGTGAGCGCGGTCGCCGCCGTTTTTTGTGCGGCCTTGCAAGCCGGCGCCATGAGCGGACTCGAGCCCACCGTGTTGGCGGCCGGCGCCCTGGCCTGCGGCTGCGCCGTAAATAAGCGGAAACAGGACAGTCAAATCCGGCGCCTGATGGAGTTGGCGCAGGAAACCAAGCGTTCCGCGGAACGCGCCTCCGGGGACGAGCGTCAGCGCATCACTTCCGATTTTCACGACGGTCCCCTGCAAAGCTTCATCAGCCTGCAAATGCGCCTCGAAATTCTACGTAAAGTACTCACTCGCGATGTCGCTGCCGGTATGGAGGATTTGCGTCAATTGCAGGTACTGGCGCAGCAGCAGACCCGCGACTTACGATCCTTCCTCAACAGTATGCGTCCCGCGGACATCGATGGCGCCAATATCGTGGCCATAGCGCGGCGCGCCGCGGAAACCTTCGAGAAGGAAACGGGCATTCCCGTGACCTTCATTGGAAATGACGCGCCCGCGGGCCTACCGGTTGAATCGAATATCGAAGCATTGCAGATTGTCCGCGAAGCTTTGCACAACGTGCAGAAGCACGCCGGCGCCACGCGGGTGGCCGTCGGCATGGAGAAAACCGGTCGGGGGCTGGAAATTTCCATTGACGATAATGGCCAAGGCTTCAACTTCGCCGGCTCTTACTCTCTCGAGGAATTGGAGCTATTGCACTTGGGACCTGAGAGCCTGAAACGCCGCGCTCGTTCTCTCAATGCCGATCTGATGTTGGATTCCCGCCCCGGCCGCGGCGCGAGCATCAAAGTCCGTATCCCGCCACACTGACAAGCGCAGTGGGAGGTGCGCCTATGCGCCTTTCATGAGCTTCGATGTACGGATGTTTACCTCCGCACTCCCCCGGCAGGTCCCCGTGTCCGGTTTCGTACAGGACGGCAATCATGGACAAAGCGCCGTATGCCAACCTAAGTACCAGGGTATCTGAGTTGCACGGGGAACGCCGCTAGTATGACGTCGGGGATTATCAAGTCTTACGCTTGTCGTGTGTCTGCACGCTGAGCTCGGGGCGCTGACCGCGGCGGACGTCGCTCCGCGCGCGTCGTATGAGAATGCGAAAATTCTCAACGTCCGCTTCGACCCGCCAGCTCAACCGGTCGCTTCCGACGACCTGAACCGGCTCCTCACTTGGAAACCTGGCGACGCCTTACATCTCGGCGACGTCCGCGCCGCGATAAAACGCCTATATGCCACCGGCAGCTACTCCTCGATAGACGTGGACGCCGATCCCGCTCCGGGAGGAGTGGAGTTGGTGATCCGTACCACGGAGCAATGGTTCATTGGGCCGGTTGAGGCTCGCGGCAAGCTTAGCGTGCCGCCCAGCGAAGGTCAATTGGCAAATGCCGCCAGACTCGATTTAGGCCAGCCATTCCACGAAGAAGATCTGCAGACCGCTGTCACAGGCATGCGCGGATTACTGGAGCGCAATGGCCTCTATGAGGCGCAAATTACGCCGAAAATCGAGCGCGACCAGCTCCATCAGGAAGTATCCATCACGTTTGAGGTGAAGGGCGGCAAACGCGCGCGCCTGACAACGCCCGTGATCGAGGGCGATACCCGCCTGCCCGAGGATCAGATCGCGCGCGCGGCCAAATACAAGGGCTGGTTTCGTTGGAAGCCGGCCACCGATACCAACGTACAAAACGGCGTGCGCAACATTCTGAACAAATACGCCAAGAAGGACCGTCTGACCGCCTCGGTGACATTGGAGAAACGCGACTATCTGGCGCCCACGAATCGGGTAAAACCAACCATCCAGGCCAACGGCGGCCCGGTAGTCAAAATCACCGCGCAGGAGGCGAAGATCTCGCGCGGAAAGCTGAAGGCATATGTTCCGGTGTTCGAGGAACAGACGGTGAACAACGATCTGCTGGTAAGTGGAGCGCGCAATCTGCGCGACTATTTTCAATTCCAGGGATACTTCGACGTTCAGGTGGATTTCAAAAGTACTACTCCCTCCGCCGACCTGGAGCAAATCACGTATCGCATCGGACTGGGCGAGCGGCATCGCGTGGCGGCCGTCATTATAAAGGGTAACCACTATTTCCCAACGGCCGACATCAAGGAGCGTATGTACACGCAGCCGAAGGGCTTCATCCGGCTGCGGCATGGCCGATATAGCCAAAGCTTCGCAACCAAGGATGAAGAGGCCATCGTGGCTTTATATAAGGACAACGGATTTCGCGATGCGAAAAAAACCTCGTCCGCCGTGAACGACTACAAAGGCAAGAAGGGCGATGTGGGCGTAACTTTCACTATCGACGAAGGGCCTCAATACCTGGTTGTCGATCCAGGTGAATGGCCTGGATCTTCCGGATCGGCAAGCTATTCTTTCGCAACTCACCGCCGTAACCGGCGAGCCGTTTAGCGACACCAGTGCCACTAACGATCGTGACTATATCCTTATGGCATATCAGTCGGCCGGTTATCCCGATGCCGCCTTCGAATACCACACTTCTCCGGGACCCGGCGCCCACGAGGTGGCCCGTGCAGTACGACATTACCGCGGGCCGCTTGCAAACCGTCCGGGATGTGGTGATTACCGGGATGCGCACTACGAAAAAGCGTCTTATCGCGCCGGCCATCCGCGTGAAAGCCGGCGACCCGCTTTCATGGACCGCCATGGGTAACATGCAGCGGCAGCTATACAATCTGGGAGTGTTCGACAAGGTGGATATGGCGATTCAGGATCCCGATGGCGATATCCAGGATAAGTATGTTCTCTACCATTTTACTGAAGGGCACAGATACTGGACGGCTTTCGGCTTGGGAGCGCAGATAGCGCGATTTGGCGGCAGCCAATCCTAGTCTCAACGCGCGCCCGCCGGAACTACGGGATTCGCTCCCAACGCCGATTTGGAATTCAGCCGCCTCAATCTTTGGGGATTAGGCCAAAGCCTGAATTTTAAGGGCCGCTATTCCACACTGGACCGCCGCCTTTCTTTGAACTATCTGGTGCCCCAATACCAGGACGTGGAGGGGCGTAACATCAGCGTGACCGGGCTCTACGACAATACTCGCGACGTATTGACGTTCACGGCCGTAACTTATGAGGG